>CAWFAJ010000005.1:0-273341 GCA_963813785.1 uncultured delta proteobacterium | reverse complement strand
ATCGCCGCGTTCACCTTCGCGGCCGCTCCTTCCGTCTCATTCCGAGCGAAGTCTGGTTTTTCGTCATCCCGAGCGCAGTCTGCGGAGCCGAGGGACCCCGGGTCTTTTCTCCGCGTCATCCTGAGCGAAGCCGAAGGATCTCGCGCGCGCCAGCGCGTGTCTCTCCAGCATCAATCTTGGTTTTGCAAAGCTCGCCGCGATCGGCATAGGCCGCGCCTTCGGCGCGGGCGATTGTGCCGCGAACCGCCGCGCCGGAGCGCTTGCTATCGCGCCGCCAATTCGCCATACGAGATTGCAACGATGCGACCGACTGTGAAAATCGCGCGGTTGCGCAAAAGCGCGCTGCCGATTCCCGCCTACCATAGCGAGCATGCCGCCGGGATCGATCTGATGGCCGAAATCGCCGCTCCGATCGAGATGGTGTGACCATTGGGCGGTCCAGACGAAGACCGCGAAACAACCATGGACAATTTGCAATCAAACACCATCCTTTCGATCAGCTTGTTCGTATTTGTCGTCCTACTGACATGGGGGTTACTGTTTGTTAGAGACAGAGTAGTTCCAGCGATACCTTCGACGTGGTCGTCCACACGCTATCTGGACATTCAACTGAAATACCAACTTCTCACATTGGTGCTGATCGCCATATTCCTGTTGCTATGTCGCTGGTTAAAACCGCAGGAGTTTGTCACCTATTTCCGCATCGGGAACATTGACGCGCCAACTAACGCCAACCCATTGCTCGGCATCAAAGCCGGAGAGTCGTGGCGCGTAATCGGCGGGCGCTTCGCGGTCATTATCACGTCAGTTACTGCGGCAATAATCTACTTTCAGAAATTCAAAGGTAACGCGTTGTCTATCAGCCCGATTTTGTTTTGGACGCCGCTGCTTGCTGCAAGCAATGCTTTCGTAGAAGAAGCGCTGGCTCGTTTTGGCGTGGTCGTCTCACTGAGCGGTCTAATGAGACCCAACCGCATCGCTGTCGCGTCTGGCCTGGTTTTCGGGACGGTGCACTACTTCGGCACGCCCGGTGGATCTGTCGGTGTCACTGTAGCGGGACTGCTTGGCTGGTTGCTCGCGCGCTCGGTTTTGGAAACCAAAGGTCTATTTTTGGCTTGGTTCATTCACTTTCTGCAGGATCTGGTAATCATGGGCGTATTGCTATTGATATGATTTCTGCAATTGATTTGGCTGTGCCGCATATGAACCCAGCCTGAGCGAAAGTAGTTTGGCGGATGACAGTGAACCGAGCGCGGACGCCGAGGCATCGAGCCGATCGCGAGCTGAGAATGCATCCGCGCCGGAGCGCTTGCTATCGCGCCGCCAATTCGCCATACGAGATTGCAACGATGCGACCGACTGTGAAAATTGCGCGCTTGCGCAAAAGCGCGCTGCCGCTTCCCGCCTACCAGAGCGAGCATGCCGCCGGAATCGATCTGATGGCCGGCATCGACGCGCCGATCGAGATTGCGCCGCGCGAGCGTTGCGCCGTTGCAACCGGCATCGCCGTCGAGATTCCCGTCGGTTACGAGGGGCAGGTGCGTCCGCGCAGCGGCCGCGCGCTGAAAGAGGGACTCGCGCTCATCAACTCGCCGGGAACCATCGACGCCGACTATCGCGGAGAAGTTAAAGTATTACTTGTAAATTTGGGCGACCAGCCGATCGTGATTAAACCCGGCGATCGAATCGCCCAACTCGTCATCGCGCCCGTCATTCGCGCCGACCTCGTCGAGGTCGATGAACTGGCGCCGAGCGCGCGCGGTCCCGGCGGCTTCGGTCACACCGGCCGCTGAACGGATCGGCGCACCGGTAGTGGGTCAGTTTGAGGCTGATAGTTCACTCCGATTCCAATTCTCGCAATAGAGTGGCACCCCAGGCTGTAGCCCTCGCCAACTTGACCTCGAGGTCCCCAAGGTCGCTGACGAGCGCGAGGTCGCGGACCTGGTCGTACACAAGAGGAGGCAGATCGCGATCAAGGTAGCGCACCCCGAAATCCCATCGCGCGGGACAGTAGCGCATGCGCAAGAGATCAGCGAGCGGCTTCAACGTACATGCCCAGAATGCATTGACGGCCTCGACGTGCTGGCCGCGCAAAATGGCCTTGCGGACAAAGACCTGGCTCATAGGGAACCACGTCTGCAGTTCCCGATAGCGCCGGTCCCGCTGCACCGCCAACGCTCGCTCGTCCAAGGGCCTGGGTCGCAGCCAAGTTCCCTTGTCGAAGAGAGGTACCCTCTCACCATGTCGCTCGATGTCGAGATGACAATCAGGGTCTCCGGCCCGGAAAAAGATCAGGTCGACCAGAAGAAAATCGCCACCATCTTTTAGCTTGTAGTACCGGCCCTTCAGCGGGGTGTGGCTGGCGGTAATGGGAGATACCGCCTCGAGGGCTCGCTCCGCGCACGCGTACAGGTCATCGAACGACGCATGATCGGCTACTAGGTACTCTAGGTCGATGTCCGAGTAAGCATCCACCGCACCAAAGGCCGCACTGCCACCCTCCCACCCGGCGAAGACGGTCGGAAGCGGCCTTAAAGCCTGGGTAACGGCATCGGAAATCCGACAACGGAGAGACTGGTCAATCATCTTTGCGAAGACCACCTCGCCCCTAGTGGCAATTTAACAATTTCCTCAATCGACCAGACGTGATCCGCGATCCCAGCTTCCATCCAGGTATCACGCTTATCATGATGCACCCCGTCATCCCTCTCTGAAAGCCTTTCGCCGATGGCCTGTTCAACGACTCGCCTAGTGCCTTCGCGTTTAGGCTTGGGTTTCTTCTTGGTGCTTGAACGGGTAGGCATGGCCCATTCTGGCACGAACGGGACCGAGCCGTCGAGGTCAGCGATTTTCAAATTGACCCACTACCGGCGCACCCCCTCGATTGCGCCAGCCTCGTCGCGTAATTTAATTTCATCAGCAGCAGTGAAAGAGTGAAAGACCAACCTGCCGAGACCGACGCGGCTTTGACCGCGGTGACGCCGATCGACGGCCGTTACCGCGCGCGCACGCGGGCCTTGGATGCGTACTTCAGCGAGTTCGCGCTGATTCGCTACCGCGTTCGCGTCGAGATCGAATGGTATCTGTCGCTCGCCGGGCATCCCGCGATCAGTGCGCTGAAACCGATTCCGGCCGCGACTGCGAAAAAGCTCCGCGCCGTTTACGAGGACTTCGGGCTCGACGATGCGCGCCGCGTCAAGCAACTCGAGGCGGCCACCAATCACGACGTCAAGGCGGTCGAGTATTTTGTCAAGGAGCGAGTCGCCGCGATCGACCGGGCGCTGCCGGTCGAGATGGTGCATTTCGCCTGCACCTCCGAGGACATCAACAACCTCGCCTACGCGCTCATCCTCAAGGAGTTCGTGGCGACCGACCTGACGCCGCGCCTGGAGGCGGCCAACGCGCCGATCGTCAAGCTGGCGCATCGCTACAAGTCATGTCCGATGATCGCGCGCACGCACGGCCAGGAAGCGTCGCCGACCACGGTCGGCAAGGAGATGGCGATTTTTGCCACCCGCGTGGCGCGCCAACTCTCGCAACTCCGCCGCCAGGAATTTCTCGGCAAGCTCAACGGCGCGGTCGGCAACTTCAACGCCCATCACTTCGCCCATCCCGAGGTTGACTGGATCGCGCACTCGCAGGATTTCGTCGAGCGGCTCGGCCTGACCTGGAATCCGCTGACCACCCAGATCGAGAGCCACGATTTTATCGCCGAGCTGTTCGGCATCATGATGCGCATCGACACGATCCTGCTCGGCTTTTGCCGCGACATGTGGAGCTACATCTCGATCGGTTACTTCGCGCAAAAAGCCGTCGCCGGAGAGACCGGCTCCTCGGTGATGCCGCACAAGGTCAATCCGATCGACTTCGAGAACTGCGAGGGCAACCTCGGAATCGCCAGCGCGCTGTTCGATCACCTGGCGGCCAAGCTGCCGGTCTCGCGATGGCAGCGCGATCTGACCGACAGCACGGCGATGCGATCGATGGGTACGGCGTTCGGGCATCTGGTCGTCGCGCTGGAGTCGTTGCGGCGCGGTCTGGCGCGGGTCGAGGTCAACGAGCGGCGCATCGCCGAGGATCTCGAAGCCGAGCAGGCGTGGGAGGTCGTCGCCGAGGCGATTCAGACTCTCATGCGGCGCCACGGGCTGCCCAAACCATACGAGACGCTCAAGGAACTGACGCGCGGCCGGCGGATCGATCGGCGCGTGATCGAAGAATTCATCGCCACGCTCCCGCTGGACGACGGCGCGCGGCGTGCGCTGCGCGAGTTGAATCCGCGCAGCTACGTCGGCCTGGCGGCGAAACTCGTCGAGCGCTTCGCGCCGCCCGCGAAAGTATCGGACGCCGCCGCGGCAAAAAGTGCGCGATCTTAAAGTTGAGCCCGCGCCGAAGCGCAAGCTGAGGTTTCATTAGATGCGCGCAAGCCGTGAGATCCGCTGTCCACACGCTCGCGCGCTTCGATGTGCATAAGCGCGGAGCTTTGTGGACAATCGGCGCCGCGCTTCGTTGTGATGAGGCGACCGGTCGGTAAGATGATTAGGTTAAGATAGTCCGACCAACCGACAGGGAGAACGCATCGTGGAAACAACGAAAACTCCGCAAAAACTCGAAATGTTTTACGAGGGCAAGGCGAAGAAACTCTACTCCACCTCCGACCCCGACCTCGTCATTGCCTACTTCAAGGACGACGCGACCGCCTTCAACGGCAAGAAGCGCGACACTATCGAAGACAAGGGGATGGTGAACAACCGGATGTCGGAGCTGTTCTTTACGATGCTCGAAAAGAGTGGCGTGAAAACTCACTTCGTCCGCCGTTTGAACGATCGCGAGATGCTCTGCAAGCGCTTGCACATCATCCCGGTCGAGACCGTCGTGCGTAATCTCGTCGCGGGCTCGATGGCGAAACGGCTCGGCCGCAAAGAGGGCGAACAGCTCCCGCATCCGATCGTCGAGTACTATTACAAATCAGACGCGCTCGACGATCCGATGATCCTTGGCGAGCATGCGATCGCGTTTGGATGGGCCACCGCGGCAGAGCTCAAGCAAATCGACGCGTTGGCGCTGAAGGTCGATGGCATCCTGAGCAAATTCCTCGACGAGCGCGGCGTGATGCTGGTCGATTTCAAGCTCGAGTTCGGGCGCTATCACGGTGAGGTTTTGCTCGGTGACGAAATCTGCCCCGACACCTGCCGCTTCTGGGACAAAGCCACACGCCAGAAACTCGACAAGGATCGTTTCCGCCACGATTTGGGCGGCGTGGAGGAAGCCTATCACGAGATGCTCCGCCGGGTGGAAAGCTAACCCGCGGCGGCGGCGCGCAAGAGGATTTGAGTTGCAAGTAAGAGTGTTCGTGACGCCTCGGATGGGAATCCTCGACCCGCAGGGCCGCGCGGTGGAAAGTTCGCTGCAAAGCCTCGGCTTCAAAAACGTCTCGGGCGTCAAAGTCGGCAAATATATCCTGCTCGAAGTCCAGGCGCGCACCGCATCGGAGGCGCGCGACGAAGCAAAGAAGATGTGCGAGGCGCTGCTCGCCAACCCCGTGATCGAGGACTACCGCTTCGAGGTGGACGGCGAATGAAGTGGGGCGTCGTGCGATTCCCCGGCTCGCTGGACGACGGCGACTCCTTGTATGCGCTGACCGACGTGATGGGCCAGGACGCGCGAATGCTCTGGCACAAGGACCAGTCGCTCGCCGGCGTCGAATGCGTGCTGCTGCCGGGCGGCTTCAGCTACGGCGACTATCTGCGCACCGGCGCCATCGCGCGCTTCTCGCCGATCATGAAGAGCGTGGCGAAGTTCGCCGCCGATGGCGGGCTGGTGATCGGCATCTGCAATGGCTTTCAGATTCTGTGCGAGGCGCATCTGCTGCCCGGTGCGCTCACGCGCAACCGCTCGCTCTCCTTCATATGCCAGCGCGTGTGGCTGCGCGTCGAGAACGCAAACACGCCGTTTACGCGCGCGGCGAAGCAGGGCGATTTGCTCCGGCTTCCGATCAAGCATGGTGAAGGACTCTACGTCGCGCCTGAAGATGATCTGCGCGAGATGGAAAAAAGCGGGCAGGTGATTTTGCGCTACGTCGATGCCGCCGGGCGCGAGAGCGACGACGCCAATCCCAACGGCTCGATGCGCGCGATCGCGGGCGTCGCCAACGAGCGCTTCAACGTCTTCGGCCTGATGCCGCATCCGGAGCATGCGGTGGAAGCGATGCTCGGCGGCGTGGACGGACTCAAGATATTTCAGTCGATCGCGGGGAGCGCGCGATGAGCGAGCGTCCCGTGTCTATCCCCGGCGAGCCGAAGGTCGATCTCGAGCTGGCCCGCGCGCACGGACTCGCGCCCGATGAGTACCACAAGATCGAACAGATCATCGGCCGCACCCCGACTTACACCGAGCTCGGCGTGTTCTCCGTGATGTGGTCGGAGCATTGCTCCTACAAATCGTCGCGCCGTCATCTGAGGAAGCTGCCATCGAAGAGCGAACTCGTGGTGCAGGGGCCGGGCGAGAACGCCGGCGCAATCGACGTCGGCGACGGATGGGCGGCGGTCTTCAAAATCGAAAGCCACAACCATCCTTCGTTCGTCGAGCCCTACCAGGGCGCGGCGACCGGAGTCGGCGGAATCCTGCGCGATATTTTCACGATGGGCGCGCGGCCCGTGGCGAGCATGAACTCGCTCAAGTTCGGCTCCTTCGAGCATCCCCGCACGCGCTATTTGCTCGGCGGCGTAGTCGGCGGAATCGGCGGCTACGGCAACTGCGTGGGCGTGCCGACGGTCGCGGGCGAAGTGATGTTCGACGCGGCCTACAACGCCAACATCCTGGTCAACGCGTTCTGCCTGGGGCTGGTCCGCAAGGGCGAGATGATGAGCGCGAAGGCGCGCGGCGCGGGCAATCCGGTGCTTTACGTTGGTTCCGCAACCGGACGCGACGGAATTCACGGAGCATCGATGGCGTCGGCGGAGTTCGACAAGCAAAGCGAGGCCAAGCGCCCGGCGGTGCAAGTCGGAGATCCGTTCACCGAGAAATTATTGATCGAGGCGTGCCTGGAAGCGGGCAAGACCGGTGCGATTGTCGCGATCCAGGACATGGGCGCGGCGGGACTCACGTCGTCGTCGAGCGAGATGCCGTCGCATGGCGGACTCGGGATCGAACTCGACCTCGACAAGGTTCCGCTGCGCGAAGCGGGACTGACGCCGTACGAAATTCTGCTCTCCGAATCGCAGGAGCGAATGCTGATCGTCGCGGAGCGCGGTCGCGAGGCGGATTTGCAGGCGGTCTTCGAGAAATGGGACCTGCACGCGGTGGTGATCGGTCACCTGACCGACGACCAGCGATGGCGGACGCGATGGCGCGGGCAGGTCGTGGCGGATATTCCAATCGGCGCGCTGGCGGACGACGCGCCGCTGTACGATCGTCCCGCGGCCGCGCCCAGGATTCAGCCGCCGGCCAATCGCTGCGCCGCTGGCAAGCATCCCGAGATGGGCAAAGCGCTCCGCGCGCTGCTCGACAGTCCCAACATCGCGTCGAAGAAGTGGGTCTATCGGCAATACGACTCGATCGTGCAGAGCAATACGGTGCTGGGGCCGGGCAGCGACGCCGCCGTGCTGCGAATCAAGAATTCGCGGCGCGCGATCGCGCTCAAAGTCGATTCGAATCCTCGCGCCTGCGCCCTCGATCCATATCTCGGCGCGGTCGGGACGGTTTGCGAAGCGGCGCGCAACGTCGCATGCGCGGGGGCGCGCCCGGTGGGAATCACCAACTGCCTGAACTACGGCAATCCGGAGCGGCCCGAGGTGATGTGGCAGTTTGTCCGCGGTGTCGAGGGGCTGCGCGACGCATCAATCGCGTTCGGCGCGCCGGTGGTCAGCGGCAACGTGAGCTTTTACAACGAGACCGAAGGCCACCCGATTCCTCCGACGCCGACGATTGCGGTGCTGGGCGTGATGATCGACGTCTCGAAGCACGTTACCCAGTTCTTCAAGAATCCCGGCGACGCGATCGCGCTGGTGCGCACCGCACGGCCGTCTCTGGCGGCGAGCGAGTACGCGGCAATCTTCGGAATCGACGGCGGGCGCCTTGGCGCGATCGACCTGGCGCGCGAAGCCGCACTGGTCCGGGGGCTGGTTGAAGGCGCCGAACAGGGGCTGATAAGATCAGCGCACGATGTCGCCGAGGGCGGCCTTGCGGTGGCTTTGGCCGAAGCCTGTTTCAATCCGCGGGCGATTCTGGGAGCCGAAGTTGAACTTGGGCGCGCTGGGAACGCCGACGCGGTTGATTTTTTTGGTGAGGGCGCATCGACGGTCGTGCTGTCGATCGCAGAGCGCGACGCAGCCCGTGTTGAGAGTTTGTTTGCGGAGCAAGGATTGGAATTTGCGGTCATCGGACGCGTAATCGACGATGCCAGGCTCAAGATTGCCGCGGCGGCCGGTCTCGATGAGGACGTTGCCGAACTGCGGCGAATTTACGAAGACGCGATTCCAAGGAGGCTCAGAGGCGGTGACTGAAACGCACTCGGTCATAGCAGTCGAAGAATCGAACCTCGACGTCTTCCACGAGGAATGCGGAGTATTCGGCGTGTATCGACACCCCGAGGCGGCCAACCTCGCGTACCTCGGTCTCTACGCGCAGCAGCATCGCGGCCAGGAGTCGGCGGGAATCGTATCGTCCAACGGCAAGTCGCTGATCGCGCATCGCGGGATGGGACTGGTCGCCGACGTCTTCAACAGCACGATCATCGCGAGACTCGAAGGCACCAGCGCCATCGGGCATAACCGCTACTCGACCACCGGCTCGACAAGCATCAACAACTGTCAGCCGCTGGTGGTCGAGTATGCGCGCGGCGGACTGGCGCTGGCGCACAACGGCAACCTCGTCAACTTCCATGAACTGCGCGCACGCCTCGAGTCGACCGGATCGATCTTCCAGTCGTCGTCCGACAGCGAGGTGATGATTCATCTGATCGCCGCTTCGCACGCGCCCACGCTGCCGGAGCGGGTCACGGAGGCTTTGGCGCAAGTGCGCGGCGCGTATTCGCTGGTCGTGCTGACGGAAAACTCGATGATCGCGGTGCGCGATCCGCAGGGCTTCCGGCCGCTGGTGCTGGGCAGTCTCAACGGCGCGACGATCGTGGCCTCGGAAACCTGTGCGCTCGACCTGGTGCGCGCTGAATACGTTCGCGAGATCGAACCCGGCGAGATGATCATCGTCGACGACAACGGACTGCGCTCGCTCAGTCCGTTCGCGCATGCGCCGACCAAGCGATGCATTTTCGAGTACGTGTATTTCTCGCGGCCCGACAGCCAGGTTTACGGCCGCAACGTGTACCAGGTCCGCAAGCAGCAGGGGCGCGCGCTCGCGCGCGAAGCTCCGGCGGTCGCCGACATTGTTGTGCCGGTGCCCGATTCGGGCACCGCCGCCGCGCTCGGCTATGCGGAAGAATCGGGAATACCGTTCGAGATGGGCCTGGTGCGCAGCCATTACGTCGGCCGCACGTTTATCGAGCCGCGCGCGTCGATTCGCCATTTCGGCGTGAAGATCAAATTCAACCCGGTGGCCGAATTGCTGCGCGGCAAGCGAATCGTGCTGATCGAAGACTCGCTGGTGCGCGGCACCACGCTCAGGAAAGTGATTCCGATGCTGCGCCAGGCGGGCGCGCGCGAAGTTCACATGCGCATCGCGGCGCCGCCCACCACCAACTCCTGCTTTTACGGCATCGATACGCCCACCCGCGAGGAGCTGCTGGCGTCTGCGCATTCGATCGAGGAGATTCGCCGCTACATCACCGCCGACTCGCTCGCCTATCTGAGTTGGGACGGACTCTACTCGTTCAACGGCGGCGCCCGCGAGGGATTTTGCGACGCGTGCTTTACCGGCAATTATCCGGTCGAGATTCCGCGCGACACCACGCCCGCGCAGTTGCATCTGTTTCTCGCAAATGAAGACGGGATGAAGGCCGAGCGCCGCTAGGCCCCGCGCGCGACACCCGAAGCTTATCAGCGCGGCAGACCGGCGTTGGCCGGAGAACTAGCGGCTGCGAAGATCCCCGTCGATCACTGACTCGAATGCTGAAAGCGGCTGAGCGCCGGACATCGAGTGGCCATCTACGATGAAGTAGGGCGTCCCGCGCGCGCCGGCCATCTGGCCCTGCGTCCGATCGGCGATTACGGCACTCTCGTACCTGCGCCCGTCGAGGCACGCATCGAAACTTGCGCGGTCCAGCCCGAGCTGCGCGGCAACCGTCTTTAGTGCGGGCGTCGAGAGTCCGGAAGGATTTTCAAAGAGCGCGTCGTGATAGGCCCAGAACTGGCCCTGCTCATCGGCGCATCGCGCAGCAATGGCCGCATCCATGGCGTATTGATGAAAAGGCAACGGGAAATCCATGTACACCAGTCGGACCCGGTCGCCATATTTGTTCAGCACCTGCCGGAGAGGACTTTCCTCCTGGCGGCAGTACGGACACTGGAAGTCGGAGTATTCCACGATCGTTACCGGCGCATTGTCGCCGCCGCGCTGCGGATGGTCTGCGGCCGGCTGGCCTTCTTGAGAACTCGAGTGACGCTCGGGTTCTGAATCTGAACTGCCGCCGGACGAAGGAACCCGAGTCCAATCGTCCTGTGCCAGCAGGAGGTTGGCACTATCGGGTCGCGCCCAGGCCGCAGCAGACATCATCATCAAGGCGCCGATGATCGCCGCCGCCACAAAGTCAGCTGCGTATCGCAAGAATATTTCCCCCGCAGGACGACACGGAGCGTACTTTACGGTCGGCAGAGGAGACATGGCAAGCCGCATGCGGTTGAGCTCAGACTCAAGGGAAAGGAGCGAAGGCGCAGCGCCGCCAGGCCCCGCGCGCGACTCTCCGCGCGGATGATCTTCGGCCGCCCCGCGGCTATAAGACTCTTGAGCGCGCGATCCGGTTTGAATCATGGCGGCAAATCCCAAACCAACCCGCGACACCATCAGCATCGAACGGCCATCGAGCCGCGAACAGTTGGATGAGTTCGCGCGCCTTCCATTTCAAGTTTACGGCGCGCGCGACGCGTGGTGGCCGCCCGACGTGCAAAGCGAGATCGATCTGCTGTCACGCCGCAGCGTGCTCGCGGCGCACCTCGAAGTCACGCCCTTCTGCGCGCGTCGTGCGGGCCGGGTCGTCGCACGCGTCAGCGCGGTTATCAATCGCCGCTACATCGAACATTGGAACGAGCAACTCGGCCAGCTGATTCACTTCGAGGCGCTCGACGGCGAGGACCTCGCGGTCGCCGCGATGCTCGACCAGGCCGTGGATTCGATCCACCAACGCGGCATGCGCGCTGTGCGCAGCGGCTTCGCGGCGTTTCTCGATTATCCCTACGCGATCGACAACTATGGCTCGTTGCCGTCGTTTCTGCTGCGCGGAAATCCTCCCGCATACCATCGCTACTTCAAGGAAGCCGGCTTCGTTACCGAAAAAGGGCAGCTCGATTACAGCGCGCCGCTCACGCCCGAAATTCTGGCGCGCTATCGGCGGATGGCCGACGCGTCCGCGATGGCTGGCGTTACGGTTCAGAGTTGGCGCGAGTTCGGGTTTCTGGCCGCGATTGACGCGTGGACGGACGTGACCAACTCGGCGTTCGATCGCCATTGGGGATGGAATCCGGTGACGCGGGGCGAAGTGCGTCCGATGCTCACGTCGCTGTGGGAAACTCCGGTCGCCGATCTCTCGATGCTCGCGAAGATCGACGGCGAGTGCGTCGGCGCGGTCTTCTCGGTGCCCGATTTCAGCACCGCGCTTGCCCGGGTGCGCCGAGGCGCCCGGCTCGAACCCGAGCGCGGCGGGGGTACGCGAGGCGCGCTGATAAATGTCGGAGTCGTCGCGCGCGCCCGCGGACGCGGCGTGGCGCTGGCGATGGCGGCGCGATCGTACCTGGCGATGGCCGAGCGCAAGATGCGCTTTGCCGGCTACACCCTGGTCCTCGACGACAACTGGGCCTCGCGCCGCACGGCGCTCAGCCTGGGCGCCCGCGTCACCGGCAACTTCGTCACCTACCGCCGCGATTTGTAGGGTTCCGAGCTCGCCGGGCTTTGGCTGCGGCGCCGCAGTGTTGCTTGACAAGCTTCCGCCAGCGAGCGTTTACTCGTTCGTCAACCCCGGAACGCAACGCTGCCGCCAACTCGCGGTCGAGTTAAAGTGATACTTTAGAATATGAAAAAGCCGAGCGAACTCCGCGTCTCGACCGGGCTGGCGGTTATCGCAGTTTTTTTCGCGCTGACTTTCTCAATCACGCCAGCTCATGCCCAAGTCAAGCCCGGCGACACGATCACGCCGAAGAATGCGCAGCAGGTCCGCACCCTGGTAAGCCCGGGCACCTACGTCGCCGTCGCCAAGGGCATGCAGATGAACATCGTGGCGCCGAGCCGCGTCGATTGGCCGCCGCCTTACCAGGATGCGACCGAAAAATACTCGGGGCAGGTGCGCCTGGCCCCGGACCATCGCGACCTGCTCGGCTACGTCGCCGGGCAGCCGTTCCCCATGCTCGATCCCAACGATCCTGACATCGCGACCAAGATCATGTGGAACCAGTACTTCAAGCCGATCGCGACCGACGACTTCGATTTGCGCTATTTCGAATGCCAGGTGGCGAAGCAAAATCCCGGCGCGCAACAAGAGTTGATGCTGATGACCGAGACCGGGCATCTGGCAGGCTATTCCGATATCGGACGCACCGAGGTCGAGCCGATGCCGGCCGACCCGGATTTCAAGACTAGCGGCATCTGGGGGCGCGTCGGCGCCTATCCCGCGCTCGCGCCCGCCGAAGATCGCGGCAGCGGCGCTATCCGCTTTCGCTACTGGGACGCGAATCACGCCGACGACGCGTGGGTATTCCTGGCAGGAGCGCGGCGCGTGCGCCGGGTGAACGAAGTGATGATGAGTTCTTCGCCGGGACTTTCGACCTGGGACGCCGATCACGCCGGCGGATTTGGCGCCAAGCCGCAGGAGTACAACTTCAAATTCCTGGGCGATCGCAGCATGCTCGCTTGCGCGCACGCGATTAACTCGCCCGCGCATCCATGCCCCACCGACGGCGGCGCCACCTCATGCCCCGACGATTGGGAGATGCGCCGTCTCTACGTAGTCGAAGTCACGCCGCGGCCGGAAAGAATCCAGGGCATCCTGCAGTCGAAGACGATCGTCTACGTTGACGGCGAGGGATGGTTCAATCCGTACGTGGACAGCTACGATCAGAAGGGCGAGTTGTGGAAGGCGCAGATTTATCTTTTCACCTACCGCGATCGCCCGGTGCCCGACGCCAAGATTGCGGTCTATCCGTTCAAGCGACAATTCAATATCGCGGCCTCCAGCGTTGACGTGCAATCCGGCATCTCGACGACTTGCTACCTGCCCGGACCCGACACGCCTGAGCGCGAATGCTGGTACATCAACATGGGCGCGGTGGACAAGAGCTTCTTCACGACCGAAGCGCTGACCAAAGCCGGCCACTAGCAGCGGCCACCCTTACCGCTGGGTGCAGGGTCACCCTGCCCCCTGCTACTTGATCGCCAGCGCGTTGGGCGGCGAGCCGATACCGCCGGGCACGTTGAGCGGCGCCGACGTCAGGAAGAAATCGTAGCGCCCGTCGGCCTCGCAATCTTCCGCCAGCGCCTCGAGATTCCACATCTCGCCGATCGGCATCCCGAAGAACGCCAGCATGTGGAAATGAAGAAACTCCGTCTCCTCCGGGGTTTTCGGCAACGCCTCGAGCGCCGGCGAATCCGACGCGACCGCCGCCAGATGAGTGTCCCACAGCCATCGCGCCGTGCGCTGACTGGCCTCGATTCCCGGCACTACCGTCTCCCTCGCCAGCTCCGCTTTAATCTCGTCGCTTGCCGACAGGTAGAACTTTGTCCATCCGATCCGAATCAGCAGGATGTCGCCGGTGTGCAGCGCGACGCCTTCGTATTCGAGCGCGGCCTGCACGTCTTCGAGCGGAATCGACTCGGCCTTGGTGAAATCGATCTCCTTGCCGACCCGATCGTAATACCGCGCCACGTCGGCGAGCACTCCGCGCCCGGCGATTCCGCGCCGCGCCAGGTTGTCGATCCCCAGGCGCATCCCGCCGCGCCCGGTCATTTGATTGTCGGGGATCCCGTTGTATGCGCCGTAAACAGGATGCTTCACGTGCGCGAGCGCGTCCCATTGCGACGACGATTGCGGATAGAAGTTGTCCAGGTAGTCGTCGAGCACGAAGTCCGCGGTCGGGAAAATCTTGACCGTGTGGGTATGCTTGCCGCGCGTGAACAGCGGCGGGTCGGGAATGTTGATCGGCAGATTCATCGCGAAGACTTTGCCCGAACGAATCGACGCAGCGGCCGCAATCACGCGCTCGGGCGTCAGCAGGTTGATCGTTCCGACTTCGTCGTCGTCGCCGAACACGCCCCATGCCGCGCCCGCCGGCGCGCCTGCCCGTACCGGCAGGTCGTCGTAGCCGGGGATCTTCGGCGAATGCGCCACGGCCCTCACCACCGCGCGGGTCGCCTTGGCCGCTACTTCACCGACTTTTCGCACCGCCGCCCGTTGCATACGCCCTGCCGCACTCTCGATATTGACCGATGCGCGAGCGGCGGCTGTAACGACGCCGGCAACTTTACGTTCCATCCGCTTGGAGATTTTTTTCGGCGCCCGCCCTTTCGCCGCCTTGACCGCAACCGCGTGCTTGGCGCCTTTGGATGCGGCCGTCTTTCCTTTGGCCGCTTTGCCAGCGACTTTGCGGGCTTGCCGCGGTGCTTTCTTGATTTTCTTTTTGGACGTGGCCACTGGACGGATCCTCCTGAATTGATTGAGCGCGACCAAATCTTCTCTTAACAGACCACCCGCCAATGGCAAGCATCGACTTTCTGCCCATCCCGGCCACGGTTTACGATGGTCAATAAATAACTGCCCGGCAGCCTTGAGAGCGAATCCGCGCGATGGTACTGTACGGGATTGCTCCTTGCTCCAACTTGGGGCTCAAATCCGTAAGGAGGACGTGCAGCGCGTGAGGCGCTACGAAACTATTTTTATTCTCCGCCCTGATTCGGGCGACCCCCAAATCAAGGAAGCCATCAAACGCTACGAAGGTATCATCGCCGCCGGCGCCGGCGAGATGATCGAAACCGAGGAGTGGGGATCGCGCGAACTCGCCTACAAGATCAAGGGCGAGCGCCGCGGCTTCTACGTTCGTCTGGACTATGTCTCGCCCGGCCCCGTGATGAACGAGGTCGAGCGCAACTTGCGGATCTCCGATACCGTCCTGCGTTACCTGTCGGTGCTGGTGGACGACAACGCCGATGTGGCCAAGGCGCGCGAGGAACTCGAGGCGCGCAACCGCCGTATCGCCGAGGCCAAGGCTGCCCAGGAAGCGCGCGCAGCCGCCCTGACGGCCTCGCGCGAGGAGAGGGCTGAGGAAGCACCCGACGCGCCCGAAGAAATAATGGAAGCGGCGGTCGAGGAAATCGCCGGGCCCGAAGGTGACAGGGAACCGGATTGAGCTCGAAGGCCGGCTGCTCAATCAGCCCCAAGTCCGCATCACCCCGGCAGGCACGCCCGTACTCCGCTTCACCGTCGATTGCGGCGCGCCCGGCGAGGAACTGAGACTCGGGATCGTGATGACCGGCGAATCCGCGCTGGCGGCAAAACAACTGCTGGCGCCAGGCCGCCAGGTTAAGGTGATCGGAAGAATGAGAACATTGAAGGGCAGCTTGAAGACCGACATCGGGTTTGAAGTCGTAGCTGCCTCGATCGAGCGAAGTGAATAGATACTAAAACTTTCGTCAAGGAAATGTTACCAGGGAATCTAAATGGCTGACGAGGAAAGATCTGAAAGAGGCGGCGAAGGACGCGGACGCTACGGCGCGCCACGCCCCGAGGGCGAACGCGGCGAGGGCCGTGGCGGCGAGGGCCGCGGCGGCGGGATGCGTCGCGGGCGCCCCGGTGGACGGCGTAAGGTATGCCGCTTTTGCGCCGACAAGACGCTCAAGGTCGATTACAAGGACGTGCGCACGCTTGGCAGTTTCATCACCGAGGGCGGCAAGATCGTCCCCAGCCGAACCTCGGGCAATTGCGCCAAGCATCAGCGCCAACTGGCGGTGGCGATCAAGCGTGCTCGCGTGCTCGCGCTGCTGCCATTCTCGACGCTGGGAGCCTAGCTCGGCTTAATCCAGTGACGCGCAAGGCGGTTATAGGGATGGTTCGCGCAGCCGCGTTGGCGGGGGCATTCTTCCTCGCCGGCGGCGCGATACCGATGATCGGCGGGATTCTGATGTTGCTCGCGCCTGCACCGATCATCCTCTATGCGGTCGGGCGTCCCAGTCCCAACCTCCGCGCGACTATCGCGGTCCTGCTCGCGACCGCATTGGTAGCGATCCTGGCGGGGTCGTTTGCCGGTCTCGGCTACCTGGTGTCGTTCGGCCTCGGCACCGGCATCGTATGCTACATGCTCGAGCGCCGTTCCTCCTTCGAGATGATCACCGCGGTTGGCGCGGGCGCGATGGTGGCCGCTTCGGTGGTGGCAGCGCTGGTGGTCATGGGCGGCCCCGACGCGCTCATCAAGACCGTTCACGACGAACTTGCACAAGGGATGGCGCGCGGGCAGGAGTTCTACAAGCTGCTCGGGACTCAATCGGCGATATCGTCCGATACGCAAGCCAGCGTTATTTCGTTTACGATGCGTCTGTCGCCGGCGTTCGCGCTGCTGGTCGCGGCAAGCTCGATGCTGCTCAACCTGCGCGTGTTTTGGCGATGGGCCGGGCCGCAACGGCTTACCTACAGCTTGTTCGGCGATCTTTCGCGATGGTCGGCGAAGGAATGGATGGTGTGGCTGTTGCTCGCCAGCGGCTTCGGGCTGTTCATTCCGGTCCCGGCGATAAGCGATATCGCACTCAACGGCTTCGTCTGTATCGCGGCGGTGTATTTTTGCCAGGGACTGGCGATTGTCGGGTTTTATTTTCAGTCGCTCTCAGTTCCGTCGATCGTACGCGGCATAATTTATTTTGTCGTGTTCGCGCAGCCGTTGGTGGCTGCGCTCGTGTGCATCGCGGGCGTCTTCGATATGTGGATCGACTTCCGGCGGCTCAAGCCCCCCAGCCCGGAAGCGAACAACCTGGGCGATTTCTTCTAAGCGCGGGGCGGAAACACGGCGATCAAGACAATGAGGCGGCAAAGACAATGAACGTGCAAGTCATACTCAACGAGGATCTTCCCAACCTGGGAAGGACCGGCGACGTGGTCAAGGTCCGCGCCGGATACGCGCGCAACTATCTGTTGCCGCGCAAGCTCGCGGTCGAGGCGGATCAAAAAAATCTCCGCGCCTTCGAGCATCAGAAGCGCACCGCCACGCGCCGGCGCGAGATCAAGCGCACCGACGCGCTCGCGGTCAAGGCCAGGATCGAAGCGCTCGCGCTCACGCTCACCGCGCGCGCCGGCGAGGAGGGCAAGCTCTTCGGCTCGGTTACCAACATCGATCTCGAGCGCGCGCTGCGCGAAAATGGTCTCGATATCGAGCGGCGCAAAATTCACCTGCCCGAGCCAATCAAGCAGCTCGGAGAATTCACGGTGCCGGTCAAGCTCGATTCCGAGGTTGAAGCCAGCTTGAAGATTACCGTCGCGGCGCAAGCCGAATGAGGACTTGCCCGATATGATCAAACTCTACGACTTCCTTTCCTGCCCCTACGGTCAAAAGGTCCGCATCGTCCTGGCCGAGAAGGCCCTGACCTACGAGCTGGTCGCGGTCGATTTGACCCAGCATGAAAATCGCAAGCCCGACTTCCTGCGGCTCAACCCGTTCGGACGCGTGCCCGTGCTCGTCGATGACGATACGACGATTTACGATTCGACGATCATCAACGAGTATCTCGAGGACGAGTATCCCGAACCCCCGGTGCTGCCGCCGGTCGGTTCCAGCGCGATGCGCTCGCGGGCGCGGCTGTTCGAGGATTTCGCCGACACTTCGTTCACGCCGCCCGTCGGCCAGCTAATCGCCGAAGTCTCCAAGCCCGAGGGCGAACGCGATCAGAATCGCGTTCAACGGCTCCATCAGTCGGTCGAGCGCGTGCTCGACTACCTCAACCATGAACTGCAAGGCAACAATTTTCTCGCCGGTGAGTTCTCGGTCGCCGACATCGGCTTTGCGCCGCGGATGCTGGTGCTCAACGAAATCGGAATCGACGTGCTTGGCAACAACCGCGGCAACATCGATGCGTGGATCAAGCGCATGATGGAGCGGCCCAGTATCCGCAATCTGCAGGGCATCGCGGCAGTGCCGGTCGCGGGCGGCTGATCGCCATCGTGGCCAATCACGCATCTGAAAAACGCGCGCGCCGTCCGGGTTTCCGGACGGCGCGCGGCGTAATGATAAGGCAACGGATCTAGTGACAGCCCATCTAGATTAGATGATCCGCGCGCCCAGGTTAATAGCGGGAATCCGCTCCCATTTCGTCCTCGTCGCTGCGCGTCGGCCCAACCCCGGTGGGACGGAACAGTAGCTTGGCCGCGAACAGCTTTTCGCCGATGCGCCCTTGGGATTTCAGTTGGCCGCCATGCCGCTTGCAGTGCGCGCATGCCATCGTGCCGCTGAGAAGGCTGGCGTTTTGAGGCGTTATTCTGAGGTCGAATTTAAAACCGCAGCCGGGATTCTGACAAATCGTGCGGTAAACTATTCCCTGGCTACCGGTCGTTTTCGATTCATTTCTGCTAACTGCGGTTTGCATCTTCTGTATCCTCCTCTCATCGCGCTCCATCGCGACAGGGCTCGCGCATCCGACTACCATAATCGATGTAGCAATTTAGACGTAAGAGCCATAAATAAGTTTCAAGCAAATGACGTGCCTTGCGGCACAATTGGCGGCAGGACCCAAAATCGAGTAAAATCAAGCTAAATTCGCGGGACCGATGCTTCTGTTGTATGACCGATTCGTGCCACTATCCAGAAATTCTTGCGGTATTTGCCACAATTCAGAGATCTCACGGATGAAAAAAGCTGCACCTCAGCGCCCGACGGATAGGTTTCCGATGATACCGCGAGCTACCTATGCTCGGCCCGCTCATTTTGCCCAGGCGAGCCGCACAATGACGACTCTGGGTCTTTTGCTCAAATGAGAACGCTGGCGCTAGTGATGGCAGGAGGGCAGGGCACCCGGCTCCATCCGCTGACCAGGGACCGCGCCAAACCTGCGGTCCCGTTCGGCGGCAAATACCGCATTATCGACTTCGTGCTCTCCAATTTCATCAATTCGGGCATCTACGCGATCTATGTGCTGGTGCAATGGCGCTCCCAGTCGCTGATCGAGCATCTCAAGGACGGATGGCAATTCGGCGGGATGCTGCCCGATCACTTTGTCATCCCGGTTCCGGCCCAGATGCGGATGGGCGAGACGTGGTACCAGGGAACGGCAGACGCGATTTTTCAGAATCTCAATCTTATCGACGACACCAAGCCCGACCTGGTCGCGGTCTTTGGCGCGGACCACATCTACCGGATGGACATCCAGCAGATGATCGAGTTCCACATGGATCGCAAGGCGGCCGTCACGGTCGCGACTCTGCCGGTGGCCGTGGACGAGGCGGATCAGTTCGGCATCGTCCAGGTCGATTCGGGCCTGCGCGTTTCAAGCTTTGTGGAAAAGCCCCACAATCCGCCCCAGATGCCCGGTGCGCCGGGACGCTCGCTGGCCTCGATGGGCAACTACCTGTTCAATCCCCAAGTGCTCCGCGAGGCGCTGATCGAGGACTCGATCAAGGAAAACAGTAATCACGATTTCGGCCGCGACCTCATCCCGGCGTTGATCAATCGAGTGCCGATTTACGCTTACAATTTCATGACCAATCGCATCCGCGGCGACTCCGAGCTCAATCTCAGCTACTGGCGGGACGTGGGAACCCTCGACGCGTACTTCGAGGCCAACATGGACCTGCGCGACGCGCGCCCGCATCTGAACCTGTACAATCCGCTCTGGCCGCTGCGCACCGCGTACTTCGATCAGCCGCCGGCGAAATTTGTCTTCGACGAGAACGGGCGGCGCGGGCTGGCGCTTCATTCGGTGATCTCGGAGGGATGCATCGTGTCGGGCGGCGCCATTCGCAATTCCGTACTCGGGCGCTCGGTATTCGTCCATTCGTACAGCCTGGTCGAGGACTCGGTGATCATGGACTACGCGGAAATCGGCCGGCACGTGAAAATTCGCCGTGCGATCATCGACAAGAACGTCTATGTTCCCGAGGGCGAAGAGATAGGATATGACCTCGAGCGCGATCGACAGCGCTTCTTCGTCACCGATTCGGGCCTGGTGGTGATTCCCAAAGGCCCCAAGCGCGAACGATCGGTATTATAAAGAGCACCGCACACGATGGTATCAGTGCATTCATCAGCAAGTCCCAAGCTCGATCGCCGCGAATCGCTCGATTCAGCCGGCGATATGTTGAAGCGCGGCGCCGCTCCGGCCGACGGCGGCATGAAGGAACCGGACTTTCCGCTCGCTGGTGGAATCGCGCGCAGCATGCGCATCCCGCTGGGCCTCAAGGATCGGCTGATCTTCTGGCTGCTGGTTGGCGTGCTGCACGCGCTCAGCCTGCTCCCTGACTTCATTCTCTACAAATTGGGAGAGGCAGGCGCCTTGATCGCCTATCGTTTCGATCGCCGTCACACGCGAATCGGAATCCGCAATCTCGAGATCGCGTTTCCCGAACTCAGCGACGCGGAGCGACGCCGCATCCTGCGCGCCTCGTACATGAACCTTGGCCGCACCGGCGCCGAGTACGTTCGGCTGGGCGGATTCTTCTACCGCCGCCTGGCGCGCCGCGTCAGCTACAATCGGCTCGACATCTGGAACAATCTCACGCCGAGGTACCCCGGCAAGGGCGCGCTCATCCTGACTGCGCACTTCGGAAATTTCGAGTTGCTGCCCGCCGGACACGCGCTCCACGGCTTCCAGATCACCGTGGTTCATCACACGCAGCGCTTCCTGGCCGGCGACGCACTGGTGACGTTCATCCGCGAGCGCGTGGGAGTGCGGACCATCCGCAAGCACACCGCGGCGCGCGAGATGCTGCGCTCGCTCAAGCGCGGCGAGATCATCGGCATCCCGCTCGATCAGAACGCCAAGCGCTCCGAGGCTATCTGGGTGCCGCTTTTCGGCGAAATGGCCGCCACTCCGAGTGGCTTCGATCGCCTCGCGATGATGGCGGGTGCGCCCGTGGTCCCGGTGTTTATCGTGCGCCAGCCCGACGGCCGCAGTCACGTGATTGAAATTTTCGAGGAGATCCCGCAGCAGCGGACCGGCGACCGCGACGCCGACACCCGGGTGAACACCGCGCGCTATCAAAAGGCGATCGAAGAGATGGTGCGAAAGCATCCCGAGCAATGGCTGTGGACCCATCGCCGCTACCGGACCCGCCCGGTGAGCGGCTCCCCCTCGCTGTACGATTAATCCGCTCGTCTTGCTGCTCATCTCAATTTGAGATAGCGTAACACGCAGTGCACGTTGTCTCGCAGAAGGCGCTGCGGGAGTTCGGTAAGTCGCACGCGGATGCAGCGACGCGCTGAGAGCATGGTTGAAGCTGGCGCGCCGTGGGCGCTTTCAGAACCTCGCAGAGTTGAAGCGGACTTTCGCCAGCGTGGACATGGTTCCGGTGAAAGGGCGCGACTTTTACGTTTTCAACATCGGTGGCAACAAGTACCGACTGATAGCGGCCATCCACTTCAACACCCCGAGATTGTTCGTGCGCCAGATTATTACGCACTCGGAGTACGACACAGAAAGGTGGAAAAGATGAAGACTCGGAGCGTTGCGGCGACCAGGAATCCTGAACCATTGGAGCCTTTCCTCGCTATCCGTACGGACCGGGAGTATGACGCGGCGGTCGAGCGCCTGGGCGCGCTTGTGGACGAAGTCGGCGACAACCTCAATGACGCTCGTTATCGCCTGGTCGAAACCCTGAGCGTGCTTATCGAGGCGTACGACCGGGAGCATCACCGTCTGCCGGAAGCTTCCGGTATCGAGGTGCTTCGCTTCCTGATGGAGGAGCATGGCCTCACTCAAAAGGATCTGACCCAGATAGGCAGCCAAGGCGTCGTTTCCGAAGTGCTGGCCGGACGCCGCCGTCTCAACGTGCGGCAAATCCAGGCGCTCGCCGCGCGCTTTGGAGTTGATCCGGGGGTCTTTATAGGTGCGCGCCGCGGCGTTCCTCGCCGGCATCGAGAGCGAACTTCAGCGAGCTAGTCTCGACTGGTCGTTACGTGCAGTTCGGCGCGCGCCGGAGATCGGGCGGAGCATCACCAGTATAGCTATCGCGATTGCCCATGCGGCGCCGCCGCCGATTAGCGGAATCGCTCCGCCGCCTGCAATCCACCACGGCAGCATCGCACGGCCGAGAATTATTTTTGGCCACAGCTTCGCGCCCAGCACGAAGCCGCTGTGCAGCCCGATCGAGAAATACACACTGCCCGTGAGGATATACGCTTCGCCGAGAACTATCCCAAGCAGGAATAGGCCGATCAGGGTGGGAATCGCGATCGCGGGATTGGTGAATTGGTCGATGCTGTGCGCGAGCGTGATCAAGCCGGCCGCGGGCTCGTAGCCAGTGACGTAAAAGCGCGCCGGAGATCGCACCAAGTGCGCCACGGCGTAGATTGCGGCGCTTGCGATCAGCGCGACCCGGTTGCCGAAGTCGCCTTCCATGCCGCCGAGTAGAAACGCGCGGAAGAATCCTTCCTCGATGATCGCAATCGCGATCGCCGCCAGA
Organism: uncultured delta proteobacterium; assembly: GCA_963813785.1. Lineage (GTDB taxonomy): Bacteria > Desulfobacterota > Binatia > Binatales > Binataceae > Binatus. The sequence goes on along the minus strand of CAWFAJ010000005.1, from coordinate 250,597 downwards.
AGATATTTCGGGATCAACGCCGCGGCCGCTCCGCGATCGCCGATACCGTTGCCGCCGGCCGCCAGCGCCAGCGCGAATAGAATCAAAATCGCGCAGATCGCCACGGCGAGACCGCGCATCGCGCGGACGATGCTCGGCGTTGCGGGATGCCTGAAGCCGCGGCTCAGCAGCGAGCCGAGATTCAAGTCGCGCGCAGCCCAAAGCATCGCGAGCAACAGCGTTGCCATCACGGTCCGATCGAAAATTCGGGGAAACGGAAAGCGCCATCCCGCAGCCGATAATCCGAGAGCCGCCAGCGGTGCGAGAACGATCGCACCGGCGACTCCCGCCGCCAGCACGAGCGCGAATCGCGCCGTGAATGATATCGCCGTGCGCGCCTGAACGCTGGAACTCAGTGCGGACGCTCCGGATCCAACTGCGGCTCGAGCGTCACTTCGACCGGGCATGCGCCCGCGGGAGAGTTCACGACCTGCATCACGGCCTGGGCGACATCGGCCGTCGAAAGCATCGCCGCGCGATCGAGCCGCTTGTTGTTCGGAATCAGCGCAGTATCGACAAGGCCCGCAACGATCACCGCGAGCTTGAGCCCGTTTTGGCGCAACTCGCTGAACGCCGCGCGCGTGAACGCGATCAGCGCGGCCTTGGTCGCGGCATAGACGGCCTCGCCCGCGGGAGCCTTGATGGCGGCCGACGATGCGACGTTGACGATTGCGCCGCCGCCTCGCGCGGCCATCGCCGCGGCCGCCATCCGCGTAAGCGCGATCGGCGCGCGCAGATTAACGGCGATCATGCGATCGAGATCGACGGGGCGCATCTTGAGCAGTGGCGTTCGCGGCGGAGCCCATCCGGCGTTGTTGACCAGCACGTCGATACGCCCGTAGCAATCAAGCGCGGCGCTAATCAAATTGTCGGGCGCTTCCTCGCCGGCCAGATCAACCAGCACGATCAATGCGCGCTCCGGCGGCAGCCCGATCTGCGAGCGGGTTTCTTCGAGTTCATCGCGCGAGCGAGCGGCCAGGCATAGCGAGTAGCCGGCGCGCGCGAGTTCGAGCGCAACCGCGCGTCCGATGCCGCGGCCGGCGCCGGTGACAATCGCGACGCGGGCTTCGTTACCGGCGGGCGATTTCCCGGCGGCGGTCATCGGTAACCATCCTGCAAGTAGCTATCTTGCACTGACGTAATAGGTCGCACAGACTGACGATAATGAATTCGCAGGTATTCCGCGAGTACGACATCCGCGGCATCGTCGCAAACGATTTCGACGACGACTTCGTGGTCGATCTTGGGCGCGGTTACGCCACCTTGTTGCATCGCGCGGGGAAAAAAACGATCACGCTCGGCCGCGATTGCCGCCTGTCGTCGGACCGGTTGCGCGATCGGCTGGTCGAGGGTCTCCTTTCCGGCTGCATCGACGTGGTTGACATCGGCGTGGTGCCGACCCCGCTGCTTTATTTCTCGGTGCTGAGCTGGAAGATGGACGGCGGCGCGATGATTACCGGCAGTCACAACGCGGCCGAGTACAACGGCTTCAAGCTGGGCGTGGGAGCGGCGACGATTTATGGCGCGGAGATTCAGCGGCTGCGCGAAATAATCGAGCGGCAGGATTTTGTGACGACCGGCGCCAAAGGCTCGCTCAGCGAGCGCCCGGTGATTCCCGACTACAACGATTTCATCCTGTCGCAGTTCAAACTCACGCCGGGACTCAAGGTCGTCGTGGACGGGGGCAACGGATGCGGCGGCGTGGTTGCGGCGCCGCTGATGAAGCGGCTTGGGCTCGAGACGATCGAGCTCTACACCGAGATGGACGGGCGCTTCCCCAACCATCATCCCGACCCTACCGTCGAGGAGAACATGCGCGATCTGATCGCGGCGGTGAAAAACAACAAGGCTGCGATCGGCATCGCGTATGATGGAGACGCCGACCGCGTCGGTGCGGTGGACGAGAACGGAAAGATCGTATGGGGCGACGAGCTGATGGTCGCGTTCTCGCGGGCGTTGCTGCGCGAGCGCCCCGGCGCGACGATTATCGGCGACGTGAAATGCTCCAAGCGGATGTACGACGACATCGCGCGCCACGGCGGCAGGCCGATCATGTGGAAGACGGGCCATTCGCTCATCAAGAGCAAGTTGAAAGAGGAGCACGCGGCGCTGGCGGGCGAGATGAGCGGGCACATGTTTTTCGCCGACCGCTACTTCGGCTTCGATGACGCGATCTACGCCTCGTTCCGCATTCTGGAAATCTTGAGCCGCGAGGGACGCGGCCTCGGCGCGATTCTCGCCGATCTTCCCCCCAGCCACTTCACGCCGGAGATTCGCCTTGACTGCCCCGACGATCGCAAATTCGAAGTGGTGCGGCAGGCGGCCGATTTTTTCCGCAAGCACTATGAAGTCATCGACATCGACGGCGTGCGCGTGAATTTTGCCGACGGATGGGGCCTGGTGCGCGCGTCGAATACCCAGCCCGCGCTGGTGATGCGCTTCGAAGCTACCAGCGAAAAGCGATTGGCCGAAATTCGCGCGCTGTTCGACGGCAAACTCCGCGAACTCGGCGCTATCTGACCCGATGGCTCGAACTCCCACGCCGCCGCGCGCCTCAGTGCTGATTATCGCCGGCGGCCGCGGTACGCGCTTTTGGCCCGCGAGCCGCGAGGCAAGGCCCAAGCCGCTTTTTTCGATCGACGGCAAGAGCAGTTTGCTCGCGGATACGATCGCGCGTCATGTGCCGCTCATCCCGCGCGAACGAATTTTCGTGCTGGCCGCCGCGGCGCATCAGGCGCCGTTTCGGCGTGCGATCCGCGGGCTGATTCCACCGCAGAACCTGATCGTTGAACCCGACGCGCGCGGCACTGCAGTGGCAATCGCCTACGGCGCCGCGATTATCAAGCGCCGGCTGGGCGACGGAGTCATTGCCGCGGTCGCCGCGGATCACTACATCGCGACCGCCGCTCAATATCGCCGCACGCTCGCCGACGCGATCGGTCTGGCCGCGGCCAACGAATCGATCGTCGCTGTGGGGATTACTCCGACCCGGCCCGAAACCGGGTACGGCTATCAGAAGATCGGTCCCAAGGTCGGCGCCGGATTCAAGATCGAAAAGTTCGTCGAGAAACCCGTGCTCGCAATTGCGCGCCGGATGGTGCGGAGCGGGCGCTACTTGTGGAATGCCTCGATGTTCGTGGCGTCGACGCGGACGCTGGCGCGGGAATTCGCCGCGCATTGCCCGGCGCTCGGCAAGGCGGCGCAACGGCTCGCGCTGACGCCGCGCGCGAAACTCGCGCGCGCCTACGGAAGGCTGCGGTTCGATTCGTTCGACCGCGTGATAATGGAGAAAAGCTCCAACGTGCTCGGCGTGCGCGCGCGGTTTTCATGGCATGACGTGGGATCGTGGGACGGGCTGTGGGAGGCAATCGGCGAAGCGGGCGGCAATGTGCTTCGCGGCAGCGCGATCGCACTCGATTCCGAGCGCGTGCTGGCGTACCCGGATTCGCGCCTGATGGTGTTGTTTGGCGTGCGCGATCTGATCGTCGTCGATACGGGGGATGCGATCCTGGTTGCGCACCGCGCAATGTCGCCGCATGTGCGCCGCGTCACCGAGGAGCTCGAGCGCCGCGGCCTGCAGCGCTACTTGTAGTCAGTCCAGCGCAAGCGCGTCGCACTTGAGCGCGAGCTTGCGCAGCTCGCGTTCGCGATCGTCATCCTCGATAGCCAGTTGAAGCAGCTTTCCCGCGACGTCTTCGTCGACTGACTCCCATTTCATCGCTTCGATACGCAGCTCGGCCGCAAGCTCGCCGATTACCTCGAGGTCGCCGCTGAGGCGCGCCCAGTTGTTCGCGCCGTCATGCAGGGCGGCTTCCGGCAGCTTCGCCCACACGTTGTGATCGGCGAGAATCGAGTGAATTATTTTGACGTGCAATTCTTCCTTTTCGGCAAGCGCCTCGACTCCGGTCTTGATATTCGGCGAGGTAAGCGCGGCGTGCCGCTTGAGGCGATCGATCAGCCCCTGATTGCGGCCGGCGAGCACGGCCAGCTCTTCGAGCAACTCCACCCGCGCCGAAACCGGCGAAAACAATCTCTGAATGAATCCCATACCAGTAGCCATCTCTCCCACCCGGTGCGCGTTGTTGTGATATGGATGCGCTCCGCGCGCCGGCGCATTCCGAGAATAGCTATCGGCGTCGCAGCGGCCGCTGTCAAGGGAAGCGGCGAACCCGGTTAAGAATTGAACAGGGCGCGCACCAGCGACGATTCGCGCTTGAAGAATCCCTGCGTGTGGTATGAATCCTCGAGGTGCAGCAGTGCGTAGTCCAGATAGTGCCCAACTTCATGCATCAGCGTTCGCACGAACGTCTTGGGCTTGACGACGTCGTGGCGCTGCGCCGTGCGCATCCAGAGCACGATGTACGGCGCCCTTCGCATCCGCGGATCGTACGGATAGAACAGTCCGTGCAGCTCGCCGCGCTGATTGCGAGGGCGCACCCCGCGAACCTCGACGCTGACGGGCGCAGTCGCCAGCGCCCGGCATATTTCCGCCGCCAACGCGCGCGCGCAGGTGGTGCATCCCGCGAGGTTGCCGGTCTCGAGCACGCGCATCAGGGCGTCGAGCGAGTTGCGCGCCGCATCGCTGGGGACATAGTCGTAGCGCTCGACGCTGTCGCTGCTCAGCCAGGTGCGTTGCGCGCGCGAGGAGAGCCGGTAAAAAAACGCCGGCCGCCGCGTCTCGGAATTCGCGCGAAGGGTCAGACCGGTAGCCACCACGCCTCCATTGCCGGATACTCACTTCCGGCGCCACATCCACGGGATTATCATCACCGCAATAGTCACAAGGGGCAAGCACTATGCAACTGAGTATCGTCGAAATCTCGAAGCCAGCAGACTCCAACGTGATCGTCGGACAGGCGCACTTCATCAAAACCGTCGAGGACGTTTACGAGGCGCTCGTGCAGGCGGTCCCGGGAATCAAGTTCGGGCTGGCGTTCTGCGAGGCGTCGGGCCCATGCCTGATTCGGCGCACCGGCACCGACCCGGCGCTGGAGCATTCGGCGGTCGAAGCGGCTGCGGCAATCGGGGCGGGACACGTGTTCGTGGTGATTCTTGGCAACGCTTTCCCGGTCAACGTGCTCAATCAGATCAAGTCCGTAAGCGAAGTATGTACGGTCTTTTGCGCGACGGCGAACCCGGTGCGCGTGATCGTGGCGGAGGACGGAGGCGGACGCGGCGTCGTCGGGGTGATCGACGGCAGTTCGCCCAAGGGCGTCGAGAGCGCCGACGATCAGGCCGAGCGGCGCGCGATGCTGCGACGATTCGGCTACAAGCAATGAACCAAAACCGCGGCCTGCGAAGTACCGCGATGGATCAGGCGTCGATGCGCGGCTAACCTTGTAGCAGAGGTGGCAGCATCGATGGGCGGTGGACGGCGGGAGCAATCGAAAGCTAATCCGGCGAAAAAGAAACGCCGCGAGTGGCGAATCCGCGGATGGCGCGTGCGAAATCTCGCCGCCGGTGGATTCCTCATCGTCTTCTTCGCGGTCGGATTCTACCTCGCACAACTCTACGGCGAGATCTCCGCGCTGATCGAGAATCGTCGCGCCGCGCTTAGCTCCGCGATCTTCTCCGCGCCCTTTCCGATCCGCCCCGGCGACGACCTCGACCGGGTCGGACTGCTCGATCGGCTGGCGCAGTTAAGCTACTCGCAGGTGGCGGCGGCCAATGCTCCGGGGGAGTACACCCGCGCAGCCGCACGCGATCGCGATTTACCTGCGATCGTTTCACGACGGCGCGAAGGAGTATCCCGCCGAAATGGTGCGCGTGAGCCTCGACGGCGGGCGGATCGCGGGGGTTGCCGACTCGTTCGGCGTGGCCAAGTCCGACGCGATGCTCGAGCCTGAAGTGATCGGCCGGCTGCTGCCCGGCGCGCCCGCCGAACGCGTCGAGGTCCAACTCGATCAGCTAAAGCCGTACCTGGTCAAAGGACTGCTCGCCAACGAAGACCGCTTTTTCTACTACCATCCGGGAATCGATCCGATCCGTATCGTCGAGGCCGCGATTTCCGACCTTCGCGCCCGGCGCCTCGTCCAGGGCGCCAGCACGCTCACGCAGCAACTGGCGCGGACGTTTATGGAACGCCACGAGCGCAGCTTCAGCCGCAAGTTTCGCGAACTGGCAGTCGCCGCGGTGCTCGAATTCCGGCTGAGCAAGAATGAGATCCTCGAGCGCTATATCAACGACGTGCCGATGGGCGAATACGAGGGCACGCCGATCGACGGATTGCCGCAGGCGGCGCGATGTTTCTTCGCCAAGGACCTGGCCGAGGTGACGCCGGCGGAGGCCGCGACGCTGATCGGAATGATCCAGGCGCCGACGCTGTACGATCCGCGGCGCCATCCCGACGCATGCCGCAAGCGGCGCGACGTGGTGCTCGGAGTGATGAAGCGCGCGGGCGCGATCGACGACGCCGCGTACGCATCCGCGCTCGCCGCGCCGATTCAAATCACCAAGCCGCCGGGACTGCGCCGCGCGCCGTACTTCACCGACTATGTGACTGCGTTCGTAGCCAGGATTCCCGGCTTCAACGGCCATCTCGAGGGACTCAAGGTCTATACGACGCTCGACACCGAACTTCAGAGCGACGCCGTCGATGCGCTCACGGAAAATATCGCGCAGCTCGAAAAAAACCATCGCCGCCTGCGCCGCACCAAGATCGACGGCAAGCTGCAGACCGCGATGGTCGCGCTGGACGCCGACAGCGGCGCGATTCGCGCGATGGTTGGCGGGCGCGACTACTCTGAGAGCCAGTTTAATCGCGCCGCCAGCGCCGAGCGCCAGCCCGGGTCCGCCTTCAAGCCTATCGTCTACCTGGCCGCGCTCGATCCCGACCGCGCGCCGTTCTCGCCGCCGCTGACGCTGGCGTCGACGCTGCCCGACGAGCCGATGACGTTCAACGGATGGACGCCGGCGAACTACGAGCGCACCTATCAGCCGCAAGTGACGGTTGCGCAGGCGCTGTTCGAATCGCTCAACGTGCCGACTGCGTACGTCGGCAGCCGGCTCGGCGCCGCGACGATAGTTCGCACGGCGCACGAAATGGGAATCCACGAGGATCTTGCCGCGGTGCTGCCGATTTCGATCGGCGCCGACGAGACCACGCTGCTCGAGCTGACCTCCGCGTACCAGGTGTTTGCGAGCGAGGGCCTGCAATCGCCGCCGTACGCCGTCGAGTCGGTGGTCGATGCCAAGGGCCATCTGATCTACCGTCACGCGGACGAGCAGAATCGCGTGATTCGTCCCGCCGTCGCGTATTTGATCACGGGCGCTCTCAAAGCCGTACTGCGCTATGGAACCGGCGCGAGCGCGGGCCGGATGGGACTGGATTTTCCGGCGGCGGGCAAGACCGGCACGACGCAGGATTACAAGGACGCGTACTTTATCGGTTACACGCCGGCGATCGTATCCGGCGTTTGGGTCGGCTTCGACGAACCCGAGAGCCTGGGATTGACGGGAGCGCAGGCGGCGCTGCCGGCGTGGGTTCAGTTCATGCAGGATGCAGCGCCGGCGGATCCGGAAGATTTTCCCGAGCCGTCCGGGATTACGATGGCCACGATCGATCCCGAATCCGGCGGTCTTGCGACCTCGGCGTGCCCGCGTCAAGTCTCGCTGCCATTTCTGATCGGCACCGAGCCGACGCAGATGTGCCCAATCCACGGCGGAATGTTTGCGAGCGCGCCTGCGCCGGCGCCAGCGTCGGCGACGATGCCACCGGCACCGGGATTCGCGCCGCCGGCGCCGGTCGCGTCGGCGAGTCCGTCTTCATCGGATGTCTTTGGCGCGGTCGGAAAGTTCTTCAGCGGGATTTTCCATCACTGATTCGCGCGCCCGCACCGCGTGGGGAAGGGGAAATCACTTTATTTAATGCGGAACCCACCGTGGGTTGCAGGGGTGACCCCTGCACGCAGTATTAAGGCCGCGCTCCGTTGTCGCGCGCGGACCTTGCACCCAGCGAGAAGACGCGAAAATCTGCGCAACGCATCTTTATCGCGACTACGCGATGGCACGGTGAGCAGGGCTGAGCCCTGCACGCAGTGAAAAGAGAAGAGAGAAGATGCGGGACTTCGTCCCTGTTAGAAGGGGTAAGGGGGAAGACACGACCTAACCTCTCCTTGTCCGAGGAGGTGCCACGGGCACGCGGCTAAGAGGAGTTTGAAACTTTTCCGCTTGAGATTCGTCTAACTGGCGCGCATTTATGCCCATTGGATTCCCGCGAATGCGGGAGCTTTAGTGGGTGAATCCCGAGTTCTCAGAGCCGAGTGCGTTTGCAAAAGCATCTGCATAACAGCCCCCGATGGGCGCGAAGTGCGCTCGCATCGCTGAGCCTCGTTGCACTGATCGGGCTGGTCGCGGCCAGCGGATGCATCAACGGCGAGACAATCGAATCGCCATCTCACGACGGAGCCGTGGCGGACGATTCCGCCGGCGCGGGCGGCGCGGCCTCGCGCAGCCGTCAGGCCGCAATTCACAACCTCAAGGCGGCGATTCCCGCGGCGGGTGACGTGCTGATCGCGGGCGGCGCGGACGCGTCGAATCGAAGTCTCGCGAGCGCGGAGTTCTTCGATCCGGCGGCGGGACAGTTCGTCGCGACCGGCATCGCGGCGTCGAGCCGCGCGGGCGCGTCGGCGGCGGCGCTATCGGCGACCCAGGTGATGCTCGCCGGCGGCTTCAGCGGAAGCGCCGCGATTAAGAATTTTTCGCTCAATCTCGAAGGCAACGTGCTGAGCGGCGCAGAGATTTTTGACGAGGCGACGGGCGCGTTCTCGCCGGCCGGCAAGATGGCGGCGGCGAGGATGGGCTTTACCGCGACGCCGTTGAGCAATTCCAACGGCAAAATCCTGGTCGTCGGAGGCCAGGACAACCTGGGCACCGTGCTCGACACCGCGGAGCTGTACGATCCCGCCGCGCGCAAGTTTATCGCGGTCAACAACACGATGAGCGATCGGCGGATGTTTCACACTGCGACGCTGTTGCTCAGCGGCAAAGTGCTGGTGGCGGGAGGAGCGACCAATCTATCCGGCGACACGACCAGCTCCGCCGACATTTACGATCCCGCGTCGAACTCGTTTACCCCGGCGACCTTCCCGATGGACCATCAGCGCGCGGCGCATACCGCGACGCTGTTTACCAGCGGCCCGCTGGCCGGCAAGGTCCTGATAACGGGCGGAGTCGGCGGGTCGAGCTTTTTTTTCAAGGACAGCAGCGCGGAGATTTACGATCCCGCCTCGCAGGAATTTCTGTTGCTCTCGAGCTTCATGAACGAGCCGCGCTCGCTCCACACCGCCACGCTGCTCGACGACGGGAGCGTGCTGCTGGCGGGAGGATTCAGCGGCTCGGTGGCAATCTCGGGCGGCGTGCTGTCGGGCGCGTCGGGACTGATCAGCAATTCGGCTGAGACGTTCGATCCGAACAGCGGGGATTTCACCTGCGTGGGCGGATTCAACACCGAAACGACCCGATGCAATCAATCGATGAGCGTTGCGCGCGCGGGGCATAGCGCAACCTTGCTCGCGACCGGGCCGCGCGCCGCATCGCGTGCTGATCGCCGGCGGGATAGGGGCCGTCGATCCGGCTGCTCATGGCGCGCCGCTCAGCAGCGCGGAACTGTTCAATCCCGCGGCGGGCGGCAGCTTCAGCGCGACCGGCGCGATGTCCACGGCGCGGGCGCTCCACACCGCAACGTTACTGCGCTAATCGAGCGGCTCGTCTGAATCGACGCCGTCGGAATCGCCTTCGCTGGAATCGGCGGCGACGAACGGTTCCTGCTGATGCTTTTGCGGATTCGGCGCGTCGGCGACCAGCTTGCGCGACACGATGATAAACGCGGAATGCGCGATCATCCGGAAGTGCGGCCGCACGCTCATCCCCTTTACCTGCCAATGGCGCAGCAGCGTCTCGAAGCTTTCGATCTCGCCAAAATCGATCCGCGCCTGAATCGCCTCGACCGTGTCCTTGAGCTGCACGGCGGTGGGCACGTAGCAGACCAGCACGGCGCCGGGCCGAAGCGCGGCGGCCGCGACCTTAAGCGCGCGCCCCGGCTCCGCCAGATCGAGGAACATCCGATCGACGCCGGTTTCATCGAAGCCCGCGTAGAGGTCACGCACCTTGATCGTCCAGTTGGGCGCGTCGCCGAAAAATGCGGCGACGTTTTTGCGCGCGGCGTCGGCGAAATCCTCGCGCAGCTCGTAGGAGATCACGCGCCCCGCCGGTCCCACCGCTCTGAGCAGCGCAATCGTCAGCGCGCCCGCGCCGGTGCCGCCTTCGATCACCGTCGCGCCCGGAAACACGTCGCCCCAAATCAGCAGCGGCCCGGTGTCCTTGGGATAAATCACCTGCGACGCGCGCGGCAGATGCGGGATCAGGTCGGCGTAGGTCGGGCGCAACACCAGGAAGGCCTCGCCGGTGGAGAACTTGACGCGCGAGCCTTCCTCGACGCCGAACAGATCGTCGGCGCGCATCTCGCCGCGGATGAGCAGCTTCTTGCCCGCCCGCAGCATCTTCAGGTAGCGGCGCCCCTTGCGATCGATAAAAATTACGGCGTCGTTTTCTTGCAAGTGCGAGTCCAAAGTGATTCACGCTTGCACGCATCGCGGGCGCGGGCAACTATCCGGGCGCGGCGGGCTATTGACTACACGGCCTCGCGACCTTACCTTTGAGGATGCACCCGGCCAGATGGTAGCGTCCAATGGCCGGGTTGTTTTGCGTAAACGTTGATCTGATTTCCAAGTCCAAATCGGGGCCGCTAATCCAAGTCGAGAGCATTTCACGTCATGGCAGAGAAGAAGGCAAAGACCGCTGAGAAAAACGCCGGCCTCCAGCAAAAGCACATCTGTCCCAGGTGCGGCGCCGAGAGCAAGGTGACCAAGTTCGCCGGCTTCGGCCGCAAGGGCTTCTACCTGGTCTGCGAGAAGAACTGCGGCTACGTCGGACGCACGCGCTAAGCGGGCAGGGGGATTCGCGATGGGCAGAGCGCGCAAGAGCAAGACTTCCAAGCGCGACAAGTACGCTTCGTTCGGCGATATGGCGGACGAGGCGGACGAAGATGCCGACCTCCCCAAGGACGAAGCCGGCCGGCGAAAAATCAAGCGTCAGTACGCCGAGCTGCTCGGCATCCGCATCGAGAAGCTGCGCGGAAGAATTCTCAATCGCGAACGAATCAACAAGACCATCGAGGGCATCTACTTCATCTGCGCCACATGCCTGAAAGTATGCCACTCGCTCGACGACGGGCTCAGCGAAGATCCCGCCAATCAGAACAATCGATGCGGCGCATGTGCGAAGGCCCAGGCTGCCGCCGACAGCGCCGCCGCCGCCGCGGCGATCAAGGAAAGCGGCGGACCGTCGCGCCGGGCAACCCGATCGAGGCGCAAGCGCGCGGCCGCGAGCTGAGCGTACTTGTGCGCGCGACCACGAAAAGCTAAACAGGGCCGATGTCATTACAGCTCATCCGTCCCGACATCAATCTCGATTTCGTCGGGAAGCGCTATTTCTTCATCGCACTCTCGACCGTGATTAACATCGCGGCGATCGTGCTGCTCTTCACCCGCGGGCTCAACTACGGCGTCGATTTTGTCGGCGGCAGCGTCGCGCAAATCGAGTTCACCGCGCGCACCAACGCCGACGCGATTCGCAAGGCGCTCGCGCCGCTCGAACTTGGCGAAGTCACCGTCCAGGACTTCGGCAAGGCCGGCCAGTCTTTTCTGGCGCGCTTCCAGGCCGTCAAGAACATCGGCAGCATCGGTCCCAGGCTCGAGACCGCGCTCGACAAATCCTACGGCCCGGGCATCGCGAAGGTGGTGCGAGTGGAAAGCGTCGGCGCCAAAGTCGGCAGGGATTTGCGCCTTAAGGGCTTCTTCGCGGTTATCATCGCAACCATCTTCATGGGCGCGTACATCGCGTTCCAGTTCCGCCACGTGAGCTGGAGTTTCGGCGCAGGCACTGTGATCGCGCTCGTCCACGACGTGCTGGTCGTGATGTGCGCGCTGGTGATCAGCCAGTACCAGTTCGACCTGACCACGCTTGCCGCGGTGCTGACCGTTATCGGTTACTCAGTCCATGACACTGTCATCGTTTCGGACCGTATCCGCGAGGATTCGGCCAAGCGCCGGCGCGAGCCGATCGCATCGATCATGAATCGCGCGATCAACGAGACTCTCTCGCGCACCATCCTGACTTCGGGCACCGCAATCACGGTGCTGATCTCGCTGCTGGCGTTTGGCGGGCCGATCCTGCGCCCGTCGGCGTTCACGCTGCTGATCGGCTTCATCACCGGCACTTATTCCTCGATCTATATCGCGGGCCCGGTGGTGCTGTTCTGGGAGGGCGGTTCGGGACGCACTCGGACGGCCTCCTCGCGCGCGGCCTGAAAGCGCTGGCGGCGGCACGATTCGCCGACACGGATTGGACGGCGCTAACCTTGCCAACAACCTTGAAGACCGGCCGGGGCATCTACGCGATCGCGAGCGCCGCGCCGATCGTGCGCGCTGCCGGCTCAGTGGTGTTGACGCTCGGCCTGGAGCGTGGCGACGGAATCGAGAAGTTCGCGCTCAGATGCCGCGTCGCGACCGGGTTGATCAGCAATGCGGATGCGGACTGTGCTGAAAAATTGATCGAGCGGATCGCGCCGTGGCTCGAGCGCGAATTCGAGCAAGCGCGCGAGGCTGCGCTGAAGTCGATCCGCACCGAGCGCCACCTGCTCGAGATTTCGTTCGACGCAACGAATCGCGGGCCGTTCTGACTCACGGAGGAACCCTGCGATGTCCGTTCAGATTCGCCGCGCCATCGAGTCCGATATCCCCGAGCTTTCGCGGCTGGTCGCGGCGCTGGCGGCATGGGAGGAAGCACTCGATCCGCGCGCACGTTTCGATTGGGACGGAATTCGCGATGCGCCCAACTGGCTGAAACTGGTGCTCAATCGCGAGCATCACGCGATTTGGGTTGCGAGCTCCGATGCGCGCCTGGTCGGTCATCTGTGGATTCGGCTCAAGCGCAACCCCGACGGCGCCATTCCACAATCCATCGGTTATATCAGCCAGGCTTTTATGGAGGAGAGCTTTCGAGCAAAAGGCCTAATGAAGCCGATGCTGCACGAAGCTTACGAATGGTTCCGCGATGCGGGTATCACGGTCGTCACCTTGAGCGTATTGCATCGCAACTGGACCGGCGCGACCGCATGGCATCGCCTGGGCTTCAGCGATTGGCGTGAGGAGCGGAGAATGGACCTGAAACCGCGCCCGAAATAGCTCGATCGCTACTGTTTTTGACCGCCCGGTAAGGGTCATATTACCCTTGACAAACGTACGCAATCGCCTTACTAGGCTAATCAGGTCCAGTATTCTGTTCGGGGTTCGATGGGGGAGCGATTCCGTTTGACTATGGCCGCAAAAGGCCTATACTATACCTAACAGGTCCACTATTAAGGATTGGAGCGTTTCCGACGCAGCGAACCGAAAGAGACCGAGAGAGAAGATGCTGAAGAAGCCCGTTTACATGGACAATCATGCGACCACGCGCGTCGATTCGCGGGTGCTCGATGCGATGCTTCCGTATTTCACCGAGAAGTTCGGCAACGCCGCCAGCCGCAACCATAGTTTCGGCTGGGAGGCGGAAGAGGCGGTCGATCGCGCGCGCAACCAGATCGCGGCACTGATCGGCGCCAAGTCCAAGGAAATCATTTTTACCAGCGGCGCCACCGAATCCGACAACCTGGCGATCAAGGGCGTCGTCGAGTTTTACAAAGACAAGGGCAACCACGTCATCAGTTGCGTCACCGAGCACAAGGCCGTGCTCGACAGTTGCCGCGCGCTGGAGCGGGCGGGCAAGGCCACGGTCACGTACCTGCCGGTTGACAAGTACGGGATGGTCGATCCCGACGCGGTGCGCCGCGCGATCACCGACAAGACCGTGCTGATAACGATCATGTGGGCCAACAACGAGATCGGCACGATTCATCCGATCGCGGAGATCGGCAGGATCGCCAAGGAAAAGGGCATCATCTTTCATTGCGATGCGGTCCAGGCGATTGGCAAGGTGCCGGTCGATTTCGAAAAGGCGGGCGTCGATCTCGCGTCGATAACCGCGCACAAGATTTACGGGCCCAAGGGAATCGGCGCGATCTACGTTCGCTCGAAGGGACCGCGCGTGCGGCTGACTCCGCAGATGGACGGCGGCGGCCATGAGCGCGGGATGCGCTCGGGGACGCTCAACGTGCCGGGAATCGTCGGCCTGGGCGCGGCGTGTGAAATCGCGGGGATGGAAATGCCCGAGGAAGCGCGCCGCCTGATTCAGTTGCGCAGTCAGCTGCAGGCGGGATTGTTCGAGCGGCTTGACGAAATTTACGTCAACGGTCATCCGACCGAGCGTCTGCCCGGCAACCTGAACGTGAGTTTCGCCTACGTCGAAGGCGAGTCGTTGCTGATGGGCATCAACGATATCGCGGTCAGCTCGGGCTCCGCGTGCACCTCGGCGACGCTGGAGCCGTCGTACGTGATCCGCGCGCTGGGCATCGACGACGAACTGGCCCACAGCTCGATTCGTTTCGGGCTGGGCCGCTTCAACACGCTGGAAGAAGTCGATTACGTGACGGACCGGGTCAGCAAGGAAGTGAAGCGGCTGCGCGAAATGTCGCCGCTGTACGAGATGGCGAAGGAAGGAATCGATCTCAAGTCGGTCAATTGGAAGTCATAACAAAACGTCAAATCGACGCGGCGCTTCAGGAAAAAAATCATGGCTTATTCGGATAAGGTTATCGAGCACTACAACAATCCGCGCAACGTCGGCAGCTTTGCCAAGGACGAGCCCAACGTCGGCACCGGCGTCGTCGGCGCGCCGGAATGCGGCGACGTGATGAAGCTGCAGTTGAAGATCAACGACCTCGGCGTGATCGAGGATGCGCGCTTCAAGACCTTCGGATGCGGCAGCGCGATCGCAAGTTCGAGCTACGTCACCGAACTCGTCAAGGGCAAGCATATCGACGAGGCGATAACGATTAAGAACACCGTGATCGTCAAGGAACTCAACCTGCCGCCCGTCAAGATTCACTGCTCCGTGCTTGCCGAGGACGCGATCAAGGCCGCGATCGCCGATTGGCGCAAGCGCAAGAGCGACCACGCCGCCCCAGGCGAGCAGCCGCTCAAGTCGAAGGAGGCGTAGTCCTACGTGGTGATTTCTCTTTCCGAAGGCGCCGCCCAGAAGATCAAGCAACTGGTCGCCGACAAGGGCGAAGGCGCCGGCCTGCGGGTGAAGGTGGTTGGCGGCGGATGCTCGGGCTTGCAATACCGGATGGAAATCGACGCCGCCAAGGAGCGCGACAAGGTTTTCGAGCGCGACGGCGCGCGACTGATCGTGGACAAGAAAAGTTTTCTCTACCTCAACGGCTCCGAGCTCGACTACGGCGAAGAACTGATGTCGTCGGGCTTCAAGGTCGTCAATCCAAACGCCAAGCGCAGTTGCGGATGTGGAGAATCGTTCGTCGTATGAACGAGTGGACGTGGGGACTGCTGTCTCAAGATGATCGAATGCCCTTCATGCGGACGGCGGCAGCAGCCGCTGCTGATTTGCGCTGATTGCGGGTCGCCGCTGGCGGCGCCGCTCGATTGTTTCGCCGCGCTGGGGATACCCCGCAAGCTGACGATCGATCTCGACGCGCTCGAGCGCCGCTATCACGAGCTGAGCCGGATGATTCATCCCGACCGGTTCGCATCCAGCGCCGCCCCGGTGCGCGACGCGAGTCTGCGCGCGACCGCGACTCTCACCCGCAGCTACCGCACGATCCGCGATCCCGTCGCCCGCGGTCTTTACTGGCTCGAACTAAACGGTGAAAAGCTCGCCGAGAACAACAAGCGCGTTCCGCCCGAGCTCGCCGAGCTGGTCTTCGAGGTGCAGGAGCAACTCGCCGAGATGCACGATGCCCCCGCGGACTCGGACGCGGCGCGCGGACTCGCAGCGCAGGTCGTCGCGCGGCGCGGCCAGCTTCAGGCCACGATGGATGCCAGCCTGGCGGAACTCGAGCGAAATTTTGTGAAATGGGATCAGCGCCCGGATGAAAAGATGCTTACATTGGATTTGAAGGCGATTCTTTCGAGCATCGCCTATTTACGGACTCTGATTCGCGACGTCGATCGCGCGCTCGAAAACTCAAAGGCTGCCTGACAGCGCAACCTGACAAAGCTAAGATGTCCCGAATTTTTGGCATAGACCTCGGCACCACTAACAGCCTGATTGCCGCCATGGAAGACGGCGCGCCGCGCGTAATCGCGGTGGAAGGGAACAACAAGGCGCTGCTGCCGAGCGTGGTCGCGATTTCGCCCGACGGCGCAATCACCGTCGGCGAACGCGCGATCGAGATGGAACCGCATCTGACCGTCGAGCGCGACGGCCGCGTGAGTGCGGTCGGTTTTGCCGGCGGCGAATACGGCGCCGTCATTCGATCCGTCAAGCGTTACATGGGACTGGGCGGCGACGAGATCGCGCCCGAAGATCGCGCGCGCTACACGTTTGCCGATCTAAACGGCGCGGTGGTGCGCTTTCAAATTGGCAAGCGCGTCTTCACTCCCCCGCAAATTTCCGCCGAGATTCTGCGCGCCCTCAAGGACGGCGCCGAGCGCGCTCTGCGCGCGGCCGGCAAAGAAGAAAAAATCGAGCGCGTCGTCATCACCGTTCCGGCCTACTTCAACGACGGCCAGCGCCAGGCCACCAAGGATGCCGGCCGTCTCGCCGGTCTCGAGGTCGTGCGCCTGGTGAACGAGCCGACCGCCGCGTCACTCGCCTACGGCTTGAACAAGCGGGCGGCGGGCAACGTCGCCGTGTTCGATTTCGGCGGCGGCACTTTCGACATCTCGATTCTCAGCATCAAGGAGGGAATCTTCGAGGTCCTCGCGACCAACGGCGATACCCATCTCGGCGGCGACGACATCGACCGCGTGATCGTCCAATGGCTGCTCGCTGAACTCCCCGACACGCTCAAACTCGATCGCCACGTCTGGAACAGCGCTCGCACGGCCGCCGAGGACGCCAAGAAGCGCCTCACCGAGGTTGCCGAGACGTCCGTCGCGGTCGAACTCCCCGGCCACTCGATTCGCAAGCATTTGACGCGTGAGGCCCTCGAGCACATGGCGGAGCCATTCCTCGGGCGCACGCTCAAGCGATGCGAACTGGCGCTTGCCGACGCCAAGCTCACGCCCGCCGACATCGACGCTGTAGTTCTGGTCGGTGGCTCGACGCGGATGCCGCTGGTCCGCCAGCGTGTTGCCGCGATGTTCCACAGGGAACCGCTGTGTTCGATCGATCCCGACGAGATCGTCGCTCTGGGAGCCGCCGTACAGGCTTCTGTGCTAATGGGCATGCAGGGCGACATGCTCCTGCTCGACGTGGTTCCGCTCTCGCTAGGCATCGAAACGATGGGTGGCGTGATGGAGCGCCTTATACATCGCAATACCACTATACCGACCAGCGTAGCTGAAGGTTTCACTACGGCTGTGGATAATCAAACACATGTTGATATCCATGTTTTGCAAGGAGAGCGCGAGCTTGCTAAGGATTGCCGTAGCTTAGCGCGCTTCAAGCTGGGGCCGATTCAGCCACAGCCGGCGGGCGTCCCGCGCGTCGAGGTCACTTTCCTCATCGATGCAAACGGGATACTAAATGTCAATGCGCGCGATGAGCGCACGGGCCGCGAGCATTCGGTCGACGTCAAGCCAAGCTATGGACTGACGGACGATGAAATCGAGCGAATGCTCGAAGAGGCCATCGATCTCGGGGAGCAGGATCTCGAGGAGCGCCTGCTGATTTCGTACCGCAACGACGCGGAGCAAATTCTGGGCGCACTGCGAAAGCAGCTCGGCGAATTCGGGGCCCTGGTCGATGACGGCGAGCGCGCGCGCATGGACGAGGTGGTGGAGCGGCTGGAGGCGGCCCGAAGCGGAACCGATCGCGAGCTAATCGCAAAACTCGTCGAGGAGCTGAACGAGGTTACCACTCCGTTCGCGGAGCGGATCATGGACGCCGCGATCAAGCTGGCGCTCGAGAAGAAATCAGTGGAGGAGCTCTCCTAGCAAGGTAACTTGCAACGAAAGCCGGACGAAGGACGTATTGACGATGGGGCTCAAGTGGGATCAGGCCGAGGAAATTGCCGAAGTGCTTGCGGAGAATCATCCGGGACTGGACCCGCTCGCCGCGCGCTTCACTGACCTGCGCCAATGGGTGATCGATCTCGACGAATTCGACGACAGTCGCGAGGGCTCTACCGAAGCGAAATTGGAAGCCATCCAGATGGCATGGCACGAAATATACAAGGAACAGAACGAGGACGACTCTGAATAGGCGCAGGCGTGGCTGCGTCATAACAACGAGGAGGGTGGGGCGGTGGATGCACGCACGACATTGAAGGCGGGTAACGGAGAGAAGATGCAGGAAAAGGAAACACTGGACGAAAGATTGCCGGGGCTGTTCGAGCCCGACACTCTTCTGCCCATTCAATACTTCGAGGCGATGCGCAAGAAGCATCTGCTCGAGGGTGAAAAGCGGCTCATCCTGAGCGTGCTCGAGGACGCCATCGAATGCTTCATGAAATGCATCGACGCGTCCACCAGCAAGGGCCAGCGATTGTTCCGCGACGCTGACGAATGGATCGCGCACGAAGACAAGCGCTGGGTCTTTTCGTTCGACAACGTCTGCGACATGCTCGACATCAATCCCGAGTACATGCGGATGGGTCTGCGCAAGTGGAAGGACAAGCGCCTTGACGCGATCGCGCGCCGGCGCGCCACGCTCGCCCTCGAGGCCGAGCGCGCAGCCGCCGAGGCTGCGATGCAGCCCGCGGCAGCGGCACCCCCGGCAGCGCAGGCGGTCGCGGTCGCAATTCAAAAGCCCACCAAAGTCGCAGCCAAACCGGCGCACGGCAAGCGCCGCCCCGAGCGCGTGCGGATAGCCAAGCGCTCGGCGCGCAAACTGAGCAAAGCGCGCGCATAAGACAGGATAGCAGTGACGACGGCCGCAACCGCGGCCGTCGTCACGTCGCAATCGCAGGGTCGCGCGCGTGTCATCGATACGTGCGCCGCTTCTATCTTGCCAATCGCGACCATACCTCGTAGCGTTTCACCGCAACCGTCGGTCCCGCTCCGCGATGCCGATCCGAACGAAAATCGAATGCCCCAGCTGCGAGGCCGACGTGGTCGTCAAGCGCGGCGGCGTATGCCCCAACTGCGGGGCGAGTATCACCGCCCATGTCGCCCGGGTCCGCGCGCGCGAGCGGCGTATCGAGCAGGTCGTAGCCGTCATTGGGACGGTCCTGGTCGTGGGCCTGGTGGTCGTCACCAGCGGCGCGACGCTGCTCGAGGGAATCGCCGTGTACGCGATCGTCGGCGCCGCCGTGTTCTACCTCGCGCGGCGCACCTTCGTCTGATTTTTCGTTTTTTCAGGTTTCACTTTTCACTTTTTCACCTTTCACCGGCTCGTGTCTGAACGTTTGTTTATTCCAGGCCGCCCAAACCTGAACATGCGTTAAGCTGTTCTCTCCGTTGACGTTTTTCGCTTTTTTAATCCCGAATTAGTGCAACCCAAATCTTCCAGTGACGTATCTATAGCTGTGAAGACCAAGTGCATTGCAGGGAGTTTTCCGAAACGGCTCGATGGCATCCTTAATGCTCTCTCAGTCAGGTAGAGGTAACCGACAATGAAATCCAAACGAAGTCTGATGACGGTGCTGGTTGGTCTGGCGATGCTGGCGGCGCCGATTACGGCGGCTGCCTACGATAACAACCACCGCGCCCATAATGATTCCCATGCGGCGCATGTATCACGTTCTTTTAATGCGCCGGCGCGCTCCTTCGCTGCACCGCGCAACAATGTGGCCCCGGCGGTGACTCGCCGTGAGTTCCGCAACAACGCGGTGGCAGCTAATCGTGACTGGCGCGCAAACCGCTACCTGGGCCGACGCTAACGCTTACCGGAACTATGGCCGGAACTACGGCAACCCCGGCTACTACCCGGCTCCTGTCTACACGGCTCCTGGCTATATGGTTCCCGGTTATGGCGCTGGTTATGGGGGCGGACAGAACTGCGCCAGAGCGCAGAGGGTCATGAACAACTATTATCGCGACCGGAACTCCGGCCATCCTGCGGCCGCCTACTGATTTGCTCGCACAGAATCGGTGGGCGTTCCGTAGCGGCTGTGGAGGCGCGGCGCCTTATGCCGGCGGACTGTTGGTGGACTCGGTGGAGTGCCCGCGTACAACAACTACGGCGGATACGGCCAGCCTTACAGCGGATACAATGGCGGTTACGGCCAGCCTTACGGCTCAGGCTCGATGCTTGCGCCGCTGATTCAGCAATTCGTCCGGTAACTGTGGATCTGATCCGTTCCTGACGACCACCGCGCCCCGTCCCCTCCCGGCGGGGCGCGGTCTTTTTGCAGGCGCTTTCCTCCTGCCTTAGACCGCCGCCAACCGCTCCATTGCGTGCAATATCTTTGCGCGGCGCTCTTGCGGCGTCCTCGCGAAGGACGCAAACTGCAGCGCCGTAGTCGTGATTCCCGCGCGCGCGTAGTCATCCAGCCGCCGGCGGCATTTTTCCGCCGTGCCGAACACGAAAATCTTCTCGACCATCTCGTCGGGAATCGCCGCGAGCGCTTTGCCGCGATCGCCGGCGTTCCACGCATCGATCGCAATCGTCGCTTCCTTGTCGTAGCCGATCTCGCGAAAGAACTTGTTGTACTGCGGCACCGTCACGTAGGCCGTCAGCGACCGCCGGAACAGATTTCGCACGACCTCTTCGTCCTCATCCACCGCGGCGATTATTCTGCACACCACGTCCAGCCCGGCGGGATCCTTGCCCGCCGCGCGCATCCCTTCGCGCGTATTGTCGAGCATCGGAGCAACCGTCTCGGGGGTGATGAAATTGACGATCACGCCGTCGGCCAGCTCGCCCGCCAGCCGCAGCATCTTGGCGCCCTGCGCACCGATATAGATTTTCGGCGGATGCGTAATAGGCGCATCGAGCCGGAAACCTTTTATCTTGACCATCGTGCCGGCCATGGTGACCTTCTCGCCGCGAAAAATTGCGCGCAACGCTTCCACGGTCTCGCGCATCATCGTAACCGGCTTGCGGAACGGCACGCCCATCCATTGCTCGACGATATTCGGCGTCGAGATTCCCAGCCCCAGGATAAAACGGCCGCCCGCCAGCTCGTTAACTGTTACCGCCGACATGGCAATCAGCGGCGCCGGCCGCGTGAACACCGGAATGATCGCGCATCCCAGGCGCATCCTGTCGCTGAGCATCGCCGCCGCGGCAATCGGCGCAAACGCGTCGGTCGAGAACGATTCATACGACCACGCGTCGGTGTAGCCGCATCGATCTGCGGTACGCACCAGCTCGGGGAAATGAGCGCTCTGAAACGGTTCGAACGGGATGGTGATTCCCAGCCTCATCTTTCTGGACTCCTTGGTCCGGCGAGACTATCGCAGCCGCCGGCATTTCGCCTATCGGCGCCTTTCCCTCTTATCCGCCAGCCGCCAGGTTCAGCACTTCCGCCAGATGCATCGGGCGCCGCGACGGGCAGAAATGGCGAATCTGCGAGCGGCAAGAGAACCCGTCGGCGACGATGATCGCCTCTGGCGGCGCCTTGTCGATCGCCGGAATCAAAACTCTCGCGCCAATCGCTTTCGATACCTCGAAATGCTCGCGGTCGTAGCCGAACGCTCCCGCCATCCCGCAACATCCCGCGTCGAGCACTTCGAGTTCCGCGCCAGCCGCGCGTGACAGCAGCGTGACCTCGTCGGCGATTCCCGCGATTGCCTTCTGATGACAATGCCCCTGCACGATTGTGCGCCGGCGCATCTCGGGCGGCGCGAAATTATCCCCCTCGCGGACAAGTAACTCGTCGAGCAGCAATGAATTCGACGCGAGCGCGACGGCCCGCGCGTCGTCGGGGAACAACGACGGCAACTCGTCGCGAAAAGTCAGGATGCAACTCGGCTCCAGTCCGACGATCGGAATGCCCACGGCGACGAATGGATCGAGCGCTTCCATCACGTCTCTCAGGCGCGCCTTCGCCTGCTCCAGCATCCCCTGATCGTAGAGCGGGCGGCCGCAGCATAGCTGACGGCGCGGGATGATCACGCGAAATCCGGCGCGCTCCAGGACCTCGACCGCGGCGATTGCGACGTGCGGCTCGAAAAAGTTGTTGAAGGTGTCGGGAAACAGCACGACATCGCGCTTGCCTGCTCTGGGAGCCGTCCTGCGTTCGAACCATGAGCGGAAGGACCGCCGCGCAAAACGCGGCAATTCACGATCCGGATGAATCGCGAGCGCTTTTTTGATGACGCCGCCCACGATCGGCGCGTGCGCCACGGCGTTGGCGATCGACGGCGCGTACGACGCGAGCCGCGCGACTTCGTGCAGTTTGCCGAAGAACGCCGACGAAAGCGGGCGCCGATGCCTTTGATAGTAGTTGAAGAAAAATTCCGCGCGGTAGGCCGCCATATCCACCGACGACGGGCACTCGCTCCTGCATCCTTTGCACGACAGACACAATTCCAGCGCGTCGCGCAGCGCCGGATCGGCGAAACCCCCGGGCAACAGGTCGGTGGTCAAAGCCTCGAACAGGATCCGCGCGCGTCCGCGGGTCGAATGGATTTCCTCGCGCGTCGCCATGTACGACGGGCACATCGTGCCCGCCTCGGTCTTTCGGCATTTTCCGATTCCGACGCATTTGAGCGCCGCACCCGCCAGTCCGCCTTCGGCACTGAAGTTGAAGTGCGTGGCGATTTCGCGCGGCCGATAGTTCGCGCCCAGCTTGAGGTGCGAGTCGAGCGGATGGGGATCGACAATCACGCCCGGATTCATCATCGAATCGGGATCGAAGATACGCTTGAAATCGCGGAACGCGCCGATCAGCTCGGGCCGGAACATCATCGGCAGCAACTCGGAGCGCGCCAGCCCGTCGCCGTGCTCGCCGGAGAGCGAACCGCCCAGATTCGCAACGAGTTCGCCGAGCGCGAGCATCGTCGCACGGAACGTGGCGATGCCGGGCGCGCTGGCCAAATCGAAATTGACGCGCGCGTGAACGCATCCTTCGCCGAAATGTCCGTAGTAAGTCGCCACTTTGAGGCTGTGGCTGGTGAGGATGCGGTCGAAGCCGCGCAGAAACGCGCCGAGCCTGGCGGGAGGCACGGCAGAGTCTTCGGCGCCCGGCCAAGTGCGCGGGCGGCCCGGAATGAACGCGCTCGAGCCGAGCCCCGACTCGCGAATCTGCCAGACCGCGGCCTGCTCCCGCGCGTCGGCAAGGTAAGCGGCGCCGGTGCATTCGCTAAGCCCGCGCGCCTGGGCAAACACGCGTTCGGCGCGCTCGCGCGCTTCGTCGGGCGATGCGCCGCCCAGCTCGACCAGCAGAAAAGCGCGCCCGGCGGGCAAAAATCGCACGCCCGGCATCGCCTTGATGCGCGCGAACTCGGGAAGATTCTCATCGAAGCCTTCCAGCGCTTCGGGGCGATGCTCGAGCAGCCACGGCGTTTGATCCGCGGCGATGAATACGTCGTCGAACCCGAGCACGACCAGCCCAAGATCGTTGGGGCGCGGCACTGCTCGAATGGTCGCGCGGATGACTGCGGCGAGGGTACCCTCCGAGCCGACGATTGCGCGGGCAAGGTTGAAGCCTCGCTCCGGCATCAGCTCGTCGAGGTTGTAGCCCGAGACGCGGCGCGGAAGCCTGGGGAAATGAGCGCGCACGGAATCGGCGGATTGGTCGCGAAGTTCGCGGACGGCCGAGTAAAGCTCGCCTTCGCGGCCGCCGCGGGCGATTGCCGCGCCGATTTCCGCGTCGGCGATCGAACCTGTCAACGAAAGGTGCGTGCCGTCGTAGAGGATGACTTCCAGCGCCTCGACGTTATCGACGGTTTTGCCGTATGCCGCCGAATGCGCACCGCACGAGTTATTGCCGATCATCCCGCCGACGGTGCATCGATCTTTCGTCGATGGATCGGGCGCGAAGAACAGGCCGTGCGGCGCCAGCGCGGCGTTGAGATGGCTCTGGATCACGCCGGGTTCAACCTGCGCGACGCGCATGCCGGGCTCAATGGCGATGACTCGATTCATGTACTTGGAGAAATCGAGCACGAGCGCGGCGTTGCACGCCTGGCCGGCGAGGCTGGTGCCGCCGCCGCGCGCAAGAATCGGGATTGAGTTTTCCCGCGCGATCGAAAGCGCCGCAATCACGTCGCCTTCGTGGCGCGGAATGATCACGCCCACCGGCACCTGGCGATAGTTCGATGCGTCGGTCGCGTAGGCGGCGCGAGTGCCGGCGTCGAAGCGGACTTCGCCTTCGAGCTGGCGGGCAAGTTCGAGCTTTACCGAATCGAGCGATACCATTGTGGTGGCCCGATTGTAGTCGAGGATCGCAGGCGCGGAACAGCGCGGCAGGGGTGACCCCTGCACCCAGTATTAAGGCCGCGCTCCGTTGTCGCGCGCGGGCAGGGATGACCCCTCACCTTCATCCTCGCCCTAACAGGGCGAGGAAACAAAGGACTCGATCAGGTTATGCAAAGCTCTCCTTACAGCGGGAGATCCTTGAGGCCGCGCTGCGGTGAGCCGACCAGCGCCACCATCTTGCCCTCGGGCGCGCGATTTTCATGCATCGCCTGGTGGCATTCGGGAATCTCTTCGAAGCTGTAGGTCTTGGCGAGGCAGGGATCGATCTTGCCGTCGAGCACGAGCTGATTGAAGGCGTAGGCGTGCTCGTCGTTGGCGAAGTGGGAGCCCTGCAGGCGCTTCTGCCGCATCCACAAGTAGCGCAGGTCCACCACCGCGTTGTAGCCGGTGGTGCCGGCGCAAATCACGACCATTCCGCCGGTATCGCAGACGAACACGGAAGTTGAAATGGTGTCTTCGCCGGGATGCTCGAAGACGATACGCGGATTTTTGCGCTCGCCGACGATGTCCCAGATCGCTTTGCCAAACGCGCGGCATTGCGCGGCCCACTTGTTGTACGCCGCGGTGTCCTTCCAATGCGGCATCATGCCCCAATGCAGATGTTTTTTGCGATTGATGCAGCCCTTGGCGCCGAGCCTGACGCAGAACTCGATTTTGCGATCGTCGCTGACGATGCCGACCGGAATTCCGCCTTCGGCCTTCACGATCTGAATCGCCATGCATCCCAGCCCGCCCGACGCGCCCCAAATCAGGACCACGTCGCCGCGGCGCACGACGTGCGGCGGCCATCCCATCAGCATCCGGAACGCGGTTGCGCCCACCAGGGTCGGCCCGGCGGCTTCTTCCCAGGTGAGATGCCTGGCCTTGGGCATGCACTGATGCGCCTGCACGCGCGCGAACTGTGCGAAGCTTCCCCAGTTGGTTTCG
This sequence comes from uncultured delta proteobacterium, assembly GCA_963813785.1. Taxonomy (GTDB): domain Bacteria; phylum Desulfobacterota; class Binatia; order Binatales; family Binataceae; genus Binatus. The sequence continues at coordinate 225,205 of CAWFAJ010000005.1, read as the reverse complement.
TAACCCCAAATCTTGAACGACGGGTCGTACATCGGATCGCCGCCGCCCCGCGCCACGGGCGAGTTGCGGTCCCAAACGCCGCAATGAATCACGACGCGGTCGCCGACCTTGACGTTGCTCACGTCGTGGCCGACGGCATAGACGATTCCCGACGCGTCGCTGCCGCCGATATGAAAATCCGAATGATCGTAGTTGGCTTTCTGGCGCGCGGCGATCACGTCCACCGGCGAGCCGAGCGCCGCCCAGACGTTGTTGAAATTCACCCCCGCGGCCATGACGTAAACCAGCACTTCGTCGGCGCGGATTTCCGGCACGGCGATCTTCTCGATCTTGAACGCGTGCCTGGGGTCGCCGAATCTCTCCGCGCGGATTACCTGCGCGTACATCTGTTTGGGCACGTGCCCGATTGGGGGCACCTCGCCGACCTCGTAGATTTCCTGATGGCTCATTTCAATCTTTTACAACAGGGGCGCTACTCCGCGGCGGGCGGCGGCTCCGGCTGGCTTGCCAAGTCCTGGTTCGAGATTTCGGTCAAAACGCGCGCCGGAACTAGCTACCCGTTTGCCTCAGATAAGACAATACTTATCTTTCACGGGTTGGGGAACGGAGCGATCGCGATGGCGGGGGTTGGTTGACCCATAACCGTTAATTCCATAAAAAACTGACTCGGCTTCAGGACTTTTCGCGATTCAACGATCACAGGAAGAAGGCATCCTGATTCACATGGCAGTGCGCAGAATCGAGCGTGGTCACTACTTCGAGGACTTCGAGGTCGGCCATCTTTTCAAGCATCATTGGGGACGCACGATCACCGAGGGCGACAACAGCTTCTTTTCCAGCGTCACGATGAACTTCAACCCGTGCTACTTCAATCGCGAGTACGCGCAGAGCCTCGGCTACAAGAACGTGGTCGTCAATCACATGCTGGTGATGAACGTGGTGTTCGGGCTTTCGGTCGAGGACCTGAGCGAACGCGCGATAGCCCATCTCGGCTACGAGAAAATGAAGTGGCACGAGACGGTTTATCCCGGCGACACGATTACCTCCGAGTCGATCGTGCTCTCCAAGCGCGACACTTCGCGGCCCGATCGCGGCGTGGTCAAGTTCCGCACCACCGGCTACAACCAGCGCGGCGAAAAGGTGCTCGAGTACGAGCGGCCGGTGCTGATTCGCAAACGCTTTTTCGGGGGCCGCGACGCTTGAGATGTTGAGCCAGGGTACTCGGTGACGTGACGCCTTTGCTGTTTGCGGGACACGACACCAGGAGCAAAGCACAAGATGCCGCTGGTCACGCCTGAGCATGAATTTATCCGGCGCTCGGTCCGCGAGTTCGTCGAGGCCGAGGTCAAGCCGATAGCCAACGACCTCGATCGCCAGAACAAGGAAATCCCCGAGCACATCCTCAAGCAGATGGCCGAGCTGGGCTACTTCGGCGTGATCTTCCCCGCCGAAGAAGGCGGCATGGGCCTGGATTACATCTCGATGGCGATCGTCACCGAAGAGTTGTCGCGCGGATGGCTCAGCGTCGGCTCGGTGATGACGCGCAATATCATCACCGGCACGCTGATCAGCGCCCACGGCACGCCCGAGCAGAAAAAGAAATTCCTGCCGCCGATCGCGCGCGGCGAGCTGATGACCGCGGCCGCATTCACCGAACCCGACTCGGGCAGCGACACGGCGTCTTTCAAAACGCGCGCGGTCAAGCATGGCGACGGCTATCTGATCGCCGGCGCGAAGATGTGGTGCACGTTCGCCAATCGCGCGCACATGCTGACCGTGATGACGCGCACCGACCCGGACATGTCGAAGCGGCACAAGGGACTGTCGCTGATCCTGTTCGAGAAGCAGCCGGGCGACGACTTCATGCCGCCGACTTTGACCGGCTCGCCAATTCCCACCATCGGCTACCACGGGATGCGCAGTTATGCGCTGCAGTTCGAGGACGCGTACGCGCCGGCGGCGAACCTGATTGGCGGGCGGGAAGGGCAGGGCTTCTACCAATTGATGGCGAGTTACGAGGCGGCGCGAATCCAGACCGCGGCGCGCGGCGTGGGCGTGGCGCAGGCGGCGTTCGAATGCGCGGTCAAGTATGCCAAAGACCGCAAGCAGTTCGGCCAGCCGATCGGCGACTTCCAGGTGATCAGGCACAAGCTGGCGCACATGGCGGTCGAGATCGAGGCCGCGCGCCAGCTTTGCTACTTCGCGGCGGCCGAGAAGGACACCGGCAAACGATGCGACTACGAGGCCGGACTGGCCAAGGCGTTCGCCGCCGAGATGGCCGAGCGGGTGACGCGCGAGGCGATGCAGGTGCACGGCGGCTACGGATACTCGATGGAGTTCGAGGTGCAGCGCTTCTGGCGCGATGCGCGGGTGCTGTCGATCTTCGAGGGCACCAGCGAGATCCAGTACGAGGTCATCGGCCGGCGTATCATGGAGCAGAATTGACGCAATGAGCATCACCAACGACGGCAGCTACTTCGAGGATTTTACGGTCGGCGACACGCTGGTCCATCAGCGCGGCCGCACGATCACGGAAGCCGACAATCACATCTTCACCTCGCTGGTGATGAACACGGCCGAGCTGCACTTCAACCAGGACTTGATCGACAAGAATCCGGGCGCCTACGTGGGCGGCAAGCTGCTGGTGTACGGCGGCGTAGTGCTGGCGTTCACGGTCGGGCTGGCGTCGGAGGACACCAGCGAGAACGCGATCGCCGAAGTCGAGATGGACAACGGCAAGCATACCAACCCGGTCTTTCACGGCGACACGATTTACGCCGAATCGACGGTGCTGGAGAAGCGCGATGCGGACCGGCCGGACGCGGGGCTGGTGAAGTTCAAACTGATCGGCAAGAAACCCGACGGCACCGTGGTCGTCGAAATCGAGCGCACGGTTCTGATCAAGCGCAAGCTGCACTACCTTCGGCCCTGAGCGGGCGAAGTGAAATTCTCCAGGAGAGAATCAATCGATGTACGTATTGGATAAAGGCGCACGTTTCGTAATTCCGCGCACCGAGCTGACCTACCCGGGTCACAACATGAAGCTGCATGTCACGGCCGCCGACGCGGTGAAAGCGCCGGTCGATCACGTGATGGCGGACTTCGAAGACGCGTGCCCGTATGAGTTCAAGGGCGACAAGAGCCGCAAAGTGATGGTCGAGGCGCTGGGCACGCTCGACTTCGGCAAGAAGGTCGTCACGGTGCGGCCCAACAATATCCACTCGAAGTTCTTCAAGGGCGACATGGAGGCCGTCGTGCTCGGCGCGCCCAATCGCTTCCACGGCATCATGCTGCCGAAGACGCGCGGACCCGAGGAAATTCGCGAAGTGTCGAAGCTGCTCGACGATCTCGAAAAGCGCGGCGGATGGAAGTACCGGCTTCAGATCGAGTCGCTGATCGAGACGCCGCACGCGCTGATCAAGGCGTACGAAATCGCGACCGCGTCGGATCGGATGTGCGGGCTGGTGTTTGGCATCGCCGACTACGCCGCAAATCTCGGCATCCGCGAGATCGTCGAGAATCAGAATCAGAATTTTCACTACTCGAAGCAGGCGGTGGTGGTCGCGGCCAAGGCCGCCGGGCTGCACGCGATCGACAACGTCTATCTGCGGCTGTGGCGCAACACGGATTCGCCCGAGCGGGTCAAGGAACTGCAGGCGGCGCTGCGCGAGAAGAACGTCGGCGCCGCGAACCTCGGGATGGACGGCACCTGGGTGATACATCCGCAGCAGGCGGAGATCGCCAACGCGTGCTATACGCCCAGCCGTCGAGCAGGTGGAGGAGGCGCGCCGGGTGATCAAGCTGTACCACGAGAAGGGCGGAGGCTCGATGGCCGATCCGAAATCGGGCGAGATGATCGACGAGGCGACGATCAAAATCGGGCTGATGGATCTCGCCAAGGGGGCGCAGGCCGGGATGGTGTCGGACGCGGAGCTTCGGGATTGGTCGGCGAAGAGCCGCGAGATCACCGGCTACGACATCCTGGAGCTGATGCGCCGCGTCGCGTAGGCGTCGCGGCGGCGGAGAATCGCGGGATTTTCCTCTTTCTGGTCTGCTGTTTCCTGCCCAACTCCGCAGGTTCAATTTGGCTGGGAAGCGCAATTTATACCATTAGTTGTGGTCTGGTGACGGATATACCGCAAGGGCTAGCTTTGTTCCGAAAAATTGTTTTCGCAGAAGGGGACGGTGTCGCCCGCGACGCGTTTGGCTGTGCCGATCATCGTGGCTGTTGCTCATAGGGGATCGCTTAGCACGCCGCAGGCAGCGCGGGCAGGCTGTACTAGTTCATCCGCAGGGGGTGACCCCTGCACCGCAGGGCTGAGCCCTGTACCCACCGTTAAGGCCGCGCTCCGTTGTCGCGCGCGCCCGTTGCGACGCGTCGCGTTGGTCGCTGCGCTCAGGATGACAGAGGGTGCGCTCGCGTTGCTCGCTTCGGTCGGGATGACGAAATTGGACGCGGTTGGAAGCTTCTATTGAATTGCTCTAGTCTCGAGGTTTGTGAAACTCCAACACGCAGCCGCGCTCGCGCTTGTGGGCTGGTATCTTATGGTGCCACCCGTAATTCCGCACTCGCACGAGCCAGATCTGCATGGCTCTAAATCGAAGTGGAGCGCTTACGGCCCATTTTCATCCCAGGATGAATGTGAGCGCAGGCGTCAGAAAATGATCACTTATGGAGACAGCCCTGAATTTCGTGCACGAATGAAAGCTCAATCTTCCCTCGGCGCTCTGGACGATGAGCTAAAGTGCTTGACGGTAGGACGTTGTATTATGCGCGATGATCCCCACTTGCCAAATTAAGCCACTCGCGTTGGCAAATTTAGACATTCGGCCCCGAATTAAGACAGCACCCGTGCGCGAGGCGTAGTTGCTACGCGGGCTGGAAAATGTAACAAAGGATGGTTGCGGCGGGGTCGTAGTTCAGCCCGGTTAGAACGCCGGCCTGTCACGTCGGAAGTCGTGGGTTCAAATCCCATCGGCCCCGCCAAATTAAACGTCTTTTCCACCAGGTGAACGAAGTTGAAGCTAACCGAACAAACCCGCAGCATCTCGCGCGAGAACGGGCTGCGCGACCGCAACTGGGTGGTGATCGATGCAAGCGAGCGAGCGCTGGGACGAGTGGCGTCGCGCGCCGCCAGCATCCTGACCGGCAAGACCCGGCCCGATTACACCCCCAACCAGGATACCGGCGATTTCGTCGTTATCATCAACGCCGCCAAGGTTCGCCTGACGGGATCGAAATCGCTGAGCAAGCTGTATCATCGGCATACGGAATGGCCGGGCGGAATCCGCACGACGTCGGCAGGCAAGATGCTTGAAGCCAAGCCCGAGCGGCTGCTGGAGATTGCGGTGAAGGGGATGCTGCCGAAGAATCGACTCGGCCATCAGATTTTCAACAAGCTCAAGGTTTATCGCGGCGCCGAGCATCCGCACGCAGCGCAGAAGCCCAAAAGCGTAAGCGTATAATCCGGACCGTGAGCGTCTAAAGAAGACCGTCAGCGTATAACAAGGCACGATCGTCACATGGCAGAAAAGAAAAACATCATCTGGACTACGGGGCGGCGCAAGACCGCGGTGGCGCGCGTCAGAATGCTGCCCGGCAGCGGCACGATCACGATTAACGAGCGCACGCTCGAGGACTACTTCCCGCGCCCGACGTCGCGAATGCGGATTCTGGAGCCGTTCGAGGCGACCGAGACCGTGGGACAGTACGATGTGCTGGTGAACGTCGAGGGCGGCGGAATCGCGGCGCAGGCCGACGCGGTCCGTCACGGAATTTCGCGGGCGCTGGTCAGCGCGACCGAGACGCTGCGGCCGACGCTGCGCAAGGGCGGGATGCTGACGCGTGATCCGCGGGAGGTCGAGCGCAAGAAGTACGGGCGCCATAAGGCGCGCAAGCGGCCGCAATACTCCAAGCGTTAGGGACGGTCGAATCGAATCCGCGCGCGGGCGCCAGGAATTCGATTTGAGATGGCCGGGGCGTGAGCGATGCTCGCGCGCTATTCATTTCTGCTGCTGTTACAAATACTTATACGGGGCGATTGACATATCATCGGTTGGACAAATACAAGAAGAGCGCTAGCGGTAAAGGAGCGCGATTAGATGCGTCGAAACCGAGGTCATTATAGCGCCGTGTTGGGTGCCGAGCTTTTGCTCATAAGCGCGCTGGTGCTTGTGGTATCCGGACCGGCGCTCGCACAGACGGCAGCGGGATCGTTCTCTTCGGTGAGCGGTCAAGTCCAGATTCAGCGCGCCGGCGCAACAATCGGAGGGGCGGCAGGAGTCGGGGTCGATGTGGGCGATCGAATCGTGACCGGCGCCAACGGGCACGCGGTCATCGTGCTCAACGATCAGAGCCGGCTCGAGCTGGGACCCGTCAGCAACATCACGCTCGACGAGTTCACGATTACCGGCGGATCGACTGCGACCCGCGTGGGTTTAGTTTCGGGAGTCCTGCGGTCGCTGGTAAACGCCGCGTCGGGCGGCGCACCGGCAAATTACCAGGTGCATACTCCCAACGCGGTTGCGGCAGTGCGAGGCACGAGGTTCGACACCGCGTACAGCGAGAATGTAATCAGGCCCGGCTACAAGGGATGCGATAAATATACTGACGTCTCGGTCTATCAAGGGACCGTCAACCTGGCGTCCTTGTCGGCTCCCAACACCGGCCAGAATATCGGCGCGGGCTACGAGGCGACGGTGCCATGCAACCAATCTCCGACGACTGCGGGACCGCTTTCGATGACCGGGGCAGTGTCGTTCGACAGCGCGAACGCGGGCGGCCCTGGCGGCGGTGGTATCGGGTTCACGGGGACCTCGCCGGGTTCCAGCGGTGCACCGGCACCGGCATGTCCGCCGGTGGTATGTCCGGCATGCACGGCTCCTGTGATACACGGCGGCGGCCTGGGAGCTCGATAGAGGAGGAGGTGAGAGGTTGTGAAGAATCGAATTTCCCGCGTTAGCATAACCGCCGCACTCGCGTTCGCAGTGGTGCTGAGCGCGCTCACGATCGCGCCGGCAGCAAATGCGCAATGGTTTGACGACACCTATCCGGGATTCTTCTCGCTGCAGACGCCCGGACTCGTCCAGGTGACCGCCTTTGGCGGCGGCTACGTCAGCGACAAATATGCCGTCCTTCAGGAGGGCACGCAGGTCGAGCAAAGCATTACGCCGTACATCGGAGTCTTCGGCCGCGCGACCGGCTACCAACTGTGGATCGGCGGCGGCTTCGAGAGTCCGCTTGCGCCGGACAGCGGCAGTTTCCCGCGCCTCAACTTCGGACGGTTTCAGGGCGGTCTGGATTTCACGCTGTTCCCGGGGACGCATCTTTACGTCTCGGGCGGCCACGACGTGGCGGATAGCGATGCCGCCATAGTCGAGGGAGATTTCTCCAGTTGGATATGTCTGCACAGTCAGCATCCGCTCAACGCATCTTTCAGCTCGATGCATGATTTCCAGAATGGCGTGACCAGCACCGAATTCGATCTGCAGGCGATCGTGCTCTCGACCGAAAAGTACATGGTGCTGGGCGGCGTCGGCGGCGCGATGTACAACGGCGGTTTCCTGGCCGCCTCGCAGGGCCAGGGCGGACCGGATCTCGGCTTTTACTACCGGCCGTGGCGGGTTGGCGTGAGCGCGCAGGTCGGCTATGGCAACGCTCATCAGTACGGCCAGCTCAGCATGTACAAGCAGCTCAACTGGTTAGAGTAGGCGATCATGCAGCCAGTCGTTCTCGTTAAGTTAAGCGTTGAATTCAGCTTTTGCACGCGCGTCTGAGGCGCGTCTTTCGGAGGGTTCATGAAGGCGAGAGTGATCAGTCTAATGGCAGCTGCCGCTATGCTGCTGGTTTCGCAAACCGCCGGCGCGGCCGCCGTCGGTCCGACTTGCCCGAGCCCTGCGCCGAGCTGTACCTCGAGCGGTACACTGTCGGATTTTTCTCCCGACACTTACGGTTGTACCCTGATTACGACCAATTCGGCTGGCGGGGTCCAGGTACAGTTACTCACGATCACCTCCGACGGCCAGGGCGACATCTCAGGCCAGGCGGCGGTAAACAACAACAACGCTTCGGGGACCACGTTTTCCGCGTTCACCGCCTTGACTGCAGGCGCAACTTACTGCCTGAACACCGACGATACCGGATATATCTTTCTGGCTGGCGGCGGATGCCCATTGGCGCTGGTGATCGATTTAGATCGGGAGGAAGTCCGCCTCATCGATACAACCGAAAATCAGGCCGGCGCCATGACCTGCCACGCCCAATTGGTGGATTAATTGGCGCAACGAGGGCTATCAAGTGATGCGCGCAATGAGGGCGGGATTCGTCGCCGGTTGCGCGGTGTCGGCGCCGACCCGTGTGTTCATTTCGTGCGACCGGGTGCGGCTTGCACGCGCCTACTTTAGCTGTAGGAAGATATCCAGGAAAACGCCTGACTGAGATGCGCAAGAGTGCGACCTTAACCGCAATCTGCATAGTTGCTACGCTTTCTGCTTTGCTGCTCCAAGCGTGCGATCCCTGCCCTAGCTGCGGCCCGGCGGCGAAACACAAACACACTCCAACCGCGACGGCGACGCCAACCACCACTGTAACCCCAACTCAAACGGCTACGGCTACCGTAACCGCGACTGCAACAGCCACTGCGACTGCCACGCAGACCGCAACACCGACCGCGACCCCGACCCGTACGGCGACACCGACCCCGACCGCAACCGCGACAGCTACTCCAACCGCGACACCGACGGCGACCGCCACAGCGACGGCAACTGCAACCGCGACACTGACGCCGACCGCCACCGCGACAGCAACTGCAACCGCGACACCGACCCCAACCGCTATCCCACGATCCAATCTCATCGACTACATGCCCGTCCTTGAGTAGGTTAAACGACGCCAGCGGAGGCGGCGTGGGCAAGCGCCGTTAGCGGCGACCGCGGTGTCGAGCTAAACTCGAATCGGCAACGATGGCGAGCGCAAAACCGTCACACCCGGCTCTCAGATTCTCGTGGCGCACCTTCCTGTTCGGGATCGTGCTGCTGGGGTTGATGCTCGCCGCCCACGACCGCTTCCACGGCGCATTCGAGCGGATGGATCTGATCGCGTACGACCTTCGAATCAATACCATAGCTCCGCATCCGTCCTCGGGGCTGGTCGCGATCGCCGCAATAGATGACCGCAGTATCGCGCAGCTTGGGCAATGGCCGTGGCCGCGGCTTGTGCTTGCGCGGCTGGTCGATGCGCTCAGTGACTACAAGGTCAAGGTCATAGGATTCGATGCGATCTTCAGCGAAGCCGACAAGAGCGATGCGACGCGCGGGGAAATAGGCGAAAAGCTTGCGGGACTTGGCCTCAAGCACGATGCGATCGGCGCGGTTCTGGGTCCCGGCAACGACCAGGCATTTGCCGCCGCGATGGAATCGCAGGGGCTGGTGGTGCTTGGCTATGCGTTCGAGGGCCACCATACCGAGGGTCATTCGAGAAACGTCAAGACGGCCGGGTTCCTCGACAAGATTCGACCGCCCGGGCCGCTCGGTTACGGAATCGTGCGGCAGGCTGCGGGCAAATCGCCGGAATTGATCGAGGCTTATGCGTATTCACCGCCAATTCCGTTGCTTAACGACGGCGCTCATTCGATCGGATACTTCGACGTTGACGCGGACGCCGACGGTGAAATCCGCGCCGAGATGACGGTAATCCGCTTCGACGGCCGCTACTGTGCGCCGCTGTTTATCGCGGTCGCCGACGCGTATGCGGGCGGCGCGCCGATGGCATTGGGACTCGATCCCAACGGCGTGTCGGGAGTATCGATCGCCTCTGAGCGGATACCGGTCGATGACAGCGGCCGGATGCTGGTGAATTTCCGGCGCGGCGCCAGTCCATTTCCGCACTACTCGATCTCGGACATCATCAATCGCAGGATTGCGCCGGACAAACTGGCGGGAAAGATTATTCTGGTCGGCGCGACCGCTCACGGACTCGGCGATCGCGGTGTAACTCCCGTCGATGGCGACATGGCACGCGTCGAGATCCACGCCAACGCGATCGACAACCTGATTCAGGGCGATTTCATTCAACGCCCGATCGAGGCTCAGGAAATAGCGCTGGTCGCCACGATCCTGATCGGTATTGTGATGTCGCTTGGCGTCGCGTGGCTGTCCGCGCTGTCGTCGGCGGCGTTGGGCGTTATCCTGCTGGTCGGCTACTACGCTTACGCTCAGACGCGGCTGCTTCATGAGGGCATGGTGATCGGGGTCGTTTTTCCGCTGCTCACCGCGATTCTCATGTACATGTTCCTGGCCGGCTATCGGTACATCACCGAAGGACTCGAAAAGCACCGCTTGCGCGTCGCCTTCGAGCATTACTTGAACCCCGACGTGATCACCTCGGTGCTGGATTCGCCCCAAGGTCTGAAACTCGGCGGCGAGCGGCGTCATCTCGCGATTCTCTTTGCAGATATCGTCAGCTTCACCAAACGCGCCGAGCGCACCGCGCCCGAGGATCTGGTCGCGCTGCTGAACACCTACATGACCTCGATGATCGACGTAATCTTCAAGACCGGCGGAGTCGTGGACAAGTTGATGGGTGACGGAATCATGGCGTTCTGGGGCGCGCCCAACGAGCTCGAGAATCCGTCGCGCTCGGCGATCGATTGCGCGCTCAAGATGCTTGCGAATCTTCGCGAGCTCCAGAAAAACGATCCGCGCTTCGTTGACCTCGACATCGGCATCGGCATTTCGACCGGCGACGTCGTGGTCGGCAACTTTGGCGGCGAAAACCGCTTCGACTACTCCGTCATCGGCGACACGGTCAACTTTGCCTCGCGGCTGGAGGGACTGACCCGGCATTTCAAGGTGCATCTGCTGGTCAGCCGCGTGACCTACACCGAAGCCGGCGCAGGTTACATCGGGCGCGAGCTCGGACTGGTGAAGGTCAAGGGAAAAGAGCTGCTGGTGCCGATCGTCGACGTCGCCGGGCGCGACAACGACAGCGTCGATCCCTCGTTCTATCTCCACTTCGGCGAGGCGCTGACGATGATTCGCGCGGGCGACATATCTTCCGCGCGGCAGGAGCTTAAGCGCCTGGGCGAGGAGCGCCCGGATGACACTCCGGTGCGGATTTACCTGGACAAACTCGCCGCCGACCCGGAACATCCGCCGGCCGACATGGTCTTCGAGTTCGAGACCAAGTAACTGGTTCGGCGTGCGCAATCATGCTAGGTGAGTGGCTTCGACGGCGATTCGCAAAGGAGCATTGAGATTCGGAAAGTGGCTACGCACGACAAAGTCAAGGTGGCCGTGGTCGGCGCCTCGGGATACTCGGGTATCGAGGCGGTCCGCATCCTTGCCAGCCATCCGTTCGTCGAGCTGAGCGTGCTCACCTCCGAGCATTACGCCGGGCGCGAGGTCGCCGACGTTTACCGGCATATGGCCGGCGTTGACTTGCCGCCGTTCGAGGAATTGCGCCCCGACCTGGTCCAGGACCGCGCCGAGGTCGTGCTCTCGTGCCTGCCCGAGACGGTCGGCACCGCGCATACCGCGGAACTAATCAAGGCCGGCCTCAAGGTGGTGGACCTGTCGGCGGATTTCCGGTTCAAGGATGCGGCGCAGTTCCGCGCCACTTACGGCATCGAACATCCCGCACCGCAACTGCTCGCGGAGGCGGTATACGGTCTAAGCGAATTCCATCGGCATGAGCTTCGCGAGGCGCGTCTGGTTGCGACCCCCGGATGCTTTCCGACCGGCGCGCTGCTCGCGCTGCTGCCGCTCATCAGGCGCGACTTGATCGAACCGTCGTCAATAATCATCGACGCGAAGTCGGGCACGACCGGCGCGCGCCGGGCGGCGTCGATCGAGCAGCTGTTCGCCGAAGTCAACGAGAATTTCCGCGCCTACAAGGTCGGCAACCATCGCCACGTCCCCGAGATGGAGCAGGAAATCTCCGCCGCGCTCGGCCGCGACATCGCGCTGCTGTTCGTGCCGCATCTGCTGCCGATCACCCGTGGTCTGCTCAGCTCGATCTTTATGCGGCCGCGCGCCGGCACGACCGAGAGCGACGTTCACGCCGCCTTCGAGGCCAGCTTCGCCAAGTCGCGGTTCGTGCGAATCCTCAAACCGGGAGAACTGCCCGAGCTGCGCAACGTGCGCGCCACCAATTTCTGCGAGTTGGCGTTCATCCTCGATCGACGCAGCGAAACCCTGCTCGTGATAACCGCGATCGACAACCTCGGCAAGGGCGCCTCGGGTCAGGCGATCCAGAACATGAACCTGATGCTCGGCTACGACGAGGCTGCCGGCCTGCTCGCCGCCGCCCCGGTGCCATAGAGCCTGTGCGCCCGTCCGCGGATCTTAAGGTCTATGTCGCTCGAAATTGACGTTGTTGCATCCTATGATCGGGAGGCCCTCATACAGGAATTGCGGCGGATTGCTCGCGCTCTTGGAAAACAAACGCTTTCTTGGCGGGAGATTAATTCTCACGGGCGTATCAGCTCGGCGACGGTGATCAAGCGATTTGGATCCCTTCGAAAGGCACTGCAAGAGTCGGGATTGATTCCGGGTCGATTCCGGCACGCTACAGACGAGGAACTGTGTTCAATCCTCATTCAGCTTTGGACGCAGACGCTCGAAAAACATGGGCGAAGTCCGTATGGCAGGGAGCTTCGGGCTTTCGGATTCCCCGTCTGCGCTGACACGTACATTCGTCGGTTTGGAGGTTGGAACAAAGCACTTATTGCCGCTGCCGAATCGGTTCGCACGAGCGACGACCGCGGAGATGCAGCCGAACAAACTGGTCCGCTGCCAGCGCCAGCAACCATGTCCGAAGGCCGGAAAACCCTTTCGATCAGAAAACGTTTTTTCATTTTGAAACGAGACCGTTACCGATGTCGCATGTGTGGAAGAGCCGGGATTGAATTGGAGGTCGATCACAAGGTCCCGGTTGCCCAAGGCGGTTCTGACGCCTTAGATAATCTTCAGACCCTCTGTTTCGACTGCAACCGGGGTAAGTGGCATAGCTCGCAATGAGATGGCTGCGGAGGATCTTGTGTCACTTATAGCACGCGTCCCTACTGTCCCAATTGCCTCGCCCTGGCAGGGCGAGGCCGCGCTTCCGGCGCAGGTGCGGTCATCTCTGATTCCCTCGCCCGATTGTCGGGAGAGGGTCAGGGTGAGGGACAACTTTGCGGCGCGATGGTCCGACGCACCGCAAATGTGTAAGGCGACGCAATGACATCGAAGCCAGCGCTTACTCGCGATGCCGCTCGCCGACTGAGACTCGAACAGACCGACGCCGAACAAAGATTGTGGTCGCGTTTGCGCGGCAGCCAGCTTGAGGGGTTCAAGTTCCGCCGGCAGTATCCAATCGGACCATTTTTCGCAGATTTCTTTTGTCTGGAAGCGAAGCTCGTTATCGAACTCGACGGTTCTCAGCACGCTGATCAATTGGACGCGGACAAGCGCCGAACTGAGTTTCTGCACGCTGCGGGATACGCCGTGCTGAGGTTCTGGAACAATGAAGTCATCTCCGAGATCGACGAGGTTCTCCAGCGGATCGCCGACGCTCTTGAAGAATCACGCTACACCAGAAGAGGAAGACCGCAAGATGTGCGGCGCGTCAGACAATCGCGCCGCAGTCGTCCCTCACCCTAACCCTCTCCCGATAACGGGCGAGGGAACCAGACGGACCTCTTCCTCACTCGGGTACACGGCGCCCATCCCTCCCCACTGACCATATGAATTCCTACATTCATTCCCTGCAAACTTGCCTTGCTCGACGCCGTCTCATATTTTGAAAATTGCATTCGCTGATTATGTGTTATCATCGCCCTTTGCCACGACCGCGAACTTAACTACGGTCTTCGGCATAGCTTATGTGGATCGTCCGCCTCGCGCTTCGCCGGCCACTCTCCGTCGCCGTGATGGCGCTGCTGATGCTCGTGCTCGGCGTGCTCAGCTTCGGCCTCATGAACGTGGACATCTTCCCGTCGATCGATCTGCCGGTCGTGATGGTCGTCTGGAGCTACCCGGGCCTGTCAGCTTTCGACGTCGAGCGCCGCATGGTCTTCATCTCCGAGCGCGCATACTCGACCACCGTCAACGGCATCGAGCACATCGAATCCGAATCGATCAACGGCCTCGGGCTGCTCAAGGTTTATTTTCAGCCCGGCGCTGACATCGCCGGCGCGATCGCGCAGATAAACGCGGTGTCCGAAACCATCCTGAACAACCTGCCGCGCGGTATTCAGCCCCCGCAGATCATTTCGTACAACGCCAGCAACGTTCCCGTCGCGCAGCTCAACATTTACAGCGACGTTCTTTCGACCAACAAACTCTTCGACTACGGGCTCAACTTCATCCGCATCCAGCTTTTCACGATTCCCGGCTTTTCCTCGCCCGCTCCGCTGGGTGGCGTCAGCCGCTCGGTGATGGTCAACCTCGATCCCTCCGCGCTCTATGCCAACGGGCTCTCCGCCTACGACGTCGGCAACGCACTGGCCTCGACCAACGTCGTCATCCCGTCGGGCACCGCCAAGATGGGAAATTACGAATACAACATCGACTTGAACATGTCGGTGCCGAAAGTCGCCGATTTCAACAAGCTGCCGATCAAGTACCTTAACGGCGCGCCTGTTTTCCTCGGTGACGTTGCTCCCGTCACCGACTCGCATCAGCCCGAAACCAACGTCGTGCGCTTCAACGGACAGCAGGCCACCTATCTGCTCGTCGTCAAGCACGCCGACGCTTCCACGCTGAAGGTCGTCGATGCGGTCAAGGCAAAACTGCCCGACATCCGCGCCACCGCTCCCAAGGGTTTGAACGTGATGCTCACGTTCGACCAGTCGCAATTCGTTCGCGCCGCGTTGCGCGATGTCGTGCAGGAGGCCGTCACCGCCGCGCTGCTGGTCGCGGTCATGGTGCTGTTCTTTTTGGGCTCGCCGCGCAGCATGATCATCGTCATCACCTCGATTCCGCTGTCGATTCTGACCGCCATCGTCGGTCTCAAGCTAACCGGGCAGACGATCAACACGATGACGCTGGGCGGAATCGCGCTGGCGGTCGGGATGCTGGTGGATGACGCGACGGTCGAAGTCGAAAACATCCATCGCAACCAGGCGCTGCACAAACCGCTGCTGGTCGCGATTCTCGACGGCGCATCGCAGATCGCCGGGCCGACCTTTGTCGGCACGCTTGCCATCTGCATCGTCTTTTTTCCGGTAGTGCTGCTGACCGGAGTCGCGAGATTCCTGTTCACCCCGCTTGCGCTGGCGGTCGTTTTCGCGATGCTCACCTCCTACCTTCTGTCGCGCACGCTGGTGCCCACCATGGCGCGGCTTCTGCTCCCCGAAGATCACGAGGAAAACCTCGGCAGCGGCCGATGGAGCCGCATCGTGCGCGCTTTCGACGCCCGCTTCGAGCAGGTCAAGCACTCGTATCGTTTCGCGCTCGCCAAGTTTATCGCGCGCCGGAATTTCTCGCTGGCCTGCGTCGCCATCCTGATTCTGTCTTCGTTGGCGATGCTGTTCGTGGTAGGCGAGGATTTCTTTCCCAGCATCGACGCCGGCATGATGAGCCTGCACGTGCGGATGCCGACTGGAACGCGCATCGAACACACCGAACTGGTTGTGGACAATATCGAGCGCACGATTCGCACCGTGGTGCCTGCCGATGAGCTGGAAGGCATCAGCGACAACATCGGTCTGCCGCTCTCGTACGATTTGGCGTTTTATCACACCGATTCGATCGGGCCGCAGGATTGCGACATCCTTATCCAGTTGAAGCCCGATCATAAGCCGACTGCCCTCTATCAGAAGAAAATTCGCGGCTTGCTCTCGCGCCAGTATCCGAGCGTCACCGCCTACTTTCAGGCCGCCGACATCGTCAGCCAGGTGCTCAACTTCGGCCTGCCCGCGGCCATCGACGCGCAGATCAACGGCAACAACCTCGAGGCCGACTACGACATCGCGTTGCGCCTGAAGGACAAGATGAGCCTCATTCCCGGCGTCAGCGATCTCAGGATTGCCGAGCCGCAGAACTATCCGACCTTCATGGTCAACGTCGATCGCGACAAGGCTCTGCAACTCGGCATCACGCAGCAGCAGGTCGCCTCCAGCATGCTCTCCACGCTCTCCGGCGCCATGCTGTTGCAGCCCAATTTCTGGCTCGACCCGAAATCGGGCGTCAACTACAGCGTCGTGTCGCAGGCGCCGCAGCATCTGATCGACTCCGTCGCCACGCTCTCGAACATACCGCTGAGCACTCCTCCTTCAGCCACCGGAACGCAGGGTCAGCCCCAGTTGCTCGGCAACCTCAGCACCGTCACCCACGGATGGGATCCCGCCGTCGTCGCCCATTACACAGTGCAGCGCGTCATCGACGTTGACGCCGCCGTGCAGGGCCGCGACCTCGGCAGCGTCACCTCCGGCGTGCAGCGCGCGATCGACAAGCTCGGCCCGTTGCCCGCCGGCACGCACGTCGTCATCCGCGGCCAGAGTCAGGCGATGCGCGAATCGTTCCGCACCCTCGGCGAGGGCCTGATTCTCGCCATCATCCTCGTGTACCTGCTGATGGTCGCGAACTTTCAATCGTGGCTCGAGCCTTTCATCATCATGATGGCGGTGCCGGGCGCGCTGGCCGGCGTGCTCTGGATGCTCGCGATAACGGGTACGACCATCAACGTCGAATCTCTGATGGGCGCGATCATGGCCGTGGGCGTCGGCGTCGCCAACGGCAACCTGCTGATCACTTTCGCCAACGAGCTGCGCGAGGAAGGCTACAGTCCGCTCGCCGCGGCCATCGAGGCCGGCCGCATCCGCTTCCGCCCGATCATCATGACCGCGCTCGCGATGATTCTCGGGATGCTCCCGATGGCGCTTTCGCTCGGCTCGGGTTCCGAGCAGAATGCGCCGCTCGGACGCGCCGTGATCGGCGGACTGATGGCGGCGACGATGATGACCTTGTTCGTCGTGCCGGCCGTGTATTCGATCTTCGGTCGTGACGTGATCGGCAAACATCAACGCGACGCCGAGATCGAAGCGATCAACCTGCCCGGCGCATAGTATATGCCTGAGATGGAAGACGACCCGAAAAATTTCAGCGTGCCCGCCCCCGGCAAGGCTTTCCTGGCCGGATGGGTCGTCGCGATCGTGGTAGCTCTCGTCGCGACCGCCGGCCTCGTGCTTGCCCGCGAGCTATGGATCGGCCGCCAGACGGCGGCACTCGAGCAGGAAAACGAAGCCGGACCGCACGTGCTGGTAGCCGACGTGTCGCTGGCTCCGCCCACGCGCGATCTGAAACTGCCGGCCACCATTCGCGGCTTCGACGAGACCGACGTTTACGCCAAGGTCCCCGGCTACCTGAAGACGATCAAGGTCGATAAGGGCGACCGCATCCACAAGGGCCAACTGCTTGCCGTCCTCACGTCGCCCGAGCTCGATCAGCAGGTCGCCAACGCGCGCGCTAACTACAACCTCGCCCTCATCACGGATAAGCGCAACCAGGCACTGCTGCGCGCCCAGGTCATTCCGCAGCAGACCGCCGACGAGTCCCACGCCACGATGTTGCAGGATAAAGCCATCCTCGAACAGGACATCGCTACTCAGCAGTACGAAATCATCACCGCGCCTTTCGACGGCATCGTCACCGCGCGCTACATCGATCCCGGCCATCTCGTGCCCGCCAACACTACCCCCGGCACGCCCGGCGCCGGAGCGATCATCTCTATCTCCCGCATGGCTCCCCTGCGCGTGTTCATCTACGTGCCTCAGAACATCGCGCCGTTCATCAGGAATGGCGATGCGGCGACGATTACCGCCGCCGGCTACCCCGGTCAAAAATTCACCGGCTCCATCACGCGCCATCCCGAGGCGCTGTCGCCCGACACGCGCACGATGCTGGTCGAGGTCGATCTCACCAACGAAAATCAGGCGCTCTATCCCGGCATGTACGCGACCGCCGAGTTCACGGTCAAAATGGGCGCCGGAGCCCCGATGGTTCCCGACGACGCACTCGTGTTCCGCGACGGAAAGGTCTATGTGCCCGTGGTCCGCAATAACCAGTTGCACCTCGCCGAGGTGACCCTGGGCTACGACAACGGGCAGATGGTCGAGATCATCAGCGGTATCAACCAGGCCGACAAGGTAGCAGTCAACGTGGGGCAGGCGGCGCGCGACGGCGAAAACGTCCAACCGGTGAATAATACCAAGTAACCCGCCGCTGCGATAAACTCCCTTAATGCCCAAACACCTCACGCTGCGCGTGCATCTGCCAGCCGCGCTCGCGCGCCAGCTCGGCGCACGGCGGAAACAGACCGGGCAAAGCCTGTCCGCGATCATCGTGCAGGCGCTCCAGCGGCTGCTCGGCGACGAAGACCAGACCGTATTTCAGACCTCGACCGTAAACGCCCTGATGGAAGGTGCGTCCACCGGCGACATGACGATGGGCGAGTTGAAGACTCACGGCGATTTCGGTCTGGGCACCTTCGACGGACTCGACGGCGAGATGATCGAGCTCGACGGCAAGGTCTTCCAGGTGCGCGCTGACGGCCACGCGCATCCCGTCGAGGATTCGACGCGCACGCCATTTGCGACGGTGAGCTTTTTCAAGGCAGACGAGAGCGCGCGGCTCGATCGCCCCTGCGATCAGGCTGAAATGCTCGCGGCGGTCGCCACGATGCTGCCGTCGCAGAACATCTTCCATGCGCTCAGGATTGAAGGGCGCTTCGACTACGTCAAGACTCGAGCAGTCGCCAGGCAGGACAAGTCAGTCGGGCTGGAACAGGCCACGCGCGAAGAACCGGTCTTCGAGTTTCACGGCGTCGAAGGAACCATCGTCGGATTCTTCACGCCGGACTATCTGCGCGGCGTCAACGTGCCCGGCTATCATTTGCATTTCATCACCGCCGACCGCTCGGCCGGCGGCCATATGCTCGATTGCCGGACCGCGGACGTGACGATCAAGATTCATCACACGCCGGAATTCGAACTCGGCACGCCCGGCACCGAGGAATTCCTCAAAGCCGATCTCTCCCGCGACCAGACCGCCGCCATCGGCAAAATCGAACGCTAGCGGGCCGTCGATCGCGCCGGTCACCCCTGCTCACAGCGCGGCGAAATTGCGATTTTCGTGCGGCCACGGAGGCGCACCGGCGATCGCGTCGAGCACATCCTCGGGCCGTTCGACGATCGACCACATCGCGCGATGACGCTCGTCCATGAAACGCCGCTCGATGCAGCTCTCCAAAAATGCCACGCACTGCGCGTAGAAGCCCAAAGTGTTGACCAGCACGATCGCGCCGCCGAACAATCCCAGCCGCTTCCAGGTGATCGCTTCGAACAACTCCTCCAGCGTGCCGCATCCGCCGGGCAGCGCGATCACCGCGTCGACATCGTCGATCATCAGGCGCTTGCGCTCATGCAGGTCATTTACGATCAGCAGTTCGCTCAAACCGCGATGACCCCATTCGAGGTCGTACATGAAACGCGGCAGGACGCCGATCACGCGCCCGCCTTCGGCAATCGCCGCGTCCGCAAGATGACCCATAGAGCCGACGCTGCCGCCACCATAGACCAACGTCACCTGGTTGCGCGCCAGGGTGCGGCCCAGGCGCGCGGCGGCGTCGTGATAAGCGGCGTCGCACTGACGGCTCGACGCGCAATAGACGCAGACTCGCTTGATAGCCATCGCGCGATCGTATCCGACCGATTCGCGGTCATCCAGATGCCGCGCGACTGCCGCTTCCCGCTATCCGCGGCCCTTCAGCGCCGAGCACGCCGAGTCGTGCGAGCATCGACGCCACAGCATGGACGTACTGCTCGCACGTCGGTAAAATGCCTGCACACATGAACAACCGGCGGGGAAAGTTACGGGGCGATCGTTGCGGGCTCTGATTCTGGGGGCGGCGCTCGTCGCAGCTATCTCAGGCGCCAACGTGATCGGCCACGCGGCGAACACGCCGGGGCGATTGCGCTCGGCGCAGCGGAGCATTTCCGTGCGCGCGTTGGAACCCGGCTTCACCGGGACGCTCCTTTACCGCAACGATAATTTCCGCACCGGGCAAAACCTTGCGGAGAGTATACTTACTCCATCGACGGTCAACGCGTCGCAATTTGGCCTGCAGTTCATCGACGCGGTCGACGGGCAGATTTATGCGGAGCCCCTGTACGTGCCGGCGGTGGAGATCCCGGGCCAGGGGACGCACAACGTCGTGTACGTCGCGACGGAATTCGACAGCGTGTACGCATTTGACGCGGACCAGGCGGGGCCTCCGCTCTGGCAAACAGCCTTCGCCGATCCGGCCAATGGAATCACCCCGGTGCCGTCCTCCGATCTCGGATGCGGCGACCTTACCCCCTGGATTGGGATTACCGCTACGCCCGTGATCGATCCGGACACGGGAACCCTCTACGTCATCTCCAAGCTCAAGCTGGGCCCGGACAGCTATGAGCAGCAACTTCACGCGCTTGATATGACGACCGGCCTTGAGCAGGCGCACAGTCCGGTAACGATTGAGGCGACGGTAGCAGGAACCGGAGAGGCCAGCGTTGGCGGGCAAGTTTCTTTCGATCCGCTCTATCACCAGGATCGCC
The DNA here is from genome assembly GCA_963813785.1 of uncultured delta proteobacterium. GTDB lineage: Bacteria > Desulfobacterota > Binatia > Binatales > Binataceae > Binatus. Next base: position 204,629 of record CAWFAJ010000005.1, on the reverse strand, counting down.
CGGCGCTGACGCTTGCAAACGGCGTGGTTTATCTGAGCTTCGCGTCGCATTGCGACATTCAGCCGTACCACGGATGGATTCTCGGCTATGACGAGACGACGCTGGATCAGGTAGTTGTGTATAACACTACGCCCAACGGCTCCGAAGGCGGCATCTGGCAATCCGGATGCGGTCCTGGCGTCGATACCAATGGCGATTTGATCGCGATCACCGGTAACGGAACTTTCGAAACTACTACGCCACGAACCGACTATGGCGACAGCTATCTAAGGCTGACGCCGGGCGGCGGAACATTGTCAGTCAGCAGCTTTTTTACACCGTCCAACCAGCTAATTCTGGATGAGGACGACCTGGACCTGGGCTCGGGTGGCAACCTCATGCTGCCCGATCAGACCGACGCTCCAGCTAATCCTCATCTGATGGTCAGCGCCGGTAAGCAAGGCACGCTTTATGTTGTCAATCGAGACGACATGGGTGGATTCAATCCGTCCGACCGGATTGTGCAGGAGCTGCCCAAAGCAGTGGGCGAATTGTTCAGCACGCCTGCGTATTGGCAGGGAACGGTGAAGAGCGGTCTGCTTAACATGATCTACACGGTTGGCGTGAACGATCAGCCGAAGATGTTCGTCGTATCCAGTGGACTGATCCAGACACCGCCCGCATCGGTCGCGGAAACCTTCACCTTCGGATTCCCGGGCGCGTCGCCGGTCATCTCCGCTAATGGCGCGACCGGCGGCATCCTGTGGGCGATCGACAGTTCGGCATGGAATACCGGTGGTCCTGCGATTCTCTATGCATTTGATGCGACCAACCTGAATACCGAGCTATACGACAGCACCCAGGTTGGCTCGGATAACCCCGGACCGGCAGTGAAGTTCACCGTTCCGACGGTAGCCAATGGCTCGGTTTATATGGGAACGCAGACCCAACTCGCTGCGTTCGGATTGTTGCCCACTGCAAGACCGACGCCGACCCCGACTCCTGTTGCGGCGACGCTGGACGCCAGCCCAAAGTCAATTTCGTTCCCGAGCGAGGTCGTGGGCCATCAGGGCAAGCCGGCGAAGATCAAGGTTGTCAACCACGCTAAGGCCGTGGCAGTGAGCTTATCGCAGCCGGCAGTGAGTAGTGGATTTTTGGTGACCTCGAGCAATTGCCCGGGAGAACTGCAACCCGGCGCCCACTGTACGATCGAAGTCGCATTCGTTCCAACCGCGACGGGCAAACAAACTGGGATGCTGCAGGTGAACAGCAACGCCGAGTTCGGATCGCACACAGTCAAACTGAAGGGCCGCGGCCTCGCACCGAAGATGAAGCTGCATCCACAATCGCTAAGCTTCGGGCAAGTGTCAGTTGACACCGTCAGCTCCCCTCAGAGCGTTACAGTGGTCAATCCCAGTCCGGCGCCGATCTCGTTCACGACGGCTCCTGCAGCCACTCCGCCATTCAACGTGAGCGCCAGCACCTGCGGCACAATAGCGGCGAACGGCGGAAACTGCACAATCTCCGTCGAGTTCGCTCCGCACGACCAGGGTAAGTTCGAGGGCACACTCGAACTACAAGACAATGCGGCCCATAGCCCGCAACACATCAAACTCTCCGGCAGTTCGAAATAGATGGCGCTGCCTCGAGGGTGGATGCCGGGCGGCCTGGCGCGCGGCAACAATGCGGGCGAGCCGGTGTCATTGTCGCGGCCCGGGAAACCCGGCTTGCCGGAAGATTCATGATCTGAGACCTTTAGCGAATCGTCGTGCGCCTTGCGCGCGCAAGCATCCGCGATGCAGGCCGCTCCTCCAAACAGCTCGTCAGAACCAGCGAAATTAGCCTCGTGGATCGCGCGGCCGCGCCGCTACCTGGCGGTGCTGTTCGCGATGCTGATGTCGGCTACGATTTTCGAAGGCTACGACATCACGATCTTCCACCTGGCGACGCCTGAAATCGCGCGGACCTTTCACCTGGCCGATCCTGCCATCGGGCTGCTGGCGACGATCGTGCGGTTTGGCGGGATGCTGTCGTTCCTGGTGGTAATCCTGGCCGATCGTTACGGCCGAAAGCCGATCATCTCCACGACCGTACTTGGTTACACGATTTTCACGTTGTTCACGGCGCTTTCGACCGGCGTGAAGTCGTTCACGATTTTTCAAAGCACGGCGCAGATATTTCTCGCGGCCGAGTTCGGGGTTGCCGTCACGATGATCAGCGAGGAGTTTCCCGACGCGACCCGCGGGCGCGCGATCGCGGCGCTGCACATGGTTGCGTTCCTCGGGGTGACCGCCGCCGCGCTTACCTACGCGATCATGGCGGAGTCGCGATGGGGATGGCGTGGCATGTACCTGCTCGGGATCGCGCCGCTGGTGATGGTGGCGTTTTTGAGGCGCGGACTGCGCGAGACGGCGCGCTTCAATGCGCTGGAGCGGGTGCGGACTGCGGCGGGCCTGCCGCGTCCCGAATTCTGGACGTCGATTCGCAATTCCCTGGCGCCGTTTGCCGGTCCGTATCGCGCGCGCCTGCTAATCATGGCCGGGCTATGGAACTCGATCGGATTGATCGGCGGCCCGACGGTCACCTACTTCAGCCTTTACGCCCGCCGCGATCATCATTGGAAATCGCACCAGGTCGCTGCGGCGATAATCCTCGCCTACGCGATGGGCACGGCCGGCAGCCTCTTGAGCGGATTTTTGATGGACCGGTTGGGACGAAAGTTTACCACCAGTTTCTTCTACCTGATGTCGGCGGGAGCGATGTACGTGCTGTTCACCGCCGACACTTACGGCGCGATCCTTGCGGGCGAAGTCGTCACGATGTTTGCGTATCAAGCGGCGCGCACCGCGACCTCGGCGCTCTCGACCGAGCTGTTCCCGACTTCGATTCGAGCAACCGGTTACGGCCTGTGCGTGCAAGTAATTGGGCAGATCTGCTGGATGCTGTCGCCGGTCGTGATCGGGCTGCTCTCGGGGCGGCTCGGCAGTTTGGGCAACGCAGCGTCGCTCTTTGCAGCCGGCCCGCTCATTGGCGTCGTGATCGTGCTGTGGTTCGTCCCCGAGACTCGCGGCAGGACATTGGAAGAACTATCGCCGGGCGTCGTAGAGACGCCTCCAGCCCAATCGCCGCCGATCGAGCCAGCCTGATCGTATCCGTCCACGCCGATCGAGCGCCGATTGCGCTTCCGTTCGATACCGCACTCTGTTAGGCCTCGCTCATAATGTAATCGCCTCAGGAGAAACGCCGTGGATTTTAATATTCCCGCCGATATCACCGCCTACCTGGCCGAGCTGGACGCGTTCATCGAGAAAGAGATCAAGCCGCTCGAACGCGAGAATGACAACATCCGTTTTTTTGATCATCGCCGCGAATGGGCGCGCACCGATTTCGAACGCGACGGACTGCCGCGCCATGAGTGGGAAGCGCTGCTGGGCGAGATGCACCGGCGCGCCGACAAGGCGGGGCACTATCGCTACGCGCTGCCCAGGGAATACGGGGGCAGGGACGGCACCAACCTCGCGATGGCGATCATCCGCGAGCATCTGGCGGCCAAGGGGCTCGGGCTGCACAACGATTTGCAGAACGAAAGTTCAATCGTCGGCAATCTGCCGACGGTGCTGATGTTTCGCGACTTCGGCACCGAGCAGCAGAAAAAGGAATTTATTCCCAAGCTGCTGGACGGTTCGATGCGCATCGCGTTCGGACTTACCGAACCCAGACACGGTTCCGACGCGACCTGGATGGAGACGCGCGGAGTTCGCGACGGCGATCAATGGCGAATCACCGGCGCCAAGATGTGGAATACGGGACTGCACGTCGCCACCCATGATTTCGTGTTCGCGCGGACCAGCGGCAAAGACGGCAGCCCGCGCGGCATCACTTGCTTCATCGTTCCGACCAAAAGCGCGGGCTTCAAGATCGAAGAGTATTTGTGGACGTTCAACATGCCTACCGATCACCCGCGCGTCTCGCTGACCGACGTCGCGGTGCCGGCCGACTCGATGCTTGGCGATCCGGAAAACGGGCTGGCGGTGGCGCAGCATTTCGTCCACGAGAATCGCATTCGGCAGGCGGCGAGTTCGTTGGGAGCGGCGCAATATTGCATCAACGAGAGCGTGAAATACGCCAAGCAGCGCAAGCCGTTCGGAAAACCGCTGGCAAGCAACCAGGCGATTCAATGGCCGCTGGTCGAGTTGCACACCGAAGCCGAAATGATCCGCAACCTCATCCACAAGACCGCGTGGCAGATGGATCAAATGTCGAAGCCCGAGGTCGCGCTCAAACTTTCCGACAAGGTCGCCATGTGCAACTACCGGGCGAACCGGTTGGTGTGCGAAGCGGCGGACCGCGCGATGCAGGTGCACGGCGCGATCGGCTACTCGCGGCATAAGCCATTCGAGCACATTTTCCGGCATCACCGGCGCTATCGCATCACGGAGGGCTCGGAGGAAATCCAGATGCGGCGCGTCGCGCAATATCTGTTCGGATTTTTCAAAGACAGAAAGCCGGCCGAGGAATGAAGCGCTCGACAGGAGGAAACGACACGATGACGAACCCACAAGACGAAAAGACCGGCCAGAAGTTCACGCGGGGCAATGCGCTCGAGTTGGTGGCCTACCAGGCCGGGGCGGTCGTGAGCCGGGAGATCGTCAAGAAAAAGACCGGCACGGTGACGCTATTTGCCTTCGACAAGGACCAGGGCCTCAGCGAGCACACGGCGCCATTCGACGCCCTCGTCCAGGTGCTGGACGGTGTGGCCGAGATAACCGTTGGCGGCGTGCCGCACCGTCTCGGCAAGGATGAAATGATCCTGATGCCGGCCAAGGTGCCCCACGCGCTGAAGGCGGTCGAGCAATTCAAGATGATGTTGGTGATGATCCGCGAGGCAACGGGCTGATGGGACGCGCTTTACGATCCCAGGTTGGTTGGCCTCGGCCACGAACCCGCGTGATCTAATTGGTGGGCGGTGCAGGTTTCGAACCTGCGACCCCCGGCTTGTAAGGCCGAAATGGGCGGTTTCACAAGGAATCTAAGCGAGTCCTACTGAGTGTCAGAGAAGCGAGAAACCCCAACGCAGACAAGGGCTTCATTCATTCACCGAGTGCAACCGAGCGCCAAACGATGAAACCGGCAAATGGCACCAAAGTGGCACTGACTTGGCACTAGGATGGCACCGGCCCGCGCGCGTGGATGCGCCGCGTAATCCGGCCGCCCGGCGCCCGAGATGCCGCCCACGTGGCTGGCGAGAGCGCCCCCATTGGAACCACCGATCAAGCGGGAACCGCTTCGCCCGTTACTGACAAAGTGATCGATCAGATCACTTAAAGTGATCGATCATTCTTTGTCTGCGCCGCCACACGCAGGCCCAGCCCCGACGACCCGAGCGATCCCGGCTACCCGCAGTTGCCCCCGGTGCTGCGGACTTTCGCCGTGCCGCTGCCGGGGGTGCAGACCGGCGGGGCGGTGTCGCTGGCTGATGCCTCACCACCGTTGGTTGCCGTTGCCTTGGCGAAGCCGCCGCCCGTGCTGCAAGTGGCGCTCGCATCAGAGTCGTGTTTGGCAGTCGCGGACGCGTGGCAAAGCGCGGTCGAGGACGCGCTGGCATCGCTGGCATCGACGGCCTTGGCATCCGCCGTACCGCCGCCGCCAGTTGCTTCAGAAGATGCGTCACTGTCTTGAGTTGAGCTGGCGGTCGCCTTGCCGGAGGTATCTGCATCCGCCGCCGAGTCACTGTCATTAGTCGCTTTGGCGGTCGCCTTGCCGGAGGTATCTGCATCCGCCGCCGAGTCACTGTCATTAGTCGCGGTGGCGGTCGCCTTGCCGGAGGCATTTGCAGCCGCCGACGAGTCACTGTTCTCACTTGCTTTCGCGACCGTCGAACCGCCATCATCCGTCTCCGCGGCAGCGTCGCTGTCTCCTGACGCGCTCGCCGTCGCTTTTCCTGAAACAATTACGTCCGCGTCGCACTCGCTGCCGTCGGTGCCGGTATTGGCGACGTCGCCCGAGGTTGATTTGCATTTGGTGGTCTTGGCGTCGGACGTGCCCGCGGTGAGCGCGAATAATAGTACCGACGCGAGCCCCAAGAGCGCAAAATTCCGGTTATGCATCTCGTTACTCCTCCCGTGAAATCGTGACCGCTGAGCCTGCAATGCAAGCTTCTGACGGTCACCTTATAACGGTCTTCCGATTAGATTGCGAGTGCCCGGGCACATTGAGCGGCGCCGAAGTGATGAAGAAATCGTAGCGCCGGTCGGCCGCGCAGTCCTGGCGTGCCGAACGCAACGATGCTTGCCGATGAAAGCTTGTCAGTCTCAGGGAACGTTGTGCCGGCAATTCCCACGAGTCAGTAGCTTCAAAGTGCCCCGTCGTTCAGGCTTGGAGCGATGCCGCTATTCGTCGCCGTGCTGAGGCTCCGCGCGTGCGTTTTGTTTCGAAGGTTAAGCGCCTCTCTCACTGAACCGTCCAAGTCGAGTCAAAGTCCGACGTCCTCCTCAAGAGCCCTGCAGGCTGCGTGAAAATACATCTCGTCCACCGCAAATGCCGTGGTGACAATCGTTGGCACGCTGACGATTCGTGGCACAGGTATCGACACCTCCGCTGTGTGCGATTCGCCATCAGCTTAACGGGATAAAGGTGATCAGGGCCAGCGGGCTGACCTCGTTCCTCTCAGTTCTTATTTGTGCGTTCGGCTTCGGCGATGAGCGCGGACAGCTTCTTTCCAAGGGCGCGGGCGACTCGCTCGGCAACGTCGATGGTCGGCTTGCGCTTTCCACGTTCGAGTAGCCCGACGTAGGTGCGATGAATGCCGGCGGCTTCCGCGAGCGCCTCTTGGAGCCGGAGCGGAGGATGAGCCGAAGGGCACCACGGCGCGATTCTGACACGCGGATGGACACCATATGGACACCATGCCGATCTGACGTGATCGACCGATTGCGTAAACCCTTGATTTCATTGGTGGGCGGTGCAGGTTTCGAACCTGCGACCCCCGGCTTGTAAGGCCGATGCTCTACCACTGAGCTAACCGCCCGCGGCCGAAGTCTGGGCAAAAGAGGACGCCTGCGCGCGTCATCGACACACGTACCGCCCTATTGAGCTTGTATGATCGAGGCCGCGCGAGCCGGTCACGAACCTGCCGACGGCGACGACGACGCCGGCGCTGCACCGGCGCCTTCGTTGAGCGAGTCCTTCAATTGCTTGCCCGGCTTGAACTTGGCCGACCGGCTCGCCGCAATCTCGATCGATTCGCCGGTCTTTGGATTGCGGCCGGTGCGCGCCTGCCGTTCCGATACCGAGAACGTTCCGAAGCCTGAGATGTTCACCCGCTCGCCCTGGCGCAGCGCGGCGATGACGTCGTCGAGCATGATGTTAATTGCGCGTTCGGCATCGGCCTTGTTGAGCGGAAGCTTGTTCGACAGCGCCTCTATGAGTTCAGCCTTGGTCATATGTAACCTTCGGCGGTCTTCCCAAATATCTGCGACCGCGCATTTGAGCCGCGAGCTTCCGGTTTCCGCCGGAATTCGCGGTGTCCCCCGCTCAGAACCTACGACAAGTTCGTCGGTACAGTGGTATCCTCTTCGTCCCCCGGCGTCATTCGACCCTTCGGTTCCGGCTCGCGCAGGAACGCGAGGTCGCCCTCGCCCTTGCCCGGCTTGAAGAACGTATCCGGGTCGGTCAGCACCAGCGCGTGCTTGAGTACTTCGTCCATGTGCTCGACCTGAATCAAGGTGATGCCCTTCATGATCTGCGGAGGGATCTCCTCGATGTCTTTGGCGTTATCCTTGGGTATCAGGATCGTCTTGATGCCGCCGCGATGCGCCGCAAGCACCTTTTCCTTGAGTCCTCCAATCGGCAGCACCCTTCCGCGCAGCGTGATTTCGCCCGTCATCGCAAGGTCGTTGCGAATCGGCGAGCGCGTGAGCGCCGACACCAGCGCGGTCGCGAGCGTGATTCCCGCCGACGGCCCGTCCTTGGGAATGGCGCCTTCGGGAACGTGAATGTGAATGTCGATCCGGTGATAGAAGCCACGATCGAGGCCGAGCACTTCGGCCCGCGAACGCACATATGAAAGCGCAGCCTGCGCCGATTCCTGCATCACGTCACCGAGCTGGCCGGTGATGGTCAGCTTGCCGCGTCCCGGAACGATCGTCACCTCGACGCTGAGCAGCTCGCCGCCGAGCTCCGTCCACGCCAGCCCGGTCGCCACTCCCACCTGCGGTACGGTCTCCGCCGTGCCGTAGCGGAACTTTGGAACGCCGAGGTACTTGCCCAGACTCGAGCTGGAAACCTTGACGTGCGCGTTGCGATCGGTCTTGACGACTTCGACCGCAACCTTGCGGCAGATCGAGGCGAGTTCGCGCTCGAGATTTCTGACCCCCGCTTCGCGGGTGTAATGGCGGATGATGCCCTGGATTGCGCCGTCGGAGACCTCGATGTTCTCCGGCCGCAGTCCGTTGGCCTCCTGCTGCTTCTTCAGCAGGTACTTTTTGGCGATATTGAGCTTCTCCAATTCCGTGTAGCCGGGGATCCGGATGACTTCCATCCGGTCCTGGAGCGGCCGCGGGATGCGGTCGAGCGTATTCGCCGTCGTGATGAAAAGCACTTTCGACAAATCGTAATCGCAGTCGAGATAGTGGTCGTTGAAGGTGCAGTTCTGCTCGGGATCGAGAACTTCGAGCAGCGCTGACGACGGATCGCCGCGGAAGTCTGTGGACATCTTGTCCACTTCGTCGAACAGCAGCACGGGGTTGGACGATCCGGCCTTGCGAATCGACTGGATCACCTTGCCCGGCAGCGCGCCGATATAGGTCCGGCGATGGCCGCGGATTTCGGCTTCGTCGCGCACGCCGCCAAGCGACACGCGCACGAATTTGCGTCCGGTCGCGCGCGCCACCGACTTGCCCAGCGAGGTCTTGCCGACGCCCGGAGGTCCGACCAGGCACAGGATGGGCCCCTTCATCTGGCCGACCAGGGTCTCGACCGCGAGGTATTCGAGGATGCGCTGTTTGACTTTCTCCAGGCCGTAGTGATCTTCCTCGAGCACGCGCTCGGCTTCCTTGATGTCGAGTTTGTCCTCGGTGTACTCGAACCACGGCAGTGCAAGAAACCAATCGAGGTAGTTGCGCACGACGGTCGCCTCGGCGGACATCGGCGACATCATCTTGAGCTTCTTGATCTCGCGCTCGCACTTTTCGCGCGCCTCGGCGGGCATCTTCTTCTGCCGAAGTTTTTCTTCCAATTCCTGAATCTCGTTCTTGAATTCGTCCTTCTCGCCGAGCTCCTTCTGAATCGCGCGCATCTGCTCGTTGAGGTAGTACTCCTTGGAGGTCTTCTCCATCTGCTTCTTGACGCGCGAGCGGATGCGTTTTTCGACCTCGAGGATTTCCAGCTCCGAGCGCATGTAGCCGAGGATCTTCTCCAGGCGCTCGGCCGGGATGGTCGATTCGAGCAGCGCCTGCTTGTCTTCGAGCTTGATGCCGAGATGTCCGACCAGCTTGTCGGCCAGGAACGCGGGATCGTCGACGGCCGCGATCGAGGTTACCATCTCGGGCGGAATCTTCTTGTTGAGCCGCGCGTAGTTGTCGAAGGTGGAGACCACCGAGCGCATCAGCGCCTCGACCTCGGTGGTACGCTCGCTGACTTCCTCGATCTCCTCCGCCTCGACCTGGAAATATTCCTCGTCGGCGACGTAACGGATGACGCGCGCGCGCTTCTTGCCTTCGACCAGCGCCTTGACGGTCCCGTCGGGCAGGCGCAGCAGCTGCACGACGACGCCGAGGGTGCCGACCGCATACAAGTCCCGCGGTGCGGGCTCGGCCACCTTGGGGTCCTTCTGCGTCACCAGCAGAATCGGGGTCTTCTTGGCCTCGGCGGCTTCCAGAGCCTTGATGGACTTCTGGCGGCCGACGAAGATGGGATAGACTTCGTGGGGAAATACGATCAGTTCGCGCAACGGGAACAATGGCACCACGTTCGTCGTTGCATCGCGATTATCTTTTTTGTCATTGCGAAAAAGCATCTTGTAGTTCTCGAGTCTCCCGGGCTATGCGGTTTCGGCGGTCTTTTGATAGACCAGCAGCGGCTGCTCCTTCTGAGTAACCACTTCCTCCGAGATTAGCACCTCCTTGATGTTCGGTTGTGAGGGGATTTCGTACATCAGGTCCACCATGATCGCTTCCATGATGGCGCGCAGTCCGCGAGCGCCGGACTTGCGCTTGAGCGCCTCGCGCGCGATTGCGCGCAGCGCACCCTGGGTGAATTTCAGGTGAACGTTCTCCATGTCGAAGAGCTTCTGATACTGGCGCACCAGCGCATTCTTCGGCTCGGTCAGGATTCGCACCAGCGCTTCCTCGTCCAATTCGCCCAGCGTCGCGATCACGGGCAGGCGGCCGACGAACTCCGGAATCAATCCGAACTTGAGCAAGTCCTCCGGCTGCACTTCATATAGAAGCTCGGAAACCGTCTTGGGGTCGCGATGGGTCAGGTCGGCGCGAAAGCCCATCGTCTTGCCCGAGATGCGCCGGCGGATGATGTCGTCGAGTCCAACAAACGCGCCGCCGCAGATGAACAGGATGTTGGTCGTGTCGACCTGCAGGAACTCCTGCTGCGGATGCTTGCGGCCGCCCTTGGGCGGCACCGACGCCATCGTGCCCTCGATGATCTTGAGCAGGGCTTGCTGAACGCCTTCGCCCGACACGTCGCGGGTGATCGACGGGTTGTCGCCCTTGCGCGCAATCTTGTCGATCTCATCTATGTAAACGATCCCGCGCTGGCATCGCTCGATGTCGTAGTCGGCGTTCTGGAGCAGCGACAGTATGATGTTCTCGACGTCCTCGCCGACGTAGCCGGCCTCGGTCAGCGAAGTCGCGTCGGCGATGGTGAACGGCACCTGCAGGAAGCGCGCGAGGGTTTGCGCCAGCAGGGTCTTGCCGACTCCGGTCGGGCCGATCAGCAGGATGTTGGATTTCTGCAGCTCGACGTCGCCGGTCACCATCTGCGAGTCGATTCGTTTGTAGTGATTGTGGACCGCGACCGAGAGGATTTTCTTGGCGCGCTCCTGACCGATCACGTACTGGTCGAGCACCCGCTTGATTTCGGCGGGTTTGGGCACCGCGGAGCTTTGGCTGAACGCTTCCTCGCTGTCAGTTTCCTCGGCGATTATGTCGTTACAAAGGTCGATGCATTCGTCGCAAATATAAACCGTCGGGCCGGCGATCAGCTTTCGAACTTCGTCCTGGCTCTTCCCGCAAAAGGAGCAAACCAGGTTGCCAGAGCGGTCGTCATGCTTGGCCATACTGCCTCCCGCGGCTCACTTGGAGGGCCTTCGGCTAACGATTACCTCATCGATCAGTCCGTATTCAACCGCCTGCTGCGGCGACATGAAATAATCGCGATCGGTGTCCTTCTCGATCTTACGCAGATTCTGTCCGGTATGCTTCATTATGATGTTGTTGATGTCCTCCCGGGCGTGCAAAATTTCCTTGGCGTGTATTTCCATGTCGCTCGCCTGTCCCTGCATCCCGCCCAGCGGCTGATGCAGGATGATTCGCGAATGCGGCAGCGCGTAGCGCCGGCCCTTCGCACCGGCCAGCAGCAGGATTGCGCCCATGCTGCCCGCCTGCCCCAGGCACAGCGTCGATACGGGAGGCCGGATGAACTCCATCGTGTCGTAAATCGCCATCCCGGCCGTCACCGACCCGCCGGGCGAATTGATGTAAAAGTTGATCTCTTTTTCGGGATCTTCGGATTCCAGGAACAGAAACTGAGCCGTGATCAGGTTGGCGACGTCGTCGTTGACTTCGGTGCCGAGAAAAACGATGCGGTCCTTCAGCAGGCGCGAGTATATGTCATAGGCCCGCTCACCGCGGCCGGTCTGTTCGACGACAATCGGTACCAGGTTGCTCATAAGTCCGGTCCGCGCCACAGCCAGGTCGCGACAGTCGAGAGCAGGCCGCCGACGCCTTCAAATTGTAACGTCTGGGAAATGGGGGAGCAACCGCGATCGACTCCGAGCGAAGTAGCATCGACGCTACTTCGGCTCGGACGGCGCATCTTCACGCTTGGCGCGGCTCAGAATAAAGTCCAGCGCCTTCTCGCGGCGCATCGATTGCCTCAGCGCCTCGCGATTGTCCGGGCTGCGGTAAAACTCGGCGGCGCGGTCGCGATTGCGCCCGCTCTGCGTGACGATTGCCGCCACCCGCGCACCCAGCTCCTCGTCATTGATCTCGATCTTTTCCTGCTCCGCGAGCGCGTCCACGATAAGCCCGGTGCGTGCGCGCTTCTCGGCCCGCGTCTTCAAATCGTCGGCGTTCTGCTTGACCCGCTCGCCGGCTTCCTCATGCGACAGGCCGCCCGCTTCGAGCGTCTGATGCAGCTCGGCTTCCATCGCGCTCAGCTCGCGCGCGACCAGCGACTCGGGCAACTCGACCGGATTGCGCTCGATCACGATATCGAGCAGTCCCTGGCGCGCGCGGGCGTTGGCCTCCTGCTGGGCGTGCGCGAGCAGTTCGCCGCGAACGCGGATGCGGAACGCCTCGAGGTTTTCGTCGCCGAGATCCTTGGCGAAGTCATCATCGACGGCCGGCAGTTCGCGCCGATAGATTTCTTTGGGGGTCGCGCGCCATTCGATCGTTTTGCCGGCGAGATCCTTGTGGCTGTAGTCCGCCGGGTAGGTCTTCGAGGCCTTCGTCTGCATTCCCAGCTCCGCGCCCTTGAGCACTTCGTACACGCCGTGGGCGAGCGCGCGCTCGGAAACTTCGACCAGCCGATCGTCGGGCTTGGTGCTCGACAGCGGCTTGCCGTCCGCGAAGGCCTCGACCGAGGCGAGGGCGTAATCGCCGTCCTGGACGACGTTGCGATCCTCGATCTTCTTGAGGGTCGCCTGCCGCTCGCGAAATCGCTCGATCGCCTCTTCGAGTTCCGTGTCGCCGACCTCGACTTTGGACTCGGGCACCTTGAGGCCCTCGTAGTCCTTGACCTCGATCTTCGGGCGCAGATCGAACGTCGCGCTGAACTTGAGCGCGAGGTCTTTTTGCAGGTCGGTCTGTTCGGTGACGATTTCGGGCGCCACCACGGGCTTGAGGTCGTGCTGCTCGAGCGCCTTGTCGGTGTATTCCTTGACGAGTTTCTGAATTACCTCGCCGCGGATCTGCTCGCCGAAGAATCGCTCGAGCAGATTGCGCGGGGCATGGCCGGGGCGGAAGCCCTTGAGCACAACGCCGCGTTTGAGTTCGTTGAATGCGCGATCCAGCTCATGCTTGATTTCGTCGGGCTCGACTTCAATCGTAAGTTTGCGCCGGAGACTGTTGGGTTCTTCGATATTTACATTCATGGCGGTTCAACCTTTACAGATAAACACACGGCAGTCGCCGGAATCAACCGACGCCCCGAGACGACGCACCCCTGTTGCAATATCCTCGACGCGGCGGGTAAAAGGTTTTGCGACTGCCTGCGGCGCATTCGAAATTCGCGTGCACCGAGTACGGCGCACTCGATTCAGCGCAGTCCCAGCAGTGCGGTCGGGGAGGAAATATGTCGTTTGAGAGGGTAATTAGAGGATATGCGCTGGGAGCGCTGGGCGCGTTGGCGCTGCTCTTGACCGCATCGCCGTCGCGCGCCGACACGGCGGTATCAGCGTGCGGGACGCTGTCGTCGGCGGGAAACTACTTCCTGACGAAGAATCTGACCTCGACCGGCACCTGCATCGTCGTCGGCAGCGAAGGCGTCTCGCTCGACATGAAGGGCCACACCATCACCGGCGACGGGACCGGCGATGGAATCTCCGACGGCGGCGGGCACTTCGAGTCGATGGCGATTGCCAACGGCAAGATCCGCAACTTCGACGTCGGCATCGGACTCGACACCTCGTGCTGCGTGGTGATTCGCAACGTTGACTCGTCGAGCAACACCGATACCGGAATCCTGGTCGGAAACTGCTGCGGCACGCTCGATTCCGTGACGGCGAACAACAACGGCACCGTCGGGATCGTCGCCTCGAATTGCTGCTACACACTGAACAACGTCCAGGTCAACAGCAACGGCGGGGGCGGTGGCATAGTCGCCGCGGGAAACGGATGCTGCACAACGGTCTCCAACAGCACCGTTACCGGCAACGGTGGGGCCGGAGTGGTGGAGGATGGATGCTGCAGCTTCCTGGTTTCGAGCAAGGTGCAGAAAAACGGCGGTGACGGCGTCGATATGAACGACTGTTGCAACTTCGTCGTCGAAAGCACCGTGGCGATGAATTCGGGCTACGGTGTGAATCTCATCGACGACGACAATCTCGTCACCAGCACCAAGGCCAGCGGCAATGGCAGCGACGGGATTTTCCTGCGCGGCACTGACAACCAGATTACGAACAGCCAATCGAACGGAAACCATGGCGCGGGCGCCAACGTGGAATGTCCGGGAGCGATCACGGGGCTGTCGGCCAAGAACAACACGGGTGGTTCACTTACGACCAGCGGCGGCACATGCACGCAGCTGAACAACAAGCTCTAGCGAGGCGCCTTTGAGCCCGATGGATTCGAACCAATACTGGAGATGTCCAGACCTGATCCCGGCGTGCGGCAACGCATCGATCGGGATCTTCGATGGGAGGTTACGATGAATATCAAATACTCGGCGCAGAGGCTTACGACCGCGCTATTTGCGATGCTGCTGATCGGAGGATTGTGCGGGCGCGCGCACGCCGATACTGCGATTTCAGCGTGCGGAACGCTGTCGTCGTCGGGGAATTATTTCCTGACCAGCAACCTGACCGCCACGGGCGACTGCCTGGTGATCGCTGCGCCCAATGTCGCGATCGACATGAAGAAGAAAACGATTACCGGCAACGGGAGCGGCGCGGCGATAACCGACAACGGCATCGAGAACGATTACGCGATTATCGCCAACGGCAAAATCCGCAACTTCGACAACGGCATCGACCTGTCCGACTCGGGCGAAGCGATAATATCCAACGTCGATTCGTCGAATAATACCGGCGACGGGATCTACATCGAGGAATGCTGCGATACGTTGAATTCGGTCAAGGCGAACAACAACGGCGGTACCGGTATTTTCATAGATTCGGACGACAGCAGCTTGACGAAAATACAGGCTAACGGTAACGGCGATGGCGGAATCTATATCGCCTCCGACGACAACCTCCTGGTTGGAAGCACCGTATCCAACAACACAGGCATAGGCGTGGAAATGCTGGATTGCTGCAGTTTCGTGATCAGCAGCAAAATCCAGAAAAATTCCGGCGACGGCATCGAGCTGGCCAGCGATGACAATGGCGTGATCAAATCGAGCACTACAGGCAACGGCGGCGACGGAATGGATTTCCCAACTAGCGGCGAGAACATGGTCACTGAAAGCAAATCCAGCGGAAATACCGGTACCGGCGTCAATTTCGGCGATAGATTGGGCATCATTTCCGGGGTGCAAGCGAGCAAGAACGCCACCGGGGTAAGCATGGAATGCCGGGGCAGCACCGCATCGCTGACGGCGAAAGGCAACTCCGGCCAGCAACCTGGTGCAGACGGACGTGGATGGACCTTGCGCGAACGTGGACCTGAATGCGCCGTGATCCGAAGTTTCGTCGCGACGTGATCTCCGAGGCCCCGGCCATCGCGCCGGGGCCTCTTCTTTTTCGGCAGCGCACCGAGTTGGGTGCAGCCGCTGCCGTTCGAACACCCCGGCGATAACTGGACATCGTAATCAGGAAAACCTAGACTGCGCCAGATATCCAGAGGGTAATCGCCCGGCCGTGAGCGGCGTATTTCACTGATCCAATTGCACAGCGGGCGGCGCCCTTAAATAAACCTCGACCTTTTCAGGAGACTCGGATTGCAATGAGCGAAGCTAATATCGTTCTGCCCACTTTAACCGGCGGACAGGTCATGATCCTGTGGCTGGTGCTGGTCTCGGCGCTGGTCGCGCTGGCCTACGGAGTTGTGCTGATACGCGTAGTGCTGGCAGCAGACCCCGGACCCAAATCAATGACCGACGTGTCGGACGCGATCGAACTCGGCGCGATGGCGTACCTCGGACGCCAGGTCAAGACCATGATCTGGTTCGTCGCCGTCATCTTCGTCGCGCTGTTCCTCATGTACCGCAACGTCTATCAAGGCCTGTACCTGCCGCTGGGCATCTCGATCGCCTTCCTGATGGGCGTCACCGCTTCCTACTGCGCCGGTTACGTCGGGATGTGGCTGGCGGTCAAGGGCAACGTCCGCAGCGCCAACGCCGCACTGACCAGCTTCAAGGGCGCGATGGAACTGGCATTCAAGGCGGGCGGAGTCTCGGGGATGTTCACGGTCGGGCTGGGGTTGCTCGGTGCGACGATCATCTTCCTGGTGTTCCGCGAAAACGCGATGAAGGTGCTGGTGGGCTTCGGCTTCGGCGGCTCGCTGGCGGCGCTGTTCATGCGCGTCGGCGGCGGAATCTACACCAAGGCGGCTGACGTCGGCGGCGACCTGGTCGGCAAGATCGAGCAGGATCTGCCCGAAGACGACCCGCGCAATCCCGCCACGATTGCCGACAACGTCGGCGACAACGTCGGCGACTGCGCCGGCATGGCGGCCGACGTCTTCGAGTCCTACGAAGTGACGCTGGTCGCCGCGATCATCCTGGCGGCCTACGCGCTGCAGGAGTCGGACTTTATCGCGGCCTATGGCCAGTACGCGGGCATGTTCGCGGTCAAACTGATCATGTTCGCGTTGATCCTGCGCGGGGTCGGCGTGTTTTCCTCGATCATCGGAATCATGGCGGTGCGCGTGCCGGCCGGCAAAATGCTCGATCCGATGCGCCCGATCAACATCGGCTACATGACCTCGGCGATCGCATCCGTGTTCGGATTTTTCGTCGTGAATTATCTTTACCTCGACGACCCGCGCACCGGCGCGACCGATTGGCGCTTCGCCTGCTGCGCGTCGCTCGGAATCATTCTCGCGGTCGTGACGCTGTGGCTGACCAACTATTTTACGCATCCGGACAAGGGCCCAGTCACCGAAACCGCGATGGCGGCGCGCACCGGCCCGGCGACTTTGATCCTGTCGGGGATGGCCGAGGGTCTGGAGTCGTCGGTTTGGGCGCTGCTGGTGATCGCGGCCGCGATCATCGGCGCGATGGCGATTTTCCACGAGTCGCTCGCGCTGCAGTTTTACGGAATCGCGCTGACCGGGCTGGGTTTGCTCACGACCACCGGCTTCATCCTGGCGATGGACACCTACGGACCGATCACCGACAACGCCCACGGCATCTTCGAGATGGGCGGAATCCATCAGGAGGAGGCGTCCAAGACGCTGTCCTGGATGGACGCGATCGGCAACACCACCAAGGCGTTGACCAAGGGCCTGGCGATTGCGACCGCGGTGCTGGCTGCGGTCTCGCTGTTCCGGTCATTCATAGACGAGGCTCATCTCGGCGCGATTGGCGTGCAGATCAACATGCCCACCGTGTTCGTGGGGCTGATGATCGGCGGCGCAGTGCCGTTCCTGTTCAGTTCATTTGCGATTAAGGCGGTCAGCCGCGCGGCCTATCAGATCGTGTTCGAGGTCCGCCGCCAGCTTCGCACGCATCCGGGGATCATGGAGGGCAAAGAGCTGCCCGACTACGGCGCGTGCGTCGATATCGTCACGGCCGCTTCGCAGAAAGAGCTGCTGGGGCCGGGAATCCTTGCGGTCTTCTCGCCGCTGCTGGTCGGTTTCGGCCTCGGTGCGGGCGCACTCGGCGGATTCCTCGGCGGCACGATCCTGACCGGCCAGCTGATGGCGGTCTTCATGTCGAACGCGGGCGCGAACTGGGACAACGCCAAGAAAAAGATCGAGGACGGGTTCCTGGGCGGCAAGGGCACCGACGTGCACAAAGCTTCCGTGGTTGGAGATACCGTCGGCGATCCGTTCAAGGACACGGCGGGACCTGCGCTGAACCCGATGATCAAGGTGATGAACCTGGTCGCGATTTTGGCGGCGCCGTTCACCACGGTTGCGCTCGGCGGTGTGACGCTGCTGCGGGTCGCGGTGGTAGTGTCGGCGATCATCGCGCTTTCGATTGCGGTCATCTTCTCCAAGCGCGGTTCGATCGCGGAAGAGAGCCTGGCTATCGAGACCAAGCGGGCCGCCTGAGCGGATTTCACAGCTCGCATTGCTTGAAGGGCCGGACGCATCGTCGTCCGGCTCTTTTCTTTTTGCTTCGTTTCCCAATTCTCCGTATCTTCGCGGTTCATCCTTATGGCAATCGAATATCGCGCACTGGGCAAGACCGGACTCCGCGTCAGCACGCTTGGCTTCGGCGGCTCCGAAATCGGCTATCAAGCGGTCGGGCAGAAGGCCGTCGATAAAATCCTGAACACCGCGCTCGACGCCGGCATCAATGTGATCGATACGGCCGAGTGCTACGCCGACAGCGAGGCGCTGATCGGCCGGGCGATTGCCGGGCGGCGCGCCGAAGTTGTCCTGATGACCAAATGCGGGCACGCGCCGCTAGGGTCCGCGTCCGAGCGGGCCGGCGGTTACGCGCAGCCGGATTGGGAACCCGCGATGCTCGCGCGGAGCATCGAGCGCAGTCTCAAGAACTTGCGCACCGACCACGTCGATGTGATCCAATTCCACAGCCCGCCGCTGGCGACTCTGAGAGACGGCCGCGTGCTCGAGGTCATCCGCAAGGCCTGCGAGCGCGGACAGGCGCGCTTCGCAGGATGCAGCGCCGACTCCGATGAAGCGGTGTATGCGGTCGAAAGCGGCGCGTTCGACACTGTGCAGATCTCGGTGAGCATCGCCGACCAGGAAGCGATCGAACTCGTACTGCCCAAGGCTGCCGCGCGCGGGATGGGCGTGATCGTCAAGCGGCCGATCGCCAACGCGGCCTGGCGTCACGGCAGACAGCCGCCGGGCGATTGGTACTCGCGGCCGTATTGGGATCGGATCCAGGCGCTC
This sequence comes from uncultured delta proteobacterium, assembly GCA_963813785.1. Taxonomy (GTDB): domain Bacteria; phylum Desulfobacterota; class Binatia; order Binatales; family Binataceae; genus Binatus. The sequence continues at coordinate 185,730 of CAWFAJ010000005.1, read as the reverse complement.
GACTACGATTTTCTTCGCGGCGGCGTCGAGGACTCGGTCGCGATCGCGCTCAGATTCACGCTCGGCACCGCCGGCGTGACTACCGCGATCGTCGGCACGACCCGGCCCGAGCGCATCGCGCAAAATATCGCGCACGCCAACGCCGGGCCGTTGCCGGCCGCGCAGTACGAAGCGATTCGCGCTCGATGGCGCTCGGTCGCGCCGCGAGATTGGACTGGACAGCGCTAGCGATGCGTTCGCCGGACAGCAAACAGACGGGCGAGAGTGTCTGCGTCGCGTGGGTCGCCGCCAACTTCGGATTCAGGCGCCATTGACGGGCGACTGTCCTGCGGACAATTGTGAAATCAAGCCGCAGGAACACCGCTGGAGCAATGGTTCTTCGACCCGCACACATCGCTTTGCGTCTCTTAATTGCGATTTGCGCGGGTTTGCGCGGCGGCCTGGTCAACGCTGCACCAGGGTCAGGAGAAAAACCTGACCGCTAGCTCCTTCCCATGTGGGAAGGGGAGCAATCGCAGTAGGAGGCGCCTCTCTTCTTCGTTTGCGGGGCAGATGCCATGGAAATCGGGTGGATCGGAACCGGAATAATGGGCGCGCCGATGGCGCGACGATTGATCGGCGCAGCCAATCGCGTCCGCGTCTTCAATCGCTCAGCCGACAAGGCGCGAGCGCTCGCCGCTGACGGAGCGATCGTCGCGGCGGATGCGGCCGCGTGCGTCGCGGGCGCGGAAGTGGTGTTCATCATGGTGCCCGACACGCCCGACGTAGAGGCGACCGTCGCGAAGATCGAACCCGCGCTCGTCGCAGGGCAGCTCGTCGTCGATATGAGCACTATTTCGCCGGCGGCGGAGCGCGCGATCGCGTCGCGGCTGAAACGGGCCGGCGTCGATTACCTGGATGCGCCGGTGTCGGGCGGAGACGTCGGCGCCCGCGACGGCACGCTGGCGATAATGGTTGGCGGGGAAGCGCCGGCGTTCGAGCGTGCGCGTCCGCTGTTCGAGCTGCTTGGGCGCCGAGTAACGCACATGGGCGCGTCGGGCGCGGGCCAGATGACCAAGCTTGCCAATCAGATCGCGGTCGCGCTTGCGCTGGAGGCGGCGGCCGAGGCGATCAAGTTCGGGCAGGCCGGCGGTCTCGATGCGTCGCGGGTGGTCGAGGCGATAGGCGCGGGCGCGGCCGGGTCGTGGCAGTTGTCGAATCTCGGTCCCAAAATAATCGCCGGCGATTTTCGGCCCGGGTTCTTTATCAAGCTGATTCGCAAGGACCTGCGGCTGGTGGCCGAGGCGGCGCGTGAATCGGGCCTGGCGCTGCCCGGACTTTCGCTGATGGCCTCGATGTTCAACGCGGCCGCGGCCCTCGGTCACGATCTCGACGGCACCCAGGCGGTCGCGGCAGCGCTCGACAGATTGGCGGACGTGAAGTAGTACCAGAGTTGAAACCGGATTTTTGGAGGCCAAAAATGGCAGACCATCTGCTCACGGAACTGAAAGACCGCGTCCTCTACCTCACGATGAATCGGCCCGACAAGCTCAACGCGATGAGCGCTGAGATGATGGGCGGGCTGGTGGACAACCTGAGGCGCGCCGCGACCAATCGCGAGATAGGCGCCGTGGTGCTGACCGGCGCGGGGCGCGGATTCTGCTCCGGCGGAGATATCGGCGGGATGCGTCAACGCAACGAGGGCGCAGGCGCATCGAGCGCGCCGCAGACAGTCGAGGATCTCGTCGCGGGATTGCGGCGCGGCGAAGAAGCGTCGCAGATGCTGCACGAGATGGCGAAGGTGACGATCGCCGCGGTCAACGGAGCGGCGGCCGGCGCGGGACTGAGCCTGGCGATGGCGTGCGACATCAGGATCGCGGCTGACACGGCGCGTTTCGGCACGGCGTTCGCCAAGGTCGGCTTCTCGGGTGATTACGGCGGCACCTGGTCGCTGACGCAATTGGTCGGGTCGGCCAAGGCGCGCGAATTATATTTTCTGGCCGACATGATTGGCGCCGACGAGGCTTTGCGAATCGGACTGGCAAATCGCGTGGTGCCGGCGGCGTCGCTGCGCGACGAGGTGCATGCGATAGCGTCGAGGATCGCCAACGGTCCGTCGATTGCCTATTCATATATGAAGGCGAATCTCAACGCAGCGATCAATCACGAGTTCCACGAGCTGCTCGACCGCGAGGCGTGGGGGCAAATTATGACCGGCCTGACGCAGGACCATCGCGAGGCCGTCAAAGCGTTTCTCGAGAAGCGCCCGCCGACGTTCAAGGGCAGATAGGCGGGGCGCGGCAACCTAACCCCTAATCGCCTGGCTCCTGGGGAAGGGGAAGCGAAACCCCTTACGGGTTTCGTCTTTCGCTGCTTCCCGTCCGTTGGGAGAAGATGCGGCCTGACGGCCTGTTAGAAAAGGAATAAAGGGAAGAGAGATCTATCATTGTCAGGAGGTGCGACCCCAATGGACTTCAGGATGATCATCTACGCTGCGCGCGATCACGTCGCGAAAATCACTATCAACCGCGCCGAGCGGATGAACGGCTACAACGATACGATGACCACGGAACTGTGCGCGGCGATCGATCTCGCGCGCCAGGACGACGAAGTCCGCGTGTTGATCATCACAGGCAGCGGACGGGCGTTCTGCGCCGGCGGCGATATCAGCGGCGCGCCGGAGAGCCATTCGCGATTTCACGGGCATCCGATGGGCCACATGCTCCAGATGCGCGAAGGGTTCCATCAGCTGGTCTTGTCGTTGCATCGCTTCGACAAACCCGTGATCGCCGCGATTAACGGCGCGGCGGTGGCAGGCGGGCTGACGCTGGCGCTTTCGTGCGACTTTAGAATCGCGTCGGACCAGGCTCGGCTGGGGGACACCGCACTCAAGTTCGCGCTGCTGTGCGACGAAGGCGGAGCGTACCTTTTCCCGCGCTTCATGGGATTGGATCGCGCACTCAAGATGACGCTGCTGTCCGAAGTCTACGACGCCAAGACGGCGCTCGAGCTCGGGCTGGTTACCGAAGTGGTGCCGCACGCGGAACTCGAGTCACGGGTGAACGATTTCGCGCGGCGGCTCGCGGAAGGATCGCCCTTGGCAATAAGGCTGGCCAAACGCATGATGTACAAGCAGCGCGAGATGACGCTCGAGAATGCGCTCGAGGACGCCGCGCTCAACGTGATGATCACGAATCCGTCCGAAGACGTGCGCGAGGGCATCCGCGCCTTCCGCGAAAAGCGCAAGCCGAATTTCAAGGGCAAGTGAGGTTTCACTTTTCACTCACTTCCAAGCCCTGCCGCCACAGGAGATTTTGTTCGCATGCCGATGAAGAAAAAAGATATCGAGAAGCTGCTCAAGAAACCGATCGTCGCAGTGGTTGCGGTCACCGCGCCTGACGGCGCGCCGCACGCCGTGCCGACCTGGTTCGAGTACGCCGACGGGCAAATCGTCTTTCACACCGGCGCGGAGTCGTTCAAATACAAATGCCTGGTGCGCGATCCGCGCGTGACGCTGGTGGTCGATACCAAGAAGGCGCCCTACAAGACGGTGGTGCTGAAGGGGCGCGCCACGCTGGAGGAAAAGATCGACGACAAGCGCACGGAGCGGATGGCGGTCGAGTACCTGGGCAAGAAACTGGGCAAGGCGTACGCGAAGTCGCTCAAGGGCAGCAAGGTCGTGGTGGTGAGCTTCAAGCCGGCGCGCACTATCTCGTGGGACTACGGGCAGGAGCGCCCTTAGCGCATAAGGTATGGCCTTAGCATCGCGCGATGCTTTCGACGGGCTAATGCATCTGCGATAATCGCATTAGTGGCACGACAGATAGAAAACGACGCGGTTATCGAGGCGCTCGGACACGTAAAGTATCCCGGTTACGCCGCCGATATCGTTGCGCTTGGAATCGTCGAGGATGCCCGGCCTGCGGAGAGCGGCGGCTACGCGATCACGATTCGGCAGGTCACCGAGCGCGACGAGGTGATCCGCGAGCTGGCCGGGAGAATCCATCACGCGCTCACGCACGACCTTGGCGTGCCCAGCGTCGAGCTTAGGGTGCATCGAATCGAAGCCGAGCTTGGCGAAAAAACCGGCCGCGTGCGGCTCGAAGGCACCAAGCACATAATCGCGGTGGGAAGCGGCAAGGGCGGAGTCGGCAAATCCACCGTCGCGGCGAACATTGCGGTGGCACTGGCGCGATTGGGGCTCAGCGTCGGTCTGCTGGACGCCGACATGTACGGGCCGTCGATCCCGATGATGTTCAACGCCGGTGAGGAGCGGCCGAAGCCGGCGGGCGGACAGAATTTCTTCCCGATCGAAAAGTACGGCGTGAAAATGATCTCGATCGGATTTTTCCTTGGCGAGAAGGCGCCGGTTATCTGGCGCGGACCGATGGTGATGGGGGCCGTGCGCCAATTCCTCATGGACACGCTGTGGGGCAGCCAGGATTTTCTGGTAGTCGATCTTCCGCCCGGCACCGGCGACGCGCAGTTGACGCTTGCGCAGCAAGTCTCGCTCGACGGCGCGGTAATCGTGACGACGCCCCAGGATGTTGCGCTGCTCGACGCGACGCGCGCGGTCAAGATGTTTCGACAGGTGCATTGTCCGATTCTCGGCGTGGTCGAGAACATGAGCTATTTTGTCTGTCCGGATTGCGGCGAGCGCGATGAACTTTTTGGCCACGGCGGCGGCGAGCGGATGGCGGCGGAGGAAGGGACCCAACTGCTCGCGAGGATTCCGATCTATCCCGACGTGAGGCAGGCCGGCGACGACGGCGATACCGATAACAATCGCCAAACCTGAGCATCCTGCCAGCCGGGCGTTCATGGAACTCGCCCGGCGGATTGCAAACGCCACGGCCGGTTGACAACTAACAACTTTAAATGCTTGCTCGATTTGTCGCGCGCCGATATTGTTGCGGCTCGGTCCTATCGTTTCGCCGCCGCCCAGGCGCGGCAATCTAGTTCAACAATGACCGGAATTGGAGCTCGAAAATGGCCACGGTAATAACAGAAGAATGCATCAACTGCGGTGCGTGCGAGCCGGAATGCCCCAACACCGCGATTTACGAAGGCGGCGCGCAGTGGGAACTCAACGGCGCGACCACGCCCGCGATCAAGGACGACCTCTACTATATCGTCCCCGAAAAATGCACCGAATGCGTCGGCTTCTTCGACCAGGAGCAGTGCGCGGCGGTTTGCCCGGTCGATTGCTGCATCCCGGACCCCAACATTCCCGAGACCGAAGAGGTCCTTATTGAGCGCGCTCGCGTACTCCATCCCGATCAAACTTTCGGCGCCGAATACCCGTCGCGGTTTCGAAAGGGCTGACGCCGAGGAGCCTGAAGTTTGACGACAAAAGATCCTGTCCGAATCGCGCCTGCGGACGGCAAGCTCGGCGTGCTGCTGCCCGGCATCGGCGCCGTCAGCACGACGTTCATTGCAGGAGTCGAGGCGGTTAAGCGCGGGCTGGGGGCGCCGATCGGATCTCTGACCCAGCTCGCCACCGTTCGCCTGGGCAAGCGCACCGAGGGGCGCACGCCGCTGATCAAGGACTTCGTGCCGCTCGCCAAACTGGAAGATCTCGAATTCGGCGGATGGGACATCTACGAAGACAGCGCCTACGAAGCGGCGCGCAACGCCGCGGTGCTCGATCCCGCGCTCCTGGAGCAGGTGCGCGGGCCGCTGGAAAAAATTCGTCCGATGGAGGCGGTGTTCGACCAGGACTACGTGCGCAACATCCGCGGCCCCAATCTGAAGGAAGCGCGCACCAAGATGGACAAGGCCGCGATGCTGATGGATGACATCCGGCAGTTCCAGAAACGCACCGGCGTCGCGCGCACCGTGATGGTATGGTGCGGCTCGACGGAGGTGTTCCATCGCCCGTCGGCGGTCCATGAGACGCTGAAATCCTTCGAGGCTGGCCTCGCCAACAATGATCCCGAAATCGCGCCAAGCCAGATCTACGCCTACGCCGCGCTCAAGATGGGAATCCCATATGCAAACGGCGCGCCCAACCTGACCACCGACACGCCCGTGCTGCTGGATCTCGCGCGCGAAACCAACCTCCCCATCTGCGGCAAGGATTTCAAGACCGGGCAGACGTTTATGAAGACGCTGATCGCGCCCGGGCTGAAGGCGCGCATGCTGGGGATGTCGGGTTGGTTCTCGACCAACATCCTGGGCAATCGCGACGGCGAGGTGCTGGAGGATCCCGGCTCGTTCAAGTCCAAGGAAGAGACCAAGCTGTCGGTGCTGGACCAGATCCTTCAGCCCGAGCTGCATCCGCAGCTTTACAGCGACGTCTTCCACTCGGTGAAAATCAATTACTACCCGCCGCGCGGCGACTCCAAGGAGGGCTGGGACAATATCGATATCTTCGGATGGCTCGGCTATCCGATGCAGATCAAGATCAACTTCCTGTGCCGCGATTCGATCCTGGCGGCGCCGCTGGTGCTCGACCTCGTGTTGTTCCTCGATTTGGCCCATCGCGCCGGCATGCGCGGGATTCAGGAATGGCTGTCCTTCTACTTCAAGGCGCCGATGCACGCGCCGAACATCTATCCCGAGCACGACATCTTCATCCAGCTGATGAAGCTCAAGAACACGCTGCGCTGGATGCGGGGCGAAGACCTCATCACGCATCTTGGGCTTGAATACTACGACTGACAGCCGCGGCGCGGGCCGTTTCGCGCGCGAGCGCGCCGCACTAGAATCAAGGCTCGATGGGCGTGCTTAGCGGCAAGACGATCGTTCTCGGCGTGAGTGGCGGAATCGCCGCTTACAAATCTGCGGAACTCGTCCGCCTGCTCGTCAACTCCGGCGCGATCGTCCGGGTCATGATGACGCGCAACGCCACCGAGTTCATCACGCCGCTCACGCTCCAGGCGCTCAGCTCCAATCCGGTCGCCACCGACACGTTCTCTCTGACTCAGGAATCTGAAATCGGCCACATCAGACTTGCCGACGCCGCCGACGCTATCGTGATCGCGCCCGCGACCGCCGACGTGATCGCCAAGGCCGCCGTCGGTATCGCCGACGACATCGTGACCACCGTGTTGCTCGCCACGCGCGCGAAAGTCGCGTTTGCGCCCGCGATGAACGTGCACATGTACGAGCATCCGACGGTCGCCGAGAACCTCGCCAGGCTGCGGTCGCGCGGTGCGGTGATCGTCGATCCTGGCGAGGGCGCACTCGCATGCGGTTACGAGGGCAAGGGCCGTTTGGCGGACCCGGCGATCATCGTCGCGGAAATCGAAAAGATGCTCTCCGTGCAGGATCTTGCGGGCGAAAACATTCTGGTGACGGCAGGACCGACTCAGGAACCGATCGATGCGGTGCGATTTGTCTCCAACCGTTCGTCGGGCAAGATGGGATTTGCGATCGCGCGCGCGGCATGGCGCCGCGGCGCTAAAGTGCGAATCGTCGCGGGGCCGTCCGCGCTCCCGACGCCTTACGGAGTCGAACGAATCGACACGGTGACTGCGGCCGGAATGCTTAGTCAAACGTCCAGCAATTTTCCGTGGTCCACGGCGCTCGTGATGGCGGCGGCGGTTGCCGATTTCCGCCCCGCGAATCCGGCGCGCGGCAAGATCAAGAAAGATCCGCGCGGGCTGCGACTCGAGATGGAGTCGATCGCGGACGAGATGCCGCGCCTGGCGGCGAAGAAGGGCGCGCGGCTGTTGGTCGGATTCGCCGCCGAGACCGACGACCTGGAAGCCAACGCGCGCGCCAAGCTCAAACGCAAGGGACTCGATCTAATCGTCGCCAACGACGTGACGCGTGAGGGCGCCGGCTTTGAAGTCGATACCAATATCGTCACGCTAATCGGCTCCGACGGTCGCTCCCAGAGCCATCCGCAGATGTCCAAGGATGCGGTCGCGGACCTGATCCTCGATCGAATCGTCGCAATCCGCGCCGCCAAGCCGAAGGCCGGCCGCCCGGGTAAATCCTCGCGCCTGCGCGCCGTCAGATAGCTGTCGAATGGACGCGTCGTCGCCGCCGGATCGCCGCACGCTGGTCGCCACGATCCGCGACTACCTCGAGCAGTTGCGCGAGGAGGGGATGGAAGGACTTCCCGCGTCTTCGTCTGGGTCCGCGCTCACCGCGCCGACTCCGGTAGCCGATTCGACGCCCAAAGCTGGCGGGACCGGCGCCGGACTCATCCCCAGCGAACTGTTCTCGAAATATCCCGGACTCGAAAAATCCACGACGCTCGAGGAGCTGCGCCAGTTCATCGGAGATTGTCAGCGATGCAAACTGGCGCCGCGCCGTATCAATCTCGTCTTCGGCGTCGGCGATCCCAACGCGCAGCTGATGTTCGTCGGCGAGGCGCCCGGCGCCGACGAGGATGCCCGCGGCGAGCCGTTCGTCGGCCGCGCCGGTCAATTGCTGACCGACATCATCGAGCGCGGCATGGGCATCCGCCGCGCCGAGGTGTACATCTGCAACGTGATCAAGTGCCGGCCGCCCGACAATCGAAATCCCGAACCCGACGAAGTCGCCGCCTGCGAGTCGTTTCTTTTTCGCCAGATTGACCTCGTGCGTCCGCGCGCGATCGTCGGGCTGGGCTCCTTCGCCGTGCAGGCCGTGCTCAAAGTGAAGACGCCCATCAGCAAGTTGCGCGGTAACTGGCACGATTTCCGCGGCATTCGATTCATGCCCACGTTTCATCCCGCCTACCTGCTCCGCAACCCGAACGACAAGCGGCTGGTGTGGGCGGATATTCAGGAAGTGATGAAATTTCTCGGGATGCCGATTCCGCGCCGCGGCGGTTCCGCCTCGTGAGCCTGCGCTTAAGGTTCGTCGCCATCGCGGCACTAACAATCGCGATCGGATCGTTCGCATCGAATCGAATACTTGCCACCGACGCGCCCGCGAAATCGGCTGCGCATCCGCCGTGGGTTCAACTGATCACGATTGACGGCTCGATCAATCCCGCCACCGCGTCCTACATCGAGGATTCGCTCGCGTCCGCAAATGCCGAAGGCGCAAGCGCCCTGGTGATCGAGCTCGACACGCCGGGCGGCCTTCTCAATTCCGCCGAAAGGATCGTCAAGGACATCCTGGCCGCTCCCGTACCCGTAATCGTGTACGTCGCGCCATCCGGCGCCAGCGCCGCGTCCGCCGGCACCTTCATCACCGAGGCCGCGAACGTAGCCGCGATGGCGCCTGGAACCACGATCGGTGCGGCTCATCCGGTCGAAGAGGGCGGAGAAGACCTCAAGGGCGCGATGGGTCAGAAGATCGAGAATTTCACCGCGACCTTTGCACGCACGATCGCCCAGCAGCGCGGGCGCAACGAAGATTGGATCGAGCAGGCTGTCCGCCACAGCGTTGCGATCGGCGAGCGCGAGGCGCTTGCCAAGAACGTCGTAGATATCGTCGCGCCCGACCTGCGCAGCCTGCTGACGCAAGCCACCGGCCGCAAGGTCCAGGTCGCAGGCCGCACCGTGACGCTCGCGCTGGCCGATGCCACCGTGCGCCGCGTGCGAATGACGCCCGGCCAGCAACTACTCAACACCCTGGCCGATCCCAACATCGTCTATCTGCTGCTGATGGCGGGATTAGTCGGCCTGTACTTCGAGTTCGCGCATCCGGGAGTCATCTTTCCCGGCGTTGCCGGCGCGATTTGCCTGCTGCTTGCGCTCGCATCGTTTCAGGTCCTGCCGGTAAATCTCACCGGCTTGCTGTTGATTTTTCTCGGCGTTGGATTGCTGATCTCCGAAGCCTTTGTCGCCAGCTATGGAATCCTCGGCTTGGGCGGCGTTACGGCGTTCGTCATAGGCTCGCTGTTTTTGATTGACACTTCGCAGACCAACCTGGTGGTCGATCGCGACATTATATATGGCGCCGCAGGCGGCCTGACGCTGATCATCCTCGGCATCGGATACATCGTGGCACGCGAGCGCCGCCGCCGCTCGACCACCGGCGCCGAAGGCCTGGTCGGCGAGGTCGGCGAGGTGCGCGAGGCGATCGCTCCCGGCGCGCCGGGCAGCGTGTTCGTCCATGGCGAGATCTGGCGCGCCGCCAGCAGCGATGCGCTCAGCCCCGGCGCGCGCGCGCGCGTCAAGTCGATCAACGGTTTGGAATTGCAAGTGCAGAAGTCGCCGTGAAGTTCGGAAGATAACGTAGGGCATCAAACAGCCTCGCGCGCTTGGGGGCGAAGGAGAATCGTGATGGCGAGCGGAGTAGGCGTAGTCGTCTTCATCGTTGCAATTTTCATTTTGAGCGGTCTCAAAATCCTCAACGAGTACGAGCGCGGCGTAATCTTCCGTCTCGGCCGCCTCACTCCTTATCGCGGGCCGGGCGTGATCTTCGTGATTCCCATGCTCGAGAAGATCATGCGAATCGATCTGCGGACCGTTACGCTGGACATCCCGCCGCAAGACGTGATCACCAAGGACAACGTGACCGTCAAGGTCAGCGCGGTCCTGTACTTTCGCGTCGTGGATCCCTCGCGCGCGGTTACCGAGGTCGAAAATTATCTGTTCGCCACGATGCAACTGGCGCAGACCACCTTGCGCTCCGTCGGCGGCCAGACCGAACTCGATGAGCTGCTCAGCCAGCGCGACAAGCTCAATGCGCGCATCCAGGAAATTGTCGACTCGCAAACCGAGCCCTGGGGCGTGAAGGTCACGCTCGTCGAGTTGAAAAATATCGATCTCCCGCAGGATATGCAGCGCGCGATCGCGGCGCAGGCCGAGGCCGAGCGCGAGCGCCGCGCCAAGGTGATCGCGGCCGAAGGCGAATTCCAGGCCGCGCAGCGGCTCTCGGAGGCCGCGGAGATCATGAGCAAGAGTCCCATCACGCTCCAGCTTCGCTACCTGCAGACGCTCAAGGAGATCGCGGGCGAGCACAATTCCACCATCGTCTTTCCGTTGCCGATCGATCTGCTGGAACCGTTCCGCGCGTTTGCAAATGCTGTCGGCGGTGGCGCCGCCGGCCAGCCCGGGACCTGAGCAACCGTATCGTTTCGTCGGCGCCACACTGAACATTCGGAGGGACTTTCGATCCTATGGGCAAGCTAATAATGGTTCGTCATGGCGAGAGTGAAGGCAACGCGATTCGGCGCTTCACCACCTCCGGCGATGCGAAAATCACGGAGCTCGGACGACGCCAGGCGCACGAAGCCGCGCTCAGAATCAAGCTCAAGTTTCAGCCGACGCTGGTGATTGCGAGCACGTTCGCGCGCGCCCGCGAGACCGGCCTCATCATCGCCGCGGAACTGCGCATCCCGATCGAATACGAGGCGGAGTTCCGCGAGCAGAGTCTTGGCGATCTCGCCGGACAACCGTACGAGTCGGTCGGCAACGATCCCACCTTCGATCCGAAGCGCCCATGGATGTGGCGCGCGCCGGGTGGCGAGAGTCATGAAGACGTGCTGAGGCGCGTCGCTCCGGTTCTCGATCGCGTAGCCCGGCAATATCCCAACGACGAGATCGTAATCGTCAGTCATGGCGGCGTGATGCGATCGGTGTGGGCGCACGTGACCGGCAAATGGGAAAACGCTCACGTCTCGCCCAACTGCGGTATCGTTCTGATCGAGTATGAGGGCGGCCGCTACCGCGATCCCGAAGTGGTGTACGGAGAATCTCCGGCCCGCGAAACCGGCGGATAATTTTCAGTTTCTCACTTTTTGCCCGCGCCCGGCAAAACTGAATCGAGAAATTCCTGGCTGCGCAGCCGCCGATCCACGATCGATCCGATGAACCGCTCCAGCGCGAGCGCGCCGTCGGGTCCCGCCGCCTCCGAGCCGGGCGAATCGTCCATCGGCGCCGTCCCCAGTCGCGCGAGAATTGCGGCGCCGTTGCTCGAGAGCTTGATCGCGCCTTCCGCCATCGAAGGCCGGCATTTCGCGCACACGATCCCGCCGCGCGACACCACGAAATAAACCGTCGCGCCGTTGTCGCCGTTGGCGCTCGCGCAGATGCGGCAGCGCGTAAACTCGAGTCCGAATCCCGCCCATCCCAGTAGCCGCATCTCGAAAGCCTGCCGCAGCGCCGCATCCGCAAACCGGTGGCTCAGCGTGCCGAGTCCTTCCGACAACACGCGATAGGCATCCGCCGCTTCGCTCTCCTCGGTCGTCAGCGCGTCGGCAAGTTCGAGCATGTAGCTGCCCAGCGCGATCTTTGCGAGATCGTCGTCGAGCACGTGTTGAGGCAGATCGGCCGCTTCGGCGCGCGTGATAAACACCAACTGCCCGTGCGGCCGCCGGCGGTAGTGCAGGACGACGTGCGTAAATGGTTCGAGCTTGCGCTCGAAGCGATGCCGCGACGCTTTGGCGCCCTTCGCGATGCCGCTGAGCTTGCCGGCGTGTAGCGTCAGCAGCGTGACGATTCGATCCGACTCGGCGTAGTCGCGCGCGCGAAGCACGATCGCCGGCGTTGATTCTTCGACCGGCATGAATTTCTAATCGCCGACGCTTCTGCGGAACACGGCTTGCTGAATGTCCTTGACCTCGACGCGCATCCGCTCCGCGTTGGCGACCGCCCGGCCGGAGTCCGACGCTTCTTTCAGCAGCACGTCGAAACGCACCGCGATATTCGCGAGTTTCGCATTCGCCTCGGTCAGCGCGCGCCGCCGCAGCTCCTCGCTCTCCCACGCGCCCTCGGCGTATTCGCGCAGCTCGCGGCTCTCGAACACCAGTTCCTGCAGCTTGTCTTCGTATCCCTTGACGATTCGGCGGAGCGCCTCGGCCACTTTGGGCCGCTCCTCGGGGTCTTTCCACAGGACGTGTGCGAGGAACATCAGGTCGTCTTCGGCCACCGCGATGCGTCCGGCGACGATTGCGTGCGCGCGCAAAATGCCGAGCGAGTTTTTCCAGCGCCGATCCGAGACGACGATTTGCTCACGCGCGAGTTCGCGCCTGATTTGCGCAATCGCCTCGAGGATCGCACCCGGCACCTTGACCGCCGCCACCAACGCGCGCAGCGCGTCGAGCTCCGCAAAAATAAGCGTGGTCCGCGTCCGCTCCGGACCGCCCGCCATCATGCGGATGAAGCCGTGCTCCTCCGTAATGTAATCAGCCATGAAGCGCAGCATGAATCGATCGTAAAGCGCGGTAAGTTCGTCCTCGTCGGGCAGTTCGTTCGACGCGCCGAACATCGTAATCAGCGGCACCGCGACGCGCTCGCGCCCGTTGTGGAAAATACGCTCGTTGATGATCGTCAACAGCGCGTTGAGGATCGATGAGTTGGCTTTGAAGATTTCGTCGAGGAACGCGATGTGCGCCTCGGGCAGTTTGTGCGTGGTGACGCGCCGGTAATCGTCTTCCTCGAGGCCCTTCAAACTCACGGCGCCGAAAATTTCCTCCGGCGTGCTGAACTTCGTCAGCAGCCACTGAAAATAGTTCGCCCCCTCGATTCGCCGGCACAGTTCGTCGGCCAGCATCGATTTTGCCGTTCCCGGCGGCCCGATTATCAGAACGTGATTCGCCGACAGCATCGCGACGATTGCGCCGTCGATCAAATCGGTTCGTTCGAGGAACATCCTGTTCAGTTCCTCGCGGATTCGCGCGAGCTTCGATAGTGCGGTGTCTGCCATTGCGTGCGAGCCGATCCATCGATCAACTCATCATGATCTCTACCAGACCGGAGCCAAAGACTTAACCCCACGCGAGGCCGTGGCGACGGCAGCGCGGTATTAAGCCGTTGGCAGTGGCCGCGCGCGACAACGGAGCGCGGCCTTAACGGTGGGTGCAGAGCCTGTCCTGAGCGAAGCCGAAGGAGGTCACCCCTGCCGTCGAAGCTTGCCGCCGCGCCACTGCTGGCGCTAGATCAAGTGGCAGCGCGCGGCTTGGACGATCCTCGTCTTCGCCGGGCGTGCGCGCGGCAGGAGGGCGGCAATGGAAAAAGCGCTGAGCGGTGTCAAAATTCTGGACCTGACGCAATTCGAGGCCGGCACCTCGTGCACCGAGATGCTCGCGTGGCTCGGTGCGGACGTGATCAAAGTCGAGTCGCCAAAGATGGGCGAGCAGGGCCGCTGGCTGCTCACCGAAAAGCCGGGCGTCGATTCGTACTACTTTATCCTGCTCAATGCCAACAAACGCGGCATCACGCTCAACCTCAAGAGCGAGAAGGGCCGCGCGATGTTCATCGACCTGGTCAAACAAGTCGATATGCTCGCCGAAAATTTCTCGCTCGGCACGCTCGAAGGCCTCGGCCTTGGCTACGATCGCCTGCGCGAAATAAATCCGCGCCTCATCTACTTGACCATCAAGGGCTTTGGCACGCACGGCCCCTACAGCAAATACAAAAGCTTCGACATGATTGCGCAGGCTGCCGGCGGTGCGATGGCGCTCACCGGCTTTCCCGGTTCGCCCCCGCTCAAGCCCGGACCCACCATCGGCGACACTGGCACCGGCATGCACGCGGCCATCGGCGTGCTCGCCGCGTATATCCAGCGCGAACGCACCGGCAAGGGACAGAAAGTCGAAGTCTCGATGCAGGAAGCGGTGCTGAACTTCGTGCGCGTTCCCATGATGGGTACCTACGTCACCCACAAACCCGCGCCGCGCGTCGGCAACCGCATCGGCGGCGGTGGTCCCGGCGACATCTACAAATGCGCGCCCGGTGGCGACAACGACTATTGCTACATCCTGTGCACCTCGCCCGAGATGTTCGAGAGCCTGTTGAAGGTGATCGGCCGCCCGGAAGTCGCGAGCGACGAGCGTTTCGCGGGACGAAACCGCGCCAAAAACGTCGACACGCTCGCCGAGATGATCAACGAGTGGACCGGCCGTCACACCAAGTTCGAGGTGATGCGCATCCTCGGCGAGGCTGGCGTCCCATGCGGCGCCGTACTCGACAGCGTCGAGTTGCTGGCCGATCCCCATCTTAAGCAGCGCGGCATGATCGTCACCATCAAGCATCCCGTGCGCGGCGACTTCACGATGCCGGGATGCCCGGTGCGTCTTGAAGATTCGCCCGTCGAAGTGACAGCCGCGCCCCTGCTGGGCCAGCACAACGCCGACATCTATGGCGATTTGCTGGGACTCGGCGCCGGACAGCTCGAAGACCTCAAGCGCGAAGGCATCATCTGAGGTTGCGGCTGACTTGATCGGGCGCGGCGATTTGTTCGAAGCGATCGAATACCTGCGCCGCGAGGGCGAGAGCATCCTGGCGCGCTTCGCACGCTCAAAGCGCGGCGTGGCGTACGCCGATCTCCGCTTCGAAGTCGTCTTCAATCGCGCCGGCGCCGCTGTGGGCGGTGAACCGCGTGACGGCTCTGAGAGCGAAACCGCTGCGTACGCAGTCTCGGTTCATGTCGCCGACAGGACCGGTCCTGTCGGTCACGGTCAGACCGGCGCTGAGATTGGCGCGCTGGCCTGCCGGCCGGCCAAACTCGTCTCCGAACTCCGGCGCGGGCTCGCCGACGCCTACGATCGCGCGCGCTTCAGCGCCCGCCAAAAAGCCGATCTCATCGCACACCTCGGCGCCGCCGCGAAAGGCCTCCTCGTTGCGCAAATTCCGCCCCGCGAAAAAGTCCGCGACGACGTCGACGCGAGTTTTCGCCTGGATCCGCGCGCGCTCTCGACCGACGCGCTCAAGAACATTTCGCTCGATGCGTCGCGCGAAGTCGCCGCACTCGGCGACGCGATCGCCTACCAGGTCGTCGCCGCGATGACCGAGTTGCGCCGCGAAATTTTCATCGATACCGCCGGCACCGTCGTGTCCCAGGCGTACGCGTTTTCGCAGGGCGACTGCTACGTCGTCGCGCAAATCGGCGACGGCCACCAGGAAAGCTACGACTCCATCGGGCAGCAGCGCGGGCTCGAGTGCTTGAGCGACGGATGGCGCGGCGAGTTGATGCCGAATCCCGACCTCGCGCGCTTTTGCGTCAACCTTGCCACCGAGGCGCGCGAGCTTGCCGCCGCACCGATCCTGAGGCCCCCCGATCGCGAAGTCGTGGTCGTCACCGACCCGCATTTCAACGCGCTCGTCTCGCACGAGGTCATCGGCCATCCATGCGAAGCCGATCGCGCGCTCAAGATGGAAGCCGCTTACGCCGGACGCAGTTGGTTCCTGCGATCGCTCGCCGACAACCAGTTGGGCAAGGCCGTCGCATCGCCGCTGCTCTCGGCCTGCTCCGATCCGAGCCTCGATGGCTACGGCCACTACCGCTACGACCACGAAGGTACGCGCGGCCGCCGCGTGATGCACATCGATCGCGGCATCTTCAGCGGCTTTCTCAATTCGCGCGCAACCGCCGCCGTGCTCGGCGCAATACCCAACGGCTCGGCGCGTGCGAGCGAGGGATGGCATGTGCCGCTGATCAGAATGTCCAACACCTTCTTCCTCCCCGGTGAAACGCCGCCCGAAAAAATCATCGCCGAGGTCGAGCACGGCTACTACGTCTGCGGCCATCAGATTCCCTCGATCTCCGAGTCGCGCGAGAACTTCCGAATCTCCGCACGCCGCATTTATGAAATCGATCACGGGCGAATCGGGCGCCTCTATCGCTCCGGCAGCGTGATCGCTGACTCGAAGAGCTTCTTCACCAGGGTGGACGCGGTCGGCAACGATCTGCGGCTCATCGCGATCCCCAACTGTGGCAAGGGACAGCCGATGCAGGTCAAGCGGATGTCAAACGGCGGGCCGACGCTGCGCTCGCGCGCACGGCTGGCGGGCAACTGATGCGCACGCTCGCCGGCCTCAAGTCCTTCACCCGCGAAGCTGCGCGGATTCTCGCGCGCGAGCAGGACCTCGCGAGCTACGAGATCTATTGCGCCAGCGCCGAGCATCGAATCGCCCGCCTCAACTATACCTCCGACATTCCCAGCCGCGGCCTCGAGGAGTTCAAGTCGCTTCATGCCGACGGATTCCAGTTGCGGATCGCGATGCGCCGCGATCCGCACGAAGTCGGCACCGCATCCGAAGCCGGCGATTTCACTTCTGACTCCGTCCGCGACGCGCTCCGCCGTGCACGCAGCGCCGCCGTCGTCGATCCGCATTTTCCCGGCTTCCCGTCCGGCGCGCTCGGCCGCAAGCCTGCGTTGTCGGGGAAAAGCGATCTGGCGGGAGTGGGAGACGGCGCGATCGCTGCTGCCGCGTGGGACGTGCTGGACGGCGCGCTGGCTGCATTCGCGAACCGGTCCGCGAACGATCGCGCCGACGCGTCTCGAATCGAGCACCCGGGTCTCATCATCGGTGGTGACGTATCCGTGATTCGCGATCGAATCGCGATCTTCAACTCGAATTTCGCTTTCGGCGATGTCCGGATCGACGAGAGCGCGCATTTCAACGCCTCCGTCACGTCGATAGTCGAATCGCTCGACGCCAAGGGTACTGCCGGCGCGCTTGGCGATTGCGCCGCTGCGATGCGCCGCGCCGCTCGCGTGCTGGGCCGCGACGCCGTCCGCCGCGCCCTTGCCCTCTCCCACGGCGCTCGGCCCGCGTCGGGAAAATTTCGCGTAGTGCTTGGACCGCAGCCGGTCGCCGAGATTCTCAACTACATGGTGATGGGCTCGCTCACCACCGGCGCATTTCACGCCGCCAGTTCCGCCTATCACGCAAAATTTGGCGCGCCAGTGATGGACTCGCGTTTGAGCCTCGCCGACGACCCTGCCCTTGGCGCAGGCGCGATTCGCCGCCGAATCACCTGCGAAGGAATACCCGCGCGCCGTGTCGAATTGATCCGCGACGGCACGCTCGTCGGTCTGCTCTCGAATTTCTACGATACTCACCGCCTGCTCACCGACGAGCATCGCGCCGAAAAGCTCGGCGGATGCGCGCCCGCGAAACTCGAGTTCGCTCCGCTGAGCGGTTACCGGCTCGGCGAAGGCGGCGGCCGGCGCTTCGACGCAAGTCCTGGTACGGCGGGCACCAACGTCGTGATGCGGGCGCGCGGCGGAGTCCCAGACCGCGAACTCGTGCGCGCCGTCGGCGACGGAATTTACGTCGGTCGCATCTGGTACACCTATCCCATCAACGGCCAGCGCGCCGGCGACTTTACCTGCACCGTCAGCGGCGACTCCTACATCATTCGCGACGGCGAAATCGCCGAGCCGCTCGCCCCCAACTGTCTGCGCATCAACGCGAATATCGCCGATGTGTTCGAGCATCCGCTCGCGGTCGGAATGCGGCCGCATCCGGCCACCGTATGGGGCTCGCCCGAGGCCTACTACGTTCCCGCGATCGCGGCCGGCTCAATCGCACTGGCCGAAGTCGCCGCCACTTAGCTACGCGGACGCTGAACTCGCGCGAAATTTCAGCGCCGCGGCGATCTTTGCCTTCGCGACGATGATCATCGACAGCCACGTGCATCTGTCGCAGATGAATCCTCCGCTGCCGCCGGCAACCAGTTGCTTTACCTGCTCCGAATCCTTTCCGCAGAACGAGCAACTCATGGTCGCGGCGCGGTCGGGTTTGATTCTCGGAACTTTCGTCCTTTCGTTCATCGTCGATTCCCTCCTGGCGAAAGCACATCGGCGCAATCACGTTGCGCGAACTTTCGTTGATACAATCATCGGTGCGACGCCAATAGCCGCGAACACGCGATGCATCACGCGCATCGGATCCTCGGGATACCGCTGCGCCAGCATCGCGCGCAGCTCGTCGTCGAATGCCGCAACTCCCTCTGGCGCAAGGCTGGCCCCGACCCCGGCGCTTGCGCGAATCCGCCCGCGCCACGCCTCGTGGGTGTAGATCGCGTAGAGGTCGAACGAAAACGTTTCGATATTTACAAAGCCCGCCACCGCCATGTCGCGCGGCCACAGCGGATAGATTCCCAGTCCGCCGCCGAATTTCCATTTCGGATTGTGTTTCTCGATTAGCTTCTCCGTCGCCTCGGTCATGCTGCCGGGCAGCGCAATCCAGTCGAAATGCGCGATCACGAGCCTGCCCCCCGGTTTCAACACCCGCCGCGCCTCCGCGGCTGCGCGCGGACGATCGAACCAATGCCAGCATTGTCCCGCCGTCACCAGATCGAACTCCGCCGCCGCCAGCCCCGTCTCCTCCGCGGCCGCATTCACGTACTTGACGACGGCGCCCGCGCCTCGATCCAGCTCCGCCGCCTGCTCCATCAGCGGCGCCGATCGATCGAGTCCGGTGACTTCGCATCCCCGGGTCGCCAGCCCGCGCGCGATCGTCCCGGTGCCGGTTCCCAGGTCGAGCGCGCGCATTCCCGCTCTCAGAATTCCCAACGCCTTCAACCGCTCGAAAAATTCGTCGGGGAAGCCGGCGCGATGACGCCCGTAGTCGTTGGCGGTCTTCCCAAAATCGGCTGTCAACTCCTTCAATCGCACTTCCGCCGAGCTCATGCGCGGTTCCTCCCGTGAACCTGACTGTATATAACTGCCTCCGCCGCGTGCAGCATTCAAGAAAATGCGTTAGAGGTGAGTTTGCCGCGTATCCATCACGACGCGTTTGTTCCGGTGCCCGCATCGGAAGGGCTTAGGGGGTTGGGTAAATGGATTTCGAATTTACTCATGAACAGGAATCCTTCCGCCACAAGGTCCGCACCTGGCTCGACGCGAATCTGCCCAAGGACCTGTGCGTCGACGACGCCCAGGACGAACGGGTCGCGCCCAATCGCGAGGTCTTCGAACGCCGCCGCGCGTGGCAGGCCAGGCTTCACAGCGCCGGATACGCCGGCCTCTCGTGGCCCAAAGAGTACGGTGGGCACGCCGCCAGCCTGATCGAGCAGGTCATCTGGGACGAGGAATATTCCCGCGCCCGCGCGCCCGTGCTGCCCGGATATTTCGGGCTTGGACTATGCGGTCCCACGCTGATGAATTGGGGCACCGAGGCGCAGAAGCATCGCTTCATCCCGCGAATCCTCGGCGCCGACGACATCTGGTGCCAGGGCTATTCGGAGCCGGGCGCAGGTTCCGATCTCGCCGGCTTATCCACTCGCGCCGCCGACATGGGCGACTATTTTCTCGTCAACGGCCAGAAGGTCTGGACCTCGGGCGCGCAATACGCGGACTGGATGTTCATGCTCGCGCGCACCGACCCCGAGGCGCCCAAGCATCGCGGCATCAGCTACTTGCTGCTCGACATGAAAAGCCCGGGCATCACCGTGCGGCCGCTGGTCCTGATGAACGGGCACTCGCATTTCAACGAGGTCTTTTTCGACAACGTGCAAGTGCCGAAGGAAAACCTGGTCGGCCCGCTCAACGAAGGATGGAAAGTCGCGATGACGACGCTCAGCTACGAGCGCGCCGTCGCCGGCGGTGGCGGACACGGCTCCCAGGTCCGCCGGCTCGCGGAACTCGCGAAGATCGTCCGCATCGACGGCAAGCCCGCGTGGGAACAGCAATGGGTGCGCCAGCAGCTCGCGCAATTCCTCATCGAGTGCGAGGCCGCGCGCTACACGCGCCTGCGCTCGCTCACGCGCCTGCTGCGCGGATTGCCGCCCGGACCCGAGGGCTCGATGCTCAAACTGTTCGGCTCCGAACTCGGCGTGCGTATCGCGCGCTTCTCGACCGAGCTGCTCGGCGCCTACGGCCTCGTCGGCGAGCCCACCGGCGTCGTCGCCGATTCTCCGCGATGGCTCAACCGCGTGCTGAGCTCGCGCCAATACACCATCGCCGGCGGCACCAGCGAAATCCAGCGCAACATTATCGGCGAGCGCACCCTCGGCCTCCCCAAGGGATAAGTCTCGAATTCGACACTCCAACGATCAACGGGGGACTTAACATGGAATTCGAATTGCTCTGCGAGATTGAAATCGAGCTTGCGCCGCCGCCAATAGTAATTCCGGATACGCCTGACGGAACGCGCGTGGTCATTCACGTGAGCGGTGGCAGATTCGAAGGCCCGCGCTTCAATGGCAAGGTGCTTGCCAGCGGCGCCGATTGGTTTCTGATGCGCCCCGACGGCGTCGGTGTCATCGACGTGCGCCTGGTGCTGAGGACGCACGACCGTGAAAATATCTACATGACCTACAGCGGACGTGCGCAGTTGGATGTCGGTGGCCCGACCGCGCTGGTTACTGCACCGACCTTTGCCGCCTCGATCAATGGCAAATACGCCTGGCTTAACGCCGTGCAGGCGATCGGCGTCGGCGAGCCGAGCCCCGTCGGCGTGAAGTACAAAGTATATTTGCCGAAGTAGTCTGCGATCGTCACCCGGCGAGCTTTGCGCGCAGGATGTCGTTGATCACTTTCGGATTTGCCTTCCCGCCCATCGCCTTCATCACCGCGCCGACGAAAAATCCGAACAGCTTGTCGCGGCCCGCGCGATACTCGGCGACTTTATCCGGCTCTGCGGCGAGTATCTTGTCGCAGGCCGCCGCGATCGCGCTTTCATCCGATACTTGCGCGAGTCCCAGCTCGCCGATTGTCGCCTCCGCGCCTTTCCCCGATTTCACCATCGCGGCAAACGCGGTCTTCGCGGCATTCAGGCTTATCTTCTGCTCTTCGACCATCCGCAGCAGCGCGCCGACTTCGGCCGCCGGCGGCACCGCTTCGACGAACGACTTGCCTGAGTCGCGCGCGACGCGCAGCACCTCGGTCATCACCCAGTTCGCCGCGCTCTTGCGATTCTTGAGTCGGGGCAGCGTGGCTTCGAAGTAGTCGGCGACGTCGCGGTCGGCAATCAGCACGCCCGCCTCGTATTCCGTCAGTCCGAGTTCGCGCTCGTAGCGCGCCTTCCGGTCGGCCGGCAGCTCGGGCATCGAAACGCGCACCATTTCTACCATTTCGACCGGCACAATCAGCGGCGGGAGGTCCGGCTCGGGGAAGTAGCGATAGTCATTCGCATACTCTTTCGAGCGCATCGGGCGCGTTTCCTTGCGCGCCGGATCCCACAGATGAGTCTCCTGTGCGACTTTGCCGCCCGATTCGACAATAGCTATTTGGCGTCCGACCTCATAGTCAATTGCGTCTTCAACGAAGCGGAAGGAGTTGAGATTCTTAATCTCGGTTCTGACGCCATACTCCTTCGCGCCGCGCTTGCGAATCGACACGTTGCAATCGCATCGGAAGCTGCCTTCCTCCATCTTGCCGTCGGACGCATCGACGTACCGAAGTATCGCGCGCAGTTGGCGCAAGTACGCGCCCGCATCCTCTGCCGAGCGCAGGTCGGGCTCGCTGACGATCTCGATCAGCGGCACTCCCGAGCGATTGAAATCGACCAGGCTCGCGTTTTCGCCGTGGATATTTTTGCCCGCATCTTCCTCGATATGGATTCGCGTAAGCCCGATTCGGCGGGGCTCGCCATTCTCAGTCGCCGGCAAATCGATATAGCCACCCTTGCAGATGGGAGTTTCGTACTGACTAATCTGGTAGCCCTTGGGCAGGTCGGGATAGAAATAGCTCTTTCGATCGAAAATGGAGTAGGGCGCGATCGCGCAATGCGCCGCCAGCCCGGTTCGAATCGCGAGTTCCACCACCCGTCGGTTGAGGACCGGCAGCACCCCCGGCATCCCCATGCATACCGGGCATACGTTTTCATTGGGACCCGCGCCGAAAGTCGTCGAGCATCCGCAGAAAAGTTTCGAGCGGGTCAGAAGATGGGTGTGGACTTCCAGTCCAATCACCGCCTCGTATGCTTCCCGATTCATCGCAAGTGTCCGTCAGACCGCGGGTGTCCGCGGCTTGAACGCTCCGGTGCGCTCGAATGCGTCGCCGGCGCGCAGGATTGTTTCCTCGGCGAATGGCGGCGCGATCAATTGCATCCCAATGGGCAGATTGTTCGAATCGTGGCCGCACGGAATCGACATCCCGGGCAGACCGGCCAGGTTCACCGAAATCGTAAAGATGTCCGACAGGTACATCGTCAGCGGGTCGTTCATCTTCTCGCCGATCTTGAACGCGGTCGTCGGCGCAACCGGCGTGACGATCAAATCGCACTTCTCGAACGCGCGCTCGAAGTCCTTGCGAATCAGCGTGCGCACCTTCTGCGCCTTCAGATAGTAGGCGTCGTAGTAGCCCGCCGAAAGCGCGAAGGTGCCGAGCATGATCCGCCGCTTGACCTCGGCGCCGAACCCGCGCGCCCGCGTCGTTTCATAGAGCGCGATATTATCCTCGGCGTTGACGCGCAGACCGAAGCGGATACCGTCGTAGCGGGCGAGGTTGGCGCTCGCCTCGGCGGTCGCGACCAGGTAATACGCCGCGATCGCGTAGCCGGTATGCGGCAGAGAGATTTCGACGGTCGAGGCGCCCAGAGATTCGTAGTTCTTGAGCGCGGAGCGCACCGACTTTTCGACCTCGGGCTGCATCCCTTCGACGAAATATTCCCGGGGCACGCCGATTCGGAGTCCCTTGACGTCGCCCGTCAGCGCGCGTTCGTAGTCGGGCACCGGACGCGCCGAGCAAGTCGAATCTCGAACGTCCTTGCCGGCAATAGTGCGGATGATTATCGCGGCGTCGCGCACCGATCTGCGCAAACGGACCGACCTGATCGAGCGACGACGCGTATGCAACCACGCCGTAGCGGCTGACGCGGCTGTAAGTCGGCTTGATTCCGACCACGCCGCAAAACGACGCCGGCTCGCGAATCGATCCGCCGGTGTCGGTGCCGAGCGCACCCAGGCATTCATGCGCCGCGACTGCGGCGGCCGATCCGCCCGACGATCCGCCGGCGACGCGCGCGGTATCGTGCGGATTCATCGTCGGCCCGAACGCGGAGTTCTCCGTCGACGAGCCCATCGCGAATTCATCCATGTTCGTCTTGCCGACGAATACCGCGCCGGCATCGCGCAGCCGCTCGATCACCGTCGCGTCAAACGGCGGCACGAAGGTTTCCAGGATTCGCGACGCGCAAGTCGTGCGAATGCCCCTCGTCGCGTAGATATCCTTGATGCCGAGCGGAATCCCGCACATCGCCGGCGCGTTGCCCGCGGCCAGCCGAGCGTCAGCCGCGCGCGCCTGCTCGAGCGCCTCATTCTCGCACACCGTGATGAAGGCGTGGAGCCGGGACTCGGCCGCGGCGATTCGATCGAGACAATCGCGGGTGAGCTGCGTCGCGGAGATTTCGCGCGCGCGGAGCT
This sequence comes from uncultured delta proteobacterium, assembly GCA_963813785.1. GTDB lineage: Bacteria > Desulfobacterota > Binatia > Binatales > Binataceae > Binatus. The sequence continues at coordinate 161,820 of CAWFAJ010000005.1, read as the reverse complement.
TCGACGATGCCTCGGCGATTGTAAGTCTGTTCAGTTCCGACGCCATGCAAGGGATCTTTTCGACTAAACGTTCTACTCGATTATTTTCGGCACTTTGAAGTAACCGCGCTCGCTCGAAGGCGCGTTCGCCAGCATCGCGTCCGCGGCCGGCCGGTTGGTCACTTCGTCGTCGCGCATCGGCGTGCCGGCCTCACCGACCTGAGTCGTCGGCGCGACCTCGTTGGTGTCGAGCTCGTTCAATTTATCAACGTAGGCAAGCATCTCGTCCATGTCGGCGCGCAGCCGCTCTTCCTCTTCCGGCGACCATTCCAGCCGCGCCAGACGCGCGACGTGGCGCACTTGCTCGATCGTTATCTTTGTTCCGGCCATTGCGATTCTGGGCAAATCGTAACATTCCACGCGTTCCATGTCAGGGGCGTACCTAACTAACGCCGGACGCCAGAGTGTCGGAGGGGGAACTTAATTGAAGGCGGAACCCACCGTGGGTTCCGCACCTCCTCGGGCAGGGCTGAGCCCTGCACGCAGTAGTGAGAAGACGCGAAAATCTGCGCAGCGCATCTTTTCGCGACTACGCGATGGAAGAGCCAACGGCCAGGGGTGGCCCTTGCACCCAGTAGTGAGAAGACGCGAAAATCTGCGCAGCGCATCTTTTCGCGACTACGCGATAGCAGGGGTGACCTCCTTCGGCTTCGCTCAGGACAGGCTCTGCACCCAGTATTAAGGCCGCACGCCGTTGTCGGGCGCGGACCCTGCCAATGGCTTAATCCTGCGCCGCCGTCGCCACAGCTCAGGTCCTGAGCTGGTTATGCAACGGTCTCTTGGGGGTGATCTCGCGAGGATGGAGGCGCATTGGATAAGATGAAGCCGCGCGAGTCGATGCGGCGAGCGATGGCGTGGATAGCTGCGCTGGGAGCGCAGGTTGCGCTCGGGCGGCGCGGCGAGCGCGCCGCCGAACGGTATCTGCGGCGCATCGGCTACCGGATCGTCGCGAGGAATTTTCGCGCCGCCGGAGCGGAAATAGATCTGGTCGCGATCGACGGCGAGACTCTGGTCTTCGTCGAGGTGAAGACCCGTAGCTCGCGCGCGGCGGGCGGGCCCGAAGAGGCCGTCGATGAGCGCAAGCAAAAGCAGATGCGGCGCGCGGCGGAAGCGTTTGCGCGGCGCTATCGCGCGGACGAAATCGAGATGCGCTTCGATATCATCGCGGTTGACGCGTCGGGCAAGCGGCTGGAAATTGAACTCCTGAGGAACGCATTCTGAATGCTGGATATCAAGCTGATTCGTGAACGGCCCGATTTCGTCAAGGGCGAACTCGCCAAGCGGGGAATCGATCCCGCGGAAGTCGATCAACTGCTCGAGGTTGACCAGAAGCGTCGCAAGCTTCAAGGCGAACTCGACCAAATCCGAGCCGATCGCAAGCGGCGGGCGAAGGAGGTCGGCAAGCTGCCGCCGGAGGAGCGCGCTACCGAGATCGCCAGGATTCGCGCCGAGGAAGCCGACGAAGAGAAGCTAGTCGAGCTTTTCTCAAGCCCCGCCGGTGTAGTGACTACTACCAATCCCTCGGTGGAATTGGCCATCGAGATGGCGCTCGCAGAGCGCAAGGTCGAGGAGCTGGCGCTCACTCTCCCCAATATCCCGCGGCCGTACGTCGTCGTCGGCGCCAGCGAGGCCGACAACCGCGTAATCAAAACCGAGGGGACGCCGATCGAGTTCACCGCGTTCAAGCCGCTCCCGCATTGGGAAATCGGCGAGAATCTCGGAATTATCGATTTCGATCGCGGAGTAAAACTCTCGGGCACGCGTTTCTATGTCTTGAGCGGCGCAGGCGCGAGGCTCGAGCGCGCGCTGATCGCGTGGATGCTCGACGTCAAGACGCAGGAGCAGGGGTATCTTGAGATAATCCCGCCGTTGATGGTGACTCGCGAAACTGCCACCAGCACCGGGCATCTCCCGAAGAACGCCGACACGATGTACCACGACGACGAGGACGACTTCTGGTTTATTCCGACCGCCGAGGTTCCGCTGACCAGCCTCTATCGCGACGAAACTCTCGACGAAAATCGCCTGCCGATTTACATGACCGCATACACGCCGTGCTTCAGGCGCGAGAAGATGTCGGCCGGGCGCGACGTCCGCGGTATCAAGCGGGGCCATCAGTTCGACAAAGTCGAGATGGTCAAGCTGGTTCGTCCGGAAACGTCGGACGATGAGTTTCACAAGATGGTGAACGACGCCTCGGAAATATGCCGGCGGCTGAAGATTCCATTTCGCGTCGTCGAGCTGTGCACGGCCGATCTTAGCTTCGCCAGCGCCGTCACTTACGACCTCGAGCTGTGGGCGCCGGGATGCGGCGAGTGGCTCGAAGTCAGTTCCATTTCAAATTGCACGGACTTCCAGGCGCGCCGCGCGAAGATTCGTTTCAAAACCAAAGGCGGTAAGCCCGAGCTGGTACACACCTTAAACGGTTCAGGGCTGGCGTTGCCGCGGACACTGATCGCAGTGCTGGAGAACTATCAGAACGAGGACGGCAGCGTGACGATACCCGAGGTGTTGCGGCCTTACATGGGCGGAGTAGAGACAGATCAGGAAAGATTGAATGCGGAATCCGACGGGAACCCACCGTGGGTTCCGCACCTCCTTGGGCAGGGGTGACCCCTGCACCCGGTAACGAATCGAAAAATCCGCGCGGCGCGTCTTTTTCTCTCGGGCGTAATACTGGCCAGCCCTGCCAACGGCCCGGGGTGACCTCCTTCGGCTTCGCTCAGGACAGGTTCTGCACCCATTGTTAATCGCGAAATCCCGAGGACGGTCTTTCGCTCTCAGGGTCGAGAGGAAAAGATGCGTCGCGGCAGGGGCGACCTCTTCCATCGCGTAGTCGCGAAAAGATGCGCTGCGCAGATTTTCGCGTCTTCGCACTGCGGATGCGGGGGCCGCGCGCGACAACGGAGCGCGGCCTTAACCTTGGGTGCAGGGGTCACCCCTGCCGCCCACCGCGCAGGTGATTCTTCCTTCATCCTGCCGTTGTCGCGCGCGGACCCCTGCCGATTTCGCCGAAGATTCGCGGGTTAACTGCGATTTTCAGGCCTCGTAACATTGCCGCAACAATTGATGCGTATGATAAACGGCGACGGTGAGTCCGGTCGCGATGCAGTGGTCGGCGCCGACGATGAGCGGGTCATCAAATTCTGAAGGAAGAGTTCGCTTGTCCGAATTAGAAGGTTCGATGGCCGACAGCATTCCGGTGGTCCGGCACAAGCGCACGATGGCGCCGGTGCACGTGCGTTTGTTCGGCGATCGAATTTTCAATACCGCGACATTTATTCTTGCGCTGTCGATTCTCGCGTTGCTGTTCGGACTGGCGGTTGCGCTGATTGCCGACAGCTTCCCGTCGATTCGGGCGTTCGGTCTGCATTTTTTTATCAGCACCGAATGGGATCCGGTTAATGAACAATACGGCGCGCTGCCGTTTATTTACGGGACCTTCGTTTCGTCGTTTATCGCGTTGATAGTCGCGGTGCCGCTAAGCCTGGGCGTGGCGCTGTGCCTGAGCGAGATGGCGCCCGACTGGCTGAGCCATCGGCTGGGCTTCCTGGTCGATCTGCTGGCCGCAATTCCCAGCGTCGTGTACGGGCTGTGGGCGGTGTTCGTGATGGGTCCGTGGATTCGCGACTACGTCGAGCCGCCGCTGGCGCATTGGTTGGGCTGGATGCCGTTCTTCCAGGGCCCCAAGGTGGCGGTCGGGATGCTTTCGGCGGGCGTAATTCTCGCGATCATGATCATCCCGTACATTTCGTCGGTTTGCACCGACGTGTTTCGCGTCGTCCCGCATACGCAACGCGAGGCCGCGCTCGCGCTGGGCGCGACCAAGTGGGAGATGGTCACCACGGCGGTTATCCCGTACGGCATGACGGGCGTGATTGGCGCGATCATCCTGGGGCTGGGCCGCGCGCTCGGCGAGACGATCGCGGTGGCGATGGTAATCGGCAACTCGGCGCAGATTTCCGCGTCGCTGTTCAAGCCGGCGGCGACGCTTGCCAGCGTAATCGCCAACGAATTCGCCGAAGCCACCTCCGACATGTATGTCTCCGCGCTAATCGAGCTGGGACTGGTGCTGCTGATTCTCGGAATCGTGCTCAACGTCGTGGCGCGGGCGCTGGTGCTCGGCGTGCAGCAGCGCCGCTATCGGGAGACGGGCAAGTAATGGCGGCGGGCATCAGCAATCTTAGCGGCGAGACCAGCTATCGCTATCGCAAGTTCAAGAGCGATTCGATGATGGCGATCACGGTCGGCGCGACGATCGTGACGCTGATTCCGCTGTTCCTGGTGCTTGGCTATCTGCTCACCAAGGGCGTGGCGAGTCTGAACTGGGCGTTCTTCACGCACATGCCGGCGCCGGTGGGCGAAAAGGGCGGCGGGATGGCCAACGCGATCGTGGGCACGCTCGAAGTGGTGGGGATCGCGTGCCTGATCGGGGTGCCTATCGGGGTCGGCGCGGGTCTCTACCTGGCGGCGAATCGCGCGAGCCATTTCACCAACTGGGTGCGTTTCTCGGCGGACGTGCTGATGGGCGTGCCGTCGATCGTGGTTGGGATTTTTGCCTACGCGGTGATCGTGCGTCCGTTCGGCGGGTTCTCGACGCTGGCCGGTTCGGTGGCGCTGGCGGCGATCATGATTCCGCTGGTCACGCGCACCACCGAAGAGATGGTGCTGTTGGTGCCGCCGGAACTGCGCGAGGCGTCGCTGGCGCTGGGCGTGCCGAATTGGCGCACGACGCTGTCGGTGGTGGCGCGCACGGCGCTGTCGGGAATCGCGACCGGAGTGATCCTGGCGGTGGCCAGAGTTTCGGGCGAGACGGCGCCGCTGCTGTTCACGGCGTTCGGCAACCGGTTCTGGTCAACTTCGCTGTTTCATCCGATCAACACGCTGACGGTTCAGGTTTACACCTATGCCATTTCGCCGTTTGCCGACTGGCAGCGGCAGGCGTGGGCGGGCGCGCTGGTGTTGACCGGGATAATTCTGGCGCTCGAGCTGGGCGTGCGATGGGTGACGGGCGGGGCGGCGAAAGCGCCAAGGTAGCCATGGCTGAAAAGCTGGTCGTCAGAAATCTCAACGCATACTTCCACAAGAATCGCGCGCTGCACGATGTCAGCCTCGCCTTCGAGGAAGACCGCATCGCGGCGATCATCGGGCCTTCGGGATGCGGCAAATCGACGCTGGTGCGATGCCTCAACCGGATGCATGAGGTGGTGCCCGGCGCGACTGCGACCGGCGAAGTGATGCTCGACGGCAATAACATCTACGGCGACGGCGTCGATCCGGTGCAGGTGCGGCGGCGGATCGGGATGGTCTTCCAGAAGCCGACGCCCTTTCCAACCATGTCGATCGAGGACAACGTCGCGGCCGGGCTGACGCTCAACGGGGTGCAGGTCAGCCGCGCCGAGCGCGACCAGGTAGTCGAGCGAAGCCTGCGCCAGGCGGCGCTGTGGGAAGAGGTGAAGGATCGCCTGCGGCGGCCCGGCGGAAGTTTGTCGGGCGGGCAGCAGCAGCGGCTGTGCGTGGCGCGGGCGCTGGCGGTTCAGCCCGAGGTGCTGTTGATGGACGAGCCATGCTCGGCACTGGACCCGATCTCTACCGCGCGCATCGAAGAACTATTGCTGGAACTTAAGTCGGCGTACACTATCGTGATAGTGACCCACAACATGCAGCAAGCCGCCCGCTGCTCCGACATGACAGCCTTCATGTATACCGGCGACCTGGTCGAATACGGCGAGACCAAGCAGATATTCACGAACCCGACCCGGCGTGAGACCGAAGACTATATCACCGGGCGATTCGGCTGATATCGGGGAAGAGTAGAATGGATAACACCCAGCCGCAGCATACCAACAGGCAGTACGAAGAGGATTTGCGCGGCTTGCGCGCCGGTCTGCTCAAGATGGGTGGACTGGTGGAGCGGCAAATCGCCGAGGCGGTCGATGCGCTGGTTAATCGCAACAGCGAGCATGCCCGCGAGGTGATCGCGCGCGACGAAGAAGTAAATCGGATGGACAACGATAACGACGAGCAGGCTATCCGGCTGCTCGCGCTGCATCAGCCCACCGCCAGCGATCTGCGCTTCATCACCACGGGACTGAAAATCACGACCGACCTCGAACGAATCGGCGACAACGCGGTCAACATCTGCGAGCGCACCCTGGAACTGAACGAAGTTCCGCAGCTCAAGCCCTACATAGACTTGCCGCGGATGGCGGAGATCGCGCAGTCGATGGTCAGGGACAGTATCGATGCGTTCATGCGCGACGACACCGACCTGGCCGACCAGGTGATCGCGCGCGACGACGAAGTCGATCTGCTCAACTACCAGGTCTATCGCGAGCTGCTCAGCTACATGGCCGAGGATCCGCATACGATCGGGTCCGCGACGCGGCTGCTTTTCATTTCCAAGTATCTCGAGCGTATCGCCGATCACGCGACCAACATCGCCGAAATGGTGACGTTCATGGTCAAGGGCAAGATGATCCGTCACGACGAAACCAGGAAGCGGGGAACTTGATTGCGAAGGTGGAGGAGGTGAAGCGATGAATCAAACCAGCCAGGCTACGAACGCGGTTTCGGAGGCGCAACACGGAGTTCGCTACCGCGTGCTGATCGTTGAAGACGACGGCGATATTCGCGAACTGATCCGCTACAACCTCGCCCAGGAGGGTTTCATCGTCGAGGAGGCGACCGACGGTGCGCAGGCGCTCGAGCGCGTCAAGCGCCGGGTGCCCGATTTGATGGTGCTCGATCTGATGCTGCCGGGGATGCCGGGGTTGCAGGTCTGCCGCCAGATGCGCGCCGAGCGCGACACCGCCCATCTTCCGATACTCATCGTCACCGCCAAGGGCACCGAGGTGGACAAGGTGCTCGGACTGGAGATGGGCGCGGACGATTACGTGGTCAAGCCGTTTAGCCCGCGTGAGCTGGTAGCGCGCGTTAAAGCGCTCCTGCGGCGCGCCAATCCGCTCTCGGAGCCGGACTCCGGCGGCGGCGCGTATGAAAAGGGGCGGCTGCGAATGGACTTCGGCACCTACCAGGTATTCGTCGATGCCAAGCGCAGGGAGCTGGCGCTGCGCGAGTTCGAACTGCTCAAATTCTTCGTGCAGCATCCGATGCGGGTGTACACGCGCGAACAACTGCTCGACATGGTGTGGGGCCGCGACACGTTCGTCGAACCGCGAACCGTCGACGTGCACGTGCGCCGTCTGCGCCAGCATATCGAGCGCGACGACGCCAATCCGGAATTGATCCTCACGGTGCGAAGCGTGGGTTATCGCTTCAACCCCGAAGCGCTTGGATAGATCACCGACCTCGGGCCTGATCGCCGCGATAGGAATCGGCCTGGCGCCGGCCGCCGTATTGCTGGTGGTGCTGGCCGCCAGCGGAGCGGCGTCGGGGGTGTGGGTCGCGGTCGTAATCGTGCTCGGGCTTGCGCTCGGCGCGATTTGCGCGGCGGCAATCGGACGCACGCTGTCACGCCGCGCAGAAAGACTGGACGCCGTTGCCGCCGCGCTGCAGGACCGGCGTCCGCCAGCGCATCTGCTGCCCAACGGCAGCGACGCGATGGGCCGCGCGGAGCGTCACTTGCTCGACGCTGCCGACGCAATCGTCGCCGAGGTGGACTCGCTTGCCGAGCAGCGCGACGAATTCGAGGCGATCCTGCGGAGCATGACCGAGGCGGTGGTGGTGACCGGCGCGCGCGGGGAGGTGGTGCTGCTCAACGGCTCGGCCCGGCGCATCTTCGCTCTGGGAGCCGACACCGACTATCGCGATCGGCCGTTCGTCGAGCTATGCCGCGACCCGCGACTGCAGGAGTTTGCCGGCCGCTCGATGCAATCCACGGACAACAAGGTCATGAGCGCGGAAATCATGATCCAGAATCCCGCGCCGCTTTACGTGAGCGCCAGCGCCGCGCAGATTCGCACCTCGCGGGGCGCGGCGTGGGTTTTCGTCTTTCACGACATCACGCAGCTCAAGTCGTACGAGACGCTGCGCGCCGACTTCATCTCGAACCTCACCCACGAGCTGCGCACGCCGCTAAGCGCGCTGTACGGCTACGCCGAAACCCTCGTTCAAGGCGTTGACGATCGTGAAACCGCGACGCGCTTTCTCGGCATCATCGAGCGCCAGGCGCGCCGGCTGGCGCGGTTGCTCGACGACCTGGTCTCGCTCTCGGATTTGGAGCGCGGGCTGACGCCGCTTAAGATCGAGCAGCTCGAGCCGATGCGCGTGCTGTCCGAGGCGGCGGAGTTGATGCAGGAGCAGGCGGGACGCCACGGCCTGCGGCTGGAGGTGAAATGCCCGCCGGGATTGCCGAAGCTGGCCGGCGATCGCGACCGCTTGCATCAGGTGATGCTCAATCTGATCGACAACGCGATCAAGTACACTCCGCGCGAGGGCCGCGTCACGGTCGAGGCTCGCGAAGCCGCGGGCGCCAACGGAGCAAACCCAAAGCCCGGCGTCGCGCTGATCGTCATGGATACCGGAGAGGGAATTCCAGCGGCCGATATCCCGCGCCTGACCGAGCGATTCTATCGCGTCGATCGGGCCCGCTCGCGCGAGCTCGGCGGCACCGGCCTGGGCCTGGCGATCGTCAAGCACATCGTGCAGTTGCACCGTGGCGTGCTGCGGATCGAGAGCAAGGTGCATGAAGGCACGACGGTCTCCGTCTGGATTCCCGCCGCGCCGCAGGAGTGAGCAGGGCTGGCCCCTGCACCCGGTGTTAAGTTCTGAGTTCGAACGCGTAAACCCACGCGCGGCTCAATGCATGATCGCCCGGGTCATCGACGGCGCCATGAAAAACGCGTTGGTTACCGTGCCCATATCGATGTACCAGCATTCGCGCTCGGGCGAGTTGGCCTCGGGCATGAAGATAATCGACGAGTTGCCCGACTCCAGGTCCTCGTCCACCAGCGCCAATTGGAACATCCGATTGTACGGATAGATGGCCACGCGGGCGTCGGGCACCGGCCGGTCGCGGTAGGCGTTGAAAGTCGCGATGGTCTTCCACAGCTTGCCGTCGCGGTCGTACTGGTCCGAGGCCGTGATGAACCAGCCCTCGGAGTCGATGTAGAGAATCCGCTTGGGAATCGTGTAGTCGTGCTGCCTGGCGTCCGCCTCGACGACGTAGAGATGGCGCAGCTCCCAGTTCTCGGGACATACGGTGCGTCCACCGTCATCCGGGCAGTTGTGTTCGGGCGAGTACTCGGCGTGTACGGACGCCAGCATCTGCTTCTCGCCCAGGAGCTTGTAGTCGAAATCCTCGATCTTGGCGCCGAAGCCGAAATAGGTGTCCGGATCGACGTTGTTGAAGTACGGTGAGCCGCTGGCCACGTCGCCCATCGCGTCGGACAGGCTGTACGCTGCCATCCGCCGCAGCCGCCGCAGCCCGGGCAGGAAGAACCACACGTTGTCGTCCATCTTCGGGTCCATGTAGCGGTAGCGCACCATCCCGAAGCCCAGCATCGAGGAAGGCTCCAGGAACGGATAGGTCGCGAAGCGATAGCGGATGCCCGACTCCTTGAAGTCGGGATCAGTCGGGAAGGGGTTTACCTCGATGCGCCCGACGTTGTTGTAAAAGCCGAAGTGCCCCACCGTGAAGTGCGCCGCCGGCGTGCCGTGGCCGCCGGGCGTGTAGGTGCCGACCTGGGTGTAGCGTGCATCGGCGTCGTCGTTGTACTGCGGGCGGAAGCTGTAGTTCCACATGATCTTGAGCGCGACCCGCGGGTCGTTGGGATCGAGCAGCGGAAAAGGCATCCCCGCGATGTAGTTTGCCAGCGAGCCCGCGGCCGTGAGCGACACCTGCGAGGCGTACTTCTCGGTGGCCGACTTGTACGGCGGCGGCCAGCTCAGGGTCTGGGCCGGCACGATAACCATCCGCATTCCCTGCTGCACCAGGATGAAATTGCCGGGGCTCACCAGGTCTTTCACCTTGTCGGCGTTAGCCTTGGTGATTACGTCGCCGGGCTGGAGCGCCGCTGCGGTGCCCGCGGCGCCGGAGAAGGCCGCGGGAGCGGCGGCCGGCGATTGCGCGGGCTGCGCCGACGACGGGACGCTTTGCGCCGCCGCGATGGCGCCGGCCCACGCGACTACGGCGCCGCAGAGCGCCAGCACCGCCAACTTGGGCACGGTGAGAAAGTATCTCCAAGCTGTAGCCGTCATCTTTGGTTCCTCTCGATCCCAGCGGGGTCGGAAATGGTATGTTCGCCGGCGTCGCACCCGCCGAAGCAGATCGCATTACGCGGCGAAGTCCGATCGGATCCAAACCCGCGTCTGTCAGTGCTTTTGGCGCATTTTATCAACTTGGCAGTCTACTTGGAAAACGGAAATCCGGCATTACGATCGAGAGAAAAAGACGCGCCGCGCGAATTTTTCGATTCGTTACTTTTTCACTTTTTCATTTTTTCACTGGGTGCAGGGCTCAGCCCTGCCGCGGAAGGGTGAAACCCGCGCAGGGTTTCACGAATTAAGAGCGGCGCGGTTCAGTGCTCCGCGATGTTCCCGGCTTGCTCGCGAGGCCGCGATGTGAAAATTTCTAGGGTTCCGATGCGCCATTAGCTCAGTGGATTAGAGCGGATGACTACGGATCATCAGGTCGGGGGTTCAAGTCCCTCATGGCGCACCATCCATCCCTCGAAGTGAATGACGCCAGTCGGAGAGGGTTCGGCACCGCTCAGGTATTGGGCTCACGGGGAAGCTCCCGGCCGCTCAGGGAGAAAAAAAGGAGCGTCCATTTCGGACGCCCCTTAAACCGGCAAACCCGGTATCGTCTCGAATCTTTCTGGACTGCTACTATGGGGTGATCGTGCCGGTGCTGGTAAAAGTATCTCGCGCAAAATACCCCGTCTGTAGTGGTGGCACAGCGAGGTAGAGAAAACTGCCCGTAACCTTGTCATCGGTGGTGCCCGTGGCTCCAGTGAAGCGCCCGGTACCGCCTAAGACGTCCCATGTATTGGTTGCCCCGAAAACGTCGGTGGTATAATTAACGCAAAAAGTTCCGATGAAGGAATCGGCCCACCACTGGTCATTGAAGAGAGTGTAAGTCTTCGTGTAGGTACCAAACTCGTGCATGTACAGTTCGCCAGTCGACCCGTCTGGCGCGGTGCAAGATGTGCCGGTGTCGAAAGACGCCGATATAAGTTGACTCTGAAATAATCCGAAGTTGTCGCTACCTGTGCAAGTGCTTTCGCTCGCGTAATTAACGCCCCCGTCGAAAGTGATTCCAGTGTTGATGAACGTGCATCCTCCGGACGCGTGATATTTGACCGGCTTCGCATCGCCCGCGTAGACCGAACCGGCTGAGAGCAGCAGCGCGATCGCACCTAAAATGCCCAAAATCCTGGTTTTCATCCAATCCTCCCTCTGACGAAGCTAGTTTTGGGGTATTTCCGTTTCTTTTGACGCGTCGGATCAATATCCTATTAGCCAGACTCATGCTTCGGATTAGCCAAAGTCCGCGCTTAGGGCAAGTGGGTCTTAACTGCATCCGAGTCCGCTGACGCATATCGAGCGCATACGACACGCGAGAAAATGCTCGACTTCATTTATGTAATTTGCTTTCGTTATTCGCTGGTTGATGCAGTCGGATGAGGCGCGCCATCTATCTTCATCGCCCGAATACAAAATCGGCGCGGCCGGCGACCTAAACCGAGGAGCGCATCCTTATGTCAGCCGCGCGCAATTTCTCGAAACCATACCGCGTCGATGACGGCCGCAAGTTTCACTTGAAGGACTTCGACCCCGGGGACAGCAGCGGCCTGAAATCGAAAAAGCACGCCGAAAAGGAATTGATACGCGGGATCGAGCGGCTAAGCGATTTGCAGGACAAGCTTTACGCGCAGGACAGGTGGGCAATTCTACTGATCTTTCAGGCGATGGACGCCGCGGGCAAGGACGGCGCGATCAAGCACGTGATGTCCGGCGTCAATCCGCAGGGATGCGAGGTTTATTCGTTCAAGCAGCCTTCCGCCGAGGAACTCAATCACGACTTCCTGTGGCGGACCTCCAAGTGCATCCCCGAGCGCGGCCGAATCGGAATCTTCAACCGCTCCTACTACGAAGAGGTCCTCGTCGTGCGGGTGCACAAGGAGTTGCTCAAGAGCGAACGGACGCCGCCGTCGCTGGTTACCGAGAACATCTGGAATGAACGCTTCGCCGACATCAACACATACGAACATTACCTGTGGCGCAATGGCGTAGTCGTCCGGAAGTTCTTTCTCAATCTATCGAAGGAGGAACAGAAGAAGCGCTTCCTGAGCCGTCTCGAAGAGCCCGTCAAGAACTGGAAGTTTTCGGCCTCCGACGTGACGGAAAGAGAACGATGGCACGAGTACATGACGGCCTACGAGGAAATGATCCGGCACACCGCCGCCCCGCACGCGCCCTGGTACGTCGTTCCCGCGGATAAGAAATGGTACTCGCGGCTGGTGGTGGCCGACGCGATCATCAGCGCTCTCGAAGACCTCAATCTGCATTATCCAATCGTCAGCGCCGCCAAACGCAAGGAACTGAAAGCCGCGCGCGTCGCGCTCGAGCATGAAGGCCGCCGCTGACCCTTGCGCACCCGGCGTGGGAGGTCAGGGCTCGGCGCCTAGCGAGGCGCAGATTCCGCGCGACGAGCAGGCGCAGCGACCGTGAAGCCCCACTCATAGAGTTGGCCGGCTTCTTTCAGAGCGACCTTGTAGTGGCCGGGCGCGAGCGGTTCGCGCGGGATCATCACTGCCGCGCCGCCGCGTGCGAGGCCCGCCTTGACCGCCGAGTCTGCTCCGCATTGCGGCCAGCATAAGACGCGGCGGTGATCAGGCAAGTTTCGATCTCGACGCCATCGCGCGAGACCAAGTCCGACGATACTTCGAGGCTGCCATCGGGGCCGTAACCTTTTCCGAGCTGAATCGAAATCGGAGTGCCGGTGGGAGCTTTGTAGCCGGGACATGAGGACAATGGATCTGGGTAGTCGCCGCCGGCGTACGATTGCAGATCAACGGTGGCGCCATCGGGCGGAAATTCGACCGGCGATCGCAACCGGCCTGTCTCCATCGGAATGAGTCCGAGGCTCGGATTCCAGAGTCGATCGCTCGGGGGGCCGTCGTAGAGCGCGAGCCGCACCGACTTCTCCAACGCGAAGCGACCCGCGATCACGATTGCGCACTGGCCCCGGTCGCAGTACGCGCCGAGTCCGACCACCGAAAATTGCGGCACCATCGGAATCTAGGCCGCCGAACGGCATCGTCATCATGCGATCGACGAATTCGGCGCCGCTTATATTGATCTCACGCGCGGCTATGACTACCGCGCCTCTGCCCGCCGAAGCGCCCTCGTCGGTGTAAAACGGCTTGCCTTTGACCTCCCATCGGAAAGCGTCCTGCGGAGGCTTAATCTGTAGTTGTCCTTGGTCGATAACGATATCGCCGCCGGCAATCCCGTTCTTGACGAGATACCGTGCGTGATTATACGCGCCGGCACTGATGGCGGTGTCGTTGACGACCGGCGGCAGCTTCGCCATCGCGCGATAGTAATTCACCCGTGCGTTGGCGCTGGATGCGAAATCGGGCAGCACTCCGGGCGATGTCGGATTGGCGGGCTGCTGCGCGCCGGCGCGGATGGCTATGAAGATGGTTGCGACGCCAAGCAGGACGGAAAGCGGGAAGTATCGCATGACGAATTGCTCAGGGCTCCGAGCAATAGTCCCGTGCGCGCAAATACTTTGCGTCGTCGTCGGTGACCGGTGGACCGGTCTTCACGTGCGCCCAGGTAATTGACAGGGTCAACGTGTTGATCCCGCAGTCCACCATGAAGAGTTCGTCGCCGTTGAGCCTCTTTACGCTAATCATGAAATACGCGGCGCCTGACGCGTCCTCGAGCGGGAAGGGCATCCACCTGGTGCCGCTCGCATCGACACTCCCCTCGCGAGCGTTGTTGCAGATTCGCGCCGGATCGACTCTGCATCCGTTCAGCACGACCACGTCCGTCGAACCGCCGCCACCGCCCGACGCGCCCTGCGACGCGCACGCCGCGATCGCCGTCAACACGAAAAGAAGCAAAACGAGCACACTCCGCTGCATTTACCGCTCAGGGCTCCGAACAGTATCCCCGCGCGCGCAAATACTTTGCGTCGTCGTCGGTGACCGGAGGACCGGTCATCACTTTCGCCCAGCTGACCGACTGATTCAGCGTGTTCATCCCGCATTCAACTTGGAAGATTTCGTCGCCGTTGAGCCTCCTCACCGGCACGAAGATATTCGCCGTGCGTGCCGAATTTTGCTCGACCATCCGCGGGTCGGCCTGCAACCCGGTGTTGCTCATGTCCACGTTTTGGCCGCGGATGTTATTGCAGATTCGCGCCGGATCGACTCTGCATCCGTTCATGACGACCACGTCCGACGAACCGCCGCCACCGCTCGACGCGCCCTGCGATGCGCACGCCGCGATCCCTGTCGAAACGAAGAGAAGCAAAACCAACAAGCTCCGCTGCATCTGAAATTCTTACACCTGAGGACAGGCTTACGATCCCGGCGCAACATAGCAGGCCGTCAACTCACTGACAACAAACTGTTGCCTCTATGGAATCAACAGCGCGGTATTTCGAACTGCGCGTCCCGCAACGTCGAAGATCAGTTAGTGCGGGGGGACGTGGGTAAGATTTCAGGCCGGGTTATGGATAACACTTATTCACATAGGGACAGGGATGAGTGCGAGGCAGTCCAGCCCCTGACCCCTGATCCCCTTCCCAGATGGGAAGGGGATCAAATGCGACTCGCCCTTCCTTCCGTAAGGAAGGGGAGCAAAGACCGGCTATTCGAGCCGCCAGAGCGAACGCGCGGCGTTGGCGGAGCGCTCGACGAACTTCTTGCCGTATTCGATCTGCGCCTCGAAGATAGGAGCGAGCGGAGTTTCCTTGGCCCACTGGGTGGCGGAGGCCTGGAGATCGATCGCCTGGTTGGCGACTTTCTCGGTGGTGTCGATGTACCACGCGGCGAACTTCTTGGCGCCCTTGACGCTCAAGACGTTGCTGCGCAAATTGCTGATACTCTCGAACACTCCCGAATCATGGGGTTTGTGTGCTGGGTGGTGGTTCTCTTTGTGTTCTGACATTTTTTCTCCTCCTGATTTTCGGCGCGACGCGAGCCCGCCGGTTGATTTACCATGGTTAACCATCGATTCTGTTTTTGCCAGTTTTTTTTGTCGCTTCCGCGACGAAACCGCCGCTTTTACGCTGTCCGGTTCCCCGGTTTGATTGTTTTCAGTCATCGGGTCGTTTGCCTTCCTCGCATCTCAAGCAATTGAGCCGCGGTTGCTACGGGGCCTGCGCCTCAATGATGCGCTGGCGCCGAGCGCGGACCGATGCAGCGTGCGCATCGGGGCTTCCATCCGGAGCAAAGCGATCTCGTTAATGGCCGACATCTTTGCCGATCTCCGCCGGGTCGCTTCCCGGCCATTGCGGCCACGCCGAAAATTGGTAAGCGCTGGATTCCCGCGCCGCGAGCGATTTCGCCGCGTCACGCTCGGCAACCGCGTCGAGAAGTTCCTCGCGCATCGATCGCAGTTCGATCTGAATCGCTTCGATATCGGTCGCCGCCGGCAGGTCGACTGCGGGCCACAGAGTGCCGAAGAAGGCGCCCGCGACGGCGGCGTTGAACCGTTGCCATCGAAGCACGATGTCGATTGCGCCGCCGAGCACATTGCCGACGGCGGGATTGGCAAAGAGCCGATTGGTCAGGTCGTTGGCGGCGCCGACGACGGTGTCGTACGCTGTCCAGGCAACTTCATGAGCCTGGCGATCGATCAGGCTTTCCTCAATGGCGCGCCTGACCTTGGCGGTCGGCGGCTCAGGCATCAGGCATAGGGCGAGCTTGAGCATCTCGTCGGAAGAAGCACAGTCGGTGGATTTGAGTTTGGTCATGGTGTTGCCGTTGTGATGAGCCATCGCAGATACCCGGGTTCGGTGAAGATGCGTCATTCTCAAGTCTGTAAGTTATGCTAATATACCTCTGACGTCAAGAATTAGATGGGATTAAGTTTGCCGCAGTGGTGAAAAAAGCCGCAAATCGGGAGAATAATCGGGCGGGTTGCCACATTCGCGACAATCGGAGCGATTGTGGTACGAGATGGCGGGGGGCGGAAACCCCTGACCCCTTTCCAACCTGCCGAGGAATAAAAGATGGCATCGGACAAATTCGTCAGCGCGAACGGTCTTCGGCTTCATTATATCGACTATGGCAACGACGGCGCGCCGTGGGTCGTATGCGTCCACGGGCTGACCGGCAACGCGCACAACTTCGACGCGCTCGCGCCTCATCTGACGCCGAGCTATCACGTGATTTCGGTTGACGTGCGCGGTCGCGGCGACAGCCAGTGGGGTCCGCCTACCGAATATATCCCGCAAAATTACGTGACCGATCTGGCGCGGATGCTCGAGCAGTTGGGGTGCGCTCGCGCCAGCCTGATTGGCACCTCGATGGGCGGGATAATTTCGATGATGTACGCGGGAGGATGGCCGGAACGAATCGAGCGGCTGGTGCTGAACGACATCGGTCCGGAAATCGATTCCGCGGGGGCGGCGCGAATAGCGAGCTACGTCGGCGAGGCGCCGGAGCGCTTCAAAGATCTCGGCGAAGTGGTGAAGTACTACAAAGAGAATTATCCGCCGATGGCGAAGCTGGCGGACAGTGTTGTCGCCGAACAAGTGAAATGGTCGGTCAAGCCGGGCGCTGATGGCGGCCTGGTCTGGAAGATGGATGCCAGCGTGCGGCGGCCGCTTCGCGGCGGGACCGCGCAGCAGCGCCTCGATTTGTGGGTGCCGTACGCGCGGATCGCGTGCCCGATTCTGATCGTGCGCGGCGCGGACAGCGATATCCTGGAGCGTGCGACGGCGACCCGGATGTGCGCGGTGCTCAAGCGGGCAAAAGCCGTCGAGGTGCCGGGAGTAGGGCATGCGCCGTCGCTGACGGAGGCGGAATCGATCGGGGCGATCAAGGAATTTTTCAGGCTGTGAGGGGGACCCGCGCCTACTTACGCTGTATCAGTTCGATCCTGTAGCCGTTGGGATCCTCGATGAACGCGATGGGAGTGGTGCCGTGCTTCATCGGGCCGGGCTCGCGCACGACGTTGACGCCCTTTTGCTTCAAGTCGGCGCAGGTTTTGTAGATGTCGTTGACGCCGAGCGCGATGTGTCCGTAGGCGGTGCCGATTTCGTACTTCGAGGTTCCCCAATTCCAGGTCAACTCGAGCACCGCGGTTTCGTTCTCGGCGCCGTAGCCGACGAAGGCGAGGGTGAACTCGCCGCCGGGGAAGTCGTGCTTGCGCAGGAGTTTCATGCCGAGCTTGTCGCAATAGAAGGTGAGCGACTCGTCGAGGTTGTTCACCCGGAGCATCGTGTGCAGAAGTCGCATGCGGTTATCCAATCGTTCCCGGAGTCCGACTTTCCGTAATCGCCAAAGTATTGTCAAACGGGCAGGGGTGACGGGAGGCAAATACACTTTATTGAATGTGAAACCCGCGGTGGGTTTCACGCTTCCTTCGGCAGGGATGATCCCTGCACCCAGTAGTAAGAAGACGCGAAAATCTGCGCGGCGCATCTTTTCGCGACTACGCGCTGGCAGGGCTGAGCCCTGCCCCCACCGCTAGGGGCGCGCGCCGTTGGCGGGCGCGGCCCCTGCCAACGGCTTAATACTGCGCTGCCGTCGCCACGGGCAGGGGGCTGGTCTGCCTTTGCAGAGCGCGGGTCGAATGTTTTAAGTTCAAGCACGACATGCGCCTTGCGGTCAGTGGGGGTGGTCGTCATGGCCGGCACGGGACCTGGAGCCGTGCCAGGAGAAATGCGCGATGGACTTCAATTTCAATCCCGAAGACGAAGCGTTCCGGATGGAGTTTCGCGCATGGCTGGACGCCAATAAACATTTTGCGCCGCGCTCGCGCGAGATGTTGATGGCCGAGGGCAAGAACGCGTTCGAAGAGCAGAAGCGCTGGGCGAAGAAGATGGCCGAAGGCAGATGGCTCGCGCCCAACTGGCCGGTTCAGTATGGCGGGCGCGGCGCCGGTATCCTGCAGACGATCGTTTATAACGAGGAACTCGCGCGGGCGGGCGTCGCGGCGCCGATGATCGGAATGGGCACCACCATGTTCGGGCCGACGCTGTTGCATTGGGGGACCGAGGAGCAGAAGCAGCGCTTCATCCCGCCGATAATGAAGGCCGAAGAAATCTGGTGCCAGGGATATTCCGAGCCGGGCGCGGGCTCCGACCTGGCCTCGCTGCAGACGCGCGCGGTCGAGGAGGGCGACGACTTCGTCGTCAACGGGCAGAAAGTGTGGACGACGATCGCGCAGTACGCCGACTGGATCTTCCTGCTGGTGCGCACCGATCCCGACGCGCCCAAGCATAAGGGAATCAGCTACCTGATGGTCGATATGCACAGTCCCGGGGTGACGGCGCGGCCGCTGGTGCAAATCACCGGCACCAGGGGTTTCAACGAGGTTTTTTTCGAAGACGTGCGAGTGCCGAAGAAAAACCTGGTCGGCGAGAAGAACCAGGGCTGGCAGGTGGCGATCACGACGCTGATGTTCGAGCGATCGGGCGGCGGCGGCGATCGCGGCATGCTCACCCAATGCGCCGAGCTGGTGGAGCTGGCGAAATCTCTGCCGCGCAACGGCGCATCGGCGTGGGATGACGCCAGCGTGCGGCAGAAGATCGCGGAGTTCCATTGCGAGGCGATGGCGCTGCGGTACACCGGTTATCGCCAGCTGACGCGCCGGCTGAAGGGGATGCCGCCGGGGCCCGAAGGATCGATGATGAAGCTATGCGGCACGGAGCTGAACTTGCGCATTCAATTGTTCGCGATGGAGCTGCTCGGGGCGTACAGCCAGCTCGAATTAAACGCGCCGTTCGCAGTTGATAAAGGCAAGTGGTCGTTCAGGATGCTGGCGGCGCGCGGCGGCACGATTGCGGCGGGCAGCAATCAGATACAACATAATATTATCGGTGAGCGGGTGCTCGGACTGCCCAAGGGCTGAGACGCGCGCGCGCCGGGAATCAACGGAGAAGGCATTCAATCGATGGACTTCAACTATACGCAGGAAGACCAGGCATTTCGCACCGAAGTGCGCGCGTGGCTCGAAGCGAACAAGAAATACGCTCCCCCGCCGAGCAATATCATGGCCGACGAGGGCGAGGGCGACTGGGAGGCGCGCGTCAACTGGCACCGCAGGCTCAACGAGGGCGGCTGGGTGGCGGTCAACTGGCCCAAGGAATACGGCGGGCGCGGCGCAACCGTCATGCAGCGGCTGATCTATCGGGAAGAACTGAGCCGGCTTGGGCTCAACGAGCCGATGATCGGGATGGGAATCAACCTGCTCGGTCCGACGCTGATACATTGGGGGACCGAGGAACAGAAGAAAAATCATATTCCGAAAATTCTCAAAGGCGAGGAGGTCTGGTGCCAGGGATACTCCGAGCCGGGCGCGGGCTCCGACCTCGCGTCGGTGCAGACGCGTGCGGTTGACGACGGCGACGACTTTGTCGTCAACGGGCAGAAGACCTGGACCTCGATTGCGCAGCATGCGGACATGATCTTCGCACTGGTGCGCACCGATCCCGCCGCGCCCAAGCACAAGGGAATCAGCTACCTGCTGATCGATATGCACAGCCCCGGGGTAACGGTGCGTCCGCTGGTGCAGATGACCGGCGGCAAGGGCTTCAACGAGGTCTTCTTCGAGGACGTCCGCGTGCCGAAAAAGAATATCGTCGGCGAGCGCAACAACGGCTGGCAGGTCGCGATGACCACGCTGCTGTTCGAGCGCGGCGGCGGCGGTGGCGAAGGTGCGATGGGCGAGGTCTATGAGCTGGCGAGGCTCGCCAGGCGCATCCCGCGCAGCGGTAACGGCACAACCGCGTGGGACGACGCGAGCGTGCGGCAGAAAGTCGCGGAGTTCGCCGCCGAGGCGCAGGCGCTGCGATACACCGGCTATCGGCAACTGACGCGCCAGTTGAAGGGGCTGCCGCCGGGGCCGGAAGGCTCGATGATGAAACTGTGCGGCACGGAGCTCGCGCTCAAGATTGCGCTCTACGCGATGGAGCTGCTGGGGCCGTACAGCCAGTTGGAATTCAACGCGCCGTTCGCGGTTGACAAGGGCAAGTGGTCGTTCAGAATGCTGGCGGCGCGCGGTCCCACGATTTACGCCGGGACCAATCAGATCCAGCACAACATTATCGGCGAGCGCGTCTTGGGCCTGCCCAAGGGCTAGCGCCCACGAAAATCGAAGAGCGTCTTGGCGTGCGTGATGCCGACATCACGCACGTTTTTTTTCCTGTTCATAGATCACACGCATATTTCGCCCGAATGACTTTACAGTTACGGCATTTCGTGGCAGTGTCGCCCGGACGCGCGCACAAAAGCGTCAGAACAAAGATTAGCAACCGGGATGCTGCTGCAACTTACCGCCTTCGCCTACTTCGACTTTCTGCAGCAGTACGCTTCGTTGATTCGCGACCCGGTCGGCTATGGTTTCGGAGTGCCGCCCGGCGACGGCCATCCGGTCCTGCTGATTCCCGGATTCACCGCGGGCGATTGGTCGCTTGGCACGCTGGCGCGATGGCTGGGGCGCGTTGGATACCGTCCGTATCTGTCGGGGATCGATCTCAACGTCGGATGCCCACAGCGCACGATGGAAGTGGTGGGATGGCGGGTGGAAAAGATCGCGCGCGAATCCGGCGAGCCCGTGACGATCATCGGGCACAGCCTGGGGGGCGTACTGGGCCGCGCAATCGCCGCGGCAAACCCCGCAAACGTGCGCCAGGTGGTGGCGCTTGGCTCGCCGATTCGCGACGGGTGGACGGGAGTACACGATCGAGTCCGTCCCGCGCTGCAGGCGATCCAGTCTTTCTTTCAGACGTTTTCCGACGAGCGCGAGAGCTGCGGCACGGTCGAATGCTCATGCGCATTCGTTGCCACCGTGGTCGCGCCAACCCCGGGAAAGAGCCGCTTCAGCGCCATCTACACGCGCCGCGACGAGATCGTGCATTGGCAATCGTGCATCGACGATGCCGGCTCCAATTTCGAAGTCTCGGGTCTGCACGCGAGCTTGATAGTCAATCGCGAGGTTTACCGAATCCTCGGGTCGATCCTTGCACCAGCCCCGGGTCAGAGCGCCGCCGCTTGAACCTTTGCCGCCCGCCCACTTGCCAAGAATGCCTGCCGCGTATCCCCGGCACGAGATTGTTGGCGGATCGGAAAATGGTAAAATCGCGGCAGTGCTGATAACTGCGAGGAGCAGAGAATGATCAGGTACGCATTGATCGCGGTTGCTGCCGTTTTCATCGTCGGGTGCAATTCTTCGCCGTCACAAAGCCCCGAAAATACGGTCGGCGGCCCCAACCTTGTTTCTGCGGCGCAAACGCCGATGAAGAAGGCGACGACCAGCCTTTCGCTCGACTGGGGTCCAAAAGCACAGGCCGGCCAGGTCGCGATCGCCGACGTACTGAGCTACGGCGGCTCAAAACCGACGATCACCGCGCCGGCTGGATGGCAAATGATTCGCGACGATTCCAGTAAAACGACGCGACAGTCCTTGTATTGGCATGCAATCCAGGCGAACGACGCCGAGCACGGCCACGTGGACATTCAGCGAACCGGTCGATGCGCAGGGCGCGGTCGTGCTGCTCGACAATGTCGCGACAGGCTCGCCGGTGGACATGACCAGCGGCAACACCGGCAACGGCGGCACGCTGACGGCCAAGTCGGTCGTTACCACGGCCGACGGAGACCTGATCCTTGCCTTCAACGCTACGGATTTTGGCGGTCCAGGACTTGGTCCACTGATGCCAGCCGATACGAAAACGCTAGTGAATCAGGAAGCGGCGGCGAACGAATACTGGATCGTGGCTAGTTATCAGAGCCAGAACGGTAGCACTGACGATGCGGCGAGTTCCACTGGGCAGATTTTTAACTGGGCGGCGGCGCAAGTAGCGATAAAGCGGGGCAACGCTAACCCATTGCCACAGTGAGCACCGACGCGCTGGAAGCGCATGACGTTGCGAACCGCGCGAACGTCTCCTCGCGACAAGCGGCAGGTTCTTTCAGGCTAGACCTGAGGTCAACAAAGGCCGGCGCTGTAAATGCAGGTGAAACTCGGCTAAACCTGAGAGCGCTATGAACGGTGCGCCTGAGCTTGGGGCCGGCGGGTTCGAATCTCGCGAGGATGCAACCGATTCTCGGTCTGGTCATTCTGATCTCGCGGCTGGGAAAGATTCTTACGCTAAAACCGCGCGGGTTTTTTTCGTTTGCGCAATTGTTGCTGTCCTGGCGCTTGCTCCACACTTTCTGACTCAGCATCGAACCTGGAACTTCCTGATTTATATAGCAGCCGCGCTCGCGGTCGGCGGGCTTGTAGCGATGCGCGCAGCCCAGCAGCGTGCGGGAGCATCGATCGCAACGCGAATCCGTGCGGCGCTATCCCCAGAGCAGTGGACCGCCTTCGCAGTGTTTGTCGCGTTCCTGGCCTTCTATGGCGTGACGATGTTCGATCCGTCGCCCTTCAACGAACAAGTGCGCCAGGCAGTTGCATTCAATCATGGACATACCTATATCGACGCGCCGCAATCGTTCCTGGAGCATGCGCAGATCGGCCCGTACAGCTATGCGCTGCACCCTCCGCTGCCTGCGATCATGCTGATGCCGCTTACGGCAATCTGGGGAATGAATACCAATCAGACCGAATTTTCGGTCGTGATGGGCGCGATTGATATCGCACTCGCCTGGATGCTGCTGGGCAGATTCACGCTATCCACCGAGTCACGCGTTTGGCTGACGGTTTTTTTCGGGATAGGCAACGTCTTGTGGTACGAGACCGTCATCGGCAGCACCTGGGCGTTGCCGATGACCAGTGCGCTCATCTTCACACTTTTGACCCTGATCGAACTCTTCGGCGCCGCGCGTCCTTTTTGGCTTGGGATTTGGGCGGGACTCGCGACGCTTGGGCGCTATGACCTGGCGCTCGCGGCGCCGATCTATGCGATTCTTGCGATGGCGCGCGGGCGGAAATTCACCGAAATGTTTGCGATGATTCCCGGTTTTCTCGCCGTCGGGGTGGTTTTCGTAGGGCTGAACGAGGCGCGCTTCAACAGCTTCTTCGATCAAGGCGTAATGCTCACAGGCCCCAAGAATGCACCGGCGTTCTCGCTGCGTTATCTTCCGGGCAACCTCTACACGGTGCTATTCATGGCGCCGACGGTCAATGCTACCTTCCCATACATCCATCCGGTCTTCTCAGGCCAGGCGCTGACTCTCACCAGTCCGGCCTTTGTGCTCGCGTTGCGCCCGAGCTTCAAGCGGCTGACAGTCTCGATGATGGGGCTGGCGGCGGTGTTGGTATCGATTCCAAGCTTGCTCTGCTACGCCAACGGCTTCGCGCAGTTCGGGACGCGACACTATATCCCGGCATTCCCGTTTTTGCTTGTGATGATGGCGATCGGGATGCCGCGGCGGACCGATCAGCTCACTAAAATTCTAATCTGCGTTTCGATTTTTCTGGTTGCCTTCGGCGTCTGGCAGATTCATGTCTGGGGCCTCAATGGTCCGTAGGTTGGTCCTGAGCTTGCCGGCCTCGGCGAGGACCTCGGCACCGATCGACTCCATGCGGATCGGGCGCGGGGAATCGTGATGTTAGGCGATTTGCCTGCCAAGCCGGAAATCCCGGCAGAATCGCAAGTCGCGGTGCTCGCGGATTCACCCATCGAGCCGAGCCCTCGCGGTTTTCGCGCGCTGCTCTCACGCGATGAGTGGGAACTGGTCGCGATGGTGCTCATCGTCAAGGCGCTGCTGTTCTGGTACGGGATGCTGAGCTTCGAGATCCACTACAACAAGTGGATCACCTCGCGCGAAGATGCGTTCGGTCTGCTCAATCATTGGGACGTAGGCCAGTACCTTAACATCGCGACGCTGGGCTACGGCACGGCCGGCGACGCGCGGCTCCGGCTGGCGTTCTATCCGCTCTACCCGTGGCTGATACGGCTGCTGACGCCGGTTTTCAGAAGCCCGCACCTCGCGGGACTGGCCGTCACGACTATCGCATCGATGGCGCTGGCGGTGGCTTTGTTTCGGCTCATGAAGATCGACTTCGATGAAGCGGTTGCACGCCGGGCAGTATGGTTCCTGTTCATCTTCCCGACTTCATACTTCCTGCATGTCGCGTACACGGAGAGTCTCTTCCTGCTCTTCGTCGTCGCGGCTTTCATGGCGTGCCGGCGCGGGGATTGGCTGTATGCGGGAATCTATGGTGCGCTCGCAACGCTCACCCATGACACCGGAATCCTGCTGATCGCGGCATTCGGGGTGGAAGGTCTGCAGGAGTTATGGCAGACGCGCCGATGGAACCTCCGATGGCTGTGGGTATCGCTCATCCCGCTCGGCTTCGGATTTTTCATGTTGGTGAACTACCACCTGACGGGGGATCCCCTCGCGTTCGTAACGGTTGCCGGGGAGCATTGGACGAATCAACTGAGGATGCCGTGGGCAGCCTACAATCAGCTCGGGGTGAATACCTGGATGTCGCCGGCGGACGCCATCACGCACGGCATGGCGATCATGCTGTTCGTGGCGGGCGGTTTCATCGCGACGCTGGCGTCGGCGTGGTGGCTGCGGCCTTGTTACACGATGTGGATGGCGAGTAACTGGCTCATCATCGCGATGCAGTCATGGGACATGAGCGCGCCGCGGCTGGTGCTGGCGATGTTCCCCATCTTCATGCTGGAAGCGATGGTGTCGCGCAACCGCCTGGCATCGGCGGCGCTGACTGTGTGGTCGATACTCTTCCTGGCGCTGTTCTGCGGCGAGTTCTTCAAAGGCCACTGGGCCTTCTGAGCGCACGTCACTCTTTCCTTTCCCATGATTCGGAGACGTCGCACTCGCCGGGCGCCCGCTTCGCTTGATGCGTATTTTTGACGCTTGACTAGCCAAAAATCTCTTACGCTGGCACACTCAATCCGGCAGGCTGGAGATAGCCGAGGCCGGGGGTGGGGATTGGCGCCGACTTCGCGACAGATGGATTTCCGATGCATGGGATAACCGACCCCGCGCATATCGCCGACGTGCTGGCGGCGTGGGGCTATCTCGGCATCTTCATTGCCGTGTTCGTCGGCAACCTGGGCGTCCCGGTGCCCGAGGAAACCGTGATGCTTGCCGCCGGATTCCTGGCCGGCCGCGCGCTGCTCGATCTGCGAATCGTCTACGTCACCGTAGTCGCGAGCGCGGTCACGGGCGACTGCTGCGGCTATGTCATCGGCCGCACCGGCGGACAGCGCGTACTCGTTCGGCTCGCGTCCGCCTTTCCCTTCTTGCGCACGCGTTACGACCGCCTGCAACTTTTCTTTCAGACCCACGGCAGCAAGGCGGTGTTCATGGCGCGATTTATCACCGGCGCGCGATTCATGGCGGGCCCGATGGCGGGTGCGTGCGGGATGCCGTTCTTTCAGTTCCTCGGATGGAACGTGCTCGGCGCGATCGTATGGTGCTCGCTTGTCGTCACGGTCGGCTACCTGGTGGGCGACGAGTTGTATCGCGCCATGACGACGGCTCATCAGGCGTCGCGATGGATTGAACTGGCCGGGGTTGCCGTGGCGATCGTGGTCTTCGTCTTTTGGTGGAGGGACAGGCATCCTGCGGTGTCGCCGCCTCAATCGTAGCCGCGTTCGCGACTGCGTCGCGATGGCGGCGCTTGCGCTCGCGCTGACTGGATGCAAGCCGCGCACGCGTATCGATCTCCATTATCTTCCGGGCTTCGTGCCGGGGTCGCAGAATATTTTTCGTCCCGTCAGAATCGCGGTGCCTCCCACCACCGGAAATTTCGGCTCCGGCGATTCCAACGTCGGCACGATCTACGCCGCCGACGGCGCTCCCCAGACTCCGCTCGTGGTTGCCGATGCGGCCCGCGCGTTCAACCACGCGTTGATCAAGGGACTGGCGGACGCCGGTCTGATGCCGGTAGCGCTCGACTCGAATCCGGGCGACGGCAAGCCGCCCGAGGGCTCGGATTTCATCCTCACCTCCGACCTCGAACAACTCGAAGTAAATAAGCGCTTTGGAACGAGCCAGACCCTCCACGGCCAGTACTTTTCGATGAGAGCCGTGGTGCGCGTAAAGTTTGAGCTCAAGAATCGCGATGGCACCGTGCTTTACTCGGACGAGATCAACGGCATCGAAAATGAACCGCCAAATCCCGTCGGCGCCGAGGTCTTTCTGCCGCTTGAGACCGAACCCGCCGAGTCTCTGTCGGTTGCACTCTCGCGCGCCGTCGGCTTGCTGATGCTACAGTCGGCATTTCGCGCCGCATTCCCGATGCGATCCGTCGAGGCGACTCCGACTCCGGCGCCGCAATCTCACGGCGCGTCGCCCCCGCGCTAGCAGAGTCGAATCGCCGAGCCGGCGGACACCGAAGTGAATGCCGAAATTAAGCGGACTTGCCCTTGCGTGATTCTTCCCGGCGGCGCAACTCGACGCGCCTAATCTTCCCGCTGACCGTCTTGGGCAGCTCGTCGATGAATTCTATCTCGCGCGGATATTTGTAGGGCGCCGTCACGCGCTTGCAATGCTCCTGCAGCTCGGTCGCCAGCCGCTCGCCGGGCTCGACGCCCGGCCTCAGCTTCACGAAGGCCTTGACGATTGAGCCGCGATCCGCGTCGGGACTCGCGACCACCGCCGATTCCATTACCGCGGGATGCTCGAGCAGGGCGCTCTCCACTTCGAACGGCCCGATGCGGTAGCCCGCCGAAATGATCACGTCGTCGGCGCGCCCGACGAACCATAGATAGCCGTCGGCGTCGCGGGTCGCCTGGTCGCCGGTCAGGTACCAGTCGCCGCGAAACACGCTGGCGGTCTCTTGCGCATTTTTCCAATACTCCAAAAACAGCGACGGCGGCCGCTCGGGGCTCATCCGCACCGCTATTTCTCCGAGCTCGTCAACTTTGGTCTCGGCCATTTGGTTGTCGATAACGCGGACCTCGTGACCCGGAAACGGCAGGCCCATCGAGCCCGGTTTCACCGGCATCGCGGGCATGTTCGCGGCCAGGATGGCGGTTTCCGTTTGTCCATAACCGTCGTGAATCGTCAGTCCCAGCCGCTCGCGCCACACCTCGATCACCTCCGGATTGAGCGGTTCTCCCGCACCCGTGCAATGCCTCAGTTTCGGGAATGAGTAGTCCGCGAGGTTTTCCTTAATGAGTATTCGATACTCAGTCGGCGGCGCGCAGAAGGTAGTAACTCGGTAGCGCGCGATCAACTCGAGTTCTTTCG
Organism: uncultured delta proteobacterium; assembly: GCA_963813785.1. Taxonomy (GTDB): domain Bacteria; phylum Desulfobacterota; class Binatia; order Binatales; family Binataceae; genus Binatus. The sequence continues at coordinate 134,506 of CAWFAJ010000005.1, read as the reverse complement.
CCGCATCGAAGCGGCCGTTGTACATGAAGGTCGTCACGCCGTTCATCCACGGCCCAAACAGCACGCCGTATGCCGCCTTGGCCCAGCCGGTGTCCGAGGTTGTCCAATGGAGGTCGCCCGGCCTCACGTCGAGCCAGTTAAGCCCCGTGAACCGATGACTGTAGGTATAGGCGTGACTATGCAGAACCGCTTTCGGTTCCCTGGTCGTGCCGGAAGTGTAATAGCAAATCGCCGGCTCCGACGATTTAGTATTCACCGTCTTGAACGCAGGCGATGCGTGCCCCATATATTCCTGCAGGCTTATCCAGCCGCTGCGGGCGGCGCCGGCTAACAGGTAATGCTCGACGCTGGGGCATTGCTTGCGCAGCTCCGCGATCATCGCGGCATTCTCGACGCCGGCGATTATCGCGCGTGCCCCGGAATGATTCGCGCGGTACACCAGGTCCTTCTCGCGCAGCATCGAGGTGCACGGGATTACGATCGCGCCGAGCCTCAGTGCCCCGATATACGCCGCCTGCCACAGCGTGATTCGCGGCAGCACCAGCAAAACGGCGTCGCCGCGCCGGATTCCATGTCCGGCGAGAACGTTCGCGATGCGCTTGGATTGCTGCGCGATATCCGCGAACGTCAGCCGCGCGCGCCGCCCTTCGCTGTCTTCCCACAGGATTGCAACCCGGCGCGGATCTTCGGCGAACTTGTCGATGACCGCGGCGAAGTTGAAATGCTCCGGCGTCTCCCACCTGAAGTCGCGGTACGCGCGCCGATACTTCTCGATTGCGTCGATCTTTATTGAATCAGTCTTTATTGATTCGGTCATGGGCGCGAATTCCCGCGCGCCGCGTGCTCCGCTGGCACTTGCGAGCGCTTGGCCGCCGCCTTGATATACTTAACCGTCACCGGCGACAGATCGTCGCGTTCGACCCGCACGTCGATTATCGCAAACGATTTGCATTCATGCGCCGCGCGCAGCGCATTGCTCAGCTGCTCGACCGTGGCCGCCTCGAATCCGGCGCCGCCCCAATCGCGCGCGAGCTTCGCATATGGCCACGGCGGAATCTCCAGCAGTTCGCGGCGTTCGGCAATCGGCCGGAAGATGCCCCATCCGCCGTTGTTGATCACCACCACGATCGGATTCACGCCCTTGGCCGGAGCCTGCGAAATTTCCGGCCCGGTCATCTGAAAACCGCCGTCCCCGCACAGCACCAGCGGCCTGAGACCGCTGCCGATTTGCGCGCCAAGCGAGGCCGGCACCGCAAATCCCATCGAAGCGTAAAACCCTTGCGCCAGATAGCCGCCGTTGTGCGGCACCCGGATGTCGAGCCCGCCAAACAGCATGTCACCCGACTCTGCGACCACCAGGTATTCGCGCTTGTCGGCCAGGAATTCGTTGACCGCGGCCAGGATCTGACTGACCTTGACGGGCTTGCCGTCGCGCGCGGCAATCTCGCGAAGATTGTCGGCGTAATGAACCTTCTCATGATGAAGCCGCAGCTTCTCGCGCAGCAACGCGCGCGCGAAATCGCGCACCCCGGCGTCGGTGTAAGTGTGATACTTCACCTCGACCTTGCGATCGACCGCCCACACCGTTCTGCCCTGGATCACGTGCGGCGGACGGTTGCCGAAGTTCATGTCGGTTTTCAGACATCCGAGGTTGAGCACGAAGTCGGCCGCGTCCATCCGTGCGACGATCGACGGCGGACTGATCGGGCCGACGTGCACGCCCATATACAGTGGATGGTCCATCGGGAACGCGCCCTTGCCGAGCACCGTCGTGAACACCGGCGCGCCCATCTGCTCGGCCAGTTCCACCAACTCGTGCGACGCCTTGAAGCGATGTATCTCGATGCCGGCGATCAGCACGGGCTTGCGGCTCTCGTTGAACATCGCGGCGGTCTCGTGCGCTGCTTCCTCGACCTTGCGCGTGTCGGATTCCTGGAAATGCAGCCGCCCGTCCCATTCGATTAGCTCGTCGGGGACTTCGATCTGCCGGTCAATCATGTCGCGATGAATCTCGATGTAGCCCGGCCGCTGCTCGGCCCAAATGGCGCGCACGACGCGATGCAATTCATCGGCAGCGGTGCGCGGATCGGTCAGCACGGCCGACGCGCAAGTTACTTCGTTGTAGATGCGGCGCTGCGATTCGATCTCGCGAGCCTGGTGATGAATCAGCGTGCCGAGTTTGCGTTCCTCCTCGCCCGGGCCGCCCGAGAAAATCAGAATCGGCACGCGTTCCGAGAACGATCCCGCGACCGGATTGACCATGTTGTGGCCGCCGGCGCCGTAGGTCACGCAGATTACTCCGATTTTCCCGGTCGCGCGCGCGTAGCCGTCGGCTGCGAATCCGACCCCCGGCTCGTGCGACAGCGTAATGATTTCCAACCCGTGCTTGCGCCCCAGCGCGAAAAACAGCTTGAGCGCGAGGTCGCCGGGGATGCCGAAGACGTGCGACACGCCAAGCTTGCGCAGGTAGGCGACCAAAAAATCGCCCAGCGCCATGTGTCTCTTCACTCCGCTTCGCCCTCCTCGAATGCCGCTAATTGTAACAAAAAGACCCTCACCGCAGGACATCTTCGGCGCCGCTCTGTGCTAGAGTATGATGTTGTCGGGTTGAGCCTATGTTTCGATCGATGCTTCGCATGCAATTCCTCTCGCCGATGCAACTGAGCCGGCTGGTGATTTTTCTGCCGCAGTTCGTCCGACTGTTTTATCGGCTGATCACCGACGAACGCGTGCCGATGCTGGCGAAAATGGTGCCGTGGATGGGTCTGCTGCTTATGCTCACGCCGCCGGCGCTCGAGCTCGACATGATTCCTATTATCGGCGAACTCGACTGGATTCTTATCGGCTACCTCTCGCTCAAAGTCTTCATCTGGCTATGCCCGCCCGACGTCGTGCGGGAACACGTCAGCCAGATCGGCCGTGGCGAATAGCGCAGCACCCTGATGCGACCCCGCAATATCCTGATCGTCCTGGCGATAGTTCTGCTTGTCGCGTTCGGCGCGCTGAGCCTCGTTGACCAGCTGCTGGTTGACTACCTCTGGTTCGGAAGACTCGGCTTCGGCGGAGTTTTCGATACAACCGTCGGCGCGGAAATCGCGATCTTCGCGATCGTCTGGCTGGTCGCGTTCGTCGTGATCTTCGTCAGTGGGTTGATTGCAGTCGGCTCCAGCCGCGATCGCGAGCGGCTGCGCGTGGTCCGCCGCCCCGACGAGATAGTCGAGGTTAATCTGCCCGAGCTGATTCGCGCGCTCGGCGAACGCGTGCCGTGGCGCGTGATCGTCGCCGCCGTCGCGGCTTTGCTGGCGCTGTTCGCGGCGCAAGGCGAGGCTGGCAGCTGGGACACTTACCTCAAGGGTCTCTACGGGGTGCCGTTCGGAATTGCCGATCAGGCCTTCGGCAACGACATCGGCTTCTACGTCTTCACGATGCCGCTGCTCGAGGAAATCCGCGATCTCTTCTTGATGATCATCGTGCTGGCCGCCGCGATTGCGATCGCAGTCTATTGGGCGCGCGGCGCGCTCGACTTCAAGGAATCGCCGCCGCGCGTTTCGCCGGGCGCGGCCGGCCATCTGTCTGTCCTGCTGGGGCTGTTCTTCGTGCAGCGCGCGATGACTTACTGGCTCGGCCGCTTCGACTTGCTGCTGCATACCAATGGCGTCGTCTTCGGACTGCGCTACGTCGATCGCATCCTGTGGCAGCCCGGGCTGTGGCTGCTGGTGGCGCTGTCGTTGGCGGCCGCCGTGGTGTGCATGTTCAACGCGCGCGAGGGCGGACTGAGGATTCCGGTCGCCGCCTTCGTTATCGTGTTCGGACCCGCGCTCATCATGAATTTGATCCAGCCGGTGATCGAGCGCTTGTGGGTCAAGCCCGACGAGCTGCGGATCGAGCGTCCGTACCTGCAACGCAACATCGAGGCGACCCGCCACGCCTACAAGCTCGACACCGTTGACGTGAAACCGTTTGCGGGGCAGGGCGCGCTCACCCCCGCGGCGCTCGAGCAGGATTCGACGACGGTCAAGAACATCCGGCTTTGGGACCCGCGGCCGCTGATCGACACCTACCGCCAGTTGCAGGAGATTCGCACCTACTACGATTTTCGCGACGTCGATATCGATCGCTACTGGATCGACGGCAAGTACACCGAGGTGATGCTGTCGCCGCGCGAGATGAATATCGATCAGCTGCCCGAAAACGCGCAGACCTGGGTCAACCAGCATCTCAAGTTCACCCACGGCGCGGGGCTGGCGATGAGCCCGGTCAACAGGAAGGACAGCGAGGGGCTGCCGGTGTTCTATGTAAAGGACATACCGGCGGTCTCGGACGTGGGGCTGAAGATTGAGCAGCCCGCGATCTACTTTGGCGAGGCGCGCGACAATTACGCCGTCGTCGATTCGGCTACGCCCGAGTTCGACTACCCCAAGGGCGCCGACAACGTCTTTTCGTATTACGCGGGATCGGGCGGCGTGCCGGTGGCGGGTTTCTTTCGCCGCCTCCTGTTCAGCATCTTTTTCCGCGACATCAATCTGCTGGTCACCGAGAATATCGTAAAGAACAGCAAGATCATGATCCGGCGCAACATCGAGAGCCGAATCGCCTATATCGCGCCGTTCCTGAACCTCGACCGCGATCCATACGCCGTGATTCTCAATGGCCGGATGGTGTGGATCGTTGACTGCTATACCACCAGCGATCATTACCCGTACTCGCAGCGCAACGCCGACGGCATCAACTACATCCGCAATTCGGTCAAGGTGGTGGTCGATGCGTACACCGGCGACACCGATTTTTACGTCGCCGATCCCGAAGACCCGATAATCAAGACGTGGCAGCGCGTGTTCCCCGCGATGTTCAAGCCGATGTCGGCGATGCCGGCGGAATTGCACGCGCACATCCGTTATCCGGAAGATTTTTTTCTGATTCAGGCCGACACTTTCCAGCTCTATCACATGACCGATCCGCAGGTCTTCTATAACCGCGAGGACCTGTGGGGAGTTCCACGCGAAAACTACGCCGGGCAGACGGTCCCGATGCAGCCCTATTACGTGATCATGCGGCTGCCGGGCGAAGCGCAGGCGGAATATATGTTGATGCTGCCGATGGTGCCGTCGGGACGCGACAACATGATTGCGTGGATGGCGGCGCGCTGCGACGGGGCGGATTACGGTCACCTGTTCGAGTATGCATTTTCCAAGGACAAACTCATTTACGGCCCCTACCAGATCCAGGCGCGCATCAATCAGAATCCCGAAATTTCGCGGCAACTTTCGCTGTGGAATCAGATGGGTTCGAAGGTCATCCTCGGCAACCTGCTCGTGATACCGATCCAGGACTCCTTGCTCTACGTCGAGCCGCTGTTCATCCGCGCCGAGAACGGCCAGTTGCCGGAGTTACAGCGGGTGATCGCCTCCTACAGTGATCGCGTGGTGATGGCCGATACGCTTGACCTGACGATGATGGCGCTGTTCAGCAATCCGGCGCCGCCGGGGGCGGCGGTCGCCAAGGCGATCATCAATGAGTCGGTCCCGCAGCCGATCGCCGCGGGCGCGCCCGCGCCCAAGGCCGACATGCAGAGCGCGGCGCAGCATTACAATCGCGCGATGGAGGCGATTCGCGCCGGCGATTGGACGGCGTTCGGCGCGGAGATGAAGGCGCTCGGCGACGAGCTCTCGAAGCCCTCCGATTCCGGACATCCGTAGAGCCAAGCGAACACGCGCGCAATCTCGAACGATGCGGCGGACCTACCCCTGGCCGCTTCCCATGTGGGAAGGGGAACAATCCCTACAAAAAGAGTTTCTCTCGCAACAATCTGTTCTTTGCGTAACGGGACGCGGGCCGCATTCGCTCGCGCGCCCTTTAGACTAGCCCTTTTCCTCTGTCATCCTGAGGGCGGAGCCATCAAGTTGGCAAACGCCGTGAAACATCGTAATCAACTGGCGGTTGTCGCATCGCTGCCTGTGGCGCGTGAACCATCTTTCAGCGATCGGATCGTCGCTATCGCCGAGCTTGGCGCCGCGACGGTTGCGGCCGAGCGATGCGCGATTGCGTTTCCCGCCGGTGGCGCGGGCGCCGACGAAGTGGTGTGCGCGCCGCGCGGAGACTCGCGATGGGACCCGGTGATGAATGCGGTCCTGGTTGCACTCGACAATCGGCTCAGCGACGCGGTTGCGGGATGCGGTGTCAAGGAGGCGCGGCGTGCGCCGGGTTCCATCGAATCGATTGAAAGGGTTGCGCTGAACGCGCGGGAAATCGACGCAATCGTGCGGGCCGAAGCAATCGACGGGCGCCAGATAGCCGCGTCGGCGTTCACCGACGGCGTGAGCGCGGTGCGAATCGCGATGGTGGCGCGGCCGGATCGCGCCCGCGGCGAACTTGAAGCATCACTTGAACTTATAGCGCGCGCCGTTTTCGCCGAGATGGCGCTGGCCGCCACGCGCGCCTCGCTTGAATTCTGGCGCATCCACGGCGCCGAGAGCGGCCGTCAGGCCGCCGGCGCAAAGCGCGAGTTGGCGCGAGAGCGGTCGGCGGCGAAGCAGCTGGACGAGGCGCTTGCGGCGGCGCGGCGGGCGCCGCCGAACGAAAGGTTCGGCCGCTTCGGCGAACTCGTCGCGGGCGGGGCCGGCTTCGATCAATGGGTGGTTGCGGTCGCCGACGGTGGCGCGATGACGGTGGCCGCATCGTCGACCGGCCACAAGGAATTCGATTTGGGCGAGACCGCCGGCGCGCTCTGGGAAAGTTTCCGGCGCCGTATCGTGATTGCGCGCTGGCGCGATCGCGGCGCGGCTAGCGTCGATCGCGCCAACCAATCTTCCGCAGACAGAATATTCGGCGGTTCGTATGTTTGTATCCCGTTCGAGGGAGGCGCGATTGCGCTAGCGTCGCGCGCCGGGCGCGCATCCGCGGCCACGGCGCAGGCGATTGTCGAGCGGCTGGCTCCATTGGCATCGAACTGGGTGATGGAGCGGGAAGCCGCGGGGCGCAACCTCCTGGTGAGTCAGCTTGCGCTCAGAATGTTCGGGGCGATTGACGAGGAGCGCGCCAGGATCGCGCGCGACCTCCACGACGATCAGGCGCAGTTGATTGCGGCGGCGAAAATTGCGCTCGAAGGCCGGCGCGAAGCGGCGCGCTCGATCTTAGAGCAGGTCGAGGAGGAGTTGCGCCGCAAGACCCGCGAACTTCGACCGGTCACGATCGGCGACGCTTCGCTCGACGAGGCAATCGAGCGCGAGTTCGCCCGGCTCCATCGCGCCGGCGTGACCGCGAAGCTGGTTCACCTGGTACCCGCTGGCGCGGCGCAGAAAATCTCGCGCCCGGTGCAGCAGCTATGCTTCCAGGTCGTTCGCGAGGCGCTGTCCAACGTGATTCGGCATGCGCGCGCGAAGGCGGTCCAAATCACGATCGACGGCACCGATACGGCCGCGCGCATCTCGGTTACTGACGACGGCTGCGGCATCAGCCCCAACCTCGAGGGCGACGGGATTGGCCTGGCGGGCGTGCGCGAGCGGCTGGAGTTGATGGGCGGGAGCTTGACGGTGCAGTCGCAGGCAGGCCGCACTACAGTCGTCGCCGAAATCCCGGAGTCCGCGTGATGGAAAGTCACGGGCGGATTCGCGTGCTGCTCGCCGATGACCATCGGATCTTTCGCGAAGCACTGAGGATGGTGCTCGCGGCCGAGTGCGACGTGGTCGCCGAGGCATCCGATGGCGAACAGGCCGTCGCGATTGCCGCGCAACTGAAGCCCGATGTAGTGGTGATGGACATCGGGATGCCGGGAATCGGTGGACTTGCCGCGGCAGGTCGAATCGCCAGGAAAGTGCCGGCGTGCAAGGTGCTGGTGCTCAGCCAATACGACGATGAGGAATACGTGCTGGAGGCGTTTGGCGAAGCGGCCTGCGCGGGCTACGTGGTCAAGACCGACGCGGCGGCAGAATTGCTGAGCGCGGTGCGGGCAGTTCAATCCGGGCGGCGCTACCTGAGCCCGACGATCGCGCCGATCGTACTCGCGCGGCTGCGGATTGGCGCGCCTGCGAACACGGCGTCCGCGGCCAGTCCGACCAGACGGGAGCGCGAAGTGCTCAAGCTGATAGGCGAGGGCGCGACTACCAAGGAGGTCGCGCAACGACTTGGCATCAGCGTCAAAACCGCGCAAGCGCATCGCGACAACCTCAAGCAGAAGCTCGAGCTGCGCTCGACGGCGGCGATGGTGCGATACGCGATCAAGCACAAACTGATTCGCATCGATTGAGCACGGGGTCCCGACCGAGTAACAATCCGCAGCCGGAGCAGCTTAACGATGGCAGAAATAGGACTCTTCGAGGCAATTTACTCGGCCCGATCACTCAGGCGATTCAAATCCGATCCGGTTCCCGACGAGGTAATCACCAGGGTGCTCGACGCGGCGATTCGCGCGCCGTCGGGCAGCAACCAACAGAGCTGGGAGTTCATCGTCATCAAGGACCCGGCGCAGCGCAAAAAGATCGGCGACGTGTATCGCAAGGGCGGCGGAGTTTTGATGGCGCTCTACGCCAATCGCGTCAAGCCCGCGCACATGAGCGAGGACGCTTACCGCAAACTACGGGCGTCTGCCACCCACCTTGTCGATCACATGGGCGACGCGCCGGTGCTGTTGCTCGCATGCCTGAAGCAGACGGCGCCGGCCGGAGCGCCGCCCAAGCTTGCGCCCGAGGTGGCCGCGGCGATGAAGCGCATGGCGCGGCTCTCAGGCTCCAGCATCTATCCCGCCGTGCAGAATATTATTCTTGCCTGCCGCGGACTGGGTCTCGGCACGGTGCTCACGACGATTCACGCCTATTTCGAGAACGAGGTGAAGGCGATATTGGGGCTGCCGCCCGAAGTGCAGACCTACGCGCTGATGCCGATCGGATATCCGCAGGGAAAGTTCGGACCGATCAGGCGCCGGCCCGTGAGCGAGGTCGCGTACCTCGACAAATACGGCAACCATTGGAAGAGTTGAGCGCGGCGCGATTTAGATCTGGTTGGTCGCGAAGTATCAGTGCGGTTCGGCGCGAAGATCCTCGGTGACTTTGCCGGCGAGGTGGCGGACCTGGTCGTGTTGCGAGAGCAATGAGGCGAGCACCGCGGGGTCGGACTTGCCGCCGAGGCGGTACTCGTCGGCGGCGTGCGCGAATCGTTCGTAGGCGTTCAGCAGCTTTACAAAATCGCGATGCGAGCGCAGCGACGACTCGCGCGGCGTCGATGACGAGAACGCGTTGGCCTTGTTGAAGGCGTAGTAGAACTCGCCCATCTCCTCGGACGACAGTTGCCGCTCGTCGAGCTTGAAATAGGTGCGGCAATAATCCGCCAGCTTGTCGGACATATCGGAAAGCAGCGATACGTTCGCCGCCGTGGTGCGATGATAGTCGGACGAATAGCATGCGGTGACCGCAGCGATGGCAATCGCAAGAAAGAAGACCGGCCGGCGAAGAGCGGCCCGCCGCAATGATTTCAACAAAACCCGACCACGCCCTTTCAGCCGAGATACTCCTTGAAGAACGCGATGGTCCTGGCCCACGCCTCTTTGGAATGCACGGGATGGAACGACGGACGATCGTCGCACATGAAGCCGTGATCGGCGTCGGGAAAAAATACCACCTCGGCGGGCTTGTCGGCCTTCTTGAGCGCGTCGCGAAATTCGTCAACTTCGGTGATCGGAATGAACGCGTCCTTGCCGCCGAAGAAGGCCAGCACCGGCGCGTTGAGACCGTCGACGTATTCGATGGGCGGTTTCGCGCCCGGCTGCCGCGCCTTCACCATCCCGCCACCGTAATACGGCGCGGTGGCTCTGACAGCGGAGTTGCGGCACGCGGTCATGAAAGCGATGCGTCCGCCCATGCAGAACCCGACGGTACCGAACGCCGGCTTGACGTCCTTCAACGCCTTGAGGTGATCGATCGCGGCGCCCATGTCCGCGACGATTTGATCATCGTTGACCGAGCCCATCAGCCGAAAGGCGCCGGGCAAATCGTTGTAGCCGACGACGTTGTTGGGTTGGCGAAAGTAAAGATTCGGGGCGATCGCGACGAAGCCCTCGGCCGCGAATCGATTCGTGATGCGTCTGATGTGATCGTTGAGCCCGAACGCTTCCATCACGACGACCAGCGCGGGATACGGACCTCCGGACGCGGGGCGCGCCAGATGCGCCGGCATCTTCTCGGCGCCGGTACGAATCGATACTTCATTCGAGACGACTTCCATGATTGAAACCTCCCTGGCAAAGATTGCCGTCCGCTGGCGACCGTGGGCGCGATCCGCGGACGGCGTTTGACGCCGTCGCCAACCCGGCGATCTTTCTCGCATACAACGAGGCGCGGCTCAAGTCAGAAAGTTCGACGAGGCGCTCGCATAAGAAAGCTTCACCGCTGCACAAGCCTGCCGCAAATCTCGCGAGATACAAATGCGGCCGGTTCCGAGCAACGCAAATTGAATCGCAGCGAACTATGGTTCCAGACAGTAGACAGAATCACCGGCGTTGCACGTGGTGGCCCCGAATCCACCCCACCAATGCGTGTCGGACACGGCTTCGGCGTCGGAGCCGTGCGATGAGGTCGTATTGTCTGACCAATCGGCACAGGTCGTGCCCGCGGTGCCGACGGTCGTTGGCGACGAAGATCCCGTCCACGTGACGATGCCGAAACCTGCCACGTAGCTGCCATCCGCATGCTGCCAGATGCCGCTGTCGAGCGCGGCACCGGACGCGATCGTCGTAGCGTCGGCGATCTTTATGCCGTCGGGCCGCACATACGGCATAGAGCCCATCGATAGATCGAAGCGCGACGCTGCCGACGCTGAAGTGGTCGAGAGCAGCGCCAGAAAACTGCTGGCATTCGTCAGACCCGCGCTGGTCGCCTCATTCTGACAAAGGGTATCGGCACCGGTCACGCCTGAAGTCGTATCGAACGTACCCTGGGAGATGAATGCGATGCGGCCGGAGACAGGGGTCACGGTCAGCGCACTGGTGTGGGAAGTATCGAAGCAGAGGAGGTGTCTCGTGGAATTGCATCCAGTCGAGCCAAAGGCATCGGTCCACAGCTGCGGACCGCCCGAGCTCAAGCCGAGCTCTCCTTGCGACGTGTTCGAGTTCGTCGTCCAATCGCTGCAGGCTGTGCCCGTCAATGTTCCTGCGGCCGAGGTGGCGGTCCAAGTGTTCTGGAATGCGACATCGCTGCCGTTCTCATCCAGGTTGATGGAGTTGAGGATCTTGCCGGATGTGATGTCGGAAATCTTGTCGGCGAACGGCGCGCCGTCGACGCGGATGAAACCTCGCGCGCTGCCCAGCCTGCTGGATGCATCGACGGTAGAAGTCGAGAGCCAGGCCTTGTAGGTTCCGGTCGGCAAGCCTCCCGCCGTGGCCGCCGCTGCGCACTGTGCGTCTGCTCCGGTCAGACCCATCGCCCCATTTATGCTGCCGTCGTAGGTTTGGGAGGTCACGAAAACCACGTTGAAGACTGGAGTGGCCGTCGCGGTCGGGGTCGCGGTGGGCGTCATCGTTGGCGTCGGCGTCTTGGTTGCGGTCGCAGTCGGGGTCGAAGTAGGCGTGGCAGTCCGGGTTGCCGTCGGAGTCGAAGTTGCGGTTGCGGTCGGAGTCGAAGTTGCAGTCGCGGTGGGAGTCGAGGTTGCGGTTGCAGTCGCGGTCGGCGTTGCGCTGGCAGTAGCCGTTGCAGTGGGCGACGGCTTCAATCCAACGCCCATGAGCTTTACCTTTTGAGGGCTCTTCGCCGCGGTGTCTTCGAAAGTGAGCCGGCCGTGTTTGAACTTGCCCGTCGACGGCGGCTTGAAGATGACGGAGACGGAGCAGGTACCCGCCGGGGCAATCGCGCTCGTACATTCATTCGTATCCAGGATGAAGCCGGTGCCGGTTACGGTTACAGAAGAAGGAGCCGGCAATTGGACTTTGCTCTTGTTGGTGAGCGTGACGGTTCGAGGGCTGCTCTGCGTTCCGGCCGGGACTTTGCCGAAATTGATTTTTTTGGCGGACAAGCCGACCGTGAGCTTGCTCTTGGTCGCGGACGGACTCGGTTGCGCGCTTGCGATTCCACCGGGCAGGCAGAAGAGCGCGCAGATTAAACTCATAACGGCGGTAGTTGGGAGCGCCGAAGGCACGCCGCGAATGTATACAAAACCTCCAGCCTTAGCGCAATTCGCGAAAAATCATAGACCCCGGAATCCGTCGCAGCGCGATAACGTCTCGCGCCGACCCGCCGCGCGCCGCTAGTATTGCTCCGCCGGTCGATCAATCCGCGTGCCCGGCCTGATATTGCGATGATTCCGCTTCGCGACAACGCCGCGCCGCGCCGCCTGACTCCAATCAACACCGCGCTGATCGCCGCGAACATCGCAGTGTTCGTCTACGAACTGTCCCTCGGCGCGCGCGTAGCAGCCTTCGTGGGCAGATTCGCGATGGTCCCGGCGGCGGTCACGCGCGCGCTTTCGACCAACGCACTGGCATGGCACGAGCTCGCCGCACGTCGCAACCTCGGCGCGCTCGCGCCGTTGATGACGACGGTCACGTCGATGTTTATCCACGGCGGTTTCTGGCACGTCGCGGGCAACATGCTGTATCTGTTCATCTTCGGCGCCGCCGTCGAGTATCGGATGGGCGCGTCGCGATACATAACCTTTTATCTCGCTGCGGGGATCGCCGCGGCGCTCGCGACGGTGTGGATCGCGCCCGAGTCGGGTGTCCCCGTGATCGGCGCGAGCGGCGCGATTGCCGGCGTGCTCGGCGCGTACTTCATCCTCTACCCGCGCGGGCGCATCCTGACGATTATCCCGATTTTCATCTTCGTCCAGTTCGTCGAAATTCCGGCGGTCGTTTACCTTTTGGTCTGGTTCGCGGTGCAGCTCTACGCGGGACTCGAACAAGGAGGCCGCGCGGGGGCGATGGGTGGAGTGGCGTGGTGGGCGCACATCGGCGGCTTCATGTTCGGAGTAGCGCTTGGCCCGATGCTCGCGGTGAAGCGTCGTCGTCGGCGACGCTAGCGCCCGCCGAGCGCGCATCAACTGTGGACAGAGTGGACAACCGTTGGCTTGCGGCTGGAGTAATAGTTGTAAGCGGTCGCTGCATGGGAAATAATTTGCGCTCCTGGAAATCAGAGCGCGCGGTCGGGAGGTGGTGGTCAGGTGGCGGTTTCGTCGGACGATATTCTAAAGCGCGTTCCTCCGCAGAATCTCGAAGCAGAACAATCGGTGCTCGGCGCGATTCTGCTCGACAACGACGCGATTAACCACGCGCTCGAAATTCTTTCAGCTGAAGACTTCTACCGCGAATCGCATCGCGAGATCTTCCGCTCGATGGCCGAGCTCACCGACCACAGCCAGCCGGTCGATGCGATCACGCTGACGGAAGCGCTGCGCACCAGGGGCGCGCTCGAGCAGATAGGCGGCCCCGCCTACATCGCGGAGCTGGCTTCGATCGTGCCCACTGCCGCGAATGTCGCGCACTACGCGCGCATCGTGCACGAGAAGGCGGTGCTGCGCAGCCTCGCGTCGATCGCGACCGACATCGCGAGTTCTTCCTACGAGGCGCCGTCCGACGTGGACGGCTTCGTGGACGAAGCCGAGCATCGCATCTTCGAGATTTCCGAGAAGCGGATTAAGCCGTCGTTCCACACGATGCCGGAGCTGACGCGCGAGTCGCTGAAGATCCTCGAGCGGCTCTACGAAAACCGCGAGATGATCACCGGCGTGCCGAGCGGGTTCATCGATCTCGATCGCATCACGGCGGGCTTCCAGCCGTCGGACCTGGTTATCATCGCGGCCCGCCCCAGCATGGGCAAATCGGCGCTCGCGCTGAACATCGCGGCCTACGCCGCGATGGACGCGGACCCGCCGATGGGCGTCGCGTTTTTTTCGCTGGAAATGTCCAAGGAGCAGCTCGTGCTGCGGATGCTGTGCTCGGAGGCGCGGGTGGACAGCGCGCGTGCGCGCCAGGGATTTCTGGGCGAGCGCGACTTCCCCAAGCTCGCGCAGGCGGCGGCGCGGCTGTCGGAGTCGAACATCTATATCGATGACTCGTCGGACACGACGGCGATCACGCTCAAGGCGAAATGCCGGCGGCTCAAGCGCGAGCGCGCCAGGAACCTGGGCCTGATAATCGTTGATTATCTTCAACTGATGAGATCCGCGCGCCCCGGCGAGTCGCGCGAAAAGGAAATCGCGGAAATCTCGCGCTCGCTCAAAGCGCTGGCCAAAGAACTCAAGGTCCCGGTCATCGCGCTCTCGCAGCTCAACCGGCAGGTCGAGTCGCGCGAGAATCGCCGTCCGATGCTGGCGGACCTGCGCGAGTCGGGCGCGCTCGAGCAGGACGCCGACGTGATCGCGTTCATCTACCGCGAGGAAATGTACAAGGGCAAGGAAAGCAAGGAGCCCGGCGTGGCCGAGATAATCGTCGCCAAGCAGCGCAACGGTCCCACCGACACCGCGAAGTTGACCTATATCAGCAACTACACCCGCTTCGAGAACTACACGCCGGAGACCGGCGTTTTTGAGGATACCGGCGTCTAGAACGAATCCAGTTCGTCTTCCATCGGTTCTTGTTTGATCATCGGATGCGACGACTTGACGCGCAGCGCCGGATGCCCGTTCGGTGCTTTATCGATCTTGTAGTCCTGGAGCGTGAACTTATCGATCGCAAATGGCAGACCCTCCGAGGCCGGGAACGACGGCGCGTCGCAGACCTGGAAATGCAAATGCGGCTCCGATGAATTGCCGGTATTGCCGAGATGCGCGAGCACGGAGCCGGCGTGAACCGTGTCGCCCACCTTGACCTTTAGCGTACCGGGCCGCAGGTGCGCGTAGGCGGCGAAATGTCCGTCGCCGATATCCTCGATGATGTAATTGCCGGCGAGGTTCCCGTACGTAATCGGCACCGCGATCTTGCCGCTGTTGGGGACGTTCTCCGGAATCCCGTCCTTGACCGCGACGATCTTTCCGTTCGCGACCGCGTGAATCTCCTGATCCCATGCGTGATAGCTGCTGTTCTTGCTCTTGTCGCCGGTAAACGAGTTGCCGTCGGCGCCAAGTTGTATCCAGTCGATCGCATAGCGCTGGCCGATGTGAGGCTGTCCGTTCACCGGTATCATGGCGCGGCGATGCGCCGAGGTGTTGGACGGCCCGTTGGCCGTGAGCCAGTTCACCCCGCGAAGCGGAGCACGAATCACGATCGGATCGTCCTGGTTTATCTCGAGCGCGGCCGCATGAATTGTTCCTGAGCCGCTGCGCTCGCCATGCTGTTCGATCGTAATCGCCGTATCGAACGTGTCGGGATCGCCTTGGTCAGGAAGCCAATCGACGAAGATAAAGAAGACGCCGGTCTCGCCCGGCTTCAGCACAGGCTCGTTGGGCTTGCTGGCGTCGCCGCCCGTGGCCGGCAAGAACATCGCGGCCAGTTGCTTGCCGCTGGCCGACTGATTCACGACAACCGTGTCGTCGTCTTTCCCCTGAACATCGAGCTTGGTGATTTTCAACAGGGTGTTGCCGAAATTCGTGACGTACAACTCGTAGGCTGAATGCCGCTGACCGGCGCCGTCGAGGATTTGCGCCTCGGGCGGGTATGGCGTTGCGACGACGCGCATGTAGAGCGGGTCATTTAGCGGAGCCGCGGGCGGCTTTTGCTGGGCGAACGACGATTGTGCGAACGCCGGCGATATCAGCGCAACGAGTACCAGCAGCCGGAATCGATGCATCGTCTGTTTCCTCGCCGCCGAGAGCGGCGACACGTCAGTGCGAAGTCTTGTCGTCGTCGGATGTTCCAGGGCCGGGCTCGTCGGGTTCTTCGCCCGCGCTTGATGAGCCGACCTCGTCGGATAAGGCGGGATCCACCGCAACCACGTCTTCCGGATGAGTCTCGATGCCTTCCACCGGCCCGGTCGTCGTCTGCTCGACGGCGCGCTCGATCTCGCGGAACTCCGAAAGGTCGGGCAGGCCTTCCAGATTTTTCAGTCCGAACAATTCGAGGAACTCATCGGTGGTCTCGTAGACCATCGGGCGTCCCGGTGCGTCCTTGCGGCCGGCAATCTTGACCAGCCGCCGTTCGAGCAGCGTTTCGAGTACGCCTCCGGTGTCAACGCCGCGCAACTGTTCTATCTCCGGGCGCGTGATGGGCTGTCGATAGGCGATTATCGCGACGGTCTCCATCAGCGGGCGGCTAAGACGCGGCGGCCTGGCGGCGAGCAGCTTGCGAACGTAGCTGGCGTGGTCCTTCGGCGTGCGCATCTGGTAGCCGCCGGCGACCTCGTCGATCACGATGCCGCGGTTTTCGGCGCTGTACTCGGCGGCCATCGCGGCCAGCGCTTTCTGCACCGTCGCACGCGGGAGGTCGTCGAAGACCGCGGCCAGCCGCGCGAGCGAGACCGGCTCGCCGGCCGCGAACAGCAGGCTTGCGAGAATTGATTTCAGTCGCTCTTCTTCCACTGGGCCTCCCCTCATCCCGCGGCGGCGCGCTCGAGAAAAATCGGGCCGAAGCGCGCTTCCTGAAATGCGCGAACTTCGCGCCGGCGTATCAACTCGAGCAGCGCGATAAACGTCGCGATTACAAGCGATCGATCGCCTGCGTCCTCGAACAGCGCGGCGAACTGCACCGGTCCCGCGCCCTCCAGCGCCCGCATTATCCGCGGGATACATTCCGCCACCGGGATGTCGCGCAGCTCGATGGCGCGCGGGGTCTTGTCGGCGATGCGCTTGAGCACTGCGCCAATCGCCTCGACCAGGTCGAAAATCGTAACCGTGTATTGTTTCGCCCCCGCATCTTCGGGCGCGCTCTCGCCGGGCGTGGCGAACACGTCGCGGCCGAGCAGCGCGCGCTGCGCGAGCTTTTCAGCCGCCTCGCGATAGCGCTGATACTCCAGCAGCCGCTCGATCAGGTCGCGCTTGAGCTCTTCGGCTTCCTCGGTCTCGGCGAGCTCCGGATGCGGCAGCATTGCGAACGACTTGATCAACAGCAACGTCGCCGCCATCACCAGGTACTCGCCCGCCACGTCGAGGTTCAACTGGTCGAGCAATTCGAGCCATGCCAGGTACTGTTCGGTGATCACGCTGGCGGTGACTTCGTGCGGATCGAGCTCGGCGCGCTTGAGCAAATGCAGCAGCAGGTCGAGCGGACCCTCGTAAATCGCGAGCCGGAAGCGGACTCCGGCGTCGGCTCCGAGCCTGGGCGGCGTGCTGGATTCGTTTTCGTTGCTCACAGTTGCACCATCCAGGAAATCGCGCCCAGCGCCATGTTCATGACCGGATAGATCGCGACATCCAGCCAATGCGTATACAGCAGCAACAGCAATATAAGGAAGCCGTAACGCTCGGTCTGCGCGTAGGCGCGCGCGGCCCCAAGCGGCAGGATGCTGAACAGCACCCGCCCGCCGTCCAGCGGCAGCACGGGGAACAGATTGAAGACCCCCAGTTCGACGTTGACAATCACCGACGCCTGCATCATCCGGGCAAGCGGTTCGGCGACGGTGGGGCCGAGCGAGCCGTGCATAAAGGCCGGCATTTCGCGCAGCACAAGTCCGCTCACGATTGCCAGCACGAAGTTCGTCAGCGGCCCGGCGGCCGCCACCTTCAGCATTCCGCTCCTGCCCCCGCGCAGCACGCGGAAATTGACGGGGACCGGCTTGGCGTAGCCGAGCACCGGCATGCCGAACAGATACAGCGCGAACGGCAGAATAATCGTCCCGAAGAGATCGACGTGTGAAATCGGATTCAGCGTGAGCCGTCCGGCGCGAAGCGCGGTATCATCGCCAAGCCACAGCGCTGCCACCCCGTGCATAACCTCGTGCGCGATGATCGCGAAGATGATCGCCGGCGCGACTATGCAGGCGCTCGCGATGGTTCCGTTCAGATCGCCCAAGTCAGTCTGTGCCTTCTGTCACGCTCGCGCGGGTCGCGCGCGGATGAAACGTGCGATGTACCTTGCGCAGGTGGCTCTTGGAGAGATGCGTGTAGATCTGCGTGGTCGAGATGTCGCTGTGGCCGAGCATCTCCTGCACCGCGCGCAGATCCGCGCCGCCCTCGAGCAGATGCGTGGCGAAGCAATGGCGCATGGTATGCGGGCTGACCCATGCAAGCCGCGGATCGGCGGCGGCCCATCCTTTGAGCGCCTTGAAAAATCCCTGCCGGGTCATCGCGCGCCCGAGCCTCGTAATGAAAACCGCGGCGACGCGGCGCGGAACTTTTTTCCTGCCGCGTGTTCCGTCGCCGCCCGGATTCAGAATTTCATCGCGCCGCTCCAGGTAGGCCTTCAGCGCGCGAATCGCGGCGCCGCCCATCGGCACCATCCGCTCCTTACTGCCCTTGCCGAGCACGACCACGGCGCCGGCCGCGAAATTTACCTGATGCAGTTGCAAGCCGACCAGTTCCGAAACGCGCAGCCCGCATCCGTAGGCCATTTCCAGCATCGCGCGGTCGCGCAATCCGCGGGCATCGCGCGCATCGATCGCCGCGATGAGATTTCCAACGTCGCCGGGCGACAGGGTGCGCGGGAGTTTGCGCGGATGCGGCCGGAGCTTCACCGCCGGCGCGGGATCGCGTTCGATGATTTTTTCGTCCACCAGCTCGCGCGCGAGTCCGCGCAGACTGGCGAGATGGCGGCGCTGCGAACTGACCGCCAAGCCCCGATCCGCCAGCGCTTCGAGGTACGCGGTCAGGGTGGCGGCGTCGAGTTGCGCCGGCGTCAGCCCGGCCGCGCGGCACCACGATTGAAAAATGCTGAGGTCATGCGCGTATGCTTCCATCGAATGACGGCTGAGCCCGCGCTCGACCGCCTGGCGCGACAAATGGCGATCGATCAGCTCGTCCCAGCCGGCGGCGCTCACGCGGCGGCTCCTGCGCCGGGATTCTGTTCCACTTTTTCAAGCAAGCTGGCGCGCAGTTCCCGCATCCGTTCGAGATCCTCGATTTTTCCGCCCTCGCGATCGCTCACGTAAAAAACGTCGAGCGCCTGATCGGCGTTGGTCGAGATGCGCGCGAGGTGAATCAGCAGGCCGAGCCGGTAGAGCGTGTGGGTGATTGCGAACAGCAGTCCGACGCGATCCTGGGTGAATACGTCAATCACGGTGAACTGCTCCGAGCTGCGATTGTCCACCGTGACTTCGGTCGGTACGTGGCGCACGAACTTGCGGCCGGCGTTCTGCACGT
The DNA here is from genome assembly GCA_963813785.1 of uncultured delta proteobacterium. Lineage (GTDB taxonomy): Bacteria > Desulfobacterota > Binatia > Binatales > Binataceae > Binatus. The sequence continues at coordinate 115,363 of CAWFAJ010000005.1, read as the reverse complement.
GATGCGCCGCGGCCACCAGCGCCGCGATGTCCTGCTGGCCGGTGATCACCCGCTCGAGGTCGTGCTCGACCCGCAGCCAGCGGTCCTCTTCCATCGCCATCGTGCCCGCGCCTATCCAATGCGACACGCGAAACACGTCCATCGCCACGCCGTTGGTGCGGGTGGTGATTCGGGCCGACAGGATGTTGAGATTGTTGGCGGTCAGCGCGCCCGCGATCATCGAGAACAGTCCCGGCTGATCGCGCGTCACGACGATAAACTCGCTGAACTCCAGTTCGGGGAAATGCCTGATGCGGCAGACCAGCGGGCGCTCGCCGAGCGAGCGCATCAGATCGAAATGCAGCGCAATGTCGGCTTCAGGCACGGTGAAGAAGTAGCGGTCGGGCATCTGCTCGAGGAACGCGATGACCTCCGCTTCAGGAGCCGACGCGGCGAGCAGGCTCGCGCGGACCCCGGCTTTGACGGTCGCCAGCCGGCGCGCCGGATCTACCGCCTCGCGATCGCCCTGCTCGAGCACCTTGAGCGCTCGCATGTAGAGATCGCCCAGCAGCATGTCGCGCCAGTTGTTGTAGACCTTCGGCGCCACCGCGCGCATGTCGGCATAGGTGAGCAGGTACAGCGCCTTGAGCCGATCGATAGAGCCGACGGTGCGCGCAAATTCCTCGACGGTAGTGTGATCGTCAAGGTCACCCTTCTGCGCGATCTGCGACATCATCAGATGGTTGCGGACGAGGAACACCACCCGGTCGGTTTCCTCGCTGTTCAGTCCAAGCCGCTGCGACACTTCCGCGGTCAGGCCGGCGCCGCGCTCATGATGGTCATGGCCGTGGCCCTTGCCGATGTCGTGCAGCAGCAGCGCCAGGAACACCAGCGGCAGGTGGTCGACTTCGCGCGCGACCTCGGTGAGCAGCGGGGTCGGATCCTTGAACTCGCCCGTGCGCAGGCGTTCGAGCTCGCGCACCGCAACCAGCGAATGCCGGTCAACGGTGTAGATATGATAGAGGTCGTGCAGCACGCGCGCGTAGAGGTTGCCGAACTCCGGGATTATCGCGCCGAGCACGCCCGACAGATGCATCGCCTCGAGCGTTTCGGCGACGCGCTGATGCGCCGACAGGATCGTCATCAGGGCGGCGCCGACGCGCGGGTCTTTGCGCATCTGGTCGTCGATCAATTCAAGATTGTCGCGCACCAACTGGTACCCGCTGCCTGAAAGGCTCACGTTCTGCGCCTGGCAGTCCGCGTAGATCGTGATCAGGTTGAGCGGATCGCGTTTGAAAAAATCGCGATCCGCGATGCTCAGCAGATTGCGCTGAACCATTACCCCGGGGCGAATCCTGCGGGTCGGCGTGCGCCGAAAAAATCGCCCGCCGGGACTGTTCTCGGTCACCCGCGCGATCAAGCCCTCGGCAAAACGATGCACCGTCGAGGCGTGCTGGTAGTACGCGCGCATCAAAGCGGAACCCGCCGCCTGTCCCTCCTCGGGCTTGAAGCCCAGCATCGGCTCGATCCGTTCCTGCATCTCGAAAGTCAGCTGATCGAAATGGCGCCCGGTCAAAAAATGCAGCGAATTGCGCACCCGCCAGAGAAAGTCGCGCGCCTCGATCACTTCGGCCGCTTCGGGCTCGGTGATGACGGCTCTTTGCACCAGCTCTTCGAGGCAATGCACTTTGTATTTGACCTTGGCCAGCCACATCGCGGTGTGAAGATCGCGCAGCCCGCCTTCGCCTTCCTTGATCTGAGGCTCGAGCAGGTAAATCGAATCGCCATACTGGGCGTGCCGTTTGCGGCTTTCTTCGAGCTTGGTCGTGAAGAACTTGTCCTGGTTGCGGTTGAGCACGTCGGCGACCAGCAGCTTGTCGAGATCGGCGTAAAGCGTTTCGTCGCCGCATAAGAACCGCGCGTCGAGGATCGCGGTTTCTTCCTTCAGGTCCGCGTTTGCCAGCCGCACGCATTCTTTGGCCGCGCGAACCCCTTGCCCGACCGTCAGACCTGCGTCCCAGAGCGCGCGCAACATTATCTCGGTGACAATTTCGGCGTATGGACCGCGCTTGTAATCGTGCAGAAACAGCAGATCCACGTCGGATTGCGGGTTCAGTTCACCGCGCCCGTAGCCGCCGCGCGCCACCACCGCAAGTTTCTGGTTGAGCTTGGTAAATCGCCGGCCGTGTTCCGCGTCCGCATAATAAAACAGCGCGCGCAGAAGATCGTCCATCGCCGCCGTCATCGCGGTTACGATTTCGCTGCCGCTTGCCCCAGCGAAATGGCGCTCGGCCAGTTCGGCGCGGACCGATTCGATATAGGCGCGGGCAATCGCGCCGGGGCTCTTGCTCGCGGCCAATTGCGCGAGGATGGCCTGTTGGCCGCGCGGCGAAGACTCGGGTTTTGGCACAGGCTCGGCGCGATTCGCACCCGTGACCAGGCTCACAGATTTCCCACCGCCAGATCGGCGTTGAAGTAATGCGCCACCGCCGTGGCGATCGCGCTCGCGAGCACCTCCTGGTAATCCGCCGACGCCAGCCGCGCCGCTTCACCGGCGTTCGACATGAAGCCGCATTCGACCAGCACCGCCGGCATATGCGCGCCGACCAGCACGTAAAATGGTCCCATCTTCGCTCCCAGCGCGTTCACCCTCAGTCCAAATCCGGCATCGAGATCGGCGACCGTCTGCGCGTCGATCATCCGCGCCACAGACGCCGCTTCCGACGCCTTATAGTTCTGGCGCAAGTCGGTCAGGATGTAGTTTAAGTTGGAGGCGTCCGCCGCGCCATAGCCTCCCGCGCCGCCGTTCTCCATTTGCGCCAGCCGAATCGTCGCCCGGTCGGTGGTGTTGTTCAGGTAATAGACTTCGATTCCCGTGGTGTCGATATTTGGACTCGAATTTAGGTGGATTGAAACGAACAGGTCCGCACCGGCGCGATTCGCGATTCGCGTGCGCTCGGCCAGGCTGATGAAAACGTCGCTCGAGCGCGTCAGCTCGGCGCGGATGCCGCGGGCTTCCAGAGCGGCCTTCAGACGCGTCGCGATTTGGATAGCGAGGTCCTTCTCCGCTGCGCCGGCCGGCGATTGCGTGCCGGGATCGTAGCCGCCGTGACCCGGATCTATCATCACCAGGAAATGACCCGGCTGACGATTATCTTCACTGACATTCGCGGGCGCGGGCGCGAATGGTTGCGCGGGAGATTCGGCGCGCGATTTCGGCGCGGGTGCGAATGCGACGGTGCGCGCGGCCGGCGCAGGCGGGCGTCGCGGGGCCTCGTCATGAACGATCATCGGGGCCGCGATATTCGGGTCCGCGCCCGCCGATGCGACCCGCAAGACTATTTCATTTCTGCCTCTCAGCCGCGCGATCGCGTAGTCGGCCTTGCCTATAACCTCCACGACGATTCGCGATCTGCCGCCGGGCGACTCGATCGCGCGCACGCTCGCAATTGGCGCCGTTTCATAGCCGAACAGCGGGCGCGGAGGGATCGCGATTCGCGTGCGCCCGAGCTCGACCCACAGTTCGCTCCCGTGCGTGCTGAGATCGAGCGATGGAGCGGGGCCGCTGAATTCGAAATGGATTTCGAGAGTCGGGCCGCGATGCTCGATTCGCGCGGAGGTCAGCGATGCCGCCGGAAGACTGGCGCCGCCGATCACCGGAGCGATCATCGCGCCGATCGTCGCCGCCACCGCCGCAACCGCCGTCATTCTCCGCATCGCCGCAACCCACCCGCTACAAGGATAGCCGCCGATTAAGCAATCGCCACGCCCCCCGCCGGCTACGAATCACCGTCAAGTCTTGAGTAGCTGGATTTTTTGTTGGCAAACCTGACGAACGCGACCGTGTCATACAGCCCATGGCACAAGATGACAGCCCACAAGTTGTAGCCGCTTACGACAAATAGCAGGCCAAATAGAACTGAGAGCTGAGTTGTGATGATCGCGGCTCGCAGACCTTGGTATAAGTGAATGAGCCCTGCTCCCACAGCGGCGGCACATATCGCGATGCCGGTTGCGATCGGCGCGCTCAGCCAGGCCGACACGAATGCTCTTATCGATTGAAGGATGATTCCCCGGAAGATGAGCTCCTCCAAAAATCCCCCGAGGATCCAAGCCACTACGATCCCGATCAAGAGTTTGGTTCTGGATTGCTGCAGGGCGCGAAACGCGTCCAAGGTTGGTGGCTTATCAACCCATCGTGTCGCCAGCCGGTCCGCTAATGGGCTATAGGCCAACATTAACGCCAGCCATGCTACGGCAACTCCAATTGTCGAGAGCCACGACACGGAGGTACTGAGTCCGACCGCTTGCATCGAAGCACTATTACCAACCAGCGCAACCAGCGTACAGGAACCAACGCAAGGGTCACCCCTGGCCGTGGCGACGGCAGCGCAGTATTAAGCCATTGGCAGGGGCCGCGCCCGCCAACGGCGGGCGGCCTTAACGGTGGGTGCAGGGGTCACCCCTGCTTCGTGGTTTGTTCTCCTGAACTAAAAAATGTTTCACGTGAAACATTTTCCTAAAAACCCCAGCAGCACAGCACCATATCCGACCACTTCTCAAGAACTTGACTGCCATTGCGCAATGCCGGATCCGGGATTCTTCGCTTCGCTCTAGAATGACACGAAAACAGAGCCACCACTTCTCCCCGTAACCCTTCTAACAACGCTAAGCCCGCCTCTTTGCTTTAATACTGAGTGCAGGGGTCACCCCTGCCAGCGCGTAGTCGCGAAAAGATGCGCTGCGCAGATTTTCGCGTCTTCTCACTGCGGGTGCAGGGGCTGCAGCCCCTGCCCAGGGAAGTGTGAAACCCACGGTGGGTTTCACATTCAATCAAGTGTATTTGCTCTAATCCCTGCTCACCCCTGCTGCTTGAGGCGGGCGGCCAGACGCGCCAGCGCGTTTAGCGCGTCCATTGGCGTCATCCGCTCGACGTCGAGTGCGCGCAGCTCATCGATGACGCGTTCGTCGCGCGGCGAGAACAAACCGAGCTGAGGCGGCGGAGATGTAGCGCGGCGATCGCGCGCGATTCGCGGCATCCCGGCTTCATCCAATTCGCCCTGCTCGAGGTTGGCAAGAATTTCCCGCGCGCGGCTGATGATCGAATCCGGCAATCCCGCCAGCCGCGCCACCTCGATCCCGTAACTTCGCGACGACGGCTGCTCGATAACCCGGCGCAGGAAAATCACCTCGGCGCCCCATTCGCGCACCGCCATGCTCAGGTTCTTGACCCGCGGGCGCTCGCGCGCAAGATCGGTCAACTCGTGGAAGTGCGTAGCGAACAGCACCTTGGCGCGCGTCTGATCGTGCAGGTATTCGGCCACCGCCCACGCGATCGCAAGCCCGTCAAAGGTGCTGGTGCCGCGGCCGACCTCGTCGAGCAGCAGCAGGCTGCGCTCCGACAGTCCCTTGAGCAGGCGCGCCGTCTCGCTCATCTCGACCATGAAGGTGGACTCGCCGCGGCGCAGTTCGTCGCGCGCGCCGATTCGCGTGAGCACGCGATCGATTAGCCCGATGGCGGCCTCGGCGGCGGGAACGAAGCTGCCGATTTGCGCCATGATCGCGATCAGCGCGACCTGGCGCAGGTAGGTCGATTTGCCGGCCATGTTGGGGCCGGTGATCAGCAGGATTTGGCGGGTGTCGGGCTCCGCGTCGAGGTCGTTGGGCACGAACTCGCCCGAGCGCATCCCGGCTTCGAGCACCGGATGGCGTCCGTCGCGCACCCGAATCCGAAGGCCGGTGTTGATCGTGGGACGCACGTAGCCGCGCCGCCGCGCCACTTTCGCCAGCGACATGATCGCGTCGAATTCGCCCACTGCGCGAGCGGTTTCGAGTATCGTGGCGGCGTGCGACTGCAAGTCGCGCAGCAGGCTCGAGAAGATCTGGAGTTCGAGTTCCTTGAGCCCCGATTCCGCAGTCAGGATTTTGCGCTCGAGTTCCTTGAGCGCGGGCGTGGTGAAGCGCTCGGCGCTGACCAGCGTTTGCTTGCGCTCGTAGTCGGCGGGCACCCGCTCGAGATTGGGCTTGGTGACCTCGATGTAATAGCCGAAGATATTGTTGTAGCGCACCTTGAGCGACGCGATCGCAGTGCGCTCGCGCTCGCTCGCTTCCAGCTTCGCGATTACGCCGCGCGCGCCCGACGCCAGGCTGCGCAATTCGTCAACTTCGGCGTTGTGCCCCGGACGAATCACGTTGCCGTCGCGGGGATTCACCGGAGGTTCGTCGGACAGCGTCGCCGCGATTTGCGCCGCAATCGCGGGCATCGGCGAGATCCGCGCAGCCTGCTCGCGGATAAGCGGGCGCTTGAACTCGCCCATCGCTTTTTTCAGTGACTCGCCCGCCTTGAGCGCGTCCGCCAGGCGCAAACAATCCCTCGGCGACGCCCGCATCGCGCCGATTCGTCCCGCCAGCCGCTCGAGATCGCCGATTCGTTTCAGGGACTCCGCCAGCGCGCCGCCCAGGTCGGCATCGAACAGCTCTTCGACGGCGTCGTGACGCGCGTGGATCGCGTCGAGCGCGAGCAGCGGATAGGTGATCCAGTTGCCAAGCGTGCGCGCGCCGGCGGCGGTCAAGGTTTCGTCAAGAATCGAGAGCAACGAGCCCTTGCGCGCGCCGTCAGTCGAAGCGACGAGCTCGAGATGACGCCGCGTGGTCTCGTCCACCAGCATGTACTCGGCGATCCGGTAGAGACGCGGCGCTTCGAGATGGGCCAGGTCGCGGCCGAAGGTGTTTTCGACATAGAGAAGTGCGATTCCCGCGGCGCGCGCGATCGATTCGTGGAGATCCGCGGCGGCGGCCGCGAAACGATTCGAGAATGCCGCGGCCGCCCGCTCGGCGCTGAACGATTCATGATCGAGCGTCGTCACGGGACAGTTCAGGTCTTTCAGCAGCGCGCCCAACTCGCCGTCTTGACCAGCGACTTGGCCGGCGATCACTATTTCGCGCGGCGCGATTCGCGCGATTTCCTCGCGCAGCGCGGCGGCCTCGCGAACCTGCGTGGCGAGAAATTCCCCCGTCGAGACGTCCAGCGCCGCCAGCGCGAAGCCGCCGTCCTTGGCGCCCGTGACCGCGACCAGGTAACTCTTCTCGGCGGCGGTCAGCACCATCTCCTCGCCCACGGTTCCGGGCGTGATGACGCGGACTATTTGCCGCGGCATCAGCTTGGGAGATCCGGCGTCGGGCGTTCCCTGCTCGCAGATGGCGACCTTGTGGCCGGCTTTCAGCAGTTTGGCGATGTACGGTTCCGCGGAATGGTAGGGCACGCCGCACAGCGGCACGCCGTCCTTGTTGCGCGAGGTGAGCTGGATGTCGAGCACGCGCGCGCCGACTTCGGCGTCCTCGAAGAACATCTCGTAAAAGTCTCCGAGCCGGAAGAACAGGATCGCGTCGGGAACGCGCTGTTTGACGCTCAGGTACTGCGCGATGAGGGGTGTTTGCTTGACTGCCACTGATGCGATTGCGGTCCACAATAGCCGTGATGGGAGAAATGGGCAAAACAGCCTGCATCGCGCTTCCAGCGAGTACGCAATAGCAAGGGGCGCGCCTTAATTTTTCGCTTTGCCGAACACATGTCGATTTACTAGAGTGCGAGTGTCAATCAGGGTTTGTACCGGCCGCTACGTCCGTTGCCGCAGGGCAGTGGTGGCGGCCGGCATACGGCGACATATCACTTACAGGAGATTAGGAAAGATGGCATCAGCATCAGCGTCATTGGAATCAGCCACTCGCGGCGCCAAGTCGAGCGCAGCGCTTGAGTTCCTCAAGAGCTCGCCCAAGAAACTTCTCATCAACGGCAAATGGGTGCCGTCGAAATCCGGCAAGACTTTCGAGACCCTCAACCCGGCTAACGAGCAAGTCCTGGGTCTCGTCGCCGAGGGTGACAAGGCCGACGTGGACGAGGCCGTCAAGCACGCGCGCAAGGCCTTCGAGGATTTCAAGTGGGCGAATCTGAGTCCGCATGCGCGCACCCGCTTCCTGCTCAAGATCGCGGACCTGATCGAGGAGCATGCTGACGAACTCGCCGAGCTCGAGACGCTCGACAACGGCAAGCCGTTGTTCGAGTCCAGGAACATCGACATTCCCGGCGCCGCGGAGACCTTCCGCTACTACGCGGGCTTCGCGACCAAGATTTACGGCGACACCAACCCGTCCGATCCCTCGATGTTCAACTACACGCTGCGCGAGCCGGTCGGCGTGTGCGGACAGATCATACCGTGGAATTTCCCGCTGCTGATGGCGTCGTGGAAGATTGCGCCCGCGCTCGCATGCGGCAACGTCGTCATCCTGAAGCCTGCCGAGCAGACTCCGCTGACGGCGATCCGCCTCGGCGAGCTTATCTGCGAGGCCGGATTGCCCGAAGGCGTCGTGCAAATCATCACGGGCTTTGGCCCCGGCGCGGGAAGCTCAATCGCCGAGCATCCCGATATCGACAAGGTCGCCTTCACCGGCTCGACCGAAGTGGGCAAGCTCATCCTGAAGGCCTCCGCCGGCAACTTGAAGCGGGTCTCGCTCGAGCTCGGCGGCAAGTCGCCGAACATCATTTTCCCCGACGCCGACATGCCGTCGGCGGTGTTTGGCTCGGCGCTGGGCATCTTTCTGAACCAGGGGCAGGTCTGCTGCGCCGGCTCGCGCGTGTTCGTGCAGGAAAGCGTGTACGATCAGTTCACCGATTCGCTGTCGCAGATGGCCAGCGGACTGACGCTCGGCAATCCGCTGGACCCGAACACCCGCATGGGTCCCCTGGTTTCCAAGGAGCAGCACGATCGCGTCAAGGGATATTTGAAGGCCGGCAAGGCAGAGGGCGCGAAGGCCAAGATTGGCGGCGAGCCGGGCAAGCAGGAAGCCGGATACTTCATCCAGCCGACAGTTTTCACCGGCGTGAACAACCAGATGAAGATCGCGCGCGAGGAGATCTTTGGCCCGGTCGCGTCGGCGATCCCGTTCAAGGACGAGACCGACGTCGTCTTTCAGGGCAATGACACGAACTACGGGTTGGCCGCCGCCGTCTGGACCAAGGACATCAACCGCGCTCACACGATCGCGCGCAAGCTCAAGGCCGGCACGGTCTGGATCAACACCTACGGCATTCTCGATCCGATGTCTCCGTTCGGCGGCTACAAGCAGTCAGGTTTCGGCCGCGAGCTGGGCAGGTACGCGATCGATCTGTACACGCAGATCAAGTCGGTTTGGTGCAAGATCGGGTAGGCACGCGATAAAGATCGGGACGGCATTAAGTCGTGATGTGAAATTGGCGTCGCCGCGGCTCGGGCGGCGCGGCGGAGTTCAACGATGGCGGCCGACAAGAACGATGATCCGATGGAGGCGACGATCGCGTCGCGAGCGCCGCGCCGCACCCATCAGACATTCAATGCCGCAAATTCCGTCGCGATGCTGATCGAGCAATCGATCGGTGAAGAGGCGCAGAAAAAGGCCAAGGCCGAAGCGCGCGAGCCTGAATCACCGCGGCTGCGTCCGCCGAGACATTCGGAGCTCGAAGGGCGGCTCGAGGTTCGTCCCATCGGCACTCCGCTGGGTTTGCGCGAACTCGCCGCGCTCCACAAGCGGACCTGGAGGACGCTAAACGTAAAGGAAAAGCGCGTGCACGCGCTGCTATGGCCGCTGGCGATCCATTTTGGCCTGTACGCGGTGGGACTGGGCAACGAGCAACGGCGCCCGCCGCTGCTTGGCGCGTTTTGGGCGCGATGCCTGGCTGACGCGCCGCTGACGCTGGGCCATCTGTATCCGCCACAGTTATTCAAGGGGATGCTCGCGTCGGAAGTGTTCGAGTTTGGCGGGATGGTGGTGGACCCGAACTACCAGGGCAAGGGCCTGGTCAAGATGATGTCGGACACCGCGCGATTGTTTCTTTTTTCGCGCCGTCCCAAGTTGTTAATCACAAATCCGGTTGAGCCGCTTTACGAGATGTACAAACAGCTCGGGCTCAAGACGGTAGGCCGCGAGCCCGTCGAGCATCCGCACGCAATCAACGTGCGGGTGTGGCTGATGTACGGCAAATTCGACGAGCTGGCGAAGCCATACTTTATGTAGAGTATTGCTACATCGTTACCGCTTCGCTTTGTGCTGCGGCTTGCCCGAGCCGCCCATAAGCGCTCCGGCGCCCCGCATGATGCGGGTGCCGACGCTCAGCATCGCGTCGGTGACGCCCGGGAACAGCGACGCGAGCTTCTCCGCGACTGCGGCGCCGGGAGGAACGTCCACTTCCGTCAGCCCGAACGCAGCGGCCGCCAGCACCGCCCACGTCACCCATCGCGCCGGCATCGCCATCATGGTGGATACGCCCTTGAGCGAATCGTCCTTGAGCGCATCGCGCGCCATCGGCGTGTCGATCACTCCGGGCATTACGAGCGACACTTTTATCCCGGTATTGAACAACTCGACGCGCAGCGCTTCCGTCATTCCCACCAGCGCAAACTTTGTCGAGCTGTAGCCGCCGAGCGGACTGACGCCGCGCCGTCCCGCCAGCGACGAGATGTTCACGATGCTGCCCGACTTGGCTTTGCGCATCACCGGCAGCACCGCCTGCATCGCATTGAGCGCGCCGAAGACGTTTACCGCCATCATCTTTTCCAGGTCCTCGGGGCTCATCTGTTCGACCGGATCCGAGATGAGCAATCCCGCCGAGTTGATCAGGATGTCAATTCTTCCGAATGCTTCCTTAACTTGCTCTATCGCCCAGAATACGCGCGCGCGATCGGTCACGTCGCAATCGAGCGCGAGCGCTTTGCCGCCTGCCTTGTTGATTTTATGCGCGAGGTCCTCAAGCTGCACGCGCCGGCGTGCGAGCAGCGCGACCTGCGCCCCTTGTTCGCCGAACGCAAGCGCGACGGCGTGGCCGATCCCACTCGACGCTCCGGTTACGACCACCGATTTGTCGAAAAAGTATCCGCGCACCGGTCCTTTGGATTGCCGCTTGGCTTCGCTCATAACCGTCACCTCGATGTGGGCGCCGCGGTATGGAACTGATGGTGGGGGCGTCGCGTTTTTGGCATTGTGCGCCGCTCGCACGCGCAGGCGCAAACCCCCGCTGCGGCGGGTTGCCGGGGAGCTACGACGCGATTAGCTTTAAGGGCAGGGCACGATGCGGGAGGAGGGGAATAATGAACTCGAGAACTGTCATTGCTGAAATTGCCGCGGCAGGCGCATTGATCGGCTCGTATCCACTGGATTGGCTGGTCAAAAGGGGCGAGCCGTGTTTCTTTACGCCGGCCAGCGAGCCCGTCATTCTTATCCACGGCTTCGGCGGCAGCCGCGCCAATCTGCTGGCGCTTGCGGCGTACCTGCGGCTGGCGGGATTCGACAACGTCTCATACTTCGAGTACCCGCGATGGCAGTCGATCGATGATTCTGCCGCGCAGCTCGGGCGCATCGTAGAGGAAAAATCCGGCGCAAAGGGCGCTCATCTGGTCGGCCACAGCCTGGGCGGCACCGTAGCCCGGCGCTATGCGGCTGGCGCGCCAAAAGGTGCGGTACGCTCGCTCGTAACGCTCGGCTCGCCGTATTCGTACGGTCAACGGAGTCCCGCCGAGGTCGCAATTTTCGGCGATGACGACCCTATCGTGCCGGCGCCGGTCGAGGCGTTGGTGAATCGCGCTGCATTCGCGCGGGTCGTGCGGCTTCCCGAGGTCGCGCACCTTGCGCTGATCTTTCATCCCGAAGCCCTGCGGATCGTCGGCACCGAGTTGCGCGCAAATCGCGCGCCCGGGAGCAACGCCGCGGCGGATTAGTGTTCTGATGCCACGATTACCGCGGATTCTTTTGTTAGACTCCGCGCCATGAGCTCGGTCGTTGCGGCCAGTGCAATCGTGCTTGCGGGAGGGCGCAGTTCGCGGATGGGCCGTCCCAAGGCGGCTCTCGATTTCGGCGGTGTCCCGATCCTGACGAGAATTATTTCCGAGCTTAAGCGGCGCTTTGCGGAGATCGTAGTCGTCGCGGCCGCCCGAGTCTGAGGATTCGCTTCAAATAGATCTCCCCGCGACAAAAGTAGTGCGCGACGAGACCGCGTATCAGGGACCCTTGGACGCGCTCCGGCGCGGCCTGGACGCTGTCAGCAACGAAATCGCGTTCGCTTGCTCATGCGATCTGCCGCTGCTCGATTCCGAGGTCGCGGCGGCGATTGTCGCGATGCTTGGTGACTTCGATGCGGCGATTCCAATCGTCGGTGAAAAGCTTCAACCGCTGCACGCCGCGTATCGCAAGCGATGCGCCAGCGCGCTGGCGGCGCTCGGCGTAAGGGGAGAGTCGCGTCTGATTGCGATCGCCGATGCGGTCAATACGAGGCGGATTTCTGAGGACGAGCTTCTCGTCCTCGATCCACAGCTGCATAGTTTCTTAAACCTGAACGCTCCCGACGACTACCAGCGCGCACTCAAGATCGCGGGGCTCGCCAGATAAATCCCGTCGCTACGCCTTCTTCTCCCACCTCAGAATCGGGTGGCGCGCGGCGCCGGCCTCGTCCACGCGCGAGACCGGCAAGGTCTGCGGCGCGTTTTTGACGCGCTCGGGATCGTTCAACGCTTCGTCGTAAATCCGTTCCATCGCATCGACGAAGCTGTCCAGGATTTCCTTGCTCTCGGTCTCGGTCGGTTCGATCATCAGGGCACCCGGCACCACCAGCGGGAAATAGATCGTCGGCGGATGGATTCCGAAATCGAGCAGCCGCTTGGCGATCTCGAGCGTGCTCACATCGGCGCGCTTCTCGAGGTCGTGCGAGAGCACGCATTCATGCATCGAAGGCTCGCCGGTCGCGCTAGGAAAGTGCGGTTGAAGCCGCTTGCGCAGGTAATTCGCACCGAGGATCGCCAGCCGGCTCGCCATCCCCAGACCGTCGCCGCCGAGCGCGAGGATGTATGCGTAGGCGCGCACGATCATTCCGAAGTTGTTGTGAAACGATCGCATCCGTCCGATCGAATCCGGCCGCTCGGCGTCGAATTCATAGCCGGCGCCGCAACGCTTCAAGCGCGGCATCGGCAGGAACGGCTCGAGATGCTTTTTCACCGCGACCGGTCCGGCGCCCGGACCGCCACCGCCGTGCGGAGTCGAAAAAGTCTTGTGCAAATTCAGTTGGACGATATCCGCGCCCATGTGTCCGGGCTTCGCAACGCCGAGCAATGCGTTCATGTTCGCGCCGTCGAGGTAGAGCATCGCGCCGCGGTCATGCAATGCCGCCGCGATTTCCTGGATTTCCGGCTCGAAAATTCCCAGCGTGTTTGGATTCGTCACCATCATCGCGGCCACGTCGTCGCTCACCAGCCGGCGAACCTCGGCCGCTTCCATATAGCCGCGCCGGTTCGATTTCGCGACGATCACTTCGAAGCCCGCCAGCGTGCAGCTGGCCGGATTGGTGCCGTGCGAAGTATCCGGGATGATCACCTTGTGCCGCGCTTCGCCGCGCTTGCGATGATACGCACGGACCATCAGCAACCCCGTCAACTCGCCTTGCGCACCAGCCGCGGGATGCAGCGACACCGCGTCCATCCCGGTGATCTCGGCCAGCGCCGCTTCCATCCGCGCGAGCAGTTCGAGCGCGCCCTGGGCAAGATGCGCCGGGGTCGCGGGATGCAGTCCCGCCATCCCCGGAAGCGCCGCCAGCTCGTCGTTAACCACGGGGTTGTACTTCATCGTGCACGATCCAAGCGGATAGAACTGGAGCGCCTGCGCGAAGTTGAGCTGCGACAGACGCAGGAAATGGCGGATCACCTGCGGCTCGCTGAGTTCGGGAAAGCCCGGAAGATCCTCGCGGCAAAGCTCCACCCCGATGATTTCAGCGCCGCGCCGCTCGCCGGCGGCACGCGGTGACAGGTCCGTTGCGCGGCGGCCTTCGGATGAAAGTTCGAAAATAAGCGGCACACCCGCCACCGGCTCGATGCGGTGCGGCGTCGAATGAGTTTGAGGGACCGCGACCGGGCCGATTCTGCCCGCAGTTGCCATCACCGCACCTCCGCAATTGCCGCCGCAAGCCGGCTGAACTCGTCGCCGCGATTCATTTCGGTGACCGAAACCAGGAGCGCGTCGGAGAGTTCGGAATAATCACTGCCGAGTGCGACGCCGGCAAGGATTTGCTTGCGCTCGGCCGCTTCCAGAGCGGCCGAAGGGCTTGCAAGCTTCACCGCGAATTCGTTGAAGAACGGTCCCGAAAAGCGCCGGCGGATGCCCGCAGCCTCCAGCACCGCGGCCGCCTGATGCGCCAGTTCGACGTTTCGCTCCGCGAGCTCGCGCAGTCCAGCCCGGCCCATCAGTGAGAGATAGACCGTCGCAGCCAGCGCACACAGAGAATGATTGGTGCAGATGTTCGAGGTCGCTCGTTCGCGGCGGATATGCTGCTCGCGCGTATTGAGCGTCAGGCAAAACGCGCGCCGACCGTCGCGATCGCGAGTCTGTCCCACCAACCGGCCGGGCATCTGGCGCAGATGCGTCAGCCGCGCGGCCATGAAGCCGACGCCGGGTCCTCCGAATTGAAGCGGCAGCCCGAAACTTTGACCCTCGCCGACCGCAATATCGACGCCAAGTTCGCCCGGTGCGCGAAGCAGACCCAGCGCGATGCCCTCGGCAGTTGCGGAAATGACGAGCCCTCCTGCGCGATGCGTGATTTGAGCGATCGCGCCAAGCGGTTCGATTATGCCGAGCGCGTTGGGATAGCCGGTGACCATGCACAGAATGCGATCGTTCGCGATACGATCGAGCGCGGACAAGTCGGTCGCGCCGGTCGCGTCGTCAAACGGAACCTCGACGATCTCGAGTCCCTCGAGCGCACTCAGGTAGGTGCGAACGGTCGCGCGATACTCCGGCCACAGTGCTCGCGAGAGTGCGACGAGCGGGCGCCTGGGCATCAACCGTCGCGCCATCAGAACCGCCTCGGCCGCAGCCGACGCGCCGTCGTACATGCTGGCGTTGGCGACTTCCATCGCGGTGAGTTGCGTGATCAGCGTCTGGAACTCGAAAATCGCCTGCGTGGTCCCCTGGCTCGCCTCGGCCTGGTACGGCGTGTAGCTGGTCGCGAACTCGGCGCGTGCGATAACGGCGCGCACCGCGGCGGGCACGTAATGGCGGTAGTAACCGGCGCCCAGGAAGCTTGAGAAACCCGACGCACCCGTGTTGCGAGCCGCCAGCGCTGAAATCTCGCCGACCACATCCGCTTCGCTGCGCCCGCGGTCCAGATTGATTGTCGCGCTCGCGCGCAGATTCGCCGGCACATGCGCGATCAGGTCATCAAGATGCTTCGCGCCGATCGTCTCGAGCATCGCCGCGACGTCGCTCTCGGTCTGTGGCATGAATCTCATGGAATCAACTTGTCCTTCGCCTCCACTTCGCCAGCAATTCAATCACACGCGCGCGGTCGATGCCGCAGACGGTTCATCGCGCCGATAGAACGGTCGCGGCACGATGGTCGCCCGGGTCTTGCGTGCGCGAATTTCAACTTCGAGCGATTCGCCCACGGCGGGCGGATTTTTCGCGCCTGCGGCCGTCAGGTATGCCATCGCGATCGGCCGTTGAATCGACGGCGCGAACGTCCCGCTCGTCACCACGCCGGCCTCATCGCCGTTTCGAAATACCCGGTAGCCCTGACGCGCGACCATCCGGCCGTCGTCGGTCTGCAGCCCGACCAATTTTTTCTTCAGCCCCCGCTCGCGTTGCGCGGCAAGAGCGGCCGCGCCGATGAACGGACGTCCAAGCTTCACGAAGGCTGCCAGGCCCGCCTCAAGCGGCGACGAATTGCGATCGAGTTCGTGGCCATACAGCGGCAGCCCGGCTTCGAGCCGCAGCGTGTCGCGCGCGCCCAGCCCGATCGGTTTGGCGCCGACGGCGGCGCCGGCGTCGAGAATCGCTTCGAACAATCGGCGCGCGCCGGCGTTTTTCACGAACAGCTCGAAGCCGTCCTCACCCGTGTAGCCGGTGCGCGCCGCAAGGCAGTTGATTCCCGCGACTGGTCCGCCGCCGACGCCGAAGCGCGCGACGCTGGCGATTGGAAACTCCGCCAGCGTTGCCAATATCGCGACGGCGAGCGGCCCCTGGACTGCGACCAGCGCGGTGGCGTCGCTGACGTCCTCGAACTTCGCCCGCCCGCCGTTGAGTTCGGCGATCCATTCGCGATCCGTATCGATGTTGGATGCGTTGACGCAGAGCATGTAGCGTTGCGGTCCGAGTCGATAAACGATCAGGTCGTCGATCGTCCCGCCGTCCTGCGCGCACATGATCGTGTACTGCGCGTGGCCTTGCTTGAGCCGCGCCGCGGAGTTGGTGAACGCCCGCTCGATTGTCTCCAGGGCGTGCGGTCCGCTGATTTCAAACTCACCCATATGACTCAGATCGAAAATCCCCGCCGAATTGCGGACCGCAAGATGCTCCTCGATAATCCCGCTGTAACTCACGGGCATCTCGAAACCACCGAAAACCGTCATCCGGGCGCCGAGTTTTTGGTGAAGGTCGAACAGAACAGTGCGCTTGGGCGCATTCATCAGCGGGAAAATACTAACAGACACTTTTGCGCCGAACGAGACAACCCGCGTGATCTGCCAACAACCGCGCGAATTCTGTCCACAGCGCCTTGCTCGGCGCGATCCGGTGCTATAATCGACTGATACCCGATGGCTGCAATCATCATGGATGGCCGGGCGCTGAGCGCGCATCTGATGCCGGAGTTGCGCGCCCACGTCGACGCGCTCAAGCGCGACTTCGGACGCACGCCGTCGCTGGCGGCGATCCTGGTCGGCGACGATCCCGCCTCACGCCAATACGTGAAGAACAAGCAGCGCGTCGCTGGCGAACTGGGATGCGACAGCCGCACGGTGCGGATGCCGTCGGCGGGTGCGACCACCGACGCGTTGCTCGCCGTGATCGCGGAACTCAACGCCGACGCGCGCGTCAATGCGATACTGCTCCAGTTGCCGATCCCCGATTGGGTCGATCGCTTCCGCCTGTTCGACACGATCGCGCCCGAGAAGGATCTCGACGCCATCGGCGCCTCCAGCGTCGGTGGCTTTTATCGCGGTCAGTGGGGACGCTTCATCCCGTGCACTCCGCGCGGCGTGCTCACCTTGCTCGACTACTACCGGGTACCCACCGAGGGTGCGCGCGCCGTGGTCATCGGGCGCAGCGATATCGCCGGCAAGCCGACCGCGCTGATTCTCGGCGGGCGGCTGCGCAACGCGACGGTTACCTGGTGCCATCGCCACACCCGCGGCCTCGCCGCCATTTGCCGCGAGGCCGACATCCTCATCCCGTGCGTCGGCGCCGACACCGGCCGGCCCTATCTGATCACCGCCGAGATGGTGAAGCCGGGCGCCTGCGTGATTGACGTTGGCTTCAGACGCATCGGTCCCGGGATATTCACCGGCGATGTGGATTTCGAGGCGGTGAAGGAAGTCGCGGGATGGATTACGCTCAATCCCGGCGGCACCGGTCCGATGACCGTGCTGGCGCTGATGCAGAACCTGATCGACGCGACCCGCTATCAGCTCGGATTGGATCGAGCCGCCTACTCCGTCTGAGACGATTCTGCTCGTGCGCGGGCCGCGCAATCCCCCGTCATTTGACTGCTGTGATTCGATAGATTGCAAGATGCGGCTGCCGATATGTTTCGACGACACGGAAACGATTCGCGTCTGGCAGCTCCGACTTCACATCATCGCGATCCTTCCAACTCACCAGCCATCCACCGCGCGCCGCTGATACCCGCTCCTCAATAGTCATTCGTGCGGCCGCAGCATCAAATCCCGGAATAGCTATTCGCGGATTGGTTCCCTTGAAGTAGTAATCGAATGGAACTGAGTAATAGCCAAATGGAAATCCGCCATTGGGGACGTTCGCCGTGTATGCGTTAGAAACGAACCCTGATTCAAAAAAGACCGGATCGGATGGTCCGCCGCCTGCCTTTACCTGCCCGGCCAGATCTCGCCACGGCTGCGGCTTGGACCGAGCGAACGGGATCATGATCAAGCATGCCGCGACGAAGCCTGCCGCCAGCAGATTGCGCCACTTGGCGCTCCACGCGCCGATTACCGCCGCTACCAACAATGACGACGCCGCAATCTCCGGCGAAAGATAACGCGGATTGAAAATCGGATGCAGGATCACTGACCCGACGATGAATGCCAGCGTGGGCAATCCGATCCATGCCATGAGCAAGCGAATCGGCTCGTTGCCGTCTCGTTCCACGGTGCGGCCGAACACCAGCCACGATATCACTCCAGCGGCGACCAGCTCTGCCGCCAGTTTGGCCGCTAGCGGGTAGTTGTGAGGCGGACCCAGGTAGTCCAACCAATGCCCATAAATCATTTGCTGACTTTGTCCAATCGCGTAGGGCAGGTAGGGAAGGAACAAGGCAATCGCGAGAACTATCGCCATCCACGCGATCGTATTGCGTTTTCCGCGCGAGCGATCGCGCAGCAGAATCGCGGCTTCCGCACCGAGAATCAGAAGCCCGGCCATGTGCGTATAAGCCATCGCAGCGCCCAGAATTCCGCAGCCGATCCCGCCCATGATGCCGGGTCGCGACCGCACTCGCAGCAGCGTCAGCAGATGCGCGAGCGCGAGCGCGATGAACATCGGGTACATTCGCGCCGTGTGAGCGAACACCACCGCGAGCGGGTTGAATGCCCACATCGCGGCCGCCGCGAGCGCCGTGCTTTTGTCGAACATTTCGCAGCCGAGCGCGAACACCAGCGCGAGCGTCACCAGCGAAAAGATCACTGACATCGAGCGCAGCGAAATTTCACTCAGCCCGAATATCTGCGTGTAGTAATGCAGCACGAGGTAGTAAAAGACCTGCTTGCCGGGATCGTGCAGCACCGGCGTCCGAACGATCGCGCCGACTCCCGGTTTTGCCGCCGCCCACGCGCTGTAGGCCTCACTCGCGCCGAGGGCATTGGCGCCAAGATGGAACGAAATAGATCAATCCGGCGGCGACGAAGATCGCCGCGAAAATTTCAAGCGGCCGGCGCGACGGTCTATCGCCCGCTAACGGTTCGATGGTCGCACACCCGGCTTCAGTCATCAGGATTCCCTTGTCCGCCCCTGCGCGAGATATAGCGGATTTCGCGCGCGCGCACGATCTTCCTCTGTTAGCGCTTGCCCGGCCGCCGTCGCGGGCAGTCCATTGACTATCACGCCTTGTGCTGACGTAACTGTTCACAATCATGTCCGAGTTTCTCGAGTCGGTTCCCGAAACCGGTGCGCAACGCGGGGTCGCGATGACCCTGCCACCGATCGAGCGGATCCGCTTCGAGGTATGGGCGCTCGCGTGGCCTGTGATTCTGTCGTTCGGACTCGATTCGATTCTCGGCCTCGCTTCGATGCTGATGGTCGGGCGTCTTGGCGCGGATGCGGTCGGCGCAGTCGGGCTTGCCATGCAAATCCTGGGTGCGGTGCGCGCCGGCATTGCGGCGGTTGGTACCGGCACTATCGCGCTGGTCGCGCGTTATATCGGTGCGAACGATCGGGACAACGCCGAGGAAGTGCTCAAGCAGTCCGTCGTTTTCGGCGTATTGGTTTCGACGATCATCGCGATCCCCGTAATCATTTTCGCCCGTCCGCTGATGGGGTTGTTCCAGGTCAAAGGCGAGATGGCCGACATGGGTGCGCGTTTCCTGCAGGTCGTGATGCTGTCGGAGCCGTTCCAGGGAATCTTTCTGATGTGCGCGGCAGCGTTGCGCGGCGCGGGCGACATGCGCACGCCGCTGTGGATCGGCGGCATCATCGACGTGCTCGCAATCTTCCTCAACTACGTGCTCATCTTCGGCAAGCTCGGGCTTCCCGCGCTCGGCGTGGACGGCTCGGCGGTGGCGACGTTGCTCGCGATCGCCTTCGGCGGAATTTTGTTCTTCTACGCGCTCTCGTTCGACGGGATGGTGCTCAACTTCCGATGGAAGGGGCTGTGGCCCGACCTCGGCCTCGGCAGGCGAATCCTCAGTGTCGGCAATCCCGCCGCCATCGAACAATTACTGATCCAGTTCGGCTTCGTCGCCTATGTCGGATTCGTCGCGCGTTACGGCGTCAAGGAAATCGCCGCATATTTCATCGGCGTACGAATCCTGGCGCTGTCGTTCCTGCCCGGCTTCGGATTCTCGGCCGCCTCCGCCACGCTGGTGGGTCAGGGCCTCGGCGCGGGCGACCCGAAGTTCTCGCGCAAGGCCGGATGGGAATCGACCGGGATGGCGATAGTGCTGATGACCGCTATGGGCCTGCTGTTTATCGTCTTTGCTCATCAGATCGCGGCGCTCTTCATCGACGACAAACAGGTCATCGACTACACGGTACAGTTCATGTACGCGCTCGCGGCGGCGCAACCGCTGATGGCGATCGACTGGACGATCACCGGCGCACTGCGCGGCGCGGGCGATTCGCAGTTTCCCCTTTACGGTTCGCTGGCGGGCTTTTACGGAATGAGGCTCTTCCTTACGATTCTCATTTGGTCCCACGGCGGCAGTATCATCTGGATCTGGTGGTCTCTGCTTGCCGACTATGTCGTTCGCTCGACGGTGAAGGTCTGGCGCTTCCAGAGCGGCAAGTGGGAAACCATCGAAGTCTGAAGTCTGATTTCGCCTGCGCCTGTTGACGCTCCCATCGCCATCAACTGGACGCGGCGCCCGCCGCGCGTAATCCTCTTTGCGTGGCACAAGCGCATCATGCGGCCGAGACGCTGGAGGGCACCCTCGATCAGGTCCTGTTCGTCAACGAAAAGAATGGCTATTCGGTCGCGATCGTGGTCGTTGCCGGCGAGCATGGCGACTCTCGCCGCGTCACGGTGGTGGGAAATCTCGCCGGTCTGGAAGTTGGCTCGACCATCCGCGCTCAAGGCGGCTTCGAACAGCACAAGATCTATGGCGATCAGTTTCACGTCGTCGATTTCGAAACGGTGCGCCCCGCCGGAGCGGTCGCGCTCGAACGCTACCTCGCTTCGGAAATAAAAGGCATCGGTCCCGCGCTTGCGCGGCGAATCGCCGAACATTTCGGAGACTCGCTCGGGGAGGTGCTCGACAACGCTCCCGAACGCATGCGCGAAGTCCCCGGCATCGGCGCCGCCGTCACCCGGGCGATCGCGGCTGCATGGCGCGACTCGTCCGGGCTGCGCGAGCTGACGGTCTTTCTGCGCGGGCACGGCCTGGCTGCCTCGCACGCGCGGCGCATCCACAAGTTCTACGGCAAGGACGCGCTCGAAGTCGTACGGCGCGATCCATACGTACTCGCGCGCACCATTCATGGCATCGGATTTCGCACCGCCGACGCCGTCGCGGAGAAACTCGGCATCCCGCGCAACTCGATCCAGCGCGCTCGCGCCGCGGTCTTGTACATCCTCGAGCGCATGTCCGACGAGGGCCACGTCTATTCGCCCTTCGAGTATCTCGAGGGCCAGTTCCGTACCGCGCTCGAGATGGAGCCCGAGCTGGCGCGCGAGGCAGTCACTGAGCTCGCCGCCAGCGGTGAGGTGGTCGTCGAACAGGCGGACGATCACACTGCCGTCTATCTCGCACGCTTGCACGAGGCCGAAGTGAACGTCGCGCGGCGAATCGCGGAATTAAACGCCGGGCGCGCGATGAACAAGGAGCTGATCCAGCGCGCCCTGGACGCGGCCGTGCGAAGCTCTGAACTCGAACTGTCGCCCGAACAAAAGAGCGCGCTCCGATGCGCGCTGGCCAGCCGGGTCACCGTTATCACCGGCGGTCCCGGCACCGGCAAGACGACCTTGCTGCGCTCGCTGCTGGCTGCGCTGGCCGAGGTCGGTTTGAAGCCGACGCTTGCCGCGCCGACCGGGCGCGCGGCTCGCCGGCTCCAGGAGGCATCGGGCCGCGACGCAAAGACCATTCATCGGCTGCTCGAATACTCCCCCGAGAGCGGCGGCTTTGTCCGCGGCAAGGAATTTCCGCTCCGCACCAACTACCTGATCATCGATGAAGCCTCGATGATGGATGTCGAGCTCGCCTCGAGCCTGCTGTCCGCGCTGATGCCGAACTGCTCGCTGCTGCTGGTCGGTGATCGCGATCAACTTCCGTCGGTTGGCCCCGGCAGCGTCCTCAAGGACGTGATCGCGTCCGACTTCGTGCCGGTCGTGCAATTGCAGGAGGTTTATCGGCAGGCGCGCCGCAGCCTGATAGTCGCCAACGCCCACCGTTTGAATCGCGGTGAATTCCCGGATATCTCCAATGACGCCGAAGGCGACTTTTTTTTCTTCGAGCGCAACGCCGCCGAGGACGTGCTCGCGACGATCAAGCAGCTGGTGCAACAACGCCTGATCGGACGATTCGGAATAAGCGACCCGCGCGAAATCCAGGTGCTGACGCCGATGCATCGCGGTCCGCTCGGCACGCACATTCTCAATCGCGAGCTGCAAACCATGCTCAATCCCTCGGGACGCGAACTCCGCGCCGGCGATCGCGTGTTTCGCGAGGGCGATCGCGTCATCCAGTTGCGCAACAATTACGACAAGGATGTCTTCAACGGATCGATCGGCAGGATTGTCGCCATCGACTCGGACAAGGCGCGCGTGAGCGTCGCGTTCGAGGAGACCCGCGCCGAATACGACCTGTCGGACCTCGACGAGCTGGCGCTCGCGTACGCGATTTCAGTGCATAAGAGCCAGGGCAGTCAGTATCCCGCGATCGTGATGCCGATACATTCGAGTCACTACCTGATGCTGCGCCGCAATCTGCTCTACACGGCGATCACGCGCGCCGAGCGGGTATGCGTGCTGGTCGGGACCAGGAGCGCGTTGCAGCAAGCGGTCCGCAATCAGGACGAGCGTCTCCGCTTCTCGCGCCTGGCAGCGCGATTGCACGTGGACTAATCGATCAGTGATGTCCGCCAACGATGGCGTGGGACAAAAGTGATCCCAACACAAGTACGACAACCACAATGAGCCCCGGTATCAGGGTCGCCGCCAGCGCGCGCCATGCCGAGAATCGATGCACCTCGCCAAGACATTTCAATGAGATGATGAACCCCCAGAATCCGAGCACGCCTTCAGCGACTATGACCTTGTAAGACGCGGGATCGATTTGCGACAGCGGCACATGGCGCTGAAGCGGCACCGGCACGCCTAGCAGAACCGCTATCAGAAACAAGATCGCAGCGGCGATCCCGGGCACTTGCGACCATGCGATCGCGGCCCTCACTTCGACTCGGCTCGCGACGCCGCCGAGCAGGCTTCCCGACCATTTTAAAACCACGCCGCCGATGAACAGAGAGAGAACTCCGAGTGCCGCCGAGAGCGCGACGACGAAGCCGACCCACAGCGGCCACCAGATTGACAGATTGGCGTTGTTGCCAAGCGCCTTCGACCACTGACCCGACAGCGCGCTGATCGCCGCGCTGCTCGCTGCCAGCGCGACGGCGTTGCGCGTCGGGTCGGTATCGACGATGCGCCGAATCGTTGCGCGCGGCGCGGTCCATATCGTGAAAAAGGAAGTGATCGATCCGCCAGCCCCGTTTACCATCGAAGCCCCCGTCCCGGTGCGATTCCCGCGACGCTAGCATCTTGCTAAATCACGCAACAGCATCACGCCCTGCCGCTCGCGCGCGATTGACTCTGTTTCACGATGCGAATTACGATCGCAACGATGAAACAGATCAATTCGATCATTCTCGCTGCGTTGCTTGCGTGCTGCGTGCAGGCTTACGGATGCGTCGTCGTTGAATCCAGTGCGATCTCCGATCGCGCGGGCGCCGGCAATCCCATCAGCTCGAGCGCGAGCGATTTCGGATTCCTTCGTCTGGTCGCCCCGCAAGGGCTCACGCAGACCGCGCTGGCGAACCTGCTCAGCAATTGCGCCAGCGGCAAAGTATCGGGAGTGACCACCGAGCTCAGCATGCGCGATTTTATTATCGTGCAGTCGTACAACGTGTCGGTCAGCGGTGTCTGTAACTAATTGACCGCTCCGCGCAACATTGCCGCGTGGTTCCTGCCGCAGCCTGCTAGCGGCGCTTGATGGCGGGTTTTTCCGCCGGTGGGCGGATGCGCTTGCCGCGCACCGGCCGTAGCGCGCGAAGAAAGTTCAGCACGGCTTCAGCTTCCGATCGCACCGCGTCGGGATCGTGCCCGGCCTGCTCGAGGTTCTTCTCGGCTTCCGCAATCGTTCTGGCCCAGTCGTTTTTGAACTTGCGATTGAGCTCCTTCCATGCGACTCCCGCCAGCGCGTCGGTTACGTTCGCCGGCGGACGATAAAATCCGCGCGCGATCAGCACCGCGATCGCCGGATAGCCCAGGTAGCCCTGCCAGTAAGACGCGTTGTCGTTCGACGCGATCTCGCGCCCGTCCGCCGAGGTTTCCACGTCGTAAGTCTTCGACTCGTCCGACGACACGACTGTCGCCCGCCGGCTGTCCTCGATTCTTACGCGGCCGTCGCCAATCGCCCCGAGCGCTTCGTACACTTTTACGAGCGGGGGCATTTTCCATTGCGTCGCTGGCATAGCCATGAGCGATAGCCTCTCGCCGTCACGTTCGCATCGCGCCGCCGCGATCGTCAAGCCGCACGCCGCGCGCCTTAACATCGCGGCGTCTATCTGACACGATTGCGGAACGCATCCACGGCTTCACAGATGAAAGAACTGATCGTCTCCATCCTTCGCGACGCAATCGAGCGCGCGCGCGCCGCGGGTCAGTTGACCGCCGGCATTCCTTCGATCGGAATCGAAGCGCCCAGGGACTCTGCCCATGGCGACGTCGCCTCGAACATCGCGCTGACTCTTGCCAAGGCCGAGCGCAAACCACCGCGCGCGATCGCGGAAATTATCAAGTCGCATGTCGCGATGCCCACGGAAGTGAGCGAAGTCTCGGTCGCCGGCCCGGGCTTCATCAATTTCAAAATGTCGCCCGCCTATTGGCATTCCGAGATGCGCCGCGCCGCCAGCGCCGGACCCGCGTTCTGGAAGCCGCGGCCGTGGGATTTGCGTCCGGGTGCTGGAAAAAAAGTCCAGGTCGAGTTTCTCTCCGCCAACCCCACCGGCCCCGTGACCGTCGGCCATGGCCGCAACGCCGTGCTCGGCGACACCATCGCGCGCCTCTACGAGGCGGCTGGCTTCGAGGTCACGCGCGAATATTATTTCAACGACGGCGGCCGCCAGATGAAGTTGCTCGGCGAGTCGGTCCGTGCGCGATATCTCCAGGAGCACGGCATCGATGCCACGATGCCCGAGGACGGCTACCAGGGCGAGTATATCCGCGACATCGCGCGCGCTCTGAAAGCGGAGCGGGGCGACGCGCTTGTGTCCGTTACCGAACTCGACGAGTTCCGCGCGGCGGCCGTCAAAGCCATCTTCGCCGACATCAACCAGACTTGCACGCGCCTGGGGATTCGCTTCGACGTCTATACCAACGAACTCGATCTTTTCAGCAGTGGAAAGGTTGAAGCCGTCCTCGACGCGCTGCGCGAGCGCGGCCTCACGGTCGAAAAGGACGGCGCCATTTGGCTGCGCGCCGAGCCGTTGGGACTTCCCAAGGATGCGGTGCTGGTGCGCTCCGGCCCCGACCGCCAGCCCACTTATCGCACGCCGGACATTGCCTATCACATCGAGAAGCTCAAGCGCGGTTTCGATCTCATTGTGGACGTGTTCGGCGCCGATCATATCGCCGAGCATCAGCAGGTCATCGCTGCCGTCAAGGCGCTCGGCTACGACATCACGCCCGTCAGCGCGATTATCTACCAGTTCGTCACGCTCACGCGCGGCGGCGAAAAGGTCAAGATGTCCACGCGCAAGGCGACCTACGTCACGCTCGACGAGTTGATCGACGAGGTCGGCGCCGACGTGGTGCGATTTTTCTTTTTGTTCCGCAAGTCCGACAGCCAGCTCGACTTCGATCTCGAACTCGCCAAGAAGCAGGCGCCCGAGAACCCCGTCTTTTACGTCCAGTATGCGCACGCGCGCCTGGCGAGTATCTTTCGCGAGGGCGCGGCCAAGGGCTTGATGCTCCCCTCCGACCAGTCGGCCATCGACCTCAATTTGCTCGGCGCTGAGGAACTCGATCTCGCCAAGCGTGCAATTGGACTTCCCGAGGTCATGTCCGCGGCGGCCCAGGCGCTCGAGCCGCATCGGATTCCGTTCTATCTGCTCGAGCTGGCCGGCGAGTTCCATCGCTACTACAACAAGCCCGCCAGTCGTATAATCGGGCCGGATCGCGAACTCAGTTTGGCGCGGATGTTCATGGCGGGGATTCTCAAGGATGCGATTGCGGGCGGACTTGAGCTGCTCGGGGTGAGCGCTCCAGAGCGGATGTGAGGAACAAAAACGGGATGCGATTCGAAATCAGGGCGGGCGGCGCGTTTCTAATTTTAGTCGGACTGGTCGGTCTGTCGGGCGCGGTCTTCTTGCTGGGATTGGTCGCGGGCCACGAGATGGCCCGGCAGAACCAACCCGACTTGAGTCAAATCTCCTCGACCTACCCGCTGCCGAATCCTCCGGCATCCGGCGAAAAGCCTGCCCCCGTATCCGAGATGTCATCTGCGGCCGTCGCGTCGCCATCGGTTGAGGCTGCGCCAGCGCCACCCCTTCCGGTCCCGATCAGACCGCTCGCTCCCGCCATCGGCGAGGTACCGCCGGCTGCGCGCACGTCACCTGCCACCGTCGCGCGCTTGAAACCGCGTCCCGAGGCGCCCGCGGTCAATCGTCCCGCGCCCGACAACGAAAACGAATCCGACGAAGATTCCGAAACGGCTTCCGCTCCCACCGGATCGGCCCGCGGCCTTGCTCCCGGCGCGAAGCCGTACAACATCCAGATCGAAGCCGTGATGGACAAGAGCGGGGCGGACGAGATGGTCTCGCGGCTGAAGACGCTCGGCTACAACGCGCAGGAGATAAAGGTCGCGCTCAACGGGCAGACCTGGTACCGCGTCCGCATCGGACCCTACGCCAGCGCCGACGAAGCGAATGCCGCGCAGAACAAACTCCGCGAGCAATACCGCCAGGCCTACACGACCTCGCATTGAGGCCGCCGCCGGGCCCTGCATTGACAATTACCCGCCACGCATGGATCATTAATGCAACGATGAATCTCACGAGCCGAAAAGTTTCTGCGGGATGGTGGCGTTGGCACGTCGATGCACCCGCCTGCGCGCCGGCTTTGTAATTCATCACAAAACCGATTTCTTAAGAGGGCCGCGGGCGAAAAACCTGCGGCCCTTTTCTTTTTTGAGTGATGGAGTTGGAAGTAATAGAGGCGATTTAGATGTTGCAACCCACTGAAAACGAATTCGAACAACTGGCGGCCAAGGGATTCAACCTCATCCCGGTCTTCGAGGAAATCGCCGCCGACCTCGAGACTCCCGTCTCCGCCTTCCTGAAGGTCGCGCGCGACGACTACGCCTTTCTGCTCGAAAGCGTCCGCGGCGGCGAGAAATGGGGACGCTACACTTTTCTCGGTTCCGAGCCCTCGGTCGTCATGCGCGCGCGCAAGAACCGAATGGATATCATCCGGCCCGGCCGCGGTGTCGAAGTGCGCTCGGTGGCCAACTCGTTCGAAGAGTTGCGCGCCGAGGTCAAGCGCTTGCGCGCTCCCGAGCTGCCCAACCTGCCGCGCTTCTTTGGCGGCGCGGTGGGATTTCTGGCTTACGATATCGTGCGATGCTTCGAGAAGATTCCCGAGACCACTCACGACGATCTCGGCACCCCCGATTTCTGCCTGATGTTCACCGACACGGTGCTGTGCTTCGACAACGTCCGCCAGACGCTCAAAATAATCGCCAACGTGCCGGTCGAGGAGTTCGCCTCGACAAAAATGGCCTATCAAAGCGCGCGCGTGAAGATCGACGAGATAATCGAGCGCCTCAAACGTCCCGCCGTGCCGCCGTTTCTCGAGGGTGCAAGCAACGCCGCCTTCGACAACGCGTCCATCACCTCCAACCAGACGCGCGAAGGCTACATGACGATGGTTTCTGCGGCCAAGGAATATATTGCGGCCGGCGACGTTATCCAGGTCGTTCCGTCGCAGCGCTTCGAGGCGCCCCTGACCGTGCATCCGTTCAACATCTACCGCAGCCTGCGCACGATTAACCCGTCACCCTACATGTTCTACCTGCGCCTGGGAGATCACACGCTGGTCGGCGCCTCGCCGGAAGTGATGGTCCGGGTCGAAGGCCGCGAGATTACGCTGCGGCCGATCGCGGGAACCCGCCGGCGCGGCGTGACCGAAGCCGAGGACCGGGAGCTCGAAGCCGAGTTGCTCGCCGATCCCAAGGAGCGCGCCGAGCACGTGATGCTGGTCGATCTAGGGCGCAATGACGTCGGCCGGGTCTCCGAAATCGGCTCGGTGAAAGTGACGGAGTTGATGGTCGTCGAACGCTACTCGCACGTGATGCATATAGTGTCGAACGTCACCGGCGTGCTGCGCGAGGGATGCGACGCGTTCGACGCATTCGCGGCGACCTTTCCGCAGGGCACCGTCTCCGGCGCTCCGAAAATCCGCGCCATGGAAATTATCGACGAGCTCGAGAGCGTGCGCCGCGGCGTGTACGCCGGCGCGGTCGGCTATTTCAGTTACACCGGCAACACCGATACCGCGATCGCGCTGCGCACGCTGCTGATCAAGAACAACCGCGTTTACATCCAGGCCGGCGGCGGCGTCGTTGCCGACTCGGACCCCGGCGCGGAATTCGAGGAATCGGTAAACAAGGCTCGCGCGATGGTGCGGGCGCTTGAGGCCGCGCGCGGTTTCGAAAACGCGGCGAAGAGGTAGGTTGTATGGCGCGCAATGATCGACTTCGACTCCTGATGATCGACAACTACGACTCCTTTACCTACAACCTCGTGCAGTATCTCGGCGAACTTGGCGCCGGCGTCACGGTCAAGCGCAACGATGCCATCGACATCGCCGGTATTCGCGCGCTTCATCCCGCCGCGATCGTCATCTCGCCCGGACCGTGCACTCCCGCCCAGGCCGGAATCTCGCTGCAGCTGCTGCGCGAGATGGCCGGTGAAGTTCCGATTCTCGGCGTGTGCCTCGGCCTGCAATGTATCGGCGAGGCGTTCGGCGGGAAGGTCGTGCGCGCGGGTCGCCTGATGCACGGCAAGACCTCGCCGGTGATTCACGACGGCAAAACGATTTTCGCGGGAATCCCCAGCCCGTTCGACGCGATGCGCTATCATTCGCTGATAGTCGATGCGGCGTCGATTCCGCCGGCGCTGGAAGTCAGCGCCCGCACCGCGGAGAACGAAATCATGGGGCTTCGGCACAAACAGCACGCTATCGAGGGCGTGCAGTTTCATCCCGAATCGATTCTGACCTTTGAAGGCAAGCATCTGCTGAAAAACTTTCTCGACCGGCTCGATCGGGACGGAGACCCGCGATGAGCGAACTCCATCGCGCGCTGCAGGCGCTCATCGACGGGCGCTCGCTCTCCGACGCGCAGGCCCAACTTGCAATCGGCGAGATCATGGACGGCGGCGCGCACGACGCCGTCGTCGGCGCGTTCCTCGTGGCGCTCAAAATCAAGGGCGCCGAGGCCGATGAGCTGGCCGGCGCGGTGCGTGCGATGCTCGAGCGCGCGCATCCGCTCGATCTTCGCGCCGGCGACGTGCTCGACACCTGCGGCACCGGCGGCGATGGCGCGAGCACCTTCAACATCTCGACCGGCGCCGCGTTGATCGCCGCAGCCGCGGGCGTGCCGGTCGCCAAGCATGGCAACCGAGCGATCAGCGGCACGGTCGGCACTGCCGACGTGCTCGAAGCGATGGGCGTGAAGATCGATTGCGATCCGGATGGGCTGAAACGATGCCTGGAGGCGGCGGGATGCTGCCACATTTTCGCGCCGGCGTATCATCCCGCGTTCAAGCAGCTTGCGCCGCTTAGACGCGCGCTCGGAATTCGCACCATCTTCAATCTGATGGGCGCGATCGGCAACCCTGCGCGTCCGCGCTTCCATCTGTTGGGCGTCGCCGAGGATAACCTCATCAGACCGATGGCGCACGCGCTCAAGGCGCTCGGAACCCGGCGCGCGATGGTCGTGCACGGCGACAATGGAGTCGACGAAATCGCGCTCGACGGTCCGACCCATGTTTCGGAACTCCGCAATGGCGAGTTGAGGGAATATGAAATCACGCCGGAGAGCCTCGGCGTCGCTCGCGGCGACCATCGCGCGCTGGTGATCGGGAATCTCGATGATGCCGTGCGAGTTCTGCGCGGCGCGCTTGATGGCGGCGCGGGCCCGGCGCAAGATGTGCTCGCGCTCAACGGGGGCGCCGCAATTTACGTCGGCGGGATGGCGGCGTCGCTGAAAGCAGGCGTGGATGCGGCGCGCGAAATTATCGCCACCAGCCGCGCGCTGGAAGTCCTCGACAAGATGCGGCGCGCCAGTAACGGAGAAATCCCGAAAGAAGTCCCGAAAGAAATCCAATGACCTCGATCCTCGACAACATTTACGCCGCCAAACGCGTCGAAGTGCGCGCTCGACGCGCGGTCGTCTCGCCGATGGCGATCGTCGCCGAGGCGGGGCGCGCGCCCAAGCCGCGCGATTTCATCGCAGCGTTGCGCGCCCGGCGTCCCGCGATAATCGCCGAGATCAAACGCGCGTCGCCCAGCAAGGGCGACATCATGCCGGGACTCGATCCAGCCAATGTCGCGCGCGAGTATGTTGCCGGCGGAGCGGCTGCCATCTCCGTTCTGACCGACGTCCATTTCAAAGGCTCGCTCGACGATCTGCGCGCGGTCCGCGCCGCCGTGGATGTCCCGCTGTTGCGCAAAGACTTCATCTTCGAGCCGTACCAGGTTTACGAAGCGCGCGCGGCCGGCGCCGATTGCATTCTGCTGATCGCCGCGATGCTGAAAGAGGGGGAGCTGCGATCGATGGCGGCGCTCGCGCGTGAGCTTGGGATGGCGACGCTGGTCGAGGCGCACGATCCGGCCGAGTTCGCACTCGCCGGGAAAATTGGCTCGGGGTTGGTAGGTGTCAACAACCGCGACTTGCATACTTTTGTGACCGATATCGCGCTGACCGAGCGCCTGCTCGCCGGCTACAGTGGCGACGCGGTGATCGTGACCGAGAGTGGTATCGATTCGCCCGCCGATATTCGGCGGCTCGACGCGGCGGGCGCGCACGCGTTTCTGATCGGCGAGAGTCTGCTGAGGGGTACTGCGCCGGGTGCGAAGCTCGGTGAACTGATGAGCGCGTTCGGCGGTGCGACGGCGCAGAAGTAAAATGACAGTTCGCGTCAAAATATGCGGCATCACGCGCGTCGAAGATGCGCACGCGGCAATCGCCGCCGGCGCCGATATGATCGGTCTCAATTTCTACGCGAAGAGTCCGCGTTACCTCGAGATCGATCGCGCCCGGGAGATTCGTGCGGCGATTGGCTCCCGCGCCGTGGTGATCGGAGTGTTCGTCAACGCCGAGCGCGCCTACATAGATGAGCGATTGCGCGCCGCGGCGCTCGATATGATCCAGTTCTCCGGCGACGAGGATGACGCGGCGCTCGCCGGCTGGCCGGTTCCGTCGATTGTCACAAACCGGCTGAAGCCGGGCGAAGTGTCGAGCGTGATGCCGCGCCGCGCGGACTACGTGCTCCTCGACACCTTCGACGCGAAACTGCGCGGCGGCTCCGGAAATCGTATCCCGCTGGATCAGCTTCGCCGGCTCGACTTGCGCCGCGCGTTTGTCGCCGGCGGATTGAATCCCGACAACGTTGCCGAGGTGGCCGCACTCGGCCCTTACGCGGTCGATTGCGCAAGCGGCGTCGAATTGTCGCCGGGCGTAAAAGACCACGATAAACTGAGGAGCTTCGTGAAAAATGCAAAACGTTCCCAATAGCCGCGGCCATTTCGGCCAATTCGGCGGAAAGTACGTTGCGGAAACCCTGATGCCGGCGCTGTTCGAGCTCGAGAGCGCCTACAAGCAGGCGCGCCGCGATCCAAAATTCCGCGACGAGCTCGAGCGGCGCTCGCGCGAGTTCGTGGGACGCCCGACGCCGCTCTACTTGTGCGAGAATCTGACGGCACGGCTTGGCGGCGCGAAGATTTATCTGAAGCGCGAGGACCTTTGCCACACCGGCGCACACAAGGTGAACAACACTCTGGGGCAGGCGCTGCTGGCGGTGCGCATGAACAAGTCGCGCATCACGGCCGAGACCGGCGCCGGACAGCATGGCGTTGCGACCGCCACGATGGCGGCGCTGTTTCGCCGCGAATGCGAAGTCTTCATGGGTTCGATCGACGTCGAGCGTCAATCGCTGAATGTGTTTCGGATGAAGCTGCTTGGCGCGAAGGTCACTCCCGTCGAGGGCGGCAGCAAGAGCCTGAAGGACGCGATGAACGAGGCGTTGCGCGATTGGATCGCGACGGTGCGCAACACTTACTATCTGATTGGCACCACCGCGGGACCGCATCCGTACCCGATGATCGTGCGGGACTTCCAGTCGGTCATCGGGCGTGAGGCGCGCCGCCAGATTCTCAAGCACGAAGGGCGTATCCCCGACGTGCTGGTCGCGTGCGTCAACGGCGGCTCGAACGCGATTGGACTTTTCTATCCGTTCATCAAAGACAAGGGTGTGCGGATGATCGGCGTCGAGGCCGCCGGCCTCGGCATCAGCGGACCGCATCATGCGGCCACGATCACGACGGGCAGCGTCGGCGTTCTGCACGGCAACAAGACCTACCTGCTGCAGGACGAGCTCGGACAGATTCGCGAGACGCATTCGATCGCCGCCGGGCTGGACTATCCGGGCGTCGGCCCCGAGCATTCGTGGCTGAAGGATGTGGGCCGCGCCGAATACACCTCGGTCACCGACGCCGAAGCGCTCGACGCTCTGAAGACGCTGTCGGAGACCGAGGGAATCATTCCGGCGCTCGAGAGCGCTCATGCGGTGGCGCACGCAATCAAGCTGGCGCCGCAGCTTGCGAAGGAGCAAATCATGATCGTGAATCTGTCGGGGCGCGGCGACAAGGACATGCAAACGGTCGCCAAAGCGTTCGGGGTGACGGTGTAGGATTATGGCATCGGCGGGCAGAATCAAACGTAAATTTCGGGAGCTGCGCGCGCGCGGCGAGGCGGCATTAATCCCGTTCATCGTGGCCGGCGATCCCGACATGGATACCACGCGCCGCCTGGTGCTCGAACTCGAGGCTCGCGGCGCCGACTTGATCGAGCTGGGCGTGCCGTTTTCCGATCCGATGGCCGACGGACCCGCCAACCAGCGCGCGCTGGCGCGCGGACTCGGTGCGGGCGCGTCGTTGGCGGCGATTCTGTCGATGGTGAGCGAGCTTCGCGCCCAGACGCAGATTCCGATTGTCCTGTTTGGGTACTTCAACCCGATCTTTCACTACGGATGCGAGCGGTTGTGCGCGGACGCCGCGCGGGCGGGTATCGACGGGATAGTGACGGTCGATCTGCCGCCCGAGGAAGCCGGTGAGCTCAAACGGCCGGCGCGCGCCAACGGTCTCGACATCATCTACCTGCTCGCGCCGACGACGCCGCTGGACAGGAGCCGCGCGATCGCGCGCTCGGCCAGCGGCTTTCTCTATTATGTATCGGTGACGGGAGTGACCGGCGCGCGAGCGCATCTCGACTCCGGCATCGCGGAGCATATGCGCGAGCTGCGCAGCGTCACCGATCTGCCAATCGGCGTCGGCTTCGGCATCTCGACGCCCGCGCAGGCCGCCGAGGTCGCGACGATGGCGGACGCAGTAGTAGTCGGCAGTGCGATTTCCTTGCTGATCGAGGCGCACATCAAGTCGGGCGACGCGGTGGCGGCGGTGGGCGGACTGGTCGGCGCAATGAAGGATGCGATGAAGTCGGCGCGCGGAGGCGAGCGCGCGCCCGGATTGGGGGACTCAGATGGCTGAACGCGAACCGACGATCGCCGCGGCGCCGGCGCCCTCCGACGACATCTGGACGAAGTGTCCGTCGTGCAAGGAGATGGCGTTTCGCAAAGAAGTGGAACGCAATCTGAACGTGTGCCCCAAGTGCGGATATCATTTCCGCGTCACCGTCGCGCAGCGGCTTTCGATCGGCGTCGATCGCGGGACCTGGCGCGAGCTGATGGCCGAGATGTCGATTGGCGATCCGCTCGGCTTCGTCGATTCCAAGCCGTACCCGGCGCGGATGGAACAGGCGCGGGCGAGCAGCGGCCGCAACGACGCGGTGGTGGTTGGAATCGGCAAAATCGAGAATCGGCCGGTGGCGATCGGGGTGATGGATTTTGAATTCATGGGCGGGAGCATGGGCGTGGTGGTGGGCGAGAAGCTGGCGCGCCTGTTCGACATCGCGCGCGAGCGCAAGCTGCCGGTGATCGTGTTCGTGGCGTCGGGGGGCGCGCGGATGCAGGAAGGCGCGCTTTCACTGATGCAGATGGCGAAGGTTTCCTCCGCGATCGCGCGATTTCGCGACGCGCGGCTGCCTTATATTTCGGTGCTGTGCGATCCGACCACCGGCGGCGTGGCCGCATCGTTTGCGATGCTCGGCGATTTGAATATCTCGGAGCCCGGAGCGCTGATCGGTTTTGCGGGCCGGCGGGTGACCGAACAGACCAGCAATCAGCAGCTTCCCGAGGACTTTCAGCGCGCGGAGTTCCTACTGGCGCACGGGATGCTGGACGCGATCGTCCCGCGGCATCAGATGCGCTTCACCCTCGCGCGGATTCTGGCGATGCTGACAAAGCCGCGCGGCAATCGAGGCGCGGGGCAGGGCGCATCGAAGGGCAAGGGCAGAGGAGCGTCCTAGGCGGAACCTTTTTTCCGCTGCGCCTCTTTGATCAGTTCCGTGATGTTCCAACCGAAGATCGTGAGGCCGCTGATGTTTGCATCATCGATGCTGACATTGGCGAGATTCACGTCGGTAAGCTTGGCGTCCTGCAGGCTTATGTTTGAAAAAGACGCCCCCCGGAAATTCACGTTCGTGAATCTGGAGTCAGCCAGGTCCACGTCTTCAAACTCGGCTTGCGCCAGGCCGCATCCGTGGAACCTGGCTCCGCGCAACTGCTCCTGATCGAACCGCTTGCTTTCGCTCATCAACTCCTCCTTAAACGCTTGCCATATCAATCGTATGCACGCGTATGCACGCAGACAATTCAAATAAGGACACCGCTGGGGGCGGGCGGAAACTTTCGCCGGCGGGTGACAGGCGGTAAACTCCGGGCTGGAAATGGACCAGCTCATCAAAACTATCGATTGGCTGTATTCGCTGGAGTCGCGCGGCGAGATCTACAAACTCGAGCGCATGGACGCGGCACTCGAACTGATCGGCAATCCGCATCGCAGGCTGCGCACGGTGCATATCGCGGGCACCAAGGGCAAAGGTTCGATCGCCGCGATGCTCGACAGTTGCCTCCGCGCCGCCGGCTACCGCACGGGACTCTACACCAAGCCGCATCTGGTGAACCTGGCGGAGCGGACGCGTATTTCAGGGGCCGAAATTGGGGCGGCGCAGATGCTTGACTATATCGAGCGGCTGCGCGCGATTTACGATCGCGCGGGCCTGGGGCTCACGTTTTTCGAGTTCACGGTCGCGATGATGTTTCTGTACTTCGCCGAGGCGGGCGTGGAGTGCGCGGTGGTCGAGACGGGACTGGGCGGGCGGCTGGATTCGACCAATGTGGTGACGCCGATCTTGAGCGTAATCACGCCGATCGGTTTCGACCACATGGAATATCTCGGCTACACGATCGCGGCGATCGCGGGAGAGAAGGGCGGGATAATCAAAAACGATGTCCCGGTCGTGATCGGCGCGCGCGACCCCGACGCGCGGCTGGTGCTGACGTCGCTAGCCGCGCAGCGCCGCAGCGCGGTGCGCCTGATCGATCGCGACTTCTCGTACCGATCGCATGCCCCGGCGCATCGCCTGGACTACCACGGCCTGGGGCTGGAGATCCGCGATCTCGAGATTGGACTCGCGGGTCCATTTCAGCACGAGAACGCCGCGATTGCGGTGGCGTCGCTCGAGGCGTTGCGCGCCCAGGGCTGGCGAATAGACGAGGAGGCCATCCGGGAAGGCATGCGGGAAATATGCTGGCCGGGGCGCTTCGACGTGGTCTCGAAGCGGCCGCTGGTCATCCTTGATTGCGCGCACAACGAGATGAGTATTGCGGCGCTGCTCGAGACGATGAGCGTCGAGCTCGGTCCGGGGGTGAAACCGCGCCTGATATTCGGCTGCCAGTCCGCCAAGGAATGGCCGCGGATGGCGGCGATGCTGGGTCCGCGGGTGCGCGACGTTACCTTGACGCGGGCCAAGCCCAAAAGCCCGCTGGAACCGGAGGAACTGGTGGCGCATTTCGCGCCGCACTGTCCCGCGCGGGTCGAGCGCGAACCGATCCGCGCGATCGAGCGGGTGATTTCCGAATCAGCGCCCGATGACGTGGCGCTAATCACGGGTTCGGTGTATCTTATCGGCGAAGTTTATCCGTATTTTCTCGCCCGCGAGGGGCGAATTGGGTTGTTTCCTGAAGCCGGCGCTTAAAAGAATTGCGATCGCGGTTTTGCTGGTGTGGGCAGCGATGCTCTCGGTGGCCGTCGCCAGGGCAGACACGCCGGCCCCCGGACAGCCCGCTCAGCCCGCCCCGCGCACCAGACCGAAGAAGGGGTTTTCAGTTCCAGCCCCGGTCCGCACCGAGCATGGAGGAGAACCGGTCATCGTCACCGGCCAGGAAACGATCTACGACTCCAAGACCGACACCTTCGTGGTGAAGGGCGACGCCGTCATGAGCCAGGGCGGCAGCGTGCTGAAGGC
Source organism: uncultured delta proteobacterium (assembly GCA_963813785.1). Classification (GTDB taxonomy): domain Bacteria; phylum Desulfobacterota; class Binatia; order Binatales; family Binataceae; genus Binatus. The sequence continues at coordinate 78,734 of CAWFAJ010000005.1, read as the reverse complement.
CGACGAGATCGACATAATGCGCCGCGACCGGCAGGCGCGCGCGATCGGCCATGTCCATTTGATCGATCCGGAAATTGAAATGTGGGCGACCGACGGGACGATCGACATCACCAACGAGACGATGGTGCTCAACAACGCCAAGATTCTGGCGAAGAAGGACATTTACCATCTTGAAGGCAAGCAGATCATAAAGCTCGAGGGGCAGAGCTACGAGGTGAAGGATGGATTCTTTACGACCTGCGGATGCGAGAAGGGCACGCCGGACTGGTCGATAAACGCGAAGCAGATGGTGGTGAACATGGGCCACACCGGCACCGCCCACGGCGCGACCTTCAACGTGGCCGGCTACCCGATAATGGCGTCGCCGTACTTTGTGTTTCCGGCCGATACTTCGCGGCACAGCGGCCTTCTGATGGGGCGACAGGGCGAATCGGGACTGCGCGGCTTTCAGTGGCTGCAGCCGTATTATATCGCGATTGACAAGAGTTCCGACGTGACGCTCGCGCTCGACGTCGAGACCTCGCAGCGGGTCGGCGGCCTGGGCGAGTATCGGCTGGTAAACGGGAAGGACGATTATTTCTGGGTGGACAGCGCGTTCTACAACGAGTCGCTCCGGTCGGATTCGAATCGTTGGCGCGACGTTGTGGACACGCAGCTGGCCGATCCGCACATCCCACTGGACCGCTACGGGATGATCGGGATGACGCGGGAGCATCTCACCGACAATCTGATCGCATACGGCGACGCGATTTCCGTCAGCGACAGCCTGTACCTGCGCGAGATGGATGTGTGGACGTTGTCGCACGGTTTTCCGACCGGTCAATACAGCTCGCTGCGAAATGCGCAGTCGGATTTCGGGTTGATTGATGAATTCGAAAACGCGTACGTACGGCTGGGGGGCATCTGGAATCAGGATTTGATTCAGCCGCAACAATTCGCGCTGCAGCGGCTGCCGGATCTGACGGCAACCGGACGCCAGGATTTATTCGGCGGCCTTATGTTCGCGGACTACGATGCGGAGGCGGTTAACTTCTACCGGTACCAAGGAATCGATGGAGGGCGGCTGGACGCCAATCCCCGCGTTACGCTGCCGTGGCGGTTGGGCGACTACCTCTATGGTTACGGGGAGATAGGTTCGCAAGCGGCGTTCTATGACACCGCCGGACACAACATCAAGGTCCTTCACGGTCGGCCACGCACCCGCTGCGTTTTCCCAGCCTACTTGCGCTGGCGGTGGGGGTCAGCAGCTCGTTTGGAATAATTGCCTTGCGCTGAGCTCCCTGACTGCGGAAGGAACCAGCGCACGAATCGTCCCGTACGCAAAAGTCGGAATCTCAACGGTCCTCGATCGTGTTTACGACGTCGAATGGAAATCGATCGACAAGCTCAAAAATACCATCGAACCGTTCGCCAACTATTACTATGTGCCGAACATCTACCAGGGCAACATGCCATTGTTCGATTCGTTCGATCGCCTGAACTCGCGCAGTCTGTTCACTTATGGGTTCACCACGCGGCTGTTCGCCAAGGCCAGTGGATTGCCTCCGGAGGAGACGACAACCGACAACGCGACCGCGAGCGAAGATTTATCCGATGCCGATTCGACCGCTGGGCCGTTGCACGAAGAACCCATCGGACCGGATGCGGCGCTGCCACACGCTGGAACTATCGTGCGGGACGGCGAGCGTTCCGCGCAAATTGGCTCGTTGACGATACAGCAGGCTTACGATGTCGGGCATCAAGTGGCCAATGGATCGGACATGTCGGACATCGAGGCGCTGGTGCACGTCTATGCGAGCGAGGTAGCGACATTTCTTTCGCAGGTCGACTACAGTCCGCGAAACCATGCCGGGGTCACGTTTGCCGACATGGCGGTGAGTTATCAGCCGCCGTGGTCGACCAAAGGGTCGAGTATGTATATGGGCAAGGCGTTGCAGGGCTCGTTTTTCCAGTTGGGATTCAACTACGCCAATCGGAGCGACACGGTGATTCCCGGAACGAACAAAAACGCGGCGGAGTTCATATCGGGAGCCGCGTACACAGATATATTCGATTTCATGGGCGTTTACTTTGCGCCCAGCTACGATATTGCGTCGAATCAAGCGCTGTATACTGAATATGGCCTGCGGCTGAAGTCGCCGTGCGATTGTTGGGCGGCGGACCTCGGCGTCACCGATTCGTACAATCCCAATGACGTACAGTTCCAGTTCCAGTTGACGCTCGGCGGCATAGGCTCGTATGGGCAAAGGCCATTTGGAAGCAATCCGTTCCAGCAGATGGGCCTGGTTGGCTCGCCGACCGGAGTTCTGCCGAACTATTGAGACAGCGCGCGAACCGCAGTCCTAGAAGTATAACAACGCGACATCGGTAAGGATCCACAGCGCAACCGCGAGCATCAGCGGCCGATCGCGGAGCAACGCGCGGGCGGGGTCGCCGCCTTCGTTGCGCTCGTCGATCAAGTACAAATAGCGCAAGATTCCGAATGCGACGAACGGCACCGTCAGATAGAGATGCCGGGTCCCGAGCTTCGCCTCGACCTCGGCCGACGCAGTGTAAATCATGTAGCTGACGAGAGTCGCGCCGGCGACGATGGAGATCATCTGATCGACCAGCCGGACGCTGTACTGCGAGAGCGCGCTGCGATGGGCGACGGCGTCGTCACCCAGCGCAATCAGTTCGTGGCGCCTGCGCGCCAGCACCAGGAACAGCGCCAACACGAACGTGATGAAGACCAGCCACGGCGATACCTCGACGTGGATTGCGACGCCGCCGGCGAATGCGCGCAGCACGAAACCAAGCGCAACCGCGATCACGTCGATGATCACCTGATGCCTGGCCCACAGCGAATACCCGAGCTGAAGCGCGACGTACAGGAGTGCGATTCCGACAAATGCCGGGCCCAATACGACGCTCAACACGGCCGCAATCGCTGCCAGTGAGAAGGCCGCCCTGCTTGCTGCGCCAACCGTGATATCGCCGCGCGCCAGCGGGCGGTCGCATTTTTCGGGATTGAGTCGATCCGCCTCGCGGTCGTTGATGTCATTGAGAACATAACCGGCGCTCGAAAGCGCGCAGAACGCGACGACTGCGACGGCCGCAAGCGCGGCATCGTGAAAAACGAACAGGCGCTGGCCGAATACCAACGCCGCCAATACCAGCGCGTTCTTGATCCACTGATGGGGCCGCGCGAGGCGGATAATCGCGGCCAACTGGCCGGTGCTCTGGCTGTCGTTCAACTTTGGCGCCGCGTTCACTGCATTTCTTTGTATAGGTCCGCGCTTTGCCGTCGCAAGACGGCGGTCGCGGAGGCGGCGGCAGCCCAACGGGCGCAGCCAAGTCAATTTCACTTGACCGCGAGCTGCGTTTGCGAAAACAGTACGGCTCGATGAGTACTTCGACGCAGGAAAAAACCGGACCGTCGGCCACGGTGGACCTCGGCGGCTTGAAGCGGTTCCTCGATGAACGCAAGCTCGGCGACACCGGCGCGCTGCGCTCCGAAAATATCTCGTTTGGCCATTCCAACGAGGTTCATCTGATTCATTTCGATGGCCGTTGCTGGGCGCTGCGCCGGCCGCCGCGTGGATCGCTGCTCCCGACCGCGCACGACGTGATGCGCGAATATCGCGTGCTCAAGGCTCTCCAGGACACTGCCGTGCCGGTGCCGCGCGTGTACGCTGCCTGCGACGATCCATCATACGTCGGCGCGCCGTTTTACCTGATGGAGTACATGCGCGGCGAGGTAGTGCGAGCCGACAACCGGCATTTCGTTCAAACTCCCGAGCTTCGGCGCCGGGTCAGCGAGCAGATGGTCGATGTGCTCGTCGCGCTGCAGGAAGTCGATTGGCGCGCAGTCGGTCTTGAGGGTTTCGGACGGCCTGACGGCTACCTCGAACGCCAGCTCAAGCGCTGGTCCGATCAGCTCGAGCGCACGATTGTGCACACCCGCCCGCTGCCCGTGATGGAAAATGTCAAGGAGTGGCTGCGCGCGCGAATTCCCCAGTCGCCGGCGCCCACGATTGTCCATGGAGACTACAAGCTCGACAACGTGATGTTCGACCCCAACAGCGCCCGTGCGATCGCCGTGCTCGATTGGGAGATGTCCACCATTGGCGATCCGCTGGCCGATTTCGGCTGGATGCTGACCTACTGGCCTGACCCAACCGACCGCGCGTCGGGCGGCGTGATCGCCAGCATGGACGCCGCCGAAGGATGGATGACGAGGCGCGAGATGATTGAACGATACGAGCGCCGCAGCGGGCGCGCGATGCGCGATTTCCCATTCTATCAGGCGTTGGCGCTGTTCAAGCTCGCGATCATCATGGAGGGCAGCTACGCCCGATTCGTGCTCGGGCAGGCCGACGATCCTCTGTTCGCCGGCATGAAGCAGCTGGTACCCAAGCTGGCCGACGCCGCCTGGTCGGTGTGCGGCTCGGCGTCGAGCGGCTAGCGATTCCAATGCCGGATTCTGATCTGCTCGCCGAACTGGCGCGCTTCATAGAACGCATAACCGCGATCGCGCGGACGGGGCTTGCCTTCAAGCCCGACGGCTTCGACTCCGAACGCTACGAGGAATTGCTCAAAGAGGCCGCCCGAATGCACGCGGTCCTTGCCGGCGCGAGCGAAGAAGATGCCGAAGTATTGCGCCGGCGATGGCGCGAGCAGGTGATCGCCGGTTACGAGGGATACGTCACGGCGGCATCGGGATGCGGCGTGATCGCATTCAACGAGCGCGACGAAATTCTGTTGATTCAGCGGCCGACCGGCAAATGGTGGTATCCCACCGGGTTCTGCGATGTCGGCGTATCGCCGGCGGAGAACGCGGCCAAAGAAGCACGCGAGGAAACCGGGCTTATCGTCAAGCCCGAGCGCTTGATCGCCGTAATCGACAGCAAGAAGTACGGCTCACCCGCGCGGCATATCTACTCGATGCTTTTCTATTGCCGAATCGTCGGCGGCGAGCTGAAGCCAAATCCGCTCGAGGCGATTGCCGCCGGGTTCTTCCCGCTTGATCGTCTGCCGGAGCCGATGCACGGGATCGATCGCAAGTGGATTGCGCTGGCGCGCGAGTTCCACTTCGACGGCCGCGTCACGCCGTATTTCGATCCGCTGTGACCCCGCGCGCGACAACGGCGGGCGGCCTTAACACCGGGTGCAGGGCTCAGCCCTGCTAGCGGGTATTTGCCTGGGCCGGGGCGCCCACTTGAGCCTGCATCGGATGCGATCCGCCGGTGCTCGCGCCGATCGAGATGATCATCATCCCCTGCTCGTAGCGCGGGCCGCCGACGATCAACGTTCCATTGTTCTTGAGCTTGAGGTCGGTGGTCATCAGCGGTCGCGTTCCGTCGAACAGCACGATCTCCATCGCGATCATGTCACCGTCGATGGCGCGCGGCTGCACGTGGAGAATTTTGCCGCCCGGCAACTGGAACGCGATCATCTTGCCGCAATCGGTCTGTCCCTCGTTGTGACCGATCAGGCTGTAAGTCGAAAAGCCGAACAGGCCGCGCAGCTTCGCGCCCATCGGCGCCAGCCGCGGGTCGGTTCCCCCGTTGGTATCCGCAGCCATAACCGAGTCGACATACACGGTCACCTGCCTCGGTCCCTCCTCGGCGCAAGTGAGATCCGGCATTGCGAAGGCCGTGAGCGCGACGATGAGGAAGGCGAGACTACCGGGGCGCAGCGTCATGGCGACCTAAGGCTGATCCGGTAACCAAATAACTGTCGTGTCCCTGCGAGGCTCGCTCCAGACTGCAACCGAATGGTTTTCCGACTCGAGCCGCGAGATGTCGGCATGAGAATCGTTATCCGCCATTGTCGGTTCGCTGGCTGCCGCTTGCGCCACTTGATTTGCGCCCGCGGAAGCTTCGTGCCCGGTGTTGGCGATCGAAGTCGTCGAGTGCGGCCCTCGATTGGCGAGTTGCTCGACATACGGAGTCATCAGAATTATCGTCACGACGGCGACCGCGGCTACCGCGCCACCCCAGGCGAGACCTGAACCGACAGAGTCGGCCCGGCGCTTCAAGAAACGCGCGATTCTCGTCAGCACCGGCTGTGGCAGGCGATCGACGCGAGCGATTACGGCGCTTGAAAATCCGGCCAGCGGCGGCTGTGCCGCAATCGATCTGAGGTCGCGTCCGAGGGTCGAGTAATCGGCCAGGACGGCGGCGCAGGATTCGCATCGCGCCAGATGAAACGCGACTTCCTGCATCTCGTTGGGCTCCAGTTCGGAGTCCTCGAACGCGCCGAGCATCGGGCCTATTTCACCGCATTCAGCCATATCGGGCTCAGCTTCCGCCCACGTCCTTCAAGATGTTGCGCAGGTGGGTTCGAGCATAGTGCAACCTGCTCATGACCGTTCCTCGCGGACACTGCAACACGTCGCTTATTTCGTCGTACGACATTCCTTCGACTTCGCGTAAAAGTATCACTGCACGATGTTCCGGCGTCAACTCCTCGAGCGCTTGCTTCAGGCGCGCCGAGAGTTCGCTGCGGCTGACTTCCTTGAATGAGTCTCCCTGGCTCGTCGGCATCTTGCCGATTTCGCTTTCGGCGTCTTCTCCATGAAGGACCACATGGCGCCCCTCGCGGCGCCAGAAATCGATCGCGATGTTGGCCGCGATTCGGTACAGCCAGGTTGAGAAGCTCGAACGCGATTCGAATTTCGAAAGGTTTTCAAAGGCGCGGATAAAGGTTTCTTGCGCCAGTTCAATCGCGTCATCCTGATTGTGCACCACCGCCAGCGCGACTCCGACCACGCGGCGCTGGTAACGTTCCACCAAAACGCCAAACGCCTCGGAATCGCCCTTGCGGGAGCGATCGATTAGCTCGGCTTCATCACCGTCGTGGCGGCCTGGTGTTCTCAACTTGAGTAGACGCAGGTGCGAGCGACTAAATTCAGCGGATTTTTCATGCCGCGCCGATCATCTCAGCCCAGTTTGGTCCGGATTTCAGCTCCACCTTCAGTGGAATTTTAAGTTCGGCTACCCCCTCCATTTCGCGTTTTGCAAGCTCGGCTGCCTCTCGCCACTCGTCTTTGGGCGCTTCCAGCAGCAGTTCGTCATGCACCTGCAGAATCATCCGCGTGCCCAGCCCGCGCTCTCGAAGCACCCCGTCCAGCCGTATCATAGCGAGTTTTATCAAGTCTGCCGCCGTGCCCTGGATCGGTGTGTTGATGGCGATTCGCTCTGCTTGCGCCCGAGCCCCGCCCGGCTGGGCGTTGAGCTCGGGCAGATAACGGCGCCGCCCGTACATCGTCGTTACGTAGCCGGTCGTGCGCGCGTTGCGAACCGTCTCATCCAGCCACGCGCGCACGCCCGGCAGCCGCTCGAAGTAGCGCTTGATGTAGTCCGAGGCCTCCGCCAGCGTAATTCCGAGCTCGCCCGCCAGCCGCTGCGGCCCCATCCCGTAAATGATCCCGAAGTTTATCACCTTGGCCAGCCGCCGCGCTTCGGCGTTGACCTTGTCCGGCGTGATTCCCAGTACCTCGGTCGCGGTCCGCAGGTGGATGTCCTCGCCGGTTTTGAATGCGTCCACCAATGTCTTGTCGCCCGACAGATGCGCCAGCACGCGCAGATCGATCTGGGAATAGTCGGCTGACACGAAGACGCATCCAGGATTGGGCACGAACGCCCGGCGAATCCGGCGGCCTTCCGCGCTGCGGGTCGGGATGTTTTGCAGATTCGGATCGCTCGAGCTGACGCGCCCGGTCGCGACCAGCGCCTGATGCCAGGTCGTGTGGATTCGCCCGGTGCCCGCGCGGATCACCTCGAACAGGGCGTCGGCGTAGGTGGACTTCAACTTCGAAATCGTGCGGTATTCGATGAGCTTGCGCGGCATGGGATGCACCGCGGCAAGCTTCTCGAGGGTATCGGCGTCGGTCGAAAATCCGCTCTTGGTTTTTTTCAGGCCCTTGGCCGAAAGTTTCAGCTGGTTGAACAGCAGCTCGCGCAGCTGCGTGGGCGAGTTGAGATTGAACTCGCGGCCGGCCAGCTCGTAGCACTCGCGTTCCAGCCGATTCAGTTGCTCGGCAAATTCCTTCGAGATGATCTTGAGCGCGTCGCGATCGATGCCGATTCCCGCGGCTTCCATCGCCGCCAGAATCGGCGCGGTCGGCATCTCGATGTCGTCGAACAACGACGCGAGCCCGTCGGTTTCCAGCCGCGCCGCCAGCACTTCGCGAAGATTTCTCACCAGCTCCGCATTGGTGCCCGGCGCAGCGCCGGCGCCAAGGGGCGCCAGGTACTCGTGATACAGATCGGCTAGCCGCGGCTCCGGCTTTCCTGAATTGATCAGAAAGGCTGCCAGCATCGTGTCGAAATCGACGCCTTTGAGCGCAATTCCGTGGCGGACGAACGCTGCGATTTGAGTCTTCAGATCGTGGCACGATTTGAGCGGGCGCTCGGAGCCGAGAATCGGCGCTGCGCCGGCGATCCCGTCATGTTCGACGACGATTGTTTGGTCGGCGCTTGCGAGCTGCAACCGGTCCTGACCGGCCTCGGCGATGGCGAGGTCAAACGCGATGCGCGGTGCGTGGCCAAGAGTTTTGAGCGCGTCGGCGAGATCCTTTCCGGTGACGGCGGGGGCCGGCTTCGATTTCGATTCCAGGCCGGGAAGTTCCACTTGCGACGGCGATATCTCGCGCAGGATCGAATGGAACTCCAGCTCGCGCATCAGTTCGGCAGCCGCGCGCTCGTCCACGCCGCGCCACGCGAATTCGTCGGGCTCGACGCTGAGCGGCACCTCGGTGTCGATGCGGACCAATCGCCGCGCCAGGTCCACCGCCGCGCGATGCTCACCGAGCAGGGCGGCGATTTTTTTCGCGCCGCGAATTCCGCTCTCCCCGACACGGTCGAGGTTCTCGTAAATTTCTTTCACTCCGCCGAACCTCTGGACCAGCGCCGCGGCCGTCTTCTCGCCGACCCCCGGCACACCTTTGACGTTGTCGATCGTATCGCCGGTAAGCGCCTGGATATCGACCAGCGCCGCCGGCTCGACGCCGAAGCGTTCCTTGACTTCGCGCACCCCGATTCGCCGATCGCGCATCGTGTCCCACAGCGTGACGTGCGGGCCGACCAGCTGCATGAAGTCCTTGTCCGCGGTGATGATCGTGACGATGAAATGCTCGTGCGCGGCGCGCTTGGCGAGCGTGCCGATCACGTCGTCGGCCTCGAATCCATCGAGCATCAGCGACTTGATCCGAAACGCCTCGACCACGCGATGGATGTAGGGAATCTGCACGACAAGATCGTTGGGCGCCTCGGCGCGGTTGGCCTTGTAATCGGCGAACAGGTCGTCGCGGAAAGTTTTTTTCGGCGAGTCGAAGACGATTGCGATATGCGACGGGCGCACGTCCTTCAACAGCTTCAGAATCATCCGGATGAAGCCGAACACCGCCTGGGTCGGCAGCCCGCGCGAGGTATTCATTGGCGGCAGCGCGAAAAAAGCGCGGAAGATATAGCCGGAGCCGTCGACGAGAATGAGTTGCTTGCGTTGCGCGCCCATCAATCGAAACTATCCGATACGGTTCTCAAAGCAAAAGCGCCGTGAAAGTCAATCGCAAATATTGCGCGCTGTCAGATCACCGTATTGACAGTTTGGCGTGGTGTGTTTAATTAGTCGGTTACCCTGTTGTTGATTGAATCGCCGGGCAGGCTCCTTCGTCAATTGAAGCTGAACCGGCTGCGGCGTCTCGGTGGCTCTGGAATCGGACGAGCTGAATGATTGAGGTTAAGAACCTAACTAAAGCTTACGGCAACTTTGTCGCGGTAAGAGACGTATCGTTCAAAGCCGAGAACGGTTCGATCCTCGGCTTTCTCGGCCCCAACGGCGCCGGCAAGACTACCACGATGCGCATCATCACCGGCTATATGCCGGCGACCGCGGGCACCGTGCTGATCGACGGGCTCGATATCTTTTCGCAATCGCTCGAGGCGCGCCGGAAAATCGGATACCTGCCCGAAAATCCGCCGCTGTATCCCGACATGCGGGTCGAAGCCTATCTCCGGTTTGTCGCGAAACTCCGCGGCGTCCCGCGCGCTAAGATCGAGCCGGCGCTCGAGCACGTGCTCGAAGTTTGCGGGCTGGCCGACATGTCGCACCGGATTTGCGGGCAACTGTCCAAGGGCTATCGGCAGCGCGTCGGCCTGGCGCAGGCGTTGATTCACGATCCGCCCGTGCTGGTGCTCGACGAGCCGACGATCGGTCTCGATCCGCGGCAGATTCATGAAATTCGCGGCCTGATACACCATCTCGCGGGGAACCGGACGGTGGTATTGTCGACGCACATCCTGCCCGAGGTCTCGCAGATCTGCGACAAGGTCGTGATCATCGCCGACGGCCGGGTAGTGCTCGAGGAATACTTGAAGAAGCTTCCGGCCGGGACCTCGCTCGAAGATATTTTCCTGAACGCGATCGCCAAGGAGCGCCATGAAGACGCCGCGAGCGCCGAGGAAACGCTGGAGGAGGTTGGAGCGGGGCATACCTAAGCGACCCGTGCCGCTCGAATGAAAAATTCTCTTACAATCGCGGGCAAGGAGCTCGCGGGCTATTTCCTGCAGCCGGTCGCCTACGTCGTGATGACGGTGTTCCTGCTGCTGGGCGGCTTCTTTTTCTTCGCGCTGCTGCGCTACTTCGAAGTGACGCTGACCGCCTACTCGGCGATGCAAAATCCCGAGGTGTTGCAGCGCTTGAATCTCAACGAGCGGGTAATCGAGCCGATGCTGCACAACCTGGCGATCGTGCTCGTCATCCTGGTGCCGGCGATCACGATGCGAAGCTTTGCCGAGGAGAAGCGAACCGGCACCTACGAACTTTTGTTGACGGCTCCCATCCGGACCGGCGAGATCGTCGCGGGAAAGTTTATCGCGGCAGCGGCCTTTATGCTGATCATGATAGGGCTGGCCGGGATGTTTCCGCTGATCCTCGTAGCCTTCGGCAATCCGGAGGTCGGCGTGATGTTCTCCGGCTATCTCGGACTGGCGTTCCTGTCGATTTCGTTCGTTTCGATAGGGTTGTTCACCAGTTCGCTCACCCAGAATCAGATCATCGCGGCGATCAGTTGCTTCGGCTTGCTGCTGCTGCTGTTCGTCATATCGTGGCCGACGCAGGGAGGCGGGGGGCCGCTGGTGGGCCTGGTGCGCTATCTCTCGCTGCCGGACCATTTCGCGCAGATGGTCACCGGTATCATCGACACGCGCGACATCGTTTATTTTCTGAGTGTCATCTTCGTGGCGCTGTTCTTGACCCAACGCTCGGTCGAGTCGGCGCGCTGGCGGTAAGGTAGCGAGGGGCGGATGCGGCGATCGGCGGCGCTTTACGGAATTCTCGGCCTGGTTTTGCTCTCATTCGGGCTGGTGGACTATTTCATCTCGAGCGGCTTTCGGCTGTTCGTATGGGTCAACCTGATCTGCGGCATCTTCGCGATAATCCTGTGGATCACTTCGAGCCGCTCCGAGCTTTCATCGATCACCACCGGGCGCTCGGCGCGTTACGGCGCCAACGCCGTCATCTACTCGGCGGCCTACATCGGGCTGCTGGTCGCGATTAACTATATCTCGACGCTCCATCATACGCGGCTGGACCTGACGACCGAGAAGGTTTACAGCCTTTCCAGCCAGTCGGTGAACGTGGTGAAGGGTTTGCAGAAGCCGCTCAAGCTCTACGGCTTCTTTCAGGGCGGCGAGAATCCCGCGGCGCGCGAACTCTACGATACTTACGCCTACTACTCGCCCAAGCTCACTTACGAGCTGGTCGATCCCGACAAGCATCCCGAGCTCGCCGAGCGTTTCAAAGTGTCGGTGATGGGCACCACGCATCTGCAGTACGGCGGCGACAACGGCGAGGGCACCAACGTCACCGAGCTCACCGAGGAAGCGCTGACTAACGCGATCATTCGCGCGACCCGGAGCAGCAAGAAGGTAGTCGAGTTCCTCGACGGGCACGGCGAGGCGGATCCCGACGATGCCGAGACCCAGTCGGGCTACGGCGCGATCAAGAAAGATTTGGAAGGCGAGGGCTACGAGGTTCGCAAGCTCGAGCTCGCGCAATTGCCCAAGGTGCCCGACGACGCCAACCTGGTCGTGGTCGCGGGACCGATCAAGCCGCTCGGCCAGCACGAGATCGATTCGTTGAATGACTATCTGAAACATGGCGGGCGCATGATTGCGATGTACCAGCCGCAGCGCCCCGACAATCCAATTGACGAAACGGCGATGGTGAAGCTGGCGGGCGATTGGGGCGTCAAGGTCGGCAACGATATCGTGGTGGACCAGGTGGTGAGGCTGTTCGAAGGTCCCGCGCTGGGCCTCAATCCAATCGTGCAGACCTACGGCGAGCATCCGATTACCAAGGATTTCAAGCAGCGCACCGTGTTCCCGATGACGCGATCGCTCAGCGCCCAAGCCAATCTGAAACCCGGACTGACCGTCACTCCGATCGCGAAGACCAGCGAAACGTCGTGGGCGGAGGTCGATCTCGACACGCTGTTCCGGCAGCAGAAGGCCGAACTGAGCGACAAGGACACGCGCGGACCGATCACGGTGGTGATGGCGGTGGACGGCAAGCTCGAGCAACTGGGCTTGGGCAAGGGCGATGCGCGGATGGTGGTGTTCGGCAGCACCGAGTTTGCCGACAATCAATACGCGGGGACGTTCTTCAACCGCGATTTTTTCGTCAACAGCGCCGACTGGCTGACCGGCGAGGAAAATTCGATCTCGATCAGGCCGCGGTCGATCCGCGCGTCGCGCTTTCGCCTGACCACCGGGCAGTTCTCCATAGTGTTTGCGTTTGCGGTACTGCTGCTGCCCGAGCTGCTGCTGATTGCCGGGATCGTGGTGTGGTGGGAACGGCGCAACTGAGGCGCCCCCTGATCCGACTCAAGTCCGATGCGGCTGCGCAACACCATTATCGTTCTGATCCTGTTTGCGATTGTCGGCGGCTACGCCTTTATCGCCGGCCGTTATTCCTCGCCGGAGGCGCAGCGCAAGCTGCTCGCCGTCAAGCAGGACGATATCGCCAAAATCGAACTCCACTATTCTGACCGCGACATCGTGCTTGAGCGCGACAAGGGCAAGCCGTGGCGGCTCGTCAAGCCAATCGGAACCGAAGCCGACCAGACACAGGCCAACAACCTCGCGCGCGCAATCGCCGACGCCGTGCTGGTCCGCACCGTAGATGAGAAGCCGGCGGATCTCGCGCCATTCGGGCTTAAGCCTCCGACCACCACCGTCACCGTCACGACCTTCGACAAGAAAACACTGCCCGCAATCGAGATCGGGAAATCGACACCGATTGGGTTCAACGCTTATGTCCGGCTCGCCAACAGTCCGGCGGTGCTGCTGGCGGAAGCCGTGTTCTCGGCCGGGATGAACAAGACGGTCAACGATTTGCGCGTCCGCGACTTGATGGCGTTCAAACTCGACGACGTTCAGAAATTGATCATCGCGCGGGATAATGGACAGACGATGGAAATCGACCGCGACGGCGACCACTGGAAAATCGTCAAACCCGGGCCGTACGCGGCCGACGACATGGCGGTCCGGACCGCTCTGAGCACGCTGGTCAACGCGAAGGCGTCCGACTTTATCGCCGATGCGCCCGGCACCGTCACCCAATACGGGCTCGAAAAGCCGCATCTGACGGCGACGGTGGTGCTCAACAACGGCGATCAACAATCGATGCTGTTCGGCTTCAAACAGAGCGAGCAGGGGAAGAGCGGAATTTACGTGCGCCGCGGAGAGCGCGCGCCGGTCTACGCCGTGGCCGAGTACGTGATGAGCAGCCTGGACAAGTCGGCGCTGGATTTTCGCGATCGAACGATTGTGAAGGTCGATCCCGAGGCGGTCGCAACGGTCCAAGTCAAAAACAGCGACGGCGAATTCACGCTCAAGCGCGCGGGCACAGACTGGAACGTGATAGCCGGGGGCAAGACGACGGAGGCCGATATTCCGGTCGTGGAGCGCCTGCTCAATCAGTTGCGCGATCTGAAAGGCCAATCGATCGTCGCCGATCCGATGCCGAGCGCTCAGCCGTTCGGGCTGGACAATCCCGCGGCTGAAATCACTCTGATCGGCAAGGACGGCAAGGAGCTCGGCGCGGTCAAGCTCGCGAAGATCAGCATCAAGCCAACGACCCCGCCCGTTCCCGGAGAACCGGCCGGACCGCGCACGGAATACTACGCATCTTCAAGCGCGAGCAAAGCTGTGTTCTCGCTCAGCGATTTCAGTTTCGCGCAACTCAACAAGCCTGCGCCGCTGTACATGGGCAAGGCGCCGCCGGCGGCGGCGCCGTCGAAGTAGCCGAGCGTCAGGTTTCGGCGATGACGTAGGCGATGGCCTGGACGGCGGTGAAGGGCGCCCGGGCCAGAAGACCCTTATCCGCGCATCGAGCTAACCAAGGGTTGCCGATCGGATGTATTCGGATGTATTCTCTTCGACTATGAGTAGTGAGAAGACAACCACGGTCCGCATGGAGGGCCGCACGCTCAAACGCGTCGATGGTCTTGCCCATGCGATGAGCCGTTCACGGGCATGGGTGATCAATCAGGCGGTCGAACGCTACCTCGACTACGAGGAATGGTTCGTTGGCGAGGTGAAGCAGGCGCTCGTGGAAGCCGCAGCCGGCCAGCTCGTGGAACACGAGACGGTGGCGAAGAGGTGGGAGCGAAAGCGTGCGGCTAAAGTGGACGCACGCCGCTAGCCGCGATCTCGATTCAGTCGAGCAATATATAGGCCGTGCCAACCCCGGCGCGGCCATCGAAACCGTGATCGAGATAATCCGGCATGTCGGAATGCTCGCCGAGCATCCAGGGATCGGACGACCGGGTCGCGTCGACGGCACGCGCGAGTTGGTGATCGCGGGGCTTCCCTATGTGGTTGCATACCTTCATCAGGGCGATACGGTTACGGTGCTGCGCGTTCTTCACGGTGCGATGAAATGGCCGCGACGGTTTTGAAAGTGCGACGACTGCACTCGCGCGGTCGTCTCAGGTTTCGGCGATGACGTGGGCGATGGCCTGGGCGGCGGTGTGCGTGATGCTCAGATGAAAGCGCGCGATCTGTTTTCTTTGCGCGAACGCCGCCGCCTTGCCCGAAAGCGCGATGGTCGGCGCTTTGCCGCGCTCGCGCACGACTTCGATCTCACTCCATCCGACGTTGCGGTTCCATCCCGTGCCGAGCGCCTTCATCGTCGCTTCCTTGGCGGCGAACCGCGCGGCGTAGCTCTGGTAGCGGGGGCGCCCGCGCGACTCGCAGTACCTGACCTCACCTGCGGTGAAGACCCGGGCGCGAAAACGCTCGCCCGTGGCGGGCCGCGTCAGAGCGCGCTCGATGCGATCGACCTCGATAACGTCGATACCGGTGCCGGCGATTTGCCCCATCGCGAATCAGTATTAGCCGCGCGGCGAGCCGATTCAATTGTGCGCGCGCACCGGCGCGCGATTGAAACCGTGAAACAGTGAAAAAGTGAAATACTTGCGACGCGCCGAGCGCGGATTCTATTCTTCATCCACAACCCGGAGGCAGCGATGGCGAAGCTTTCGATCACAGTGAACAAGACCCGTTGCATCGGCAGTGGCGACTGCGTGGAAACGGCGCCAGCCGTGTTTCAACTCGGCGCGGACGGCAAGTCCGAGGTCGTCAACGCAACGGGCGCCGGCGACTCGATAATTATCTCGGCGGCGCGTTCGTGTCCGGTCAAAGCGATCACGGTGGTGGACGAGGACGCCGGCATACAGCTTTTCCCGCCGCCGAAGAAGTAGGTTCGCGGATTGCGCCATGACCATGCGCAAGCATCGCGCAGGCGAACTCGTAATCGAGCAGACCCGTGACCTCGCGCGCGTGCGCGAGATGCTTGCGCGGGCCGGCATGATGACGGACGGAATCGAATGGCCGGCCGCGTGTTACATCTTTGCGTATGTCGGCGATGAAGCGGTCGGAGTGATCGGCGTCGAGTCGAAGATCGACGCGGCGCTGATCCGTTCGCTGTACGTGAAGGAATCGATGCGCCGGCGCGGAATCGGCGGAGCGTTGATCGCGGCGGCGCGCCGGGCCGCGCATACGCGCGGCGCGCGTCATCTGTACCTGTTCAGCACCGATGCTGGCGGGTTTTTCCGGCGCCACGGTTTCACGACAGCGGATGTTGCCGGCGTTATCGCCGCGATCCCCGGCGTGCCGCAGGTCGAGTACTATCGCGCGCGGCCCGAAGCGCTTGCGCGCGAGCGGGCGTACCAGCTGGATATTTCGGACGATGGAGTGATCGAGAGATAGCAGGGGCCAGCGCCTGCACCCGAGTCAGGAGGAACGGGAGGGGGACTACTGAGCTTGAGGCGCGAGGTAGCGGCCGAGATAGTTTCCCATTGGGGTTGTCACTAGCAGGTACGGATTCGAGGTTAGAAGTTTCGCGGCGAGACGCGGCGTCATGTCGGGGCGAATTGTTTGCGGCGCGGGATTCATCGCAGCGAGTGCGCGCGGCGCGGACTCGGATTGTTCGATCGCGCCGAGCAGGACTCGGTCGGGAGTGAGCACGACGGCGCGCGGCGTCGGCGAATCGGGCGAGGCCGGAGGTACGGAATCTTCGGGACCAAGGCGGACGAGGTCATCGCGCATGAACTCGCCGACGCGCACGCGGTCCGAATAGCGAATCCAACCGGAGCGCAGGCCGGGCGCGAGATTATTGACGAAATATGGAAGCGCGCGTATCCGCTCTGAGAGCGGTGCTGGTGGATCGCTGGGCAAACCGCGGACGATCCAGTCGGCCTTACCCCGGAAGTAGTGGCGGACGTCGGTGAATCCCAGCAGAGCGAGCTGCGCCCCGGCTCGCGCGCTGAGGTCGCACAAGCAATCGCGGCAATAGACAACGACCGGACGCGTGCGGTCCAAAGATGCGGGCGCGTCGCGGATAATGCGGCGCAGTGGAATGTGAACGGCGCCGCGGATATGCGCGGCCTCGTACTCGTGCGACGGAAGCACGTCAACGATTTGCACGCGGCCGGACGCGCGCATCCGGGCCAGCTCGCGATGCCGAATCTCGCGCACGAGCTACGCGCGCATCGCGGCGAGCGCGGAGAGCGCGCTATCGACGATCGTCTCGCCGCTGCCGGCGGCAATCCGCGCGGTATCGACTTCATAACCGCCCTCGGCGTACGCGGCGCGGGTGGGAATATATCCGATCAGGTCGTTGCAGTAGCCGGCCACAAAAGTTTGCGCGAAGTGCGGGGGTGATTTCATCGCGAAGCCGAGCTCGACGAAGAGTTCGCCGGGGATGCCGACTATCGCGAGGTTACCGATGGTGACGACGGTCATCGCGGTGGCAAGCTCGCGGCGCGCCATGTCAACGCGGCGGTCGCGGCGATTCTGCTCCTCGAGCGCTTCCAGAGCGCTCAGCGCCGAAAGTGATTGTGCATGATGGTCACGCAGGCGCTTCAACTGATAGCCGTCGCCACCACGATGGTTGTCGAGCGAGGCTTGGGTCTGGGCGGCGCAATCGCGCGCGATGGCGAGGTCGGCGCCGAGATCCTTGAGTTTGAGGTTGAGCGCGATTCTGCGCGTGGCGACTGGCGAGGCGCCGAATGAGAGCGCGTGCTCGAGCGCGTCGAACGCGCCGCGACCCATCGCGCGGCCATATTGCTCGGCGACTTCGAAATTGCCGCGGCTGCGTGGATCGACGTTGCCGGTCGCGCCCTGGAGGAAAATCGATATTGGGCGCGGGCCGGCGCCGGAGGCGGTCGCGCTTTCGATTTCGTCCATCGCGAAGCCGGGCCAATCGCGCGAGTAGAGCAGGTTGTCCTCGCACAGCACGACACCGTGGCACGGATAGTTCATAACGAACGCGATTGGACTTCCGTTCGCGCGGTACGCGCCAAGGGCCATGACTTCGGCGTCGGCCGGGCCGGCGTCGTTGGCGGCAAGCTGAATTTGCCGGTTTGGACGCATCAGGCGGCGATTGATTCCTAGCGTAAATCGGGCGGTGGCGGCGCGCAGCGTCGCGGGCTCGAGACGTTCGTGCGCCTGAACGATCGCGGCAGCGATCTTTCCGGGCAGCGCGCGCTCCCATTCGAGGTCGCGGCCGTCGGCGGGAATCGCCGCGGCGCGCGGAGTCGCGAAGATGTTGAAGGCGGGGGCGGAATGGGTGTGAGTGGCGCAAATCAGGATCGATTCGGCGGGGATGCCGGTGGTTGCGGCGACGCGGCCGCGTATGTCGTCGGCGATGCGAATCCCGATCGCGAGAACGTCAACGCCGGCGATTGCGACTTTCGCGCCGCCGTCATCGAGCACGAGCGCCTGCGCTGCGAGGTCATCGTGCACGCCGGCGTTGCGGCCGACGCGATTGCCGTAGCCGAGCATCGCGAGACCGACGGGCGGATCGAGCTTTACTCGTGCGGCGCCGGCGTAGAGGGGACTCATGCTAGCTCGATTTTTCGATATTCGCCGCAGCAAGCTCGGTGGCTCTGGAAGCCACTTTTGCGGCTGCGGCGATGATGTCGTCAACGTCGCGATCGTCGCCGAGCAGGCATTGGTGCGGTACCGCGACCATCGCGTGTTCGAACAGGCGTTCAGCGACCGGGCAATCGATCGTGATTCTCTCGGGGTTGGCGCCCGCAAGTTCGCACGCCTTTTGATAGGCGGGTGACTCGCGCGGGAATAGTGCGGATCGATAAACGGGATCGTTTCCGACGCCGCATGGAATGCCCTCGGCGCGCATCGCGCGGACGAATCGGTTACGCGAGACGCCGAGCGCGGATTCATCGACGAGAAAAACGAACGCGTAGATTACTTCGCGCGTGACGCGTGGATCGCGCGCGATCGGACTGAGCCCCTTGATTGCGCCGAGTCCTTCGCGCAGGCGGGTGGCGGCGCGGCTCTTGCGCTCGATCTGTTCGGGAAGGCGCGCGAGTTGCGCGAGCAGAATTCCGCATTGCCATTCCGTCATCCGGTAGTTCGCGCCCATCAGCGGTCCTTCGAAAGTGTCGCCGGGGCGGCGACGCCCGCAATTGATCAGCGACTGGCATCGTTGCTCGAGGTCGGGGTCGTCGGTCGTGATCATCCCACCTTCGCCCGCTGTCATGGGCTTGGTGGATTGAAAACTAAAGCATCCGAGAACGCCATGGGTACCGACGCCGCGCCCGCGGAATCGAGCACCGGGGACGTGGGCGCAATCCTCGACGAGCGCGATGGAATGCGCGCGCGAAATTTCCGCGAGCGCGTCGAGATCGGCGAGCGACGCGCCGTAGTGGACGGGGACGATCGCCTTGGTGCGGCGCGTGATCAGCCGCTTGACGCAGTCCGGATCGATGCACGCGTTGGCGGCGCTGACATCGGCGAAGATCGGACGCGCCATGCATGCGACGGCAGCGTAGGGGGTCGCGGCGAAAGTGATTGCGGGAACGATGACCTCGTCGCCGGCGCCGATGCCGAGCGCCTTGAGTGCAACTTCGAGCGCGCTGGTGCCGGAAGTGGTCGCAATGGCGAAGCGAGCGCCCTGGTACGCGGCGAATGCGGCGGCGAACTCGGCGGCCTTGCGATTGGGGCTGGGGAAGCCGCCCCAGTTCGACGAGGTGAGGACGTCGTCGAGCTGCTCACGCTCGCGGGCGTCGAAGACCGGCCACGTCGGGAAGGGGCGGCTGCGAAGGGGCAGGCCGCCGAGGATTGCGAGTGGGGACGGCATCGAACTTAAACAATTACTTTAAGTACCAAAATATCCGCAGCCTCGCCTGCCTCGCTTTCGCCGGGCGGGCGCGGCGTTACTTGCGCGCGACTTCTTCGAGCACCGCAATCTCGGGACGTCCGGCGAGCAGGCCGCCGATTTTCCCGCCGAATGCCCTCATGTGGTCGGTCTTGCCGTGGGAATCGAGCGCAGCCTGATCCTGGTAAACCTCGTAGTAGGTGAATTCGGTCGGGTCCTTGGTGTTCTTGTGCAGGACATAGGCGAGGGTGCCGGGCTCGGAGGTTTTCACCGTCGCGATCATTTCCTTGCCTGCGGCTTCGAACGCGGCTTCGCTGCCGGGCTTCACTTTAAGTTTCGCAATCACAGTAATCGGCATCGTGGGTCTCCTTGAGGAATCGAATTCAACTACCGTCGTATTCGGACGCGCGCGGTTTTTCAAGGCGAATCGACGTGCGGCGCGGCGGCTCTTTCCTCGCAGCGCGCGGTCGGTTAACGGTTAAACGCCAATCGCAGCGACGCGATGATCGATCACAGCCGGGATCGTGGAGAATAATAACATGCTTGGTTTCGATTTGACCGACGAGCAGCGCGAACTCAAAGAGCTGGCGCACAAGTTTGCCGAACAGGAAATAATTCCGCGCGCGCGCGAATACGACGAGAAGGAAATTTTTCCGGTGGACGTGTGCGAGAAAGCGTTCGCGGCGGGGCTGATGAACTTTGGAGTGCCCAAGGATCTGGGCGGACCGGGACTGGGCGCGCTCGACACGAGCCTGATCGTCGAGGAGCTGAATTACGGATGCTCGGGAATCTCGAACGCGGTGGCAGCCAACGACCTCGCGACGCTGCCGATTCTGATCGCGGGCAGCGACGAGCAGAAACGGACCTACCTGGGGCAGTTGGTGAAGAAGCTGACGTTCTGCGCGTTCGCGATCACCGAGCCGGGCGCGGGATCGGATGTTGCCGCTATAAGCACCACCTACCGGCGCGAGGGCGACGAGTTCATCCTCAACGGCACCAAGCATTTCATCTCCAACGGCTCGCGCGCGGACTGGTACGTCACGTTTGCGACGTCGGACAAGCGGCTCAAGCACAAGGGCATCTCGTGCTTCGTGTTTCCGTCGAGCGTGCCGGGAATCACGCGCAATCGGATGCACGGAAAACTCGGGCAGCGCGCAGCCGACACCGGCGAAATTTTCTACGAGGAGGTGCGAGTACCCGCCAGCGCGCTGGTCGGACGCGAGGGCGAGGGTTTCAAGTACGCGATGGCGACGTTCGATCACAGCCGGCCCGAGATTGGCGCGATCGCGATTGGGATCGCGCAGCGCGCGCTCGACGAATGCCTCAAGTACTCGAAGCAACGCAGCGCCTTTGGGCAGCCGATCGCAAACTTTCAGGCGATTCAGTTCATGATGGCCGACATGGCGATCCAAATCGAAGCGATGCGGCTGCTGACGTACAAGGCGGCGTGGCTGGTCGATCGCGGCCAGGGCGCCAACACGATTTCGGCTTACGCGAAGGCATTCAGCGCCGACGCCACGATGCGGATCACGACCGACGCCGTGCAGATTTTCGGCGGCTACGGCTACATGAAGGATTATCCGGTCGAGAAGCTGATGCGCGACGCGAAGCTGCTGCAGATCTACGAGGGCACGTCGCAGATCCAGCGCGTCGTGATCGCGCGCAACCTGCTCAAGGAGTAAGCGCGGCGCGCGAAGTCAATTCGCGGGCGCGGGCACGACGGGATGCGGGATTGGCGGGTCCTGGTCGGCAGGCTCGTCGCCGGTGATCGCGCCGACGTATTCACCCTTGTGGTACACGTCAACCCGGCCGGTCGTCGGATCGGGAAATAGATTCCATTCGTCAGGCGGCGGCTCATCGGGGGGCGGCATATACACCACCGGTGCAGGCGCAGCAGGAGCGGGCGGCGGTGTCGCCGAGCACGAGGCGATCGCGATCGACAACAGCAGGGGGAACGCGGCTCGCGAAATCCTTCTATTCATGGTGTGGCGCTGATTCGCGCAGACGGGACTCAAAGTCATCTTGTCGCCGGATTGCAAGAATCGCAAGCGGCGTGGAGCGCGCCCGCGGACGCTATTTGCGCGGGAGGCCCAGGACTTCGCGGAAGTGATGGATTGTTTTTTCCAGCCCGGGCCGAAGTGCGGTATGCGGTTGCCAGCCGAGGACCTTTTTCGCGAGCTCGATATTTGGTTTGCGGCGGACGGGATCGTCGGCACGGGGCGGCTTGAGAGTCACTTTCGAGGAGCTGGCTGAGAGTTCGATGGCGAGTTCGGCCAGTTCCGCGATTGTGAATTCGACGGGGTTGCCGACATTCACCGGGCCGATGTGAGTCTCCTGATTCATCATGCGCACTAGCGCGTCGATGATGTCGTCAACGTAGGCGAACGAGCGGGTCGAAGCGCCGTCGCCGTAAATCTCGAGATCCTCACCGCGCAGTGCGGCGACGCAGAAGTTGGAAACCACGCGGCCATCGTTGATCGCCATCCGCGGGCCGTAAGTGTTGAAAATCCGCACGATGCGGGTGTCGACGTTGTTCTGCCGGTGATAGTCCATCATGAGGCATTCAGCGACGCGCTTGCCCTCGTCGTAGCAGGAGCGCACCCCGATCGGGTTGACGTGGCCCCAGTACGACTCGGTTTGCGGATGCTCCTCGGGGTCGCCGTAAACCTCGCTGGTGGAGCTGAGCAGGATGCGCGCGTGCACGCGCTTGGCAAGACCGAGCATGTTGATGGTGCCCATCACGCTGGTCTTGATGGTCTTGACCGGGTTGTATTGATAGTGCACGGGCGAGGCAGGGCAGGCCAGGCTGTAGATGCGATCGACCTCGAGCAGGATTGGCTCGACGACGTCGTGGCGGATGAATTCGAAATTCCGGTTGCCGAGCAGGTGCATGATGTTGGCGCGCTTGCCGCTGAAGAAGTTGTCGAGGCAGATGACCTCGTGGCCGTCCTTGAGCAAGCGCTCGCATAGATGGGAGCCGAGGAATCCCGCGCCGCCAGTTACCAGTGCTCGCACAGTTATTCTCCGGGATCAGCGGCGGTTTTCGCGCGCGATGGCGAGAACGGTTTCGATTACGTAGGCGACATCTTCGTCGCTCATCGAGGCGTAGATGGGAAGCGACAGGCAGCGGCTGAAGATGCCTTCGGCGACCGGAAAATCGCCGTTGCGATAGCCGTAGTTGCGCTGATAGTAGTGCATCGTGTGCAGCGGGATGCAGTGCACGGAGCATCCCACGCCGCGCTCGCGCAGCATCTCGACGAACTGATTGCGGCCGAGCTTGAGCCGCTCGGGGCGGATGCGCAGCACGTAGAGATGCCAGGCGTGCTCGATCCCCGGCTCGGAGTAGGCGGTCTGCAGCGCGTCGTCGGCGCGAAACGCCTCGTTGTAGGCGCGCGCGATCTCGCCGCGCCGGCGCATGAAGTCGTCCGCGCGCTTGATCTGGGCCAAGCCGATGGCGGCGTGCACGTCAGACAGGTTGTACTTGAAGCCCATGTCGTGGATTTCGTAGTACCACGAGCCGCTCTTGTCGTAGCGCTTCCACGCGTCCTTGTTCATCCCGTGCAGGCTGGCGACGGCGATTTTTTCGGCCAGCGCGTCATCGGCGGTGGTGATCATGCCGCCCTCGGCGGTGGTGAAATTTTTGGTCGCATAGAAACTGAAACAGGTCAGATCGCCGATGGTGCCGACCTTCGCCATCCCGCGCCCGTCCATGTGACGGGCGGAGCCGGCCGCGTGCGCGGCATCCTCGACGATTTTCAAATTGTACTTGTGCGCGATTTTGAGGATCCGATCCATGTCGCAAGCCTGGCCGGCGAAGTGCACCGGCAGGATCGCGCGGACGCGTTTGTTGGCGCCGCTCTCGAGCGCCTCCTCGATGCGGGCCGGGTTGATGTTGAAGGTGCCGGGATCGACGTCAACGAACACCGGCCGCGCGCCAAGGTAGCCGAGAATCTCGGCGGTCGCGGTGAAGGTAAACGGCGTGGTGATGACCTCGTCGCCGGGACCGATGCCCAGCGCCCATAGCGAAAGATGAAGCGCGCCAGTGCAATGCGAAACGGCCAGCGCGTGCTTCGCGCCGACGTAGCCGGCAAATTCCTGCTCGAAGCGCTTGGCCTTGGGTCCGGTGGTGATCCATCCGGAGCGCAGCGTGTCGAGAACCTCGCGCTCCTCGTCGGGTCCGATAGAGGGACGATGAAATGCTACTTGTCGCATCGTGTGTGTTTCGGTTGAAATCAGCGCAATCCCGTTGGTCAAGTCAATTTCGGAGTATAAGGGATAGGTCAAAAGCGGAGCAAGGCGGAAGTCAATGAGGCGCGCAGGATGGGCCGCGGCGGCGGTGGTGGTTGGATGGTACGTGTTCGCGCTGGCGATATTACATCCGCTCGCCAACGCGCCGGTGGTGGATAGCTGGCTGTACGGCTCTGCCGTGCGGCGTTTTCTGCGCACCGGCGAGATCAGGTTTGCCGGCTTCACGCAGGCGATGCCGATAGCGCAGGTGATCTACGGCGTCGTGTGGTCGCACGCGTTCGGCGCCGACTCGGCGTCGCTGGAAATCTCGGTAGTGGCGCTGGCGGTGCTGTGCGGAGTGATGTTCCATGCGCTCGCGATCAAATGCGGGGCGTCGCGATGGCAGGCGCTGGCGGCGACGGGGCTGCTGATCTGCAATCCGTGTTTCACCTTCCTGAGTTTTTCGTTCATGACCGAGGTTCCGTTCCTGACGATGCTGGTCGCGGCGCATCTGGCGTTCGCCAAGGCCGAAGGACCGCGCGAGCTTTGGTGGCTGTGGATAGCGGCGGCGCTGGCGGTGATCGCTTTCATGATTCGGCCGTTCGGTGCGATTGCGATAGCCGGGTGCGCGGGTGCGATGCTGCTTTATGATTACGATGCGCGGCGGCCCGGAACGCGTCGTTGGGATCGCACGCGATGGTTCAAGATGATGGCGCCGTTCGGGGTGGCGCTGGCGGTTTGCACGTTGCTGTGGGTCTGGCTGACGGTGCTGGGTCCGAAGCCATGGGCCCTGCAGCTTGACGAGAAGCACTTCGCCTATATTTTCCGCGTGCCGCTGGCGAGCTACATCCGCGCGGGCGTGCTCAATCCGGCCCTTTACCTGGGCATGGTGCTGTCTCCGCTTGCGCTTCTACAGTTGACGACGCCGCGATGGCGCCGGGTGGCGATGGGCGCCGCCGGAATTTTCGCAGCCGCGCTGATCCTGATGTGGATGGATAATCGGTTGCCCGTGACGCCGGAGTGCAGTTGCTTCGGCGGGTGGCGCAACGTGCTGATACTGCACGGCGGTTCGAATCGTTTTACATGGCGCGGCGACTGGCAATACCCGTTCCTGGCGCTGGCAAGTTTTGGCACGGCCGGATTTATCGCCGCGTTTGCGGAAATCTTCAGAACGCTTTCACGGGCGGCTGCCGCGATTGTGATAGCGGCGTTAATTTATTGGGCGGCGACCATCCCGCTGTGGTTTTACAACGACCGCTACTACCTGGTGATGGTCCCGGCCGGCGCAATCGTGCTCGCGCTGGCACCGCTGCCTCGAAGCAGAATGGTCAAGGCGGCAGGATTGGCGATGACGCTCGCGATGGGCCTGATGTCGCTCGGCGGGACGTATGCGTATCAACGTGGGATGGCGGTAATCCTCGCAACGCGCAACGAACTGGAACGCCAGGGAGTTCCGCGCTCAGCGATCGATGCCGGCTACGCGCTCAACGGTGAAGACCTCTATCGCTATCCCAAGCATGGGATTGAAGCGATGCAACTCGAAGCCGGAATCCCGATGATCACGTCGGACAAACTGGATGAATACACGATTGCGAACGAGCTTATCCCCGGCACCGAAGTCGTCGAGCGCCTGAAATGGCCGGGACCGTTCGGCCTGGGTCATCGCTACTTTTACCTGGTGAAACAGCGCGCCGCGGCCGGCAACGGCATCAATCCGCCGGGCGCGCCGCCTGCCGCCGCGCCGCCGCAGAACTAGCTGCGGCTGCCGGGGGCGGGTCCCGGCATCACGTAGGTCGGGACGCCGGTCTTCTGTTCGACAGCTTTTTCGAGCTTCTGCATATCGACCTGGTCGGCAATCTCCCATCCGGTCGGCTTCCTTCTGCGCGTATGCCCACAGCCCGGCGTATTTGCCGTAGAGATCGTCGTGGACCTCGACGTACAGCGAGTCGCCGCGCCATCCAAACTTCACCGGCTGATAGACGAACATCCCGGGCGTGCCGATTTTCACCTTGTTGAACAGCCGCTCGATGTCCTCGGGATACAGCCGGATGCATCCGTGGCTGACTTCCATGCCGACGCCCCACGGCACGTTGGTGCCATGCAGGGCGTACAGGGGCAGAGTGAGTTCGATGCGGTAATGGCCCAGCGGATTGTCGGGGTCGTCACCGGAGACAACATGCTCGGCTTCGCCGTCACGCTCGAGATGCTCCTCGTAGATGTCCTCGGGCACCA
This sequence comes from uncultured delta proteobacterium, assembly GCA_963813785.1. GTDB lineage: Bacteria > Desulfobacterota > Binatia > Binatales > Binataceae > Binatus. Next base: position 52,598 of record CAWFAJ010000005.1, on the reverse strand, counting down.
CCCAGGTCGGATTGCGGGTTTTTCCGCGGACCGTAAAATCTCCGACCGGCGTTTTCCAATCGAAACGTCCCAGCCCGACCGGGAACGTGTACACCACCGATGACCTCGCTCCGCCCGGATAGTGCTTCTTGCCCGTGACGAATTTCGCGGGCGTGACCTTGTCTTTGCGATGGAGCGGTCCGGTCGGCGACGGAAAATAATAGTACAGCCGCATCTCGGGGATGTTCAGCACGATCCCAACGTGCGGCGTATCGGGCAGGATGTGCTCGTCGGGCAAAATGATCTGCCTGCCGACCGGGGGCCCCCACCAGTCCATTCCGCCGTTTGCGTTCGAAATTTCCTTGGCCGTCACCCCGAACCATCGCCCGACGTCGAGCAGCGTGTCGCCCTTCTGGATTTGGTACGTGATGAGATTGCCGATGATGTCGTCCTTGCCGTGGGGAAGCGGGTAGGCATAGAGCGGGCGACGCTCGAATTCATCTTCGGTCCACGCGCCATTGGCAGCCGGGATGGCGACCAACGCGACGAGCAGCAGGGCGGGGAAGATTCGAATCGCGATATCAATGAGGCGCTTCATAAACTCCCGGGTATTTCAGCGACAGATTCGCGCAATCTAATCGGCGCGCGATACTCGCATTCAGTAGAATGATACCGGCCCGATCAGTCTCCGAGCAACCGCAGGTTTGCGAACTTCAGCACCAGCAGCTTGATCCCGCCGCGCTCGAAATTAACCCACGCCTTCGCGCCATCGCCGCGCCCCTCGCGCCGGCGAACGATCCCGCGCCCGAAGGTCGGATGGATCACGCGCGCGCCGATTGAAAGGCCATCGCCGCCGGGCCCGGGTTCGTCGTCGGGCAACTGGCTGTCGGAGAAATCGACGTAGGGCTCGCGCGGCGACAGCGGGCGAATCGGCGAGGTCTCGCGAGCCGGCGCGATACGGCGAATCAGGGCGGGATCGACCTCGCGCAAGAATCGCGATTGACGCGACTCCTGGCGCACGCCGTAGATTTCGCGCGAGAGCGTGTTGGTCAGATAGAGTAAATTCCGCGCGCGCGTCATGCCGACGTAGCACAGCCGGCGCTCCTCCTCGACTTCCTCGTCGATGTCGGCGGCGCGGCTATGCGGAAACAGGCCTTCCTCCATCCCGGCCATAAACACGATTGGGTATTCGAGGCCCTTGGAGGTGTGCAGCGTCATCAGCGCCGCGCGTCCGCCGCTGGAATCGATCTGCTCGGTGTCGCTGACCAGCGCGACCCGTTCGAGGAACTCGGACAAACCGCCGCCGGACTTTTCGGCGTCGAAGGCGCTGGCCGCGGAGAGCATCTCGGCGAGATTCTGCTTGCGCGCCGCAGCGTCGTCGAGCGTATCCAGGTAGGCCTCGAAACCGCTGTGCGCCACGAGTTCCTCGACAATCCCGCGGACGCTCACGGCGGGCGCGCGCTCTCTCAGATCATGCATCCATGAATAGAGCATCCCAGCCTGCTTGGCGATTCTGAGCGCGACCTTGGAGCAGGTCTCGAGCCGGCCCATCGCCTCGAACGCCGGGATATGCTCGCGCGCGGCCAGATCGGTAATCGCCTCGAAGGACTTCGCGCCAATTCCGCGCGGCGGCGTGCCGACCATTCGTTCAAGGCTGACGGCGTCGGCTGGATTGGCGATCACGCGCATGTAGGCGAGCAGATCCTTGACGTCGCGCTGCTCGTAAAAGCGCACGCCGCCGACGATGTAGTAGGGGATTCGCCGGCGCACGAGAGCCTCCTCGATCGCGCGCGATTGAGCGTTGACGCGGTAGAAAACCACGACGTCGGCAGCTCTGAATCCGCCCGCGCCGGTCAGCCGCGCAATCTCGAGCGCGATAAAGTCAGCCTCGTCGCGCTCGGTTACGCCGGTGAAGTAGGTGACCGGCTCGCCGGCGCTGTTTTCGGTCCACAGGTTTTTGACCTTGCGCTCGGTGTTGTTGCGGATGACGGCGCCGGCCGCGGCAAGGATGGTTTTCGTCGAGCGGTAGTTTTGTTCGAGCTTGAAAATCTGCGCGGCCGGGTAGTCGCGCTCGAAATCGAGGATGTTGCGAATGTCGGCGCCGCGCCAGCGGTAGATGGATTGATCCTCGTCGCCGACCACGCACAGATTTCCCGATCGCGCGGCCAGCGCCTTGACGATCAAATACTGGACGCGATTGGTGTCCTGGTACTCATCGACCAGCAGATGCGCCGCGCGCCGCTGCCATCGCTCGAGGATTTCAGGAAAGCGCTCGAACAGCAGCCAGGTTTGCAATTGCAAATCGCTGAAGTCCATCGCGTTCATCGCGCGCATCCGCGCCTGGTAGAGCCGGTAAATCTGCGCGATCGAGGCCTCGCGCCCGGGCTTGGCGCGCGCATGCATCTCGTCGGGCGTGAGCGCCTCGTTCTTGGCCTGCTCGATTCGTGCGCGTGCAAGTTCGAGCGGCGGCGAGTCGGCCAGCGCGGCGTCGTCGAGCACCCGGCGAATCGTGGTCAGCGAATCGCTTTCGTCGAGGATCGAAAAATTGCGGTCGTAACCGAGCACGTGGCCTTCCTGGCGCAAGATTCGCGCGCACGCGGAATGAAAAGTGCTGACCCACGGGATGCGCGCGTAGTTATCGCCGCCAACGAGCGAGGCGACGCGCTCGCGCATCTCATTGGCGGCCTTGTTGGTGAATGTGACCGCCAGCATCTCGGCCGGCGACGCCTTGCGCTCGGCCAGGATGTGGGCGATACGGTAGGTCAGCACGCGGGTCTTGCCCGAGCCCGCGCCGGCGAGGATGAGTATCGGGCCGTCGGGCGCAAGCACAGCGGCACGCTGTTCAGGATTCAAATCGTCGAGCTTCACGGTGACCGTCGCAGTTTCACAAATTCCGCGCGGAGCCAATCAGGATAGCTGCTCCAGCGCGCACCGCAAAGCGAGCGGGCGCCGAGGCGGGTGAATTTGTGCCGACTTACGAGCCTCACGACAAATTTTACCGCAAGGCGCGTGCGCTGGGATTGCCGTCGCGGGCGGCGTTCAAGATTGAAGAAATAATTGCGCGCAACCGGCTGCTGAGCGGGGGTGCGCGAATCGTGGATTTGGGATGCGCGCCCGGCGGATGGCTGGCGATCCTGGTGGCGGCGGCGGGCGCGAGCGGACGCGTGGTCGGAGTCGATCTGGCGCAAGTGAAGAATCCGCCAGCCGGTGCGATCACGATCGCCGGTGACATCCTCGATCCAACTGTCGCCGCGCGGGTGCATAGCGAGCTTGGCGGGCGGGCCGATCTCGTGACCAGCGACCTTGCGCCGAAACTGACCGGGATTGCCGCGCGCGACCAGGCGCGTTCGCGGGAGCTGATAGATTGCGCGTTGGGCTTCGCGATAACGATGCTGAAACCGGGCGGCGCGATGGTCGTGAAGCTCTTCATGGGCGCGCAATTCAAGGACATCGTCGATTCGTTCAAGCGGCATTTCGGAAATGTCGAAGTGACGCGCACCAAAGCCAGCCGCCCGGGATCCTCGGAACTGTACATCGTGGCCCGCGAGTTCCGGGGTTGAGAAAAGCCAGACGGAGCCGCGACGCGCTTGGCATCCAGTGCACGACGCGCGTAAGGTTTGAGCATGAAGGCTGTAGGCGCAACGCGTCTCTGCCTGCTGCTTATCGCGGCCATCGTGGCGGCCTGCTCATGCGGCCGTTCGCCATCCAACCACGTCTGCGGCCGCCATTTCGCCCGACGAAGTCAAAGTCCAGGTCGCGCGCGTCGGCTTTGACGACGAGACGGGCTCGCATTACGTGCTGCTGCTCGACGAGACCGAGTCGCGCGAATTGCCAATCATGGTCGGCGAGAACGAGGCGCAGGCAATTATGTTCGCGCTGCACGGAATCAAGGCGCCGAACGGCCGTTCACGCACGATTTGCTTCGGTCCATCATCGGGCAGACCGGGAATCGCGTCGATCGAATCGTGATCGCGGATATGCGCGACGAGGTCTATTACGCGACCATTTACATGGACGGCGGCCGCTACTTGATCGACAGCCGGCCCAGCGACGCGATCGCGTTGGCGATGGGCATGAACGCGCCGATCTACGTGAACAACAAACTTTTCGGGTCGGCGCCCACGCTGGGGCTCGGCGCCGGCGGGAAAATTCCCGGCACCGCGCGGGCGCTGGGACTGACCGTCGAGCAACTGACTCCCGAGCTGGCGAGCGCGTTCGGCCAGCCCGCCGGCGGGCATGGCGTGCTGGTGTCGGGGGTTTCTTCGGCGGCGGAGAAAGCGGGCGTCGCGCGCGGCGATATCGTAGTCAAGGTGGGAGATCGCGAGGTCAAGGCGCTCGACGATTTCAGCCGGCAAGCCGCGCAACTCAAGCGCGGCGCCGCGGTGACGTTGACGCTGAATCGCGCCGGCTCGAACCGCACCGTCACGCTTGAAAGTTCGCCCGCCGGAAACGCGCCGAAACCTTAGCCCTGGCGCACCAGCACGCTTTCGATAAAGCGCGGATCGATCTCGCGTTCGCCGCCCAGGTTGGCGAACTCTTCTTCGAGCAGGTTCAGGCAGGAGTTCAGGAACTCGGCGGTGCGCCGTCGTGCCGCGTCGTCGAGCCGCTCGGCCAGCGCCTGATGCACCCTGGCGCGAAACTCATCGTTGAGCGTCCCGGGCTGCCCGCTCATGATCGCCGCGCGCATCGCAGTCAGCCTGCTGCCTTCGATCGGATCGATCGCGAGGCGGTTGTCCAGCGCCAAACGCGCCAGGCCGGTCAGCACAAGTTGACTGAGGCGAATTTCCCGCGCCGCCATCTGGGCGCGGAAGTTCGGCGATGCGATATCGATCGCGAACATCGCGCGGAACAACTCGGCGGCCGAATCGATCTGGTCGAGAATCGCGTAGCTCAGATGCAGATCGCGCATGCTGCTGAAATCGCGCATCTCGACCGCGCCGCTGCCGTCCAGGCCGCTGTAGAATCGCGGCTGCCGCGCCATGAAGCCGGCCAGCGCCTCGCGGTAGGGCGAGTCGAGGTACGAGATCTCGCGCACCTTGACGGTCGAGAGGCCGAGCTTCCTGAGCGTAGCCTCGGCGCTGGCGCGCAGGTCGATCGTCAAGCTCACGCCGAGGCGAAAGAGCAGTTTCAGCGGCGTATCGCGCAGATGCTCGATCGCACTTTGCAGGTCGCCGCCCGCCAGATGCTCGAGCGCCAGGTTCAAGTAATGATGCGTCATCTCGACCGCGACCCGCACCGCTTCGAGATCGCCGAAGTCCACGGCGCGCGCAACCAGCACCTGGTTGCTGACCATCGCCATCTCGCTGCGGAGCTGGCGTTTGCCTTGCGCTGCGAAGCCCGCGGTCAGCGCGGTGGTGAACAGCGAGACGTCGCCGTCGGCGATCGCCGGCGCCAGCTCGGGCGCGATCACCTCGGTATCGTCGGGCAGATCGGCGCGGCTGGGCGGCTCATATCCCGCGCGAATCTTGAGAAACTGCTCGGGCTTGAGGTACGCGAACACGCTCTGCGCCTCGAAGAAGTCGGGAAAGCCGCGGTCGTTCAAGCGCGCGCGCCGGAACTGGTAGGCCTCTTCCTCGAGCTCGGCTTCGACGCCCCAATAGATTTCCTCCATCAGCCCGGCGAAGTAGTTGTAGTCGCGCTCGAACGCTTCTTCGATGAAGTCCGAGATGTGCTGCGAGATTGCGTCGTGGCGGATGAACTCGATCAAATAATTTTCGTCGTACTGCGCGAAGCGATTCGCGGTGGCGTCCGGCGAGGACGCCGGGTCGTCGATTCGATGCACTTTTATGTAGCCGCGCAGCAACAGCGACATCATCTCGAGGTCGAGCCCCATCAGCGCGTCGGCCAGTTTGCGCCGCCCGCCGTCGGCCATCGCCTCGATCCACTCGCGCATGCGATGCACGTTGGGACGATCGCGGTTCCAGCAATCCAGATCGAACAGCGACTTGACCTGCTCGGGCATCGCCAGGCTGAGCAGATCGCCGGCGTCGGCGCTGCCGATTTCCTTGAGCGTGTAGAAAAGCGTCTCGGGCGAAAACGATTGCACCAGCCGCTCGGCCTCGGGCGCGGACAGGATCAGGTCGCGCTTTTGGCGCGCGGGAAGGCCGTACAGGAACTCCAGCTTTTCCTGGAAGGGAAGGTTGAGAAATTCCGATTCGCCTCTTACCGCCATATGGCTCGCCGCAATAGCTCCATCTCAAGGCAAAGTATCGCGCGCTTCCACGATGGATCAACTAAGCGCGTATCTTTCGCTTGGCCGCGCCGTTAGATATGATCTTCACAACCTATCAGAGCTCGTTCTTGGCCTCTCCCAACTCCAAACATCTTGTCGCGCTGACCATCGCGGGCAGCGATCCCGGTGGCGGCGCCGGACTCCAGGCCGACCTCAAAACCTTCGCGGCGCTTGGCGTCTATGGCTACTCGGTCATCACCGAGGTGATCGCGCAGAACAGCTCGCGGATTACCGACGTCGAAAACGTATCGCCCGAGATGGTAGAGGCGCAGCTCGATACCCTTGCTCTGGAATGCGCGCCGCGCGCCGTCAAGACCGGTGCGCTGGCCAGCGCGGCGATCGTCAAGGCGGTGGCGCGCGCGATCGAACGCCTCAAATTGCCGGCGCCGGTGGTCGATCCCGTGATCGTGTCGAGCAGCGGCGCGCTGTTGATTGGCCCAAAAGGGGAACGCGCGATTCGAAAACGCCTGATTCCCATCGCGCGCATCGTCACGCCTAATATTCCTGAGGCCGAAGTGCTGGCGCGCATTCGAATCGACTCCGAGGCCGCGATTCGCGAGGCCGCAATCAAAATCATCAAGCTCGGCGCGAGAGCGGTCGTCATCAAGGGCGGGCATCGCAAGGACGATAGGTCGGCGACGGATTTGTTTCACGACGGCCGCCGCTTCATCGAGCTCAAGAGCCCGCGAATAGCGGGCGGCGGGGCGCATGGCACGGGATGCGCGTTCTCGGCGGCGATCGCGGCGTATCTGGCGCGCGGGCTGAGCCTCGAGGACGCGGTCCGCGGCGCGAAACGCTACGTCACCGCGGCGCTCAGGCACAGCTTCAAATTGGGGAAAGGGCGAGCGCTCCTCGACCACTTCGCGCACAGCTGAATATTCATATCACGCCGTCCGACTCGGCCCGCGCCCATCCTCTTGAGCGTGCCATCGACCCGGCGATAACCTGTATGATCATGTCCGTGGCAACGAAGGCGAATGTACCCGCGTAAGCGTGCGCTCGAGCGCATCGCGCGCGAACAAGTGCTCTATCAGCGCCACCCCGGCGGCGACATCTCGGTCTGCGTCATCTATCCCAACATCTACCGGCTCGGGATGGCCAACCTCGGCTTCCAGGCGGTTTTCCACATCTTCGAATCCCATCCATCGGTCGCCGCCGATCGCGCGTTCATCCCAGACCCCGACGAGCGCGACACGTTGCGCAGCGGCGGCGAGCGCCTGGTCTCGTTCGAGCGCGGCCGTCCGCTCTCTGATTTCGACATCCTCGCGTTTTCGATTTCCTTCGAGACCGACTATCTCAATGTCTTGAGCGTGCTGCGGATGGCCGGGATTCCGGCTCGTCGCGCCGAGCGCGCGGGCCGCAATTTCCCGCTGATCATCGCCGGTGGCTCCGCCGTCTTTCTCAATCCCGAACCGATCGCCGATTTCATCGATCTGTTTCTGATTGGCGAGGGCGAGGAGATGGTCCCGGAGTTTATCGAGCGCTGGGATGCGACGCGCGGCTCGCCCAATCGACTGCGCGAACTCGCAGCCGTCCCGGGCGCGTACCTGCCCGACTTCTACTCACCGGTTTACGACGACGCCGGGCGCCTCGCCGCGGTGAATTACAGCGGCCCCGGCACCGCGCAGGTTAATCGCCGCCTGATTCGCGACCTCAACCGCTTCACCACCTCGTCGCTGATTCTCACCGAAGAATCCGTCTTCGGCGACATGTTCCTGGTCGAGGCAAGCCGTGGATGCCAGTGGGGATGCCGCTTTTGCGCGGCCGGGTTCATGTATCGGCCGATTCGTTATCGCGCGCCCGAAACTCTGATTGCCGAGGCCGAGCGCGGTCTTGGCGAGCGCAAGGTGATCGGCCTGGTCGGCGCCGAGATGGCGAGCGTACCCGGCGTCGCCGACATCGCATCCGCGGTCGCCGATCGCGGCGGACGGCTGTCGCCTTCGTCGCTGAAGGCCGATTGCATTTCGCCCGCGCTCGCGTCGGCGCTGGCGCGCGGCGGAAATCAGAGCGTGACCGTCGCGCCGGAGGCCGGCAGCGAGCGGATGCGCAAGGTCATCAACAAGAATCTTACCGAGGCCGAGATTCTGGGCGCGGCCGACATGATGCTGGGCGAGGGCGTCGGCAACCTGAAATTTTACTTCATGATCGGCTTGCCCGAGGAGCGCGACGAAGACGTGCTTGCGATTGCCGAGCTGGTCGCCAAGGTGCTCGAGCGCGCCCGCGCGCGCCGCACCCGCATCGGCGCCGTGACCGTGTCGCTCAATCCGTTTGTGCCCAAGCCGTGGACGCCGTTTCAATGGGACCCGATGCAGGACGCGCGATCGATCAAGGGCAAGGTCGCGATGCTGCGCCAGCGGCTCACCCGGCTGGGACAAGTCGAACTCGACGCGGAGTCGCCGCGCGAGGCGTATTTCCAGACGATGGTATCGCGAGGCGATCGCCGCGTCGGCGGTATCCTCGAACGGCTGGAAGCGGCGGGATGCGAAGGTTCCGGACCCATCTGGCACGAGTTGTCGAAGATTCATCGCGAGGTCCAGGCGGGCAGTAACGCTTCAGCTTTGCCCGACCCCGATTTCTTCGTCACCCGTGCTTACGCCCACGACGAGCTGCTGCCGTGGGACTTTATCGATCATCACATTCACAAATGGTTTCTGCTCGCAGAACGAAAAAAGGCGCATCATGAGCATCAGAGTCCTCCGTGCGACGTGGTTCGATGCACCGTGTGCGGAGCCTGCTAGAATAAATGCGCAAGTCGAGGAGGGGAGGAAGAGGAAGATGGTTCATCGTGATTTTCGTTCAGCGCGGATAACGGTTATCCTGGCCGCGGCGGTGGCGATGCTCGCATGGTCGGCGCCGGCCTTCACAGCCCCGGTCGGCGAGGAAGACGTTCCCGCAACTTCGATTGTTCCGGCCGGCGGCGAGGGCGCGCCCGCGTCTGTCAATTCTCCATCGTCGCCGGGGACGCCGTCGGCGCCTGCCGGAGCCAGTCTGCTCTACGTTCCCGCGCCGGCAGCAAAGCCGCCTGTGCACCACGCGTCCAGGAAAAGCAAAAACAGCGTCCGCGAACCGGAGATCGAACCAGCGCAGGCGCGGCTGAAGTTGCTTCAGAGCGTGCCGGTCTATTCCGCGCCCGCGAAAAGCAGCAAGCATATCGCGCAGGTGTCGCAGGACAATTTCGTGATCGTGACGGGCTCCACTCACTATTATCTGCAGGTGAAGCTCAAGAACGGGCAGACCGGATACATCGATCCGTCGGCGGTCGAACTGGTTAAGCCGACCGACAAGGTCTTCGTGCTTACCCACGACGCGGGTGTGCTCGAAAAGCCGAATCGATGGGCGAAAAAACTCGCCGAGGTTCACCAGGGCCGCAACGTTCACGTCGTCGGTCTCGCGCTGAACTACATGAAAATCCGGATGAAGAGCGGGCTCGAAGGCTTCATCCCGATCTCCGCGCTCGAATAGCCGCCAGCGCCGCCGGCCGCGCGCATCGATCGAGTTTTGCGCTCGACGCTCGTCCGCCGGGTCGCTATAAGTCTCGACTCGGGGAGTCTTGGATGACGGATCGGGAACGACAGGGTTGGATCATCGTTGCGAGCCTCTTCGTTACGCTGGTGTTCGTTTTCGGCTCGGGCTACAACACCGGCGGCCTGTTCTTTCCGCATCTGCTGAAATATTTCGGATGGAAGCGCGCCCAACTCTCGACCCTCCAGGGCGCCGCGCTGCCGCTGTCGGCGGGGCTTAGCACTCCGCTGATCGGATGGCTGCTCGATCGCGTGGAGGCGCGGGTCGTGATGGTCGCCGGCGCAATCATGACCGGCGTCGCTTTTCTCGTCGCCAGCCGCGTCGATTCATTCGGTCCGCTGTTCGGCGCCTACGTGCTGCTCGGCGTCGGCATCGGCGCATCGACGCTGCTGCCGTGCTCGCTGGTGATCGCCAACTGGTTCGGTGCGCGGCGCGGGCTTGCGATGGGGCTGACCTTCGCGGGCACCTCGCTCGGCGGTGCTGCGATGACGATGGTCGGGAACTTCGCGATCGTGCGCGGCGGATGGCGCGCCGGCTATCTCGCGCTGGCGATTCCGATATTCGTAATCGTGGTCCCGTTGATAATCGTCGTCGTCAGGACCCGCCCGCCGCAGGCCGATGGCGTCAGCGTCGCGCAGGCCAGCGACGCATTGCCGGGATTCGAACTGCGCCAAGCGTTGCGCGCGCGCTCGTTCTGGATGATCGCCGCGGCGCAGTTCTTTTTCGCAGCCGTCGCGGCGGGTGCGACTTTGCATCTGATCACCTATCTCACCGAACTCGGCTACACGCCGTCGTTCGCGGCCGGCATGATGAGCCTGGGGTTCGTGTTCGCGGCCTTCGGCAAGCTCGGGATGGGCCTGTTTGCCGATCGCGTGAGTGCAAGGATCGCGCTGACGTTCAACTTTCTGGCCGCGGGCGTCGGGATGATCCTGATATTCGGCGCGGCGCGAATCGCCGTGCTGATTCCGTTCATGCTGATTTTCGGACTGTCGCTCGGCGCGCCGTTGGTGCTGATTCCGATGCTGGTGGCGGAGTCGCTCGGGCTCAAGCGCTTCGGCTCGATCGGCGGCATCGCGGGCGTCTTCAACACGATTGGCGCGTTCGTCGGCCCGGTCGGCGCGGGCAAGATTTACGATCTGAGCGGCAGCTATGTGCCCGCCTTCGAAGTGTTCGTCGTGATGTGCCTCGGCGGCGCCGCGGTAGCATTTTTGTGCCGGCCGCTTGAGTCGGAGCAGGCCCGCCAGACGCCCGCCCCCCTTCCCGCCACCGCAGGAGCACGCTAGGTCACGGCATCCCCGGAAGCCGGTCCGGCTCGGGCCGTTTGAAGAGGAGACGGAACAGCGCGCCTTTGCCCATCGCGCGTTCAATCTCCTGCATCAAAAGATAGACAAAAACGACCATGCTGATGAGCAGCACCAGGCCCAGGAAGCGGTCAACATTGACGTTGGCGATCAGAGCGTTGACGCCTTCGCTAAGGCTGTGTGCCTCGCGAGCCGCCTTAAGGATTCGGTCGCCAATTCCCAACGCAATGACCGCCAACGCGTAGACGATGGTCTTGCATGCGATCACCACGATGCGGCGGTAGCCATCGAACCTGTATCCGGATTGCGCCCAGTCCAGCAGCGGAACCACTTTGCCGAGGATCAGCGCTGCGATCGCGGCTTTGGTGAAGGCGGAGAACTCGATCGCGTATTCCGCGACGAGGAGTTTGAACATCACCGCGATCAGCAGGAACGCGATGAAGAAGAAAAGAACCACTGGCGCCATCTCGCGGAACAGGCCTACCAGAAATCGCTTGATCGATTGCAGAGTCATCGCGGTACTATTTCAAGAAGCCTGCGCAAAAAACAGGTGACCTTGGTCCAACGACTCCCGGCCGCAGCTTGCGGCTGGAGTCAGTTGCGCGCGAGCGCGAGGATCGAGCGGACTTTGGCGCCGATGTCCGGCGCGTTCACCACGTCGGTGATGATCGCCACGGCGTCTGCGCCGGCCGCGAGAGTTTCCGCGACCCGCGCTTCGGTGATCCCGCCAATCGCGACGATCGGAATCCTTACGGCGGCGCGTATCGCGCGAAGATTGTCCAGACCCATCCCGGCGGCGATGTTCTTCAGTCCACCGGGGTACATCGGCCCGAAGCCGATGTAGTCCGCACCGCGATTTTCAGCCGCGCGCGCCTGCTCGACGGTGTGAGTCGAGATTCCAACTAACATGTCGCGACCGGCGATTTGCCGCGCCGCCTCGAGCGGGAGATCCTCCTGCCCAAGATGCACTCCGTGCGCGCCGGCGAGAATCGCGATATCAACCCGATCGTTGACGATTAGAATCGCGCCGCGGCTCCGGCAGAGCCCGGCAATCGCGCGCGCTGCCGCCAGAAAGTCGCGCCCCGGCGCATCCTTCAGCCGCAGCTGCATGATTCGCGCACCGGCGTCGAGGAAAGTCTCGGCCAGTGCGACCGGCTCGTGTCCGCCGGCCGGATCGACAATCGCGTAAAAATGCGAGGGCAGCCGCATCATGCGGGCGGGAATTTGGTCAGCACGATCTTGTGGTCGATGATCTTTTTGCGCAGCGTGTTGCGATTGAGCCCCAGCATCCGCGCCGCGCGCACCTGGTTGCCGCCGGCGCGCTTGAGCGCGAGTTCGACCAGCGGACGCTCGATTTCCGCCACCAGCCGATGGTAGAGGTCGCGCGGCTCTTCGCCGCCGGGCGAATCGAACCATCCTGCGATGCGCCGCGTGATGATATCGCCGAGTGTGGCGTCGCCGTCGGATTCCGCGGTTGATCCGCCGCCGGGGCGGGTGAGCTCGATATCTTCGGCGCGAATGGTAGTGCCCGGCGCGAGCAGCGCGGCGCGCATCACCGCATTTTCGAGTTCGCGCACGTTACCCGGCCAATCGGCGGACTCCAGCTTGGCGCGCGCTTCGGGGCTGATGGTGGTGGCGCGCGCGCCCATCTCCTGCACGGCCTTGGAGACGAAATAATCGGTCAGCTCCGCAATATCATCGCGCCGCTCGCGCAGCGCCGGCATCTGAATCGGAATCACGCGGAGCCGAAAGTACAGGTCCTCGCGGAATTTGCGCGCGGCAACCAGGGTCTCGAGGTTCTGGTTGGTCGCGGCGATTACGCGCGCCTTGAGCTTGAGCGTCTCGGCGCTGCCGACGCGGTTGAACTCCCGCTCCTGCAGCACGCGCAGCAGCTTGGGCTGCAATTCGACCGGCAGGTCGCCGATTTCGTCGAGGAAGATCGTGCCGCTGTCGGCCATCTCGAATTTGCCGGCGCGCCGCTCGGCAGCACCGGTGAACGAGCCGCGCTCGTGCCCGAACAGCTCGCTCTCGAGCAGACCGTGCGGGATGGCGGAGCAGTTGACGGCGACGAACGGCGAGCGCCAGCGCGCCGATTTGAAATGGATCGCGCGCGCCACCAGCTCCTTGCCGGTGCCGCTCTCGCCGCTGAGCAAAACGGTCGCATCATTGGTGACGACGCGGCCGATCAGCTTGTAAACCTCCTGCATCGCAGCGCTGCGGCCGATTATCTCGCCACCGACGAGCTGGCGATTCACCTCGTCTTTCAGGCGGTTGAGATCGGCGGCCTGCGCGCCGACTTCGACCGCGCGCTTGACGGCCGCCGCGACCAGATCGAGATTGGCGAACGGCTTGGTCAGGTAGTCGTGAGCGCCGCGCTTCATCGCCTCGACGGCGTTGTTCATCGTGCTGGCCGCGGTGATCACGATGATCAGCGTGCGGACGGCTTCGGCGTGCGCGGCCGACAACACGTCGAGTCCGCCGCTGCCCGGCATGATGATGTCGAGCAATGCGACGTCGAATCGATTGGTGCGGAGCGCCGCAAGCGCGGCCGCGCTGTCAACAGCCTCTTCGACGCGATGGCCGTCGGCTTCGAGGCGATGGCGCACTACGAGGCGGATAGCGGGATCGTCGTCGGCGATCAGAATCGCCGCGCCGGTGCCCGGTTCCTTGAGGCGTTCGGCGAAGTTTTGGTTCGATGCGGTTGCGCCCATGGTAATCGTGCTCACGGGTTACAATCGTAACAATAAGTGCGATCTTATCGCCAATGGGCAGAGGACCGCCCAAAATCTAAGCATTACGCCGCGGTTACGAGTGGAGGCGGCGCAATCTTGACTGGCTCGATCGGCCGAAAAAGGGAGAAATATACAATCTCTTGTGGTTTTGGGACGGCTGCGCTCTAGGGCTAGCTTTGTTCCGACAAAAATATTTTTGCGGGAAGCGCAAGGGTCGTTGGCGCGCGGCGGTGAGTCGTCGCGCGGCTTTTCGAGCGAGAGAGCGTGCAGCGTCCTGGCTGTTGACCATAAGCGATTGGTAGCACGGCGGGCGATCGAGCGTAAGGCTGAACAGTTCATCCCTGAATGGTTCGGCCGTTGCGACGCCGCCTTCGCCGGCGACGGCGTGCTCACCGTGGCGATGCTCGACCGCATCCTCCACCACTCGATCATCGTCAGCATCAACGGCGAGAGCTTCAGAATCAAAGACAAGCGCAGGGCCGGACTGCTCGGCACGGCCGCCGCCAAGCATTAAACGCAGCCATCGATGTTGACCGGCGCAAAGGAATAGCGCAAATTATCGTGTCAAGCCCGCTCGAAAAAAAATGCTTGAGTTCTTAGTCAGTGCGGTGTCTTGGCTCTTGGCGATGTTTTTCGCCGCCGCATGGGGTGCGCACGTCTACCAGGCGACGGTCCTCTTTCCGGTCTGGGCCTCCGACCCTCCGAAATCCCTGCTCGATTGGCTCGCGACTCCCTACGCGATGAGGGTTTACGGTTTTTTCCGAAGGCTGGTGCCCGGCTTGTATACCGTCGCGACGATCGCGGTGGTTGTCGCGGTCGTAACGGGCCCGCGGATGCGGCTTGCCCTGGCAGTTGCAGGCGTTTGCGGGCTTATCCACTGGGCCATGGTTGTCCTGATTTTCGTACCCACGAACCTGAAGCTCGGTCTTGACCCGGGGGAACCGGGCGCATCGAGGCTCGACACGCAGACGGTCAAGAAGCTGGTCCGTCGGTGGGGCCGATGGAACCTGGTGCGACTCGGCGTCGAGACAGCAGGATTGATAGCGGCGCTTTTTGCGTTCAAAGCTTCATAGAGAACATCCGGCTGCGATTGTCCCGTTCGATCCGATGCACTAAGCCACGCTGTAAAAGTGCCGTAAACATCTTTCGCGCCGTATGCGCGGTTCTGCCGAATCGAATCAGACTCCGACGAAAACACCGCTGCCCAAGCTCCGCGCTGCATGCGTCGATCTCTGCAATGACATCCTCGAGGAAGAAGCCAAGGATCCAACTGGCGACTGCGCGGAGACAACTGCTGTCGGAGCGAATTTAGTCACTCCAAGAGTTGTAACGCGATACGCCGATGAGGAAGTGAAGGTTTCGTCGGCAGCTGCCGTCGACACCGTTTACTGGGTCTGCGAGGGTTGCGGATGAAAACTCGGACTCAAACCCGGCGCCACTCCGCCGACAGGTCACTCAGAGGAGATCGAGCTGGGAACTTGGCCTGGTCAACTCCGCGAGCCCCTCAGCGCGATCTCGTTCCTGCGTGCACGAATCCCAAGTGGCAGAGAGTATTCGGTCCTTCAGGAACCTGAAATGATAAGCCCGCCGTTGATCGGGCGGAGACGCGTTGGCGCGCGCGAGATCCTTCGGCTTCGCTCAGGATGGCACAAAAGCTAGCGGCCCCACGTGTCGTTCTGAGCGAAAGCTGCTGGAGCGAAGAACCTCGACGGATGCTCCAGCGTCCGGCGCTGGTTACGCACAGCTCTCCAATATGCAGAAGTTCATATTGCGCCCATTGTCGGCTCACCCGGGACAGCGCGACCAAAGGACGGCTATGCGATCCTTATGATAGACCACACCGGATTTCTTATTGCGGGGGTTTGTCGGGGGGCATCATTGGGAGCGTCACCTTGAACGTCATCCCGTCCTTGGATGCGCCTGCGTCCGCGCCCTTGGCCTCGACGCCGCCGCGCTGCGCCCACAGCCTGCCGCCGTGAAGCGCGATGATTCGCTGGCATAGCACCAGACCCAGCCCCGTTCCGGCCGGCTTGGTGGTGAAGAACGGGGTAAACAGTTGCGCGAGCTGATCTTCGGGGATGCCGACGCCGCTGTCGCTTACCTCGACGCGCAGGAACTGGCGGCGGCGCCCGTCGGCGGTCATTTTGAAATCCCGCTCCATCCGCGTATGCAGTCGAATGGTGCCCGACGGACCGATCGCTTCGGCCGCGTTCTTGATCAAATTCAGGAAGGTTCGTTCCAATGCGCCCGCGTCGCCGACCACGTCGGGCAGGCTGGGATCGAAATCCTGGAGCACCACGACACCGTCGGGCGGATCCGGGTACAACCCCGCCATCCTCATCGCCTGGTGCAGCACCATGTGTATGTTGACCGGCTCCAGCGCCAGGCGCTGCGGCCCGCTGACCATCAGCACCTGCTCGACGAGCGAGGCGATCCGATTGACGCCATCGAGGATCACGCTGCAGTACTGCTGCGCGCGTCCGTCATCGGGAAACATCCCGGCCATCAGCTCGGCGGCTCCCTTGATGCCGGTCAGCGGGTTCCTGACCTCATGGGCCAGGCCGGCGGGCGATAGTTGCAGGCTCAAGTCGCCGGCGGTGCCTGCCTCGGCGGCGCCTTTTTCGTGAGACAGGTCGTGAAGCAGGATAATCACCCCGCCGGGCCGTCCCTCGGGGTTGAGCAGGGGGGATACTTCGGCGCGAACCGACAGTTCCCGAGGCCCGGCCGCCAGAACGGTCTCCATGTCGCCAAGCTCCTGACCGCTGTCCAGGCACGCGCGGACCATCCGGCCCAACCAGTCGTTCTGGCGGACGAGGTCGGCCACGGTCGCGGCGCTTAACTGCGAAACCCCGAGCATCGTCTTAGCGGCAGGATTGACCGTGAGGGGGTCCATCGCGGGCGAAAGCACGATGATCGCATCGGTCAGGCTATCGATGATGTCGTGCCAGAGACTCAAATTTATTCTCGGTCAGTCGCCATCGGGACGATTGCGGTTATCAACCGTAACATAAAGGAGTTGATCGGCTAAACCTGGGCTTGGCGAATAAATTCCCGCCTCTGAGGGCAAAAATTCGTGAGCATTTCCAAGGATTATTAAAAAAATGATTATTAGGAATTAGACTTTTTAATAGATTATCCACCGCCGATGGGTTGATCTGGGTCCTGTCGGTCGGTACGGTTGGGGTCAATCTCGTCGGAGGAGAATGCTTAGGACGAAGTCTATCTATCGAGTGTTTGTTGCCCTGATGGCGGCCTTGGTTGTCGCCGGATGGGCGTCTACTCGTGCATTTGCTGACGACCTCAACGGGTCCGAGGCTCCGTCCGGGGTTTACACCCCCCCTCCGAGCCTGGTCGGACAAAGCACCGGCTTTGATCTCGAGACTCCTGCCGAAGCCGGCGCCCAGCCGATCGCGTCGGCATACGTGCTGCCGCTGCCTCAGGCGGTTCCGCCGTTCCCGATTCTGCTTAATCAGGCCGTTCGCCGCTATGTGTCGGATTTTCTGAATTCCGCCGACCATCTGCAGGACACCTTCGACCGCAGTCACCCCTACATGCCCGATATGGTCCGGGTACTGAGAAGCTACGGGCTTCCGGACGACTTGGTGTACCTGGCTTTCGCCGAAAGCGAATTTTCCAAGCGCGGCAGGGGTCCGTGGCAGTTCAATAGCGACACCGCCAAGCGCTTCGGGCTGCATATCGACAACTACGTCGATGAGCGCCGCGACCCGGTAATGTCCACCAAGGCGGCGGCCGAGTATCTGGCCACCTTGCACGACGAGGCCGGCGACGATTGGCCGGTGACGTTGATAGCATGGAACAACGGCGACAGGGCGATCGATCGTTATTGGTCGTTGCGCGGCCCCAACATCGAAAAATTCGGCAATCGGCTGCCGCGGCGAACCCGTGGGCTGCTGGGACGTTTCATGGCGGTCGCGTATATCGCGCATCATGCGGACAGCTACGGAATCACACCGATCAAGCTCGACGATCCGCCGGTGTATCAGATGCTGCCGGTTCGCGGCGGCACTCCGCTTAGCCGGGTCGCCCTCGATCACGGGACGACTCTCCAGCGCCTGCATGAGCTCAACCCGGCCTTGCTGCGCGACATCGTTCCTCCCTACGAACGGTCCTACAGCGTCCGCGTTCCCGTGGAAACCCACGCCAGCGCGGAGCACGTCGAATTCTAGTTTTTTCAGGCGCTTTTCACTCCGTGCTCTGGACCGGCATTGGCGGGTCGCCGGTCGTTGCTCCAGGCCGGCATTGGCCGGTCGCCGGTTCATTCGTGACCCGAAGCGGCGTATCCTTTTTCCCTCATGATTAGCGCCGACCAGGCCATCCAAATCGTACTCGAAAACGTAACTCCGCTCGGCGTGGAGCGGATTCCAATCGTCGCGGCGGCTGGCCGGGTGCTCGCCCAGGATATCAGCTCGCCGCGCGATATCCCCGGCTTCGACAACTCGGCGATGGACGGATACGCAGTGCGCGCTGCCGATCTTGCCAAGGCGTCGGCGGCCAACCCCGTCAAGCTGACGGTCGTCGAGACCGTGGGCGCCGGCAAGATGCCGACCCGGCGCGTGAGCGCGGGTGAGGCGGTTCGCACGATGACCGGCGCGCCGATCGCCGAGGGCGCAGACGCGATCGTACCGGTGGAACGGACGCGCGGCAGCGGGAGCGTGGTCGAGTTTCTCGTCGCCGCCGAGAAAGGCGATTCCATCCGGCCGCGCGGCGAGGATTTACGCCTCGGCGATCTGGTGATGTCGGCGGGCAGGACGCTTAAGCCGGCGGACCTTGGGATGCTGGCGTCGGTGAATCGCGCGATGGTCGAAGTCATTCGCCGCCCGCGGGTCGCGATCGTTGCAACCGGCGACGAACTGGTGGACGTCGATCAATCGCCGGTCGGCCCGCAGGTCGTCAACTCCAGCGCCTACGCGCTGGCCGGCGCGATTGGCGAGGCCGGCGCCGAGGCCGTCATCCTCAAAGTGGCGCGCGATGACGCGCGCGAGATTCGCGAGCGGCTGGCCGAGGCGATGACCTTTGACGTGGTGCTATCGACCGGCGGCGTCTCGGTGGGCCAGTTCGATCACGTCACCGGCGCCCTGGACGAACTCGGGATGCGCCGGCTTTTTCACGGCGTCGCGCAAAAGCCGGGGCGTCCGCTCAAGTTCGGCACTGTGGGCTACCGCCCGATCTTCGGCCTGCCGGGCAATCCCGTATCCACTTTGGTCTGCTTCTACCTGTACGCACGCCCCGCG
Organism: uncultured delta proteobacterium; assembly: GCA_963813785.1. Taxonomy (GTDB): domain Bacteria; phylum Desulfobacterota; class Binatia; order Binatales; family Binataceae; genus Binatus. The sequence goes on along the minus strand of CAWFAJ010000005.1, from coordinate 33,580 downwards.
ATCCTCAAGATGAGCGGGATGCGGCGCGTCGGACTGCCGCGGGTCCAGGCGCGATGCGCCGTCGATATCAAAATCGCCAAGGACGTTACCGAGTTTGTGCGGGTCAGACTCGAGCGCGGCGCGGAGGGCTGGGTCGCAACGCCGACCGGCAGCCAGGGCTCGGGGATTTTGAGCTCGCTCTCGCGCGCCGACGGTTTGCTCGTCGGTCCGTCAAGCGAAACCCTGATGAAGGCCGGCGCTCAGGCGACCGTGCTGCTCATGGCGCCTTACGGGGACGGCGGCGCGGTGGAGGCCGATGAACTGTTCGAGGGTCGCCGCCATAGCCACTGAATCACGATCGTCGCGACGGCGCCGAAAATCGCGGCGCCGATTATCACCGCCGAGAGCCTGAGCTGGAGTTTCAGGATGTTGAAAGGCAGCAGGTAAAACGTGACCATCTCGATCTGAAAGTTTGCGTAAATGACGTACGCCACCCACAGGACCACGATCGTGCCGATGATGAATTTCGGGTTCTTGGCAAATGCGGGCATCGCGGGTGATCCTCCTGACGGGGCAATGAGAAAAAGCTTGGCGGCTGAAATAGCGATTGTCAACGCGAGTGGGGCGCAGTGCAAATGATGCGCTCGCGGGATTCATCCCGGCGCGAGGGTTAGAGCAATGGCGACGCGTTATCGCGTAGGCAACGGATTCGATTTTCATCCGCTCGAAGCGGGCCGGCGGCTCGTGCTGGGCGGCGTCGAAATCAAGCACGACAAGGGACTGCGCGGCCATTCGGATGCCGACGTTGCGGCGCATGCGCTCGCCAACGCGATCCTCGGCGCGATCGGCGCGGGCGACCTTGGCCGGCATTTTCCCGACAGCGATCCGCGCTACAAAGACGCCGACTCGATCGCGCTGCTCGAGGCCGTCTGGAAGCTCGCGAGCGGTCAGGGATGGCGGCTGGGCAACGCCGATCTCACGATTTTTGCCGAGGCGCCGAAGCTCAAGCCGTATCTCGATGCGATGCGCGAGCGGCTCGCCGCCGCACTCGGCGCGGATCAATCGTGCGTCAACGTGAAAGCGTCGAGCCCGGAGGGAATCGGCGCGCTAGGCCGTGGCGACGGGATGGCGGCGGCGGCGATCGTGATGCTCGAAGCGGACTAGCCCGCGCACAGCCTAGTCCCGCTAAACATCGTCGTCGCCTGAGCCGTCATCGCCCAAATCGCCGCCACCTTCGATTTCTTCGACCGCTTCGTCGAATTCCGGGCCGTTGAACTCGTCGCCCATCTCCTTGCCCATCCGCTTCATCATCCGCGCGACGCTCTTGGGATCGTTCTCGTCGATGTCGCCCATCTTCGACGGATCCGCGAGCGACTCCATGCGCGATTCCTCGCTGCGCGGCATCGCGAAGCGCGACATCAGGCGGCGCATTTTTTTTCCGCCGCAATGCGCGCAAACCGCCTCGACCTTTTCGCTGACGCGCGTGGTCAGGACGCTGGTCGTCCGGCGGCATTTCTCGCAACGATATTCGTAGATCGGCATCGCGACCGTATTGTATCCGCTGCCAACGCAGATTTCACGGACAATTAATTTTACTCCCGGATGCGAAACAGCGCGCGCGCGTTGGCCGTCGTCGATTCGGCGATTTCATCGAACGTAGCGCAGCGCAGATGCGCAATCGCGGCGACCACATCCTTGATCATCGCCGGTTCGGTCAACCGCCCCGCGAACTGGCCGCCGTACGGCCACGGTCCGTCGGTCTCGACCAGCATCCTGTTCGCAGGGATCATCCGGGCGAGATCCCGATCGCGCTCCCGGTAGGCGACCTCGGGAGTCAGCGAAATAAAGTATCCGGCGTTGAGAATCGCGCGCGTGGTCTGCTCGTCGGACTTATGCCAATGAAAGACCGCGCGCGTCACCCCAGCCGCGCGAATTATCGCGAGCGCGTCGGCGGCGCATCCATGCGGCGCATGCAGTATCAGCGGCAGATCCATCGCGGCGGCGAGCTTCGCAAAGCGTGCGAGCGTCAGCTTCGCCGCGTCCCGCACGCCTGCATCTGCCGCGCCCATCGCCGTACCATGGCAGTCCGACTTCGCCGACGGCGCAAATCGAGTCGCGCTCACGCGCGATCGTCTCGAGCGCCTCGAGCGCGTCACGTTCGCTATGTTCAAACTGCTCGGGATGAAATCCCACGGCCGGATAAACGACGCCCGGATACCGCCGCCCGAGTTCGATTGCGCTGCGATTGGACGCGGGCCCGACTCCCGGCACGACCATCGCCGATACTCCCGCATCCAGCGCCCGCTTGATCGTGCCGGAAGGGTCGGGATACTGGTCAGCGTCGAGATGAACGTGGCTGTCGATCATTCCATTCGTATAGCAGGCATGCGCCGCGCGCGCATCGTATCGCGCGTGCCGCGATGAGCGATCTTCGCCTGATGTGGCGCAACACGCGGATGGTCGTGCTATGCGCGATCTCGGCGGCGCTCTACGCGGCGGTGCTGGTGCCGTTCAAGGTCGTCCCGCTGATTCCCGGCGTCACCGAGCTTCGGCCCGCCAACGCGATTCCGGTTGTGTGCTCGTTCCTGTTCGGTCCCGCGGCTGCGTGGGGCTCCGCGATCGGAAATATGATTGGCGATTTTTTCGGCGGCGTCTCGCCGGGCGACATTTTCGGATTCTTCGCGAACCTGGCCTACGGGTGGATTCCGTACAAGGTCTGGGAATTGATCGGCCGCGGCCAAAGTCCTATCAGCCGCTCGCCGCTTGGAATTCTCAAGTATGTCATCGCATGCCTGGCCGCGAGCGTGCTGTGCGCCGACCTGGTCGGATGGGCGGACAACGTGCTCGTCATCAGGCCGTTCGCGATGCTCGGCAACGTGATCATCTTCAACAATATGACGTCGGCACTCGTGCTCTCGCCGTTCATCCTCGCGGCCGTTTATCCGCGGGTCAAAAAGGGCCGGATGCTTTACACGGACGTGATGCCGGAGGTGAAACTGAAGCCGGTGGGAATTCGAGCCTGCGGTTTCGCGCTGCTGATAGCGGGCGAGGGCGGCGCCTGGATTACTGGAAATTTGCTTTCGACCGGGTACTGGGCGCCGAAGTTTCTGCCCGCGTGGATGATTGTCGCCCCGTACGATAAGCCGGTCGCAATAATCGCCGGCCCGTTCATCCTGTTGGCGTTCGCGGGCCTGTTCATGATGTGAAAACCGACGCGCAAATTTTTCGTTTTTCAATAACTCGCGACCCGCACGCAGTTCGGGTCGAGGGAGTTACGTTCACCTACCACGGCGCCGGCCGCCCGGCGCTTCGAGCGGTAAGCTTCGTGCAGTCCGCCGGTGAGATGATCGGGGTGATGGGCGCGTCGGGCGCGGGCAAGTCCACGCTCGCCAAATGCCTCAATCGGATCATCCCGGAGTTCGAGGACGGCGAATTTCGCGGCGCGATCCTCATTGCAGGCGAGCCGCTCGAGCATCTTCGCGTCTGCGACGTCGCGCCCAAGGTGGGGATGGTCTTCCAGGATTTCGAGTCGCAATTGTTTTCGACCAACGTCGCGCACGAAGTCGCGTTCGCGATGGAACAGGTCGGCATGGATCGCGCCGAGATGGACAGGCGAATCATTCCCGCGCTGGAGGCCGTTGGACTGCGCGGCTTCGAGCATCGCGATCCCATGTCGCTGTCGGGCGGCGAGAAGCAGCGGCTGGCGATCGCGTCGGTGCTGGCGCTGCGGCCGTCGGTCATCGTGCTCGACGAGCCGACCACCGATCTCGATCCCGAGGGCAGGGCGGAAGTCTTCGAGTTGGTAGCCAGGCTGCGCGCGCAGGGCTTGAGCCTGATCGTGATCGAGCACGAGTCCGAGGAACTGCGCGCCGCCGATCGGATAATGGTACTGCGCGAGGGGGAAATCGCCGCGGACGGTCCGCCTGCCGAAGTGTTCGCGCGCACCGAGCTGCTCATGGGATGCGGCGTGCGCCCGCCCGGACTGGGCCACGCACTCAAACTGCTTGGAATCGACGCACAAGCGGAAAGCGTCGAGGATGCTTTCGACGCGATCGTGCGCGCCTACCCGCGTATCGCCGCAACTTTGGCTGACAACATCGCCGATCCCCGCGCACCCGAACATTCGACGACTGCCGAAACCGCCTCGACCGGCTCCGCATTTATGGCAATCGAGAATGTGAGCTTCAGCTACCCGGGCGGGCCGCGCGTGCTCGATTCGATCGATCTCAGAGTCGAAGCCGGCGACTTCATCGCGATAGTCGGGCAAAACGGCTCCGGCAAAACCACTTTGGCCAAGCAGATCGTCGGTCTGCTCCAGCCGGCGACGGGCCGCGTGATAATCGAAGGCAAGGACCGCGCGCAGATGAGGCCGGCCGAGACGGCGCGCGAAGTCGCGTACGTTTTCCAGAATCCGGATCATCAGATTTTCGCCGCCACGGTCCAGGAGGAAGTCGCGTTCGGCCCGCGCAACTTCGGCCTGGACGACGACGAGATTCGGCGTCGATGCGACGAAGCGCTCGAGGCGGTCGGCCTTCTAAGCGAGCGCCAGAGCGACCCGTTCCTGCTCAGCAAGGGCGAGCGCCAGCGCCTGGCGGTTGCCAGCGTGCTCGTGCTCAGGCCGCGGATGCTGATTCTCGACGAACCGACCACCGGCCTGGACCATCGCGAGCAGCTTGCGGATGATGGCGCTGGTGCGGGACCTCAATCGCGCCGGAATCGCGATCGTGATCATCACCCATACGCCGTGGCTGGTGGCGCAGTATGCGCGGCGCGTGGTGCTGCTGCGCAAAGGCGCCAAGATTTTCGACGGCGGCGTGCGCGAGTTCTTCATGCAGGACGAACTGCTGCGGTCGTCGTCGTTCCGGGCGCCGGAGATCACCGAGTTGAGCCGCCGCTTCGGCACGCTGGCGCTGACGACCGACGAATTCGTCGCGTGGGCCAGGGGGCGCGCCTGATGCCGATATATCTGTACATCGATCGCGGTACGTTCGTTCATCGGCTGCACCCGACGGTCAAGGTGTTCGCGCTCTTCGTCATGTTCTGGTCGGTGTACTGGGTGGACAATCCCTGGGCGCTCGCGCCGGTCGGATTGGTCATGCTGTGGATCGCGCAGCTTACCGATTCGTGGCCGAACTTCTACCGGCTGCGATGGTTGTTCGCGATTCTGGTTTTCACCACGACGATTGCGTGGATGGTTTTTTACCGGCGCGGCGCAGTGCTGGTGAACGTGCCGATTTTTCACGTCAGCAGGTTGTCGCTGGTATTTGGCATCGGACGCGGGATCAAGCTGGCCGAGCTGCTGGCGGCGTCGGTGCTGTTTCTTTCGACCACCAAGATCGAGGAGTTCACCTACGGACTGCAACGGATGCGGGTGCCGTATCGCGTTGGCTTCGCGATCTCGCTCTCATTCCGCCTGGTTCCGCTGTTTATCGATTCGGCCGTCACGATCGTCGATGCGCAGCGGCTGCGCGGCTACGATTTCAACCAGGGCGGACCGATCGAGCGCGTGCGGCGCTACGTGCCGGTGGTGATTCCGGTTTTCATGGGAGCGCTGCGCAAGGCCAACAACATGGCGATGGCTCTGGAAGCGCGCGGCTTCGGATTCAGCCACGAGCCTACGACGTTTATCGAGTACCCGGTGACGCCCGCGGATATCACGGCGTTCGCGTTTCTGATCGGACTCGGTGCGCTATACTTCATGCTCTACTGGACGGGGCTGGGGGGAATCGGTCCGCTGAAGTAGCGTACAAGCCGGCCGTTGCGTACTATCGGCCAATAATCAGGGCCACATCGCGGGGCATAACCATGAGCATCAAGTCGGAATATCTCAAACGGCCGATCGAACACGTCGATATCACGCGCGAAAGCGTAGTGCCGATCGTCGAGGCGATGGGACAAATGGCGTACAGCGCCCGCGACCTGCATCGCGCGGCGACGATTTACGATCGGATGCTGCGCGATCGCGACTGCGGCATAATCCTGTGCCTGGCGGGTTCGCTCATCAGCGCCGGGCTCAAGCGGGTCTTCGCCGACATGATTCGCAATCACATGGTAGATGCGATCGTGAGCACCGGCGCAAACATCGTCGATCAGGACTTCTTCGAGGCGCTCGGTTTCAGGCACTGGATGGCCGAGGACCGCTTCAAGTACGGGCTCGACGACGACAAGCTGCGCGGACTGCATATCGATCGCATCTACGACACGCTTATCGACGAAGACGAACTGCGCGTGTGCGACGAGACGACCCGGAAAATCGCCGACCGGCTGGAGCCGCGGCCGTATTCGTCGCGCGAATTCGTCGGCGAGATGGGCAAGTACCTGGCCGAGACGGGCGCGAAGACCGGCGCCAGTATCGTGCTCGAAGCGTATCGCGAAGAGGTGCCGATTTTCTGCCCGGCGTTCAGCGACTGCTCGGCGGGCTTCGGACTGGTGGCGCATCAGGCGGCGCGGCACGGCAAGCCCAAGGTCTCGCTCGACAGCGCCAAGGATTTTTACGAGTTGACGCGGCTCAAGGTGAAGAACGAAACCACCGGGCTGTTCATGATCGGCGGCGGCGTGCCGAAGAATTTCGCGCAGGATATCGTGGTCGCTGCCGAAGTGCTGGGGCATGACGTGCCGATGCATAAATACGCGATTCAGATCACTGTGGCCGACGTGCGCGACGGCGCGCTCTCGGGCAGCACGCTCAAAGAGGCGAGCAGCTGGGGCAAGGTCGATACGACCTACGAGCAGATGGTGTATTGCGAAGCGACGATCGCGGTGCCGCTGATCGTGGGCTACGCGTATCACAAGCGGGGATGGGAAGGGCGCACCTCGCGCAAGTGGAGCTCGGCATTGGACAAGGATCAGGTGTAGGGGCAGAAAAAATTCACTCGATTGAATGTGAAACCCAGCGTGGGTTTCACACATCCTTGGGCAGGGGCCAGCCCCTGCACCTTAGTGAGAAGACGTGAAAATCTGCGCAGCGCATCTTTTCACGACTACGCCATGGCAGGGGTGACCCCTGCACCCAATGTTAAGGCCGCCCGCCGTTGGCGGGCGCGGCCCATGCCAGTGGTTTAATGAAGTTATCGGGGGCGCAGAAAACGCACGGTTACCTCGGTCCGTCTCTTTGCTTACTAATTCCCTCACCCATTTATCAGGAGAGAGGGTTAGGGCGAGTGTCGATCGGGTCTGGGTGGCAGCGGTCAGAGAGCTATCACGTGATAAGAGCGGCAGCCCCGACGCGACGTTAATTCGCATCGAACAGGTCTGCCGCTCCGCAGGCGAAATGCCTTGTTAGTAGTTGCTGGTACTACTATTCGAGGTGTGCTCACTCGAGCTGCTACCGGGCGAGCCCTCGTTCGAACTCGAAGATGACGATGAGTGTTCGCTGGTTGTGGCCGGGGGCGCCACGACTACTGGGGCCGGCACCACGACTACCGGGGCAGGTGCAACCATTACCGGGGCCGGTACCGCGACGACCGCCGGTGCGGGCGCCGAAGTCGTGGTCTGGCTCGTCGAGCTTGTCGTGTCAGTGCTTTGAGCGAAGCCGACGGCTACGCTTCCGAACAGCACCGCGACGCCAAAAGACAGAGCTGCAGTTTTCAATGAGTGTCTCATAATGATATCTCCATTAGTTCTCGTGATGAGGGGTTCAATGTGAGAGTAAGGTTGTGTTTAGCTTCATAGCAATGACGTCTGCGTTGCTGACTACAGTTTGAGTGCTTAGGAGAACTACCTAGCTGGTTATTTCACGCGAGATTGGAGGAAGCTGACGATCTCGAATAGATTGTCGCGGACCCCGTCTCTTAGCCAGGGTGATTCAGGAGGAAATGGTGATGAGGATCGTAGTTATCGCCGCTCGTATTCTCTTGGGCGTGGTGTTCGTGGTCTTCGGTTTGAACGGGCTGCTGCATTTCATGCCGAATCCTCCGGAACCGCTGCCTGCGGCTGCGTTCTTCGGCGCGCTTTGGCAAACGCACTACATGTTCGCGCTGATTTTCGGGACCCAAGTCATCGGAGGGGCGCTGCTGGTGCTGGGCGTGGCGGTGCCGTTTGCGCTGGTGATTTTGGCTCCGGTGATCGTGAACATCATCGCGTTCCACGTGTTCCTGGCGCCGGCGATGTTGCCGTTGGCGCTAGTGGTGGCTGCGCTCGAGGCGATCCTCGCATGGCATTATCGCGCGGCGTTCGCGCCGCTGTTCGGCCCCACCTCCCGTTCCTGACCGAATTGCCGCGCGCGCCGGTTGCCGAAGGAGCGGCGAGCGCTTTGATGAACGCTCCCCTCACTTAACGAACTCGAAATCCGGCCAGCCGGCGGTGCAGCCCAATTTTACATTATTGCGTTAACCAGCCGCTCAATGTCAGTGAGACCGCGTTGGTAGCGTGGTTAACCGTGCCCGTGAATGTCCCCCATCCCGAGGTCGGGTTAGTAGGCACTGGAGTGTCTGAAATTCCCCAACCCCCCGACATCAGATCCTTGTCATTGCTGCCGCTGGGGTTTTTGCTCGAGACCTTGGTCACATGGTTGCAGCTAACTCCCAGAAAATTGATGGTCGTCGAATTGGCGCTGCTGTCCGTTATCGTAAAAAAGCCAAGGAACGGGTTGCATTGCGGATCGGGCCCAGGGGGGACCGTGGGCGCGGTGGCAGGGTTGATGCCTTGGTCGCCCGTGACGAAGAAATTCGTCACCGTCGCGCCTTTGAGCCCGTTTCCGCCGGAGACCGTGGGGGAAGCAAGGACGCCGCAAGTGCAATTGCCGGGACCTGAGCAAGTATAATCATCGAGCCAGGAGTCGCCAGTGTTAATACATTGCCCGTCAGTACCCGTGTTTCCGCCGCCCGCCGAGCCTCCCCCCGTCCCCTTGAGCGTAACTTTGACGGACTTGGTCCCGGATCCGGAGCCATGCGCAAGCGCGACGCCCGCGAACAGCATCGCGATACCCAAAGACAAAGCCGCAGTTTTTAAGACGTTTTTCACCATGATTCCCCGATACCTCTATTAATTTCTCTGATGGATTTAGCTTCCTGAATAAGAATTTTTTCATGCGGCGTTGCCATCCGCAAGCCCCCGACCGGTCACCGGCGCACGGCAGTTCAGGAAGACACCGGATTCGTTTCTGGTGATTTTGCCCGCGCAGCCGAGCCGTGCTAATTATCACGGGCTTAATCCAGCGTGTTTCTGCGGAAGGACGATGCGATGCTGTTCGTGATTATCGGCCATGACGGACCCGGCGGCGCTGCGCTGAGGCCGCGGGTAAGGCCGGCTCATCTCGACAATCTGCGGCCCCTGGATCGAGCCGGCAAGGTGAAGATCGCGGGGCCATTCACCGACGGCAGCGGCAGTCTGATCATCGTGGATATGGAAAGCGAGGCGGAAGCGATCGCCTTTGCCAATAGCGATCCGTACGCGACAGCCGGCGTGTTCGAGCGCGTCGAAGTGAAGCCGTTCCGGCAGGTCTTTCCGGAGTAAAATCCAGCAAGCTCGTAAAGACGGAGTATCGATGGCGGGAGCGTTATCCAGCTTAAAGATTGTTGAAGTGGGCGAGATGGTATCGGCGCCGTATTGCAGCAAGCTGCTGGCGGACATGGGCGCCGAGGTTGTCAAGATCGAACGGCCCGGCGCCGGCGATCGCGCGCGCACGCGTGGGCCGTTTCCCGGCGATGTCGCGCATCCCGAGAAAAGCGGACTGTTCCTCTATCTCAACACCAACAAACGCGGCGTCACGCTCGACATCACGCAGCCCGAGGGCTTCGAGATTCTGGAGAAGCTGGTGGCGGATGCCGACATCCTGATTCACAACGTCACGCCGCCCGAGATGGATCGCGTCGGGCTCAGCTACGAGCGGATGCGCCGCGCGAATCCGAAGTTGATCATGACGTCGATCCTGCCATTCGGGCTGACGGGTCCGTATCGCAACTACCGCGCCGAGGATTTGACGATCTGGTGCGCGGGCGGCGTGTGCGTGCTCAACGGCGCGCCGCAGTTTCCGCAGTTGCCGCCGCTGAAAACCGCGGGACAGCAGGCGGGATACCAGGGCGGAGCGCATGGCGCAGTGGCGACCGTGGCCGCGGCCTTCGCGCAGCTTCGCGACGGCGCGGGGCAGCATGTCGAGGTCTCAGTCCAGGAATCGATCGCGTCGATCCTCGAGATGACGTTCGAGTACTGGCCGTACATGAAAATGCTGTCGACGCGGTGGGGGCAAAAGCCGCTGGCTCCGGTCTCGCCGATGGAGTGCAAGGACGGCTACATCTTTCTGTGCTGCATCGAGGAGCATCAGTGGCGCAGCTTCGTGGAGATCATGGGCAATCCGGAATGGGCCGAAGAGGAGATTTTCAAGGATCGGCTGGTGCGCGCGGTCAACTGGGACGCGCTCAAAGTGTTGCTTGAACCGTGGGTCGCCCAGCAAACCGTGCAGGATTTGTATAAGCAAGCGCAGGCCAGGCGGGTGCCGTTTGCGCCGGTATCGACGATGGGCGATCTGATCAACTCGGAGCATCTCAAGGCGCGCGGATTTTTCGTCGAGATCGCGCAGCCGGTGGCCGGCACGCACTGGTATCCGGGCGCGCCGCTGAAGTACGAGCGCACGCCGTGGGAAATTCGGCGGCCGGCGCCGACGCTCGGGCAGCATAACGCGGAAGTTTTCGGGTCACAGCTCGGGCTATCGCCAGCGCGGCTCGACGAACTCAAGCGCAAGGGTGTGATTTAGCGATGGCGAAGCCTCCTCTGTCGGGAATTCGTGTTTGCGATTTTACCTGGGTGTGGGCGGGACCGTACTGCACCCTGCAACTGGCTCATCTTGGCGCCGAAGTGATCAGGATCGAGACCAAGACGCGGCCATGCGTGACGCGGATGCTGCCGCCGTGGCCCGACGGCGTGTTCGACAGCATCGACAAGTCCGGCTACTTCAATCAATACAACCAGGGCAAGAAATCGCTGTCGTTGAACTTCAAGCATCCCGAGGCCAGGGAAGCGGCGTGGCGCCTGATCAAGCAGAGCGACGTGGTGATCAACAACTTCGCGGCCGGCGTGATCGACAAGATGGGTTTCGGCTACGAGGCGGTCAAGAAGGTCAATCCGAATGTAGTTATGATTACTCTGTCGGGCTACGGCGACACCGGACCGGAGAGCCATTACGTGTCGTACGGGCCGGCGCAGGTGCCGTTGTCGGGGCTGTCGGCGCTGACGGGGTATAAGGGATTTCCGCCGATGCACGCCGGTTTCAGCTATGCCGATCCCAACGCTGGAGTGCATGGCGCGTTCGCGGTGATAAGCGCGCTGTTCCATCGCGCGAAAACCGGCCAGGGACAATATATCGACATGAGCCAGTGGGAATGTGCGATCGACCTGCTGGCGGAGGGGGTTCTCGAGTACACGATGAACGGGCGCGAGCCCGAGCGCGATGGCAATCGCGATCCGCAGATGGCGCCGCACGGGAATTTCAAGTGCCTCGATCTGCCGGAGAAAATCCTCGACCAGATCGTCGATCAATGGGTGTCGATCGTATGCGCGGACGACGCGGAGTGGGCGCGGCTGGCGCGTGCGATGGGCAAACGCGAACTGGCTGATGATTCGAGATTCGCCACGCTTGCCGCGCGCAAGCTCAACGAAGACGCACTCGAAGCAATAGTCACTCAGTGGACGGCGACGCGCAAAGTCGCGGACGTCGTGACGGCTCTGCAAGCGGCTGGCGTCGCGGCCGGAGCCTGCGCCGATGCCAAGTACCTTTCCGCCGATCCGAATCTCACCGAGCGCGGCTACTTTGTCTATCGCGAGCATCTTTTGGTCGGCAAACGCCAGCATTGCGGAATCCCGTGGCGGATGAGCGGCACGCCGTGCGAAGTGAAGACCGCGGCGCCCGTGCTTGGGCAGCATACCAATGAGGTGATGACGGGATTGCTCGGCTACAGCGCGGCGGAAGTCGAAGCGATGCGCGCGAAGGGCGCGCTGGACTAGAGGTTCAGAACCACGATGCGGCGGCTTAAAGTTTTAATCGACGGGCTTGCGTTTGCTGAAGGACCGCGATGGCGCGACGGGAAATTGTTTTTCTCCGACATGCACGCGCAGCAGGTGCTCGCGGTCGATATGGCGGGCAGGCGCGAAGTCATCTGCGAGGTGCCGGCGCGGCCGTCGGGACTCGGATGGCTGCCGGATGGACGGATGCTGGTGGTGTCGATGACCGATCGCAAGCTGATGCGCCTCGATCGCGACGGGCTGAAGATCGCCGCCGATTTAAGCGGGCTGGCGCCGTTTGATTGCAACGACATGGTGGTCGATGCGCGCGGGCGCGCCTACGTCGGCAACTTTGGATTCGATCTGCACGCGGGCGCGCCGCCGCGCGCGACGACGCTGGTGATGGTCGCGCCCGACGGCGTCGCGCGCATCGTCGCCGAGGAATTGATGTTCCCGAACGGGATGGTGATCACGCCGGACGCAAAGACGCTGATCGCCGGTGAGACATTCGCCGCCCGCTTGACGGCCTTCGATATCGGCGCGGATGGATCGCTGACCAATCGGCGCGTGTGGGCCGAGTTGGGAACGAGTCCGCCCGACGGAATTTGCCTGGACGCCGAGAATGCGGTCTGGGTGGCGTGTCCGACCATGTCGGAAGTGATTCGGGTGAAGCAGGGCGGCGAGGTCGTCGAACGGATCAAGGTCGAGACCGACGCGTTCGCATGCATGCTCGGCGGCCCAAGCGGGCGGACGCTGTTTGTCGCGACGGCGCCTAATTCCGACCCGGAGAAATGCCGCGCGGCGCGCGGCGGAAGAATCGAAACCACGCAAGTGGAAGTGCCGCGCGCCGGCTTGCCGTGAGCGGAGCCTGCGTGGCGTAATGAATTGCGATGGCGCTTAGCGGCAACGGCGACAATTTTCGCGCGCGGCGCAAGCGCATGATGGACGCGATCGCGCCGGGCGCAACCGCGATCATGCCCAGTGCGCCCGTTGCCGTTAGATCCGGCGACGTCGAGTTCGTTTATCGGCAAGACAGCGATTTCTACTACCTGACAGGATTCGCGGAGCCGGAGTCGGTGGCGGTTCTTTCGCCCGGCCATCCGGACGGCGAGTTCGTGATGTTCGTGCGCCCGCGCGACAAGGAGCGCGAAACCTGGACCGGCAGGCGCGCGGGAGTCGAGGGCGCGATCCTCGAGTACGGCGCCGACAAGGCCTACGTCATCGACGAACTTGAAAAGATTTTGCCGCGCTACCTCGAAAAGAGTGAACGCGTGCATTACCCGCTCGGACTCAACGAGAAGATCGATGAGCGGGTGCTGAAACTGATTCGATGGGCGCACACGATGCGGCCGCGAACCGGGACCGGGCCGTCGTCGATAATCGATCCGCGCGACATTATTCACGAGGCGCGGGTGAAGAAGGAGCCGGCGGAGCTCGAGGCGATGCGGCGCGCGATGGCGATTTCGGCCGGCGCGCACAAGCGCGCGATGATGAAGGCGCGCGGCGGGATGCGCGAGTGGCAGATCGAGGCGGAGATCGACTACGCGTTTCGCTCCAATGGCGCGACGGGTCCGAGCTATCCGTCGATCGTCGCGTCGGGACCCAACGCGGCGACGCTGCACTACATCAATAACGATCGCGAGATGCGCACGGGCGAGCTGCTGCTGATCGACGCGGGCGCGGAGTATGACTATTATGCCGCGGATATCACCCGCACGTCGCCGATCGGGGCGCGCTTCACGGACTTGCAGCGCAGTCTGTACGAAATCGTGCTCGACGCGCAGCTCAAGGCGATCGACACAATCAAACCGGGCGCGCATTTCGACGATCCGCACCAAGTTGCTCTGCGCGTGCTGGTTGACGGCATGCGCCAGCTCGGAATCCTGCATGGGTCGGCCGATGAGATAATCGAGAAGGGCGCCTATCAGCGCTACTACATGCATCGCACCGGTCATTGGCTCGGCATGGACGTGCATGATGTGGGCCTGTACCGGGTGAACGGCGCGGCGCGAGTGCTCGAGCCCGGGATGGTGCTCACGGTCGAGCCGGGGTTGTACATCTGTCACGACGATGAGGACGTTCCGGAAAGTTTTCGTGGAATAGGGATTCGAATCGAGGACGACGTGCTGGTGACCGCAGACGGTCGCGAAGTGATGACCGCGGCGACGCCGAAATCGATTGCCGACGTCGAAGCGCTTACCGCGCCTTGAGCGTCTTTGTCGATTGCGTTCGGCGTTAAGTTAATAGCATTAATCTAACGACGATACGCACCGGAGATGGATCGCCGGGGCGCAGGTTAAGCCCGGCCGATTGCCGCATTTCGGTGATTGCCGTCAATGAATACGGAAATTCCGGCTCAAATGAGCAAGGCGCAGGCGGCCGGCGATTCCGGGGCAGCGCTGGAGAGCGGCGAGGGCGGCAGGATCGCACCGAGCCAGGCGGCAGTGCAACCATCCAGCGCGCCGGCGCATGTCCGTTTGCCTACCAAGCTCTTCTATGGTCTCGGGTCGGTCGCGTTCGGCGTGGAGAGCGTGGCGCTTGGCTCGCTGGTGCTGTTGTTCTTCAACCAGGTGATCGGCCTGCCGGCGCCATGGGTCGGTGCCGCGATAATGATCGCGCTCATTTTCGACGCAGTGTTCGATCCGCTTGTGGGCCAATGGTCGGACCATGTCAGGACGCGCTGGGGACGCCGGCACCCCTTCATGTACGCTTCGGCGATTCCGCTCGCGATTGCCTTCTATTATCTCTGGAACCCGCCGTACCACTGGTCGAACCGCAGCATGTTCGCCTACCTGCTGGTGTTGCTGGTGGCGGTCAGGCTGCTGGTAAGTCTCTACGAGATTCCCAGCGCGGCGCTGGCGCCCGAACTGACTCCTGACTACGACGAGCGGACCGGCTTGCTCAGCTACCGGTTCTTCTTCGGAACGCTTGGCGGGACAGTGATGGCAGTGCTTGCCTTCCAGGTTTTCCTGCGCAAGGACGCGACGCATCCGCTGGGGGTGTTGAACCGGCACGGGTATGGACAGTACGGGCTGGTTGCCGCGGTGGTGATGCTCGTCACTATTCTGGCTTCCTCGTTCGGGACGCACGGCCGCAGCGCCGCCCTGATCCAGCCGCCGCGGCGTGATCTCGGCTTCGCCGGCAAAGCGCGCGAGATGCTGGCGACGTTTTCGAATCGCTCGTTTCTATCGCTCACGATTGCGGGAATCATCGCCGCCGTGAGCGGTGGCCTTAGCAGTGGCCTGGGTCTCTACATCACGACCTACTTCTGGGAGCTGACCCCCAGGGAGATATCCTATCTGGTCAGCTTTGGTTTCGTTTCCGCCATCCTGGCGGTGTCTCTTGCCCCGGCGGTGTCCAAGCGGATGGGTAAGAAGCGGGCCATGATCGCACTGTTCGCCGTATCACTTACAGCCGGCTCCATTCCGATTCCGCTGCGGCTGCTAGGACTCATGCCTGCGAATCACTCTTCGGCGCTGCTGGCGATCCTGTTCGCCGACGCTGTGATCCGGGACACCCTCGGCATCATGGGCTTCATCATCGTCGCCTCGATGATGGCGGACGTGGTGGAGGACATTGCGGTAAGCAGTGGACAACGCTCGGAGGGTCTGCTGTTCGCGGCCAATGGGCTGTTGCAGAAATGCGTCTCCGGGGTGGGCACTTTCCTGTCGGGGATGCTCCTGAACTTCGTGCACTTTCCGCAGGGCGCCATCCAGGGTCATGTCGATCCGGCCGTGCTGCGGCATCTGGTTCTACTGTTCGTACCGCTTTCGGCGGGTTGCAACGCGCTTGCGATCGCGGTCCTGGGCTTCTACCGAATTGACCGGACCGTTCATCAACGCAACCTCGAACGCCTGAGCGATGCGGCCGCGCTCGCCGAGACCAGCGAGGCGCAGCCTCTCGAGGGTATCACCCCTATGACCCGAACCATCTAGCTTTCGCCGAGGTCATCGCCTGGCGGGAAGAAGGTCGCGATGCCGGCCCACTGAGCGCCAGACTGGGGCCGGGTTGACGCTGGCGTGGCTATTGAGCTAGCAATCGTGAGCTTGCAAAGTAAAAAATGGGAATTCTGGTTCAAATGAAAATTCCGGACGAAAGCGAACCTAAAGGACGACTGATTACAACCACGAGCCCTTATTCGATTAGTAGGCGGGGGCTGTTTCGGCTCGGCGCACTAACCGTCCTGACGACCGCAGTCTCGCCAATGATCCGGCGGGCCGAGGTGCTGGCGGATGACGAAGTCTGCAACCCTGACGCCCCTGGGACTCCTGCCGCAGCGCTGACAGCTTTGATGGATGGCAACGCCCGGTGGGCGTTGGGAGACCAGGAGCACCCGGGCGAAGATACGTGGCGCCGCACCTGTCTTGCGAATAACCACCAGACTCCGTTCGCATCGATCCTTTCCTGCTCGGACTCACGAGTTCCGCCTGAGCTGATCTTTGATCAGGGTCTGGGCGATTTGTTTGTGGCGCGCGTGGCGGGCAATACGGCGAGTGGCAGATTGATCGACAGCCTGCTCTATGGCACGAGCAACCTGGGAACGCCGGTTTTGTTCGTGCTTGGCCACTCTGTCTGCGGTGCGGTGACAACCGCGGTCAACAGCTATCCGAAGAATCATAGCCTGCAATTTGTGAACCTGATCTTTCCGGCGGTCAAAAAGGCCAGAGCTGTCGTCAAAAAAAATGGCGGCAACCCGAACGATCCAAACTTAGTGATCCCGATCGCTACCAACCAGAATGTGCTCATCACCGTCGATCGACTGCGAAAGCAGTTCAAGAGCCAAGTCAATGCGGGCACACTGCTAGTGGCCGGAGGCGTTTATGACCTCGCCACCCAGCTGGTTACGGTCCTGACCTATACGGTCGGCGCTACCGAGGGTCTGACTCAGTAGCGAGGCGACGCTGCCGTATTGGTCGAGCGCATCGGTGTTGCCGGTGAGCATGTAAGTCCCAGAGTCATCAAAGAAGTAATAGGAACCCCTTCTTAGACATCCCAGGCGCTAACCTCAGTCGAACGGTCCGCAGGTCGTCTGCCAAGACCGTTCGATGGCTTTTTGGCGCCATTCAATTGAGGGTTTCCGAGACCATCGCGGAATTTGCGATTAATACCAAAGCCACGAATGGCAACTGGTGCGGTCGGCCTCGCAAGCCGACACGCAATTGCCTATTTCATTTCGGCAATAGAATTCGTCGTTGCCATGTAGTTCGCATACCTGGTAATTGCGATTGCATTGGTACTGGCATTTGGTCTGCGCGTAGTCGCATCGATTCGCGCATCCCGCGGCCAACAGAGACGCCGCCGCGGCGGCGGCGAGAAGAAAGATTTTCGCGCTCACGATTGAACAAACGCGCGAGCGGGCGGGCATTACAGCTCGATTGCGCTGGCGCTGCCGACTACCGTCTTGGTTCCGTCGGCCTTGTCGCACCAGGCTTCGACTTCGGCGCGTGAGCGTATCCCCTCGGGCCGTCGTCCTACGATCAATCCTTTCGGACCGGTGACGTCGTTGCCCCACAGCACGTTGACCAGCCGCAGATCCATCTTGCCGCCGTACAGAAAGCCAAGGCCGAAACGCCGCGTCATCATTTCGGCCACCAGGCAGACCGAGAGCATCCCCTGCACGACAATTTCCGGGAATCCCAGTTGGACGGCCATTTGCTTGTCGTTGTGATAGTTGCGCGCCGGTCCCGAGAACGCCATGCACATGTCGTCGGTGATCGCGCGCATCGGAGCGCCGATCGGATCGCCGCCGCGCTCGCCGATTTTGAATGAACGCGACGAATCTTTTTCGCGCGCGCGATCGACGACGAAACCCTGTTTGGCCTGGTCGGGGATCAGAAAGCTCTGATGGGTGCGGCTGCGCGATACGATTTGCCCCGACGCGTTGCCGACGATCACTTCGTTTACCACGTATTCGCGATCGCGCTTGAGGTAGCGGTCGATGATGACGGAGCGAGTCGTGAGCCGCTCGCCAACCATCACGGGCGCGAACACCTCCCATTCCTGGCGCGCGTGCAGATTGCCGTAAATGTTCGGCAGATACCATGCGAGCGTCTGGTAAACCGCGCTGTGGAGGATCAGCGCAGGCGCGATCGGTCCGCCGAGCGGAGAATCACCGCGGTACCATGGATTGTCGTCGCCGGTGCCGGCGATGTAGGTCGCGACCAGGTCCGGCGTGATGTCGCAGGTCACGGCGCCGAAGTCACGGCCGACGTATACCTCTTTGCGGTCGAAAATGTTGTTGGTCATCGTCGTGTCCTGCGCGCGGCTAATTTTTCTGCTTGGCTTTGATCCGATCGTTGAACTTGGCGGCGTCGATTACGGCGCGCCGATGCGTCCCGGAGCCGACTTGCTCGACTTCGTCGAAGGCGCGCACGGAAAACTCCAGGCGCCGGCCTTCGACTTTGCTCACTTCAGCTTCGGCGCGAGCGCGATGCCCCGGCGGCGTCGCGGCGCTGTGAGTTACTTCAATCGACATGCCGACCGAACTTTCGCCCGCATCCAGAAACGGCCGGATTGCATCCATCGCGGCCAGTTCCATCATCCCGACCATCGCCGGCGTGGACATCACGGCGGCGAGCGACGCGTCGAGATGACTGGCGAGGTCGGTGGGCAAAACCGTCTTGGCGTAGCTTCCCGTGGTTCCGATTGGAATTGGTTTCATCGGCTTGCGCACCTCGCGGGCGGCGATTTAGCGTCGCAGGCCCATCGCATCGAGTTTCTTGACGACCCATTCCACGCGATCGTTGCCCCAAAATGGTTCGCCGTCAACGATGAAGGTCGGCACGCCGAAGACACCGTCGCGATCGCCGGAGGCGAACGCGTCGGCCAGCTCGCGTGGGCCGTCGTGAAGCGCGTAGCGGTTGAATCCGCCGGCGTCGAGGCCCGTTTCCTTCATCACGGCGGCGAGCGCGGCGGCGTTTTCAATGTCGAGTTCGCGTTTGAAGAAGCGCTCGAAGACCCGGTCGGAGTAAGGGCGAAACAGCCCGTGCCGGTCGGCCCACAGCCCGGACATGAGAGCCAGTTTCGAGTCGAAGATCTTCTGCGGTCCGCGGATGATCATGCCGCGCGTGTTCGCGTGGCGGCGCGCGTCGAGATAGAGGTAGCGGACTTTGCGCCAATCGCGCTCAGGCCGCGCGTCGAGATCGCCGCCGAAGGCGCCGCGGATGTTGAGTTCGTGCGGGAGGTAATGCAGGCGGACGCGATGCGATTCCATCAGCGCGTACGCGGGCGCCATCGCGAGATACGCGAAGGGACTTTTGTAGTCGTAGTAGAGCTTGACGGTCAGAAGTTCGTCGGCCATGCGATCACCGTGGCTGAGGATTTAGCATCACGGGAGGAATTGGAACAATCGGCCGGTATAGTTATTCGGTGCCGGCGTAGCGTTCGACGTACGCGAGGATCGACGCGCGCTCGTCGGCAGTCAGCGGCGGCATCCCGGCGGTTTGCATCTTTGACTCCATCAGCTTGACCTTTATCTCCCACATCGCCGCCGTCAATGCATGGGGATTGTACGGCCGGTGGCAATTGTCGCATCGACGGGCGTAGAGCTGAGCGGCGGGACTATCCTTGTCGGGGAGCGGCGCCCTGCATCCTGAAATGAAGATCGCGAGGCACGAGAGCGCGAGAGCGGCGCGCGGCAATTTCGTGTTGGTTGGCGACGCTGGATTCCTAGCCGGGCGGGATGCGCGCGTCGTGAAAGCGGGCGGCAACCTGGCTGCGGATCGATCCGATAAGCGCGCGGCGGTCATTTTCGTCAAGGATTACCTTTCGTTCGGATTCGGGGCGCAGCCAGATTGGTCCGCGCCGCATTTCGTCGGTTTCGTAGCGTGGCAACAGATGCCAATGCACGTGCGGCTCTGAATTGCCCAGGCATTCGTAGTTCATCTTCCACGGCTTGACGACCGCGGCGATGGCCTCCGCGACCAGGCGCATCTCGTCGAACAGCAGGCGGGCGGCGTCGGCAGGCATGAGGTAAAGTTCGGTCGCGTGGATCTTTGCGAGCAACACGCAATAGCCGCGATAGAGCTGCTGATCACCGAGGATCACGTAGCAGCTGTTGAGCTCCGCAATAAAATCGCGGAAAGGGCCGCCCTTGATCCGATCGGACTTGATTTGATCGGACTTGATTTGATCGATCAAGGCGCAGATTCCGCAACCGGGTTTCGTTGTCGGGGCAGGGTGGCCGGAAGTCATTCGGCACCGGTGGCGGGATTCTCGGCCGGCACCTCGACGAGCTTGATGCTGGCGTGCTTAAGCATCTCGGCGATGGTGTGGAGCTTGTACGGGCGCGCGTAGTACACGGTGCGGACGCCGGTGTTGATCAGCACCTTGAGGCAATGGATGCACGGAGTGTGGGTGACGTAGATGTCGGCGTCGCGAATCGCGGCGCCGTTGCGAGCCGCTTGCGAGATCGCGTTGATCTCGGCATGGATGGTGCGATAGCAATTCTGCTCGATTTCTCCGTCGGGCGTGCGCGATTCGTAGATGAGGCATCCGACCTCGGTGCAATGCGGCAATCCTGCGGGCGAGCCGTTGTAGCCGGTCGCCAGGATGCTGCGGTCGCGCACGATTACGGCGCCGACCTTGGCGCGCAGGCAGGTCGAACGCTCGGCGACCTCGCGCGTGATCGTCATGAAGTAATTGTCCCAGCTTGGGCGCCGGGACCTGGTCTCGGGAGTCGGTTTGTTCGAGCCGTCGGTCAATCCCAATGCGGTTCCCCTCGATCTGGATCGATCAAATGCCGATCAGATTCGGACGCAGCCGAGATGGCGCAGCATCCCGTCGTAGTGCGGTACGTGATGGATTATTTCCTGAGTGTGTTCATCCTGCTGCGGTTGCTGCAAAGGCGACTCGGGTTGCACGAAGGCAAGAGGCACCGGGCTGAACGTGACGATGAACAGCGCGACGGTAAGCCATGCGGCCAGAGCGCGGCGCGGGTTCAGCGGGGTGTCGCGATCGATGGTGGACGGATGGCCCAATCCGAGCGCGACCGACAGGACAGCCCACAGCAGCCAGCCGCCCCAGAAATTCAGCCCGAGCGCGAGCGGCACCAGTACCATCAGCACGCACGAGATAACGAACAGCACCGAGATCGTGCGATGACGGCGCGGGAACAGCGCGTAGATCACATGGCCGCCGTCGAGCTGTCCGACCGGCAGCAGGTTCAGCGTGGTGACGAACAGCCCGAGCCATCCCGCGAATGCGATTGGATTGAGGTTCACGTTGACGGTCGAAGGATCGACCCCCAACACCAGGTGCGAGAGACCCAGGAACAGGAGCGAGTTGCCCAGCTCGAGACCGCCGGCCGATTTGTCCAAAGGCGTCACGTCGGAAAGATACAGGCCGATGATGACGGCGGGTATCGCGAGCATCACGCCCGCCCACGGACCGGCGGCGCCGATGTCGAACATCACGCGGCGGGTGCGCGCAGGCGCTCGCATCCGGATGAATGCGCCGAAGGTCCCGATGATGAAGAACGACGGCGGCGCCGGAATGAAGTATGGCAGGGAGGCATCGACGCCGTGGTAGCGCGAGGTCAGGTAGTGTCCCATCTCGTGCGCGAACAGGATCATCATCAGGGGAATCGAGAACGAGAGTCCTGAGCGCAGCGCCGCAACGGCGAGAAACGGATGCGCGAAGGAGACCATCTCGCCATTCATGTACGCGCCGGCGGTGGTAGTGGTCAGCAGAGTCAGCAAGAACAGGGCGATGTTGAGCGGCGGGATTCGTGGAGGCTCGAGCGCGCGATCGGCCGGTTCCACCGCAGCGGTATAGCGCGGAATATTGGTAAGGACCGTGGGAGCGTCCTTGTGTGCGACTATTTCATCCATGATTAAGTGCGGCCTGCGGCCGCGGCCAGCGATACCGATGCGCCAGGTCCGGCGGCGAAGTGCGCGGCAGCGCTGCCGTCGCGAACCGCGACTTCGAGCAGGCCGAAGCTTCCGAATATCGCGAGAGGAGCACCTTTGGGCGCGTCACCGTAAGCATCCAGTAATCGCATCGCCGCGCCGCGTTTGATCCTAACCGAAAGGGATTTGTGGTGAAAGCGAGAGCCGAACTGTGCGGCCGTCTGGCGATCGATGTTGCTCACCAGATTGCCGAAGCCGTCCACATAGATCACTTCACCGCGCAACTCGCGCGCCGAATCCACGGGAGGCGGCAGATCGAGCCGCACGATCGAGCGGAGTGCGGGCCCAAGCGCGGAAATCGAAGCGCCACGCCAGAGATACGCCGCGGCGGGCGCGAAGATATCGCGGCCATGGAAGGTGGCGCTCACGTTGCTAAGACGATGGCGGAGCGAAGTCAGTTTCACGATTCGCTTGATTCCAGCCTGGTTCGCGGCGAGCCAAAGCAGGCCGTTGTCGGGTCCGACGAAGCGTGCGCCGGCATGACTCTCGATCGCAATCGGCGCGCGCGCGGTGCCGACTCCGGGATCGACAACCGCAAGAAAAACCGTGCGCGCAGGGAAGTAGCGCCAGCTCTCGCGCAAGGCGATCGCTCCGGCGACGACGGATTGTGCGGGGATGCCGTGAGTGATGTCGATCACGGTTGCGCCAGGAGCGATCGAGGCGATGACACCCTTCATCGCACCGGCATAATGGTCGCGATAGCCGAAGTCGGTTATTATTGCGAGCGGGAAAGAGCTTCGCGCGAGCGTCGGCATCACGGGATAGTAGACCGCGAAACAGCGGCGTCGCGCAATTTCCCGGAGTCGAGTTCCATCGCGCCTCTAACAGATCAATGAAGCGTAACTTTGTGGCGGGCGGCTGGCGAGAACAGGCTGGGGCAGTGCTGCTGCTGGCCGTCGCGGTGGGCACGATACTGCGGTTTTTTCGCCTCGGCGCGCGGGAACTGTCGATTGACGAGTCGCTTTCATGGGCTGAGTCGTCAGCGGCAAGCGTGACCGAGGTGTTGCGGGTACAGCATCGGCTGGATTCGGGAAAGTTCCCGATTTACGAATTTGCGCAATACGAATGGATGCGGGTTTTCGGTGAAAGTGAGGCGGCGATGCGGGCGCTGCCGGCGCTAATCGGTTCATTGTCGATTGTGTTGGTGTTCATCCTCGCGGTGGAAGTGTTGCTGGCGGTCACGCCGACGCGATCGGACGATCGCGACAAGGGCGGCATCTACATGGCGTCGGCGTTGTGCGCGCTGATCTTTGCGGTTGGGCTTCCGTCGGTGGAAATCGCGCGCCAGGCGAGAATGTATTCGATGATGCAGGCCTGGATTCTTGCGCAGGTGATTTTTCTGTTCCGCGCGCGGCGGCTGGGAGGACCGGCGAATTACGCTGGTCTTACAATTTTTTCAGCGATTTCAGTAGCCACCAACTTTACCGCGGTGCTGGTGATGGCGGCGGAGGCGCTGTGGCTGATCTACCTGTTCATTACCGATGCCGATGGCGATGCGCGAAGTGAGGCAGGAGTGCGAAGCGCGGCGCCATGGCTGATGGGTGCAGCGCTGGCTGCCGCGATGGTGTTGCTGCTGCCCTTTTTTGCCGGCCTGCGATACGGAGTTGAGGGCGTGCAGCGGGGCGATTACGACTGGATCAAGCCGCCGGGGCCATGGGAGCCATTCGCGACGTTCGAGAGCGGACTTGGCAGCTGGCCGTTTCCACTGTTTGCGCTGCTGGCGATCGTGGGCGGGATCCGGCTTTGGCGTTCCCATCGAGATGAGGCGGTGCTGCTGATGCTTTGGATCGGGCTGCCGCCGATTGTTCTGTTCGCGGGATCCTATCTGGTCACGCCGATGCTCATCACGCGTTATCTGATATCCTCTTTCGTTCCGTTGTTTATACTCACTGCAATAGGCATTGAGTCGTTACCTTCGCGAAATTACCGTGCGGCTGCGATCATTGCGATAGTAAGTCTTTCCATACTGCGAGTGTCGTCGGATCTGAGGCCGGGAGACAACCGCTGGCGCGATGCATGTTCGACAGCACTGGCTAAAGCGGGTTCGGACCGCCGGGTCGGCTTTTATAACGAGCGTTATCTCGTCAGCTACTACATTCCGGCGGCGCAGCGGGATAGCGTGCAGGTAGTTCGACTCCCTTTTCAGGGAACTGAAAGCGAAGCGCCCCGAGTGGCGATCATTTCGCCGACGGTGACGCCCGCGCAGAGATTGCCGGGATTCGCCGGGAGTATCCGGTCGTGGTGGCGAGGTTCAAAAATGTGATCGTAGTATCGCGGCCTGAGGCGGCAGTGCAGAATGCTCCGGCCAGCTAGTCGCGCGGAGCGACCGAGACGTAACGGTTGCCGCGTTCGTAGAAGCGCCAGCGCCTTGATGCCCAATGGCCGGCGTAATCGACGTTGATCCTCGGCGAGCGGCCGATTCTGCCGAGCGGAAGTTCGGAGTGTTCCAGGTACAGCCGTCCGCCGCACAAGTCCCGTCCATAGTCGGCGCCGGTAATAGCCAGTGCATTAGTCAATTTGCCGGGGCCATTAGTCAGTTCACGAGAATCCGGCGGCTTGCGCCGCCGCCGTGCCATCAACTCGATACCACGTATCGGCTCGATCGCTCTAATCAGTACGGCGTGCGGTTCGCCGTCGGCAGTAGTCACCAGGTTCATCGCCCAGCTGATTCCGTAGAGCAGAAATACGTATGCATAGCCCGGCGGCCCGTACATTGCGGCGGTTCGCGGGGTCAGACCGCGGGCGCTATGCGCGGCAAGATCGAGGGGGCCGCGATAGGCCTCGGCCTCAACGATTCGGCCGGCCGCCACACCCTCGGCAGTGCGATGCACGAGGACTTTGCCGATGCATTCGCGCGCCACGAGCAGGACGGGGCGGGCGTAAAATTCGCGCGGCAGCCTTCGCGATTCAGTCATCGCGACTTCTACTGTAGCAGTGGAAAGCAGGGCAATTCGGAGCTCAGAGTGTAGCTGTACTTTCGTCCGCGCCACGTAAAATCGCCTTGCGCGGGGCCGAAAACCTCCTTCACGGTGAGAGATTTCTGGCTGTCCTCGAGGCTCTGAGACTCAAGCGGAGCGTAAACGAGGAAGTGGCTGGATTCCGACGTCAGAGCAGACTCGAGTGGCGGTTGGAAATTAAGCTTGGCAATTCCCGGCTTCGGCGCCCAGCCGTCAGGCGCGCCATCCTTGGCTCTGACGAAAGCCCACCGCAGCGCGGCGCCATTTGCGACGAGCGTCCATTGGCGGCTCTCGATGGTGCCGTGGGTAGTCCGAAGCTCTTCCACACCGGGCGTGGCCGCGGCAAGTTGATCGCAATGTACCTGCGGTTCTTCGCTGGGAAGGCTCGTCTCTCCTCGAATCGCGGTCTCCTGTTCGGCGTAAGCCGCCAGCTGTTGCTGAGTCGGAGGAGCGGGCTGGGGAGTCGGGTGGAGATAGGAGCATCCGGCAGACGTGAAAGTCAGGCATCCCACGATGAGCGAAAAGAGGGCTCCATGCAGGGGACGTTGAGATACGCGCGCTGCGCCGGCTGAAAAACGGGGAATCATACCTGAGAGGTTTGCTCGATCAAGGGCAACGAAGTCAATGGCGAAGTGCGCTCGTATTCGCGTGGAGTTCATGGCGGATTCAATTGACAGTCTGCAGGCCAGTACCTAGACTCACATCGGGGCGGGTGTAATTCAGTGGTAGAATGCCAGCTTCCCAAGCTGGACGTCGCCGGTTCGACCCCGGTCGCCCGCTCCAACAATTTCTTTTGAGAATCAACGGTTGATGACAATCTGCGAGTCGAGCTTTCAGAGCATCATGCTACGAGGCGTCGTTGAGTCTTTACATGCACAGGCACGAGTAGAACCGGTCGATGGCTTCACGGCATTCATGTGATGAACAGCCTATATTGGAGGTTCTACGATGCGTACGCTACTGTCATCTGAGTGAGTGACGGTCCGGTGCGCAAAACGGTGGTGCAAAACCTCGTAGCCTATGCGATAGCAGCCGCAATCGTCTGCTATGCTGCACGCGGCGTCTCCTGGAGGCAGGTGGCCGGCGCCGGAAGTCACGCCACGCTGTGGATTTTTGTCGTCGCCAGCCTGGGCGGCTTTCTATGCTGGTTTATCGGCGAGACAGTCTTG
Organism: uncultured delta proteobacterium; assembly: GCA_963813785.1. Lineage (GTDB taxonomy): Bacteria > Desulfobacterota > Binatia > Binatales > Binataceae > Binatus. The sequence goes on along the minus strand of CAWFAJ010000005.1, from coordinate 7,633 downwards.
TATTCCCGCTTGTTCAGTTATTTTCACGGTCCGACCAGAACGGTCGAACTGCTTCCGACCATGGCCGCCGTCTATTTCCTTCAGATTGTGAACTCCTATGTCGCAAGCGGCGCGTTTGTACTTTTTCTGCACGCACGCAAGCGTGTGCCGTGGATAATGGGCGGATGCACCTTGCTGTTTCAAGGCTACCTGGACGCCATGCTGCTGTCCGCATTGACGCTCTCAGGGATCGCTCTCGTGCCGACGTCACCGATCCGGCTGGGTCTTAACTACGCCGCAGCCGTGCTGGGCGCGGGTTGTCTCATCGCTTCGTTTTGGCTTTTATGGGGAGCGCGGCTCCGGACCGGCAATTGGCTGAGATGGATCTACGAACGGCCCTCGATGGCGAGTTTCCGCATGGCGCGGCCGCGGCATTACATCAAGCTCTTCGCCATCAGGTTTCTAATCGTCCTGGGAGCGGGTTTCGCACTCTACGGACAGTTCGTCAGCTTTCATATCGAGGTTCCGCTCATGCAGACGTTGGCGCTGACGCCATTCATTGTGGCGATCGGCAATTCGCCCTTCTCACCGGGTGGAATCGGAACGACTCAGTTGGTCTTCACCCTGGCGTTTGCCCGGTTTGCCAGCAAGGATGATTTATTCGCGCTGTCCCTGGCCGTAACCGCCTTCAACCTCGCGGTTCGCATACCGATGGGACTAGCGATGGGTGCACCGCTCGCGGAAGAAGCAGTCGAGGTCGAAAGCGAAATAGTGACCAAGCGCAAGGTCGGACAATTATGACTTTCATCCGCCGGCAGAAGAAAATCGCCGCCGTATTTATCGCACTGGCATTGTCGAGTGTGCCCCTGATGTCTCATGCTGCGGACGATCAGCAGATGCGGCAGGCCGTGGAACGGGTAGCACGTCTTTTCAGCAGCAAGTCCAGTATCACTACGGTGAAAATGCAGATCACCAATGAAGATGGACAACGCGAAATCTCGATGAAGATCTGGTCGCTTGGCGAGAAGATTCTTGTCCGCATCACCAGTCCTCAAGACGAAGCGGGTACTGCGATCCTGAAAGAAGGCAGCGACATCTGGTACTATCTTCCCAAGTCGAATCGCACGGTAAAAATTCCGCCCTCGATGGCAATGAATTCGTGGATGGGAAGCGACTTTACTATTGATGACCTGGTAAAGGAGACCTTTCTGACGCGGGATTACTCGATCAGCACCTTTTTCGCAGGCAAGCGCGGCGGAGTCGCGGTCGATGAATATACTTTGACACCGAAGCCGGATGCCGCAGTGGTGTGGGGAAAGATTATTTTGCAGATTCGTAAAGCCGACGCCGTGCCCACTTGGCAAGGTTTCTATGATGAGGACGGGCAGTTGGTCCGAGAGCTTACCTTTTCTGATTACAAGCAAATGAGCGGCAGACTTATTCCTACGCGGCTCGTCATGCGGTCGGCCGGCAAGGCTGGTGCGCAGACGACGATCGAGTACGAAGATGTGGCGTTCGATGTGCCGATCAGCGAGGGGACGTTCTCGCTGCCCGACCTGAAATGATTAGCGGACGGCTTCTACAGCTCGCATGGCGCAATCTTTGGCGCAATCCGCGGCGTACGTTCATCACGATGGCGGCCATAGCATTCGGCTATGTGATGTTGCTGTTCGTTGCGTGCCTGATGGCCGGCCTGAGATGGCAGATGATCGAGAACGGTACTTGTCTCGTCATGTCCCAGATCCAGGTGCATGCTCCCGGTTACTATCCCAGCCGTTCCATTCAGAGGACCCTGGGCGGGAGGCAAGGGACTGATGTCAGCGCTTTGCTGACCACCATCACCTCAGATCGCCGCGTTTATGCGGCGGCGCCCAGAGTCTACGGATACGGTTTGCTAAGTGCGGCTCATCACTCCGCTGGAGTTGAGCTGATGGGAGTCGTTCCTGATCAGGAACCGAAAGTTACTATTCTAAACAGTCAGATAGCAGAGGGTAGCTACCTGACTGCGCGAATGCCCAAGGGGGTGGCGCTTGGAGATAAACTCGCGAGCACGATTGGCGTCGGGGTGGGCTCGGAAGTCGTTCTGCTGACGCAGGCTGCGGATGGATCGATGGGCGACGACGTGTACACAGTAGTGGGAATCTTTCACAGTGGTCTCGATGCTGTTGACCGGGCTTTGATCCTCATGGCGCTGTCTTCTCTACAGGACCTTCTGCACCTGGCGCCCGCGAGGATTCATGAAGTTGGTATCAAGCTTAATGACATAACAGCGGCGACTACGGTGGCTGACGCACTTCAGAATCAGGTGGATAAAACTCTTCCTGTAAGGGTAATGGCATGGCCTGAGCTGGCACCGGAATTGGCGAATTACGTGCAGTTTAATCGTGGCGTCACCTTTGTTCTCTTTATCATTTTCTTTCTGTTGGCGGTCATCGGCGTCATGAACACCATGCTGATGGCGGTGTTTGAGCGCACGCGTGAACTGGGCATGCTGATGGCCCTGGGAATGCGACCAGCCCAGGTGATTGTTCTGATCATGGCAGAAGCTGCCGGATTGGCAGCGGCGAGCCTGGTTGTGGGAGGCGCGCTTGGAGTCCCGATCCTCTGGTATTTGCAGGAGCACGGTCTGGAGCTGGGTAGCGCTACCGGCGGGGTAATCTCTTTGGCAGGAGTAGTGGTAGGGCATCTCTGGTACGGCCGGCAGGATTTTCCCGTTTATGGTGAGGCGGCACTCGGGCTGGCCGCCACAGCTCTGGTATCTGCGCTCTATCCTGCATGGCGGGCCGCTCATTTTCGGCCGACGGAAGCGATTCGTAGGGTCTAACAGTGAGAAGTATACTCCTTCTTGCGAAAATCAGTTGGCGCAATCTCTGGCGTAATCCTCGAGGTACCGCGCTTACGGCCCTGGCGCTGGGTTTGGGTCTCGCATTGCTGCTGATCTCTTTGGGTCTGCTGGATGGCGGGCACGAGCAAACCATTGCCGACGGTGTACGGTTTGGTCCGGGACATGTAGTGATCCAGGCGAAAGGGTATCAAGACTCGAACTCTGATGAGCTGCTGCTTTCAGCCAAAGTCGTATCCAGGGTCGAAGGGTTTTTGCAAACCGCGGAATTGAAAAGGATCGTGCGCGGAGTCAGTCCGAGGCTTCTAGGTACCGGCCTTCTTAGTTCCTCAGCCAATTCTGCCGGTGTGAGAATCACGGGAGTTATTCCGCAAGACGAACCGGCCGTATCGTTGATTCCGGAGCGGATAGTTGAAGGGACATACTTGAGTAATGACAAGCCTTCTGGCGTGGTCATCGGCTCCGATCTGGCTCACAAGCTGGAGGTGAAGATAGGTTCACGAGTCGTCCTGATGACTCAGGCGCTGCGACACCCGGGCAATGAAACCAAGAACGGCGGCGGGGATGAGATGGAAAGCACTCTTTTGCGGGTGAGCGGCATCTTCCGCACGGGGCTACAGGCGGTCGACGCTAACATCATTAACCTGCCCTTGTCTGCGGCTCAGGCGCTGCTCGGAGTTCCAGATGGCCAGGTGACTCAGGTAGCCATCCTGCTTCAAGAGGAAGGTGATTCGCCGATGGTGGCGAAAGCCCTGCGGGAGCAATTGACGGGAGAGCCAGTGGAAGTGTTGACCTGGCGTGAATCAATCCCGATGCTTGCCCAGATTCTCGGGCTGGACCACGCCTTTAATTACATCATGAACGGCGTGATACTGGCGATGGTAGGATTGGGAATACTGAACACGATTCTCATGAGAGTACTGGAGCGCCGGTATGAATTCGGCGTTTGCAAAGCTCTCGGTCTTCGGCCTCGGCAGCTTGCAGTGATGGTCGTTGGCGAATCTCTCGCCCTCACGGCGATAAGCCTGGCCCTGGGACTGGTCTTGGGCTTGAGCGTCGAGCATTATTTCGCTACCTCGGGATTGGATCTCCGCTGGATATTCAAGGCAGGTCTTCCACCCGCGCTTGTTTTCGATCCTATTCTCTACTCGCGCTTAAGCGCGAATCGAATTATTTGGTCCGTTAGTATTGTATTCGTGATGGCGACCATCATTTCCTTTTATCCGGCACTAAAGGCAGCGCGAACAGAACTGCCGGACGCATTGAAGGCGCTTTAGAAAGGAGGGCGATCGTGCTGGCAGAGTGGGCGGTGGAACTGAAGGACGTGAGGAAGACCTATCGCACCGGATCTATCGACGTTCCGGCACTGCGTGGCATCTCTGTGCAGATTGCTGCCGGGGAATTCGCGGCTACTGCCGGTCCGTCAGGTTCCGGCAAAACCACCCTGCTCAACATCATCGGCGGACTCGACCGGGCAGACGCGGGGGAGATATGGGTGGCAGGGCAAAACCTTCAACTGCTATCTTCAAGTGAGCTGGCGCATCTGCGTTTGCAGCGCATCGGCTTTGTGTTCCAAACCTACAATTTGCTGCCTGTTCTTACTGCTTTGGAAAACGCCGAGTTTACGCTGCTTCTGCAGGGGATGCCTGTGCGCAAGCGCAGAGAAAGGGTGGAAAAGCTGTTTTCTGAAATCGGCCTCGCTGGCCTCGAGGATCGTCGTCCGGCGGAGTTGTCGGGCGGCCAGCAGCAACGAGTTGCAGTGGCTCGGGCCATGGTTACAGAACCTGCACTGATTCTGGCGGATGAGCCCACGGCGAATCTTGACTCTGCGACTGCTATCGCTCTCCTCGATGTAATGGAACATCTCAATCGGGTGACGGGCACGACTTTCATCTTTTCCACCCATGATCCCCAGGTCATGGAACGGGCTCACCGTTTGATCCGCTTGCGGGACGGTCAAATTGCGAGCGACGAGACGCGCGACAGGCAGGATGCGGGAGTGACGGCAAGCGGAGACGCCGGCTGACTACAGAAGGGAGTCACTTGGGAATCGATGCGCCCCCGGGCACCGCGGCGATCGGCGTGTGGCCGGCGGACACGGCCGCCGCAGCTACGACGGGCTGCGCGCCTGCAATGTAGAAGCGAATCAGTTCGGTGGTGACCTCAGGACCGCCGACGAAGGTGGTGCCTTCCTGCTTGAGCAGCCGATAGGGCGGCGTCGCCTCAAAATAGAGCGTGTTCTTGGGAATGACCGGCTTGATGACTTGCAGGATGAAGTGAGGCCAGTTCGGCATTACCGTCGTGATATCGACTTTCGCGGTTACCTTTAGCGCGGAGAAGGTGCCGGCTGGCACGGTAATCGGTTCGGAGCCTGCGGCCCAAACCTCCTGACCTACATAGCTATACGGCGTGATCTGCTGATGAATCATACCTTCGCCGCCGTCGCGCGGCGCGTCGAGGACGCGTAAAAACGCCACCCACGGGACCGAGTCCGGATACAAGTCATGTGGCAGGTCTGCGGCCCCGGCCAGCCGCAGCACCGCTGCATCGTTACGCCAGAACGCACTCTGCAGCGCGCGGCCATGATCGTACAGCGTCCACCTATACATGGTACAACCCTTGCGATGATCGGGAAACAGCCAGAATGCGACTTCGAACTGATAGCTCGATAGGGTGGTCACTTCGATATGGATCGTGTCGTCGCCGACGAATTCGTTCCACGACTTGACCTGGGTCAGGAGCTCGCCCGTACGGTCCTCCGTTTGCCGGGTTTCGTCTACCTCAGTGCCAGGCGGCGGCGTCAGTATGTCAGTGCCGGATTGTTCACTGATCATCGCGTTATCGAGCAGACCGCGCGTCGCAAGCCACGCGTCCGTGGCGCTACCTGCACTCGATTCCGTCCCTGGCACCAGAACAACATCGGTGCGACCCACGGCAGACCATAGAGTTAGAACTGCCACCAGTACGGTCAGCGAAGGAATCAGAATCCAGAACCGGAACGATAAGAATTTCATTTTGAAATCCAATTACTTACTAACCGACGCGTATGGACCGCAGCCTGACACGCGGTTCTATGCATTTTAGGGGCCTGCTTTGGCGCAAGTGCCCAAAACACATGCTGCGTGCCGGCGGCGGCTCTTCTACCTCGAGCAAAGTGTGAAGATGTGAGAAAACTCTCGGACGAGGTAACTTGATTGTACACCAATGTACTCGAGGGGCAAAGACCGTTGATGGCGGAACTGGAGCGCGATCAGGGCTCAATCCCGAAGCGGGGCACGGGAGTCAACTCCATCGCCGGCCGTGCTGCGAGCGGCGATCGACGGTCCCGGGCGGCACTGCCAGAGGGGGAAATGACAAATGTACAATCTGGCGCTCACGCGATACTTCAAAGTGGTCGCGGCCATTGCCAGGAGAACAAAGTCCAACCGCGTCCTTCGACAGCAAGGGCAGCCACGTAGCCGGATGCGATGGGCAGGTCCTTTAGAGACCAACGAACGGCTTCGTCTGAATCTGGTTGGGTGTTCAACAACGCAGCGGGTTCTCCCGGAATCAGCGACACGTCGAACTGATCCAAGGGCATGGAGAGTCCTTCGCCTCTCGCCTTGATGTAGGCTTCCTTGCGGGTCCAACAGAGAAAGAACGCGTACCTTTGCAAATCTATAGGGAGCGCACGGAGTGTCGCAATCTCGCTTCGCGAGAAAAAACGCGCGGCTATCTGCTCGACTTCCAAATCGCAGCGGACGAATTCGAGGTCGATGCCGATCTCGCGACCACGAGTAACCGCATAGAGGGCCACTCCGCGAGAGTGGGACATATTAAAGCGGATTGCATCTCCGCCAGATTCCCGGGTCAAAGCGGGCTTTCCATAAGCACTGTAGCAGAAGGATAGACATTCCGGTGCTCTATTCAAGTAACGGCCGAGGATAGCCCTGAGTATTCCGTGAGCGTTGATAAAGCGCTCGCGGTCTGTCTGAAAGTAAAGCCGCTGGGCCCTCGCTTGCTCTTCTGCGGCAAGGGTATGCAGGAAGCTATTGCGCTGTGGCGGGGGCTTGTCCAGAAAAGCTCGCCAGACATGTACTTCGTCACTACCTAATATTATTATTGCCGGCGGATAGCCCCACGGTGTAGGAGGTGAGGTGATGGGTAGTGTTTTCATGTGGCCGTTCTTTCCGGCTCTATTGAAGTTCCTGAAAAAGCGCCCGAAGTAAAAGCGGCTGTTCCAAGAAGAAATGATCGCCGGGAAACATCCGCAGCGAAAACGAAACACTAGTCTGAACACGCCAGGCGTCGAGATCGCTGTCGCTCACTTTGTTATCTTGCAAGCCGCCGAACGCAGAAATGGGACAGTTGAGGGGCGCCTCACTCGAGTACTGGTAGGTTTCGTACACCGCAAAGTCTGCCCGCAAAAGAGGAAGCATGAGTTCCATTAATTCCGCGTGGTCCAAAAGCTCGCTGGGAGTGCCGTTCAGCCGTCGAAGTTCCATTAAAAACTCCTTATCCGGCAGGGTATGGATAGGTAGCCCGCGATGAAGAATTTGAGGCGCACGACCAGCAGATACAAACAGGCGAACAGGATGCACGCCGTACTGTCTGCGGATCTGTCGAGCGAGTTCAAAACTGACTAATGCTCCGAGGCTGTGGCCGAAGAAGGCGAAGGGCCTGTCGAGGAGTGGAGCCAAGGCTTGAGCGAGGGCTTCGACAAGAGGTGAGAGTTGAGTGTAAGGACGCTCCACCATCCGGGTTCCCCGTCCCGGAAGTTGAACCGGGCAAACCTCGACGTCCGCCGGCAAGCAGCCGGACCAGGTGCGAAAG
>CAWFAJ010000004.1:0-133692 GCA_963813785.1 uncultured delta proteobacterium | reverse complement strand
CCAATGCAGAGACCGAGATTCCACAAGGCTTTTTGCATCGTTCAATCGCGTGACACTTCAAATTGCATGATGCAATTCAATGCAAAAATCATCGAAATTGCTGAAACGCACCGCTACATCATCCATCGTTGTTGCGGCGATCTTGATGATCCAGAAAGCCGGAGTAACCTCCGGCACCTTGTTCAAACTGATCTCGGAAATCCTGCTCATGCTATCGACTCTCCACGCAGCGGCTGGTGGTCAGGTCGCGCGAGCCACGCGATGCTCAAGTTTTCTATTTGCTTTTTCAGGTGATTACTACTCGGCCGCCCCCCGGTCCTCAGTTGTGATTATGGACGTAGTATGCTGGACGTAGTATACTTGATGTAGTGATCAAATCGTTCCGCTCAAAGGACACAAAAGCGCTATTTGACGGCAAGCGGGTGTTGCGCTTTCAGAGCTTTGAGCGGGCAGCGGTGCGAAAACTTGAGATGATTGACGGCGCGACCACCCTGGCGGACTTGCAGGCAGTTCCCGGGAATCGGTTGGAGCTGCTTCGAGGTAACAGAGAGGGCCAACACAGCATCCGGATCAACCAGCAATGGCGCATCTGTTTCGTGTGGGCCGAGGATAGCGCCAACGAAGTAGAGATCGTCGACTATCATTAGAGAGAACACCACTATGGCACGACAAAAGAGAGAAATTCCGCCCGTTCATCCCGGCGAGATCCTGACCGAGGAGTTCCTGAAGCCGCTCGGTCTCAGCATGAATCAGCTTGCGTTGGCGCTGCGTGTGCCCGGCAATCGGATCAACGCGATCGTCGCGGGCCAGCGCGCAATCACCGCCGACACCGCGCTCAGGCTTGGCCGATACTTCGGAACTTCGCCGCAGTTCTGGATCAATCTGCAGGCGCGTTACGATTTGGAGAGCACAATGGACAAGCTGGCGGCTCGGATTGATCGCGAGGTTCGCCCGCGTGAGAAAGCAGCATGAGAAAAGAGCGGCGCGCTGCCTCGGCGTGGAGTCGCCTAGACTAGCGGGAGCGGCCACGAAATGCGTCAGCGCCAGAACGAACCCTGTCCGTGAAAGTACCTCTCAAAGTCGTTAATGGCGAGGCCGTGCTGTCCGCTTGAATCGTGGCAGATGGTAATTTCAGGCATTTCATCAGGGTAAAGATTTGGCATGACTCGAATGACCAGACCTGCGTGGTTTTCGTCATCGTTAATCCAGATGTCGCCGCTTCGAACATCCTCTAACTGTACCTCTGTGCATCCCTCCGTGAGTACGGGGACGCGATAGGTGATAACCGAACAGACATCTGTCGAGGGCTCGGCCCGATTGAATGTCTTTCTCATGCGCCACCCAGTGGGCGCAACCGGTTCCAATGATCGGCTCCCAATCGTCGTTATCGCGATACCAGATGAAACAATCTTTGGGAAAGACGTCGGCACGCACATTCCCTACGGCAGAGAGTATTCCCGACTTACACTTAGCGCAGTATTCAACTCGATTGTATTCGAAGACTGCTTCTCGGCCCTGATGAAGATGACATCGTGGCATTGGAATCCCTCGGCGGGCGGTTTGGTTACGGCCATTGTTTTCGTGCCGGACCGGGCCTGCCGTCAGCATTATCCAGGTAGTTGAGCCACTCTTGAATCATTTCTCGCGCTTGGGGCTTCTTCACGTCGCGAAATAACTCGTCGTCTTCGAACGAGATTAGTGGACTCGGTACGATATATCGGTACAAGACCTCAGTGATCGGCCACTTGTGAGGGCGCATCTGGTAGTCCGGATAGCGCCTCTTCCGAAGACGCTCGATGGGTTCATTTAGCATATCAAGGAAGGCCTGCTTGATTACGGCCCTCTGATCGTCGGTTTCGGACTGTTCTTCGGCCCCGTTGAGGTAGTCTTCCACGGTATTCCGAGGGCGCACCGACCCGGCGCCCTTTACATCCTCGCTATTCAGTTTCACTAACCATGCATGGATCGCTCGTCGCGCTTCCGGCTGTCTTATGTCATCGAAAAACTTATCGCTGACCATTAGATCCCGACGCTTGGGCTCGATGTAACGCTCCAGCACTACGGTTATCGACCAAGCGTCCGGATGCATCTCGTAGTCTGGGTACGTTTTTTCGCAGAGTTTCTTGACCGGCAAATCGAGCATGTCGGTCAGCGCTTGCTCGAGTACCTGCCGATGATCCTGCCCGCCCGTGTCTTCTGCCGCGCCATCAAGAAATTCAGCGACGGCGTTATTTGTATCGTTGGAACCTGAAGCCGTCGCGCTCCGGGCGTAAGCTGCATCGAGAAGCGTGCTGACGATCAATAGAACGGAAGAAAGGAAGGCTGCGCTGAATTTGTAGTTCATCTAAACTTGGGGCGGCAGCACTAGATCACGATCACTCCGGCGGCGAGAAACCGCCGCTAACTCGCAGTGAACAATACTATCATAGCATTCTGCAAAATGGTTAATGCCGTACGCACTGTCAGAGATTTATCTGCTGGTTCTTGTGCCGATTGACGTACCAGCACGGGCTGTAACCCAGGTGCGGGAATATCGAGTTAACGCAGGTCTGAGTCTCAGGTTCGCCTGGTTCGAATTCGGTCTTACCGCTCTTTTGAGGCACTGCGTAGAACTTGTTGATCTGCACGGTTCCGAAAGGCTCGCGGCTCGCGGGAATTCTATACTTAACTGAAATAAATTCGCCGAAGTATAGGACACATACTAACACGACGACGACTGTAACAATTCGTTTGAGTAATAGCTCCACAAAGGCCCGGAATTCTTCGCTCTGCTCAGAATGACGAAGTGCGATCCGGGATTCTTCGCGTCGCTCAGAATGACGACGCGGCTAACCGACCTGGCTGCCGACCACCGACACAAAGCTGACGCATCGGCCCGGCGCGCCGCCTAAATTGTGCGTCAGTCCGACTTTCGGATTCTTGATCTGACGCGGTCCCGCCTCACCGCGCATCTGCAGCCACATCTCGTACATCATGCGCAGGCCCGACGCGCCGATCGGATGACCGAACGACTTGAGACCGCCGTCCGGATTGACCGGCAGCTTGCCTTCGAGATCGAAGAACCCGTCCATCACGTCCTGCCATGCGGTGCCGCGCGGGCTGAAGCCGAGATCCTCATAGAGCACGAGTTCGGTGGGCGTAAAGCAGTCGTGGACCTCGGCCATGCTGATTTGTTCGCGAGGATTGGTGATGCCGGCTTGCGCGTACGCGTCCTTGGCGGTGGCGACGACCTCGCGGAAGGTGGTGAAATCGTAGTCCTGCGAAAGCGGTCCTTCCGCCGGCCCCGCGATGAACGAGAGCGCCTTTATATAGATAGGATTCTTGCAGTACTTGTGCGCGTCCTCGGCGCGGACGACGATCGCGGCCGCGGAGCCGTCGGACACACCCGAGCAATCCATGATTCCGAGCGGGTCGGCAATCTTGGGCGAGTTCTTGATTGCCTCGAGCGATACTTCCTTCTGGAACTGCGCCTTGGGATTTTTCGCGCCGTTCTTGTGATTCTTCCACGCGATGCGCGTGAGAACGTCCTTGCCCTTGTCGGGGTCGAGTCCGTACTTTTTGAAATAGGCAGGCGCCAGCAGCGAGAACGACGCGGGCGCTGTCATGCTGCCCTGGGTGCCGTCGTTGGGCGGATTGTTGATCACCAATCCCGAGTAGCCCGAGTCCTTGAGCTTCTCGACGCCGATCGCCATCGCGATGTCGAACGCGCCCGACGCGACCGCGTAGCAGGCCTGTCGCAGCGCCTCCGATCCCGTCGCGCACATGTTCTCGACGCGAGTGACCGGCTTGTACTGAATCTTAAGCGGCTCGGAGAGCGTCAAGCCCGAGATTCCCGACCCCATGGTGCCGAGCCAGTACGCGTCGATGTCGTTGGGCTCGACGCCCGCCGATTCATAGGCCTGGTACGCGGCATCCACCAGCAGGTCTTCCGTGCCCTTGTCCCAATGCTCGCCGAATTTGGTGCATCCCATCCCGACGATCGCGACGCGGTCCTTGATTCCTTTGCTTGCCATTGATGGTTCTCCTCGGGCTTAGCGCCTGGGGCGCGCTTTCCAGAAATAGTTGTTGACGCCATCGGCGGTAAAGAGCCGGCGAAACGTCATTTCGACTTCGTCGCCGATCGCGACCTTGTCGGGTTCGCAGTCGGTCATCTCGCACAGGAAGCGGCCGCCGCCGGCGAAGTCGATCACGACGTTAACAGTCGGCGGATTCAGAGAATAGGCGAGGCGATCGATCGCATAGGTGGCGATTTTCGCGGTGCGGTCGGCAAATCCATAGGGTTCCATCTTGCCGCGCTGATGGCATTTCACGCAGACCAGCTGCGGCGGAAGCTGCGGAGTCCCGCAGTTGGTGCATCGCGAACCGATGAATCCGAACTTCCACTTCTCCGAGCGCATCATCGGCGGTCCCGCCGGCCGGTCGGGATCCGGGCGTCGCGGCGGCTCGGTAGGCAGAATTTCGCGCCACTTGAGATAGTTGGCGTAAGTCACGTCGCCCTTGGACTCGATCATGCGGCCGACGGAATGCACCGGTTTGAAGCCGGCGTTGGCCGGCGTGACGCGCAGCAAAATCGCGTCGGCGCCGTCGGCCACCGTCGCCACGAGTATCCTGTCGCCCGGCTTTGCCGACGGCAGCGCGGCCGCGAGCATCAGGCCCGCGTGCGCGGCGCCGGTTTGTCCCACGGTCAAGGCAAATGAATCCGAGATTTTGGCGGGATCGATTTTGAGCGCGCGCGCGATTTCGTCGGCCGCGCGGACGTTGGGCGCGTCGAGGATTACCTTCGACAGATCGCCCGGCGCGACTTTCGCCTTCGCCAGCACGTTCTTGATCACCGTACCGAGCAGCGGAGAATGCGCCTGCGTCAGGGTGAAGCGCTCTTCCCACGAATGCGAAAAACGCTCGCCCTGCGCACGCCAGCTGTCCAGGAACTCGCGCGTCAGCGAGGCGCTCGCCTCGATTTCGGCGATCACGCGCTCCGAACCGAGCACGAAGGCGACTGCGCCGTCGCCAGTCGTCTGCTCGGCTTTGCCCTCGGGCGCTGCCAGCCGGCAATCACCGATGGCGACGAGCGCGCGCTTGGCGCCGCCCCCGATCGCATCGGCGCCTTGCAGCAGGGCAGACAATCCGGCGCGGACCGAGCCGGTCATATCCGATGCGCGAATTTCCGCCGGCAGCATCGCGGCTGCGCCGATCACCGCGGCGCTGAGTTTTTCCGCGTAGGGCGGCGTCGTGGTTGCGAAGATGAGCGCCTGCACGTCGCCGGGCGGCGCGGCTTTCAGCGCATCGCGAGCCGCCTCGACCGCCATCGATACGCTGTCTTCGTCGAAGCTCGCGATTGCGCGCTCGCCCTTGCCGGCGGGCGTGCCGAGGACGGCGGCGATCGCGGAGCGCTTGAGGCGTCGGTACGGAACGTATGAACCGTAAGAAACAATTCCAGCCATGACGGGCATTAAAGGCCGAGTCGGGCGCACGCCGTCAACTCAAGCCGGCGCTCGGGCGTTGAACGGCTATGAGCCACCACTGCACATTGCGCGACTTCAACCGCCGCGTACGCCGTGGGAGCCGTCGAGATGCGATAGCCGCCGCAACACGTTCGTAACAATAGCTGCAATCTTGACGACGTGATCGCGCTGCATGCAGTCGTTCGGCTGCTTCGCATCGATGGGCCGAGTCGAGCGACGGTTTCTATGCAAATGGCCGAGGTTTCGCGACTCGCTGTCAACTTTTTGCGAATCGCAAAGAGTAAAGACTGCATCTGTGGAAAATTGTCCAATGAAATGAGCGCTTGGGTCATTGGCACCAGCCTTGCTCTACCCCTGCTGACGGCGAACTTTTACGGGAGGTGAGGAAAATGGCTGCTACCACGGTTAATCAGAGACTCGCAGGCTTTCAGCAGATAAGGGAGCAGACCGAGACTGTCGCTGCCGATCGCATCGCGCAAAACAGTCTGCTCAGCGAATTGCCCGGTGCGGCGTTCGCATTCCTGACACTGGCGTACATCGTTCTCTCGTTCGTGAGCCTCTAAATCGACTCGTCGCATACCACGCGCGGGAAGGATTGCGGCGGCGGATTCGACTTCGATCGGCTTCACGAAGCGTACTCGAGTTGCTTCCTCGACCGATGCACGCGGCGCGGTACGAACGCATGAGCGATTCGCACCTGCGGCTCGGCAAGGCAAAGGACAATCGACCTGAAATCGCGCGCAGTTGGATCGATCGCGAGTTCCACAGCGCGAAAAATTGAGTAGTGAGTTAGGAATATGATCATGATCATGGAAGCAGTATCTTTGCTGGCGGGAGTGGCTATTGCGATTGTGATAGTGGCAGGCCCCGCCAAGCCCTTCTACAAGAGACCAAAGGCCGAGCGGTAACCCCGGCCGGCAATACCTGAGTCCGGCGGTGACGCCGGATGCGACTTTCCCCATCTGCGGGGCGGAGTGCGAATTGTTTTCGTGGCTCCGCCCGGCACTCGTTTTCCTTCGCGCGGCAATCTAAACTCGCACCTGGGCCGGGGAGGTGCGAGATGAAGCGAATTACGCTCAACCTGATTGCGCTGGCGTGCGCGATTGCGGCGCCGCATCTCGCCTGCGCGCAGGTGGCTTGTCCTCCCACCCTCGCCGTCGAACAGAAAGCGTCGGCGCCGGCTGCGAACTGGACGGTTACTTACTCCGGCTACAATACCGCGATTGCGGGCGTCACTATCTTCGAGGGTCCACCCGCCGAGCAGGCATCGCTCATGCCCGACAGCGAGCAAACGACCGATGCCATGGTCTTTCAAACCTGGAAATTGGCGAAAAGTGACCGCGGCTACTGGCTGCAGTGCGAGTATGCGAATACCACCGCGCAGATCTCCCAGCGCTTGCCGGTGAATGTCTCGCGATGCGATGTCGCCTACGAGCGCAACATCCGCTTCGGCGGCGACGGCCGCCGTGTAGTCAAGAGCGTGAACTGCAAATAGTCAATCGCCAATTGACCGGCGACCTTATTACTCTCTCAATAGTATATCGCGATACATGCGCTAATGCCGCGCATGGCTCGACTGAGTAGTCCTTGCTATCGGTTCTCTGCGGCTACTGCCTAATCCTTACTCTTCGAATGCGGTCTTTCCCGCGGATTTTTTTCATTCGCCGAATTTGCGCGATCGGTGACCAGCGCCGCCATCGCGGCGAAGCGCTCCTGCCCGACTGCGATGAACAGCCCCTCGGCTTCCGCCGTCAGCAGGCCATTGGCTGACAACGTTCCGTGGGTGAATATCTTGCGCCCCTCGACGCGATCGACGTACGCCTCGAAGGTAAGCTCGGTCAGCAACGGCGTCGGCCGCCGGTAACGAATCGTAAGCGTTCCCGTCATGCCGGGATTACCCGTCAGCGACTGCGCCATGCCGAGCACTTCGTCAAAAGCGGCGGCGAGAAATCCTCCGTGCACGTGCCCCGGCGGACCTTCGTATGCGACGCCAAACGTCCCGCGCCCCTCGACCTTGTCGCCGAGCACGGCCAGCCGAATCGGCGGCGCGAGCGGATTTGCGATTCCAATCAGCGGGCTGTGATCGAAGAACGCGCGCGGGTCGCCGGCGTTGGCGCTCTCGGCAAACCCTTCGTAGCTGCGCGAGATCGGATATTTCGACAATCGCCGGGCGTAGCGCTCCAACGCGTCGGCGGCGGCTGACAAGTCTTCCTCAGGCGCGGCGACCTGCACCAGATGGTCGATCACGCGGCGCATCGCGTCGGCCAACCGATGCGCCTGGGCGCGGCGTCCGGTCGCTGGCGCCTGGCTTACCGCCCACGCCGCTTCGAAGTTCACATTTTGATCGCTCATCTTCCTCGTCCCGCATTAAACGGAAACTGCCGCGAACTTTTCACGATGGTAGCTGTCGCTTCGCGGTCAATCTACGGCGCAGCCGCTGAAACGCGACGGCACCTCTTCGAGTATAATATATGAGAACCAGTGATGCGGATTCGTATTCTCATATTATGCGCGCTCGCCTGCGGACTGGCTTCGATTGGGATTCGATCCGCTTGTGCGCAATCAACCCTCGAGGTCCCCGGGCCCGCGCAGCAGAATCAGCCGTATATTCCACCGCGTCCGGCGCCGCCACCGACCACGTGGGCACCCTCCGGGGCCGATAACGGTGACACGATTCAACTGTTGCCGCAGGAATTGTGGAGGCCTGCGCCCGCACCGCCCCAACCCGCTCCGTCTCCCCCGCCCGCTCCCGTGAACGTGGCGCCGATGACGGCGCAAGCGCTCCCTGCGCTGCCGGCGGTGTTCCGCGGATGCTGGGATGGACGGGTGAATCAACTCGATTGGATCAGGCGCGAACCGGGCGCGCACAAAATCGGTTTCTGGACTCCGAAGACCTACCGGCTGTGCTACAAACGCGTCGGCGATCAGCCGTTCACGCTCACGTTTACCGAGACCGGCATTGAGCCGAGCGAGAAAATTGTCAATCCGCATGGCAGCGTGGCGCCGATCGCGACCGACGGCCGCGTTTACGCGTCGATGCGCTCGCGGTTGCATTTCGACGAGTACAAAACTCGCGCCGACGGCTGGTCACCGTCACCGACGTTCGCGGTTGACGAAACCACCAACCTCGACTGCCGCATCGGCGGCGACGACATGATGGTCAACGCCGACGTGTACGGCACGCGCGACGGCGAGCCCTGGTTTCGCGCGCACTGGCGCGCGGACTTTCATCGCTTCGCCGAGTAGCAGCGCGCACCAGCACTTGCCTCTCAGTCCCGCCTAACCTAATGATCTCGCATGCCCAATCCGCTCGATCCCCAGATGAAAACCATACTCGACACGTTCAACGCGGCCGGCCCGATGTTCCTGCGAGCGGAAACTGCCGAGCAAGCACGGGCCAAGATGCGCGCGCTGCTCGAGGCGAATCCGACCCCGCCGCCTGCCATCTATCGCGTCGAGGATCGCCACATTGCGGGCGCCGACGGTCAAGTCGCGGCGCGGGTTTACACCCCCGAGGGCAGTCCGCCGATGGGCGTGCTGGTCTTTTTCCATGGCGGCGGATGGGTGCTCGGAGATTTGGAGAGTCACGACCCGGTCTGCCGCGCGCTGGCCAACGGTGCGGGATGCGTGGTTGTGTCGATCGACTACCGGCTCGCGCCCGAGCACGTTTTTCCGGCCGGCGCCGAGGATTGCTACGCGGCCACGAAGTGGGTAGCCGAAAACGCGGCCGCGCTTGGCGCGGACGCGTCGCGCCTCGCGGTCGGCGGCGACAGTGCGGGCGGAAATCTGGCCGCGGTGGTCTCGATGATGGCGCGCGATCGCGGCGGTCCCGCGATCAATTTCCAGTTGCTCTTTTATCCTGTCACCGATTGCGCGCTCGACACGCCGTCGCAGAAGGAATTCGCCGCCGACGGCTACGTGCTGTCGCGCGCCGACATGGAATGGTTCTGGAAAAATTACCTCGACCCCGCCGCGGAGAAAAACAATCCCTACGCATGCCCGCTGCGTGCGAAAAACTTGAAGGGCCTGCCGCCCGCGCTCGTCCTGACTGCCAGCCACGATCCACTGCGCGACGAAGGCGAGCGATTCGCCCAGCGCCTCATCGCCGCCGGCGTCAAAGTCACCTGTACGCGCTACGAAGGCGTGACCCACGCCTTCGTCAGCCTCGCCGACACGCTCGACAAGGGCAAAGAGGGCCTGCGGCAAGCCGCCGACGCCTTGAGGGCGGCCTTCGCCCGCTAACCCTCTGCGCGGCGCGCTCATCTAGCCCCTTGCGGTCCTAATACCCTTTCCTTTGGCAAGGTGTTGGTGCGCGGGAGATGGGGCGCGCTCGACTTTTGCGGCACGTCAGAGTAGGCACAGGTCAGGTCGCCGAAGATCGGTACGATTAATGCGTACAGGATCTCGCCCCACTCGCATCAACAGGAGGTATGACCTATGGATACCCTGGTCACACTCGGCGCTATCGCTGCAATCGGCATCAGCTACGTCCTTTTACCCGTCGGGCTGAGCGTCTTCGCGGACTTCAGAAAGCCCAAGGAGGTAATCTGCCCTGACAATGGCGAGCCCGCTCAGGTCACGGTGGACGCCACCTACGCTGCGATGACGTCGGCGGTCGGGATGAACCGACTCCGCATGGAGGGATGTTCCCGGTGGCCCGAACGCGGCGCCTGTAACCGAGGCTGCCTGAGTCAATTGGCGCACTAGCGTCTGCCGCCCGCTCGCATCTCCAGAGCCGAGAGCAGGGTCACGCGATGTTTCCGATGGCATCAGATGTAGCGGAGTGCTCCGGAGGCGAGCCGCCAGAGCATTAGAAGGGAAGGCATTTGCCATGATCGATTATGCAAAGTATCGATGCATCAAGGTCGAGAGGAAGAACAAGCTCGCCACGGTGACCCTGAACCGGCCCGAAGCACTTAACGCGGTCAATTCCGAACTACACGACGAACTTGAACACATCTGGATCGACCTTGCCAACGACGAGGAAGTGAACGCGATTTTGCTGACCGGCGCGGGCAAGGCCTTTTCGGCGGGCGGCGACGTGAAGGCGATGGCGGCGCGCTGGGGCACTGAGGAAGGCAAAAAGTGGATACTCAAGATCGCCGCGGCGGGCCGCAGGATCATCCAGAACCTGCTCGACGTTGAGCAGCCGATCATAGCCGCAGTGAATGGCGACGCGATGGGGCTCGGCGCGAATATCGCACTGCTGTCGGACGTTATCGTCGCCTCTGAAACCGCGCGGATCGCCGATACCCACGTCAAGGTTGGAATCGTTGCCGGCGACAGCGGCGCGGTGATCTGGCCGCTGCTGGTCGGGCCGGCGCGGGCCAAGGAATTCCTGATGCGAGGGACGTTCATCAGCGGTTCCGAGGCAGCCAAGATGGGACTGGTCAACTACGCGGTGCCGGGAGACCAGGTGCTATCGAAGGCCGGGGAAATCGCCCGGGAATTGGCCGACGGCCCGACTTGGGCGATCCGATGGACCAAGCTCGCGGTGAACAAGTGGCTCAAGCAGCAGGTCAATTTGATTCTGGACGCATCGATCGCGTATGAGATGATGAGCTTTAACACCGAAGACCATCGCGAGGCGGCGACTGCCTTCGCAGAAAAGCGCAAGCCCAAATTTCAGGGAAAATAAATCTCTGGATGAGTCGTAAACGCCGTGGCGCAAAGCTCGCGCTCGCGTGCGCCACAGCCGAAGGAGACGCAGATGGCTTTTGAGGACATCATCTACGAGAAGCAAGACGGGATCGCCACCATCGCAATCAACCGTCCGGAGGTCCGCAACGCGTTCCGCGGTCAGACCGTGGACGAGATGGTGGAGGCCTTCAGGGACGCCTGGCGAGACCATTCGATCGGGGTGGTGATCCTGACCGGCGCCGGCGACCGCGCTTTCAGCTCGGGCGGTGACCAGGCCGCGCGCAGTGGCGGAGGCTACCGTGGCGGGATGAACGTCGAAGCGCTGCACGAAATCATCCGCGACATTCCAAAGGTGGTTATCGCCGCGGTCAACGGCTACGCAATCGGCGGAGGACACGTCCTCCACATAATCTGCGACCTATCGATCGCGGCCGATACCGCCCGCTTCGGCCAAGTCGGCCCGCGGGTTGGCAGCGTCGATCCCGGTTTTGGCACCGCCTACCTGACGCGCCTGGTCGGCGAGAAAAAAGCGCGCGAGATTTGGTTCCTGTGCCGCCAGTATTCGGCGGATGAAGCTCTGGAGATGGGCCTGGTAAACAAGGTGGTGCCTGCCGCGCAGTTGATGGACGAGGCGCGCGCTTGGGGACGCGAGATCCTGGCCTTGAGCCCGACCGCGATCAGGATCGCCAAGGCCTCCTTCAACGCCGAAACCGACCACATCAAGGGAATCGGAGCGATGGGCGGAATCTCGCTGGGACTCTACTACCGCACCGAAGAATCCATGGAAGGACGCAACGCATTCATGGAGCGGCGCATACCGGATTTCCGCAAGTTCCAAAAGTAGCCGCTGCGCGGAGAATCCGGCGCTTCGATAGACAGCTTGCAGGCGCGCGAGTAACTTTTGAATCGAGCGCGGCGCCGCCATGCTTCGAATTTCGGGCGCCTTGCCGCAGCAGGAGACCCCGGCCATGATCGACTACGCCCAATTCGAGAGCGCAATCGGACTTAACTGGTACGATATCGATCCCAACCTGCAACTTCAGATGCGCCGGTTGCTCGAGCCCGCCGATTTCGACTGGCTCGAGCCGGAACTGCGCAAGGTCGGGGCGCTGTGCGGCGGTCCGGTAGCCGCGCGCGCTGAGGTCACCGACAAGCATTCACCCGAACTCGTCAAGTTCGACCGCTGGGGCGATCCGCTCGACGAAGTGCGCCACCATCCCGGCGCGCTCGCCACCAAGCGCGACCTCTGGGAAGCCGGCGTAAGCGGCCCACGGCTCTACAATGAAGCGCGCCGCCGCGGACGCCACCTGCCGGAGCTTATCCCGACCGCGCTCAACTACATGCTGTCGCAGGCCGAGATTGGGATGCTCTGCTCGGTCGGCATGACCAGCGGGGTGATCGGCCTGGTGCGCCGCTTCGCGCCGCTGCAGGTGCAGCGCGAGTACATGTCGCATCTCACCGCCGAGCACTTCGACGACGCGTGGGACGGTGCGATGTTCATGACCGAGAAAACCGGCGGCTCCGACCTCGCCACGCTCACCACCACCGCGCGCCGCGACGGCGATCGTTGGATTCTGAACGGCTCCAAGTGGTTCTGCTCAAATGTCGACGCCAGCGCCATCGCGACACTCGCCCGCCCCGAGGGCGGCGCCGACGGACTGCGCGGCGTCGCGCTGTTTCTGGTGCCGCGCTTGCGCCGCGACGGCTCCCGCAACGGCATCTCCATTCGCCGCCTCAAGGACAAGCTCGGCACCCGCGCGGTGCCCACCGCCGAAGTCGATTTCATCGAGGCCGAAGCCTCTCTGCTCGCCGGCAGCGGCGGCACGGCGAGCGACGGCCAGGGGATCAACCGCATGATGGAGATGGTCAACGACTCGCGACGCGGCATCGCCGTGATGGGCCTCGGCATCATGCGCCGCTCGTTCCTCGAGTCAGCGATCTTCTCCTGGCATCGCAGCGCGTTCGGCCATGCGCTGCGCGATCTCCCGATGATGCGCGAGATGCTGGTGGGCATGACGGTCGAGCTGGAGGCCGCCACAGCGCTGGTTTTCGCCTCGACCTCGGACGATAGCGCGCTTGCGCGCCTGCTCGTGCCGGTGGCGAAATTGCGCGCCAGCCGGCGCGGGATCGAGTTCGCCTCGCAGGCCGTCGAAGTCCATGGCGGCAATGGTTATGTCGAGAATTGGCCGCTGGCGCGCCAGTTGCGCGATGCGCAGAGCAACACGATCTGGGAAGGCACCGAGAACATCATCTGCCTCGACATCCTGCGCGCGCTGCGCAGCGAGCAGGTGATGCAGGCCGCGTTCGGCGCGCTCGGCCAACGCGTCGAGACCGCAGGCGCCCTGCTTGCCGCCACGCGTGAGATGGTGGTTCGCTCGCTCGGCGAAGTGCGAGAGGCGCTCGCGCATCTTTCACGTCTCGATCGCGAGGTCGCGCAATTGCGCGCGCGCGTCTTCGGCAACTATCTCGCCGACGTCGCCTCCGCCGCCTTGCTGATCGAGGAGGCCGCTTTCGAACTCAGCACTTCCGGCAGCGCGCGCAAGGCGGTGATCGCCCATCTGTTCGCGCAAGCGCATCTCGGGCGCCATCCGATGCGCGGCCTGCTGTCCGACGATCGCACCATACTCGATCTGTTCGATCCGATCGTCTGCTACGGCGCGATCGACCCGACCCGCGCCGCGGTGGCGCTTCGCAACGGCTAGCGGAGGGTTTGCGAGCCGCAGGGCTTTGCTAAGCGGCGGACCGGGCAGGTTGATAGTTGCACCACGGGTCAGTGGCGAGAAAGTCGCCGGTGATCGCATAGGCGCGCGAGCGCGAGCCCCCGCAGAAGCTGCGATACTCGCACCGCCCGCACCTGCCGCGCAGGGCGGCGGGGTCACGCAGCGTGCGGAAGAGCTCGGAGTCACGATAGATCTCGGCCAGGCCTTGCGATCGCACGTTTCCGGCAGAAACCGGCAGGAATCCGCTCGGATAGACTTCACCCGTGTGTGACACGAAGACAAAGCCCTTGCCGGCGTTGACGCCGTGAGGCGCAAGCCCAACGGTGTGCCCCGGCCCTTCCGAGCGCCGAAGCATGTCGGGCATCGCCGCCGCGCCGGGGTGGCCCGGATGCTGCTGGCCGCTGGTTTCCGCCTCGTGTTGCGCGACATAGCGCCGATAGTGGGGCGCTTCGGTCACCTTCACGACGAAGTGCGACTTTTTCTGAACCGCGTATAAGATCGCGAAGAGTTCCTCACACTGGTTTGCCGCGACGCCGTCGAGGGCCTCGCCGCGTCCGACCGGGACCAGGAAGAATACCTCCCAGAAGACCGCTCCAAGACGTTCGACCAATTCAGCCATCTCGGAAAGAAACGGGGCCGAACCAGCCCACAGCGTCGAGTTGATCTGTAGCGGCAGACCGCATTGGCGCGCCCATTGGGCTGCCGCCATTGTCTTGTTGAAGGCTCCTGTTACTCCGCGGAAACCGTCGTGAAGGTCCGCGCGCGGATAATCGAGGCTTAGCGCCATCTGGTCCAGGCCCGCCTCCTTCAATTGGCGCACCACGGTCTGAGTAAGTGATGGAGTTGCCGCGGGAATGGTTCCCATGCGCAGACCGAGCCGCTTGCCCTCGCGCACGAGGTCCATCAGGTCGGGACGTTTGAGCGGGTCGCCACCGCTGAGGATAAACACGGGAGTGCCCATCGCAGCGGCCTCGGCAAGCAGCGCGAAGCCTTGCGCGGTGCTCAGTTCATCGCAATGGCGCAACGGCTGAGCCGAGGCGCGGCAATGGCTGCAGGCGAGATCGCAGGCCTGAGTCGTTTCCCAGATAACCAGAAAGGGCGCTTTCGCGAAGTCGATCGAGGGCATCATGGACGCTTCACCTATCGGTCCGAGTATATGCGTTCCCGCTCGCGTGGAACAAGTTTTGCCACCGCTTGCGGCTGGGTTCGCACGGATCAGTTTTTAGCAGGCGCCGGCGTGCGCTGATGCGCGAGGAAGCGCGCGATGTCCTCGATTTCGACGTGCGTCAGCTTGCCCTGCGGCTCCAAGAACGGCGGCATCTGGGTCTTGCTATACAGGGCCTTCGGATCCTCGATGTAGCGGTGGATGAACGAAACCGACCGCACCAGCCCGACTCCGCTCAGGTCCGGTCCCTTGGCGCCGCCGTGGCCTCCCACCATGTGGCACTTGCCGCAGTTTCGGTAGAACAGCCGGGGCGCTTTATCGCTAAAGGGGCCACCACCCTGCAACTCCTGGATGTAGTCGAACAGGTCCGCGCTTTCCTCCGGCAACAATCCGGTCATTGCGGTGCGGTGGCCGGGCGCTACCACTTCGCCGGGCCGCTCGAGATGGCTGATTATCCAGGTCTTGTCGTGCTTGAGGGGATTCAGCATCAGGTCGGGCCCGATAGTGCTCCCGCGACCATTGACGGCATGGCAGTAGGCGCAATTCAGCGTGTGAAAGAGCCGCTGACCTTCCTCGACGGTGGGCAGCTCCGGCACATATGGGTTGAGCAGCGGCGACCGCGCGCCGATCACGGTCAAGGCAATCACGCCGGTCAGCGCCGAAATCGCGAAGCCGGTGGCGATCGGGCGGTCCAGTGGATGCTGGCGCATCCGCCGATCGAAGAAGGGCACTGCCAGAAGGATGGTCAACGCAAGCCCCGGCAGCATGACTGCCGCGACCGCTTCCATGCTGCCGGGGAAATACTTGAGCGCCTGGAACAGGAACAGGAAGTACCAGTCCGGGCGCGGATTGTAGCTGGTGCTGGAGGGGTCGGCGATCTCACCGATCTCGGTCGGATACAAAAAGACCAAAGCCACGATCACCGCAAGCGCCAGCAGCACGGCGACGGCGTCCTTGGACAGATAAAACGGATAGAAGGACTCGCCGGCTTCTTTCTCGTGATGATATTCGTCGGCCGCCCGGCTGCGCTGGGCGTCGATGCTGAGTTGGGACTCGACACCAATCCCGGGGTCGATACCGAGCTCGGCGTTGATACCGTGGCGGCCGTATTCGGGATGCCGCTTGGGGGGCGCCGAGATGCCCTGGCGCACGACCATGAACAGATGCACCGCCACGAAAACGAGCAGCGCCGCCGGCAGCATCAGCACGTGCATTGCGTAGAATCGCGACAACGTCTGCGGCCCGACCTCGCTGCCGCCGCGGAAGAAGCGCACGATGTAATCCCCGATGTAGGGGGTCGAACCCGCGATGTTGGTGCCGACCACGGTCGCCCAGTACGCCTTCTGGTTCCAGGGCAGCAGATATCCGGTGAATCCGAACAGCATCACGATCAGGAAGAGGAAGACGCCGGTAACCCAGGTGGACTCGCGCGGATACTTGTAGCTGCCCGAGAGAAAAGTGGTCAGCATGTGGGCGCCGATCACCACCACCATCGCGGTTGCGCCCCACGAATGAAGCCCGCGGATGAACCAGCCAAAGGGAGCGTGCAGCGAGATGTAACGGGCGGCGTCGAAGGCGTGATCGGGGCTGGCAACGTAGTTCATCGCCAGCATCATCCCGGTCAATGCTTGAAGGATAAAAAAGAACAGCAGCACGCTGCCGAGCGTGTAGATCCACTCGACCAACGGGCTGCTCTTCGGAATGTGGCGATCGAAGAGCGCCACCCGAATCGCGCGCGTGCCGAGGCGCTCGTCAAACCACTTGCTTAGTTGGAGTCGGGACCACATAAAGGGCGCCCTCGCGGACCTCATGCGCATAAACGTCCAGCGGACGCGGGGGAGGGCCGCTGACCACCTTCCCAGTCAGGCTGAATACACCGGCATGGCAGGGACAGAAGAACTCCTTGGACTCCTCGACCCATCGATAGGCGCATCCCAGGTGCGTGCAATGCGGATCGAAAACGTAGATTTTGTCCGGCGCGCGCACCACCCAGGCCGTGACCGCCGAATCCTCCGTCACCCATCCCTCGGCGACGCGCCGTGCGACCTCGATTCGCTGGGGAGCGTTGAGCGGCAGGTCGTCAACCTTTCCCAGCCGCACCCAATCCTTGGGCCCGGACGGACCCAACAGCGGGGCAATCAGATAGGAAACGATGGGCGCAGCGATACCGACGCTGACAAGTCCCATCGCGCCCCAGAACAGACGCGTCAGGAACCGTCGTCGCGGTTCGTTCTCGATAACTTCGCCAGCTTCCGAGACTGCAAATTGTGCGCGATTACCGTCGGGCACGGCTCGCCGCACTCACTTTTTGCAGAAGGTGCGCACGTAGGCGACCAGCCCGTGAATCTCGTCGTCGTCGTAGGCCTTGCCGAAGTCGGCCATATCCTTGCTCTTGCCCACCGACTTGCCGCCATTTTTGATGACGTTGAAGAGATAATCGTCGGTCAACTTCGACATTTCCGCGCAATTGGTATAGTCGGCTGGCTTTTTCTTCAGGTCGGCCGCCTTTTTACCGTCGCCTTTGCCCGTTTCACCGTGGCAGTCCGCGCACGAATCCGAAAAATTACTGGCCGCGGCCTTCATATCGAGTTCGGCGGCGCGGGCCGGGGTTGAGGTGAACGCCGGCGCCAAAAACATCGCTACTGCCGCCGCCAAGGGCATCCAGCTCCAGCCCTTTGACCGAATTTTGGCCGGTGAACTTTCTGACGTGATCATTCTACTTCTCTGCTCCTTTTTTTTAGAACTTTTCGCTCCGTTATCAATCGTTGTGACGAAAGGCCCAGCGTATTTGGTTGATACACTATGGTTGGAGAAATCGAGGATAGCATGTTCCGGTTTCCCCAGTACATTAGTCGCCCTTCATCGGCTTATTTTTAAGCATCAGCAATCAACATTAAATTCCGAGCATTTGTCAACCGTCGCCGTGATTCCCCGGCCATCTGCCACGATCTCCACGCGAGCGCGGCATTTGCCGGCCGCGCTGCCGGATGCAGCCGTCGATATCAGTACCAACGCCGCAACCGCTGCGCGCCACCTGCCCACGGCGGCGCGACGACCACCGCTTACTTGGGCTTGTCGCCGCCGCCCGCCAGCTTGCGAAAGGGCTCGAGCAGATCGATCGGGAGAGGAAACACGGTGGTCGAATTGTGCTCGGTAGCGATCTCGGCCAGCGTCTGCAGGTAGCGAAGCTGGAGCGTGATCGGGCTTTTGCCCATGATTTCCGCCGCCTCGGACAGGCGCTGCGCGGCCTGAAATTCGCCTTCGGCCGCAATAACCTTGGCGCGCCGTTCGCGTTCGGCCTCGGCCTGTGCGGCGATCGCGCGCTGCATGTCCTGCGGCAGGTCAATGTTCTTGAGCTCGACGAGTATGACCTTGATTCCCCACGGCTCGGTGTGGGCATCGACGATCGACTGGATGCGGGCGTTGACTTTGTCGCGCTGGCTCAAGAGTTCGTCGAGTTCGGTCTGTCCGCCTACGGAGCGCAGCGTGGTCTGCGCGAGCTGCATGGTGGCGAACAGGTAATTTGCCACCTCGGTGACCGCGCGCGACGGATCGCTCACCCGGAAGTAGAGCACCGCGCTCACCTTGACGGTCACGTTGTCCTTGGTGATTACGTCCTGCGGCGGGACGTCGAGCACGACGGTACGCAGATCGATCCGGACCATCCGCTCAATAAAGGGGATCACGTAAATCATACCCGGGCCGCGGTACCGCATGAGCCGTCCGAGGCGGAAGACTACGGCGCGTTGGTATTCGTTGAGGATTTTGACGCCGCTCAGAATGAAGATTGCGGCGATTAAGATGACTACACCGGATACCATTGCGATTCTCCTTGTGCGATAGCGGCGTTCATGTTCTGGTGCTCCAGTTCAATAGGATGCTGAAATTTAATGCGCGAACATACGGCGAGCAGGCAACAAAAACAAGCCCGCGCGCGCCTTGAAAAAAATATCGTAAAAGCCGGTCAAAGCCCTACCTGCCCCAAAAGGAGATCAGCGCAAGCACCAGCAGGGAAAAGCCGACGCCGGCCGCAACCACCGCGGCCAGGCGGGAATAATTGTTGAGCCAACGAAAAGGCGGGTTAGTGCGCAACATTTCGAGGGCGCCGGACTTGCCAGAGCGCGAATAATCCAAGGGCTGCTCGTGCTGCTGATCCCGGGCGGTCGGGCATGCGGCTGCTGATTTTCACGCTGCGCAAGCTCTCCTCGCGTCAGGCATGGTGACCACCCTCGCCTTCGGCTTCTTCCGGCGTTATGCGCTTGTACCCCGTGATCATCGAGTCGATGATCCCGCTGCGCTCCTCGACCGAATAAACAATCGTCGAGTACACGTGCTGGATCACGAACATCAACAAGATCCACATCCCGATGTGATGGATGAAGCGAGAGTAGATCGGGACTAGAAAGCGAAAACCCTGAAAGACCGAATTCGCCGGAGCATAGACATAGTACAGAGCTAGCCCCGTGATGATCATCACAAAGTAGATGCCGAAGATGCCCGTATAAGCGAGCGCGGCAAGGCCGCTATGACCCGGGTATGGCTGTGGGTCGCGGCGCAGGAAGCTATAAAACCTCATCGACTGCCAGATGCTATCGAGCCGTGCGCGAGTGACCGGAATGAACTGGTCCCAACGCGCATAGTAGTTGCCGGCAAACATCCAGTAGACCCGCACCAGCACCGACAAGCTGAACACCCACGCGGCGTAAAGATGAACCGAGCGCATCAGCGCCGCGACGGCGCGATCGCGGGCAGGTCCGCCGGTTGTGATTAACGGATCGCCGATGAAGAAACCGGTGACCGAGAGCACAATGATGGATAGGACGATCAGCCAGTGCGATAGACGCACCGGCATTTCCCAGACATACATAAGACCAGTGCCAGGTGGCTCCGGCACAAGCGGCGGTTGCGCGCTCACAGGCCCTTCGCGCGAGTCAACTCGCGCCTCCCAGCCTCGGTGGTGTGCACGCTCCGGGCGCCGTTGCGCTTGCCGCCATCGACCTCGGCTTCGATCCGCAGAAGGCCCTCAGCGCGGGTTACGGAATCAACTGCGATGTGGGTCATTTTTCATCTCCCGAACGGCGGTCAGAGTCCGAGTGCTCCGATCCAACGCGATGCCGCACGATCTGGCCGAGTCCGTGTGCGAGCGTAAGTGCGCCCACCAGGGCCATAGCCAACACTCCGAATGGGTCAACAAAATGCAGCCACTTCATGCAGAGCGCCGCGTAATACAGGGCCGGGTGGCGCCGCCGCTCGTGCGCATTGGGATGCGGATCGTACTTAACAAAGTCCGCGGTTGCGCCGACGTGGCATTTGCCGCAAGTGACGAGAAGGTTGCCCGGCGCGACTTTGGACTTGGGATTGGAGGCTTTTAGAACTTCGTGAGCGCCATGGCAGCTCCAGCATTGTGCGGTGGAGACGAAACCGCGCAAGGTCACCTCGCCGTGGAAAGTATCGCCATAGCTCTGGAGCCCGGTTTTATGACAGTTGCCGCAGGTGGCGATGGTTTTGACTTGCCAGCTCGCGATGTCCACCTGGGCAATCTGATGCGAGGTATGGCAATTGGTGCATACCGGAGCATTCGGGCGCCCGGCAAGCATCGCCGTGCCGTGCGCTCCGGCAAGGTACTCGGCTTGGATGCCGGCATGGCACGAGCCACAGGTGGCAGGCACATTTTTATAGTAGGTCCGGCTCTTCGGGTCCTTTCTGCTGAGAATATCGTGCGCCCCATGGCACTTGCTGCAGGTGGCGGCCACCAACAGCCCGTCGGCGGTCAGAGCCAGGCCGTGAATCGAATCCATGTAAAGCGGGTACACGTCCGGAAAGCCATATTTCTTGGCAATCTCGGGGTTCCCGTGGCAGGAGCCACAGGTGCCCGGCAGGTTGAGCGGGTAGACTCGCGACTTCGGATCGGTGGTGGCGCGCATGCCGTGGGGGTTTCCATGACAATCGAGGCAGGCGGGAAAGCGCTGCTTCGTCCCATTCTTGGCGATGGCGTGAACGCTGCCCGCATAGGCCGCAGTTTGGCTCGCGTGGCAGCCGGCGCATGAAACCGGCTTGACCGAATTGGGATGGGGAAAAGCGTGGATGTCAGAATGGCAGGAGACACAACCCAGCTTCGCATGAACCGAAGGCTGGTAGGTCTCCGCATTGACGTACACGCTAACCGGCCGCGCCTGCAACTTGGCGCTGGCCTTCAGATTGTGGCATGACAGGCAATCCTGATCGGTCAGCACCTTGGTTGGAGCAGCCTTGGTCGCGGCGGCCGCCGCTGTCGCAGGCTTCGCCGCAGCCGCCTGCGCAATCGCAACCGCGCACAGCAGCATTGCCGCAATAGCGCACGCGATGCGCCCAAGCCCGCCAACCATCCACCTCGATCCGTGCGTCATATTGATCCGTCTCGCCTGCACCCGCCGATTCGCTTACCGCACGCCCCCGATGCCGCCGCCGTTCGAGCCAGAATCCCGATCGAAAATCGCGCCAACATAAGGGTAGATATCGGCTACAGGCCTATTATTTCGCATCATCCGCCGCGCTAGTTTCGCGATTTCGAGGATGATATATCACTAATGTGACAAGGATTCAAGAATTAGCTAGATTAATCGCATTGGCCGCCGCCCTGATGGTTCTCACCGGGGTGCAAGCTGTTCAGGCTGCGGGCGCCGCATCGGATCCTCCCTCCAACGCCCTCTGCATGACTTGTCACGACGATCCGAAGTTGGTGCACAAACTTGGCGATGGCGAGAAGCTCTCGCTGTTCGTCGACGAACAGGCCTTCAACCATTCCGTCCACGGAGGGAAGCTCGGCTGCACCGACTGTCACACCGATATTGGCGACTACCCGCACCCGAAGAAGAAGTTCCAGAACCGGCACGCGCTGCGGTTGGCGTACTACGAGCTGTGCAAACGATGTCATTTCAAAGAGTACAGCAGGCTGCTCGACGGCGTTCACTTCGCCCAGATCGCCAAGGGCAACGAAAAAGCGCCGACTTGCGTCGATTGTCACGGCTCGCACGAGATCGGAGCGCCGGCTCGGCCGCGAGCGCTGATTTCACGCACCTGCGCCAAGTGCCATGCGGCGATCGCCGCTGCTTACCTCCGCAGCGTCCATGGCAAGGCGCTGATCGAAAAAGACAACCACGACGTGCCGGTCTGCACCGACTGTCATCAACCGCACGACACTTCCAATCCGCTGGCGAAGTCGTGGCATTTGGCCATCCCGCAGTTGTGCGCGCGATGCCATACCAACAAGGGGATGATGGCGAAGTACGGGATTTCGACCGAGGTGCTTACGACCTACCTGACCGACTTCCATGGGGTGACGAGTTCATTGGAGCGCTCTGAGAAAGCGGACCCGCGCGCGTTCACCGCGACCTGCACGGATTGCCACGGAGTACATGACATCGCGCGGGTCAACAGCCTGAGCTCGCCGCTGATAAAGGCGAACCTGCTCATAGTCTGCCGCCGATGCCATCGCGCGGCCGGTCCTAACTTTCCGTCGGCGTGGATTGGGCACTACGAGGCGAGCCCAAAGCATGCGCCGTTGGTATACGTAGTCAAGCTTTTTTACATGATATTCATCCCGTTCGTGATCGGCGGATTGGTGCTCCAAATTCTTTTACATCTGTGGCGGGTAGTGGTGAACCGATGAACGAGTATGTAATCCGGTTTTCCGTCAGGCGGCGGATCGAGCACACCTGCGTGATGCTGCTGTTCATAGTGCTGGCGCTGACCGGCCTCACGCAGAAATTTTACGCGGCGCCATGGGCGCAGTGGCTGATCGTGGCGATGGGAGGCATCGACCGAGCGCGATGGATTCATCGAGGTGCGGGAATCCTGTTTGCCGCGCTCGTTATCTTCCACGCGACGGCGGGCCTGAAGCTGCTGATCTCCAGACGGGAGAGCCCTTCGATCGTCGTGACGCGCAAGGACTTTCGCGACGCGGTGATAATGATGCGCTACTACTTGCGGTTATCCGACGAGCAGGCCAGCTTCGACCGTTACGACTACCGGCAGAAGTTCGAGTATTGGGGGATGGTGCTTGGCTCATTTCTGATGATCGTGACCGGGTTTATGCTTTACCTTCCCGTGCTGACAACGCGCTTCTTCCCCGGTGAGTTCATCCCAGCGGCACGAATGGCGCATAGTAATGAGGGGCTGCTGGCCTTTCTGATCGTGATCACATGGCATATTTACAACGCTCATTTATCGCCGGACGTATTTCCGTTCGACGATGGGATTTTCACCGGAAAGGTGACCCGTGAGCGCATGGAAAAGGAACATCCGCTCGAGTACGAGAGGATGCGCGCCGAAGCGGAGCCCGATGCGGAACCCAATGCGGAACAGGAGCGCGACGCTCACCCTGAAGCTTGAGCACGGCTCGACGGCGCGCGCCACGGGTACGTCCCGACCTCGCACGCGCAGTCGTTTAGCGGCTCGCCCTGCGACGGACGGCGCCGCCCCGACGATGGGCGGATGGAACAATGGCAACGGTCGCTGCTAAGCAGAGCGTGCGGCGCGGTCTTCGCGCCCGGATCGTGCTCCTGACGATGGCGGGGACGCTCGGCCCGATCGCAATTTTCGGCTGGCTGAGTTGGTCAAGCGTGCAATCGTTGGAAAGCCAGGTGCTGGCCGAGCGCCAAAATCTGGCTATCAGCATGGCCGCACATGTTGACTCGGTGGTGAATTCGCAACTCGAGCTGCTCGAGGCGATCTCGCCCGCCGTCGAAGTCGGCATGGGCGGCGATCCAACCGTGGCGCTCGGCGTGCTCAGAGAGGCCTATCTTCGCTCCGGCCTCCTGTCGCAGGTGTTCTTGCTCGGCAGCAGCGGCCGGCTCATCGAAGCGGAACCCGTCGCGGGTCCCGGCCCTGATCCGTCGCTTAAGGAACTTCCCGCCGTCAAGGAAACGCTCGAAAAGGGTGTGCCGGAAGTCTCGGCGCTGTCGCCGGGCCGAGGCGGGGCGCATCGGCTTTTTCTCCTGGTACCAGTCAGGAACCTGCAGAGCCAGGTGGCCGGCCTGGTGGGTGGGGAGATCGCCCCGAAAAGCCCGGGGTTTCGCACGCTGCTGGACTTCGTACCGCTGGATCCGGGCGAGACCGTCGACCTGGTGGATCAGAACGGCACCGTCATCGCCAGCACCGCGGCCACGCGGCTTTATACCGAGAGCGACCATCGTCATTTTATCCAGTCGCTCATCAACCAGCAGCGGCAGATGGCTGGCACTTGTCACGGCTGCCACGAGAGCGGTTCAATCAACGTCCGGGTTAACGAGGTGATGGCGTTTGCGCCGCTGTCGCCGCGGGTGCCATGGGGAATAAGTATCCGCCAACCCGAGAAGCGGGCGTTTTCCACGGCGGCGGCCCTGCGTTGGAAGATTCTCGCGGGGGCTCCCGCACTCGCCCTGCTATCGCTGCTATTCGCTCTAGGAGCCGCCGCCAGTATCACCGCGCCGCTATCGCTGCTGACCAGGACGGCCGGACGGATCGCCACCGGCGAGCTCAAGACCCCGGTTCCCGAACTCGGCGCCGACGAGGTCGGACAGCTCGCAGCGGCGCTGGAGCAAATGCGCGTCGCGCTCAGGCAATCGCTGGAGGAGGTGGCGCGCGCTCGCGACCAGCTCGAGCTGCGGGTCGAGGAACGGACGCGGGAGATCGACCGGCTCTACCGGGAACTCAAGCAGCGTGACGAGCTCAGGGCCAAGCTCTTGCAAAAGCTCATCAGCGCCCAGGAAGAGGAGCGCCGGCGGATCGCGCGCGAGCTCCACGACGAGACCAGCCAGCTCATTGGCACCCTCGCACTCGGGCTCGACACCGCGATGGCGACGCTGCCACCGGGGGCTTCGAGCGATCGCCTGCAAGAAGCAAGAGCGCTCGCCATCAAGACGCTCGACGAGATTCACCGCATGAGCTTTGACCTGCGGCCCTCGATGCTCGACGATCTCGGACTTGTTCCTGCGATCAGATGGTACGCAGAACGCGACTTGAAGCGCCGTGGCATCTCGGTCCGCTGTGAATTCGATGAGACCAACGGACGCCTTCCCCCGGAGATCGAGACCACCCTCTTTCGGGCAGTTCAGGAAGCGATTACTAATATTGTAAAGCACGCTCAGGCTAAGACCGTGCTCATCCAGTGCGTGCTCGGGCCGCGGGCGGTTACAGTGGAGATCGAGGACGACGGCGAGGGCTTCGATCCAGCAAGCATTTCCGCGACCGCCGTCGACGGACGGGGGCTTGGGCTGGCCGGTATCAGGGAAAGGGTCGAGCTACTGGGCGGCAGCGCAGTTATCGAATCCGCGCCGGGCGAAGGCACCAGGGTTGTACTGACCGTGCCGCTTGCGGTTGATCATGGCTAAGATTCGAGTGGTTATCGCCGACGATCACGCGCTCATGCGTGACGGCATAAAGGCGTTGCTCAGCTTGGCCGACGATATCGAGGTCGTCGGCGAGGCGACCAATGGCCGTGAGGCCATCGAGCGATGCGAGCGCCTCAAACCCGACGTAGTCCTGATGGACATCGCGATGCCCGGTCTGGGCGGACTCGAGGCAACCCTGGAACTCAAGCGCGAAGTGCCAAAGACCCGGGTATTGGTGCTGACCCAGTATGATGACCGTGAGTATGTCCAACGCTTCCTCAAAGTCGGGGTCGCGGGATACGTGCTCAAGCGCATGCTCGGCGCGGAGTTGGCCGCCGCGATTCGCTCCGCCGCCCAGGGCGGCCTCGTGCTCGACCCGCAGATCGCCAGAGAAGCGATACAACATGCGCCACAGGAGCCGGGAACCGGGAGCGATGATCCTTACGAGACGCTGACCGACCGCGAAAAGCAGGTCTTGAGACTGGTGGCGCTCGGACACAGCAACAAGGAAGTCGCGGGGTTGCTCCGAATCAGCATCAAGACCGCGATGTCACATCGCGAGAACGTGATGGAGAAACTCAACCTTCACAGCCGAACCGACCTGATTAAGTTTGCCATTAGACAAGGCGTGATCCGAGTCGAGACCTGAGCGTGATGCCGCAGTCGGCGCGCCGTTCGCTTGCACCATCGCTCGTATCTCTGCCATAAAGCGGATTCGCCCGCCACCCGCCGGCCCCAACCCGCATCAGAAAACGCTTGCGACGGCGCAACTTCTCGCTGCACCGCCGCAGGATATGGATCGCAACTTCGCATAGCCAGCTTCACCGCTCGCGATCCAACTGTTTCGCGTTTTCCGCTGCTCTCCCTTCCGCACCGCCGCCTTCGACCTCCCTCTCACCAACGTTCAGCAGCACGTCCGGCCGAAGTCGTAGCCATCTCGAGACGGGGATGCCTTGCCATAGCTCGCAAACCCTTAGCCGCTTTCGTCCCGATCAGCGCGAACAGCATTCCAAAGCCGATAAAGGGCAGGAAAATTACGAACAGCCCGCTGACCGTCAGCGCGATCGGCACGTACAGAAGACCCGGCACCTTGACGTATTCGGACTCCTTACCGCCGGGCAGCCTGCCGTCCTTTCCTTGCACCGTCACCATCTCCCATTCGCCCTTCTTCCAGTAGAAACCGTCTTTCGCGGGATTTCCGCCTTTGTGCTTCAACATCTCAGTTCACCTCCTGTGTTCCTTGCCTCAATACGAACATAAGCCCTGCGAGCGGATTATGTAATTGGGAGAACGCCGGAGCGAGTTAGGAAAAGGTTCGGGGCGCCAAGGGAAAAACATCCGGGAGAGCCGGAAATTTCACCGGAGAGAGCCGAAAATTTCACCCGAGAGTTGGGCTGCCGATAGCAGGAATCTCGAAACCGAATTGGCGCAGGCCGGCCGCTGTGACTGCTCAAAAATCTTCGCGCGAAGGTCTTTTGCTTAGGCCGTAGGATTTCTCCGGCCCGTTGCGGTCCCCGCAGGCGGCCTCGCTTTGCCGGGACGGCGCGAAATTGGAAGCGTCGGTGACGGGCCTACCGGCTCCAGAAGGCCACCATCGTAAGCGCGAGCAACGAAAGGCCGATGCCGACCGCAACAACCGCGATCAAGCGGGCAAAATTCTTGAGCCAACGAGGAGGCGGGTCTGCGCGCAACATTTCGAGAGCGCCGGACTTGTCAAGACGCGCATAATCCAACGGCCGCTCGTGCTCGTAATCCCCGGCGCTCACGCGGCCGGTAAATATCACGGGGTCCATCGGACATTTCTCAGGGCGCAGATGGGAATTGAAGAAGTGGACGATG
This sequence comes from uncultured delta proteobacterium, assembly GCA_963813785.1. Lineage (GTDB taxonomy): Bacteria > Desulfobacterota > Binatia > Binatales > Binataceae > Binatus. Next base: position 106,517 of record CAWFAJ010000004.1, on the reverse strand, counting down.
AAGATGAACCAGACGGCGAGCAGAGCTTCCTCACCGTGAATCAAGAGTGCGATATTGAGGAGGTAGCCGGGCACGAAGCGGGCAAAGAAAGATCCGAACCACATCATGTAGCCGGTGGCGCCGATAATCGCCATTCCCCAGAACACCGCCCAATAGTCGAACTTCTCCCAGTAGGTAAAGTGGTCGAATTCGGGCTGTGGACCCATCCAAAGAAACCAGCGCAGCATCTTAAAAAGGTCCACTAAGTCCTTGACCTGCGGAACCATCGAGTCCGGCCCAAATAAAAGGCCCGGCTCCTTCTTTATCGTCGCCCTGAATAGGATCTCTCCAATATGGTAGACGAAGGCAGCCGATATGAGCACGGCACAGAACTTATGCAGAGATAAGACCGCGGTGAATCCGCCGCTGACTTCCGCCAGCCACCTTGCCCAACCCCGCTCGCTGAACCGCAGCGTCATTCCGGTGGCGGCAAGACCCAAAAAGGTTGCCATTACCAAGCCGTGCAGGTAGCGCTGCCCAAGCGAGAAGCGAAAATAATAGCGGTCTGAATCGTTACTCATCGTCCTTCTTGGCTGGACTCCGCGCCCCGTTCATCAACGACCGCGCAAGCCATAGCACCGTGTGCACACCGAAGAAGAAGAAAACCCCCAAGAGCAACAGGTTCATGAAGAGGGCCGAAAAATACAAGGCCGGGTTGCGCTTGCGGTCGTGCGGATCGGGATGCGGCTCGTAGCTGACAAAGCTCGCGGTTACGCCGTGGTGGCACTTGCCGCAGGTGGCGGGCAGGTTGGCCGGCGCGACCTTGGAGTTCGGGTTGGAGGCCCGAAGGATTAAGTGAGCGCCATGGCAACTCCAGCATCGCGCCGTGGCGACGAAGCCGAGCTCGGTCACCTGGCCGTGGAAAGTATCGCGGTAGCTGTGCAACCTGTCCTTGTGACAGTTGCCGCAGGTGGCGACGGTTTTGAGTTGCCACTTAACGATCTCCACCTGGGCAATCTGATGCGAGGTATGGCAATTCGTGCATACCGGAGCATTCGGGCGCCCGGCAAGCATCGCCGCGCCATGCGCTCCCCCAAGGTACTGGACTTCGACGCCGGCATGGCATCCGCCACAGGTAGCAGGCACATTTTTCCAAAAGGTCCGGCTCTTTGGGTCCTTTCGGCTGAGGATATCGTGCGACCCATGGCAACTGCCGCAGGTAGCGGCCACCAGGAGTCCGTCTGCCGTCAGGGCGAAGCCGTGAATCGAATCCATGTAAAGCGGGTACACGTCCGGAAGGCCGAATTTCTTGGCAAGCTCGGGGTTCCCGTGGCACGTGCCGCAGGTGCGCGGCAGGTTTAGCGGGTAGACTCGCGACTTCGGGTCAGTCTTGGCGCGTATGCCATGGGGGTTGCCGTGACAATCGAGACAGACCGGGAAGCGCTGCTTCGTCCCCTGCTTGGCGATGGCGTGAACGCTGCCCGCGTAGGCCGCAGTTTGGCTCGCGTGGCAGCCGGCGCATGAAACCGGCTTGACCGAATCGGGATGGGGAAAAGCATGGATGTCAGAATGGCAGGAGACACACCCCAGCTTCGCATGAACCGAAGGCTGGTAGGTCTCCGCATTGACGTACACGCTAACCGGCCGCGCCTGCAACTTGGCGCTGGCCTTCAGATTGTGGCATGACAGGCAATCCGTATCGGTGAGCGCCTTGGCCGCAGCGGCCTTGGTCGTCGCAGCGGCCTTGGTCGCAGCGGCCTTCACCGTCGCAGCGGCATAGCCCATCGCGACCGCGCACAGCAGCATTGCCGCAATAGCGCACACGATGCGTCCGAAGCCGCTAACCATCCGCCGTGAGCTAACCATCCGCCGTCATACCTGCGCCATTTGTCTCTCTCGCCCGCGCCGATGCGCTTACAGCACGCCTCCGGTGTGACAGGCGCTGCAAGTCGTGTCGCCTACATCAACTGGATGCTTGAACTCGGCGACACTGGTAGGAGTTGCAAGGACCGAGTGACAGGTGTCGCATGCCTGCGGTATCACCCGGCCATCAGCGCTGACGTGCTGCCCGTCGTGACAGCGGAAGCATCCGGGGTAATACAGGTGGCCGATGTTGTCGGGATGAGTGCGCCAGTCAACCCGCATATAGGGAAACATGTTCTTTTTGTAGATCTGCTGCACGGCGGCGATGGCAGCGCGGATTTGCGGCCACTGCGCAGTATAAATCTGGGCATAACGATTGCGGTAAAAGGTATCGAGGGCGGTTGCGATTCCCTCGGACGCCTCTTCCGGCGACTTGTACCGCTTAAGCAGGGACTTGACCGCCTGCCTCTTCAAGAAGGGAAGCGCAGAGTCGAGCTGGCCGGCCTCGAACGCCGCATCGACCGCCTGATCGGGCGGAAGAAACTTATGCGACGGGCGGGCATGGCAGGACACGCAGTCCATCGTCTGGATGGGCAGCGCATCGAGCTGCTTTGGAGTCAGCGAAGTGCCCTTGGCCAGGTATTCCGTGGTCCTTCCATCAGGGCTCGTAACCTTTACCCATGGAATCACCTGGGACTGCTTGTCAGTAGCCACGAACCATACTCGGTTGGCGATGTTCATGTGCCAGTGGATTCCGGTGGCGCGGCCGAACTCGGCCAATCCTCCTCCGGTCTTGATCAGCATCTGGATGCGCATGGGAGTGTTCTTCTCGTCATAGCCATAATGCGGGAAGACCTTGAGTTGCGCGCCGTAGAACTTCTGCGGCCAATGGCATTGCTCGCAAGCTGCCTGAACCGGCCGCAAATCGCTGATGGGAGTTTCAATCGGCCTGGGGTACTTGTCGAACATTACCGCATAGACCTGGTAGACACCCGACAGCTTGGAGCGAACAAACCAGGTAGCGCCGGGTCCGACGTGGCAGTTCGCGCATGGGACCCGCGCGTGCGGCGAATCCTCATAGGCGGTGAATTCCGGCTTCATCGGGACGTGACAGGTCTGGCCGCAGAACATCACCGAGTCCGTGAACTGGTAGCCTTGGTAGCTTGCCACCATGGTGAGAGCCACGATAAAGAACGAAAAGCCTGCCGCAGCCAGAAAGCCGCGCCGAACCGAAGGCTCGTTGAGATCGAGCTTGGGAAAGGTCGGCAGCTCACCCGGCAAAAACTTCCGCCGCCGCCGCCGTTCGAGCAGCATACCGAGCGGAACGAGCAACAGGCCGATGATCATCACGGCCGGTCCGATCAGGTAGGCAAAAATGCCGACGTAGGGGTTTAACTCCACCCCCAGCATCGTCATGCCAATCAGGGAAAGTATGTCCGCCAGGACGATGACGGCGATGATCAGGCCGGCGATGCTCAGCCGGTTGCGGGCTAAACTTGGTACTTGGCGCTCGGCCTCGGCGCCATTTTGCCCTTTCGGGCGCTCCGGTTCCGGCGCGCCCGGCTCATCTCCGCTCGTTTGCATTTTCCACCTGCGTTGCTTTTTTCTGGAATCTAAAAAAGCGACGCCCGGTTTCCGAGCGGCAAGCGGTCCGATCCCTGGGATCGGACCCGCTTGTCCTGGGTCGCTCTCTGGTGAGACTCAGCCTGTCATCAGTGCGAGGCCTTTCACTTGGCTGCTTTGGGTGGTCAGGCCGAACGCAAGTACGATTGCTAGGCGATGCCGCCGGCGAACTGCATGCCGGCGGCTGCCTAACTCTGCCCGCTTTCCACCCCGCGCGCCCGGATTCAATCTGTAGCCTGGCGCGCGTCGCTACTTCTTGCACAAGGTTCTGACGTACGCAACCATCGACTTGATCTCGTCGTCCTCCATCGCATCGCCATAGGGAGTCATGAACTTGCTCTTGCCCACCGACAGGCCGCCTTCCTTCAGTTCCTTGAACATGTCGTCGTCAGTAACCTTGGCCATCTTGGCGCAATCGGACAAATCTCCGCTGGCGACCAGCTTGCCGTTGTCCTTCAGTTCGGCCGCTTTGGGGCCGTCGCCCTTGCCTTCCGCGCCGTGACACTTCGCGCACGTATCCTTGTAACTGCTGGCCGCGGCCGCGAGATCGGCTGCGCGGGCAGTGGTTGAGATCAACGCCAGCGCTGCAATTGCCGGTATCGCCGACGCGAGTCAATATCCACAGTCTCGATCGAACCTTAGTTGTCAAACCCTTCGACATGGCTTCTCCTCCTACTTGCCGTTTCCATTTGGAGTGCCTGCCGTAGGCAAAAGCACTCGTTCAGCGGCTCGCCGCCAGCTAGAGCGTGGTGCGCGCAGCTACTTCTTGCACAAGGTTCTGACGTACGCGACCATCGACTTGATCTCGTCGTCCTCCATCGCGTCGCCATAGGGAGTCATGAACTTGCTCTTGCCCATCGACGCGCCGCCCTCTTTCAGTTCCTTGAACATGTCATCATCGGTTACCTTGCTCATCTTGGCGCAATCGGACAAATCTCCGATCGCGACCGGCTTGCCGTCCTTGTCTTTCAGTTCGGCCGCTTTGGGGCCGTCGCCCTTGCCGGCCGGGCCGTGACACTTAGCGCACGTATCGGTGAAACTGCTGGCTGCGGCCGTGAGATCGGCTGCGCGGGCGGTGGTTGAAATCAACGCCAGCGCTGCAACCGCCGGTATAACCGACGCGGTCAATATCCACAGTCTCGATCGAATCTTGGTTGTCAAACTCTCCGTCATGTCTTCTCTCCTTCCATTCCTTTCCGCCGTTTGATTTGCGGGCCGGGCCGCGGCGGAAGATAGGTCATTGGTTGTTTGTCCCGGACTCTCGCTGCTCGTACTACAATAGCCTCAGCTTAAAATTTGTACTTCAGAGTTATGAATCCGACATTGGCGTCGTACGGAGACATATCGGTGTTGCCGAGAAATGTCGAGTTCTTGCTGGCATTGGGCATGTAGTTCGCCATCTGGTCCACCATGTAATTGTGCTCGCCGAAATTGTTGAAGTAGTAGCCGATGTTGATCGCGAGGTTGTCGCGCAAATCGTACTCGTACTGAATCATCAGCTCTTCAAACTGGGTGCCGGTATCGGGATAGTCGATCGCCTCCGACGCCGCCCCGGCCGCGGTAGCCCCCGATTGGTGGGTGAGGTTGCTGCCAACCGTATAGGTGTACTGGATTTTCAGGTGCGACGGCCGCTTCAGGATACGATTCTGCGGTATCGCGACGTCCATGCCGAGATCGAAATTGTTGCCCTGGTTGCGGCCGTCGGCCGTCCAAACCCACGATTTTCCGGGCACACCCGGCTTTACGCCGGTACCCCCGTAAAGCGACCGTAGGTTCCAATCGTACGCCTGCCATGCGTAGTCGCCAAAAAAATGCATGCTTGGAAGCGGATCCCAACTGGCCCCCACCGACGGCGAATAGCTCGAAGTATGCTGCAGGCCGAAGTTGGTCGAAGGGTAGTTATAGTCGTCGTAGGTGAAGGCGCTGAACAGCGAGACTTTTTCGATCGGCTGCACGGAGGCATAGAGCGAAGTCTGGTTCACATCGAGCGTGGCCTCGTCGAACCGCCGCAGGTCCTGAACCTCCGCGATCGTTCCCGGGCTGTCGCCAAGTATCTCGACCAGGTTGGCGCGGTTGTTGTTGTAACCCGGCGAGTCGCGGTGCGCGTGCTGGTAATCCGCCCGGAAAGTCAGCCACGGGTATGGGTTCCAATCGAGCGCCGGTCCGTAGCTGAGTGTATCCTGCTGTAGCACCTCCAGCCCCTGGTTGTGGTTGGTCTGCCACTTCATACTAAAGTGCGCGGCTATAGTATCAGTCACGTGGTAGGTTGGCTCGAGGCTGACGTCCTGCTCCGAGAATGAAAAGGGATAAGCGGTGAAAGGCGTCTGCGGGTCCGACACGTCATTGAGCGACTTAACGCCTGTGAAGGTGATCGCCGGCGTCAGGTTGTCGTAATCGAAATAGGAATAGACCGCCTTGATATCCAGCGGTTCGATCGGATTGCTGTCGATCGTGAGGTTGGCGAAGAAAGGTTGCACGTCGCCGCCGAGGCTACTGGGCGCTCCGACCGAACTTAAGGACTGCTGCAGCTTGCTGTTGCTTGTAAGCGGGATGAAGGGAGAGTTCTGGAGCCAGAATCCGTACTCGAGGCTGCCCATCACGTGCGTGTTGAATGGAAGCTGACCTGCTCCGTTCACGATGAAGTTGTGAGCCTGGTTGCTCGGGTACATGGCTGCCCGTCCCTGGCATGGGCCGGTAAGCGAGGTGGAAGAGAAGACAGTGGAATCGACGCATCCGCTGCCTACTCCGCTGGTATTGAGGGGGTTGTCCCAAGTCAGGGTGCTATAGTCGTTGACGAAGAAGGATCCCTGGTACTGGAAACCCACCAGCCATCCGTTTTTCGCGTATTCGATGCCGGTGCCGAAGTTATAGGTGTAGTACTGGATAGGCGCCCAGAGTTCGTTCACTTTGTAAGTACGCCGGGGCTGGTGCCAAACATGAAGCTGCCGCCGAACGGCTGTTGGCCGGTAGGGTTCTGGTAATCCATGTTCGCACTGAAGCTCAACGACGGCGTCGGCGTATAGCGCACGTTGATGTCCGCGACACCTTCGAGCAGGCTCATGTCGAATGGTTTGTCGTTCGCTTCCAGCCAGGAGCGGAGGGCGGGGCCGGTACCGGTGGGCTTCGAGGATAAAGTAAAGCTGCCCCCGTTTTCGTCGTACGGCGTGCTCGCGACGTGGTCGCTGAAGAAGTGCGGGATCTCGAAGAATTTTGCCTGTACGTCGAGCAGGCCATACTCGCCGAAGCGCAGCGAATACATCTGGTTCTTTTGTGCGACGTTGACCGCGTCAAACTGGACGTAGTAGTTCTCCGCCTTGTCGCCCAGGATCAACTGGAGTTTCGGGACGATGAACTGCTGCGCCAGATCGCGGTACTCCTGATACTTCGCCGCGGAGTCGTCATAGGGGACAGGCTGGGGAATGGCGCCCGCCTCGACCGAACCCTGCGCTGTGAATTGCCCGAGATCGACCTGTGCCAGTGCCGGCGAGATCATCGACAACACCAGCGCCATCGTTCCACATCCGGCTGACAACCGCTTGAGGTTCATGACTTTCCTCCCGGGCCGGCTGCAAAACGCGGTGCGGCCCAGCGATGCCGTCCTTTCCTGTGCCTCCCGCTTCAGCGTGTGAAATATCTCCCGCCCGGCGAGTTCGAGCCGTGTATCTGCGAATGGCAATTGGCGCATTGCTGGTTGATCACGAAAATTTGTCCCCGCTTATGGGGTTGACTCGGATGACTGCTCCCGATGTGGCAGCGCTGGCATAGCACCGGCATGTTGATCACCAGCATGTGCTGGTTGACGCTGCCGTGCGGGACATGGCAATTGAGGCAGTTCATCGCCACCGGCGCGTGCATCCAGAGGAACGGCCCGCGCTTTTCGGCATGACAGCGGTAGCAGACCTCGTTGACCATCGCCGCCCGCAATTGCTTCTGATACGGTCCGCCATGCGGGTTGTGGCAGTCGGTGCACGTCATCAGCCCCTCGCGCAGCGGCATGTGCGACGGCAAATTGATTTCCATCTTTTTGTCGAGATGGCAGCGCAGGCAAACCTGCGTTTCGGGACGCGTCACGACGAACGGATTGACGAATTCCGTGCCCAGCGGCGACTTCTTGAGTTGCGGCTGCGGCAGCGCGCTCGCCGTCACCGGACACATCACGGCGTGGCAATCGACGCATCGGATGCCGCGCTCGGCGTGGGTGCTGGCCTGCCAGAACCCGCGCTCGCCGTTTTGATGGCATTCGAGGCACCGCTCGTTCTCAATCTTGATGTCCTTGAACGAGGTCTCACGAAAACTCAAAAATCCGGGCGACGGCTTGCTCGGATGGCGTATGTGCTCGCGGCCGGGACCATGACAGGACTGGCAGGCCAGGCTTTCCTCCTGGTCGCGCGGCCTGGCCAACATTAGATGGCCCATCATTGTGTTTCGGAAGGCGTTGACCTTCACGTCATGGCAACTGGTGCAGGTGTCGTTATGGACGTAGCCGGGCGGCAGAGGGGTCCCCGATCCGGTGGCTTGAGAAAGCAGAGTGCCTTCCGCGCCGATTGCAGGGCGCGATGAAATCGCGAACGCGATTCCAAACGCGACCAGTGCCACAAAAAGACCTGCCCAAAACTTTCGCGAGCTGCGTTCCCCCTCCATCTTGCCGTCTCCATTTCGGGCGCCTGCCGTCGGTAAACGCGCCCGTTTAGCGGCTTACCGCCGGCGGTTACACATGCTTCTCGCAACGACGAGCTGTCCCAAAAGCGGAACAACTGCATCCAAAAGGCGATATCATCGCCTCCAAAAGAACCACCATGTTTTTGGGCGCTTAGGCGCCGGCCCCTATCGGTCTTGGGGAAATTGCCATCTCATTAATATTTCTAACAACCTTAGCTTGTCAAGTAAGCAAATTTGATACCGTTCATACGGCCGCCACGCTACTCGCATGTACTCCAAACAGCTTTCCTTATGCAAGGTTCCGAGATTTTTTTTGCACAGCCTTTCCGGCGGCGCCGGAGGAATCGGCGGACCCTCTACAGACCTAATTCGATGATGGGGGTTAGTGCGGACGAGCGCGAAAAAAACTGGGTTCTATCGCGGTGCCGCAGCCTGCCGCGCTCGCGATGCTCCGCACCCGGATCGTGTTGATCTCGGCGCAAGGCGCATCGAATCAGACCGTGCAGCACTATTAGCGGATCGAAAGCATCGATGAGGCGCGTCGCGAACGCGCGCCGTCGCAGATGGATTAGCTGAGGATCGAAAAAGTCGGCGACGCGAGCGCGTCAGGAAATCTTGTCGGGCTTTACAACTTCGGCGGTCTTCGCCTCGTCGGGCTTGGCTACCGTCTTGGCCGCATCGTCGGGCTCGTTCATCGCGCGCTTGAAATCGCGAATCGCTTTGCCCATCGCGCCGCCGACGTCGCCGAGCTTGCTGGGCCCGAAGATGACCAAAATGATCAGCAGAATGATCAGCAGGTGAGTAGGCGCAAACAGGTCCATATTTTTCTCCGGGTCGGCTGCCGTCCAGCCGGCCCACCAGAAAGTCTATATCCTTGACCGCCGGATTGCCACGCCTGTTGCCCTCCCCTCAGGCCGAGCGCGCAGGCTCCTGAGGCACGGGGCTGTCGCCGTCGAGGTGGTAGCGCTGAACCTTGCGATAGAGCGTCGAGAGGTGAATCCCAAGCACCTGCGCGGCCTTCACCTTGTCGTTTTCGACCTTGTCGAGCACGCGTTTGATATGCTCGCGCTCGAGCTCCTCGAGCGTGAGCCCCGTGTTCTCCATACTCGCCATCACGGGCGACGTGCTGCGCAGCTTGTCGGGCAAATCGTGCGAATGGATGACGTCGGTCTCGGCCAGAATGGCGGCGCGCTCGACGGCGTTTTCAAGCTCGCGGACGTTGCCCGGCCACGCATAGTTGATCAGCAGGCGCATCGCGCCTTTGGAAAAGCGCATCGCAGTTCGCGGCAACGACTTTTCGTACTTGCGCAAGAAATGGTTCGCGAGCAGGGGAATATCGTCCTGGCGTTCGCGCAAACCAGGCAGGTTGATGTTGATGACGTTGATTCGGTAGAGCAACTCCTCGCGGAAGCGGCCGGCCTTGACCTCGGCTTCGAGGTTGCGATTGGTGGCGCACAGCACCCGCACGTCGAATGCCACCGGATCGTTGGCGCCCAGCGGGTAAACCTCGCGCTCCTGGAGCGCGCGCAGCAGTTTGACCTGCAGCGCGAGCGGCAACTCGCCAATCTCGTCGAGCAGCACGGTGCCCTTGTCGGCCGCCTTGAGCAGGCCCACCTTGTCCTGCCCGGCGCCCGTGAATGCGCCGCGTTTGTAACCGAACAGTTCGCTCTCGAGCAGGTTCTCGGGCAGCGCGCCGCAATTGATCGGCAGGAAGCGGTTGCTGGCGCGCTCGGAGCTGAAATGAATCGCGCGGGCGACCAGTTCCTTGCCGGTGCCGGACTCGCCGGTGATCAACACGCTGGTGTCGGTGCGCGCGACTTTTTCCATGACGCGGAACACGCTTTCGATCGCGTCGCTTTTGCCGATGATGCTCTCGAAGCGATACTTCTCACGCAGTTCCTGGCGCAAAAACCGGTTTTCTCTGAACAGCGCCTTGCCCTCGAGCGCGTTGCGCATCACCTTTTTCAGGTGATCGTTGGCAAACGGCTTGGTGATGTAATCGTAAGCGCCCTGGTGCAGCGCCTCGACGGCGGACTCGACGCTGGCGTAGGCGGTGACGATTATTCCCATCACCTCGGGATCGAGTTCGCGCATCTTGCGCAGCAGATCGAGTCCGCTGCCGCCGCTGGTCAGGTTAAGGTCGAGAATCGCGAGATCGATTTTTTCTTTTTCGAAGATGCGCAGCGCGACCTCGGAGGCCGGCGCTTCCATGACCTCGTAGCCTTCGCTGCGCGCGAGTTGAACGATGATCGAGCGCATCAAGGGTTCGTCTTCGACGATCAGCAGCCGGTAAGGTCCGCGTTCCTGTGCGGTCCATGAAGCGTCGTTGTTCATCGCATTTCGATTCTCAAGACGCGGCCATGCTCGCTGCCTGCTCGGCGCGGACCGAATCCTCCGCCGCCGCCAGCGTGATGGTGATGGTGGTGCCGCGGCCGACCTCGCTGTCAACCCGAATGGTGCCCTGGTTGGACAGGATCATGCGCTGGCATAGCGACAGCCCCAGTCCGACGCCGGCGCCCGCGGGCTTGGTGGTGAAGAATGGATCGAACACGCGTTCCAGATGTTCGCGCGGAATTCCGATGCCGTTGTCCACCACCTTGATAACCACCCGGCGCGACTTGTCCGCGCCCTGTCCGGCGCGCTGGTTCTCGGTGATCACCTTGATCACGCCGCCCTCGGCGGGGGAGGCGTCGGCGGCATTGAACAGCAGATTGAGCAGCACCTGCTGAATTTCGTTGTCGTCGGCGAACGCGCGGCGCAGCTCGGGAGCAAGAATCGGTTCGACCTGGATGCCGCTGAAGCGTTTGTTGTAGCTGATCAGCCGCAGCGTCTCGGCGATCAGCCCGTTGACGTTGACCGGCTTGCGTTGCGCGGTGGTCGGCCGCGCGAAATTCACCAGGTCCTTGAGCGTGCTCGAGATGCGCGTGATCTGGGACAGGATAGTGTGCAGCGTGATGCGCCGCTGGGGGTCGTTCTCGCCGGTCAGGATCGATTGCACCAGCGATGAGATCGACGCCAGCGGGTTGTTCACCTCATGCGCCACGCCCGCCGCGAAGGTGCCCGCCGCGGCCAATCGCTCGGCCTTGATCAGCGAGTCGAGCATGTCGCGGCGCTGGGTTACGTCGCGCAGGATCATCTGGATGAATTGCTTGTTGCCGTAGGTGATCAGCGCGATGTTGACGTCGAAGAACAGCGGACCGATCGGAAATTCCGAGCTCTGTGCCGATCCCTCGCGCAAAACCGTGTCCAAGCTCTCGATCACTCTTCCCCTTAGCTCCGGCGGTACAAAATCTGTGATCGGATATCCAATGATCTGCATCTTTTCATGGCCGGGGTCATACCAACCCGTTGCCGGTGTTTCCGTTTGATGGAGTCGCAGCGCGGCCGCATTCAGCCCGGTCACGATCCAGGTATCCGCTTCGATCTCGTACATTGGATCGGGCGCGTGGTCGATCGTGTTGCGGTATTTCTCTTCGGATTCGCGCAGCAACCGCTCGCGCGATTCGATGTAGAACTGCGAGACCATCAGCCGCCGCTCGTCGATTGCCGCGACTACCAGGTCGCGTACCCGTTCCATCGCCGGACCGGTCATTGAAGATTTTACGTGATTGAGAATTATTTGCTTGAGCGCGATGTGAATCGTGTTGAACTGCGACGGCTTGGCCCGCGCCAGCATCCCCTCCTGGCAATGCCGGCGCAGATAAATGTAGGTGCAAATGTCGTCGGGATCGCGCAGGTGATCGCCCAGCCGGATCAGCGCGTTGACCAAACTGGCTCTGCGCCCTTTCTCGTCGTAATCGGGGCGGCGGTCGGTGATCGCGGTTATCGCTTCTACCCACTGGTCCACGATCCCGTCGAAGTGCCGCTCGATCAGATCCGCGGCCTCGGCGCGGACCTCGATACACTCCGGCGTGCGGCTCCAGATTGTCGGACCCCACAGGCGCGAGAGCGATTGCTCGATCTCGGTGAGCTGCTGCCTTATTGCCTGCAGTTCTTCGGGGGTGGCCTCAATTGGCGCATCGGTCGTTTCACGGTTTCGTTTGGACTTTGGCGGTTTGAAGCATCCACAGGCGAGCAATAGTTTCATTGCAGTAAAACCCGATGGGAGGATTCCAGTGTTGCTGATGTGTCAACCATCTGACGTATAACATTCGCAAAATAACCAATCTAGCGTATCTATTACCACGGCATCCCGCCTGATTTTGCACCCTGCGAACCGTTCGCGCCGACTCCGTGCCCGAGGCGCAAATCGTACAGCACTCATCCCAATTGGTTTGTGCGAGGTGGCTGTTTGCCGAAAAACCCCCATAATCGCTGGATTTTCCCGGTGGCATGGCTTTGGCTCTCACATCCTCATCGAGAGGGCTTCCCACATCCATGCTTACCAATTCCGGCAGTACGCAACGCGTCATCCCACACGGTAAGTTCCTTTCCCGCGCAGGACAGAAGTTCTTTTTCAAGGCGATGCGCCTCGATGACGTCGGCGCGACGCTAGATTTTGCTCACAAGCTCAAACTAAGAAAACGCTTCGACGACCTCAGAGCCTCGCACACCACCGGCCTGGTCCTGACCGAGGCGAATTCGCAGCCATGCCTCGACCTCGCGGCCCAGTCGGGACTGGTCGCCATGGTCGAGTTGAGAATCACGGCGGACGAACTGACGAGCCGCCGCGGATGGAAATCCGTCGTCTCGCGGATCGCGCACACCGCAAATATCTTCGCATCGCATCCTGCCCTCGTCGGTTTCATCCTCGATTGCGAGATCGGCCAGGATGCCCTGCGCGCCGGCGGACTCGAAAACGCGCAATGGCGGCTGCGCGGCGTCGTGAAAACCATCAAGGGACGCGCGACCGATGCGATTGTCGGCATAAAGGTCCGCCCGGAAACCCGCGCCCTTTCAATCATCGAACAAGATTTTCTCTACGCGGAAATCCCGGCGCTCGCGCCCGTCGAGCTTCGCGATTTCGTCGTCGCCTTGCACAACCTCGCCGAAGCGCGGCCGGTGGTGATCGAATTCAGTCATGCATCGCCGGGGCAGGACGAAGCGGTGGCAGTGGCGTTTGGCACGGGTGCGGCTGGCGTAGTTGCTCCGCCCGTTCCTGCTCCGGTTTCTCACGACTGGCTGGGCGTGCGCATGATGCGCGCGTCGGAGGTAATGCCGTTCGTCACCCTCAATGGCACCTGCCCGCCGCGGCCCATCAGGATGCCGATGGTGTCGGTGGTGATTTGCGCCTACGACGCCGAGCGCACGATGCGCGATTGCCTCGAGTCGCTGCGGCGCCTCGACTACCCCAATTTCGAGGTGGTCATCGTCGATGACGGCTCGCGCGATCGCACCGCTGACATCTCGATGGACTTTCCGGAGTTCCGTCTCATTCGCCAGCCCAACAAGGGCCTCGCCGTCGCCCGCAACGTCGGGATGCACGCGGCGCGCGGCGAAATAATCGCCTACACTGATTCCGACTGCGTCGTCGATCCGCATTGGCTGACGCTGATGGTCCGCTCGATGACCGAAAACAACTTCGACGGATGCGGCGGTCCGAACTACGCGCCGCACGAAGAGGGATGGATCGCGGCCAGTTGCGCCGCATCGCCGGGCGCGCCGTGCCACGTGCTGGTCGCCGAGGATCGCGCCGAGCATCTGGCGGGCTGCAACATGCTCTTCTCCAAGGCGGCGCTCGCGAAGATTGGCGGATTCGATCCGCAGTTCACCTCCGCCGGCGACGACGTTGACATCTGCTGGCGATTGCTCGACGCCGGCTTCAAGCTCGGCTTCTCGCCCGCCGCCTTCGTCTGGCACTTCCGGCGCAACACGGTCCAGGCCTACTACGGACAGCAGCGCGGCTATGGACGCGCGGAGGCGATGCTCTATCCGCGCTATCCCGAACGCTTCAACGTGATCGGCCAAATCGCGTGGCGCGGCACGATTCCCGGTCTCGCGCGCACCATTCCCGGCGGCAGCCGCAAACGCGTGATGTGGAGGCCCGCAACCGCTGGCGCGCAGACGCTTTTCGATCCCGGACTTACGCTCGGCCGATGGTCCTCCCGCAGACGCTCGAATGGACCGTGCTCTCGGCGATCGCGATGGCCGCGTCGATAGTCCTTGGGGTGTCGATGGTTCCCGCGGCTGCGATGCTCGCGCTCGGGCCGATTTGGGCGCTCTACTATGCGTGGCATGCGCCGCTGGAAAGATCTCACGAAAGTTTTACCGCGCGACTTCTGATCGCGTATCTCGCTTACACGGGACCGATGGTGCGAACGATGACGCGCTACAAGACACGGGCGAAAGCCCTGACTGGACTCGCCGGCGCAGACGGCGTGCGCCAACGCCCAACCATCAACTGGCTCAGGCGCACCATCCGGCTGGACTATTGGAACGACGAAAGCATCACGCGCGACCGCCTGATGGACAGGATGCTGAAGCTGTTCGCGCGGATCGGCCATGGCGCCGTCGTCGATGCGGGATGGAACGACTACGACCTGGAAGTGCGGCCCAATCCGTGGACCCGAATCGAACTCAAGACCGCCGACGAAGAGCACGAGGCGGGCAAGGTCACCAACCGCGTACTGGTGCGGATAAAGTCCACTCGACTCACCAAGCTGGCTCTGGCGATGGGCGCGATCAGCGCGGGATTTGCCGCGATCGCGGGACTGCCTGAGATCGCGCTTGGCCTGAGCGCGCTCACGATGGCCGGCGCGGTGTGCATAGCTGCCGAAATGGTCGAAGCCGGACGCGTCGCGCATCGCGCGACCGAGCAATGCGCCATCCGAACTGAATCTCGCACCGCTCGGCGTGCTGATACGTCAGCCTTCGACGGTGGAAGCGACGGCCTCTGCACGCAAGCCCGCAGGCGCGCAGTTAGCCGCGCGCGACAACGGAGCGCAGCCTTAATACTGAGTGCAGAGCCTGTCCTGAGCGAAGCCGAAGGAGGTCACCCCTGCCGCAAGCCCGCCCGCCGCGCCCGCGCCAAGCCCCGTGTCATTCTAGAGCGGAGAGTCCCGAATCCTGACGATTGCTTGCCGGGCAGGTTTTGGGAGAAAAAGTGCAATTTCTACCATCCGTTGTGGTTCTGTGACGGGTATACCACCAATGCTAGGTACTGCTGCACTTTGAAATCCGCGCGCGTTTGAATACGACGGCAACCGCCGCATACTTGCCGCATGATCAGCAGGAAAGCGGATGCCGCGCGATAGGAGAACCTGTTGGCTGGTGAGATCGTCAAGCTCGCGACTGGTCAGCCAGTCGAACCGGAGCCGGAACCGCCTGCCAAAAATCCCGCAGCGGTCGCGCTCGGACAGTTGGGCGGCAAGGCGCGCCGAACCAAACTCCCCAAGGCGCGCCTCTCCGAAATCGCCCGCAAAGCGGTCAATGCGCGTTGGCGTAAACACCGCAAGTCTAAATCGTAACTGAGTAGTCCTCGGCGGACCAAAATAATCTACTCTCGACATGAGAAACTCTGTGACGATTCGGCCGTTTTCAGCCCATCAAAGGCTTTAGCGACTTGAGTCAAATAAGACTCGCTAATGGTGTGGCTTTATTGATTTGACCCGAAGTGCCAAAGTCCTCAAATTTCAGCCTTCACTCGCAATGCCGTTCCATTTTGGCTTAAATTGCCGTAACTTCCCACCTGTTGGGCCGCATAGGAGCCTTTTAGAATCCACGAACGTACACAACTTGTGTCACTTTGGTTTGACTCCACGTTACCCTTGTGTGGATCTTTTCATTGGGTGAAGATTGGTGTAGATAAGCACGTCTAACGGATGTGCGGTGTGTTGACTTTCACTGGGGGTATTTCTGATGGCAAGAAATCAGGTGCTCGTGAAAATCAAAGATTTTCTGGAGTGGCAGATTCTTGAGCCTGGCGCTGCGGACGAATCCTTTGTAGCGGTGTGTCCTCGCTTGGGAATTTCAGTGGAATCCCCTGATCGGGAAAGCTTGCCTCTGAAAGCGAAAGAAGCGCTCCGAGCGCTTTCTGCTGATCTAGAAGCTCACAACGACGCGATCCAATATCTGCTGAGTAAGGGGATTCAATTCGAGGTTTTCCCAATCCCCGAAGCGAACGGGAGCTTTGTAACTCCAGCTCCGGCAATTACTTCAGAGTCGCAAAGTGCCTCGCCACCAGTGTGAAGAAGCAACCCGTCGGCTAACCGAAAGGGGATTTCGGAAATCTACCGATATACCGGCTGACGCCAGTGAGATATGGTGGAATCCGAAAACGCTCCATTCGCATTTTGGTTCCTTAAAGGTACGATCTCCGACAAAAACTTTCGGCAGATTTTGCGGGACGCTGGCTATACTTCCGACGAAGTAGAGAAAGCCGAACGAGAGATTAAGCGTTCCTCGAAGCCAGTGCCCAGCCCGAAGAAGTAACACGTCTGATCGTTTCCCCTCTGCGCTATCAGTGCCTCTTGACATATACTCAAGCGCTAAGTATATTATGCAGTATGAACAAGTCAAGCCTAGAGCGGCGCGCACAGATTGTCTCTCTGCTTGTCGAGTGCACTGGCATCAATCCGATCACGCGCATAACGGGCGTCTCCGTGCATACGGTTCTCAAGTTGCTCGCAGACGTGGGCGAAGCCTGCCAGCGATACCAAGATGAACACTTGCGCGGCCTCAACTGCCGACGCATTCAGTGCGACGAAATTTGGTCATTCGTCGGGATGAAGGAAAAGCAAGCGCGTCTGAAATCCGACCGACCGGAGAACGTAGGCGACGTGTGGACGTGGACCGCAATCGACGCCGATACCAAACTCGTACCGTGCTGGCACGTCGGCAATCGCGATGTCCGTTCCGCGATGACGTTCATGCGCGACGTGGCGAGTCGCCTTGCAAATCCCATTCAGCTAACGACCGATGGTTTTCACTGCTATCTGGATGCGGTCAACGCGGCCTTTCCCGCACCAGATCGATTACGCGATGCTTGTGAAAATGTATGGCTCTGATCCGATGGGCGAAAGCAATTACAGCCGCATCGATCTGTCTCGACCGCGCAAAGCAGAATAATTCCAGGCAACCCTGATCGCGAGCATATCAATACGAGCTACGTCGAACGCCAGAATCTCACGATGCGGACGCATATGAAACGGTTCGCGCGACTGACCAACGCGCACAGTAAAAAATTAGAGAATCACAAGCACGCAGTCGCGTTGCACTTCATGCACTATAACTTTGCGCGCATTTGCCAGACCGTCCGATGCTCGCCTGCGATGGAAGCAGGCGTCTCAGATCACTTGTGGACAATGAAAGAAATAGCCGCCCTCGCGGATTAGATTCCGACGCGTTCAATAATCTTCATTTCATGTTGGGGAATCTGTAAGATTCGGGATGGGTTTGCAGCGGCGAGTGTCGGGCCCGATGATGCTCTCCATTCGTGGTGGAGAATCGCTAGTCGGGAACATCCCTATTGCAAGGCCTCGCCGCTGCTTCCCACCGTGGACGGGTTGGTGAGTGGCTTAAACCAACCGACTGTAAATCGGTCGAGCCGCTGACACAGCTCCATGGGTTCGAATCCCATCCCGTCCACCTTCAAAATCCCTCACGCAAGAAATTCCCTTTTAAATCCGCGCGCATAGCGCTAAAATCTTTCTCATCATACCGCCAGCTACGAGCTAATAGCAAGTAGATACCAATGAACCCCCAACAACGGAATGCCAAGTGCATACCAGATGGATGCCCTCTGTTTGACGTATATCTCGCATCATCTTTTTGAGATTCTAGCAAAGTGCAGCAGTACCCAATGCTAGCTTTGTTCCGCCAAAAAATTTTTTTTCGGAAGCGGACTTTCCCCGGTGTCGAGTCATGCCTGACAAGATGAAGGTGCGTCTGGTGATCTCGGACAAATGTGCGTGAGGAGTTGACCTGAGTGTTGTCCATAGCGGATCGCATAGCACGCAACGGTCGGCGCGGGCAGGCTGAAGAGTTCATCCCTGAACAGGGGCTGGGATTTTGATGGTGGGTCTTCAACTCGATGGTGAGGAACATCTGCGCGACGCGATTGTCTGATGCGCCGCATGCCCCTCCTATTCGTCATTCTAGAGCGAAGCGAAGAATCCCGGATCTTTTTCCTTGCGTCGCTCCGTTTCTTCTGTCATCCCGACCGCAGTGGAGGGACCCCGGATCTTTTTCTTTGCCGTGTGCCAGTCCGATTCTTACCTCGCCCGTTATTCTGTATGGACCGGAGTGATCGTTTACGGGTGGATTGGACTGATGGTTTACACAAAAAATGATAGGATAAAAACAGTCAGCCTCTTCTTGAAGCGACGGAGCCGAGTCATGCCGACGTGCATTTATTGCCGAGAAGAACTCGGCAGGGAATATTTCAACAAAGAGCACGTCATCCCTCTTCAGTTCGGAGCGTTTGAGAACAACCAAACCCTTATCAACACCGTCTGTGCGGCTTGCAACGGTTACTTCGGCGGAAATCTGGAAAACGCGCTGGGACGGAATAGTTTAGAAGCGATATTTCGCTTGCGGCACGGCCAGAAGGAATCTCGCGACTTTGAAGGCTTCGCGAGTGACAGGTTGAGCTTCAGGATTCCTGCGCGGCAGATACGAACTGGCCTTGTAGTCAACGCCGCAGCTTCTGAGGACGTAACCGCTATGGTGCTGCTGATCCCACCGCAGGTCTGAATAATGCGCGACGGTCAATCCGAATTCAGGTATTACACGGAAGAAGAGCTTCGGAGCGATGGAGCGAATCTTCTGCCTGCGGGCACGAAGGCGACGCTGCAGCTGATTACTGCCAAAGAAAATGATGCGGGTTTTGAGCGCCTGAGAGAGCTGGTCCGGACTTTTGTGCCGAAATTCCAGGAGGAAGGAGAGGTGAACCTTCCACCTCCCGAAAGATCCAATGGGCAAATCATGGTGGAGGTGCGCGGGACAATAGATAAGCTGATCGCGCGGGCCGTGGCCAAAATCGCCTTCAACTACATGGCGAAGCACGCCGGTGTGATTTACCCTCAATTCATATTTCGATCCGATTCGCCGGTTGATCCGCATGACGAAGGCGGGGATGATTGGCGTGAGTCCAGCAGTATCGTCACGAAGCCGCTTCTAGGTGACGAAACAGAGGATCTTCGCATCACTCGCGGTCATGTCGTTATGATAGGATGGCTGACCATCTACACATTTCAAGTGTATGTCAGCCCCTATAACTCAATAGCGTATGAAGTGACGATGACAAGGTCGTTTTCAGGCGTATGGCGTCCGATCAAGGTCGGCCACGTCTTCGATTGGGAGCACCGTGTGATACACGAACTGAAGCCTGTAGGCGCTATTGTGCTGCCGCCCGGCTGGGCACAGCGATCGACAAAGGCATACACCGCAATCGTGGGAAGGCCGCGGGACAGGCATCAATGAAACTTGGAAAACGTGAAAATTAAAGACGCGATTGCCAGGTCACAGTCGGCAGCCCCCTGAGTTTTCGGTAGCTACAGTGGTGAACCGCAGATCGCGCAGTTTACCCTTACAGGACGCAATTTGCCGCCCATCGAAAGTACTGTTTCTGGGCGCTAGGGGAGCAGGCCATGCGCTTCATCGGTTTCTCAACATTTCTCAGCGCAGAATTAGACTGACGGAGCCGCAGCAAACCAAAGCCGCGAGACGTACAAAAGTATTAGAGCATATGCGAGCGCAGTTAACGCGAGTTTCGAGGCGAATAGGGTGTTGCCTGGCCAGTTGAGAAAGCTGGGCGCATCTAGGTCCGGGTCCTTGTGGCGGTCGGTCAGTTGGCGCTCATGGAAACGGTGAAATGCTCCCCAGATAACAGTGGCCACGACGTATCGCGAGCAGTCGGCCGTTAGCGCCCCCACCATAACCGCCGCCGCGTCAGGAGAGGGCCTTGAATACTAGGTACCGGCCCGTTCGATTCCCGGAATAGCCACACCAATGCGAGCCCCGCGAACGCCAGGTGACGAGCCACGTGCTCAGCCCTGCCCAAGCTCGGCGTAGAGGTGCGGATACCCACTGGGTTTCACTTCTTTCTGGCGCCTGTACTATGCGTCCGGCTGTCCTTCTTACTGATCTTTTTCAGAAGTGTAATACCCTTTCTGGGCACTGTGGTGCGCTTCCGGCTTCGCTTTTTGCCTTTTGCCATATTGATTCTCTCCGTCCGACATACGAACGTCCAGGAAGTACGACAGTACGAGAGCCGGCTTGACTTTAACACAGGCTCCCCTTCCCCTTCGCAGTCTACTTCGCGCTCTCGCCTTCAGCTTGGTGAGGCGCGCGGATTAGTTTTCCAAAATTTTGTGGATCGATTCGAGGTCGCGGCGGACCTCGTTGAGCACGCGGCGAGCTGGACCGTCGATTCCCGGAGATCGCGCCGGCGCGCGCTCCGATGACGCCGGGGCCGGCTTCGCCACCGGCTTGCCGGTCATCAAAGCGTCGATGCCGAATTCCTTGATGTGCTTGTTCGCGCCGACGATCGTGAAGCCTTCGTCGTGCAGCAGGCGCTTGATCAGGCGCAGCACGTCGAGATCCTTTTCATTGTAGAAGCGATGCTTGGTGCGGGTGTGCCTGGGTTTCAGAAATGGGAACTGGGTCTCCCAAAAACGCAGCACGTAGGTCTCGACCCCCAGCGCGCGCGCCGCTTCGCCGATCTTCAGCCCGCGCTCGGGGAACATCGACATCGTAGCGCGCGCTTCCGGCTTGGATTTTTGCCGCCGAACCGATGGCTGGCGTGGCATCGGCGTCATACCGCCGGCTTGGCGCCGTTGTTAACCCGCTCCTTCAACACCTGGCTGGGCTTGAAGGACAGCACGCGGCGGGAATCGATGGTAATCGGCTCGCCGGTCTGCGGGTTGCGCCCGCGGCGCGCATGTTTTTGATTGACGAGAAAGGTGCCGAAGCCGGAAATTTTCACTTTCTGACCGTGGCGCAACGAATCCTTGATGATCGCAAATACCGCTTCGACCACTTCACAGGCTTCCTTCCTGGAGGAGCCTACCCGCTCGTAGATCAGATCTACAAGATCGGCTTTAGTCATGCCCTGCGGCGTAACGATCCCCACCCGCTCGCGTTAGGCACGCTTAATTACCGCAACTCCGCCCCTAATCGCATCTGCGCCTGCTCGATCAACACGGCGTGAATGCGGTTAACCTCCTCATCGGTCAGCGTGCGATCCTTTGCACGGTAACGACAAGCCAACGCCACGCTCTTTTTCCCGGCCGCCACCGCCGTCCCCTCGTACACGTCGAACACCTCGACGCTTTCCAGCAGCGACGCGCCGCATTCCCAAATGGCTTTGACTACCATATCCGCCGGGAAATTTCGATCCATCACCAGCGCCAAATCGCGCCTGATCGCGGGATATTTTGGCGGCGGCTGGAAAGTTTTGCGCGGCGAGAAACCATAGGCAATGAGCCTACTCAAGTCAAGTTCAAAGACCGCGCAGGGATCGTTGAGCTCCAGGCGCATCGCCTCCGCCGGATGCAACTCGCCGATCAAACCGATTCGGGCGTCGTCGAGCATGACGATAGCGCTGCGGCCGGGATGCAGAAATGAGAAATGGGGCATCGCCGCTCTCGACAGCTTTGTACGCCACGCGCGACGAAATTCCAATCGCTTCCAGGTACGTCTCGAGGATTCCCTTGATCGAAAAAAATCCCGCGGTGACGCTGTGCTCGCCGATTGCGGAGAGCGCGTAAGCTCCGTAGCTGACGGCGGCGAGATGATGGTGCTCGGTGGCGGCGTCGCCGTCCATGCGGAAGGTCTTGCCCATTTCAAATGCGTGAAAGGCGCGGGCCTCGCGGTTCAAGTTGAACCTCAAAGCGGTGACCAGCCCCGGCATCAGGCTCACGCGCAGCTCGCTGAGTTCCGCAGACAGCGGATTGGTTACTTTGACCGGCCGCGTCGCGGCTTGAATCCCCGAAAAGCGCGCGTTGTCGGCGGGCGCGATAAACGCGATGGTGGCGGCCTCGGTCAGGCCGCATCCCAGCATCACTTCGCGCGTGCCCTTCAAGAACTCGCGCTCGCGATTGACGGGCGCCAGCGCGGTGACGCGTTGCGGCAGGATGGCCGGAATATCCTCGAGGCCGCCGAGCCGCGCGACTTCCTCGATCAGATCGGCCTGCTCGACCAGATCGGAGCGGAACGACGGGGGCACCACCGCGAGCACACCCTTGGCGCGCGTGCTCACCTGCGCGCCCAGCGATTTGAGGCGGCTCCTGGCGACGGTCGGCGGTATCGCGGCGCCCAGCAGCGATTCCATCGCGCCCAGGTCGAGCGCAATCTCGCGCGGCTCGGCTTTGCGCGGCTCGAAGTCGGCGATAGGCGACGCCTCGCGTCCGCGCGCGATCCTGCGGATCAATTCGGCGGCGCGAATCAGCGCGCCGACTTGTCCCGCCCGATCGACGCCGCGCTCGAAGCGGTAACTTGCCTCGCTGCGCAAACCCAGGCGCCGCGCCGTGCGCGCTATGGTCATCGGCTCGAAGTATGCGCTCTCGAGCAAAATAGTCCCGGTCGAATCGCCGACCTCGGAGTTGAGACCGCCCATCACGCCCGCGATTGCAAGCCCCTTGTCGCCGTCGGCGATCAGCAGATCGTTCGGATCGAGCGCGCGCCCGACGTTGTCGAGCGTGACGAACTCGCGCGTGTCGCCGGCGCGGCGGACGATGATCTTTCCGCCTGCGATCTTGCCGAAGTCGAACGCGTGCAAGGGCTGGCCGAGTTCGAGCATCACGTAGTTGGTCGCATCGACGACGTTGTTGAGCGCGCGCATCCCGCACAGCTCCAGCCGGCGCTTGAGCCACGCCGGCGAAGGACCTATCTTGATTCCGGTCATCGCGAGCGCGGCGTAACGAGGGCATAGATCGGGCGCGTCGATTGAAACCGAAACCGTGAACCGCGCGCCGTCGGGCGAGCCAGCCGAATGCGCCGCGCGCAGCCGGGGCGCACGCAGCCGGGCGGCGAACAATGCTGCCACCTCGCGCGCCAGGCCCAGAACCGACAGGCAATCGCCCCGGTTCGGCGTGATTTCGACATCGAGCACGGTATCGTCGAGGTGCAAATACGCGGCCACGTCGCCGCCAAGCGGCGCATCCGCGCCGAGCGCAAGGATTCCAGCCTGATCCTGCGACAGTCCGAGCTCGCGCTCCGAGCAGAGCATGCCCTCGGAACGCACACCGCGAATGACGGCTGCCTCAAGCGGCGGCTGCTTGCCAAGCTGCGCGCCAACCAGAGCGAGCGGCGCCATCATGCCGGCCTTCACGTTGGGCGCGCCGCACACGACTTTGAATTGGCCTTTCTGGCCCGCGTCCACCTCGCAAAGATTCAGCCGGTCCGCGTTGGGATGCTTCTCGACGTTGAGCACCCTGGCGGCGAACACGCCCGCGAATCCGGGCGTGAGTTTTTCGACATTCTCGACAACCAGCCCCGCGAAACTGAGGCGCCGCGAGATTTCCTCGACCGGCGCGTCAACACTGACAAAGTCTCGCAGCCAACTGAGCGGCAGCTTCATCGCGCACCTCCGCTCAGCGCCGGGAACTGGCTCAAAAAGCGAAGGTCGTTCTCGAAAAACAGACGCATGTCGTCAACCCCGAGCTTGAGCAGACCCGTGCGTTCGACGCCCATGCCGAAGGCGAAGCCCTGGTACTCGTCGGGATCGTACTGGACCGCGCGCATCACGTTGGGATGGATCATTCCGCAGCCGAGCACTTCGGTCCATCCGGAATGCTTGCAGACGGGGCATCCGGCGCCGTCGCAGAGGATGCAATGCATGTCGAGTTCGGCGCTGGGCTCGGTGAATGGAAAATAACTGGCGCGAAAGCGCACCGCCGTCGCGGCGAAAAACGCGCGCGCGAATTCGGTCAGCACGCCCTTGAGATGCGCCATCGTGATGCGCCCGCGTTTATCGACCATGAAACCCTCGATCTGGGTGAACATCGGCGAGCTGCGCACCGTCAGGTCGTCGCGCCGATAGCATCGCCCCGGACAAACGACCGCCAGCGGCGGCCGGCGCTTTTCCATCACGCGGATCTGGCCGTTGGAGGTATGCGTTCGCAGCAGCATCCCGCCCTCGAGGTAGAAGGTGTCCTGCATGTCGCGCGCGGGATGATGCGGCGTGAAGTTGAGCGCGGCGAAGTTGTGGAAGTCGTCCTCGATATCCTGGGTCATCGCGACTTCGAAGCCCATCGACTCGAAAATTTGCAGCATTTTTTCGAGAATGTCGGTGATTGGATGGAGGTGGCCGCGCGCGATGCGCATGCCGGGCAGCGTCACGTCGAGGCGTTTTTCATTGAGCGATTTGGTCAGCGCCGCGGCTTTGAGTTTCTCGCTCAGAGTCTCGATGCGCGCTTCGACTTCGCCCTTGATCTGATTGATGAGCTGGCCGATGGCGGGGCGCTCCGCATTGGGGACCTCGCGCATCCCGCGCATGATTTCCGTAAGCTCGCCCGAGCGGCCGAGCACGCGCACCCGAACCGCGTCGATTTGCGCTTCGCTGGCGTCGTCGCCGAGTTCGGCCATCGCGCGGCGCCTGATTTCTTCGAGTTGTTCTCTCATCATGATCTTCCCCGCAATGTTGCACGCACTGAAAAACCAAAAACAAAAAACCACGTGGGCGAACGACCCACATGGTTTCCTGGTGCGCGGCGCTTTCGAACGGCGCGGCTCTATGCTGCTTGCAAGCCGAGCGCGCTCTTCGCGGTGCGCACCAGCTCGGTAAACAATCCGTCGCGCTCTTGCGCCAGCTTCGCGAGCATCTTGCGATCGACCTCGACGCCCGCTTTCTTGAGCCCGTTCATCAGCGCGCTGTACGAGATTCCGCTTTCGCGGGCCAGCGCGTTGATACGCGCAATCCAGAGCGTGCGATAATCGCGCTTTTTCTGCTTGCGGTCGCGATAGGCGTAGGTGAGGCCCTTTTCGAGCGTCGAGCGAGCCTGCCGGTAGAGTTTGCGCCCGCCGACGAAACCGGAGGCGAGCTTGAGTTGACGCTTATGACGGCGGCGGGTCTTGGGTCCGCCTTTGGCGCGAGGCATCGGAGTTGAATCCTTCCTTGGTAGATATCGGGTAAGTTAATTTTTAGTTGGCCGGACTCACGCGTACGGCATCATTATCTTAACTTTTTCGGCGTCGGCCTTGCCCAGGATACCGGTCCTGCGGAGCCGCGCTTTCTGTTTCGGATTCTTGGCCGAAAACATATGGCGGGCATACGCGTGTTTGAACTTGACCTTGCCGCTCTTGGTCACGGAAAAGCGCTTGGCGGCGGTACGGCTGGTTCTGATTTTCGGCATACGATGGTCGCTTTGCTTCTTTGCTGAAATTTCCTTTTCCGGCCTATCGCGGCGTCAACAGCACGGACATGTTGCGTCCTTCCATCCGCGGCGTGCCTTCCGCCTGCGCGATTTCCGTAACCTGCGCGATGATTCTCTCGATCAGCGCCCGTCCGAGTTCCGGATGGGTAATCGCGCGGCCGCGGAACGAAACGGTGAGTTTAACACGATGACCTTCACCGATAAAGCGCTTGATGTGATTAACTTTGAAGTCCACATCATGCTGCCCGGTCGCCGACCCCATCTTCACTTCCTTGATCATGCTGATGGTGTGCTTCTTGGAGTCGTGCGTCTTTTTCTTCTGCGAGTACCGGTACTTGTCGAAGTCGGTGACCCGGCACACCGGAGGCGTCGCCGTCGATGAGACCTCGACCAGGTCCAGGCCGCGGCTCTCCGCCACTTTGATCGCCTCGCGCAGGGGCAGGATTCCGACCTGGCTGCCGTCGGCGTCGATTACACGGACTTCTTGAGCGCGAATCAGGTTATTGACGCGAATCGCGGGCTCCCTTGAGGGCGGGGTTCTGAAATCTCTTCGGATATAACACCTCCTCCGGCTTGGTGGCCGGATGAACTTCCTAAGCCGGGATTGGCTCCTTCTTCAATAGCTCGACCAGCGCCGCCAGCGGCATCGCATTGCTTTTCTCGCCGCGCAGCAGCCGGATCGATACCGATCGATCGGCGGCCTCGCGCTCGCCGACCACGATCATATACGGCACCTTGGCGAGTTCGGCCTCGCGAACCTTGAAACCGAGCTTCTCGTTGCGGATGTCGCCGTGGGCTCGGAATCCCTCGCGCCTCAGCAGCCCGACGACTTCGCCCGCGTAGGTCTCGACCTTTTCGCTGAGCGACAGCACCCGCACCTGCTCGGGCGCGAGCCAAAACGGCAGCACGCCGCCGGTATGCTCGATCAGCACGCCGATAAAACGTTCGAGCGAGCCCAGGATCGCGCGATGAATCATCACGGGACGTTCTTCGGCGCCGGCGCTGTTGGTGTAGGTCAGGTCGAAGCGCTCGGGCATGTTGGAATCGAGCTGTATCGTCGCGACCTGCCACTTACGCTTGAGCGCGTCGGACACGTAAATCTCGATCTTGGGCCCGTAGAAGGCGCCCTCCTTCGGATTTATCTCGTACGCGATTTGGTTGCGCTTCATTGCGTTGCCGAGCTTGGCCTCGCTCATCTGCCATTGCTCTGCGGTGCCGAGATGGTGCTCGGGCATCGTCGCCAGCTTGAACTCGACGCGTTCGAAACCCAAGGCGGCGTAAACGTCGCGAACCATTTGGAGATTCAGCGCGATTTCGTCCTCGATCTGATCTTCCCGGCAGAAGATGTGCGCGTCGTCCTGCGACATCGCGCGCACCCGCATCAGGCCGTGCAGCGTTCCCGAACGTTCGGCGCGATGCAGCCGGCTGAACTCCGCAAGGCGCAGCGGAAGATCGCGGTACGAGCGCTTCTCGGCGCGGTACACGAAGGTATGGCCGGGGCAATTCATGGGCTTGAGCCCGTAGCCGTGATGCCATCCGTCGGGACCGGTATCAATGCTATTCGTCTCGCTGTCGGGATCCGGCGAGAGGAACATATTCTCGCGGAAATTTTCCCAATGCCCCGAGGTATTGAAAAGCTCGTTCTTGAAAACCAGCGGCGTGACCACCTCGTCGTAGCCGTAGCGCTGGTACAGGCGGCGCATGTAGTCCACGAGCGCGTTGAAGATGATGACGCCCTTGGGCAGGTAGAACGGCGAGCCCGGCGAGATCGGATCGAAAATATAGAGACCCATCTCGCGGCCGAGCTTGCGATGGTCGCGCTGGCGCGCGAGCTCGACGAGTTTCAGGTGCTCCTCGAGCGCCTCCTTGCCGGCGAACGCGGTGCCGTAGATGCGCGACAGCATCGCGTTGTGCTCGTCGCCGCGCCAATACGCGCCGGCGACGCTGGTGAGCTTGAACGCCTTGAGATAGCGGGTCGAGGGCACGTGCGGTCCGCGGCAGAGATCCATCCAGTCGCCCTGGCTGTAGATCGACACGTGATCGTCGGGGATGCCCTGGATTATCTCGACCTTGTATTTCTCGCCCATCGCCGAAAATTTGCGGATAGCGTCCTCGCGCGAGACCTCGGTGCGCTGGATCTTGTGGTCGGCCTTCACCAGCTCGCGCATCTTCGCTTCGATCTTCGGCAGATCCTCGACCGTGAACGGCGCGGCGGGCGCGAAATCATAGAAGAAGCCGTCCTCGATAACCGGGCCGATCGTCACCTGCGTGCCGGGATAGAGCGATTGCACCGCCATCGCCATCAGATGTGCGGTGGAATGACGGATTACCTCGAGACCCTCGGGCGAGTCGGCAATCACCGGCTCGACCGACGCGTCCTGCTCGAGCTTGCGCGTCAGATCGACAACCTTGCCGTTGACCCGCGCGGCCACCAGGTCGCGGCTTGGAATCCCGCTCAGTACGTCGCGAACGATAGTGCCAACCGGCACGACGCGCGATTCGCCGTTCAAGGTTACGGTTACTTCGGACTTCATCAAGCGAAGATTCTAATCATTGCGGGAAACTGGCGGGGCGAAATTCGCGCGCGCGGCTGTGGGCACGGACCTGGTAGGCACGGGCGGGATTGAACCGCCGACCTCTTCCGTGTCAAGGAAGCGCTCTCCCACTGAGCTACGTGCCTTCACGGGCGAGGAGTATTGAGTAGATACGTCAAGCAAACGCTGACGGTAACCGATCTTGCGCTGGCGGGCAACCGAAGAATCGCACGTCCCGATTCACCGTAAGCCGGCAGGCGACGGTAGCGGAGCCATCTGCTAGGATTTCGCGCCGAGTATCGCATCCGGACGGGTGGACGCCACGGCTACGAGAATGGACCGCGAGCGCATAGTGCAGCTTTTCTTCTTCGGCTTTCTGGCCGTGATGGCCTACGAGCTGTACGAACTGCTGTTGCCGTTCCTGACGCCGCTGGTGTGGGGAATCCTGCTCGCATTCATGGCGCATCCGGCGCTGATCGAAGTCGAAAAGTACGTCAAGCGGCGATCGCTGTCGACGGCAATCATCAGCATTCTCGTCGGGCTTGGCGTCATTCTGCCTGCCGTCTGGGCCTCGGGCCGCCTCGTCGTCGAGGCGCAGACGCTTTACGCGCAGGCCACGGTATTGGTGAGCAGCGGCGGAGTGACGAAGCTCCACGACTGGGCGGTCCACTCCAATCTCGGCGCATGGGTCGCCAAAAAAATGCAGGATCGCGGTTACAAGCTCGACGAGGAGCTGCCCAAGCTCACGCTGCAAGCGGCGCACATGACCAGCGATTACGTGGCCAGGAATGCGACTCAGGCCGCGAAAAACATCCTCTCGTTCGTCATCGACTTCGGTATCGCGCTGCTCGCGTTCTTCTACATGCTGCGCGACGGCGACTTCTACTACCGCAGCCTGCGCGACCTGACCCCGCTGCATGAAGATGACAAGAAGGCGATCTTCGATACCCTGCGCACGACGCTGTCGTCGGTGATGCGCGGCCTGATGCTGTCCGCCGTGCTGCAGGGCGTGACGATCGGCCTGGGCATGCTGATCTTCGGCGTGCCGTACTGGTTGTTTCTTGCGATCGCGTCGGCTGCCGCGGGACTGATGCCCATCGGCGGCACTGCACTGGTATGGATTCCCGCGACGCTGTACCTGGGCTTCGCATCGAGCTGGTCGGCGGCGGTCGGCCTGGTCATCTGGTGTTCGATCGCGCTCGCGGTCATCGACAATTTCATCAAGCCGCTGGCGATGAAGCACGGCACGGGCCTGCCCACTATCGCGCTGTTTCTGGGGATTCTCGGCGGGCTCGAAGCGTACGGCCCTCTCGGCCTGTTCCTGGGCCCCGCGATCATGTCGGTGTTTGCGTCTTTGCTGCGCGTCTATAGAAAGGAATACTCGGGCAACCGCAAAGAAGCAGCCTGAGCGCTCGGCGCGCACGCAGTTCGACCGGGAGAGAAAATCAGTGAAATACGCAATCGTGACTGGAGGAGCGCGCGGAATCGGTCTCGGGATCGTGAACGCGCTGCTGGAAGAAAAAGTGGTCGACAGGGTCGCCGTCATCGATCGCGATCTGGCGCCGCCACCCGCCGCGATCGCCGCCCAGGTTCAGGGCTTTACCGCCGACGTCACCGACGAGCATCAGGTGCATCGCGCGCTCGAGGAGATTGTCTCCCGCTTCGGCGCTCATCCTGACGTGCTATGCAACAACGCCGGCGGCGGCGATCGGGCATGGTTCGAGAGTGGCAATCAACCCGGGTGGGACAGCGTCGAGACTTGGCGCCGCTATGTCGATCTCAACCTGAACTCGGTTTATCTGGTGTCGCGCGAGGTCGCGCCGCGGATGAAAAGTGGCGCCGCGATCTGCAACACCTCATCGGTTGCCGGCCTGCAGGCGAATCCGATGCTGGCCGCATACGCCGCGGCCAAGGCTGGCGTGATCTCGTACAGCAAAACGCTCGCACTCCAGCTTGGTCCGGCCGGAATTCGCGTCAACGCGGTTGCCCCGGGCCTCATCTACACCAAAGTATGGCAGGATTTGGGTGCGGTGCTCGGCGGCGGTGATGCGAACGCGCGCATGGTCTTCGACTCGGTGGTGAGCCAGCTCGTTCCGCTCGGCCGCGAACAGACCGCCGAGGATATCGGCCGCGCGGTGGCGTGGCTCTGCTCCGACAAGGCGCTTAACGTGACCGGCCAGGTGATCGCCGTCGATGGCGGAATCCTGCTGGGGCAATCGCCCTTGGGCCAGCGCTAGGTCGCCGTCGGTTTCCTCTACCTGCCAGGCGCGTTTCGGTCTGACCCGTTGTCACCATCGACGCCGTGGCGGACAGCACAGATGCATTGCCGTCCACCACGCTGGTTCAGTCGCAAGAGATGCCGGTTTACTTCCTTTCCCGTTCGCCGCCTGAGGCGCCACCGCCGCCGTGGTGCGATTCCTCATGCTGTTCCGCATGAGGAGCATTATGCGTGGGCCCGCGAGAAGCTTCATTGGGATGAGCGCCGCTTGGATGGGCGCCCCGCTCGGGACCTCCCGCGTGTTCGGGACCGTGCTCGACGCCCATGTGTTCTTGGCCGTGCTCGACGCCCATGCGTTCTTGGCCGTGCTCGACGCCCATGTGTTCTTGGCCGTGCGCGCCGCCCGCGTGTTCGGGGCCGCGCTCGACGCCCATGTGTTCTTGGCCGTGCGCGCCGCCCGCGTGTTCGGGGCCGCGCTCGACGCCCATGTGTTCTTGGCCGTGCGCGCCGCCCGGGCGTTCTTCACGCGCCTTGGAACGACGCTCTGGATGCTCGTTTAAATAATTTTTGAAGCGGCCGTCCTCGCCACGCCAGAATTCCTTGTCAGGATGGGCCCAGTCGCGCGGATGTTCGCGCCAATAATTCGACGTGAACCATTCGGGATGCCTGCCATGATCGTCGCGCAGCCAGCCGCCATACGGCCCAGCCCATTCAGGGTGGTTCGCATACATCCAATCGGGATGGTACCGATGCCACCACCAATAGTCGTGATAGACGCCTTCGTAAGGAGCGCCCCAAGTCCAAAGCGGGTACGATTCCCAAAACGGCGCCCAGAACCAGTCCGGATGATGTTGGTGGTCGTACCACCACCAATCCCGCCGTTCCACCACCCATTCGGGATGATGCGAATACATCCACTCGGGATTATTGCTATGCCACCATTGCGCATCGCGCCAAACGTGGCCGTCGTCGTAGGCGCCGAAATGCCGCCCGCCTGGGTACTGAGCCATCGCCGGCGCGGCCATCAGCGTGCAAGCTAGGGCACACAACAATAGCCAACCCGCAACTCTCAATTTCATGCGCCGATTTCCTCCCTTTCGCTGTTCCTTATGCGCCCGCTTTTTCAATTGAAGCCCGACAAGGCGTCGGCGCGTAGTGGAAAACTTATATTGAACCCCCTTTGAAATTGCAAAAGTCTGCACGCCTCGTTTCTGCTGCTCGGCGGTGCAAGAATCTGCTCGCAGGGCTACGCGCCGCGGCGGTGACGGCTCGGGCGAATCAGCACTTCCGCCGCGATGCCGAAGCGCTGATGGAGGCGGCGGATCATCTCCAGCGAGAGCGCGCGCAGTATTAAGCCGTCGGCAGGGGGCCGCGCCCGCCAACGGCGGGCGGCCTTAATACTGGGTGCAGGGCTCAGCCCTGCTATCGCGTAGTCGCGAAAAGATGCGCTGCGCAGATTTTCGCGTCTTCTCACTGCGGTGCAGGGGTCACCCCTGCCCAAGGAAGCGTGAAACCCACGGTGGGTTTCACATTCAATCAAGTGTATAGCGCCTCCCAATCACGACGCTATAAAATGCACCCGGAGAGTCGCATCGCCCATGAGCGACAAAGAGCAAAAGGCGCTCTACATCGTTCGCCGTCTCGTCGATTCCGGCTTTCGCGCCGTTTTCGCCGGCGGATGTGTGCGCGATCGAATCCTTGGCGTCGAGCCCAAGGACTACGACGTCGCCACCGACGCGCGTCCCCAGGTTGTGCAGAAACTGTTCGATCGCACGGTGGCGGTCGGGGCGAAGTTCGGCGTGATCGGCGTAGTGTTTGACGGCCTCAAGCCGATCGAAGTCGCGACCTTTCGCGCCGATGCCGAATATACTGACGGACGCCGGCCCTCGTCGGTGCGCTTCGGCGCGATCGAGGAAGATGCTGTTCGCCGCGACTTCACCATTGGCGGGATGTTTTACGATCCGATCGCCGGCCGCCTGATCGATTTGGTCGGCGGGATGCGCGATCTGCGCGCCGGAATCATCCGCGCGATCGGAAATCCCTACGACCGCTTCGACGAGGATCATTTGCGCATCCTGCGCGCCGCCCGTTTCGCCGCGCGGCTCAACTTCACCATCGATCCCGCGACCTGGGCCGCGATGAAACGCGCCGCGCCGACGATTATTGGAATTGCGGCCGAGCGAATCGGCGAAGAAATCGTCATGATGATGACCGAGGGCGCCGCCGCGCGCGCCATGGACCTGATGATGGACAGCGGCCTGATGCAATTGATCCTGCCCGAAGTCGTCCTGATGCCCGGATGCGCGCAGCCCGAAAATTTCCATCCCGAGGGCGACGTCTACACCCACACGCGGATTGCCGCCGCGATGCTTCCGGCCGGATGCAGCGAGACCGTCGCGTTCGGAATCCTGCTGCACGACATCGCCAAGCCGCAATGCCGCGCGGTCGCCGGCGACAAGGTCACCTTCTACGGGCACACCGACGATGGCGCCGTGATGGCGGCGAATATCATGGCGCGGCTCAAGCGCTCGCGCGCGGTCCAGGAGCGGGTCGCGTACCTGGTGAAGAATCATCTGAAGCTCTGCATGGCGCCGCGGATGCGCCCGGCGACGCTCAAGAGGATGCTCGCGGAGGACGGGTTTGACGAATTGATGGAAGTCGCGTTTATGGACGCGATGGCGTCGAGCTCGTACCTGGGCTTCTGGCATTTTTGCCGCCGCGCGATGACGACGATGACCCCGGCCGAGATTCGTCCGCCGCGTTTGATCGGCGGCGAGGACCTCAAGCAGTTGGGATTCACGCCGGGGCCGCGCTTCAAGGAAATTTTGAAGGACGTCGAGGACCATCAACTCGACGGCGCGCTCGAAACCCGCGAAGCCGCGCTCGAATACGTGCGCATCCATTACGGCGCAGGCGCCGCCTAGTTGCTCCGCGCCAACGCCATAACCAAGCGCTTCGGCCGTACGCTCGCGCTCGACGCCGTCGATTTCGAAGCGCTCCCCGGCGAGATTCACGCGCTGGTCGGCGAAAACGGCGCCGGCAAGACCACCTTGATGAACGTGCTGGCCGGCTCGCTCGCCGCCGACCACGGCGAAGCCATCCTCGACGGGCTGCCGCTGCAGGCCGGCTCGCCGCGCGCCGCGCTGGCGGCCGGAATCGCGGCGGTGCATCAAAGCCCGATGCTGTTCGAGCGGATGACGTGGGAGGAAAATCTCGCGTTGGGCGGCTTCGACACCGGCGCCGGCGCGCTCGACCTCGATGCAGTCGCGGCGCGTGCGCGCTCGCTCGGCGCGAAACTCGGGTTCGAAATGCCGCCGGCGGGCGCCACCGTCGAGCATCGTTCAGTTGCCGAGCGCGTTCGGCTCGAAGTGCTGCGCGCGCTCAGCTTCAATCCGCGCGTCCTGATTCTCGACGAACCGACCAGCGTGCTCGCCCCTTCGCAACTGGCCGCATTCCTGGACTTGCTGCGCAGCCTGCGCGCCGAGGGCCGAATCGTGGTGCTGATTACGCACAAGCTTGGCGAAGCGATTGCAGTCGCCGATCGAATCACCGTGCTGCGCCGCGGCCGCGTGGTCGCCCGCACAACTCCCGCCCAGACCAGCGAGGAAAAACTGGCCGGTCTGATGATTGGCGAAATCGTGACTCAGCCCGCTGCGTCCGCGACCCCGTCGCATTCGGGCGATCGCGTGCTCCAAATCGAAGATCTGACCCTCGACGATCAGACCGGACGGCGGATTCTCGACCGGCTTTCGTTTCGCGTCGCCGCCGGCGAAATCGTGGGAATCGCCGGCGTTGACGGCAACGGCCAGACCGAACTCGTCGAGGTGCTCGCGGGCGTGCGCCGTCCGAGCAGCGGGAAAATAACGCCGCTTGACGGGTCGCCGGGCGGCGCGATGGCGGTCATACCGCAAAATCGCGATCTCGACGGACTCATCCTCGACATGCGGCTGTGGGAAAACCTGATTCTCGCGCGTCCGCTCCGGGAGCAGGTGACATCGCATGGATGGTTGAACGCTTCGCGCGCAATCGATCTTTGCCGCGAGCTCATCGATCGTTTTCGCATTCGCGCTCCCGGTCCCGAAACGATCGCCGGCGCGCTTTCGGGCGGCAACCGCCAGCGCCTGGAAGTGGCGCGCGCGATCGCGTCGCGGCCACGGGTAATCGTCGCGCACAATATCTGCCGCGGTCTCGACCTTGCAGCGACCGCCGAGGTTCATCGGACGATTTTGGACTTTGCCACCGGCGGAGGCGCGGCGGTTCTGATTTCGAGCGACCTCGACGAGTTGCTCGCGATATGCGGGCGGCTGCTGATTATCAGCCGCGGAATAATCCGCGAGACCAGTCCGGGCGAGCGCGATCCCGAGCGGCTGGGCCTGCTGATGGCCGGGGCTCGCGACTAGCAGGCGGCGAGATGCTGTCCTCGATTGCGAAACCATTTGCAGCGCTGGCGCTCGCTGCCGCGCTCATCTCGATCGTCCTCGCCGCGCTCGGCGCGTCGCCGGCTCGGCGTGTTCGCGGCGCTTGGCGAAGGCGCGTTCGGCAATTGGTACGCGTGCGTGGATACAATTGTAAAATCCACGCCGCTGGTCTTCACCGGGCTTGCGGTCTCGCTCGCTTTCTCGGGCGCGCTATGGAATATCGGCGCCGACGGGCAGCTTACGATCGGCGCGATCGCAGCCGGCGCGATCGGTCCGCATCTGGGCAATTTCCCCCGTGCGATCGCAATTGCGATCATTCTCGCCGCCGGCGCGATTGGCGGCGCGGTTTGGGGCGGCGTGGCGGGATGGCTGCGGGCGCGGCGCGACGTGAACGAAGTCATCAGCACGATCATGCTCAACTTCGTCGCCGTGCAGGCGCTCAGTTGGGTCGTGCATGGCCCGTTGATGGAACCGTCGCGCGCATATCCGACCAGTGCGCCCATCGCACGCGCCGCCCAGCTCGAGTTCTACTTTGCCCCAAGCCGCGTCAACCTGGGCATGGTCCTCGCAGTCGTGCTCGCCGCCGCGTGCTACCTGCTGTTGTTCCGTACCGGAGCCGGATTCGAGCTGCGCGCGATGGGCCGCAACCGGCGCGCCGCGACATTCTTCGCCGTCCGAATCCCGGCGCTCACGTTGTGGGTGATGGCGCTGTCAGGCGCTCTGGCGGGACTCGGCGGCGCGGTGCAGATCTCCGCGATTTCGCATCGATTGTACGAGAAGCTCTCGCCCGGATGGGGTTTCGAGGCGATTGCGGTCGCATTGGTGGCGCGCCTGAATCCACTCGGCATCATTCCCGCCGCGATCCTGTTCGGCGCGCTCGACAACGGCTCGCAGGCGATGCAGCGGACTCAGGGTATCTCGCCGGAGCTGGTGCAGGTTATCCAGGGACTCGTCATCTTGATCATCCTCGCGTTCGATACCCCGGCCTGGAGCGGACTGCGCGAGCAGATTTTCGGCGCGCCTCATGATGCGGCCGCGGTGCCGCCGGTTGCGGAGATGCCGGATGCTTGACGCGTTTCTCACCTCGGCGATCACCATGGCGACGCCCATCCTGCTGGCTGCGCTGGGCGAGCTGCTCGTGGAGAAAAGCGGCGTAATCAATATCGGCATCGAAGGCGCGATGCTGGCGGGCGCGTTCGTCGCGCTCGCGATCGCATACTTCACCGGCAGCACCGCGCTGGGCCTGGCGGGCGCGATCGCGGCGGGCGTTGCGATCAATGCGATCTTTGCGGCACTGGTGGTGAATCTCGCCGTCAACCAGGTCGTGACTGGAACCGCGGTCAGCATTCTCGCGCTGGGATTGACCGGCGTCTTCTATCGCAAGCTGTTCGGCGTGACCGGCAAGGCGTTCATGGTGGCGCCGATTGCGAAAATTCCGCTCGGTCCGCTGGCGCGAATCCCGCTCCTTGGTCCGGTGCTCTTCAATCACAACGGGCTGGTGTACTTCACGTTCATTCTCGTGCCGGCGCTCTGGTACGTGATCGCGCGCACGCGCTATGGGCTGCGACTTCGCGCTTGCGGTGAGCGTCCCGAAGCCGCGGACGCGCTCGGACTCGGCGTAATCGCCATCAGGTGGCAGGCGCTGATCGTGTCGGGAGCGCTGACGGGGCTGGCTGGCGCGTTTCTGACGCTCGCGTACGCCAACACGTTCGTCGAAAACATCTCGGCCGGCCGCGGCTTCGTCGCGCTGTCCGTGGTCATCGTCGGACGATGGAATTCGTGGGGCCTGGCGGCCGCATCGGTGCTGTTCGGCGCCGCGATGGCGTTGCAATTCGGATTGCAGGCGCTCGGCACCGTCGTTCCGTACCAACTGTTTCTCGCGCTCCCCTACGCGCTGACGCTGGTGGTACTGGCGGGCTTTGGCGGACAGGCGGCGGCGCCAAGCGCGCTTGGCGAACCGTATCGGCGGCAGTGAGCAGGGGTGACCCCTGCACCCAGTATTAAGGCCGCCCGCCGTTGGCGGGCGCGACCCCTGCCAATGACTTAATCCTGCGCTGCCGTCGCCACGGCCAGGGGTGAACGGTGAACTCGCAGATTTCTCATCTGCGCGCGATGATGTTAGCTTAGTTCGCGATGCCCACGCCTCTACTCGCACTTAGAGATGCGTCATTTCCGATGGCGGATTGCGCGGCCTGCGGCAAGCCGGTGCTGACCTGCGTCGTGCTCGACGACCACGGCGCCGAACGCCGCGTCTGTGTGCATTGCGACAGCGCCGTCGCCGACCATCTCAAGTGGGTGTCGCCCGGCGAACTCGAGCAGGCGGGTTATTATTTTGGCGCGCCGCCCGACGCCGAGAAAGTCGGTTGCAGCACGGGCTGCGGCAGTTGCGCCGTCAAGAAGCATTGAGCGCGCCGGTCTGGCGCAGCGCTTCATAAACCACGATCGACACCGCGTTGGAGAGATTGAGGCTCCGGACGCCCGCCTCGAAGATTGGTATCCGGTACGCACGATCAATTCTTTCAAGCACGAAGTCGCGGCCCAGGCCCGCGGTCTCGCAGCCGAAGAAAAGAAAATCGCCGCGCGCATAGTGCGCATCGAGATAGGTCGCGTCGGCATGAGTCGAGAAAAATTTCGTCTTCGTTTTCGCTGCCAGCGGATCGTGATGCACCACGGCGAACTGCTCCCATCCTTCATACGTGCGCAAATCCACCAGCGGCCAGTAATCAAGGCCCGCGCGCTTGAGATAGCGATCCTCGAGCGAGAATCCGAGCGGACCCACCAGGTGCAGCCGGGCCCTGGTCGCGGCGGCCAGACGCGCGATCGATCCCGTGTTCTGCGGAATTTCGGGGCGAACCAGGACGATGTGCAGATTCGGCTCGGCCAGGTGCATCAGCTGCCCGGCGCCGGCGCGCCACCGAGAGGATACCGATGGCCTCTGAGATTGACGTAAAAACGTCCGCCGTCGTCGGATTCGAAGCGGTCACTGAGATGGTAGTAGGCGGAGCGAAGGAAGCGTGCGCGAGCATCGCCGCCCTTGACGCGCGCGTAGAGGACGTGGCCTGCGCCGATCTCCAGCGCGGTGGGATCGAGCGGCTCGCAGGTGTCGTCGTTCAGCACCATCGCGAATCCGCCCAACTCGTCGTCTTCAAGCGTCGTGACTACGTAGGGCGTGTCCTCGACCGTGATCGGCGCGCGTTCTTCAGCGACTTGCAGATAGTAACTGCCGTCGGGATTGCGCTTGATGCTCCGGCTGAAGAGCAGGGCGATTCGCGGGTTGTCGATCCGCTCGTCGTCGCTGTACCAGTTGCCGTCGCGCCGAAACGAGATCTTACCCGATTCGGCGGTATAGAATCCCGCCCGCGGCATCGTAACCTACTTGCCCAATTCTTCCATTTTCACTTGTCACGACTATCGAGGATGATCGTCACCGGGCCGTCATTGACGATTTCCACTTCCATCGTCGCGCCGAACTCACCGCTTTCAACCTTAACACCGCGCATCCGCGCGAGCGAGAGAAAGTGCGCGTAGAGGCGGCGCGCTTCGCCGGACGCGGCTGCTCCAGTGAACGACGGCCGGCGGCCTGAATTCGTGTCGGCGAGCAACGTGAATTGCGACACGACCAGCATTGCGCCACCGGCCTGGGCCAACGAGAGGTTCATCTTGCCGGCGTCATCGGCGAATACCCGCATGCCGGCGATCCTATCTACAAGATGCGCCGCGTCGGCCTCGCTGTCGCCGCCGGCAACTCCCAGCAGCACGACAAACCCGCGCGCAATTTTGCCCAGGACGCGCCCGTTGCAGCGCACCTCCGCGCGGCTGACGCGTTGAACGACTGCCCGCATACCTGCGTCATATAATCGCGATCGCCGCAAGGCGAAAGCCTTTGTGGTCTGGGCGGGGCGTCGCGTACTATAA
This sequence comes from uncultured delta proteobacterium, assembly GCA_963813785.1. GTDB lineage: Bacteria > Desulfobacterota > Binatia > Binatales > Binataceae > Binatus. Next base: position 68,053 of record CAWFAJ010000004.1, on the reverse strand, counting down.
TTCGAATCACAATGATTCCTGTCTTGTTCCACCTGGGGCCGCTGACCGTTTACAGTTACGGGCTGATGATGGCGCTGGGATTCCTGGCGGCCGACTACATTATCCGCCTCGAATGCGTCCGGCGCGGCTTCGATCCCGAATATTCGTCGTCGATCGTAATCGTGGCCGCCGTGACGGCGCTCGTCGGTGCGCGCGTCTACGCGATCCTCGACGATCTGCCCACCTACCTTGCCGATCCCAAGACGATGATCTTCTCAGGCTCGGGATTCGTATTCTACGGCGGCATGATCGGTGGAATCCTCGGCGCATACCTGGTTTCGCGCTGGTATCGAATTGGATTCGCCGTGACGATGGACATGTGCGGGATGGCGCTTGCCGTCGGGCAGGCAATCGGCCGAATCGGATGCCTGCTCTCCGGCGACGGCGACTGGGGGCTGCCGTCCACCTTGCCGTGGGCGATGACATATCCCAAGGCGATCGTCGGCTGGACTCCGCAGACGGTGCTGAAACTGGGCGAGCATTATCAGTTGGTGCCGGCCTGCAGCACCGTGTCGGACTGCCTCAGCGTCCGGGTGCATCCCGCGCCGGTTTACGAAACGATTCTGTATCTCGGCGTGTTCGCGATATTGTGGTCGATGCGCAAGACGGCTCATCCGGCCGGCCGGCTGATGTATTGGTACCTGCTGTTGGCGGGCGCCGCGCGCTTTCTCGTCGAGTTCGTGCGAATCAATCCGCGCGTCTTCCATGTGTCTCAGTGAGGCGCAGCTGATTGCGATCGCGATGATGGTCGTCGGCGGCGTCGCGTTGATTATCACCAGGGGGAAAGGCCAGGCAGAAAGCGGCGAGCATCCCGGCGAGAAAATTGAGCGTCCCTCGATGGACGCGGCGCGGGCCTGAGAGCGATGGAGATAAAGGACAAAATCCTCTACCTCGTCGCCGCTATCGTCGTGATGACCGGGGTTGCGCTCGTCGCCCTCAGCGGGCATCGCGGCGCACGTATCGGAGTCGGCCCGACCTCACCCGAAACGGCAGAGCAATCCAATGCGGCGGTGGCGGCGGGCAGCCGAGCGGCCGATTTCAAGCTCGAGACGCTGGACGGAACAACTGTCTCGCTCGAATCGCTGCGCGGCAAAGTGGTGTTTCTGAACGTATGGGCAACATGGTGCGGACCGTGCCGGGAAGAAATGCCCTCGATGCAGACGCTGTACGACGACTTCAAGGGCAACAAGGACTTCGTGATGCTGGCGGCGAGCCAGGACACCGGCGGCCGCGACCTGGTGGCGTCCTACGTCAAGAAGAACGGGTACCATTTCACAATACTGCTCGACCCGGAAAACAAGATCAGCGAGACCTACGAGGTAAGCGGGGTGCCCGAGACTTTCATAATCGATCGCAAGGGCCGGATAGTCGCGCATCATATGGGCGGATTCGACTGGTCGCGGCCCGACGTGAAAGACGCCTTGCAGCAACTGCTGGACTCAAAGCAAGGATAGCAGTTGCAGGGGTCGGGCGAGCAAAGGGAAGAATTTGATTATATGCGAAACCCACCGTGGGTTTCACACTTCCCTGGGCAGGGGTGACCCCTGCACCCAGTATTTACGCCGCGCTCCGTTGTCGCGCGATCGTTGGCACGACGGGCCAGTCTTAATTCACTGCGCTGCCGTCGCCACGGCCAGGGAGTGAGCCATGCACCCAAGGCAGGATTTTTCGGATCGCCCTTTTTGGATCGTCATTGCGCGCGAAGCCGAGAGACCCAGGAGCTTCTCATCTCAATCGCGATTCCCCTACTTCAGGCACCCGGCTTTTCGCTATCGTGCGCGTGCCCGATCGCACGGCGAAGCCGGCGATCGAGCTTGGCGCAGTTAAAGACGACCTTCTCCGAATGCACCGCATCGACGGCGCTGAACGGGACCGTGAAATCGCCGGCATTCTCGACGTAGATGACCAGCTCGGGCCGGCCGCCCGGCGAAACCTGGCGAACGGCGCCGAACTCCTCGCCTCCGTCGGAAACAAAAGCCTGGAATCCCGGTTCAATTTTTTCTTGCATGACGTATTTCTCCACTACGCCAGCGGCCTGACGATGTAATCGTTACCCATTGAGTATCCGCCGAAATCCGCATTGGGTCGAGTCGAGCAGGTTTGCGGATGACGACGCTGTTTTTTAATACTGGCCAGCCGTGCCAACGGCCAGGGGTGACCCTTTGACGCAGTGGGTTGTGGGTTGCTGACCGGCGCCAGTCAGTTACAGTTAGCGTTCAGCAACGTCGCCCCGCCCGTCAGGCGGGATTCTCATAGACCAAGTCTTGCCCGTAGCTCAACTCTTGGGCGCGATTTTCCCCCGCCCAGCCGCAGGCTGGTGCTCTCCTCATCATGTTGTCAGTCTCCCGCGTTGTAGGGGCCGAGGAACCGTTCGCCATTGAAATGAATCAGATGTGAGGGCGCATCGGCGCACCACACCTCCGTCTCCCAAGCAATGTCTCCGAGATAACGGCTCATCACTGCTCGCGACGGAAAGGCGGTGACGTAGACCAGGCCAGCCTTAGAGTTTGAGAAAAGCCTCGCGAGCTCCACGTGGCGCTTTGCATCAACGGGGCCATGACTGGTGACGGACTCGACGAGCAAGAGCCAATTTCTCTCCGGGTAGTACAGAACTACGTCCGGCATCTTGCCATGGGAATCGACGCTGACCCCGAGTTTGGACAGCAACGCGGCGTCGAAATAGCCCCACTTCTCGCCTGTATCGCCCGCATAAATCAGCAGGCCCGCGGGGACGAAACGCGCACCGAAGTCTTCAATAATGGCCCGGATCAGTTCGCTGTGCTCACCGGGGCTGAGAGTGATTTCCTCACCGGGCGCGATTTTCACGGGAATAAGGTTTTGCTTGCGCTCGCTAGCGTACCTGGCGGCGAGTGTCTGGCGCTTCGCAAGGTACTCCGTCAGCTTGCCGTGCCATGCCTTTGTGTTGAAGCTGCGGAGTAGGGCCAGAGCGGACGGCTCGATCTGGTAAACGGCGGCGGGGCTGTTGACGGGCCGATCAGGTTTGTCGGGATTGTAAAGAGCTATGCCCGAGTCAACAAACTGGTGCATCGTCTGGCGGCGCACGGTTTCACGGGTGTTCGGCGCATAGGTTTTCTTGTAGTGGTCCCGAATCCAATCCATGATCGGGGTGATACCGATGAGTGGGTTTTGCGCCCTAGCCCATTTGCGGTCGGGGCGGAGGGCGAGGAGCGCCAGAAGGCAAAGGGCCGAACGTTCGTTCTGCTGTGCGCGCGGGAGGCCGAGGGAAATCAAAATCTTGCGGGCGTTATCGATGTGAGGGCGGCTCATTCGGAGAGCTTCTTCAGTTGATCGTCAAGCATGGCCTGCGTTAGCGCACTTTGCGTGCGCGCCCACTTTCCGAGGGTGATAAGCGCCGTTCGGCTTGGGTACTTCATCAAACGGAGGTCGGTTGCGTTCACTTGGGTGTGCCCGTTGAAGCGGCGGAAATGGTCATCGACCGCCGTTGTATTCAAGAACGCGACTAGGCCGTGCGCGAGATTTTCCGGTAAGCCGTGTTTGTCCTCATGAAAGACGTTGAGGTGGTTTTCAAAGCCAAGCATGGGCGCTTCTGGAAAGGCGGCAGGTGTAACCACGCTGGCGACGATGCGACGCCGTTCCTCCTTCGATGAGAAACGTCGCACCACGGCATAGGAGCCGTTCGGGTAGAGCCATTTTCTCGTGTCAGCGTTGAGCTTGATCGCGTTGCCGCGCTTGATGCCATCCTTCGGCCATTGCGTCGTGTGGCGGATGAAATGGCCGGGATATAGCAAGGGAACGGTTCCCCTGCCCGGCTTCTGCTGGATGTGCTCTTGCAACCGGAAATCCACAACCGGGCCGGTTGAAACGCTGATGCCGATTTCATTCAGCGAAAAGCAGATTCCGGGCGCACACTCGATGGCGCTGCGCCCAAGCGAAGTCGGCACATGAATAAAATGCTCCGGGTCGTCGGGAAACACGATGCGGTCAAACGGGTGCTCATGAGTCGAGAGGTCGGCGAAGCTGTCATCCGTGGAGTGTGAAACGGTCACATCGCCCTGGCGGCCGTCACGCTCAAGCCGGACGATGATGTTCTCCTGCAGCACGTCGTCATCCTTGAAAGCCTTGTTCCTCGATCCGAACAGATGCAAATGCCGAAGGGCCGCGTGATGAAGCAGAAATTCGCGGAAGGGCCGGTAATAAGGTCCGTTGCAAAAGCTCCGCGGAATGATGGCAACGAGCTGGCCGCCGGGTTGCATGAGTGCGAGCGATAACGCGACAAATGCCGAATAGAGATTGACCGTCTCGACGCCTGCGCGCCGGAGGATGAGGCGGTGTTGCGATGCGCTGTTAATCTTTTTGTAGGGCGGATTCAGGATCGCGTGAGAAAAAGGCCTTGAACCTTGGAACCTTTTGCACGCAGCCTCCCAAATGAAATCAGCGGACGAAACTTTGTAGGTCACGGGCAATCTTCCGGCGTAAACCTCCAGCGCAGTTTCGAGGTGCGTGCACAAGGTGTTGTCGATCTCGTAAGCCTCGATCTCCACGTTCTGAAAATTCAGCTCTTTCGAACTGGCCAAGCGATCAAGGAAGGCACACGAAAGAGCACCGACGCCGGCTCCGGGGTCGACCAGGCGACAAATCTGCAGGGTCGCGGGTGGAAACAGCGAAGCCATGAACCGGGCCACGGGCGCGGGCGTCATGAACTGCCCCAGCGCAGATTTCCGCTTCAGAGCGAGGCGCGAGGCAGCGTCGCGGCGTACAGCATCGGCATGGTCAAGTAGCTGAAAGGCCAATTGGTCTATCATCACTTAAATCCATGGTTCTTTGATTCAATCATCGATTCGATCATCACAATAACGGGTTTTGGAGAACAGGGAAGAGGCACGCGTCGAGCAGGCTCTGCGCGTCACCTGCACCCTCGCCTTCATCTCTTGCCCTGACAGGAGAGCATTGCGTAGCCGGATGATGGTGCTGAAGCGATGCGCGCTGGCGCGCGAGATCCTTCGGCTGCGCTCAGGATGACGGAAAAAGAGGACGCGCGAACGCGCGAGATCCTTCGCTGCGCTCAGGATGACACAAAGATAGGAAGCAGACGGGTAAAAAATGCGGGCAGAGGCAGGATCCTGAATCGTGCGAACGCGGGCTCTTCCATTGCATAGTCGCGAAAAGATGCGCTGCGCAGATTTTCGCGTCTTCTCAATACCGGGTGCAGGGGCCGCGCGCGACAACGGAGCGCGGCGTTAATGCTGGGTGCAGGGGTCACCCCTGCCCAAGGAAGTGCGAAACCCACGGCGGGTTTCGTGTCGGATCGCCGATGGCGGGGGTGGGGAGGATCGGAGGGATAAATTTGCTATTATTTAGGGTAACGAAGGGGGCGTCGCGGGCGTATGCATTAGAGCGGCGCATCTGCTTAAATATTTAGCCTCATAATCTCGAGTCCCGAGCGACACTGAATAAATGTCAATGATCAAAAGACATCGATGGTCGATCACGCTGGCGGTTTCACTGGTTGCCTGTTTCCTTGTCATCCAGGAGGTCGCGGTGCGCCGCGCGCAGGCGCTCTCGAACGACACCTACCAGGAGCTCGACACGTTCGCGAGCGTGCTCGCGATCGTGCAGAAAAACTACGTCGAACCGGTATCGACCAAGAAGCTGATCGACGGCGCGATCAGCGGGATGCTGGCGTCGCTCGACCCGCATAGCGCCTACCTGACGCCCGACCTGTACCGCGACCTGGAAGTCGAGACGCGCGGCAGCTTCGGCGGACTCGGAATCGAAATCACGATCAAGAATGGCTCGCTCACCATCGTTGCGCCGATCGAGGACACGCCGGCGTATCGCGCGGGACTGAAAGCCGGCGACCAGATAATCAAGATCGACGACGACTTCACCAAGGACATGTCGCTGACCGATGCGGTCAAGCGGATGCGCGGGCCCAAGGGCAGCAAGATCAAGCTGACGATTCATCGTGGCGGCGTGCCCGAGCTATTCACGGTGACGCTGGCGCGCGACGTGATCAAGATTCAGTCGGTCAAGGCCAAGCCTCTCGACGGCGGCTACGGATATATCCGCGTCACCACCTTTCAGGAGAACACGGGCGAGGGGGTGGAGAAGGCGATCGACGAGCTGGAAGCGAAGGACCACGGCAAGCTCAAGGGAATCGTGTTCGACCTGCGCGACAATCCGGGCGGATTGCTGAACCAGGCGGTAAAGGTTTCGGACGATTTTCTCGACGGCGGGCTGATCGTTTACACGCAGGGGCGCGAGGAAAATCAGCAGCAGAAATACTTCTCGCACAAGAAGAAGGATTTCGTTGACTATCCGATGGTGGTGCTGGTCAACGGCGGCAGCGCGAGCGCGAGCGAAATCGTCGCGGGCGCATTGCAGGATCAGAAGCGCGCGGTGATTCTGGGCACCCAGACTTTCGGCAAAGGCTCGGTGCAAACGATTCTGCCGCTCGACGACCATTCGGCGCTGCGGCTGACGACGGCGCGCTACTACACTCCCACCGGGCGCTCGATCCAGGCGGTGGGAATCACGCCCGACGTCGATGTCGAGCCGCCCAAGGAAACGATCGCCTCGCTAACGCAGCAGGGCGCCGAGTTCGACGAAAACCCGGAAATCCACGAGTCCGATTTGCCCCATCATTTCCAGAACGGGCAGAAGAAAGGCGGCAATAATCCGGCGACCGGCGAGGGCGCGGCTCCCGCCGCCGGAAGCGAAAAGGGCGGCAAGGGGCCGGGCGCGAAGGGCGCCAAGGCGAAAGAGCAAAAGGACGTGCAGCTCGATCGCGCGGTCGACATCCTCAAGCATTGGGACACGTTCAAGCTCCAGCTAGCCAAGGGCGAGTCGCAGCCGGTGGTATCCACGGCAGAGGGCGAGAGCGCGAAGTCCAAGGGCGACTAGCGGACGGCGATAGAAATAGAATCGATCGCAACGCGCCGGGCATCATGATGTCCGGCGCGTTTTTTTTGCGCGGGCGCGGTGTTGTTGTTGGCCGCCGGCACGTCGGGGCTGGCTAAGGGCAATCGTCGAAAAGGACATCTAATGAGCGATGTAGGTGGCTGGCAACTCATTCTGATAAGCTAAACGACGATGGACGGGCAGCTCGAACTTTCGATCCGCGGCGGCCGCTCGGGGGCGATCAGCGTATCGGACCTGGTGCGGATGGTGCGCGACGCGCTCGACGCGAGCCTGGGCGAGCACTGGGTGGTCGGCGAGATCTCGAACGCGCGGCTGGCGCCGTCGAATCATTTTTACTTCACGCTCAAGGACTCCCGCAGCGCGATCAACGTCGTGATGTTCAAGTCGGCGTTCAACCGGATGCGGTTCAAAGCCGCCGACGGGATGGAAGTGATCGTTCGCGGACGGGTGCAGGTCTTCGCACAGCGCGGCGCGTTGCAGCTTTACGCCGAAGAAATGGAGCCGCGCGGCGTCGGCGCGTTGCAGGTCGCGTTCGAGCAGTTGAAGCGGCGGCTGGAGGCCGAAGGGCTGTTCGATCGGGCGCGCAAACGCGCGATGCCGTACCTGCCACGGCGGATCGGAATCGTGACGGCGCGCGGCGGCGCGGGACTGCGCGACATGTTGCGCATCCTGTTCGATCGATTCCCGAACCTGCAGGTGATTTTCAGGCCGGCGAAGGTGCAGGGCGACGGCGCCGCGCAGGAGATCGCGGATGCGATCGCCGATCTCAATCGCGACGGGCGGGCCGAGGTGCTGATCGTTGGACGCGGCGGCGGCTCGCTGGAAGATTTGTGGGCGTTCAACGAAGAGGTCGTCGCGCGGGCGATTTTCGGGTCGGCGATCCCGGTAATTTCCGCGGTCGGCCACGAAGTGGACTATACGATCGCCGATTTCGTCGCCGACCTGCGCGCGCCTACTCCCACCGCGGCCGCGCAGATGGTGGTGCCAAGCCAGGCAGAGTTGACCGAACGGGTCGCATCGCTAGGCGCGTCGATCGCGAGCGCGATGCGGCGCGAACTGTCGGGCCGGCGCGAATCGATCGACGATCTGGCGGCGCGGATACGTCATCCCGGCGTCGCGATCGCCGCGGCGCGCGAACGCGTTGCCGAGATCGAGGGCGAACTGGCGGATGCGGTGTCCTCGCGAATCGCGGAGCGGCGGCGCACCGTCGGCGAATTGCGGCTGCGGCTTCGCAGTCCCGATGCGATGGTGCGCGCGATGCGGCTTGCGACCTCGCGGCTCGGCAATAGTCTTGTTCATGGCACGCTGTCGGCGCTCGAAGGCAGGCGGCGCCAGCTCGGAGCGATAGCGGGCAGGCTCGACGCTTTGTCGCCGCTGAAAGTTCTGGATCGCGGCTACGCCGTGGTGATCAACCAGGCCAATTCGCGCGCGGTGCTCGACGCAGCCACGGTGAAGCTGGACGACGAGCTCGACATCAGGCTGGCCAGGGGGCGTGTCGCCGCGCGCGCGACCGGCCGGACAATTTAGATTTTGGTTGCTAGACGATGGTCGCGAAGACAAAAAAATTCGAAGACGAGCTCAAGGATCTTGAAACGATCGTCAACCAGATCGATTCGGGCGAGCTTACGCTGGAAGAATCAATCGGAGCCTTCGAACGCGGCGTCATGCTGGTGAAGGCGCTCAATGGGAAACTCGACGAAGTCGAGCGCAAGGTCGAACTGCTAACGCGGAGCGCCGGCGGCGAACTGCGCACGGCGCCCTTTGAAGCATCGTCGGATGACGAGCACCACGCCGGCGCAAAGGACGACGACGAAACACCCTTCTAGCAATGGTCCCGGCGCCAAGCCCAAGCCGCGGCGCTCCGCGGCGCCGCTGGTCCGCTTCAGGCTCGACGCTGAAATGGCGCGCCGCGGTCTGGCCGACAGCCGCGAAATCGCGCAGCGCCTGATAATGGCGGGGCGCGTGCGCGTCAACTCGCGGCCGGCTTACAAAGCCGACCTCAAGGTCGATTCTGAAACTCCGATCGCGCTGATGGCGGGTGCGCCGCAGTTCGTTTCGCGCGGAGCGTACAAGCTGATCGCCGCGCTCGAGCATTTCGGCATCTCGGTTGAGGGCAAGCTCGCGATGGACGTGGGCGCATCGACCGGCGGCTTCACCGACGTGCTGCTGCGCCGCGGCGCCAAGGCCGTGATCGCGATGGACGTCGGCTACGGGCAGCTGGCGCTGAAGCTGCGCGAGGATCCGCGCGTCACGGTGCTCGATCGCATGAATATCCGGCTCGCCTCGCCCGACGACTTGCCCCACGCGCCCGAGCTGGTGACGATCGACACCAGTTTTATCTCGCTGCGGCTGGTGATTCCGGCGGTGCTGGCGCTGGTGGCGCCGCGGGCCGAGATAGTCGCGCTGATCAAGCCGCAGTTCGAAGTCGGCAAGGGCAAGGTCGGCAAGGGTGGCATCGTCAGGGACGAAAAACTCCGGCGCGAAGCGGTCGCGGGGATCGTCGCGTTCGCGGAGAGTATCGGCCTCGACGTGGCCGGCACAATCGAATCGCCGATTGAGGGCAGGGCGGGAAATCGCGAACATCTCGCGCTGATGAAATTCCCGGGCGAATCGGGAAAATGACGCGCGCATGGGCGGTCGGATTGGATATGGGTGGCACCAATATCCGGTCCGCAGCCGTGTCTGCCAGCGGCGGCGAGGTGATCCTGATGGAGCACGGGCCTTCGCACGCCTCGCGCCAGGCCACAGCCGTCGCTGAAAATATCGCCGCGCAGCTAACTCATCTACTGGACACCGCGCGCCGGCGCGGACTTGGATCGCCGCGAGCGATCGGGGTCGCAGTGCCGGGACCGCTGAACGTGTACTCGGGAACCGTGATGCAGGCACCGCACGTCGCCGCATGGCGCGCATACCGGCTGCGCCGCAAGCTCGAAGCGCTGATCGGCCGCGAGGTGGTCGTCGAGAACGACGCCAACGCGTGGGCGCTGGGCGAATGCTGGCGCGGCGCGGCGCGCGGCCGGCGCGAGGTCGTGCTGCTGACGCTGGGCACCGGAGTCGGCGGCGGACTGATCGTCGGCGGCAAACTGGTTCACGGGCGAAGCGGGATGGCGGGCGAATTGGGGCATGTCACGGTCAATCCGGAGGGTCCGCGATGCGACTGCGGAGCGAACGGATGCCTGGAGTCATACGCATCGGCATCGGGGCTGCGCGGCCTGGTCGAACAGCGCCTGGGACTGTCGCCAGGTGCGCCGTTGCCCGCGCAAATCGTTGATTCGGAAGGGAATTTCTCGGTGCGCGGACTGGCGGCGCAGGCTCGCCGCGGCGACAGACTCGCGCTCGAAGCGTTCGCCACGGCCGGCTATTACCTGGGAGTCGCGATTGCGTCTTTTCTAAATATCTTCAATCCCGAGCTGGTCGTGATTGGTGGCGGTGTCGCCGGCGCGATCCCATACATGCGCAAAACGATGATGGCGCAGGTGCGCGAGCGGGCCTTCACAGCGGTCGCATCGCAGGCGAAGATCGTGCGCGCGGCGCTGGGTCCGCGAGGCGGTGTGGTGGGGGCTGCCTACGCGGCGCTGCATCCACCGACGCGTGCGTAGCATGTTTGCAACAGCCTAGACCCTTGGCGTGATCTGTTAGATACTGGAATGGGTTGGCAGGCAAAGGATTCATCATGAACGCGCGACGGTTGAGGTCAACTTTATCCGGACTGGGCCTCGCGGCGACGTTTATCATTGTCGGCTGCGGACTTGGGTTCGCTCAATCCGATTTCAACGAGAGTACGATTCCGCCCTCTGCGCCACCCTCGCGAGTCGTGAGTCCGCCGAGCGAGGCCGAGCCGTCTGAGGCTCGCGATACGGAACAGCCCGCGGCCCAGCCGGCGCCAAACCCCGTCGTCAAGCCCGGTCATCCCGCGAACATCATCCCGTACACGGTTCGCCCCGGCGATTCGATCGGCGCAATTGCGCAGATGTTCGGGATCACCGCCGATGAGCTCGCCCACGCCAACCGGATTCATCCTGACGATGAACTGCAAGTGGACGAGGTGTTGAGGGTTCCGCATCCTTTCACCACCGAGGTCGATACGCTCAAGTCACAGGTCGAGGCGCTGAGCGCGCAGCAGCAAACGGCGGAGCAGAAGGCCGAGTCGGCGCAGGAGCAGGTCAAATCGCTCCAGACGCAAGTGCAGGAACTGACCGGCGACAATCAGGACTTGCAGCTTAGCGCCAAGTTGCTGCCGTGGTGGCGTGCAACCGCCGTCAGCCTGGGATTTTTTGCGCTGTTCATGCTCGGCGCGATCCTGCTGACGCTGTTTGAATGGTGGCGGATGCGGCGGCGGTTCGTGACGCTGGCGGCGATGACCGACGCGCTCAGCCGGCTCGACTATAAATATAAAGCGATGTTCGCGAAGGCGGAGTTGCGCTTGCAGCAGCTCTACGGCCGGCGCCGCGGCGCAATTGCCGAAGGGCAGCCGCGGCCCAAGATGCCCGAGGAAATCGAAATCGAGCGGCTCAACGACGAACTCAAGCAAATTCTCGAGCTGCACCTGGAGCGGCTGGGTGCGCGATTGCCCGGGGCGCGGCGCCGCAAGGGATGGCGCGAGATGTTCGGCGGGGGCGACGTCGGCTCGACGGTTGAAGCACGCTCGTATCGCCGCTAAGCTTGTGTTTCGCCGATGGTGAAGCCCGGATCCGGCGGCGGTTAGGATATCAGGGAGAAATTGATCATGAAGAAATTCGCGCTGATGGCTTTGCTCGCAACCGTGATGGTTGCGCCATTTGGAATTTCCTCCGCGAGCGGCAAGCGTGCGTCGGATACGCCCGAATGTTGCCAAAAGAAGGAGTCATGCTGCCCGAGCGCGTCATGTTGCACCGGCGGCAGCCACGGCATGGGAGCGCGTTGCGCGCTTCACACCGTCGCGCGTTGATCACTTGATCGTTTTCGGGGTTTTTTCAGGGGTGAACCATGAATAATCGTCTGGCGAATTTCGGTTTCGGCCTCGGACTCGTTTTCGTTGTCGGGATTGGACTGGCTGGCGTGGCGCTGGCGGCCGACGGCGGCGCGATATCGGTCACCGGCAATCTCGAAGACGCGTACTGCTACAGCACGATGGGCGCGAAGGGCGCGGGCCACAAGGAGTGCGCGATGAAATGCGCATCCAGTGGGATGCCGGTGGTACTTATCGAAAAAGGAACCGAGAAATCCTACATCGTGTTGCCAAACAAGAATGCGTCGCCGCTCCCCGAGAGCGTTATCAAGCACATGGAAGACGAGGTGACGGTGACCGGCAAGGAATACAATAAAAACGGCACGGAATACATCGTCGTCGAGTCAGTGAAGTAGCCGCGGGCAAACCTCGCCGTGCTGGAGCGCATTCTGCCGGGCGCATCGCACCTGCAGAATATCCATCCCCTGCTGGTGCATTTTCCGATCGCGTTTCTCTATGGCGCGGCGCTCCTTTATTTCCTCGGATCAATTAGCGCAAGCGAAAGGCTTAAGTGGACCGCGCTGTGGATGCTGGTGCTGGGCGCGCTTGGCGCGGCGGCGGCGGTTGCCAGCGGTCTCTATGCGGCGCCGGGGCTGATGGTTTCGATGTCGGTCCGCCACGAACTGCTGCGGCATCATAAGCATCTGATGATCGCGGCGTCGGCGGTGACGGGCGTGCTGACGGTGTGGGCGCTCGCGGCACGGCCGATGCCGACACGGGGACGGTACGTGTTTCTCGCCGGGCTGATCGCAGTCATGTGTTTGATGACGGCAGGCGCGGACATCGGCGGCGAGATGGTTTACGGCTACAACGCCGGCGGCTCGGCCTGCCCGCAGCCGATCGATTTCGGGAAGTAGAAGAGTTTCGCGCCAAGTTTGCGCGAGTCTTCAAAAAGGACGCCGCTACAAGCGCCTGCACCCTGCCGCTCAGGAGCCGCCGGTCCCTGAGAGGCTTAGGTCGTGCGGGCTGGCCGCATCGCCGGACGCGCTGACACCAAATGTCGCGCTCTCCGCGCCGACGATGCTCGGCGTGAACTTCAGCAGGTAGGTGCAATGCGCCCCGGCGCCCGCCAGCGACCCGCCTGGCCGCGTGGTGCACGTCCCGCCGGTCACCGCGAAGTCGGTGGAGTTGGTCCCGGTGATGCTCTCGCTCAGCGGAACCGCCGCACCGCCGTAGTTGTACACCGTGACAGTCTTGTTCACGGAGGAATGGCCGCCCGCGACCGTGCCGAATGCGATGCCCGTCAAGGGCAGCGCCTTGATCGGCGACTCGCCGGTTCCGCTGAGAGCGACTGCCGGCGGACCACCATTGGGATCTTCCGCAACGCCGATCGAGAGCGTGCCGCTCTCGGCAGTCTCGGTGCTCGGCGTAAACGTTACCGCGTAAGTGCAGCTCGACGACGCCGCCAACGTGCCGGTGCAGCTCCCGCCCGTCACCGCGAAGTCGCCTGAGTTGGCGCCGCCGATGTTCGTTCCGGTCAGGGTGATCGGCCCGCTGCCGGCGTTGTTGGTAACGGTGATGTTCAACGTCTTGGAAGCCGTCTGGTAAACGCTGCCGTAGATCAACGTCGTCGCCGACAGCGATTCCGGAATGGTTGCCAGCGCGCTGAAGGAAACCGTGTACGGACCAAGCGGATCGGGACTGTCTGTCACGGTCATGGTCGCCGATTCGGCGCCTATCGCAGTCGGAGCATAGGTTACGATCAGCGAACACGCCGCTGTCTTTGCAAGGGTCGAGGTGCAGGTGCCGCCGGTGACGCTGAAATCGCCGGAGTTGGGCCCGCTGAAGCTCGGCGGGAGGGTCAGCGTGACCGGGTTGGTCTGATAGTTGTGCACCGTGATCGCCTTGATCGCCTTGGAGCCGTCCATCACGCTCCCGAATGCGAAACTCGTCGGCGTGACCGTCATCGTGGCCGTGCCGGTGCCGCTGGCCGAGACACTCTGCGGGCTGGTGGCGGTGTTGTCGTAAACCGAGAGCGTCGCACCGCGCGTGCCGAGCGCGCTCGGCGTGAAGCCAATCGCGATCGTACAGGTAGCCAGGTGCGCCAGTCCGGTCGGCGGGCAGGTGGTAGCGCCCGTGGCCGCGAATTCAGCGTCGTTCGAAGTTACGCTGCCGATGAACAGCGGGTTCGTGCCGGTGTTTTTGACCGTCAGGTTCTTCGTAACCGTCTGACCTACCACAACGTTGCCGAATGCGAGCGACGCAGTCACGGTCATGGAGGTAGTCGGCGTTGCCGTCGGCGTTGCCGTTGCGGTTGCAGTCGCAGTCGCGGTTGGTGTCGCTGTCGCAGTCGCGGTTGGTGTCGCTGTCGCAGTTGTTGTTTGCGTTGACGTCGCAGTTGCCGTGGTAGTTGCGGTCTGAGTAGCCGTCACTGTTGGCGTTGCAGTTTGCGTCGCGGTCACGGTGGCCGTTGCTGTCGCAGTTGCTGTTTGCGTTGAGGTCGCGGTCGCAGTTTGCGTTGACGTCGCAGTTGCGGTTTGCGTCGCGGTGGCAGTCGCCGTGGTAGTTGCGGTCTGAGTAGCCGTCACTGTTGGCGTTGCAGTTTGCGTCGCGGTCACGGTGGCCGTTGCTGTCGCAGTTGCTGTCGCCGTCGGAGTTGCTGTCGCAGTCGCGGTCGGCGTTGCAGTTGCGGTTTGCGTCGCGGTGGCTGTCGCTGTCGCGGTGCGCGTCGAGGTCGCGGTGACGGTTGGCGTCGACGTCGCAGTTGCGGTTTGCGTCGCAGTCGCAGTCTTAGTCGGTGTTGCTGTCGCCGTGGCAGTGGCGGTCGGCGTGGCTGCCGGCGATCCAAATGCCATTACCAGGTTATAGGCATTGACGGTGCCGATCCCGGTCGCAAAGTCCCAGCCGGCCCCGGCTGCGTACGCAGCCTCAAACGCGGAATTGGAGGTTGACAGGCCTCCGTATGTGCCCGATGGCGTATAGCAGTTATGAGTGCCCGTGCAATCGACATCCATGTCGCCGAGCGTGACGTCATAGAAGATGCACGATGGATCGGCGCCGTTACCCAGGCTCGAATTGCAGGCCGAGTTGCCGCTGACTCCGTACTCGGCGGCGGCAAGCGAATAGTAAGTTGGATTGGGGTTTCCCTGACGGCTGGCGGTGCGCTGATTGATGAGCGCCTGGATTCCCGCCATGATCGGCGAGGAAACTGAGGTTCCACCGTATCCGGCCCAGGTATCAGGCGTTCCCGCGCATGACACGCCCCCATTCCTCGTATCCGAATAACAGACTACGTAATAGTGTCCCCACAATCCGTTGGCGGCGAACAGTGAGACGTCGGGAATGTCTCTCAATCCGTCGGCGGGATTGCCAAAAATCGATTGCCACGTCGGCTTGCCGTAACCGGCGCAGGTTCCGCTCACGACATTCCTGGTGGATGGCGCTCCCGTCGCGCAGCCGCTCGGCCCGCCGCTTCCCGATGCGGTGGTAAGGTAATATGCCTTTCCCACCGTGCTGTTGCAGAATCCAGCGGTCCCGAACGGCGACGAATAGCCGGCGAACGTGGAGAGTAGGTCGCCGGCGCACGAGTCATTCCAGGGAATTTCCGGAACATAGGACAGCGCCGATCCATACGTAGAACTGTTCGTCGATCCCCAATAGCTGTTTACCGTACCCGCGTAAGTGTCGCCGTAATCGGTGCCGCCCACCGAGACGTTATACGGTGTCGAGGTGAATCCACTGACTGCTATGCCGTGAGTCGCCACCGATGCGTTCGCGTCAGCGCTTGCTGCGCCCTCATCGCCCGACGACACGAAGACGGACACGCCCTCGACCACCGCCTGCGCATAGAGTCCGCTGATGTACGTGTTCCTGGTTGCGCCCAGCTCCGCCTCGGCCTCTCCGTAGCTGATGCTCACGATCGCAGGCGGCGTGCCGGATTCACTGATCAGATTTTGCAACGCGATGAATCCGCCGAAGTTTGTGCTCGTGTCCGCTGCACGATGCCAGTTCGATCGCCGCGTTGGGCGCCGCCGCGCTGGCCCACTCCACGTCGATTGCCGCTTCGCCATCGTCGCCGTTGACTCCAGGATCAGTGCACGTGCCGGCGCCGCCGCTAGCGCCGGGTGCTGGATGAACCTGCTTGAAAGAGCCGCCGGTGTAGGAACCGAGGCCAAACGTCGAACGGAAGGTACTCCAGTCCGTGTTGCCGGTGCACGTCGTGGAGTTACAGCCACTCGGAGTGTTGTTGTACGTATCACTGTCTTCGACTACCACGATCGTCTGGCCCTGGCCCGAATAACCCGCCGCAAACAGCGGATTGAAGTCATAGATGGTGGCAAGGTCGGCGGGCACCACCGCCTGGTAACCACCGCTGGTCGTGTAGTCCGTGCGCCGCCGATACATCGGATGCGGCCGGAAATCATTGAGCGATACCACTCCCTCCAGCGCCGGTGAGAGCGCGGCCGGGACGGCGGGATCGCTCATATTGGCAAAATGGCTCCTACCGTTTACCGACAGCGAATGAATCTCGGTGTGGAAGGCGTCGCGTACCGATCCCGCAGTCGCCGAGAAATCGATCAGCATTGCGCTCGGATAAACGTAATTCACTCGGAACCCGTGCGCCCGAAGCCATCCGGCAATCGTGTCGATGTCCCGCGGGCTTGCGCCGAAACGCTGCCCAAACTCATCCGCAGTCAGCCAACGGTGGTAGTTCGGCGATTTTGGATCTTCGAGCTCGCCGATCAATTGATCCAGTGCACGCTCCCGTTGGGGCGAGCGCCGCAGCAGAAGGATCAGATGGTCAAGCGGAAAATCGTCGGGCACGCGCCCGCGATCATTGGCGGCTGTCGCCTCGGGAGGGATATTACCCGGGATCGAGATAACCTCGTTGTCGTTAATCGGGTCCGTAATTTGAGCCGGAGCGGACGTTGCGCCAGAAAGCGCCCGCGCTGAGATCGGAAGGCTGCCCACAGCCAACCCACTGATCGCCACAACGATCGCTACGATCCATATCCGTTTGCTCATAGAGCCAATCCGCCGGTGCCCCAACAATACCCGCAAGAACTGCGCCATTTTGTAACACGCAGCATATAATCACGCGTTCGATACGAACGAGTCGTCTTAAGTAGCAAAACGGCACGGTGGTGTCGATTCGCTCGATGGGCCTCAAGCGGGACGTTGGGGCGCTTTCGTGATACTCGGTAATGCGAGGTATCGAAGGTGGACCCTCCTCCTGACGACCGTTCGCAACCATTTCAACGGCTCACGCGCTGGCTCACGCCCAACCGATCCAGCGCGCTTCGCCAATATCGCTCGCGCGCCCGCATCTACGATCTCGAGCTCGCATTGTTCGAACCCGTGCGGCAACGCGCTATCGATCTGCTGCATCTGAAAAAGGGCGACCGGGTTTTGGATGTCGGCTGCGGCACCGGGCTTAGTTTCTCGGCGCTGGAAAGTCTGATCGGCCCCGCAGGCTCGATCGTCGGTATCGAGCAGAGCCCGGAGATGCTCGAGCGGGCGCGCGCGCGGGCGGCTGAGAACGGCTGGAAGAACGTCGCGCTCGTCTCGGCCTCGGTCGAGGAAGCCGCTATACCGCTGGCAGCCGACGCGGCGTTGTTTCATTTCACGCACGATATAATGCGCACGCCCAACGCGCTCGCCAACGTATGCAGCCATCTCAAGCCGGGCGGGCGGATCGTCGCGGCCGGACTCAAGTGGGCCCCCATCTGGGCGATGCCGCTGAATATCGTGGTGTGGAACGCCGCGATGCGATCGACGAGCACGCGCGAGGGCCTCGCGCGTCCGTGGAGTCATCTCGAGCTGCTGGTGTCGGAGCTCGAGTTGGAGCAGATGCTCGGCGGCACCGTCTATATCGTCAGCGGCGTCGTCCCCGGATGAAGATAGGGCCGAGTCAGCAATGGATTAGACGATTACAATAACCAGTCGAGGTGTGCCATGAAGATCGACCCGGTGACGCGCGAGTTCGTGCGATGGATAAGCTGGATGCATTTGGGATTCTACCGGATGTGGGGCGGCGCGACTCCTCTCAATCGCAATACGTTGATCCTGACAACCCGCGGCCGGAAAACCGGCCGGGAAATCTCGAAGCCGCTCCTTTACTATCAACAGGACGAGCGCGTTTTCGTCGTTGCATCGTATGGCGGAAATGACCGCCCGCCAGCATGGTACCTGAATCTAGTGGCGAATCCCGAAGTAACGGTGGAAATCGGCTCATCGCGCGGCACTTACCGGGCTCGGACGCTCACCGCGGAGCAAAAGAGGGAGACTTGGCCCAAGCTCGTCTCCATCTACCCGACCTACAACGACTACCAGCAAAAGACTTCGCGCGATATTCCGCTGGTGGAGCTGGTGCCCGCGTGAAGAGATTGGCCTTGCCGGCTGATTCGTAGCCCAGCGATCGTCCCCTGTAAGGGCTGGCCCGAATTTTCTGATACGATGGCTGAATGGCGGCGTTAGGGATCGAATCAGTGACTCCCGAGCACCCGGCTCGCGACGCCGCGATGCCATGAGACGTACACTTGTTCTCGCGGCGTTTCTTTGTGCTGCGACCGCCGCGTCAGGATGCAGCACTCAGCAACCGAATCAATCGGATTCGCAACCGGCAAGCGCGTCTCAACCGGATTCGCAACTTGTAATCGCGCCCAAGGTCACCGACGCGCCGGCGCATCCGTTGCCATTCAAGGGCCGGCTGGTTGCCGGCGATCCGGCTGAACTTCCGCCCGCGGTGGCGATGTCCCTGTCGAGCACTTCACCCGTGACGTTCACCTATCGCGAGGAATTGACGCATGACGACTATCACGTCCCGCTGATTGTTTCCGCGCTCGACCCGGCCAACCTGGTCGGTGCTCCGCTCGGCGATATTGGGACGACGGCGTTTGCGTCGTTGTCGATCAGCGCCGGCGACCGGATTCTCGGCGACTACACCGCCAAGGAGCACGTCTCGAAGTCGTACAACATGTACTCGCATCCCACCCACAAGGAGGTGGACGACGCTGCTCGCGCCGCGGTCCGCAACAGGATCGATCAAAAGCTCTATAAGGACGAAGCCAGGTTGGCGGACGCCGTCGCCGGCGCGGGCAAATCTCCAACTGCTTCCGTTGGCCAATGAATCGCCGGTTTCTGGTATTTTTGCCCGGCGTCGTCGGCGTTTGCGCAATCGGATGCGCGGTTCAGGGCCGACCGTTTGAAAAAATCCAGTCACCTCCAGGCAACGCAGTGATTTACGTGTACCGGCCTTACAGCTATGGGTCGTCGGCGCTTCGCCCTGCGGTTACATGCGGCGAGGACACGGCGCGGATCGGTCCGGGCGGCTATCATGCTTTCATCGTTCCCGCCGGAGACAAGGTCGTTTGCAGCATCCAGACCGACACCGCCGACGAAGTCGAATTCCAAACCGAGCGGCGGTCCTACTACATCAGAGAGGAACTTGGATGGGGCCTCCTGACCGCCACGCCGCATCTCAATCCGGTTGACACTGATGTGGCGCAGACCGAGATCCAGAGCTGCGTGCTGGAACCTCAGATCGGAAGCGCGAAATAATGTCGATCGAGGACGACCTCACCGCGGTCCGCGCGAATCATCGTTTCGATGAAGCCCGTCTCGAACAATATCTGAGCGGGCGAATGCCAAATTTTCGCGGTCCGCTTGCGGTCCGACAGTTCGTCGGCGGGCAATCCAATCCCACCTACCTGCTCGAGACTCCCCACGCGCGCTTCGTCATGCGCAAGAAACCGCCGGGGACGCTGCTCCAGTCGGCGCACCAGGTCGAGCGCGAATTTCGAATCATCAAGGCGCTGGCGGCTACCGATGTGCCGGTGCCGGGCGTGCACATCCTGTGCGAGGATGCCGGCGTCATCGGCACCGCATTTTTTGTGATGGACTTTGTCGAGGGGCGCGTCATGCGCGATCCGATGATGCCCGACTCGAGCGCGCACGAGCGCGCAGCGTGCTACGACTCGATGAATGACGTGCTCGCGCGGTTGCACAAGGTTGACTTTCGCGCGGTGGGACTGGGCGACTACGGGCGGCCGGATGCATACGTCGCGCGCCAGGTTGCGCGCTGGTCCAAGCAGTACGAAGCCTCGAAAATCGACGAGATTCCCGAGATGGACCGCCTGATCGAATGGCTTGGGCGGCATATCCCCGCGGCTGACGAGACGACGATCGCGCACGGCGACTATCGCATGGAGAACATCGTCTTCCATCCTGCCGAGCCGCGCGTGGTCGCGGTGCTGGACTGGGAGCTCTCGACGCTCGGGCATCCGCTGGGCGATTTGGCGTGGGCCTGCCGTCCGTACCATTGCCCGCCCGGCATCGACGGCGTGTTGAGTTTTCAAGGCATGGATCTGAAGGCGGCTGGAATTCCGAGCGAGGAGGAGTTTGTCGCCGCATACTGCCGGCGCGTCGGCAGGACCAGCGTCCCCGATCTGATGTTCTTTGTGGCGTTCTCGTTTTTTCGTGCCGCCGGCATCGCACAGGGAATTGCGATGCGCGCGAAACTTGGCAACGCAAGCGGCCCCAATGCGGCTGAGCGCGGCGCCAGGGCGAGACTGATGGCCGAGATTGGATGGGACGTAGCGCAGAATTGCGAAATCAAAACGAGATAACGAAATCATGATCGAGGCCGCGAACATCGCGGAAATTGTAAATCTCGATGCGGTCGCGCTTTCGAGCGCGATCAGGTCGAAGCAGGTTTCGTGCGTCGAGGTGATGAACGCGTATCTCGAGCATGTCGATCGCCTGAACCCGCGCGTCAACGCGATCGTTTCGCTTTTGCCTCGGCATGATCTGCTCGACCAGGCCAGAACTCGCGACGCGCAACTCGCTCGCGGCAACCATCTTGGCTGGATGCACGGCTTTCCGCATGCGATCAAAGATCTCGAGCCGACCAGCGGCATCCGCACCACGATGGGCTCGCCGCTGCTCAAGAATTATGTTCCGGCTGCGGACTCGATCCTGGTCGAGCGAATCAGGCTTGCGGGCGCGATCATTATCGGGAAAACAAACGTCCCGGAGTTTGGATTGGGTTCGCAAACCTACAACCCCGTCTTTGGCACTACGCTCAACGCGTACGATCAATCGAAGACCTGCGGCGGCAGCAGCGGCGGTGCTGCCGTCGCGCTCGCGCTCAGGATGGCGCCGGTGGCAGACGGCAGCGACAACGGCGGATCGTTGCGAAATCCGGCCGCGTTCAACAACGTGTTCGGACTGCGAACTTCGTTTGGCCGGGTTCCATCGTTGTTCAACGAGGTCTTCATGCCGTCGATTTCGGTGCATGGCCCGATGGCGCGGACGGTGCCGGACCTCGCGATGTTGCTGTCGGTGATTGCCGGATACGACGCGCGCACGCCGCTTTCGATTCGCCAGGACCCGGCTGAGTTTGCGGTGCCGCTCGGGCGCGACTTCAAAGGAACGCGCATCGGATGGGTCGGAGACTTTGGCGGACACCTCCGGTTCGAATCAGGCGTGCTCGATCTCTGCAAAGGCGCGCTCAAGGTATTCGAGGCGCTCGGATGCACGGTGGAACCCGCGATGCCCGACTATCCGCTGGAGCCGGTGTGGGATAGCTGGCTCAAGCTTCGAGCGTGGCAGATTGGAGCAATGCTCAACGGGGCCTATGCCGATCCTGCCAGGCGCGCGCTGATGAAACCCGAGCTGCAGTGGGAGATCGAAAACGGCCTCAATACCAGCGCGTTGGAAATCGCGGACGCGCTCACGGTGCGCACGGCGTGGTATCAAGCGGTGCGCAGATTTTTCGAGAGCTACGATTTCATGATCGCGCCCGCCGGCCAGGTTTTCCCGTTCGACGCGGCGATCCATTGGCCCAAAGAGGTCGGCGGCGCATCCATGGATACTTACCATCGCTGGATGCAAGTGATGATTCCGATCTCGATGTCGGGTTGCCCGGCGCTGAGCGCACCCGCCGGCTTCAACGAACGCGGATTGCCGATGGGCATTCAGATTGTAGGCCCGAATCACGCCGAGATGGCCTGCATGCAACTGGCGCATGCGTACGATCAGGCGACCAACTGGGTGATCAAGCGCCCGCCGCCATTGCTAAGCTAAGTTGAATCCAGGTATTGCGATATGACCGCCAGGGTAAATCTCGCTCTCGTTGCGGCGACGATCCTCATCGAGCTTTTGATGAGCGCCGGTGGCGCCCAGGCTGGTTCGGCCCATGACTCAAAGGTGCGGCCGCCTGCGTTCACCAAATTCGGCAATCCGGAGATGGTGCAGGTTCTTGGCTACGACGACAACGAGGGAAACAGTAATGACGCGATGGAGCCATTCATCAGCCGCGACGGGAACTTCCTGTTCTTCAACAACTCGAACGCCGCTGCCACGACCAACCTGTTCTGGGCAACTCGCATCGATGACGTGACGTTTCAGTACCAGGGCGAGATCGGAGGGGAGGTCAACAGCAGCGGTCCGCTCGATGCGGTCGCGTCGATGGACTCAAGTGGCAATTTTTATTTTATCACCACCAGAAGTTATGGAAGCACCGGCAGTCCGGGATATTTGTCAACGATCTATTCGGGACCGTTCGCAGATGGCACCGTAACGTCGGTGAATCCGGTTCCGGGCGTCGCGGCGCCAAGGACGGGGCTGGTGAACTTCGACGAAGAAATCAGCGCCGACGGCAATACGCTGTACTTCACACAAGGAAATTACGCTACCGGCAATCTGACGAGCACTACGATGATGATCGCGACCCTCCAGGGCGGCAACTTCGTAGTTGACCCGAACAGCGCCAAAATCATGAAGACGATCAACGACCGGCATCTGAATTACGCGGCGGACACGTCAGCTGACGAGCTTGAGTTTTTCTTCACGCGAACCAATCTCAAGACAGGTCCGGCCATATACATGGCTACCCGCAAATCAACGTCGAAGCCGTTCGGTAAGCCGAAGAAAATTCACGCGATCACGGGGTTTGCCGAGGCGCCCTCGATTTCGCCCGATGATCTTTCGCTGTACTACCACGTGAAGAATCCGAGCGGCGTATTCATCATCAATCGAGTCACGCGCACCGTGAAACCGTAGCGCACTCGCCGCAGGCTCAGGAGCGCGACTCGGCCGGCGCCGCAGTTGGACGACCGAGGATCCGCCGCCACAGTTTCGACCATCCAGCGCTGAGCCGGTCCATGTACAGATAGATCACCGGCGTCGTGAAGAGCGTCAGCACCTGGCTCACGAGCAATCCGCCGACGATCGCGATGCCGAGCGGGCGGCGCATTTCGGAGCCGGTGCCGGTGCCCAGCGCCAGCGGCAACCCGCCGAGCAGCGCAGCCATCGTGGTCATCATGATCGGGCGAAAGCGCAGAACGCACGCTTCGTAGATCGCGTCGTGCGGCGACTTGCCTTCGCTGCGTTGAGCCTCGAGCGCGAAGTCGATCATCATGATTGCGTTTTTCTTGACGATGCCTATCAGCAAGATGATTCCGATCAGCGCAATCACGCTCAGCTCGATGTGGAACAGGAGCAGCGCGAGCAGCGCGCCGACGCCGGCCGAGGGCAGCGTGGAAAGAATCGTGATCGGATGGATGTAACTTTCGTAGAGAATGCCGAGCACGATGTACACGGCGAAGAGTGCGAAGAAGATGAGGAAGCCTTCGTTCTTGAGTGAATCCTGGAACGCCTGTGCGGTCCCCTGGAATGTTCCGCGAATGCCGGCGGGCAGGTGAATCTGCGCCTCGGCTTGCGTGATCGCGTCAACCGCATCGCCCAGAGCGACGCCCGGCGCGAGATTGAACGAGATCGTCACGGAAGGAAATTGGCCCGTGTGATTAACGGCGAGCGCGGTCCGGTCATTTGCGAAGTGCGTGAAGGCACTGAGCTTTACGAGCTGCCCGGTGCTGGACATCGCGTAGATCTGGTCGAGCGACTCGGGGTTCTGCCAGAACTGCGGCGCGACCTCCATCACGACATGGTACTGGTTCAGCGGCGTGTACATCGTGGAGACTTGCCGCTGCCCGAACGCGTCGTAGAGCGTGTCGTCGATCGCCTGCTGCGAGAGACCAAGGCGCGAAGCGGTGTCACGATCGACGATGACGCTGGCTTCGAGGCCGCTATTCTGCTGATCGCTGCTGACGTCGGTGAGAATGTGAATGGTGCGCAATTTCTTGAGCACCTTCGGCGCCCATTGGTTGAGCTCATTGAGGTCGTCGGTCTGCAGCGTGAATTGGTATTGCGCGTTGCTGCCTCTGCCGCCGATCCTCAGATCCTGCGTGGCCTGCAGATAGAGATTGACGCCGGAGACGTGAGAGACCTCCTTGCGGAGGCGCGCGATAACCAGATCGGCGTCAATCTTTCGCTCGCTCATCGGCTTGAGGCCGATGTACATGTTCGCGGTATTGGTTGCGCCATTGCCGCCGGTGAATGCGATCACGTTGTCCACGGCCGGGTCTTTATGGATGGTGGTTATCAGTTCGGCAAGCCGAACCTTCATCGCCTGGAATGAAGTGTCCTGGTCGGCCTGCACCGCGCCCATCAGGCGTCCCGTATCCTGCTGCGGGAAGAATCCCTTGGGCACGACTTCGAACAGAAAAATGCTGAGCCCAAGCGTCGCGAGCGCAACCGTCAGAGTAAACGGCTGATGGTCCAGAACCCACAACAGGCTGCTTTCGTAATGGTCCAGCATCCCCTTGAAAAATCGCTCGCTCGCCACGTACCAGCGGTTATGTTTTTCCCGGTCGTGCGGCTTGAGCAGTTGCGCGCTCATCATCGGCGTCGTGGTGAGCGAAATTACCAATGAAACGAGGACGGCGGCCGACAAGGTGACCGCGAACTCGCGGAACAGCCGGCCGACGATTCCCGACATCAGCAAAATCGGAATAAAGACCGCGACCAGCGAGATGCTGATCGAGATCACCGTGAAGCCGATGCCCGCAGCGCCCTTGATCGCGGCTTCGAACGGTGGCATTCCCTGTTCGCGATAGCGCGAAATGTTTTCGATGACGACGATCGCGTCGTCAACCACAAAGCCGGTGCAAATCGTAAGCGCCATCAGCGAGAGGTTATCGAGGCTGTACCCGAGCAGGTACATGATGCCGAATGTTCCGACCAATGAGAGCGGAACGACGACGCCCGGAATCAACGTGGCGCGCAGGTTACGCAGGAACAGGAACACCACCATGATCACGAGCGCAGTCGAAATGCACAGCGTGAACTCGACGTCGCGCACCGAGGCGCGGATGGTGGTGGTGCGGTCCAGGACTACGGAGAGATCGATCGCGGCCGGGATCGAGGCGCGCAACTGGGGCAACGCGGCATAGACTCGATCGACCGTGTCGATAATGTTCGCGCCGGGCTGCCTGAAGATGACGACCAGGACGGCCGTCTTTCCATCGACCATCCCGGCGGCGCGGACGTTCTCGACTGAATCCCTTACCGTTGCGATATCGGAAAGCTGAACCGCGGCGCCGTTGCGATATGCGACGATCAGCGGCTGGTAGTCCTCGGCCTTGAGCAGTTGATCGGTCGTGCTCAACCCCCAGCTCTGGTTATTGTTGGCCACTTCGCCCTTGGGCCGGTTGGCATTGGCGGCGGCCAGAGCCGTTCGCACCTGCTCGAGACCGACGCCGAGGTTGCTCATCTGCGTTGGATTCAGTTCGACGCGGACCCCGGGCAGCGCGCTTCCGCCGACAAAGACCTGGCCGACGCCATCTATCTGCGAGAGTTTCTGCTCGAGGATTGAATCTGCCGCGTCGTACATCCCTCCCGGGCGCACGGCGTCCGAGGTCAGGCCGAGAATCATGATCGGCGCATCGGCGGGATTGACCTTTCGGTAGGTCGGCTTGCTCGGCAGAGTTGTCGGCAGTTGCCCGGCGGCGGCGTTGATGGCGGCTTGCACGTCACGCGCCGCGGCGTCGATATTGCGGTTCAAATCGAATTGCAAAACTATGCTGGTGGCGCCCAGGTAGCTGGTCGAAGTCAGTTCCGTCAGACCCGCGATACGGCCGAATTGGCGCTCGAGCGGAGTCGCCACCGACGAGGCCATTGTCTCCGGACTCGCACCGGGCAAAGTCGCCTGGACCTGAACGGTTGGAAATTCGACCTGCGGCAACGGCGCAACCGGAAGCAGCCGGAATGCGATCGCACCCGCGAGCGCGAGCGCGATAGTCAGCAGCGTGGTGGCGACCGGCCTGCGTATGAAGGGTTCGGAAATGCTCATGACGCTTGAGCCGCAGCGGTCTCCGGAACAACGTCCCCGGTGCGCCATTTCGACACTCGGGCCGCCAGGCGGTCGAAGGTGAGGAAAATCACCGGCGTGGTGTAAAGCGTGAGCACCTGGCTCACGAGCAAGCCGCCGACGATTGCGATACCGAGCGGGCGGCGCAACTCGGAGCCGACCCCGGTTCCTAGCGCGAGCGGCAATGCGCCGAGCAACGCCGCCATCGTGGTCATCATGATCGGCCGGAAGCGCAGCAGGCAGGCCTGGTAGATTGCCTCGCGCGGCGGCTTGCCTTCCTTGCGCTGAGCTTCGAGTGCGAAATCGATCATCATGATCGCGTTCTTCTTAACGATACCTATCAGCAGGATGATACCGATGAGGGCGATCACGTTCAGGTCTTGACCGCAGATCATAAGAGCCAGGATCGCGCCGACGCCCGCCGAAGGCAGGGTCGAGAGAATCGTGACCGGGTGGATGTAACTCTCGTAGAGAACTCCGAGCACGATATACACGGTGATCAGCGCCGCAAGAATTAGCAGCGGCTCGTTCTTCAACGACGCGCGGAACGCCGCGGCGGTACCCTGGAAGGAAGCCTCGATACTTGCGGGCATCCCGATTTGCTCGCGCGCCTGATCGATGGCGGAGACCGCGTCGCCCAGCGAGTAGCCCGATGCGAGATCGAACGAGATTGTAACCGCGGGAAACTGGCCCTCATGGTTGACGGCGAGCGGGGTCGAACCCGGTTCGAAGTGGGTGAAAGCGCTGAGCGGCACCTCACCGCCACCGGTCGAGCGAATATAGATGTCGTCAAGCGCGTGCGGACTGCGCTGAAACTCCGGCGCGACTTCGAGCACCACGTGATACTGGTTCAGCTGGGTGAAAATCGTCGACACCTGCCGCTGTCCGAAGGCGTCATACAAGGTTTGGTCGATCAGATTCGGGGTGATACCCAGGCGCGAAGCCGTCAGCCGATCGATGACGACATGCTCCTCCAAGCCGTCATTCTGCTGGTCGGTCGCGACGTCGCGCAGCGCGGGCAGGGTCTTGAGCTTGGCGACAAGTTTCCCGGTCCACAGATTCAATTCGCCGCTGTTGGGATCTTCGAGGCTGTACTGATACTGCGTCCGGCTCACGCGGTCTTCGACCGTCAGGTCCTGCACCGGCTGCAAGTACAGCGTTATCCCGTTGACGGCCGCCAGCTTCGGCGCCAGGCGTCTGATCACCGTGCTGATGTCGGCCTTGCGCACAGCGAGCGGCTTCAAATTGATGAGGATTCGTCCGCTGTTGACGGTGATGTTGGTGCCATCGATTCCGACGAACGACGACAGGCTCTGCACCGCCGGGTCCTGCAAAATGACCCGCGCCAAAGCCTGCTGGCCGCGCACCATCGCGGCGAACGACACATCCTGCGGCGCCTCGGAAATGCCCTGGATAACGCCGGTGTCCTGCACCGGAAAGAAGCCCTTGGGCACGACGATGTAGAGCACGATCGTGAAAACCAGCGTGGCGATCGCGATCATCAGCGTTGCGAATTCGTGTTCAAGAACCCATTCGAGGGTGCGGCCGTAAAACGCGATTGAGTCTTCGAAGACCTTTTCCGACTTGCGATAGAACCAGGTCTGCTGATCCTTGGGCGTATGCTTGAGCAGCTTGGCGCACATCATCGGCGTCAGCGTCAGCGAGACGACCGCGGACATCAGGATCGTCACCGCCAGCGTGACCGCGAACTCACGGAACAGGCGGCCGACGATGTCGCCCATGAACAGCAGCGGGATCAGCACCGCGATCAGCGAGATGGTCAGCGATAGAATCGTGAAGCCGATCTGCTCGGCGCCTTTGAGCGCGGCTTCCAGCGGCTTGTCGCCCTCCTCGATGAAGCGCGAGATGTTTTCGATCATCACGATCGCGTCGTCGACGACGAAGCCGGTCGAAATCGTAAGCGCCATCAGCGACAGGTTGTCGAGGCTGTAGCCGAGCAGGTACATCACGCCGAACGTTCCGATCAGCGAGAGCGGAACCGCGATGCTGGGAATGATGGTCGCCGACAGGCTGCGCAGAAACAGGAAGATGACCATCACGACCAGCGCCACCGTCAGCATCAGCTCGAACTGCACATCCGCCACCGAGGCGCGAATCGAGGTGGTGCGATCTGTGAGGATCTCGATTTTCACCGACGAGGGCAGCGAGGCCTGCAAGCGCGGCATCAGGGCCTTGATGCGGTCAACGACGGCGATGATGTTGGCGCCGGGCTGACGCTGAACGTTGAGGATCACGGCCGGCGTAAGGTTCATCCACGCCGCGGCCTTGACGTTCTCGGCGTCGTCGATCGCAACCGCGACGTCGGAAAGCTTGACCGGCGCGCCGTTGTGATATGAGACAATCAGCGGCATGTAGTCCTTGGCTTTCAGCAGCTGGTCGTTGGCGCCGATCGTGTACGCCTGCTGCCTGCCGTCAAAGTTACCCTTGGCCTCGTCGACGTTGGCGTTGGCGAGCGCGGTCCGCAGGTCCTCGAGCGTCAATCCATACGACGCG
The DNA here is from genome assembly GCA_963813785.1 of uncultured delta proteobacterium. Taxonomy (GTDB): domain Bacteria; phylum Desulfobacterota; class Binatia; order Binatales; family Binataceae; genus Binatus. Next base: position 39,458 of record CAWFAJ010000004.1, on the reverse strand, counting down.
AGCGCGGTCGGATTGGCCTGCACGCGAACCGAAGGTTTCTGGCCGCCGCCGATACTCACCAAGCCCACCCCTGGCAGCTGCGAGATCTTCTCGGCCAGACGCGTGTCGGCGAGGTCCTCGACCTGGTCCAGCGGCAGTTCCTTCGAGGTCAGCGCCAGCGTGAGAATAGGCGAGTCGGCCGGATTGGTCTTGCTGTAAACCGGCGGGTTCGGGAGATCCGTCGGCAGGTAGGTCGCCGCCGCGTTGATCGCCGCCTGTACCTCCTGCTCGGCAACGTCGATGTTCAAGTTGAGGTCGAACTGCAGGGTGATGACCGAGCTGCCGAACGAGCTGCTCGAGGTCATCTGGGTAAGCCCCGGCACCTCTCCGAATTGACGCTCGAGCGGCGCCGTTACCGAAGACGCCATCACGTCCGGACTTCCCCCCGGGTAGAAAGTCATGACCTGGATGGTGGGATAGTCCACTTGCGGCAGCGCCGACACGGGCAGCTGCCCGTAGGCGACCATCCCGGCCAGCATCAGTCCGACCATCAGCAGCGAAGTTGCAACCGGCCGGAGTATGAACGGTCGCGAAAGACTCACGGAGTACTCGCAGGCGATATAGCCGCCGTCTGCACGCTCACGTGCGACCCTTGCTGGAGCTTGTCCACCCCGTCGGTGACGACCAGGTCGCCGGCCGCAAGACCCTTGTCGATGGCGATCACGTCGCTCTGGGCGGCGCCCACGGTGACGCTGCGCATCTCGACGGTCTGGTCAGGCTTGACGACATATACAAACGAACCCTGCTGGCTGCGCTGGAGACCGGCCGCCGGGATCAGAATCACATTGTGCAAAGTATTGGCGAGCAGCTTGGCGTTGACGAATTGATTTGGAAACAGCGCGCTGTCCTCATTGGGAAAGGACGCCTTGAGCTTGATCGTGCCGGTGGACTGATCGATCTGGTTGTCGGTGGTGAGCAGATGTCCGGTCGCGAGTATGTGCTTGAAGTCGCGATCGTAAGCCTCGACCGGCAAATTGGGGTCAGCCCTCATCGCGGTCTCGAGGCTTGGCAAATCGTCCTCGGGAATACTGAAATCGACCGCGATCGGCTGCAGTTGCGTGATCACCGCCAGACCCGTCGTGTCGGTCGCATGAATGATATTGCCCGGGTCCACCAACCGCAGCCCGACCCGGCCCGTGATCGGCGAGGTGATGCGGCTGTAAGTCAGGTTAAGCTTGGCGTTGTCCACGGCGCCCTTATCGCTCTCGATCAAGCCGGCGTCCTGTCCGACGGTCGCTTCCTGGTTGTCGAGGTCCTGACGCGCGAGGGCATTTTGCTTGAAGAGTTCCTGGTCGCGCGCGAATGTGACCTTGGCGTTTTCGAGCGACGCCACATCCTTGGCGAGCGTGCCCTCGGCCTGCTCGAGCGCCACCTGGTACGGACGCGGATCGATCTCAGCCAGCAGATCGCCGGCCTTTACCATTTGCCCCTCGGTAAAGTTTACTTTGTCGAGCTGGCCATCCACCCGGCTTTTGATGGTGACCGTGTTGTATGCCGTCACTGTTCCGATCGCGGAAATGTACTGCTTCAAATCCCCGAGCTTCGCCGGCACCGCTGCGACCGGAACGATCGTGTGCGATACGCCTACAGGCGCCTGCGTGGAAGAATCAGGGCCGCTGCGGGCGATAAATAAGTAAAGGCCAACAACCGCAACGGCCAAAACGACCAGCCACAGCCGCCATCGTTGAATAGCTTTGTCGAGCCAACTGCGCACTTCAGCATCCTGTACGAATCGCGAGCCGTCAGGTTTTCCGGTCGCGGGGGCGTCTGAATCCATCATGTTCTCCGTGGCACTCGTATCCAAGCAAGCAAAAACTAATCTAGCATCTATTGTTGCAATTTTGGACCCGCCAGTCCATATTTCATCTGAGGGCACTCTGAGTATCTACGAAGCTACGAATTCCATGATTGCAGGTTTCCAATCGTGAGCGTCAAGCGCCAACCGGTTTCGCCGCCGATTCGCCGCAAAGATGGCCGTGGCAGGCCGTCCACGCCGTTCATCCGCGAGAGAATCCTCCTGAGCGCCGCGGAACTCTTTGCCGAAAGGGAATTCGAGCTGGTGTTGATCGACGAGGTCGCCGCTCACGCCGGGGTCGGCAAGGGCAGCGTTTACCGCCAATTCAAATCGAAAGAGGAGCTTTACGCGGCCGCGGTAATCGACGGATTCACGGAACTGCAGCGCGAAATTCGCTCAGCGCTGGCCGGATGCACGTCGATGCGCGAGCAAATCGCGACGATCGTGCGTCATTCTCTCAGGTTCTTCTGGAGCCGCCGCCAGTTCTTCGCCCTGCTGCGCGATCCCAAGGCGTTGCGGCCCTCACAGGAGCGCCAGTATCGAGCGCAGCGCAATGACTTGTCGCGATTGATCAGCGGAGTCCTCGACGACGGCGTCAAGCGCGGTGCGATGAGGCCGGGTATCGACACTCGAATCGCGGCCGAATCGCTGCTGGGCATGATGCGCGGGATCAACCGCTACGGCCGCGAGTACACGACACCCGAGCGCGCGGTCGAGATCGTCACGTCGATCTTCCTCGACGGATGCGCCGCGCGATAACATTGCACTGATTCGAAATTCTTCTCGCGTAGGCTTTGGTCATGGACAAGGCATCGATCCGAACTCACGTCGAGCGGCTTTGGGATGAATCCATCGTCGCCGAACTGACCGAGTACATTCGTATCCCCAACAAGTCGGTCGCGTTCGATCGCGACTGGAAAGCGCACGGCCACATGGACCGCGTCGTCGCGCGCTTCGAAGATTGGGCGCGCCGCCAGCCGATCCGCGGCATGAAGCTGGAAGTCGTGCGGCTCGAGGGTCGCACCCCGCTGCTGTTCATCGAAGTGCCCGGCGACTCGAAGGATTGCGTGCTGCTCTATGGGCACATGGACAAGCAGCCCGAGATGTCGGGATGGCGCGAAGGGCTGGGCCCGTGGCAGCCGGTGCGCGACGGCGAGCGTTTGTACGGCCGCGGCAGCGCCGATGACGGGTACGCGATGTTTGCGTGCCTGGGCGCGATCGGCGCGCTGCAGGCGAACTCGATTCGACACGCGCGATGCGTGGTGATCATCGAGGCTTGCGAGGAAAGCGGCAGCTTCGATCTCCCGCACTACATCGAGCATCTGGCGCCGCGCATCGGGCAGCCGAGCCTGTGCATCGCGCTGGACTCGGGATGCGGCAACTACGATCAACTTTGGCTGACTACGTCGCTGCGCGGCCTGGTCGGCGGGAAACTCCAGGTCGAGGTGCTCACCGAGGGCGTGCATTCGGGCGACGCCGGCGGAGTCGTGCCCGACAGCTTCCGCATCGTGCGCCAGTTGTTAAGCCGCGTCGAGGATGAGGCGACGGGCAACGTGCTCGGGGGGGAATTTTACGCGGCGATCCCCGATGCGCGCCTCAAGCAGGCGGCCGCCGCGGCCGCGGTGCTCGGCGACGACATCCGCACGAAGTTTCCGTTCGTCGAGCGCGCGCGTCCCGTAAGCGACGATACGACGGAGCTCATCCTCAACCGCGCGTGGCGGCCCGCGCTCTCGATCATCGGCGCGGACGGGATGCCGCCGACCGGCAACGCCGGCAACGTGCTGCGCGCGGGCACGGCGGTGAGTTTGTCGCTCAGACTGCCGCCGACGGTGGATGCAAAGATCGCGTCGCAGAAGCTGAAAAGCATTTTGGAGAAAGATCCGCCGTACGGATGCAAAGTGAGTTTCCAGGCGAACTGGGGCGCCAGCGGATGGAATGCGCCGGCAGTATCGCCGTGGCTCGAGCGCAGCCTCGAGGCGGCCTCGAATGACTACTTCGGCAATCCGGTGGCCTACATGGGCGAAGGCGGCACCATTCCATTCATGGGGATGCTGGGCGAGCGGTTCCCAAGCGCGCAATTTATGATCACCGGGGTGCTGGGACCTCACGCCAATGCCCACGGGCCCAACGAATTTCTCCACATCCCGACCGCGAAGAAGGTGACTTGCTGCGTGGCGAAAGTGATTGCCGATCATTTCGCCCGGACTACTTCCTGAGGCGGCGTTGCGCAGGATACTACTCATCTCCGGAGTCGTAATTGGCGCGGTGGTGCTGATCGCGGCTGCGCTTGCCGCTTACGCATTCTTCAATTTGAGTTCGATCGTCGCCCGCAATGAGAGGCGGATACTGGCGCGCGTGAGCGACGAGCTTGGGCGGCGGGTCGAGGTCGGGAAAATACAGGCGCAGATGGGATGGGGCGTGTCGGTCGAAGTGAGCGGGCTCAAGATTGCGGACGATGCTTCCTTTTCGGCTAAACCGTTTCTCGCCGCCGATGAAGTCTCGATCGAAGTTGAGTTTATCCCGCTGCTTCGCGGCGCGGCGAAAGTCACCAGACTCAAACTGATCAAACCCGACATCCGGATCGTGATGAACGCGCGCGGCGACCTGAACGTCAGCACGATCGGGAGCAGCCCCGATGACGTACGGCGAAAAACTGAGGAAGCGCCGCGCAGCCGGCGCGCGAAGAAGCGATCATCGCTTGCTGACTTGTCGATCAAGGCGCTGAGCATCGAGGACGGCGCGATCTATTTCAACGATCTTGGCGAAAAGATGGCTCCAATCCAGGTCCATCATCTGCATTTCGACGTGAGAAATTTCGACGCCACGTCGGCCTTCGACGTCGAAACCAAGTTCGCCATTGCGGGCGAAGAGCAAAACGTCGAGGCGTCGGGAAAGCTCGGACCCATCCTGGATCAAGGCGTACTGGAAGCATCGGGAATCCCGATCGATCTGAAGGTGCAGCTCGATTCGATGCTGCTCGACAGGCTCAGGCCGCTCGCTGAGGTGGGATCGGAAATACCGCCGGGGCTCTCGATTCCCGATCCCGTATCGGTGAGCGGGACTGTCCGCGGAACATTCGGCAAGCTCGCAATTGCGCTGAGCACCGATCTCAGCGGAGACCGGGTCGCGTACGCGACGCTGTTCAACAAGCCGGCGGGAACCGCGATGACGGTGAATGCGAACGGCATCTGGGCGGAGCAGCTCGAGATAGCGAGCGTGAATTTGAAACTCTCCGATCTCGAATTGACGGCGAGCAGGTTTTCGGGCGGCGGTACGCAACCCTTGAGCGCGCAAATCGATTCGAACAGCTTCAACCTTGCCAATTTGAGCCCGATGATCGATGCAGCGGCCGGGTACGGCGTGGCGGGCATGAGCGAAATTCACGGTACCGCGAAACTGGACACCAACGCGCCGGCGATGGATGGAACCGTGACGCTGAAACAGGTTGCGGTGAAGCCGGGGCCGTCGTGGCCGGGCGGAATCAGCGATCTGAACGGCAAGATTCGTTTCACCGATGGGCTCGAAGTCGTCGAACCGACGAGTTTCACGTTCGGTTCCGCGCACGCGAATCTCGAGGGACGGGTCGAATCGATCAGTCCGCTGAAAGCGAGCTACGCACTGAAGGCCGACTCGGTGAAGCTCGCGCAGGTGTTCGCTTTCGCCGCTCATCAGCCGGGCGACGTTATCAATCAGCTGGTGGTCAAAGGCACGGCAGACGGCGAAATAACTTCACCGCGAATGAGCGCGACGATCCAATCAACAGACGGATCGCTGGAAAATGTTCCATACCGCAATCTCGATCTGACGGCGGCATACTTGAACGGCCGCGCGTCGGCGCATCCATTCAACGTCGGCGTGTTCGGCGGCTCGCTGACGGCGGAAGCGGATGCAGTTTTCGGCGCCGCGCCGACATTCAACCTCACGCTGGGGATGAAGAATCTGAACGTCGAACAAGCGCTGCGCTCGCAAAACATCGATGCGGCCAGCACCGTGCACGGCTTTTTGACCGGCAACGTGGTGGCGTCGGGCAGCGGCGCGGATTGGAATCGAATCAAGCCGACGCTACGCGGCAGCGGGCGGGTGGCTATCGCGAACGGCAAGCTGGTGGGCGTCAATATCGTGGCGGACGCGCTCAACGCAGTCGCCGCGGCGCCGGGAGTCAGCCAACTCGTGAACGTGGCATTCATGTCGAGTCATCATGGGTTGCTGGTCGATCCCGACACCGAGCTGCAATCGGCAAGCATGACCTATCAGCAGGTGGGGCCGCGGTTCACGACCCACGATCTGTATGCGCAGTCGCCGGATTACAGCATCACCGGCGACGGCTGGTTCGACATGGACAAGAACATCGGCATGAACGCCGACATCCGGCTTGCGCTCGGACTGCAGGTCGCGATCCCGGTCACCGTGACCGGGAAACTGCCCGGGGTGCGCGTGCTGCCGGACGTGCCGACATTGGCGGAGCGGGTGGCGATGGGCGCGATTAACACTCCCGGCAACATAATTCGCGGCGGAGTGAACGCGGTGGGCTCGATGGTCGGCGCTGGACCGTCGGCTGGATCGTCGATTCCGTCGATTCCGAACCCGATTAACGCTCTCAAGAACCTCCTGCCTTGAGCGCCTTGCTCGCGCGAGCCGGCGGATGAGCAAGCCCGTGGTGGCGACGATCCACCGTCGTCAGCGGTTGCAAGCCGCGCCGTAAGGCGAGCATGTTTGGAGCGAGGAAAAACCGCAATGACGATCATGCCGCTGCCGGACTCGCCGCTTTCGCTTTGGCTCGACACTTACGGGCCGTACACGCCCGAGCCGCCGCTCAAGGGTGAAATCGATGTCGATGTGGCGATCATCGGCGGGGGTTTCACCGGCCTTGCCACCGCGCGCGAACTCAGGCGCGCCGATCCGTCGCTCAAGGTCGCGGTGCTCGAAGCCAAGACCGTTGGCTACGGCGCGAGCGGCCGCAACGGCTCGTTCGCGATGACGGTGGTCGGGCTTGGGCTGGGCGTGACCGCGATGGTGAAAGGCAAGCAATTCCTCAAGGAAGCGCATGCCTACATGGAGCAGGCGGTTGACAACCTGGACCGGCTAATCCTGGACGAAAAGCTCGAGTGCAGCCGTATTCGTCCCGGCTTCCTGCGCGTAGCTACGGCGCCGGGCTACATTCGCCGCCTCCAGCACGATGTCGAGCTCATGAAGTCGCTGGGCTTCAGCGGGATCGAATGGATCGGGCGCGACGAAGTGCGCGGCCGGGTTAACTCGCAGCGCTATCTGGGGGCGATGTGGGAACCACGCCTGGTGCTGGTGAATCCGGCGCAACTGGTGCGCGAGGACAAGCGGATCGCGCTTAAGGCGGGGGCCTCGGTTTACGAAGAGACCCCGGTGCTCGAGATCGCGTCGCGGCCCAATTTCAGGCTCACAACTCCGGGCGGAGCAGTTAACGCCGCCAAGCTGGTGTTCGCGACCAACGCCTACTCGCACCTCTTTCCCGAACTCAAGCGCAAGCAAGTGCCCGCCTTCACCTACATGATCGCAACCGAGCCGCTGAGCGCCAAGCAGCTCGATCCGATCGGATGGAGCGGGTTCGAGGGAATCGAGGACGCACGCAATCTCATCCATTATTACCGGCTGACGCCCGACCGCCGTCTGGTGATGGGCGGTGGTCCGGTTGGACTGACCTGGGCGAACAGCCTCGAAGGCGATCGCTCCGAGTCCGCGTGGCGCCATCTCGAGGAGCACATCGCATTCCTGTTCCCGTCGCTGCGCGGCGCTCGGATCACGCATCGATGGGGCGGACCGTTTTCGGTCACGCTCGATCTCACCCCCGCAGTCGGCTACCTGGGCGACCATCGCGCAGTTTACGCGCTCGGCTGTATCGGCCACGGGGTCTCGATGAGTCACCTGAACGCGCAGGTGCTGCGCGACCTGGTGCTCGAGCGCAAGAGCGAACTGGATTGCCCGTTCGTCAATCGAAGAGTGATTCCGTGGCCACCCGAACCGATCCGGATGGCGATCGCCGGCGCGCTCAGGGCCTACCTGATAACCGAGGACTGGGCTTACGAGCGGCGCATCGCCGGCGCTTGACTGACACCTGCGGCGGGTCAGCTTGCGATCGCGTCCTTGTACAGTGGCGAAGACGCTTTCATGAAGCGCAGCAGCATCCTCATCTCGGCGATACGCTTGCCGGGCGCTTCATCCAGCGCGGTCTCGAACCACATGAATTCCGTCTTGGGACTCTGACCCAACGCCACGATACTCCCGCTCACGCGGTATGGACGTTCGACCATGACCGGGCCGTTGATGTTGCGCAGTTCGATCGCGCCGAACAGGCCCACTGCCTGGCCGAGTTTGCCGCGCAGAGTCGCGATCGATTGCGTGTAGAGAAGATGCACCATCGTCGCCGGAGTGGCGATTGCACCGCCCCATGGCGAGGGCTTGGTGTACCATTCCAGCGGATCGGTGATGACTTTCATCCGTTCGGCCGTCACATCTTTGGTCAGATATGCGTCGCATTCCTCGAAACGATCGCCGGCTTTAAGCGAGCCCAGGATCCGCAACTGACCCGCATCGAATCGATCGAGCGGACGGCGGATCAATGCGGTTGGCTCTTCGGGGCGTCCGACCGACGCGGTGCCTTCCGCTACGCGCATGCCGTCGTCGCGCTCGATCCAGACATCGACCTGCGCGTCGGCCCCGTCGTGGGGCGGCTCTTTGAGGAACGCGCGGACCGCTTCGCGGTCGGTGGTCGCGTTCAGGAAGTACATCGAGATAGTGCCGCGTTCAAACCATCGCTGGCCGAAGGCTTTCAGCAGAAGCGGCGGAAACAGTTCCAGGTGGATCGATCCGGCGACGGTGCCACCGCGAAAACCGAGCTTGGTCGCCATCGCGTCATCGTGGATGCTCCCCGAAACATTGCGGGCGTTATTGACGGATCGGCGCAACGGGCCGACAAACACATGGTCGCGCAGCTCGATTTCTGAATTCATAGTGCCGTCCTCGAAGCGGATTCAAGCAGGTCCCACGGCGATCGGCAAACTCCTCAGAACCTGGAGTATCTCGGTGCTTGTCATTTTCCTCTTCCTCTCGTGATAGAATCTCGTTATCACCTCGAACGTATTACATCGAGATACGCGGAGGCTCACGACGATGGCGGATTCCCGGCGTGGTGGAGGGCTCACAACCTTGGCGATCCTGTTCGCAATTCTCGCCTTGACCGACATTCTGAAGCCGCTTCACCTCGAGGGTCCGACCACGGGCCTAGTCTTTTTTGGCAAACGGCTGAGCGGTACGCCGGACGCGATCCTCGGGCCGATGCTGGGAATTATTCTCTTGACCTATGCAGCCGGGATCTGGCGGATGCGCCGCTATGCGATGTACCTCGGCTACGCATATGCGATCTACGTCACAATCAACCTGGTGCTTTTTTCGGCGAGGAATCCACCGCCGGCTTCGCAGAGCGAGATGATCTTCGACATTGTCTATATCATTCTTGCTCTTGCTTTCAGTTGGGGCGCGGCGATGCTTCTTAACCGCCACAAAGTGGATCTCCGCTAGCGAGTTTCCGTTGTCGGCGCCGGCGAGTCTTCACCGGCCAGTAGGAAAAGCAGCTTGCGGTTCCAAAGATACGGCCTGCTTGCAGTCCTCGTCCTCTCGTGGGCCTTCGCCTGCCCATCAAGTTCGATCGCATCACCGGCGTCACAGACGTTCGATGCGAAGGGCGTCAAGGTTCATTACCTGATTGAAGGAACGGGAGAGCCGGTGGTGCTGATCCACGGACTGGATTCGAGCGCCAGGATCAACTGGCAGATGCCCGGAACGATTGACGCCCTGGCCAGGGATCATCAGGCCATAGCCGTTGACCTGCCGGGGTTTGGCCAATCCGACAAACCGGTCGAAGCGGATGCGTATGGCCTGCAATGGGTCGAAGACGTGATACTGCTGCTCGACCATCTGAACATTCGAAAGGCTCACATTGTCGGCTACTCGATGGGCGGCATGGTCGCTTTGAAACTCATCGCCGAGCATCCCGATCGCGTCCTGTCCGGGACCCTTGGCGGCGTGGGATGGTTGCCGGAGGGCAGCGTTCTCCAAAGGGTATGGGCGCACATGCGCAGCGTTAGCTCCAGGGGTGTGAGTGAGCTGGCGTTGACGGAAAATGAATTGAAGGCAATCCGGATCCCGGTACTGATCCTGGTCGGCGATCGCGACCCGATGAGAAGGATGTACGTCGTCCCGTTGCAGAAGGTGCGCAATGATTGGCAGGTAGTCGAAATTCAGGGCGCCGGCCATCTCAATTGCATCTTCAAGAAGCAGTTCATCGAAGAAATCGAGAAGTGGTTAGACATGAATCGCCAGAAGTGATCACCTGAGCAGGCTCATCGCGATTGCGCGCGCTTGATCAGGCGCGACAGGGCGCGCACGCTCTCGAAATTCTCCGGAATCACTTCCTCGTCACGAATTTCGATGTCGAAGGTCTCCTCGCAAAATGCCACCGTCCTGATGACTCCCATCGAGTCGAGCAGGCCGCGTTGGAACAACGAGTCGCCGGGTTTCAGCTCGCGGATTTTCCGCGCAGTGGGAAGCTGGAGCAGAAACTCGCGGATCGCGCTTTCGATGCTCTGCATCGCAATCAGCTCTCGCGCAGACTGCGACGATCCACTTTGCCGTTGCTCATCAGGGGAATGCTCGCGCGAAATTCGATTGCCTCGGGCACCATGTAGGGCGGCAGTGCCGCAGCGCAATGATTGCGCAGCGTTTGTTCGCCGGCGTCCGAACCGTCCTTCAGCACCACCACCGCTTTCAGCCGATTGCCGGTCTCCGGATCGGGGACGGCGAGCACCACCGCCGCATGGACCGCCGGATGACGACAGAGTGCGGATTCGATCTCTGCGGTTTCAACCCTGTAGCCGCGTACTTTGACCTGCTCATCGGCACGGCCGATCAGCTCCAGCCGTCCGTTGGCGTGCCGACGGACCAAATCTCCCGTGCGGCACGCGAGCACGCTTTCGCCCGGGCCGGGGCTGATGGTTCGCATGACCTCCGCGGTCATTTCCGGAAGTCCGTAGTAGCCGAGCATCAGGCATGGACCGGTGACCCAGAGCTCCCCAATCACGCCGTCCGCGACCGGCTTCTCATCCTCGCCGAGCACCAGCAGCCTGTTACCCGCGGCAGTCTTGCCGATGGTGCGCGTGTCAATCTCTTCGGGCGGAAATTTCACCTCGTGCAAGGTGCGAAGCTTCGCTTCGGTGCGGGCATACGAGATGATGAAACGAACCCGGGGCAAAAGCCGCATCAGCTCGCCGAGGCGCTGCGCCGGCAAGTGTTCGCCTCCTGCCACGATGATTCGAAGCGCGGAGAAGTCGAGCGCGCCGAGATTTCCGCGGCTCAGCAGCATCTGGAGCACGCTCGCCACCACATACATGACGGTGATCCGCTGATCGCTCCAGCTTTTCGCGACCGCGGCCGGGAACGGCGCCAGCCGCGGCGGGACTGGATACACGGTCGCGCCCGCGAGCACACCGGCGAAGATTTCGAACGTCGACATGGCGCCACTGAGAGGCGTGTAGCCTGGGATGCGGTCCTCGGTCGAAAGCCCGAGCGACGTTACGGTCCAATCCGCCTGCCCGGCCAGAGTGCGATGCGAAATCGCCACGCCCTTGGGCGTCCCGCCGGAACCCGAAGTGTACTGCACGGCAGCCAGACCGCCATCGTCGGTGTGAACCGGCGGCGGCTGCGCACTCTCGGCTTCAACCTGGTTCCATGTCTGCGTGGACCATCTCGCGGTGGGGGACGGGTTGGTCCCATCGCCGGCGTAGAGAACCGCGCGCATCGGCGCGTTGGTAGCGAATGCCTGCTGCAGATCGTCGGCGCGGTCCAACGCGGTGACCAGGGCTCGGATTTCGCAATCACGCGCGATGGTCGCCAGGCGCGCCACGGGCGCGGCCGGGTCAACTGGCACGAAGGCGGCGCCCGCCTTGAGAACGCCCCAGATGGAAACGATCGCCTCGAGCGACTTTGGCATCCACAGAGCCACGCGATCTCCGGCGCGGACGCCGTGGCGAATCAACGAGTTGGCAACCCGGTTGGCGCTTGCGTCGAGTTCGGCATAAGTGAGAACCCGATCGTCCAATATCAGCGCTGGTCGCGCGCCGTGACGCGCGGCCGTCGCGGTGAGGAAAGATGGCAGCGTCGGCATCGAGCTAGGATTCCTGGGAGATCGCGTGGCGCGGTTCGCGCCGAGCGTCGCGCTCGCTTCGCGCGGGATGAAATTCGCGCAGCCACGATATTGCACGCTCGATGACTGCGGATTGGCCCTCGATGGTGTGAATGCGGCCGGGCCAGATCTCGATCTCGAGCCGCCCCCGAGCTTCGCTGTCGAGCTGCGAGAACAGAACCTCCTCGGCGACGCGGAACTCTGCGCGCAGCCGGTCCTGCTCTCCGTAGAGAAAGAGCGCGCGCGCATGCGAGCGCGCCAGCGCTCTGAACGGAATCTCGAAACTGTCCAGTATTTTCGGAGCACTCGCGCGCTTGAGCATCGAGCGCAGGCGCGATGCGGCGCTGCGCGCGAGGCTGTATCCGGGCGATTCGCCGGGCTTCTCCTCGAGCACCGCTGGGGTGGCAATGAACATGCCGGAGATCGCGTCGGCCTCATCCGTGAATGAATCGAGTGCGGTCAGCGCGTCGAAGCAGTAGCCGGCCAGCAGAAACTGCTTCTGCCCGTGCGCTTCACGCAGGTGACGAATCGCGGCAACCACGTCTTCACCAAGCGGCTCGTGGCGGCTCGGCAGCGCAACCTCCCCGGCGCTCTCGCCGCGGCCTCGCAGGTCGAATCTCAGCGCCGCGAATCCCTCGGCGGCAAGGATTCGTGCCGCGAGTACCGGAAGACGGCGAAGCCCCGCACGCGGGCGGCCCGGGAACACGACACACGCGCTCGCCGGCGACGCGTCAGGCGCAGGTGGCGTGAAGATCCCGTGCAGAGCGCCCTTGGGGCCCGTGAATACAAGCGGCTGCTCGGCGCGTGCGCGGCTTACGGTGGCGGGAGTTTCACGCCAATTCATCCAATTCCGTCCAGCCAGTCTCGGGTCTGTTGTGCGATACTCTCCGGCGTCCACCAGGGGTCGATTCCATCGGGCCCGCGATGTAGCACTGCGCGCACGCTTAGACCGCGCCGGACGAGAGTCTCACGCAACTGGTTGTGTTTGCGCGAGAGCCGCGAGTGCTTCTGAAACTGCGCGATCAGGGTCGGGCCGCGCCAGGGTTGGAGCGCCTCCAGCAGGTCCGCCTCCTGGGCGCTCGCGAGGAACTTCCTGTGGAGGTCGAATCCGAGCACGGAGATTTTGCCCTCGCGTTCAAGGCGCTCACTCATCTGATCGACGGTCAGCGACGGCCGTTCGCCTTTCGACATTTCGTAATACATGACGTGGCGCATCGCCTTGCGGAAGTAATCGCGCGCGCTGAGCACCGGCTCCCAGAGCGCAAGTCCGGTGGAGTCAGTAATTCCGGGGATCGCATGCGCGGCAACCAGCGCGCCGAACCGAACGCCGACCCACACGATCTGCGACGCGCCGGATCGGCTGCGCGCGTAGGTCGCGGCGTTCACCGCGTCAGCGATCAGGTCCTCGAAGGTTACGTCCTCCAGGTCGCCTGCCGAATCGCCATGCCCCCGCGGGTGATAGAGGAAGGCGGAGCGGCCGTTTGCCGCGATGATCCGCGCCGCGATCGCCTCGGCTCTCCCCTCGCAATGATTCTCGGAGAAGCTGTTACAGAAGAGCACCATCGGCGCGCCCGGCCGCTCGGCGCGATACATCACTCCGTACAGCGGGCGGCCGTCCGATTCGAAATATCGGCGCTCCTCGGTCCAGTTCTGCTTCTCGGAGGGACGGCGCGACAACATCGTGCGCGAAGACTAACATTCAAGCTGGCGGTCGATCCATTGATCTGTTATCCGGGCTTGCCTCCGCGTCCAGGTGGTGCGATCGGATAGTCAGCAGGAGGTTGCGCTTATGCCGGTCAGCGTAGTCAAAACTCCAGAAGACGAGATCGCGTGGGAACGCGCGAAGGCCCGCGCTCGCGAGGAATATCCCAGCGCGCGCGGCAAGCAGTTCTACAGCATAGTGATGGCCATCTACAAGAAGATGACCCACTACACGCCTGCTTCGCGACGGCGCACAAAAATCCCCAGGTAATGGGGCCGGAGAACGGACAGTAGATGTACGAAACGGAATACAAATCCAAGTTGATGACGCCAGCGGCGGCGGTGGAGTTGATTCCGTCGCGAGGCACGCTCTCGATGGGCATGGCGTTCAGCGAACCGCCCGCCTTGTTGGGAGCGCTCGAGAATCGCGTGAAGAGCCGCAAGATCGAGGAGCTTCGGGTTTACTATTCGCACTCGGTCGCAGCCGCCGCCGTCACGATTCTCAAGTACGAACACATGGACGTCATCAAGCCGCATCCATTCTTCCCGACGATCGTCGAACGAACGCTCTTCGAGCGGGGCCAACGGGACAATCGGCGCGTGGTCTTCTACATGCCGGGCAATTTCAGTGCGATGCCGCGGGTGTTGCGCGAAATAGGAATCGACGCCTTTATCATGATGGTCGCGCCGATGGACAAAGGCGGATTCTTCAGTTGCGGCACCAACGCCGACTACACCATCCCGACCGCACGAATCGCGAAGAATCTGATCGTCGAAGTAAATCCCAGGATGCCGCGGGTGTTCGGCGATTCGTCGGTGCACATATCGGAAGTCGCGGCGATTGTCGAAAATGAAAGTCCGCTGTTCACGCTGCCTGCCCGGCCGCCGACGCCATTGGACAACGTGATCAGCAAGTACATCGTGGAGATGATCCCGGACCGCGCGACACTCCAGGTAGGAATCGGTGGAGTGCCCAGCGCCGTATGCGCTGCGCTGCATGGCCGCAAGGATTTGGGCATCCACAGCGAGCTCATGATACCGCCGCTGGCGGCGCTGATTCAGTCGGGCACCGTCACCAACAGGTACAAGAACCTCAATCGATACAAGAACGTGTACACCCTGGCGGCCGGCGACCAGCCTTTCTACGAATTTCTCAACGACAATTCGAGCATGGAGGCCCGCCCGGTTGACTATGTGAACGACCCAAGCGTCATCGGACAGAACGATGGCGTAATCTCGATCAACGCGTTTCTCGAGGTCGGCCTTGACGGCGAGGTCAATTCCGAAGCGATCATGGGCAAGCAGTTCAGCGCTCCCGGCGGCCAGTTGGATTTCGTCCGCGGCGCTCAGCTATCCAAGGGCGGCAAATCGATTCTCGCCGCATACTCGACCGCGGGCAAAGGCGCCATCTCGCGCATCGTCCCAAAGATCGAAGGACCCACTACCGATCCAAGGACCGATACTCAGTATGTCGCTACCGAGTATGGAGTGGCTTGCCTCGCCGGCAAATCGACAACGGAAAGAGCCGAGGCGCTGATCGCAATAGCTCATCCGAAATTTCGCGAGCAACTTCATCTCGGCGCGCGCCAATTGGGTTATTTGTGAAGAACTGCGGGCTTCTTTGGATGCAGCGGTAGATTCCGCGCGGATAAGCGAGAGCGGCTTTCTGCTTTTGCTGGAACGATTGATACTGTACGCGGGATTATCACGCCGCAACCTTCAGTTCGGTCCCCGTCTTAACTCCTAGCCTTGCGCACGACGCGGCGATGGCGACAGGGAATCACAAATCGGCTAAGCTTTATCCATAAATTGATCGAAACGGCAGCTCCTTTTTGCAGCGATGCGGCGGTTGGAGCATGATGATCGGACAGACCAGCACGCAAAAAAACGCGAACTATACCCTGCATCTGTCGGATGCCTTCGAGTGGGCGGAATCTCGCTCGGCCAATTCGGTGCACGCAATTGTGACCGATCCGCCGTACGGCCTTAAGGAATACAGCGAAGTCGAAAAACAAAAGCTGCGGCGCGGCCGTGGTGGTATCTGGCGCATCCCGCCATCGTTCGATGGTTGCAAGCGCAGTCCGCTACCGCGCTTCACGGTTCTAGACGAGGCGGACAGGAACGCATTACGCGAGTTTTTTGCGCGGTTTGCGGCGATGGCGTCGCGCGTGCTCGTACCAGGCGGTCACATTTTCATCGCCACAAATCCGCTGCTATCGCATCTCGTTTATATATCCTTGATGGATGCGGGCTTTGAAAAGCGCGGCGAGATTATTCGATTGGTACAGACGCTTCGCGGCGGCGATAGACCTAAGAATGCTCATGCGGAATTTAGCGGAGTAAGCGTGATGCCGCGCTCGCAATGGGAGCCATGGGGTTTATTTCGCAAGCCATGCGATGGCCGCGTGCAAGACAACCTGCGCAAGTGGAAAACTGGCGGACTGCGCAGAGTGTCGGATACTGAACCGTTCACCGATGTGATCCGATCTTCCCCGACGCGAAAAGACGAAAGGGCAATCGCGCCGCATCCATCACTCAAGCCTCAGTCTTTCATGCGCCAGATAGTGCGCGGCGCATTGCCGCTGGGCGTTGGGACCGTTCTTGATCCCTTCATGGGCGGCGGCTCAACCGTCGCGGCTGCGATGGCCGTTGGTTATGACAGCATCGGCATTGAGCACGATCCCGCGTACTTTCGCATAGCGGAAAAGGCGATCCCCACTCTTGCTCGAATGGACGTGGAGAGTGCATTCTCACGCCGTGGCATCTCGAGGAGCGGTTCCGGTCCTACCGAAGGGCTTGCGGCTCGTTCACATTGAGAAAGCTGTCGAGTACGTCGAGACTCGCACGGCTGAACTAGTTGAGCTTTATTTCGAGCAAGCCAATGTGTTTAGCGGAATCGTCGGCACGTTCGGTGTGAAAGCGCTGGACGCGTTCAGCCCATACAAACGCCACAAGCATCCCGACGTTGCGCAACAGCGGTTTCCCGATCTCTCTTACGGCGGGCAACTCGATCCACCGCCTAAACTGGCTTTGGAGTCCAAGGGCAGCACCAGACCGTGGGCGGTACAATCGCACTACGATCATCCAGGCTGGTACGTCGTTTGGCGCTATCTCGTAGACTCAACCAAAACGATCAAAGCCGGAAACCCGGTCGTTATCTGGCGCGTGGACGTGGTTTTCATCCGCAAAGAGGACTGGAAATACGAACGCAGCACAGCGGGTGCTGCGGGCGGCGGACGGACTCATACCTTCGGCCTACGTGAACCCGCATCCAAACTGCGCAACGCGGGCGTGTACGCTCTGCCCATGATCATCATCAAGAACGGTAAGCCTGTTCTCAGTTCAAATTAGGGCAATTATATACTTGACTCACCCGCCGTCAGGCGGCTATGGTCAAGGCCAGAACGGGAGGGTCGGTAGATGCCCTCTCTACAAGCTGAGGCGATGCGGGCGCTTCATGGGCTTTTCAATCACTCCGTTTTCGCGATTCCGAGGCGACCGTTAAAAATGGCCCTGTACCTCTACCTCGACGAAAGCGGCAAATTCCACGATGGAACGGGATTTATCTGTCTGTGCGGATATATGGGCGAAGACGCCCAGCTAACAAAATTCAATCGGCGTTGGGCTCGACTACTTAAGGAATCCCATCTTCAAAGCCTCCACACAACGAAATTTCCTTCTCAATGCAAAAAACTTGGTCTAGACAAACCGGCAACGGACAAACTCCTGACTGAGTTTGTCGATATAATCCGTGAGTCTGAGTTATTCGGATTCGCTGTGGGAGCGGATGGGAAGTACTTTAAACAGAAGATGAAATCGGCGGGCCGTCCAGAGGCGGACCCCGCGCTATTTGCAGTCCATCGTATCTTGCGCGAGATGCGCGAGGCGTGCGCGCAAGTCAACAACTATCAGCCGCGCTTCATGCTCACGTTCGATGAAGCCGAGGACTATTCGATCACCTGCTACAAACTAATTTCGCGACTAAGGAAGGCCGATCCAGAAGTCAAAGAAATGATCATGGCGATCAGCTTCGCCGACGATAGCTATTTTTCTCCGCTTCAAGCCGCCGATCTGCTCGCAAACCTGACGAACAAATACTGGCGCGATAATCTGACTGAGGCATCGCCGAAAGTGCCTGAATTACTTGAGCGGCTTCTGACTCCTCCCGCACCTGGTAAGGGCGTAGCCATGTGGCCGGCACCCGAATTTTGGAATGCGGCAGAGATCGATAAGCACTTAGCGGCCATCGTCAAAGCCAAGGGAATGCCGAATAAGCTGTGACCAAACCACGACCGCCGTTATCGAAAGAATTGCAGGTGCGCGTGTTTCGGCGCGACAAATGGGTCTGTCGATGGTGCAATCGGCCAGTGATCTTCGCGCCGGTCATGCGGCTCATAGAAGCCAAGGTAAGAAAGGCGGGCAGAGACGAACCGCTTTCCTGACTATCACTTGCACTGGACGCGCGCGGGCGCGCCGCTGCTCGATGAACTAGGCGCGGTCATCGATCACGTTCGAGGCGTTCTCGTCAGGCGGATCGAGCGAGAGCTCGAATCTCGCGACTGCGTGCTGCAAGTGTAACGGGCGGAAAGGTTCCGCACCCTTGGACAAGTGGGGCAAGCGAATTATTCGCAAGCCGATCAAAGGAAAGTACGGAGAACCGCAACACTGGGATGGGCTATCCGCGCTTTTCGTCGTTCTCGCAGAACGCGATCCGAGCGTGCTAACGAGTTCTGAGCGAGACTGGCTAAGAGTCCTCGCGGGAGCGAGTGCCGATGCGCGCTAGGCGATCTTCTTTGATGCCTTACGCTTTCTGCGCTTCCGCTGATGCTCAGCGGCCTTCGCGTCCACTTCCGCTTTCGGAACCGCGAACAGCGCCTTTCCCAGCTTCTCGAATCGCTGGAAAGGCGAGAGGGAACTGGACGGGTCTGCTTTGGTCACGTTTCCAGATTACCTCTGTTCCGCGTGCCGTTGGAAGCTTCTCGCGCTTTTGTTTTTTCCCGCGTTCCTGCCGACGCTCAACTAAGCGCGCTCGACAATTCGTCCTTGCCGGTCAAGTGCTGATAGGTCAGGCGCTTTCCGGTAACGCCCGCAAGCGTCTCGACAAAACGGCTACCGTCATCGGTCTTTCGATTGTTGTAGCGGAACGCCTGTTCGTCCAGATAGCGGAACAGATGGAACGGCTCGACGCTGACGTAAGTGCCCTTCAACCCGCGCTTCAACAGCGACCAGAAATTTTCAATCGTGTTCGTATGCACGTTGCCGTCAACGTAGCGTTCGGCGTGATCGATGACGTTGTGTACGTACTCGCGATCCAGACCGTGGTATCCGAGCCAAGCGTCAGTGAAAACGTAGGAACCGCCCTGAACGTATTTTCTCACCTGAGTCTGCAAGGTGTCGCGCCTGAACATTGGGCACGTGCACTACGCGAACTTGCTTGCTCTTGCGATCTACCAATCCCATAACGACTGCTTTACCGGCCCCGCCAGTGCCCGTGATCTTGGCCTTTTTGTCTTTGTGCATATTTCGGGCGAGGCCGCCAATAAAAGTTTCGTCAGCTTCTACTTCTCCGGTCAGCTTTTCAAAGCTGCCAGTGTTCATCGCCAGCCGGATGCGATGCATCATGAACCAAGCGGTTTTCTGAGTGACGTCCAGATCGCGCGCGATCTCGCAAGAGCTAACCCCATTCTTGCAGTTGGCGATCAGCCAGATCGCCGTGAACCACTTATCCAAGCCGATAGGCGAATCCTCAAAAACCGATCCGACTTTTGCGCTGAATCAGCCGTTTGGGATATTTCTTCTTGCATTTCCAGACGCGGCGCGCGGCAGAAGCGTCACGTCTTTGCTTCCGCAACTCGGGCAGGTGACTCCGTTCGGCCAGCGCAACGCAATCGTCGCGTTCAGGCAGTTGTCGGGATCGGCGAAGTAGCGGATCGCCTCGTTCAGGGTCTTTGGAATGTTCGCGTTCATGACTCAAAATATAGCCTGAAACGGCGGGTGAGTCAAGTATATAATTGCCCAAATTAGCACCCGAGCAAAGCGGAGGAACCCCTGCGGTTTCGGAAAATCCGTTTCTGGGGCAGACTAGCAGGCTGTTGAAAAAGTAATTTTCAACGCCTGCTCCCTCTCTCTTGTCTCCCCCAAAAGGGGGTTTTTTCACCGGTCTCCCACCTTTGGGGGAGATGTTGTAGGAAAGAAGACAGCTCTTATGCAGGATGTTGAAGAGCATGAAGTCGAAAACGACAATTGACCGAATTTTTCAACATCCTGCTAGTGCAAGCGCAAAGGAGCACTTATCGCGATGAAATGGCCGGCAGGATTCGAACCCGACAACTCATCGGTGTACGCGCGCAATAAAATTGCGATTGCCGCCCCGCCCGAGCGCGTATGGCGATGGCTCATTGCGGCCGCGCAGTGGCCGCAATGGTACAGCAACAGCGCCAACGTGAATTTCATTCGCGGCAATCCACCCGAGCTCGCGCTCGACACCGAATTTCGGTGGAAGACGTTTGGCGCCACCGTCTTAAGCCGCGTGATCGTCTTCGAACCGCCGCATGAACTCGGATGGGACGCGCGGGGAGTGCTGCGCGCCTATCACGGCTGGCTTATCGAACCGGACGGCGGTGGCGGATGCCGCGTCATGACCGAGGAATGCCAGAACGGTATCGTGCCGAAACTCGCGTGGTGGTATCTGCGCCCGATGCTCGAGCGCGGGCATCAGAACTGGGTCGAGAGCCTCAAGCGGGTTGCCGAAGGCGGAGAGCCGGCGTAGCGATCGCCGGGCGCCGCGCTAGTCGTCCGCCAGGACAACTTCGAAGGCGGCGCTGTTGTCGCGGATGATTCCCATCGAGGCGAGAAATCGCGCCAGCCGGAGGATCGGAGTCACGTACCAGTACTTGCGCTCGACCAGGCCACTGACTTTCTCGCGTTCCTGCGGATCGGTAATCGCGCGCACGTTGCCGTTGAAGACTTCGTCGCCGATCCGAAGCGAGACGGCGGGCCGCACCTTCACATTGCGCACCCAGTTGCGCGCGGCGTTGGCCGAGGCCAGGTATAGCCGGTCGTCATCGACCAGGTACCAGATAGTGACTTCGTAAGGGCGGCCGGTTTTGCGTCCATAGTGAGTCAGACGCAGCGTCTGCTTGTCGCCGATCTGGCGCAGCCGTTCGAAGGATTCCGATGCCATCGTCATGCTCCTGGAGTTCTACGCGCAGCCGGCTACTGAGTAACGGTTTCCATCACGCGTCCGCTTGCGCTGTCCACGAAATCGACTTCGACCGGCGATGAGATGTTGTTGTCTTTCTTGGCCTTGTGGATTTTCAACTTCAGCTCGGCCAGGAAACTATCTTTCGCATTCGGGGGCATCTGGTCCATCGGAAAGCTGTCCATCAGGATCCTGGCCTTGAGCTGGTCGGGCCACTGGATGGAGCCGACCTTCGGTCCCGCGATTGGCAGGCCTCTCAGCATCGCCTCGACAGCGCCGTGAAAATCCATTTTTCCGGCCGTTGGCGCAACCGCGGGCGATCCCGAGGTTTGCTCCGCCGCGGCGCCCGCCGGGGACGACGCCGCGGCAGATTCGGGCGGCATCGACGCGCCCGGGGCCGGGGCACCGGTGATCCTTGCGATCAGATCCTTAGCCTGGGCGCGCGAGGTGTCGTCGGGCGCGACTGCCAGCGCCTGCTTGAACGCGGCGGCCGCGTCAGCAGGTTTATTCTCCTGCGTGTACGCGGCTCCCATGTTGAGGTACGCCTGGTAAAATCCGGGATGGGCGGCGATCACTTTCTTGTACTGCACAACCGCCTGATCGGGGTTGCCGGTGGAGAAATACATCGTGCCGAGGTCGGTGCGAACTTCCGGATCGTCGGGCTTTTTCTTCAGGTAATGCTCGTATGCGGCGATCGCTTGGTCGTAGCGCTGATGGTCGTAGTCGATATCACCGATACCGCGCAGCGCGTCGAGGTTGTCGGGCTGCAACTTCAGCACGTGGGCGTACGCTTCCTCGGCCTTGCTGTAGTAGCTGTGATCGTACATCGCCGCTTGCGTGGCGATTGCACCGAATTTGCTCCATGCCGCGACGTCGCCGGGTTTCGCGCGCGCGTCTTTTTCGGTCTGGTCAACAAAAGCGCGGGCCGCTGCCGGCAGCTCGACCTTTGGATGTCCCGGCGGCAAAGTGCCGCTCTGACTTGCACCCGCCGCTGGATTCGCCGCGGCGTTCTGCTCCGGCGCAGCCGCATTGGGGGCGGCAGTGCCCGCTACATTGGCGACTTGTTCGGGCGTGCGCATCATTATCCACGCGGCCGCCCCCAGACCCACCACGGTGATCGCAAGGAACACAATCACAAACGCGGTGGTGATCGGTATCTTGCGACCGCGATCCGCACTGCCCCTGAGCGTGCCCGATTCGCCGGCGCCCGAGGCTGTGGCCGCGAGCGCGCTGCCGCATTCCACACAAAACTTCGCTCCAGCCGTCAGCGGCGCGCCACATTGCGGACAAAATCTCATCTGCAAATTCCTACACGACCGCTTCCTCCCAGCGCAACCCGCCGCGGCTTCAGGTTCCCGCTTTCGCGCCGCCTGCTGTATAGTTCCGCCGGAGTCCATGTTCGCGAGGCAGCCAGGCGAGGAACGCGCCGAGTCCGCAGATGCCCGAAAATTTCGAACAAGTAGCCGCGCAACTGACGGCGCTGGTGCGCGCGAAAACCGGTGACTCCGGCGCGCGAGCGCATTCGCTCGAATCGCTGCCGGGTCACGCCGGCTTCAGCTACAGCTTCATGCTCGAGCGCAGCGCGCCCGACGCGGCGCCGGCGGGGAAATTCGTCGTGCGCATCGCGCCTCCCGGGGTCAAAATCTCAGGCCCCGCCGACATCGTGCGGCAGGCGCGGGTGATGGCGTCGCTGGCCGACACGCCGGTCGCGGTGCCGCCGATCATCTGGTACGGCGACGAGCCCGAGTTCTTCGATCGGCCGTACTTCGTCGCCGGCTTCGTCGATGGATTCAAACTCGGCGAAACCGCGCTGCCGGCCGCGCACTTGAAACGCCTGGCGCGCAAGGGTATCGCGACCATGGCCGCGCTGCACAACGTCGCGTGGGAGCCGCGCCGCGGCGCATGGGGCGAGCCGTTCGCGCTCAGCGAAGAGCTCAAACGCCTGGACTACCTGCTCGACCGCCCGACCCTCGATCCCGCGGTGGTGGCGCGCGCACCCGAGCTTCGCGAGCGTTTGCGCTCGAGCCTGCCGGCAAACGCGCGCGTCGGATGCGTCCACGGCGACTTCCAATGGTCGAACGTGCTGTTCAACGAAGAACGCGTGGTGGCGCTGATCGATTGGGAAATCTCGCTGGTGGGCGCAACGCTGCTCGACCTCGGATGGATTTGCTTCTTCTCCGATCCCGCAAGCTGGGTCGGCGCCGACGCGGGTCGCGGCTCGTTTCTGGACGCAGGCGAAATCGCCGATGCGTACGCCGAAGCCGCGGGCTTTCCAGTCTCCGCGGCGGAAGTGCGATGGTTCCGCGCATTCGCGGGCTACCGGTTCGGGGTGATCACCTGTTTCAACCTGATGCTGCATCGGCGCGGCAAACGCCACGATCCGATATGGGAAGCGACGGCGCTGTCGGCGCCAAGAATGTTCGAACGCGGCCTGGAATTGTTGGGCTGACCCGCGTGTCTCCGGCGGCACATTTTCGGTTTGGCCTACGGATGACATTGTGGTGGAATCGCGTCCTGCGCTTTGGTGATGGGGACTCATCGTGACCGAAGATTGGAGGTGGCGAAATGGACGGTGCGGCCAAGCGGCGGCCTGAAATTCAGACCCCTGAGGAAGACCATCCGGCGCTCAACGCGATCCTCGGCGCCAATCCGTTCGTCGGCCTCGACGCCACGCAGGTTGCCGGAACGTTGACGGCCTTGCTGGCGGAGCTCGCGTCGCGGCCCGCCACCGTCGCCGCGCGGGCGCTTGAACTGTGGCTCGAGCTGGGGCAGATCGCGGCGGGCGTTTCTGCCCTGACGCCCGCGGCCGGCGACAGGCGCTTCGCCGATCCCGCCTGGTCGCAGCATCCGCTCTACAATCGCATGATGCAGTCCTACCTCGCGTGGCGCACTGCGATGCACGATCTCGTCGACCAGGATGACGGCGCCGACTGGAAGCAAGTCGAGCAGCAGAAGTTCGCGGTCACGCTGATGACCGAGGCGCTGGCGCCGACCAACGCGTTCTGGCTCAATCCCGCCGCGCTCAAGCGCGCCTTCGACACCGCGGGGATGAGCGTGGTGTGGGGACTGAGCAACTTCATCGGCGACCTGTGGACCAACGGCGGGATGCCGTTGACGGTGGACAAGCGGCCGTTCGAAGTCGGCAAGAATCTCGCGGTCTCGCCCGGCGCCGTCGTGTTCCGAAGCCCGGTCTGCGAGGTGATCCAGTACGCGCCCGCGACCGACAAGGTTTACGAGCGCCCGCTGCTTTTCATCCCGCCGCAGATCAACAAGTTCTACGTCATGGATCTCGCGCCGGGACGCAGCTTCGTCGAGTACGCGGTCAAGCACGGACTTGCGATGTTCACGATCAGCTGGCGCAACCCGACGCCGCGCGATCGCAACTGGGGGCTCGACGAATACGTGACCGCGTGCAAAGACGCCATCGCGGCCGCCTGCGAGATCAGCGGCAGTCCCGATTGCAACGTGCTCGGCGTATGCGCCGGCGGAATCACGACCTCGCTCATGCTCGGGCATCTCGCGGCTTGCGGCGACAAGCGCGTCAACGCGGCGACGCTGCTGGTGACGACGCTCGATACGAGCCTGCCGTCGATGACCGGGATGTTCGCGACCGAGGATGCAATCAAGGCGGCGCGCGATCGCTCGGCTGAGAAGGGCGTGCTCGACGGCGGCGACATGGCGCGCGTCTTCGCCTGGCTGCGGCCGAACGACCTGGTCTGGAACTATTGGGTCAACAATTATCTGCTCGGCAACGATCCCGCGCCGTTCGACATCCTCTATTGGAACGCCGACCCGACCAATCTTCCGGCCAAGTTGCACGCGGGCTTTCTCGATCTGTTTCTCAGAAATCCGCTCACGCGCGCCGGCGGCGTCACGATTCTCGGCACGCCGATCGATTTGGGCGCCGTGAAGAATGACCTCTACCTGGTTGCCGGGATGACCGACCATATCTGCGCGTGGCGCGCGTGCTATCGCACGACGCGGATGTTCGGCGGACGAATCGAATTCGTGCTCGGCTCCAGCGGCCATATCCAGAGCCTGGTCAATCCTCCCGGCAACTTCAAAGCCCGCTACTACGTCGGCGCGCGGCTCCCCGAAGATCCCGACGAATGGCTCAAAGGAGCGGCCGAGAACAAGGGCAGCTGGTGGGATCACTGGATCAAGTGGATCGGCGCGCGCTCCGGCGGCGAACGCCCCGCGCCGAAATCGCTAGGCAGCGAGCTATACAAAGCCGGCGAGCCGGCGCCGGGACTATACGTCCACGAGCGCCACTAGCCTTCTATCGCCGTGGCGACGGCAGCGCAGTATTAAGTCCTTGGCAGGGGCCGCGCGCGACAACGGCGCGCGGCCTTAACGGTGGGTGCAGGGCTCAGCCCTGCTCATCTAGCCGCCAGTACCTCCGCCAGATGACGCACCTCGATCTTCTCGCCTGCGCGGCTCAAGCCACCGCCGATCTGCATCAGGCATCCGCAATCGTTGGCGACCACGACCTCGGCGCCGCTCTCCTTGATGCGCGCCATCTTGTCCTCGAGCATCGAGGCCGAGATATGCGGGAACTTCACCGAGAACATCCCGCCGAAGCCGCAGCACTCCTCGCGATCGCGCAGCTCGCGGATTCTGATTCCCGCCACCGCACTCAGCAGCGTCATCGGTTCATCGCGCACGCCCAACTCGCGCATCAGATGACACGACGGATGATACGCGACCGCCCGCTCGTAGCGAGCGCCGACGTACTTCACCTTCAGCACGTTGACGATGAACTGCGACAGCTCGAATACCCACGGCCGAATCGCCATTGCTTTGGCTGACAGGGCGGGATCGTCGGCGAGCAGGTCGCCGTAAAAGATCTTCAGCATGCTGGTGCATGAGCCCGACGGCACGACAATCGGAATGCCCGGCTCGACCGAGTTCAGAAATCGCCGCGCAAGATCGAGCGCTTCGTCGCGGAAACCCTCATTGAAAGCGACCTGACCGCAGCAGAATGCGCCGCGAACCGGCGTCACCTTGAGCCGCAGCCGCTCGAGCACCGTCGCCGCCGCGTCGTTGACTTCGGGAAAAAATTCCTCGGCGAGGCAGGTCGAGAATAGTTGGACTTCAGTCATCGCGGGGCCACACCACGATCACGTGGATCGATTTGGGGCCGTGCACGCCGAGCACGATTCGTTTCTCGATATCCGCGGTGCGGCTGGGGCCCGTGATCAGCGTCAATCGATTCGCCGCGACGCCGCTTGGGCCCAACTCGGCGAGCACCGCTGCCAGATTTGCCATCACGCGATCGATTTGAACGATCACCAGGCTCGCCGGCGGCAGCAGCGTCAGAGAACTCGGCCGATCCCCGGTCGAAACGACCGCCAGCGTGCCGGTGGAGGCGATCGCGAAGTCCGCCTCCGCGATCCCCAGGTCGGCATTGGCCACCCGCGCGCGCATCGCGGCGCGCTCCGTGTCCGCCACCGGGATGGTGCGAACGATCCTGAAATCCGCGCGCTCGAGCGCCTCGCCGATCGCGTCCATGTCGCTCACCACGCCTTGTCCAAGCGCGACCGCCTTCGCGCCGATCTCGCCGGCAAGAGTGACTATTCGACCAGTCACTTCGGCCGGAGTGAGTATTCCGAGGAACTTGCCGCCGACCGCTTCGAGTTCGCGCGCGAACTCCGATGCGAGCGCGGCGCGATGCGCCGACTGTGCCACGGGCACCGCCGCGCTGGCGGCCGCGGCGTGCGAGTTGCTCCGCGCGCCGGCGCCGAGCGCGTCTTTTACGCTCGCGATTATTTTGTGAATGTCAGCCACGTTCAGCCTGGCGGGCGCTCCGGCGCGGGCGCGGGGCGCTGATGCGGACGCGGCCGCGGGAAGTCGCGATACTTGGTCCAGTTGCCGAACGGTCCCGGCATCCGGCGCAGATAACCATTGTGCGCGAACGGTTTCAGCACCATCGCGGCGAATTTTCCAAGCGCTCGAACCGTCCGCGGATGCCGCGCCATCCTCGCAAACCGCCGCGCGCCGCGGCGCGCCCGCTCGATCGCACGCGGCCATTTGAGCGGATGCTCGCCGACGCTCTCTTTCCAGCGCAAATGGAGCAGGATTCGCGGGATGTCGATCTTGACGGGACAGATATCCCTGCACGCGCCGCACAGCGTGGACGCGAACGGCAGGTATCGCGCGGCGCTGCCGAAAAGATTGGGGCTGATGATCGACCCGATCGGACCCGGATAGACCGAGCGATACGCGTGGCCGCCGATGCGCCTGTAGATCGGGCATACGTTCAGGCACGCGCCGCATCGGATGCAATTCAACGCCTCGCGCAGAACCGGATCCGCAATCATCGCGCTGCGTCCGTTGTCCAGGATCACCACGTGCATCTCGCGTGGCCCGTCGAGGTCGCCCTCGCGCCGCGGCCCGGTGATGAAACTGGTGTAGGTCGTGAGCTTCTGCCCGGTCGCGGTGCGCGCGAGGATTTCGAGGAAGTGGCTCAGGTCTTCGAGCCGCGCAATGACCTTCTCGATCCCCATCACGGCGACGAACGTCTCCGGCATCGTGCTCGACAGTCGTCCGTTGCCTTCGTTCTCGACGATGACGAGCGTGCCGGTCTCCGCGATCGCAAAATTGACGCCGGTAACTCCGAAATCCGCGTTGAGAAAAATCGTGCGCAATCGCGAACGCGCTTCGGCCGTGAGTTTTTCAGGCTCCGCGGTGTACTCGATACCGAACTTGTCGGTGAAAAGTTGCCCGATGTCCTCCTTGGAGAGATGAATCGCGGGCGTGATGATATGCGACGGGCGCTCGCCGCGAAGCTGCACGATGTACTCGCCAAGGTCCGTCTCGACCGCGTCGATCCCCGCGCGCTCGAGCGCGCCATTGAGCTCGATCTCTTCCGTAGTCATCGACTTGCCCTTGACGACGTTCTTCGCACCGCGCTCCTTTGCGAGCTCGACTATATAGTCGCGCGCATCGGCAGCATCCTCGGCGAAGAACACCTTGCATCCGCTCGCTTCGAGCTTCGACTTGAGTTCGATGAGCAACTCGTCGAGATGCGCAATCGCGCCGGTCTTGATTCGATGCGCCGCGTCGCGCTCCTCGTCGTACGCCGGGAACTCCGCCTTCACTTCGGCGAAGTGATCGAGATGGCGCGCGCTGGCGCTCTCGAGCTTGCGCCGCAACTCATGGTCGCCGACGGCGGCTCGGCTCGACTCGAAGAAATCGCGGGCTTTGGGAAATTCAGCCATCTGGTAGGTCGCGCGTAGGTTGTCGATCGATCGCTGCGGCGTCAGTTTATCAGCGCGACTTTAGTTTATCAGCGCGACTTGCCGAATCAGGCGCAGCACCGCTTCGCGCGCCGACTCAGCCGCGGGATGGTCGGGAGCCTGCGAGAGAAAACTCTGGAAGTCTTCGAGCGCCGGCTTGAAGCATTCCAGCCGCTCGAACAGACCACCGCGTTCCACCAGCTCTTCGAGCGCGCGCGGTTCCAGCATGATAATCCGATCGAGCGCCGCCAGCGCGCGCGTCCAGTCCGACGCCTCCATATAAATGATCTTCAGGTTGCGAAGCATCCGCGCCAGGATATGGCGCGCGCCGCGCTGCTTGAGCATCGCGGGATTCAATTCCACCGGCTGTCCGTAAATTTGCGTCAGGCGCGCGCGAATCTCGTCGAGCGCGAGAATCTTTCCACCAACGAATGGATCGATTATCAGCTCGCCGCGCTCGTCCACCGCCTTGACCAGGAAATGGGTAGGGAAGGAGACCCCGTAGAGGTTCATGCCGAGCCGGCGGCCCACTTCCAGATACACCACCGAAAGCGTGATCGGAATTCCGAGCCGGCGATCGATCACGTCGTTCAGAAATGAGTTGCGCGGATCGTTGTAGTTTTCGGCGTTGCCCTCGAAGCCCTTCAGCTCGAACAGAAAATGCGAGAGCAACTGGACGCGTTCGACGGTGTCCTCGCCCGCGCGGACGATTGGTTCGGCTTCACGCGCCAACGTCGCAATCTTGTCCAGGTACTGTTCGATGTCGAGGCCGGGATACTCTTCTTTGGCGATCAGCAGCGCGCCGCGCGCCAGTGGCACCGGCTCCTTCGCCGCAAGCATCGCAAATTCTCGCCGTGCATCGTTCATCGAGCGGGCACCGTTCGTAACAGTCTCGCCTTGCGCGAATGCTTTGACAAGCGCCGGCGATCAGCTTGTTCAGTTTGATCAGTTTATTTCGAGCGCCGCCGCGGCCTCATCGCGTACCGCCGCGTCGCAGTCGCCCAGCGCGCGCTCGAGTGCGCGGCGCGCGGCGTTTCCTCCGACCTGTCCGAGCGCCCATGCGGCGTGCGAGCGGATCAATGGCTCCGGCTCGGTCTCCAGCGCGCGCGCCAGCGGCGCCACCGCGTCGGGATTTCGCGTGTTGCCAAGCGCGACCGCGACGTTGCGCAGCAGCCCGCGCCGCTTGGCGCGCTTGACCGCGCTCCTGGTAAAGCGGCGGCCGAACTCTTCGTCGTTGAGCGCCAACAGCTCGGGCAAACGCGGCACGAGATCGTTGGAGCCATCGTCAGCCGCCAAATCGTTCCATGGACAGACGTCGTTGCAAATGTCGCAGCCGAAGATCCAGTTGCCGAGCTGCGGCCGCAACTCGCGCGCAATCGCGCCGCGATTTTCTATCGTCTGGTACGAGATGCACAAATCCGAGCGCATCACGTAACCGTCGGCGAGCGCCCCGGTCGGACACAAATCGAGGCATCGCCGGCAGGTCCCGCAATGTTCGCGGTAAGGCTCGGTCGTCGCGCCGAATTCCGCGTCGGTGAAAATCTCGGCGAGAAAAAAATACGAGCCGTGGCCGCGATTCAGGATCATCGTGTTCTTGCCGAACCATCCCAGGCGCGCATCCGCCGCCCATTCGCGCTCGAAGACGGGACCGGTGTCCACGTACGCGCGCGTGATCGAGCCGGGACGAATTTGCGAAATCACTTTGGCTACCGCGCGCGCTTGCCGGCCCACAACGTCGTGATAGTCACGGCCAAGCGCGTACGCCGCGATTCTGCCGCGCAACTCGCCGCGCCAATCGACGTTGGGAATCGCGCGCGCCGCGTACGGATAGCCGAGGCTCACGACGGACTTGTAGCGCGCATCGAGGCGGCGCGGATCGAACCTGCGCTCGGGCTCTCGCGCCAGGTATGCCATCGTCGCGTGACCGCCATCGTCGAGCCATCGGCGATAAAAGTTCTCGCGCTCCTTGAGGCGGCGGAGCGGCGCAAATCCAACCAAAACGAATCCCAGTTCGTTGGCGGCGCTGGTTATCGTTTCACGGAAAGCATCCATGGCGACACTAAAACGCTAGCATTTGGCGGGGCTTTTCGCGCTGGTAATGGTGGATGCATTTACTCGACTATTGCACTGCGCTACGATTAGTTTCCTGGTTAGGAGCATGATCGACGGGTAAGCACTGCTTGCAGGAGGTTGGTAGCAGAAATGGCCGAAGGACTTCATATCGAGCATCACGGGCACACTGAACAGGCGCCGGTCGAGCAAGTCGATACCGCGTCGCTGCCGGACGTGAAGCTCACGCCCACCGCGATCGAGATGGTTCGCAAGATGTACGCGAAGGAAGGTCTTGGCGCGGGCTATGGAATGCGAATCGGCGTGGTCGGTGGCGGATGCTCCGGGTTTCAGTATTCGTTGAAGTTCGACACGTTGAAAGAAGGCGATCGGGTGACGGATTTCGGCGGGGTGCTGGTGTACGTGGACGAAATTTCGCTGCCGTATATCGCGGGCACGACGCTCGACTACGTCGAAGGACTGCATGGCGCGGGATTCCGCTTTGACAATCCGCGCGCGAGCCGCACCTGCGGATGCGGGTCGTCCTTCAGCGCGTAAGATTGACGACTGGTTGATTAGCAGGCCGCTCCGATTGGGGCGGCCTTTTTTATTCCAGCGGACGCTGTGTTAAACCCAACCCGCGATGCTTGCGGGATTGCTTTACTGGCTGTCTCCGGCGCGCCGGCGCTTCATGCGGCGGCTGGCGAAGCCGGGACTCGACGCGATGCGGGCACGATTGGCCGAAGCGGGATCGCCGCGCGCGGTTGGGTTCATCTCGACGATTCTCGGCGCCAACGCCGACTTCCTTGCCTACGCGCTTTCGTCGAAAGGGCCGCTTAAGATGTATAGCGATCGCGCGACACCCGAGACGGTGTCGGCGTGCATCAGCACGATGCTGATCTACTCGGTAAATCTGTTTGCGCGCGACGAGATGACGAACAATAAGAGCGAAATGATCGCGCTGCTCGCACATCTTGCGGGCGTCAAGCCGACCCAGGTGATGCTCCGGCGCGACGCGCTGCGCAAGGCGCCGCGCTCCGAGGAGTGGATGGTGCTGACGTGGCTCGCGAAAGATCTTGGCGCCGGGGCGCCGAAGTACGACGCCGAGCTTGAGCGCATCTTCGGATACAATTATCTGTCGTACATCGCTCAGTACCAGCCGGCGCTGGAGCAAGCGATGGCCGCGGCGGACGGGGCTTAGCTTCGCTGGGATGGAGAAAGCTGTGCAGGATCTCAAGATGAAAGACCTCGAGGGGCGCGGAATCATCGTCACCGGCGCGACGCGCGGAATTGGCCGGGCAATCGCGCTGGAAGTCGCGCGGCGCGGCGCCAACGTATCGTTCAACTACCTCAAGAGCGATCAGAATGCGGCCGAGCTCAAGGCCGAAATCGAGAGGCTCGGCGTGAAGGCGCTGGCGTACAAGGTCGATGTCGGCGAACTGAAGAACGTGCGCGAGATGGTCAACGCGACCAAGAAGGAATTCGGGCAAATCGACGGGCTGGTCAACAACGCGGGCATGACGCGCGACAAAGTATTCGTGATGATGTCGGAAGAGGATTGGAGCGAGGTCATCCGGGTCAATTTGACGGGCGCGTTTAATTTCGCGCGCGCGGCGGCGTTCATGATGATGAAAGCGAAGCGCGGATCGATCCTGAATATCACGTCGGTCAGCGGGATTGTCGGAATCCCGGGTCAGGCAAATTATTCGGCGGCGAAGGCCGGACTTATTGGACTTACAAAATCAATCGCGAAAGAAGTAGGGCGGTTGGGCGTTCGCGTCAATGCGCTCGCGCTGGGATTTATCGAGACCGACATGACGGCGGCCATGCCCGAGGAGAATCGCGCGCAGGCGCTCGCGATGATTCCGCTCGGACGCTTCGGCAAAGTCGAGGACGTGGTGCCGATGGCCGCGTTTCTGCTGTCGGATGCGGCGTCATATATCACGGGCGCAGTGATCCAGGTGGACGGCGGCCTCGCGATGTAATCGCGGTGCGCCACTCGTGATTCGGTGCGCTGCCGTGGCCGTCGAATCAAGCGCGAGCTTTCGCACGCATTAGCGGAAAATAGGAAACTATAGGCGAATGCGGGCCCGGCCAGGCTTACGAGCGTGCCGGCGCGCGATAGTCTCGATCGACTCATCTGGGGATTGATATGTATCCATTTGAACCATTTTTCTTGACAGCAAGTTGGCACCAAGTTATCTTTCGGGGCGATGCTTGCGAGTAGTCCAGTGAAGGTTTTTCGATGACGGCTGAAGACGCACGGCGAAAGATCGCACTGCTGCGCAAGATCAGCACCAGTAACGGAGCAGTGGCGGCAGAGGCCGAGAATGCGCGCCGCTTGCAGAAGGCGCTGATGGCGCGCTACGCGATCAAGGGGTACGACGTTCCGCCAGCTTCACCGAAGACCGTACCTCAGTTGACCTGGATTTACTGGGAGGAACTGCTCGAAGAGTTCGGCCTGCGTTTGGACCAATTTGGGCATCGCGGCAGCGCGATGGTCGGGAACAACCGCAAGCTCTACATCAGGCTTGATAAAAACCAATGGTGGATCGAGGAGACGCTTGCGGGCCGTCGGCAAACCACGGCTCGGAACTGGGGCGTCGCATCGCTGCGAAAATATCTCAAAGAGCACGCGCCAAGAACCTATACGTTTTTCGGGCGCTGACCGCCTTGGCCCGCGCGAAGCGGCGGTCGATGCCGCCAACGCACACCTTCACCGACTGAGTTATCGTAGCTGCTATCCGCGGGCTTTGGCGGCCGTGGCCGACTGCCGTGCCGAGCGAGATTAGGATGGCAGCCTCGCTATGTAATCGCGTTGGGCAGCGAGCGGGCGCTACGCGCCCATCTTGATGCCGGGCGGGAGTTTCCATTGGGTGGAATCGAGCTCGCGATCGCGCTCGGAAAATTCCCAGTAGTGGCCCTCGATATCCTTGGCCTCGTAAATGCGCCCGCCCCAGAACTTGTCGTCGGGCTCGGAGATGATAGTCGCGCCGGCCGCCTTGGCCCGCGCGAAGTGGCGGTCGATGTCGTCAACGTACACCTTCACCGACTGAGTTATCGTGCCTGCTATCCGCGGGCTCTGGCGGCCGTGCCCGCCTGTCGTGCTGAGCGAGAGGAGGCCGTCGCCCACTTCCATCCAGGCCAGGACGAAGCCGTGGCCGGTCAGACGCGCGCCGGCTCGCTCGCGAAAGCCGAACGCACGAGTAAGGAATTCGACGGCCGCGGGTACATCTTCGTACGCAAGGGCGGGAACGATGGTAGGTGCGCGCCAGAGTTTCGATGGCATAAGAGTGCTAGCTCCTCCGGATACAGGAGCTAACAGTATAAGCCGTGGCGCGCAGGAAAGGCTACGTGGCCCAGCCCCTGCACCGCAGGGCTGAGCCCTGCACCCAATATTAAGGCCGCCCGCCGTTGGCGGGCGCGGACCCTGCCAACGGCTTAATACTGCGCAGCCGTCGCCACGGCCAAGAGGTAGATTCAGACAAGTGCGAAAGCTGTGGTAGCTGGGGAAATGCGCGATCTTTTCCCGAGGTTATTTTACCGCATTCTTTGCCTTGTCGACCACGCGCTCCACGGCCTTCTTAATTTTGCCGGTGGCCTGGTCGAGCTTCCCTTCCCTCTTTAGACGTTGGTCATCCGTCAAAACACCAACTGCTTCTTTCACACGGCCTTTGATCTTGTCGCTTGTTCCGCTCATTAGACTGTACTCCTCGATGACTAGCACGTTGTTCAGCAGGCTCATTTCACCTGCGCCATAGTAGCCTTGCGATATCCGGAGGCCATCGCTGCAAGCGAAGGTGGACCATAGATTTGGCCCTGCTTCGAAAAAAGTGGTTGTGCGCCAGGCCTTACATACGAGTAATGCGTTTGGGGCGCTGGGACGCTGGTCGAACCCTCGATCTTGTCCAAGCACACAATCATTTGCCGACCTTGACGAATGAGCAGATGCTCACGCACCAACTCGGCCAATTGTTCGGTAACTCTGGGCCGCGACGCGCCCACCAGACCAGCCAGATCCTTTTGGCTGATGGAGACTCGCAACAGGGTACCGCGCGACTCTTTGACTCCGAAGGTCGAACATAATTGAAGAAGCGTAACCAGGAGACGCTCGTGAAGGTCG
This sequence comes from uncultured delta proteobacterium, assembly GCA_963813785.1. Taxonomy (GTDB): domain Bacteria; phylum Desulfobacterota; class Binatia; order Binatales; family Binataceae; genus Binatus. The sequence continues at coordinate 5,105 of CAWFAJ010000004.1, read as the reverse complement.
AAGCCCTCTGCGAAGAACCGATACCATGGCATCAGATTTTTTTCGTAAAAGTTTCTTAAAGCGGATTGGGGCACCGCCCTGGTAATGACGTCAAATTGGCCCCAGCTCAGACTGCCGACTCTGCATTCGCTTTGAGCCTCGCAGCGAAAATCCCGCCGTCTGACTGGGAGAGAAACAAACTGGGGGATTGGACCGGGCGCAAGCAAAGCTATGGTTACACGCTGGCCAGCCTGGCTCAGGCAAGTAATCTTCGCCACGCCCCTTAGCAGAATATGGACACCTGCCGACAGCGCCTCTTCAGCAAGGATAACCTCGCGCCTTCTGAAGTTTGCCGAATTGAGGCAGCTTGCCAGTTCGAGCAATGCGTCGGGTGAGAGAAACGACAAGGGTTTCAACTGATGCAACAAATCGAGGTCGGTGCGAGGCACGTTTTTCTGTCCGCCCATTTCCCTTTCCTCCCCGAGGTGGTTCAGATTGGCTTATTTCAAATTGAGCCTCTATTCAGAATTTCTTATATAGCAAAATGTCCTGCAGGTGACAAGTCCCAGCCCGCTTTTCACTCCGGAGTACGGGCCAGCCCCTGCGCGCATGCCGGGAAGAAAATGAGCAGGGGACCCCGGCGCGGAAATCTCCGGGCCATTTCCCACGAGCCTTTACGCTCTCGCGCTTCGCAGCCCGCGCGAGTAGTTTCTTTTCATCCGGGCGGCCGGCGCCGCGGGAACCATACGGGGAGGTATGATTTATATGTACGGAAACGACGGACTCGAAATAGTCACGCTGCTGGCGTTGCTCGAATACTCGATACTCGGCGTGATGGTTGGACAAGCGCGGCATAAATATGGCGTCGAGGCGCCCGCCACCACCGGCAATCCCGACTTCGAGCGCTACTTCCGCGTGCATGCAAATACGCTCGAGAGTCTGATCGTCTTCATCCCGGCATTGTGGATATTCTCGCTGTCGGTGAACTATCACTTCGGCGTCGCACTCGGGTTGTTGTTCGTGATCGCGCGGATCATCTACGCGTCGGGCTACTTGAGCGCGCCGGCCAGGCGCGCGCCGGGCGCAATCGTCACCGCCCTGATCAACGCCATCCTGGTGCTGGGCAGCTTGATCTTGATCGCAATCAAGGCGCTTTAACTTTCGCGAAAATAACCGCTCAGGCTAAACTCCCCGCGTATCTCGCTTAATACTGAGAGGCAGGGACCGATGCCCCTGCCCGCGGCTTTACCCCAGCGGTCGCGGCGGCTAAAGTCTCTTAGTTCACGATTCCATTTTCGATTCATCATCAAGGAGAATTCGCTTATGGCGGAAGAACGCAAAGGCGCCGTTACGATGCGGGGAAACCCGATGACCCTGGTCGGCCCCGAAATCAAGGTCGGACAAAAGGCACCCAACTTCAACGTCGTCGGCAAGGGGATGCAGCCTGCGACGCTCGACCAGTTCAAGGGTAAGGTCAAAATCATCACGACCATCCCCTCGCTCGACACTCCGGTCTGCGACGCCGAGACGCGCCGCTTCAACGTGGAAGCGAGCAAACTGCCCGGCGACGTCCAGATTCTCACCATCTCGATGGATCTGCCGTTTGCGCAGGCGCGATGGTGCGGCGCCGCCGGTGTGGACAAGATCACCACGCTCAGCGACTGGCGCAGCGCGAGTTTCGGCACCGGCTACGGCACGTTGATCAAGGAACTGCATCTGCTCGCGCGATGCGTTTTCGTGGTGGATAAGAACGACACCGTCACCTACGTCGAATACGTCAAGGAAGTCGCCGAGCAGCCCAACTTCGAAGCTGCGCTGGCAGCGGCCAGGAAAGCCGCCGCTGCCTGATTGCGATTCATCCCGCGGGCGGACGTGTCGCGGACGCGTCCGCCCGTGACAGATCTTCCTCCTCATGCCGACCGATGCGCCCAATCGCCACGCCTTCACCGACGCGCTCAAGCGCGGCCTGTATGAGGCGATCTTCCGCCGCCGTGACATCCGGGAGTTCATTTCCGATCCAATTCCCGACGATGTGCTGGCGCGGGTGCTGACCGCGGCGCATCATGCCGCCAGCGTCGGCTTCACGCAGCCGTGGGACTTCATCGTAGTGCGCAGCCTCGAGCGGCGCCGCCGCGTGAAGGAAGTCTTCGAAGCCGAGCGCCAAAAAAATGCGGCTCAGTTCAGCGGTGAGCGCCGCGAAAAATATCTCTCGCTCAAGCTCGAAGGCATCCTCGAAGCTCCGCTCAACCTTATCGTCACCTGCAAGCCCGATCGCTTCGGTCCCGCCGTGCTCGGCAAGACCAGCATCCGCGATGTCGAGATTTACTCGGCGTGCCTGGCGGTCGAAAATCTGTGGCTCACGGCGCGCGCCGAGGGCCTGGGGATGGGATGGGTCAGCATCATGCGCAACGACGCGCTCGCCGAAATTTTCGGCATCCCCGATGACGTCATTCCCATCGCCTATCTATGCGTCGGCTACGTCCGCGAGTTTCCCGACCGCCCCGTACTTGCCAGCGCACAATGGGCCGATCGATTGCCGCCGCGCTCGCTGATTCACTTCGATTCGTGGAGCGACGCGAGCGCGCGAAGCTCGGCCGCCGCCGATTCCCTGCTCAAGAAGATCGACGACCATTCCATCTGGCTCGCGATCTTCCCGGAAGATTCCCCCGACAAGCCCCCCTCGCGCGCCTGAACCGCCGCGCCGGCGCCGCTCTGCTGTTCGCGCCGTCATTTCGGGTTGACTGCGAACCATGCCGCGCGTAAGTTCTGCGTCGCACCCGGTGCTCGGGAAGCCGGTTCAAATCCGGCGCTGCCCCGCAACTGTGTGGGGGGACGACGGCCTATCATGCCACCGCTTAGGCGGGAAGGCGGGCCCGAGGACGAACCCCAAGCCAGGAGACCGGCCGGGTCACTAACTGTCTGCCTTCCGCGGGGAGGGTGGCCTCAGGCACGATTTTCCTGAAGCCCGATCCCTCGACTCGCGAGGGGTCGGGTTTTTTCTTTTTTTTGCCCGACCGTTCCTCCGCGCGCGCCGGCAGCCTTTGAGCTCGGAGGGAGTTCATGCAGTTCTATAGTTGGATCCGGTCAACAATCATAGTTGCGACATTGCTGTTAGCGCCGATCGCTCGGGCCCAGGAGCCTGCGCCGGCGCCGTCGCCAGCGCAAACTCAGATCAAGTCCACGCCGGCAAAGAAGCAAGCCAGCCAGCCGACGACGCCGCCCAGGAAACAGGAGGCGCAGAAGTTGAATCCGGTGGTCGTCACCGCAACCAGGATCGAGCAGCCGATCGCCGACATCGGTACGACGATCACGGTAGTCGAAGACCCGCAAATCCAGGAGCAGAAGATCGACCGCGTCGAGGACGTGCTCCGCCAGGTGCCCGGCGTGCAGGTCACGCAAAGCGGCTCGCCGGGCGCGGAGACCGGCGTGTCGATTCGCGGCGCGACCTCGGCGCAGACGCTGGTCCTCGTCGATGGGGTCGAAGTCAACTTGGGCGCGACCGGCGGCTTCGACATCGGCAACCTGACGACCGACAATCTCGATCGCGTCGAGATTTTGCGCGGCGCGGGCGGTTCGCTGTACGGCTCGCAGGCGATCGGCGGCGTCGTCAACGTGCTCTCGCAGGAGGGGCAGGGCCCGCCGACAGCGAGCCTGGTCTCAGCGGGCGGCAATCGCGCGACCAGCGAGCAGGTCGCGACCGTCAGCGGCGCCGAGGGAAATCTCGGTTACTCGGGTGCGCTGTCGTACTTCTCCACTGAGGGGTTCCGTCCGGTCAACGACAACTCCGACAACCTCTCCGGCTCGACTCGGCTCGACTACCATCTCGACGACGACACCGTGATCCGCGGCTTTGCGCGCTATATCGGGGCGAACGTGAGCCTGCCCAATTATTTGGTAGCTGATGGCGTGCCGGTCGATCCGACGGCGCACGACCGCGTCGAGTTCATGCTGTTCAAGGGCGAGGTCGAGCATCACTTCGGCGAAAAGCTGCTGGTCCGCTCGAGCGCGTTTTTCGTGCGCCAGGATCTGCGCCTGAACGCGCCGCCGTTTCCGGGAGGCATGGTTTTCGGATCACCCTATTTCGAGACGGATTCGATTCCGGAGGAGACCCGCGGCGGTAACGCCGAGGCGATCTACACCTGGGCTCCCGGCTGGCGCACGCTTGGCGGCTTCGATTTCAAAGATCGATGGCTGCGCTCGGGCAGCTTTTGCAGCTTTTGCGATCCAGTGACCGGGGGCAGCGGGACGACCACATTCCACGCGCGCCGCCAGGAGTACGCCGGCTACGTCGAGGATGAGGGCAGTCTGATCAACGGCCACGTTCTTGTCACCGGCGGATTTCGCGTCGATGGCAACAGCCAGTTCGGCGAGGAGGTCAGCCCCTCGTGGTCGGTCGCGATTCCGATTACAAAAATCTCGACCACTTTGCGCGGCAGCTACAGCGAAGGCTTTCGCGCGCCGGCATTCAACGAGCTGTACTACCCGGACTACGGCAATCCCAACCTCAAGCCCGAGATTTCGAGCGAGTACGACGGCGGATTCACCACCAACTTCGGCGAGCGCGCCTCTCTCACCACGACCTACTTTTCGCGCCGCGTGCACAACCTGATTGTCACTGTGACCTGCCCGTACGGCCCGTCGTGTGTCTTCGGATCGGAAGCAGGCAACGCGGCGCGCGTGGACGTGCAGGGCGTCGAGTTCGTGCCGAGCGTCACTATCATCAAGGGACTCACGTTCAGCGGCAACGTGACCGTGCTCGACGAGACGCACGCCGATTCTGCCAACTCGACGGCGCGGCCGCTGCGGGTGGCGAAGCATACGGCGTCGGCGCTGCTGCAATACGTGCGGAGCGCGAATTTTCTCCCTCACGATCGAATCACCGCCAGCGTGAACTACATCTTCGTCGGCGATCGCGACGACATCACGGTGAGCGGAGTTCCGCCCATCGCGAATCACGCCGCGTACAATCTGGTCAACGCGGTCGTGTCATACGCGATGGGAATCCCGCTCAAGCATGTGCACAACGAGGAGGTTTTCGCGCGCGTGTCGAACCTGATGGACCGCCACTATTCGGAGGCGTTTGGATTTCCCGCGCCGACGATTAATGTGCTGGCGGGGGTGAAGCT
>CAWFAJ010000003.1:0-124273 GCA_963813785.1 uncultured delta proteobacterium | reverse complement strand
CCCAGTATTAAGGCCGCGCTCCGCTGTCGCGCGCGGCCCCTGCACCCGGTATTGACGCTGCGCTCCGTTGTCGCGCGGCAGGGATGACGCCTGCACCCGCAGGGGTGAGGCTTATTGAATGAGCGACCGGCCGAATATCGTCCTGATTCTCGCCGACGACATGGGTTACGGCGACTTCGGATGCTTCAACTACGGCGCGTCGCGCACGCCGGCTCTCGATCATCTGGTGAGCGAGGGAGTATCGCTGACGCAGCATTATTCGGCTTCTCCGGTTTGCGCGCCTGCGCGAGCCTCGCTGATGACAGGCCGCTACCCGCATCGCACCGGAGTCATCGATACGCTTGAGACGCGCGGGCTGGACCGGCTTGCGCTTCGCGAATTGACGGTAGCCGAGCTGCTGAAACGGGCCGGCTACGCGACCGGGCTGGTCGGGAAATGGCATAACGGCGCGTATGATTCGCGCTACCATCCCAACCGCCGCGGCTTCGACGAATTCGCCGGATTTTCCGGGGGCTGGCAGCCGTACTACCAGTGGCATCTCGATCGCAACGGCTCGGTATCGCGCGGGGACGGCCGCTATTTGACAGACGTCTTCACCGACGAAGCGACAGAGTTCATTCGGCGTCATCGCCGCGATCCGTTTTTTCTTCATCTCGCGTACAACGCGCCGCATTTCCCGTTCGAAGCGCCCGAGGCCGACGCCGCGCCGTACAAGGCCAGCGGCAACTTCACGCCTGCGGTCAGCCAAATCTACGCGATGATCGAGTGCATGGATCGCGGGATTGCACGGGTGCTCGACGCACTCGATCGATCCGGCCTGACCGACAACACGATCGTGATGTTCTCGAGCGACAACGGACCCCAGTTCGGCGGCAAGGGCGCGATGTGCACCGACCGCTTCAATTGCGGCTTCGCGGGCGCAAAGACGCTGGTGTACGAGGGCGGAATCCGGCTGCCGATGGTCTTGCGATGGCCGGCAGGACTCGAGGGCCGCCGCCAGGTCCATGACATGATTCATTTCACCGACTGGCTACCGACGCTTCTCGCAATTGCCGGCGGCGAGGCGCCGCGCGAGCTCAAGCTCGACGGAATCAATGTGAGTCCAACGCTGCAGGGCGAGCGTGGGAAGGTCCCGAGCGAGCGCTTTTGGCAATGGAACCGTTACACGCCCGATGGTGAATGCAACGCCGCGATGCGCGACGGCCGATGGAAGCTGGTGCGGCCGGCGATTGGCGAGTTGATGCTGGTGTCGAACGACGACCTCGCGATGGACATCCAGTCGAAGTACAATCCGGAAAATTTCCACGACATCGTGCGTGCGCCCGAGCCCGAGCGCGTCAAATCCGCGCCGCCGCCCGCGCAACTCTTCGATATCGTCAGCGACCCGTTCGAACGCATCGATCTGGCCGCGCGCGAACCCGAGCGCGTATCGAGGATGACCAATGCTCTCGCGTCGTGGTTCGAAGAGGTCGAGCAGGACCGCCTCGCGATTCAGCAGGGGTGACCCGTGCACCGCAGGGCTGAGCCCTGCACCCAGTATTAAGGCCGCGCTCCGCTGTCGCGCGGCAGGGCTGAGCGCTGCACCCACCGTTAAGACGAATCGGCACCGCTTGAGCGGTTGCGGTGGATTGAAATCCTCCACGATGGTCTGATTTAAGAGTCTGTTACAGGCGCTGTTGCCGCCGGCTTTCGCATGGAGCGCAAATGAACGAGCAAGTTACCCGCCAAATTCTCTGGAACATTCCCGTTGCGTTCATCGTGCTGATGTACAGCCTGCTCGGGCTGCTGATCGCCGGGTTCATTTACGCCGGCGTCAGGTGGTACCGGCTGGTGAGTCTCGGCGTGTCCGACGATCGCCTCGATCATCCAATCGAACGTGCGCTTCTGGCGCTGCGCGATTCGTTCGGGCAGGGCAACGTGATTCGCGAGACGTGGGGATGGATGCATTACGCGTTTTACGTCGCATTCGTCGGACTGTTCATCGGTACGACGATCGTGGTGATCAACAGCGACGTGCGCGATCTATTCGATCTGTTCGGCCTCGATTTCTACTTTTTCAACGGCGATTTCTATCTCTACTTCAAAGTTGCGATGGACACTTTCTTCATCCTGCTGATCCTCGGCGTGCTGATGGAAGGTGTGCGGCGCGCGGTTCGCAAACCCAGTGTGCTCAATGAGCCGCCGGCGGAGAAAGTCCGGGACAATCTCGAGAACCGGCTCGGCTACTGGTTCCCGATGTCGATGATGGTGATGGCGGCGGTCACGGGCCTGATGCTCGAGGGCGCGCGGATCAACGCCGCGCATCCGGCGTTCACCGAATGGGCGTACATTGGACGGGTGGTGGGCCGAATCGAGGGCGCGGCCGGCGCCGGCGCCACTTACCATCGATGGCTGTGGCTGGTGCACGTGCTGTTCGTGTACGCGCTGCTGTTCTGTTTTCCGTTCACCAAGCTGCGTCATTTGATCTTCGGCCCGCTGAATCTGTTTTTCCGCAACCTCGGTCCGCGCGGACGACTCGCGCCGATCAAGGATTTCGAAACCGCCGAGACGTTCGGCGTCTCGCAGGTCGAGCAGTACACGTGGAAGCAACTGCTGGACATGGGAGCGTGCCTCGAGTGCGGCCGCTGCACGATCAACTGCCCCACCGTCAACACCGGCAAAACGCTGAATCCCAAGTTTCTGGTGATCGAACAGCGCGAGCATCTGCTCGACAAGGCGCCCTTTCTCCTCGCGGCGAAGGCAAACGGCAAGCAGGCCGGCGGCGCCGAAGCGCCCGCATGGAACGGCCCTGACATGATCACGCAGGTCGCGACCGAAGAAGCGGTGTGGGGATGCACGTCGTGCGGATGGTGCGAGGAGGGATGCCCGGTCGGGATCGAGCACATCCAAAGAATCGTGGACATGCGGCGCTACGACGTGCTGATGGAGTCGAGGTTCCCGACCGAGCTGACGGGAGCCTTCAAGGGGATCGAGAACCAGGGAAATCCGTGGGGGCTTGCCCAGGAAAAGCGCGCCGAATGGGCCGACGGACTTGACATCCCCGAGATCGCAACGCTTGCCGATCCGTCAGAGATCGACGTGCTGTATTGGGTGGGATGCGCCGGCTCGTACGACGAACGGATCCAGCGCGTAAGCAAGTCGTTCGCGGCCTTGATGAAACAGGCCGGCGTCAAGTTTGCGATCCTCGGGCGCGAGGAGATATGCACCGGCGACCCGGCCCGCCGGCTGGGCAACGAGTACCTGTACGCGACCGTTGCGGCGCAGAACGTCGAGACGCTCAATCGCTACAAGCCGCGGCGAATAGTCACTCAATGCCCGCATTGCTATCACAACCTCAAGAATGAGTATCCAGACTTCGGCGGTAACTATACGGTGCTGCACGAAGCGGAGTTTATCGACGAACTAATCCAGGCCGGACGTTTGAAGCCCCGCGGCGAGATCAATGAGCGCGTCACCTATCACGACCCGTGCTACATGGCGCGCCACAACCGCAAATGGGACAGCGCACGAAGCGCGCTCGACGCGATCCCCGGCACCGAGGTGGCCGAGGTCGAGCAGTCCAAGAATCGGACCTTCTGCTGCGGCGCGGGCGGTGGATGCTTCTGGAAGGAGGAACACGAAGGCACGCGGATCAATGAGAAGCGCTTCGATCAATTGAACGAGGCCAAGCCCGAGTGCATCGCGGTGGGATGCCCGTTCTGCATGACGATGCTCGAAGACGCGGTGAAGGGGCGCTCGCTCGAAGAGACCATGCGAGTGCGCGATCTCGCGGAACTGGTCGCCGAATCAACCGGCGCAAACACCAAGTGAATAGCGGCGGCGCGAGCAACGGGCAGCGGAGACGGGCGCAGGCATCCACGTCAACTACGATGTAGTTTTTCCGATTAGATCGAAACGGCGAGCGGGGCCCCGACGGGCCCCGCTCTGTTTTTGTTCAACTCACTGGCGACGGCCGCATGAATGCGCGCGCGAGATCGCCTGTGCGATCTAATGTGCCGCCGGCGGTGCGCCCGCAGCCGGTGCCGCCGCAGCCGGTGCCGCCGCAGCCGGTGCGCCTGCAGCCGGCGCGCCCGCATGCGGCGCCATCTTCATTGTGCCCATGGACGGCCCGGCGGGTAATTCTTTCTTGGTGAAGCCCGCAGGAACCTCGAAATCGGCGTCCGCCAGCTTCTTCGATTCGATCTTCTCGACCGTCAGGTTCATCACAACCGGCGGGCGTTTCGCCATCATCTCGTTGATCTTGGCCTGCTGCTCCGGCGCCATCTGCGGCATCGAGACGTGGCCCATCTTCATCGTCGAGTCGGTCGCCAGTGGCACTCCGCTTGGAATCTCGCCGCCGGTGGCCGGACTGGAGCCCGCGCTCTGGAGCTTTTCCGCCATATTTTTCTCGAACGCCGAAAACTCCGCGGCGCCAGGCGCGGAGGTCGAGAAGCATTCCTTGACCGTGTAGTCGCCCTGCATCATGTGCCCGCCGCCGTTGTAGTCGGCGCACTTGTAGCCCGCGACTTCGCGAGTAGTGCCGGCCTTCTTGAAGTTCTTTGCGGCGCTCTGGCTCGCCGCCATCATCGCCCCCATCTGCCCCTTGGGGGGAAACTCGATCTCGAAGTAGGTCTTTGCCTTCGGATCGATCACGTACATCACCCCCTTGTCGAGGTCAGTGATGATCGTGTGAGTCTCGGTCTGCGTCTTCTGCTTGTTGCCCTGCACCGAAATGGTTTGAACGGCGTCGCGAGTGTTGGTCCCATTGGTCACGTGCTGCTTCTGCGTGATGACGACTCCGGCGGCCGCGGGCAGCGCGGTCATTGCGAGCGTCATCCCGGCAACCAGGGCGGTTAATTTTCTCATAGCGATTGCTCTCCTTGTGCTCGTTGCATTTTCATCACAGAGTCGCGCTCCGCCGCTGCGGCGCCGCTTGCGGCACCGCGCTGCTGCACGACCATCCGATGTATCATCAGGCTCAGCAGCCCGAACAACACCCATACCATTTCTTTGATTCGGCGCAGAAACCCCACCACGAAGCCAATTCCCGGCGGGTAACCGAGCATCCCCAGAATCAGCGCCTTACCACCCTCCTGGCTTACCAGCTTGGCTGGAATCAGGAAGGTCGCGCGTTCGATCAGCAACCCAACCGCCTCGACCAGCAGCGCCGTCTGTACCGACGCCGGCTGATGCAGGAGGCGCAGCAGGATATAAATTTCGAGCGGCCCGAAACTCCACGCGGCGGCATAGCACAGGCACGACGCGGCGAGCCGGCTGCGATGGCGCGCGTAAAGGTCGAGCAGAACAGCGTCGGCCTCCTCGGCGGACTCGCGGATTTCGTCGGTGTTGATTCGCGCGAAATCGAACTTGGTCGCGGCACGCCACAGATGCGAGAACGGCCGCTTCATCTGCACGAAGAAGAAGGCCCCCGCCAGCGCCATCGCCAGCACAAACCCGCCCACGATCGACCAGTAGAGGTTGGCGGCCACCGGTATCAGGCGCAGCGAAATCACCAGCGCGATCGAGATAAACACGATCTGCCCGACCGCTTCAGCCAGCGACGCGACGACCACCGTCGCCAGCCCCACCGGCATGCGCAGTTTCTCGCGCACATCCACCGCCATCACGAACTGCCCGCCGAGCTGCGCCGACGGCGTCACATAGTCGATCGCCTCACCGCCAATTCGCGCCGCAAACAACTCGACGAACCTGAGCTTCGGTGGATAGTGCTCAATGGTGACGCGCCAGCCGAGCGTGTTGGCGATTCGCGCCAGCGTCTCGAGCGAAATTGTCAGCGCCAGGCCCCATCCCGCCATCCGCACGTAGCCGATCACCTGCCCGGGCCCGTAATGGGTCAGGAACCAGACGTAAAACGCGATCGCAATAACGATGAAGTATGTCTCGACGCGGCGCATCGGCAGGTGGAGGCCGCCACTATGGACGGGCGGCAACCGATGCATTCTTTCAGTCGCGCCCCACCTGCGCAACCCGGTAGCGCCCCGGTTCCACCGCGCGTTACGGCTCATCGCCGTGCTGGAACAGGCGCATCAACTCCTCGATTGTCGCCGGCGGCTTGCGCGCCGTCTCGAGGGTGTCGCGAACGTGATCGACCGACTTCATTCCGACCAGCGCCACGTCCACCCCCGGCGTCGAGCGGGTGAACTGAATCGATCGCTGCGCGTCGCTGGCGAAACCGCTGAACGCATTCGCGACGATTGGCGGCAGCCGGCGCGATAACTGCCCCTGCAGCAGCGTTGCGCTGGCGGCAACCGCGACTCCGAGCGCCTTGGCGGCAGCCAGCGTAGTCGCCTTGCCGCCCTGCACGATTTGGTTCGATCGCGTGACAGCCTCCGGCATCGCGAGATTGTACGGCAGCTGGATTGCGCGAAAATGATGCGTGTCGCCGCCAACCTCGCGCGCGATTCGCATCAGCTCGTCGAGCGAGAGCCATCCACGCTCCGTTTGCGCCGCCCGGTAGCCGTTCCACGTCGCGGTCCCATACACGCCGATTTTTCCGTCGGCCACCGCGCCTTCCAGGAACTCAAAAATCGTCGCCATTCGCGCCAGGAACTCTCTGCGCTCGACGGCTTCGAGCTGCGTCTCGGGATTGTGGATGTAATAGATGTCGATCGTCTCGAGATTGAGATTCTTGCGCGACAACTCCAGCATCGTGCCGATGTACTTCGGCGTCATGCAATGCGAGCCGTCAACCAAATCGGTGGGCGCGACGATTCCGGTCTTCACGTAATGTTCTTCGAACCACGCGCGCGGATTGGCCGGCACGCCGCCATCGAACGTGATGTAACCGCCCTTGGTCGCGACGACCACCTGCTCGCGCGCAATTTCGCCCGCCGCCGTGAGCTCGCCAATCGCTTTGCCGATATTCCGTTCGCTGCGCTGGAAGCGGTAATTCACCGCCGTATCGATCAGATTGATTCCGCCGCGAAGACTCGCCTTGATCGCCTCTTCGTAGGCCCGATCGGTCTCGTCGTCGGGATCGCCCAGGTACGTGCCGATTCCGATCGATGAAACCGAAAGCCCGAGCACCGGCCGGAAATTTCCCGGCAGCTGCGGGAACCGGCTCGCGTATCCGGCCGTAGCTGCGGCGGTCGCGCGCCCCTTGTGCATCATGCCGTTTCTCCCGCGCGCCGTCGCGCCTGTTGCCTGGTTGCCTTTTACCCGGCCATCGCCCAAACACGGTCCGACAGCGGCGCGGCCGGCGCGCTCCCGTCGATCAAATCTATATTCTCAAACGCGCCGCTCTCCATAAAGCTGCCCATCGGGCCGAGGATCGCGCCGCGCGATTGAGAATGCGGATGACGACCTCGCCGATCTTCGCGATTGCAACCTCGTCGATATGAACGACGAGCCGCGGAGCCGAGTAAAATACCTCATCATCGCCGTCGTCGATGCGCCTGAAGAAATCGGCGGGAAGTTGCCTGGGCATCGTGAAATCGTGTTTTGAGGCCCGCTTGGCAGGCAACTTTTATCTTTAAATTCCAGCTAGTTAGTGGAATTTCAGGAGAATTTAGGGAGCATCGTTGACATCGTTCGAGCGCGTCAACTAAAGTAAAACACTTTTACAAACCGCGCTTTGCCAGTATTGAGAACCGCCAGCGCGGAATCGGAAAGCCGATGGTCAGACGCGACAAAACCAACTACGTCATCCAATCCGTCGCCCACGCGCTCGATGTGCTCGAACAGTTCTTCGGCGACGTCGATGAACTCGGCGTGACTGAACTTTCCAAGCGGCTCAAGCTGCATAAGAACAACGTCTTTCGAATCCTCGCGACCCTCGAAGCGCGCGGCTACATCGAACAAAACAAAGCCACCGAGAATTATCGCCTCGGTATCAAGTGCCTGCATCTCGGACGCCGTTACATCCATCATATGGGCCTGGTGAGGCAAGCGCGCCCCATCCTGGCCGATGTCGCCCGCACATGCCGTGAAAGCGCTTACGTCGCGATCGTCCGGCGCGACGGCGTGGTGCCACTGGAAGCGGCCGAGGCCGAAGATCGCGCCGTGCGCATCACGCCGCCCATCGGAATTACCCTGCCGCTTCATTGTACGGCGGCCGGCAAGGCCCATCTTGCATTCGACGCGGAGGAGCAGCTCAAGTCGGCATTGCCCGAGACGCTGCGGCGCTTCACCGATCGGACAATCGTCGATCGCGCCGCTCTGTTCACGCAGCTCGAAGCAGTCGCCCGCGACGGCTACGCGGTGGATTCGGGCGAGTTCATCGAAGAAGTGTCGTCGGTCGCGGTGCCGATTCGCGACTACACGCGCTCAGTGGTCGGATCGATCGCGGTCGCCGGGCCGACCTATCGCATCGGCGCAGAGCGAATCGCCGCCGAAATCGCGCCGACCCTGCGCGAGGCCGGCCGCGAACTGTCACGCCGCCTCGGCTACAACGAATAATTCCTTTTGCCATCAGATGCGGAACCCACCGTGGGTTCTGCACCTCCTTGGGCAGGGGTGACCCCTGCACCCAGTAGTGAGAAGACGCGAAAATCTGCGCAACGCATCTTTTCGCGACTACGCGATGGCAGGGCTGAGCGCTGCACCCAATGTTAATGCCACGCTCCGTTGGCGGGCGCGGCCAGCTAGCGGGGCGCGAGGCGGCGGCGGTCAGGAGGGGCGCGCGAGCACCAGGTTTGCCCCGACCAGGCTGAGCACGTCGTTGGTGCCGTCCTCGATCAGCGCGGCGCGCGCGTCGCGGAAGATTTTTTCGATCGGATATTCCTTGGTGAGGCCGTTGCCACCCAGCAGCTGAAGCGCGTCGCTGGCGACCTCGAATGCCGCCTGGGTGCAGAAGGTCTTCGAAGCAATCGAGTATTCCATCGCGGGCACGGGGGCGTCGGTGTTGTAGGTTATCGCCGCGCGCGAGAGCAGGCGGCATGCCTCGACCTTGGTGAACATTTCGAACAGGTGCTTTTGCACGAGCTGATGCTCGCAAATCGGCTTGCCACCCTGGACGCGCTGCCGGGAGTAATCGAGCGCAATCTCGAAGGCGGCACGAGCCACTCCGGTGAAGACCGCCCCGACCATCGCGTTCGGACCGCCGCCCCTGCCGTAGGCTGCCGCAGACGCGGGATTGTCGGGCGCGACCAGCATGTAGCTGCTCGGAATCCTGACCGCATCGAAGAAAATCTCGCCCTGGTTGAGCGCGCGCTGGCCGAGCTTGTTCAGAGGCTTGCCCTTGGATACGCCGGGCAAGTCAAACGGCACGAAAGCAACGCCCCGGCCGAGAACGCTGCCGCGTGAGGGGTCGGCGATCAGAATCACCAGGCCATGGGTCGCAATCGTTCCGTTGGAAACCCAAGCCGACTTCTGCCCGCTGATCACGTACGAATCGCCGTCGCGCCTGGCGATCACGTGACCCGCCAAATCATTGTGGCCCCTGTTCCACTGCCCGGTCACCCAGTCCGATCCATGCTGCGGCTCGGTCACCGGCCAGCATCCGATGTACTGCGCCTCGCGATCCTGAATGAACGGGACGACATACTTTTCCATCAGTTCGCGATTACCGGTGGCCGCAAGCGCGCCGAACGGCGCGCCGGCAAGACCAAGTGTCAGCGCGAGGTCGGCGCTGCCCCATCCAAGCTCCTCGAGATAGATATGCTGCCCGAGGCCGCTCAGTCCTAGTCCGCCGAACTGCGTGGGAAACCCGGCCTTATTGTAGCCGAGCCGATATGCCTGCTTGAGGAAGTCCCACAGCGGCGAGCCCGGGGCGATTACCGCGCTCGGATCGGCGAGCCGGTCCAGAGCGGCCGCCGTCGGGCGCATCACCTCGCGCGCGAACCGATGAATGTTGTCCTTGAGCGTGCGGTAATGGTCGGGCAGGTGGGTATCGAGCTCTACGTACGTGTCCATGGCCTGCACCTCAATTCAATCGACGATGGCCGAATAAATGATGTTCTTAAGTTGCGCGCGGAAGTTGAATGTGGCCGACCGCATGAGTTGGGTCATGAACACTACCACCGGGTCCTCCCCGTGGTCCATCGAGAAGATGGCCGAGGCTGCGCCGGCGCAATAACTCAGCGACATCCGCGCGGCGCGATTATCTGGTGCGCCGCCTTGGCGAGATTCGCAACTGGGTGCATCTTTTGGCTACAATCGCCGCCATGCCTGTCAGCGTCGCGCAATCGCCACTCGAACTTATCGGCAACACGCCCGTCGTCCGGCTCAATCGTATCCCCGGCAAGGACGCCGCCGAAGTATGGGCGAAGCTCGAGAATTTCAATCCCGGCGGCAGCGTCAAAGACCGAATCTGCCTGGCGATGGTCGAGGCGGCTGAAAAATCCGGCCGGCTGAAGCCCGGCGATACGATCGTCGAGCCGACCTCCGGCAACACCGGGATTGGTCTGGCGCTGGTCGCGGCGGTGAAAGGCTACAAGCTGATTCTTACGATGCCTGACACGATGAGTGAGGAACGGCGCTCGTTGCTGATCGCTTACGGCGCGGAACTGGTGTTGACGCCGGACACGCGCGGGATGCACGGCGCGATCGCGAAGGCCGAGGAACTGTGCCGGGAGAATCCCGGCTACTTCATGCCGCAGCAATTCAGCAACGCCGCCAATCCCGACATCCACTATCGATCCACCGGGCCCGAATTGCTCGAACAGCTCCCGCGCATCGACGCGTTCATCTCCGGCGTCGGGACGGGCGGAACGATCACCGGCGCGGGCCATTACCTGCGCGAGCATCTCGACAAAAAAATTCTGATCGTCGCCGTCGAGCCGAAAAACTCGCCGGTGTTGTCGGGCGGCCGGGCGGGCTTTCACAAGATCCAGGGAATCGGCGCCGGCTTCGTGCCGGGCAATCTCGACACTAAAGTTTACGATGAGATAATCGCCGTCAGCGACGAGGATGCGGCGCTGTACGCGCGCCGTCTGGCGCGCGAAGAGGGCATGCTGGTCGGGGTCTCGTCGGGCGCAAGCTGCTGCGCGGCTATCCAGGTAGCCAGGCGGCTTGGCAAGGGCAACGTCGTGGCGGTGGTCTTCTGCGACACCGGCGAGCGATATCTGACGACCGATCTTTTTCCGGCCGCGGAAATCTAGCAGGCTGATTCGATGGACCCGTCGAAAACACTGGACGCGAAGCTGGAGCGGATGCGCGCGATATTTGCGCCGATGCGCAGCCTTATCGTGGCGTTTTCCGGCGGCGTCGATTCCACCCTGGTGCTGAAAGTCGCACACGACGCGCTAGGCGACTGCGTGATGGCGCTGACGACGACTTCGCCGACGATGCCTGATGAGGACCGCGACTCGGCGCTTGCGATGGCGCGGCTGATCGGCGCGCGTCACCTGGTAGTCGAATCCAACGAACTCGAGATTCCTGGCTACGCGGCAAATCCGCTCAATCGATGCTACCTGTGCAAGCACAATCTGTTCACGGTTTGCGAGGCAAAGGCCGCCGAACTTGGCATCGACGCGATAGTGGACGGGCTTAACCTGGACGACCTGCACGACTATCGCCCCGGGATGCAGGCGGCCAGCGAGAAACGCGTGCGCCATCCGCTGGTCGAAGCCGAAATGACCAAGGCCGAGGTTCGCGCGCTGTCGCGCTCGATGGGGTTGCCGACCTGGGATCGTCCGGCGTCGCCGTGCCTGTCGTCGCGCTTTCCGTATGGCACGGAGATAACGCCCGAGGGGCTGGAGAAAGTCGCGGCGGGTGAGAAGCTGCTTCATTCGATGGGCTTTGCAGTCGCGCGCGTGCGCTACCATGGCGACGTCGCGCGGTTGGAGGTCGAGCAAAGCCGGATCGCGCGCATCTGCGAGCCCGAAGTTCGCGAAACTATCGATCGCGAGTTCAAAAAAATCGGTTTTCGATTCGTCGCGATCGACCTGAAAGGCTTTCGCTCCGGCTCGCTCAACGAAGGGGTGATTGCCAACGCGGCAGCGCCGGCGAATCCGATGCGCCCGCCTGACTAGGGAGATCAGCCCGCCGTCCGAGCGGCGATGATTGCCTCGACGATCGCGAGGTCCGATGGCGTCGTGATCTTGATGTTGGCGGTCGAGCCTTCGACCACTTCGACGCGAACTCCCGTCCGTTCGACCAAATCCGCGTCATCGGTCGCGACGATTCCCTCGCTCGATCCGCGCTCGATGCGCCGCGACCAGCACCGCGCGGCGAAATGCCTGCGGAGTTTGCGCTTGCCATAGCCCGGTTCGCGCGACGGTCGCCGCGATCGCGCTGTCCGTGACGCGTTTCAAAGTGTCGGCCACCGGTATCGCCGCGATCGCACCGCCGGCCCGCGCTGCCGCCGCCATGCACGCCTCGAAAATTGCCGGGGCCGCCAGCGGCCGCGCCGCGTCGTGCACGATCACCAGTTCGCTCTCCGAACTGGTCAGTCCGAGCGCGATTCGAACCGAATCCTGACGCTCGATGCCGCCCGGCGTAATCTTGACCGGCACGCCAAGCCCGGCAGCCGCGGCTTCGGCGCGCGCCGCGCTTTCGAATCCCTCGGGCACTGTAATCACAACTTCGCCGATCGCGCTGACTTGTCCGACGGCGCCGAGCGAATACCAGAGCATCGTGCGCCCGCCGACCTTCACGAACGCCTTGGGCACGCCCGAGCCAAGCCGCACGCCGGCGCCCGCCGCCACGATGATCGCCGACGCCTTCAATTTACCGCCGTGCCCGGGAAAATTGCCGCCAGCACGATTACTCCCCACTTCGCCATGCCAGCGAGATTCGCACACCGAATCTTTGCCTTCAACAAAATCGCAGGCATCCTCGACACAAATGAAAAGGCCGGGAGAAAATCCCGGCCCTATTCACGCAATCGGATTGATGGCGGCGGCTAGTTGGCGAAGATCACCTTCAGTTCTTCCATGATTTTCTCTTCGGGATGCGCCTTGGCGATCGACAATTCCTTCACGAGCAAGGATCGCGCCGTGTCGAGCATCTTGCGCTCGCCGAACGACAACTCCTTGTCGCTCTTGAGCACCAGCAGGTCGCGCAGCACCTTGGCGATCTCCAGCGGAGAACCAGTCTTGATCTTCTCCGTATATTCGCGATAGCGGCGGTTCCAGGTTTGCGTATCGACCTCGACCTTGCGCTGGCGCAGGATACGGTAAATCTTTTCCACCATATCCTTTCCGATGACGCGCCGCAGTCCGACCGACTCGACGTTTTCGGTCGGGATCATGATGGTCATCTTCTCGGTGCCGAGGATTCGGAGCATATAAAAACGTCGCTCCGTCCCGGAGATAACCCGCATCTGGATGTCTTCGATGACGGCCACCCCATGGGCGGGGTAGACCACTTTTTCACCTTTCTTGAACGGCAAATTCATCGTGATAACGGCACTCGACGGCAGGCTCTGAATTTCGGATAGGGGTTGATGACCGCGCAGTTCATGGGTTCATCATCGATCCGATCAGCCTGGAATGTGAATCCATTATGACACAAAATTACCTGATTTGTAACCCCGGTCTTAAAACGAACCCGAGAATGGCCAGGCTGGATAGAACAATGTTCGGAATTAAGCGCCGAATCCGGTCAGTCGAACCGGAGTTCCATGATGATCGCGTCCTCGCCGGGGCCGTAGTAATGCCGCCTCAAACGCCGTTCTTCAAAGTCAAATTTACGATAAAGCTGCCGCGCAGGCAGATTTGAACGGCGAACTTCCAGCGTAACCACGCTTGCGCCCGTCGATTTTGCCTCGGCAATCGCTTCGTTCAGCAACACGGTGCCGATCCCAAGTCGGCGCGACTCCGGATGAACGGCGATGTTGAGCACGTGGCATTCGTCGGCGATTAGCCATCGGCAGAGAAAGCCCGCAATCGTGCCCGAGTCGTTGTCGTCCCGCCCGTGCTCGGGGCTCGCCGCCGGAGTCGCAACCATGATGCGGGAGAACGGCAGGGTCAGTTCACGTTGAAAGGAGGCAATCGTCCAGGGAGCGGGGAAGGCAAGCCGCTCGATCTCGATGATCCGGGGCAGGTCGCGATCTGTGGCGTCCCGAATGTGGATCGCCATCTCAGCCGAACTCAACTGCAATGCCAGCGCGCCAAATCCGCCGGTCCAAGCTCGTCCGCCGCTTTAAGCTCGCGAGAATTTTTCAGGCGGCGTGCTGAAACTGGGCCGCCTCCGCTTTGAGAACGACGACCTCGAGCAGCTTGTCGCGCATCCGATGCTTGAACGCGCCCACCGGCTTGCCAAACTCGATTCGGGTCGCGAAATCGGCCGGAAACGCCGACGAGACGTAGGACAGTCGGCGGATCGTTTCGCCGCGCACGCTCGCGTTGATCGCCAGCACGTTGTCGCCGAGCACGATGTTGTAATCGTAGTCCGGCATCTCGTCGGGCAGATTCCACAATCCCTTGAGCGATGACGGCGGCAGCTTGCGCGGCATCTCGAGCCGAACCAGGTACGCGTTGGCATACTCGGTGACGGTGTAAACGGTCCCGTAGCGGCGATCGCGCTCGGTTTTGTCTTCATGCATGGTGCCCTCGAACCCGTCGAATGCCGCCTTGCGCTCTGTTTTCCTGCCCACACCCATCGCACGCGCGAGGATCGAGCCGATCGGCGCGAGCCCGAGCCCGTACCAGCATCCACGATACGTCAGCTCGCCGGCCGGCTTGGCGTGAATCACTCCCTCGCGCAACCGCCACGCGGCCTCGGCCGACGCAATCAATACGCCGAGCATGATCCATCCGCCGGTGCTTTGCGAAAACAGCCTGTCGCCGAGCACCGCAACCGCAAACGCAGTCAGGATCGCGGGATAAAGAATCAGATTCAGAATCAAGTTGAGCGCCGTCGAGCGGATTCTCGAAAATCCCCTGCTGCTGCCGACAGCCTCTTCGAGTCGCGCCTTTACGCGCACCGGCATCGCGCCGAGAATCGGCTCGGCCAGCCGAAACGCGATCTGCACCGGCGCCGGCGCTATGCGAACCGGCGAAGCGCTAACTGAGGCCAGGACGGCATCGAAGTCAGCTTCGAGCTCGCCGGGAAAATGCTTCTCGCCAATTGGTCCGGGCAGTGCGCTGACGTCCTTCGGCAGACGCATCATCGCAAGCCCCGCAGCCGGCGCTTCCGTCGCAGCCGGCGCTTCCGGCGCTGGCGCTGGTTTGGGTGCGACTGCTGCAGGCGCCGCAGGTTTCGCTGCGGCCGGCGCTGGCGCTGGCTTGGGTGGCGCTGGCGCAGCCGCTGGCTTGGGTGCCTCCGCCGCTGCTGGCGCAGGCTTAGGTGCCTCCGCAGGCGCTGGCGCCGACGCTGCTTCTGCGACGGGCGCGGGCTTGGGTGCTGCTGCTTCCGCGACTGATGCCGGCGCCGCCGCAGGTTTCGCTGCCTCCGCGGCGGGCTTGGATGCCTCCGCGGGCGTTTCCGCGCCGGGCGGCGGCCGCCGCTTTGCGAAAGCGCGACGGTGCGTCGTCGGCGAACGTCTCTTCGGGATGCAACTTGCGGGCGCGCGCGAGCAGCACGCCTTCGTTCTCCACGTTGGCCGGGTCGGGGATGCAGCAGTCTACCGGGCATACCGCCGCGCACGCTTCATGGTCGTAAAAGCCGACGCATTCGGTGCACTTCGACGGCACGATGTAATAGATGTCTTGTGCGATCGCGGGACTGGTCGCGCCGTTGATCTCCCACGGCGCTCCGCCTGCGTAAATCGCCGTGTTCGGACACTCCGGCTCGCACGCTCCGCAATTGATGCATTCGTTCGTGATCGTCGTGGCCATCTTGTAACCGAATCTCAGTTAAATGATGCTTCTTGGGAAAACCCGACCAGGAAAGCCCGCAACAACATTGGCTCGCCGAAACTGACCATAACCGCTGAAAGTTTTATCTGTCAATCACACGCAATTCAATTCATCTAATCGCCGGGAGTGTAGCGATGTTCCGAAAAGAACCGCAGGGAACTCTATCGCCTTGCGTTCGCAAACGGGTTTTGCAACTATTACCGGGATTACGCGTCCAGCCCTGACTGTTGAATATGTACCAACCGTGTACCGGGACTGGCTTTTGACCTGAACCACTGGAGGAAAGCTCGGATGAAAAAGACAATTGCAAGTGTGCTCGGTGTTGTGGCGATGGCTGCATTCATGACCGCGTGCGGTCCTGACATGAAGACGATCAACAACGCCAGCGAACGTGCTGAAGCGGATGCGACCAAGGCGGAAGCGTCGGCGAACGCGGCGGAGGCTTCGGCCAATCAGGCTGCGACTGCCGCTCGCAGGCAGACACTGCGGCCAGCGGCGCAGAGGATGCGGTCCGTCGTGCTAACGACGCTGTGTCGCGCCTGGAAGCGGCGTTCTCGACCTCGGTTACGAAGTAATCGATCAGATCTGCCTGCGGAACTAGCCATTTGAAGCGGTGGCGGAGGGAGCAACCTCCTTTCGCCACCGCTTAGTCTTGCCCGCGCGAGCTATTTTCGAGCGCGCTGGCCCGCTTCGCGGAGGGCGATGTCCATCGCCTCGTCCTCGCCTACGCCTTGCTTTCGCAGCTCGATGTACCGTTCGACGACGGAATCAGGGATGCCCCGAGCCTTTCGGAGAGACTCCGTTACTTCGTGAAGAGCCCGATCCGTCTTTCTGAACTGCTCACGCATTTGGCCAAGTTCCTCAGCCATTGCGCGGCGGCCGTCCGGCTGAAACCAAGACTCGGCTCTTTCGCGAAAGAATGAATGCACCAGACGATTCCTCTGATCCAGACTTCGACCTAAATCGCCCTGGAGGTCAGCCGGCACGCGGAGGCCGGAATTGCGCAGCGACACAATCAGAGCACCTAGTGTTTTGCGGAAGCCTTCGTCCCAAATGTTGTCGATGTATTTGTCGTACTCTGGGGTCGCCCTTGGGCGGCTCGCCTGTCGAGATCGTTTGAGCACCGCTATCATGGCAAGTGTGTTCACGATCTCATGCTCGAGACATTGCGCACAGTAGAGTGCGAGGCCTGCTAGAGCGTAAACTTCCCGCGTCTCCCGGGAATCTTCATCCTCTGGTTCCGTGACCCAATGTTCGATCCCATTCTTCACTTTGCAGAGCCTAGTGCAGTCCGGTTAGATCCTTCACGACCATCAGGTTCGTTGCCGCAGTCTACGGGAACCGCCTTCGCCGAAACCTTCGAGCTCTGAGCGTTTTACACCCGCCAGCTCCCGCGACCGCACCGCCAGTAGGTACGTATTCATAGGGGCACGCACAAAGCCCATTCTTTTCAGGTACTTAGCGCACGCGCCACGTGAATTCAAAATCAAATTCACGGGGTTTTCAATGATTTCAGATGCCAATCTAAGAGCCTTCTTATCGTACCATCCTGGATCCCTCGCGGACAGTCGATCGGCAACCCAAGTTTATCGCGAAGCTCATTCGCAAATCCCTCACTGCCAAACGGGAACAACTGAAATTTGAACAACAGGCAGAATCCACCTGCCTTGACGACCTCCCACACGTACGACTTCGGCATCCACCGCGCGATGAAAAGTGGTCGGACCCCCAAATACCTGCACATCCGTAACTTTATTGCGAATTCAAGCGCGTCGATGTACGCGAGCTTGTTCTTGATCTCTGCACCATAGACAACACCGTCGCGCATATAGACCCGATCGAGATCATGTTGCGACTCCTCCCAGCGCCTACCGTTGAACTCCCGCGTTTCGGTGGCAACCGGCAAAAAACCGGCTCTAGCAAGCGCCGCGTCGAAAAGCATTTCCGCTTGGTGACCAACGGCCTGAGTGAATGCAGGTTCAGAGTACCGCGAAATCAGCTTTACCGACTCTCGCGCCTTGCGGCGCCAATATCGAAGCTGCTTCGAGAAAAAGAACCGCGCGGGGCCGCCCGCTGGCAACGGCAGGAACTCCGACTCGATTACTCCGTCTTGCGCGAGCTCGTCGGCGGCCCGAGCTGTGATCCAGTGAAAAAATCTCTTCTCAAAAAAAACCTGGAACTGGCGCTCGTAAAAAACGTCCTTCGGACGTTCATTGATGAGCTTCAGAATTTCGGCTTTCGCGGCATCAACGTACCTTTCTTCAATCTCGGCCAGCCGCTCCTCCTCATCGTCGATATCGTCGTAGTCGTCTGACATCGGAGCACAGAGTGTAAGGGCGTAGTTTGTCCCCCGAATTGCGCCGACCTAGTTTCGGTCAAGCATCGTTCGATTAGGTGCGAGTCAATTCCCCCCAACCCGTTCTGATAGGGCGAAGCCCGCATCTTCTCTTCACTAAGGTGCAGGGGCTGGCCCCTGCCCAAGGAAGTGTGAAACCCACGGTGGGGTTCACATTAAAACCGATTTGTCCCCGGCCTGCCGCGACTTACTCGTCGGACGAGTCCTTAGCGTTGGGATTCACCGCGTGCCTGAGCGCCTTTCGAACCCGCTCGCGCAGGGTGTCGTCGCGCTCGATTCGTCCCTCGAGCTGCCTGAACTGCGCAACCGTGAGCCCTTGTTTCGAAGCGGCCTGCTCGACCGTCAGGTTGTGATCTTTCTGCATCGCCACGACCACGCTGATGTACTTGTCGACCTGGCTGGTTGGAACATCCGTGTCCTGGTCGTCGGCCTGATCAGGGGTTGATGGAGCCGCAGGCTGGGCGGCGAGTTGAACGGGCTGCGGTTGACGTTGGGATTTAATCTGGCGAGAGCTGCCGGTTGACGCGACCGGCGCCGGCCACGCCAGCGCAGCCGGCATCATCCCGATTGCTCCACAGATTATCGCTATCACCGCGATCGCCGCGCCCGCGCGCTTGCCCGGGTAGGGCACGTTAGTTTGGTGCACTTCGAATAGCCTCCGCCAGAAATCCAGCCAGCCTGCAGCGGTCATCCTTGCACGCCGCGCGAACTTCATAAAGATACTCCGGCTGACAGCAGTCCCCTTGCATTGCCTGACGCGATGCTTAAGTTCGTTACGGTCCAGTGGCCGCCGGCGTGGTGGTGTGGGCTGAATCCATGATGAGATAGCAAGACGGAGATATACCTACATGCCAGCCAAAACGGTTGAGCTGCACGAGAGAGCGCGGGTCGGAATTGTCAAGGGCGCGACGCTGGTGATGGAAGCCGCACGCGTAACGCTTGGCCCCAAGGGCCGCAACGTGATGATCCAGAGGAGCTTCGGCTCGCCGACCGTAACCAAGGACGGCGTGACCGTGGTCAAGGAAATCGAACTGGAGAACCGCTTCGAGAACATGGGCGCGAAGCTGATTCGCGAGGTCGCGCAGAAGACCTCCGACGTCGCCGGCGACGGCACCACGACCGCGACGGTGCTGGCCGGGGCGATCGTGCGCGAGGGAATCAAGCTGCTGGCGGCGGGATTCCCGGCGATGGAACTGCGGCGGGGAATCGAGGCCGCGGTGGTCAAGGCGGTCGCAACTATCAAGGAGATGTCGCGGCCGGTAAAGGAGCGCGAGCGGCTGGAGCAGGTCGCGACGATATCGGCCAATGGCGACCACTCGATTGGCAAAATTGTTGCCGAAGCGATGGACAAGGTCGGCAAGGAAGGCGTGATCACCGTCGAAGAGGCGCGCGGCCTGGATACGGTGCTCGATCTGGTTGAAGGGATGCGCTTCGATCGCGGCTATCTGTCGCCGTACTTCGTCACCAATGCCGACAAGTTGACGGTCGAACTCGACGAGCCGCTGATTCTGTTCCACGAAAAGAAACTTTCGAACCTGCGCGAAATCCTGCCGCTGCTCGAGAGCGTCGTGCAGACCGGACGCCAACTCCTGATAATCGCGGAGGACGTCGACAGCGAGGCGCTGGCCGCGCTGGTCGTCAACAAACTGCGCGGAACGATCAAGGTCGCGGCGGTGAAGGCGCCGGGCTTCGGCGATCGACGCAAGGAAATGCTGCAGGACATGGCGATTCTGACCGGCGGCACTCTGATCGCCGAGGAACTCGGCGCCAAGATCGAGAAGGTCGAGATCGCCGCGCTCGGCAAGTGCAAGAAAGTTCTGATCGACAAGGACAACACGACAATCATTGGCGGCGCCGGCAAGAAGTCCGAAATCCAGGGACGAATCGAATTGATCCGCCGCCAAATCGAGGAGACCACCTCCGACTACGACCGCGAGAAGCTGCAGGAGCGGCTGGCCAAGCTCACCGGCGGCGTCGCCGTGATCAAGGTTGGCGCGGCGACCGAAGTCGAACTGAAGGAAAAAAAGGCGCGCGTTGACGATGCCGTTCATGCGCTCCGCGCCGCGGTCGAGGAGGGAATCGTGCCCGGCGGCGGCGTCGCGCTGGTGCGCGCGATCGCGGCGGTGAAGTCGCTCAGACTCGATGAAGACAAAAAGGCCGGCGCGGGAATCGTTGCGGCTGCGATGGTGGAACCGCTCAAGCAGATCGCGCGCAACGCCGGTCACGAACCGGAAATCGTTCTCAACGCGGTGCTCGAAGGCAAAGGTGATTTCGGTTTCAATGCCGCCACCGAAGTTTACGAGGATCTCGTCAAAGCGGGCGTGATCGATCCGGCCAAGGTGGTCCGTTCCGCGCTCGAAAACGCGGCCAGCGCCGCATCGATGATGCTGACGACCGAGGCTGCCGTGGCTGAAGCGCCGAAGAAGCCGGCGCCGATGGCGGGGATGGCTGGCGGCGGTGGGATGGGCGGCGGAATGGGCGGAATGGGTGGCATGGGCGGAATGGGCGGTGGTATGGGGGGCATGGACGACTACGGCGACGACTTCTAGTTGCGCGGCGAGAGCGTGGCGATTATCGAACGGCGGTGGAACGGTGCCGATGGGAACCAAGAAAGCGCTTTGTCGGGAACCCCATACCAAATGAATCAAATAGTTGTTTTCGTGCTCTGGCTATAGCTACATTGTAAACTGTCGAGAGTAGCTACCGACAACTCTGCCGAGCGCGAGAAGATTAGCAATGAAGCGGAATATCCCGCTGTGAGTGGGCGTAGATGGAATCGACATCATTGGTGCAGCTGTGACTTTTTATCGCATCTCCGTAACCCACCGTCGCGACGCGCAGGATATATATAGTCAGTCCAACAATGGTATTTTCTCCCGGCATTTCGCACGATGAAGGCTTGCAAGGGACCGGGAGTTTGTGAGAGAAAGATGGGTGTCTTAAATGCAGGGGCCGCGAATCACTCAGCAATGCTCCTGCGCATTCCTTAGGAGGAAGAAATGGAAGGGTTAATGAGAAAATCTTCAAAACTGGTCGGTCTTGCCGGGGCTGTGTTGGCCCTTTCGTTGCTCGCGGGATGTTCGTCGAACGAGCCGGATCCGGCACAGCGCGCCGTCAACGCGGCGAACCGCGCTGATCAGGCTGCGGCCCGCGCGGACTCGGCGGCCCAGAAATCGGCGGCGGCTGCGGCGCAGGCTCAGGCGGCTGCCAGCCGCGTAGAGCAGGCGGCCAGCGATGCGAAGGCGGCTGCGGACCGCGCAGAGGCGATCGCGTCGAAGACGATGTCGGAACATCATGAGCATCGCGCGGCCCGTCGTCGCCACAGGAAGGCGGCCGAAGCAGGCGCAGCGGCTGGCGCAGCAGCTGGTGGTGAGGCAGGCGCAGCGGCAGGAGGAGCGGCAGGTGCAGCGGCCGGCGGCGCGACGGCTCCAGAGCCCGCTCCGGCTCCCGCTACTCCGTAATTTCGCTCAGGCTTGATAATCACGAGGGCGGTTGCATTAGCAACCGCCCTCGTTCGACTTTGTCTCTTCCCTCGCCGGACTGATTACTCAGTTGCGGCTTCAGCTTTGCTGAGCAGCAGTGCCACGCGTACGCGGCTCGGGCACTAACTGCCTCAACTCCCGAAGGTGACTATTACTTTCAGCGATTCTGGCTTTTGCGCGGTCGCAAACGCCTCGCTGATCTGCGCCAGCGGAAACCGATGCGTCACCAGTTCGGCGGCGTTGATCACGCCGCGCTCGACCAGCGACAATGCCTGGCGCGTTTCATCGGGTCCGCATGAATAGCTCGGAATGAGCCGGGTCTCGTTGAAGTAGAGATCGTGCGGTTTGACGAGCAGTTCGTCGCCGGGCGGCGTCGCCGTGAATTGAACGACGGTCGCGCCCTTTCCGGCGGCAGCGATGCCCGCGGCGATTGCCTTGGAAGTGCCGGGTCCGACGATCACGACGTCGGCCATCGCGCCGTTGGTGATTTCGCGCACCTGCTCGATCATGTTGTCGCCTTCGACGACGACTCCACAATCCGCTCCGAGTTCGACCGCGCGGTTGGCGCGCGAATGGAACAGGTCCGCGCCGATGACCATCCCGGCGCCGAGATGGCGCGCCAACTTCACGTGCATCATGCCCATGATGCCCAGACCGATGATCAGAATTGTCTCGCCGGCCTTCAGGCCCGAGCGTTTTAGCGACTTGACGACGCAGGCGGCGGGTTCGATGAGCACGCCGTCGGCGTCGGCCATCGAGTCGGGGAGCGGCAGCGTATCGCGCTGATTGGCCGCGCTCACGAGAAAGAACTCCGCCATCCCGCCCGGAACGATGTTGGTCGCGCGCCAGGTCGCGCACTGTACGTATTCGCCGCGCCTGCACGCCGCGCATTGAAAGCAGGGCGCATGATGGTGCACGAAAACGCGGTCGCCGGTCTTGAAGCCGCGCACCGCCGCGCCGGTCTGCTCGATGACGCCGACCGGTTCGTGGCCGAGCACGAGCGGCGCCTTGCGCTTGAGGTACCAGGGCATGATGTCGCCCGAGCAGATGCCGCACGCGCTTGTGCGGATCAGAATGTCGCCGTCGCCGAGCTGGGGCCGGGCGCATTCCTCGACGCGGATGTCGCCGAAATCGTAGAGCCGTGCTACCTGCATAAACTTACCGAGTTGCGGACCCGGGATGATGGAACTTTGGGGTTCGCGCGCGCGCTTGTCAACGCCACGCGCAAGAATCCGCCATGCCCCGCCGTTGGCCGCGCCGTGTTAGAATCGCATCATGCCACGGCCGAAATGTCCTCCGATAGCCGCCGACATAATCACGGAGATCGGCGACAAAGTGGTTTTGATCGAGCGCAGGAATTTTCCACCAGGGTGGGCGATTCCCGGCGGATTCGTAGATTTTGGCGAGACCGTCGAGGATGCGGCGATTCGCGAGGCACGCGAGGAGATCTCGCTCGAAGTCGCGATTCGCGCGATCCTGGGCGTGTATTCGCGGCCCGATCGGGATCCGCGCGGCCAGACGATCACGGTGGTATATGTTGCGCGCGCTTCGGGCACGCCGCGCGGCGCCGATGACGCGAAGAACGCCCGGCTCTGCGATCCGCGCAATCCGCCCACCCCGCTTGCGTTCGATCACGCGGAAATTCTCGCCGACTACGTGCGCTGGCTCGAGACCGGTGAATTCCCCGCTCCGTGGCGCACGCGCCGCGGCTAGGACGCGAGCCGCCTGGTTTCATCGCGAGGTGAATCCGATTGCACCCGCGCCCGGAGGATCAGCGCCGCGCTGAGGTATGCGGCCAGCAGCACCGGAAATCCCGGATGCGGCACCGCCTTGATCAGGGCAGTCGCGATGCACAGACCGAGTATCGCGGCACCGGCGATCAACGTGATTTGCCGGGATGCTTCGCGCGGCAGGAAACCATCCCATGCGGCGAGCATCCCGAACAGGCACGCCGGCAGCAGCAACAGGGTTTCGGGGATCCACGCAAGCGGCGACATCAGGAGCGCAAACGCAACCCACAGTCCGAACAGGAGGCCGTCGAGGTCGGCGCGACCGCGGGTTCTGATCGTGGCCGCGGCGGCGATTGCGAGCAGCGCGAGGTCGATAAGCGCAGTGATCGCGAAGACTGGGAGCAGCGGCGCCCCGATGGTCGTCGTGCCGGCGAAGTGCGCAACGATTTTTTCCACAAAGGGCAGCACGGTGAGGTCGGCGCGCGCCATGACGTGATACGTAACCGGTATCTGCATCGTCACCAGCTCGATCCAGCGGGCGGGATTCGTCAGCAATACGGCGGCGGTAAAGAATCCGATCGTCCAGCCCAGCGCGCGCCATCGGCGGCCAAACAAAAAATATCCGCCGGCCGCAGCGGGATAAAGCTTTACCAACGCCGCTAGCGCCAAGCACAGCCCCGCGGCAGCCGGACGCTCTCGCCGCGCGCAGAACCATGATGCGGACAACAGCGCCAGCAGCATCGGCGTGACCTGGGCACCCACCAGCGCGCCCGCGAACTGTCGCGACAGCAGCACCAGTGAAAGCACGATGATCGTCGGCGCCGCCCCGAGCGGCGGAGCGTTCGCGCGCGCCAGCATCAGCACGGCGGCCACCAGGCATATCATCTGAGCGGCCTCCCAGATCCAGAATGCGGTCTTCTGGTCGAGGCGGGCGAGCGGAGAAAATACCTCGACGAAGAACGGCGGGAACTTGCAGTAGCGCGGACGCTCAAGACCCGGTCGCAATTCGGTTCTTTCGTCTTGCACTATCCACGGGTCGCCGCCGCTCGAATAGTCGGTCCACCAGCCGTAGAAGAAAATGAAATCGACGTCATCGTAACGGTGCTGGGCCGCGCGGATGCGTTGGGTGACCGAGAGCGCAGCGGCGATCGCGAGGATCGCCGCGCCAGCCCTGATAATCGCAAGCCGCGGCTTGGAGGTGTGCGAACCTGCCTGCTCGGCCATCGCTTCTAGCGCTTGAGCTTCGCGACGGCGCGCTCGATGCGATCGAATGCCTGGTTCAGGTTCTCCATCGAAGTGGCGTACGAAATCCTGACGTGATCCGGCGCACCGAAGTCGTTGCCGCCGACCAGTGAAACGTGCGCCTGGTCGAGCAGAAAAGCGGCGAGCCCGTCGCCATCGACGATTTCATTGTCGCCAAAGCGGCTGCCGAGCAACTCCGATACGTTGGGGAAAACGTAAAACGCGCCCTGCGGTATGTTAGGCAGCTTGAAGCCCGGGATGCGCCGCACGCGCTCGACCACCAGCCGGCTGCGTTTGCGGAACGCCTCGAGCATCGGTTTGATCTCGTCCTGCGGGCCGGTCAGCGCCTCGATCGCGGCAGCTTGCGTGATGGAATTGGGGTTGCCGCTGTTCTGGCTCTGCAAGCGTCCGGCAGCCGCGATCGCTTCCTTTGGCCCGGCCGCAAATCCGATTCGCCACCCGGTCATCGCGTAGGTCTTCGACAGCGAGTTGAATACGATGCCCCGGGACTTGAGCCGCGGCTCGAGATGGAATATGTGCGGCGCGAGCCCGTCGTATACGATGTGCTCGTAAACGTCGTCGGACATCACCCAGATGCCGGTGTCGAGCAGCACCCTGGCGATGGCAGTGAGCTGTTCGGGCCCGTACACGGCGCCGGTTGGGTTCGACGGCGAATTGAGCATGATTCCGCGCGTGCGCGGGGAAATCGCGCGGCGCAAAGCCTCGGGCTCGAGCAGGAACCCGGACTGTTCGGAGCACGGCACGAACTTGGGCTCGGCGCCCGCCAGAGAGACCATCGCGGCGAAACTCACCCACGCCGGGGTCGGAATGATCACTTCATCGCCTTCGTCGAACAACGCGGCGATCACGTTGGCCTCGGCCTGCTTGCATCCGGCCGACGCGATTATCTCGGCCGGCTCGTAGTCGAGATGGTTGTCGCGCTTGAGCTTGAGCTTGATCGCATTTTTGAGCGCCGCGGTTCCGCCCACCGCCGTGTACTTGGTTTGGCCCGCGGCGAGCGCTTTCCTGGCGGCCTCCTTGACGCGCTCGGGGGTGTCGAAGTCGGGCTCGCCGGCGCCCAGCGAGATGACGTCGATTCCGGCGAGCTTCATTTCGGTGGCGCGGGCGTCGGCGGCCAACGTCGCGGACGGTTTGATCGCGGCAATTCTGCGATTGAGCTTCAGCATTGGTTAAATCCAGATGTCGAATGTTCGGTGTATGGCGCTCGTTAGGCGCGGACGCGGACAGATTGTATCTTTCCCGGCGGTTTGAAAAAACCGCCTGCTGAGATGCGCTGCTACGCTTTTGAGATCACACGGCTCAACCGACCTTGAGCTTTGCGCGCAGCCGCTCGATCACAAGTTCGGGGACCAGCTCCGGCAAGCGCTTGCCATATCCTGCGACTTCCTTGATCAGGTGCGAGGAACTGAAGAACAGCCGGGGATTGGAGAACATGAAGACGGTCTCGACGCTCGGGCTCATCTGCTTGTTCATTTGCGCCATCTGCAGCTCGTAATCGAAATCCGTCACGGCGCGCAGTGAACGAATCAACACCTTGGCGCCGATTCGTTCCGCATAATCGACCGACAGTCCGCTGAACTTGTCCACGCGGGCGCGGGGCTCGAGGTCGCGGATGACTGTGCGGATCATTTCGACGCGTTCGTCGGCGGTAAACAACGCCGCATCCTTGTGCGGATTGTAGGTGACCGCGACGATCACCTCGTCGAAGATCGCGACGCTGCGCCGGATGACGTCAACGTGTCCGTTGTGGATCGGGTCGAAGCTGCCGGGATAGACAGCGATCAACGAGGAACGCTCTTTGCCTTTGTTGGTCATTTTTTTGAAGCCATCACTGCGCACCCGGCGCCGGATTGAGTCGGCGGTAAAAGGCGATCCGGTGATCGCCGATGGTTGCAACAAATGCGCGCTCATGGGCTTTGGGAGCGGGCGGCGCAGCGGGCGCACGCTTCGATTGCTCCACTACCACCCATCCGCCGGACGCGACGAGTTGGAATTCGCCGAGCAGCGCCA
The DNA here is from genome assembly GCA_963813785.1 of uncultured delta proteobacterium. Taxonomy (GTDB): domain Bacteria; phylum Desulfobacterota; class Binatia; order Binatales; family Binataceae; genus Binatus. The sequence continues at coordinate 97,749 of CAWFAJ010000003.1, read as the reverse complement.
GGACCTCCGCGCTCATGTCGTCCTTGAACGGCGCGTCAACGAAGACCAGGTCGAAAGACTCGCGCGAGCGCTGGAGTTCGCCGAGTGCGCGACGCACGTCGGACACGACCATGCGGGCGCGATCGCCCAGCTCAAGCTCGGCAAGGTTGGCGCGAATCGCCGCGGCGGCGTCGCGCGACGAATCCACAAACGTCACGTGAGCGGCGCCGCGCGAGAGCGATTCGATGCCCAGCGAGCCACTGCCGGCGAAGATGTCGAGTACGCGCACGCCGCCAAGATCCATCCGCACCGCCAGCCGCGAGAAAATCGACTCGCGCGCCCGCGCCGAAGTGGGCCGGGTGTGCAAGCCGCGCGGCGCCTTGAGCCGCCTGCCGTGAGCTTGTCCCGCAATAATTCGCATCGCATCAGTTTTCTTCGAGGCGTATCTCGATCGAATCGGCTAACGCGATTTAATCGAATCGGCTAACGCCTCTTGCCTCGGAGCCGCGGACGATAGATAACCCGTTCTGCCGGGATCCCGCAAGTTCGCGGTCAGGTTAAGCCGATGGTTCGTGCCTCTGGCGGATTGACGAAAATTTAGCTACCAATCATTAGATTTCTGAACTCAAGAACTTAGATGCTGAAGGTTCAATAATACTTGCGCCATGCCTGGAAACCAGCAACCCAAGTTTTCCGACGCCGCGCTTGCCGAGTACCGGCAACTGCTCGGTCGCTACCCGACGCGGCAAGCTGCGCTGCTGCCGACGCTGTGGATCGCACAGCGCGAGTTCGGATGGCTCAGTGATGAGACGCTGGACTACGTCGCGCATCTGATGGAACTGCCGCGGGCGCACGTGCGCGCGGTGGTGTCCTTCTACACCATGTTCCATCGCAAGCCGGTCGGCCGCTACCTGCTCGACGTGTGCACGAATCTCTCGTGCCGGCTGCGCGGCGCCGAGAAAATCGTGGGCTGCATCCGGCGCCGGCTGAAAATCGAGATAGGCGAGACAACGCCCGACGGCAAGTTCACGCTGGGCTCGGTCGAATGCATGGCGTCATGCGGGACGGCGCCGATGCTTCAGCTCAATCAGGACGCATACGTCGAAAACCTCACCGAAGAAAGCATCCTCAAACTCATCGACGAGCTTGCCGCCCGTGACAATTGAATTAATCGCCGGCGCGATCAAAGCGATCCTGATGATCCTGGCCGGATTGAGTCTGTCGCTGTTCCTGCTCTATTTCGAGCGCAAGGGCAGCGCGCTGATCCAGGATCGAATCGGATCGAATCGCGCCACGCTAACCGGACTCGGCAAGCGCATGGGGATGCCCAACCTCGGAATCATCAACACCACCATCGCCGACCCGGTCAAAATGTTCACCAAGGAAGACTTCATTCCCGCCGGCGCGGATAAATTCCTGCACACGCTGGCGCCGTTCCTGTCGCTGTTCCCGGTGATGATCACGTTCGTCGTGATTCCGTTTGGCGACACGATTTCGATTTCCGGCCATCGCATCGGTCTGGAGGCGGCCAACCTCAACGCTGGCGCGCTCTATCTGCTCGCAACGATCGGCCTTGGCGTGTATGGCGCCGCGCTCGCAGGATGGTCCTCGAACAATCGATGGGCGCTGCTCGGCGGGATTCGTGCGACGGCGCAGATGATCTCGTACGAGCTTGCGATGGGACTGGCGATCGTATCGGTGATCATGACCTTCGGCACCTTGAACTTGCAGGAAATCGTGCGCGGGCAGGGCGGTGTGTGGTTCGGATTTTTGCCCCGCTGGGCAATTTTCACGCAGCCGCTCGCCTTCCTTCTCCTGCTCGTGGCGGGCGCTGCGGAGTCCAAGCGCATTCCGTTCGACCTGCCAGAGAGCGAGTCGGAACTGATCCAGGGTTATTTCATCGAATACTCCGGCGGCAAGCAGGCGGTCTTCATGCTGACCGACTTTGCCGAGCAGGCCCTCGTCGCGATGCTGCTGACAACGTTTTTCCTCGGCGGATGGCAGATTCCGTGGCTCATGTCCGACGGATTTCATCTCCCTGGCGGCGCATTTCTTGCCGTCCCCGCACTGGCGGTCTCACTGATGGGCGTAGTCGCATTCCTGGTCAAGGTCGTCGCGCTGTGCATGTTTCTGGGCATGGTGCGATGGACCCTGCCGCGCTTCCGCTACGATCAGTTGATGCGCCTGGGATGGAAGGGACTGGTGCCGCTCGGACTGTTCAACGTGCTGGTGACCGCATTCGTCGTGGTGGCAACCGGGAGAGTCCAGTGATGCCGCCGTTTCTGTATATTTTTCTAGGCGCGTTGGCAGTCGTATCGGCGCTCGGCGTCATCATCCAGCGCAACCCGATTCATTCGCTGCTCGCTTTGATCGCAACGCTCATGACCGTCGCCATTCTGTTCATTGGTGAAGACGCCGTCGTGGTCGGCTTCCTGCAAATCATCGTCTATGCCGGCGCGATCATGGTTCTGTTCCTGTTCGTGATTTGGCTGTTGAATCTTCAAGTCGAGACCGGTCTCACGGGTCATCTCGCGCTAAAGTTTTTCGGCTCACTGGCGGCGGCTCTGCTGGCGACTGAGCTGTTTTTCATCCTTGCTCCCCCTCACCTGCAGGTGAAGTTCACTCACCAGCCCGTGGGCTATGGTTCGCTCGCGAGCCTCGCCGGGAAGCTGTTCACCGACTACCTGGTCGCTTTCGAGGTGACCTCGGTGCTGCTGCTGGCCGCGGTGGTCGGTTCGGTCGCGCTGGCGCGGCGGCTGCCGGGTACGGATGACCCGCGAGCTGCGAGAAAAACCGCCTCATGATTCCGCTCACCTACATGCTGTCGCTCAGCGCGATCATCTTCGCCATCGGCGTGGCCGGCGTGATCATCCGCCGCAACATTCTCGTGATGTTCATGTCGATCGAGTTGATGCTCAATGGCGTGAATCTCGCCTTCATCGCGATCGGCAGCCGGCTCGGCTCGATGGACGGCCAGGTGATCGTTTTCTTCGTAATGACAGTCGCGGCGGCCGAAGCGGCGGTTGGCCTGGGCATCATCATCTCGATTTTCCGCAATCGTGAAACCGTCCACGCCGACGACCTGACTCTGATGAGATGGTGACCAATACCAATGACAGTTGAGTTTCCAGCACTCGCGCTTATCCTGCTGTTCCCGGCTTTCGGCGTCGTATTCAATCTGTTCCTCGGGCCCAGGTATGGACGCGGGGCGGTCAACGTCGTCGGACCGGGTGTCATGTTCGGCGCGTTCGGTGTTGCGACGTGGGCATTTTTGACGCTGCTCGCGATGCCCCCGGGCAGCGCGCTGGCCGTGCATCTGTGGGGATGGATCGAGGCAGGGAAATTTCACGCCGAGCTCGGCCTGCGCCTGGACGCGTTGTCGGGCGTGATGGTGATGATAGTCACCGGAGTCGGCGCACTAATTCATCTTTACTCAGTCGGATACATGGCGCACGACGAGGACTTCGCGCGCTTCTTTACCTACATGAACTTGTTCGCGTTCTCGATGCTCATACTAATTCTTGCGAACAACTTGCTAATGATGTTCGTGGGATGGGAGGGTGTCGGACTATGTTCCTACTTGCTAATCGCATTTTGGTACACGAATCCCCAGTACGCTTATAACGGCCGCAAGGCATTTGTCGTCAACCGAATTGGTGACGCCGGCTTTCTGCTCGGCATATTCACCATCGTCGCCACGCTTGGTGCGCACGGCGTATGGACGCTCGACTTCATCGAGCTTCACAACAACGCTGCTCTGCTCGGCGGCGCTGCCGCGACCGCGGCCGGCTTTCTGCTCTTCATCGGCGCGACCGGTAAGTCGGCGCAGATTCCGCTCTACGTATGGCTGCCCGACGCGATGGTCGGCCCGACCCCTGTCAGCGCGCTGATTCACGCGGCGACAATGGTCACCGCGGGCGTGTACATGATCGCGCGGCTTGGTTTCATCTACACGATGGCGCCCAATGCGCTCGACCTGGTTGCGACGATTGGCGCAGTTACTGCGGTGTTCGCCGCGACCATCGCGATCGTCCAGCCCGACATCAAGAAGGTGCTCGCTTACTCGACCATAAGTCAGCTCGGCTACATGTTTCTCGGCGTGGGCTCCGGCGCGTATGCGTCGGGCATCTTCCACCTGATGACCCACGCGTTTTTCAAGGGCTTGCTGTTCTTGTGCGCAGGCTCGGTGATTCACGCGCTCGGCGGCGAGCAGGACATGACCAAGATGGGCGGATTGCGGCGCAAGCTGCCGATCACGTTCTGGACGATGTTCATCGCGACGCTTGCGATCGCCGCCGTGCCTCCGTTTTCCGGTTACTTCTCCAAGGACCTGATCCTCGAAGCCGCGTACGATTCGGGACATTCGTGGCTCTGGTTCCTCGGTGTGATCACCGCGGGGCTTACGTCGTTCTACATGTTCCGCCTGATCTTCATGACGTTCTTTGGCGAGTCCCGCGTCGATTCTGACCAACAGCATCACTTGCACGAATCGCCGGCCGTAATGACTATTCCGTTGATCGTACTGGCTATTCTCGCGACGGTTGGCGGATGGGTAAATCTTCCCAATGGACTGTTGTGGGGGGATGCTTTCGTGCGATTCCTCACGCCGGCCGTCGGTGCCTTCAAACCGATCATCGAGGCGAGCCCATCGTCCCTGTCTCTCGTCGCGAGCGTCGCCTCGGCGCTCGGAATAGCGCTCGCGTACATGTTCTATCTGCGCTTGCCGGGAATTCCGATGCTTCTCGCATGGCGGCTGCAGAGTCTCTACAACTTGCTGCTCAACAAGTACTACATCGACCAACTATATAATTTTGTTGTCACGCGTCCGCTGTTCTGGGTATCGAACAATGTGCTCAACCGTGCGATCGACAGCTTTGCGATCGATGGCGCCGCCGACGGCGCCGGCCTTGCCGTCCAGACTTCGGGCCAGGTAGCGCGTCGCGCTGAAACCGGCAACGTCCAGCACTATGCATTTGTTTATCTACTCGGCGCGCTGGGCATTATTGCTTACTATCTGTTCCTGGTGACGCACTGATGAACGGCGGCTTGCTCACAGCGTTGATTTTCCTGCCGCTGATCGGCGCGCTCTTCATTTTGATGCAGAGCGAAGAGCGCGCGATTTGGAACTCGGCGTTCATTTTTTCGCTGCTTCCGCTGGCGCTGAGTTTCTATGTCCTGGCGAAATTCAATCCGCACCTCGCGGAGTACCAGCTCGCCGAACAATATGAGTGGATCCCCGCATTCGGCATCACCTACCATGTCGGTATCGACGGTATTAGCCTGTTTCTGGTTCTTCTGACTACTATTTTGATTACTCTGTCGATCCTTTACTCCGGCGGTGGCGATATCGAGGAGCGGCCGCGCGAATTCTGCTTCTTCATTCTCGTGCTGGAAACCGGCCTGCTCGGCGCGCTGCTCTCGGTCGATCTGTTCCTGTTTTATATGTTTTGGGAAGTGATGCTGATTCCGATGTACTTCCTGATAGGCATTTGGGGACATGGCCGCAAGATTTACGCCGCCGTCAAGTTCGTATTGTTCACGATGGTTGGGTCGCTGCTGATGCTGATCGCGATCCTGTACCTGGTGTACCAGGCGCACGTGCATTTCAACCGGACCAGCTTCGATTTGCCCCTGCTCTACCAGGTGCCGCTCACTGTTACCGAGGGCCGTTGGCTGTTTGCGGCGTTTGCGCTGGCGTTCGCGATTAAGGTCCCGATGTGGCCGGTGCATACCTGGCTGCCCGATGCTCACACCAACGCGCCGACTGCCGGCTCGGTCATTCTGGCAGGCGTGATGCTCAAGATGGGCACCTACGGTTTTCTGCGCTTCGCCATTCCGCTGTTTCCCACCGTCGCGGTCGAGGCGATTCCGCTGTTCATGGCGCTCGCCATAATCGGGATCATCTACGGAGCATTGGTCGCGATGATGCAGCCCGATCTGAAGCGCTTGATTGCATACTCGTCGGTTAGTCACTTGGGATTCGTGATGCTCGGAATTTTCGCGCTCAACCCCGAGGGTATCGACGGCGCAATTTACCAGATGCTCAATCATGGAGTATCCACCGGCGGATTATTTTTGCTGGTCGGAATGCTCTACATGAGGCGCCATACGCGCGAGATTTCCGAGTTCGGCGGTCTGTGGAAGCGCGTACCCGTTTACGCCGCAATCTTCATGGTCGTGATGCTCTCGTCGATCGGCCTGCCCGGGCTCAACGGCTTTGTCGGCGAGTTTCTGATCATGCTCGGGGCGTTCCTGCGAATCAGGCTGGCTGCTGTTTTCGCAGTCGTGGGCGTGATCCTCGGTGCGCTCTACATGCTCTGGACCTACGAGCGCGTGATGTTCGGACCGATCACCAGGGCGGTGAACGAAACGATCCGGGATCTGACCGCTCGCGAGATTGCCGTGATGGTGCCGGTGATCGCGCTGATGCTGTTCATGGGACTTTTTCCGCGTCCGCTGATCAGCAGGATCGAACCGTCGGTGACTGCAATGCTCGCCAGAGTAAATGTCGCGCAGGCTCGTCTCGAGCTTGAACGACAGCCGAATCGTCTGGCTGCTCTTTTGCCGGCCCGGCACACACCAAACCACGAACCCGAGATGGCGGCGGCCGCACGATGAGTCCTTTTAACCTGGCTGCAATCAACTTCGTCTGGCTGCCAATCCTGCCGCTGGTCGTGGTCGCCGTGGCCGCGATGGCGGTGCTGCTGGCTGGAGTGCGCGTTGACGACAGCGAAAGCGAAGGGCTGGGGCTGCTGACGCTGGCGTCGCTCGCGGTTGCGTTCGTATTCACGCTTGGAATCCTGGGACAGTACGGTGTCGCTTTTGCGGGTGCGATATCGATCGACAGCTTTTCGGCATTTTTCGACTTGGTAATTTTGATCACCGCGATGTTCACCGTGATGATGTCGCTCGATTACGCCGCCGAGAACCGTATTCCAGGCGCCGAATACTATTCGCTGCTGCTGTTTTCCGTGCTGGGCATGATGCTGATGGCGGCGGCTGGCGACCTGATAGTCATCTTTCTCGGCCTCGAGACGATGTCGATCACGGTTTACGTGCTGGCGGGAATCATGCGCCGCAACGCCAAATCGAATGAAGCGGCAATAAAATATTTTTTGCTGGGCGCGTTCTCGACAGGTTTCCTGCTCTATGGAATCGCGCTGGTCTACGGCGCGACCGGCACTATCAAGCTTGGCCCGATTCATGACGCACTTGCTTCGGGCGCGATGGGATCGAATCCGCTGCTGCTGCTTGGAATCGGCATGATGCTGATTGGGTTTGGCTTCAAGGTCGCCGCAGTGCCATTTCATATGTGGGCGCCGGACGTTTATGAGGGCGCGCCGACTCCGATGACCGCCTTCATGGCGGTGGGCGTGAAGCTTGCCGCGTTCGCCGCCTTTCTTCGTGTCTTCATGGTCGGTTTTGCGCCCGTCGGCGCGCAGTGGCAGACGGTGCTGTGGGTCGTTGCGGCGTTGACGATGACGGGCGGAAATCTAATCGCCGTCGTCCAGACCAATATCAAGCGGATGCTTGCATACTCGGCGATTGCGCACGCGGGTTATCTGTTGCTTGGCATGGCGGCGGGAGTGCGATCGGGGCCGGCGATTCTTTACTATCTTCTCGGCTATGCATTCACAAACCTCGGCGCGTTCTCAGTAGTAATCGCCCTTGAACGCCGCGGCGAAGTAGGTAATCAGATTAGCGACTTTCGCGGCCTGGCGGCGCGCCAGCCGTTACTCGCCGGCGCAATGGCTATCTTCCTGTTGTCGTTGACCGGGGTTCCTCCGCTGGCCGGATTCGTCGGCAAGTTCTACATCTTCAGCGAAGCGCTGCATCAGGGATATGTAGGACTGGTAATAATCGCTGTACTCAATAGTGTAGTCTCTGCCTATTACTACTTTTATGTACTGGTCGCGATGTATATGCAGGAGGGCGGTGTCGAAGTCGAGCGCCTGAGCGCGCGGCCTGCGCTGGTGGCGGCAATCGGACTGGCGGCGCTCGCTACGATCCTGATTGGGGTTTATCCGCAGCCGTATATCGCGTCCGCCACCAACGCATTTTATTCCGCCAGCGGCGCCGCGGGAGTCCGCTCCGCCGCGCTCGAACCGTAGCCCGGGTCTTTCGAGCGCGGCTACTTGCGGCGCGCGGGCTTTTTCGAAGCGGGCTTCTTTGCGGATTTCATCGGCGGCTTCGTCGCCGCCTTCGGCTTGGCATGCGCTCCCGGTTTCGGCGCCGTCGTGGCGACAACGCCGCCCGCCGTCTGGCTATTCGCGGCGCCTGCATATGCATCGGCTTCGATCTCGATCATCATGTCGGGATTAGCCAGCCGGCACACTTCAACGACCGTGGACGCCGGAGGCGAGTCAGTGAAGAATTCCTTGTGCGCGCGCGCCGCTTCCGCAAAACGTCCCATGTCGGTGACAAACATCCGCGTGCGAATGACGTGATGCATCGCGAGCCCCGCGCGCTCGAGCGCCGCGCGAATATTGACCAGCGCCTGGCGCGCCTGCACGTACATCTGTCCCGCGCCGACGATTAGCCCGCGCTCGTCGGTGGCGGTGGTGCCCGAGACGGCGACAATGTCGCCGGCCCGCACCAGCCGCGAATAACCGACGATCGGTTCCCACGGCGTATTGGTCGAGATTCGCGAGATCGCACTCATCGTAATCTCCCTCCCTGCTGGCGAAGCAGGACGCAGCCCCGACTCTGTGCTCAGCTATCGCGGCCGGGGTAGGCCTCTTCAAGTTCCCGCGCCACCGAGCGCATCGGCGGACCTATCAGCCGTCCCGACGGCATCAGCCAGTTAAGAATTCGCGTGAGCCGCCACACACCCGCGACCGGACGCTCCGCGCTTCGCACCATGTCGAGTTCATGCTCGACGATTCGAGAATTGTGCCGAGTTGCGAGCCCGATGCCCGCGAGAATAACGCGCCGTTCTTGCACCGCTTACCTCCACCCCATCCGCCTCTAAAATCTAAAGCGCCAGTTAAAGATCGCCAAATAATGATCGAATCATACAGATGCCTGCGAAATAGTCAAAAATTTTTTTGCCGCCGGCCCCGCGATTCGCGCCGACAGGCTGTCAAATACGACGCGAAAGGCGCGCTTGAAGTTGTGCTGCGCCTATCGTATTCTTGGCGCGTTTCGAGTTTCTGCGTTCAAGTGAGCGCCGAGCAATCAAGGAGAAAGCGATGCGCAAGGTTCTGCTTCTGGCACTAGTTTCGATGTTCTTCGCCACGGCTTGCAACAAAACCGAAGAGACGGCTCCTGCCCCTCCCGAGGCTGCTGCGTCTGCGGCTGCGCCTGCCGAGGCCAGCGCCGCCGCCGCGCCCAGCGCTGCGGAGGCCGCAAGTCCTGCCGCGGCAGCCAGCCCGGCCGCGCCGTGATTTAGTTTGTTTCCTGGCGGGTTCCCGCGCGCCGTCTAGAGCCGTCGGCGCGCGGGAGACTCGCCGACCGGGCGCTCCTCGGGAGGATTTCCCGCCGAATCCCGGACTCGGACCCTAATGGGTCGGTGCTTGAGTCTCGCTCCGCATCGTTTCGGCAAATAAACTCTCAGTCCGCCCGCAGCATCGCGGCCGACTCCGGGCATCTACTGCTCTTCGTCGGGTTCCTTCTCATATCTGCCGGTCGCACTTTCATCCGGCGGGGATTCTTTGTGCGGTTCCGAACTCGCACCCGCTTCGGGCGCCGCGTGATGCTCTTCGCCGCGAATTATCTCGACCGCGCGATGCGCTGTCTCTCCCGCAAGCTTCTTCAGTTCCTCGGATTTGCGCGCCAACTCCGCGGTCGTCCGCGACAACTGTGACCTCAGCTCCGCAGACTTCTTCGTATACTCCGCCCGGAGCCCCGCAATCTTTTCAATCGCCTGCCGGCGGGCCGTGTCGCGCTTGCTGGCGTCGCCCAGCGCCGACCTCAGGTCCGTAGCGAGCTTGCGTCCCTGGTCGCGCAGCGCCGCAATCTGCGATGCCAATAGCGCGCGGGCCTTTTGCGCCTCGCTCTTGACGCGGGCTTCGATCTTTCGCGCCCGGGTCTCGCGTTCGAGCTTGACCCGCAGCATCTTGACGGTTTTGCGCAGCTGCTCGAGTTGCCTGAGAGCGGGATTCACAACCTTTTTCCGGTTCGCGGTCTTTTTCTTTGTCGGCATCCGTCGCCTCCCGTTGCAAAGCGTTTCCCTGGATCAGTTCCAGCTAAGTCCTGTTTGCAAATAAGATCAACGAGGACCCAAAGCTGAATTTTCCCGGGCTGGTTTTTCCAGGTGATGCTAGTGCTACGATGCGTTCGCCATGGCGATTACCGAATCCGAACCTGCCCCTCCCTCCGAGCACTTGAAGCCGGGTCTTTCGCTCTTCGACTCCGTGACCCTGGTAGCCGGCTCGATGATTGGCTCGGGCATCTTCATCGTTTCTGCGGATATCACCCGTCAGGTCGGTACTCCCGCCGCGCTGCTGATGGTCTGGTTGGTGGCGGGCGTGATGACCATTGCGGGGGCGCTCGCGTACGGCGAACTCGCCGCGATGATGCCCCAGGCGGGCGGGCAATACGTCTATCTGCGCGAGGCCTACGGCGGAATGTGGGCGTTTATGTTCGGATGGACACTGCTGCTCGTCATCCAGACCGGCACGATCGCAGCCGTCGCAGTTGCGTTTGCAAGATTCGCGGGCGTCATGTGGCCAGTACTCGGCTCGGACCTCTGGGTCGGCGTCGGCGGCGCCGGACTGTCGGGCGAGCGCGCGGGCGCGATCATCGTGATCGCGGTCCTCACCGCGGCGAATCTGCGCGGCCTCAATATGGGCAAGTGGCTGCAAAACTCCTTCACCACAGCCAAAATTCTCTCGCTATGCCTGATAGTCGCGGTTGGATGTCTGATCGTACCGAATCCAGTCGCGCTTCGCGCCAATTTCGCCAACTCGAGCGCATTCCTCGGCGCCGGTTCCATGTCAATTGCTGGAGCGGGCGTGTTCGGCGCCGCGATGGTGGGTGCGCTCTTTTCAGCCGACGCATGGGCGAGCGTCACCTTCGCGGCGGCCGAGGTCCGCAATCCCAGGCGCGATCTTCCTCTGGCGCTTGCCTTTGGAACCGGGGTGGTGATTGCGCTCTATATACTCACCAACGTTGCCTACCTCTGTGAACTGCCCGCGTCGGGAAATGCCGCCGCAGCGAGTGTAGTGGGACGCGGAATCGCGCATGCATCCAGCGATCGTGTAGCCGCTGCGGCGATGGAAGTCGTGTGGGGCGGCGCGGGCGCGAAGATCACCGCAATGCTGGTGATGATCTCCACCTTTGGATGCGCCAACGGACTGATCCTTACCGGTGCGCGCGTGATTTACGCGATGTCCCGGGACCGGGTATTTTTCGCCGCAGCCGGACGTCTCAATCGCGCCAGCGTGCCGGCCGTCGCGCTGGTGATGCAGGGGATTTGGGCGGCGGTACTAACCTTGTCAGGCACTTATTCCGAACTGCTGGATTACGTAATCTTCGCGCAGTTGATGTTCTACGTGCTGACAGTGTCGGCCGTGTTCGTGCTGCGCCGGCGGCTCCCGGGGGCCGTGCGTCCGTACCGCGCGTGGGGCTATCCGCTAGTGCCGGCGCTCTACGTCGTAGCGGCCTCGGCCCTGATGGTCGATTTGTTGATTCTGAAGCCCCGCTTCACCTGGCCGGGATTGCTGATCGCGCTGAGCGGCGTGCCGATCTATTACTGGACGACCGCCCGCGCCCGGGCAATTCAATAAGCCTTACCCGCATGCAGGGGCCGGGCCGCTGCTCACTTGTTGGTATCGGGAGTCTAATTATCGGTGTCCTGCGTCGTGGCGATCGGCGCCCCCGCCTCCGCGCAGTCGGGTCCCGCGAGTTTGCCGCTGCGGAACTCGTGTACGATCGTGGTCAGGATGTACGTGCTGCGCTCGGGCGACTGATTGCCGGCTAGTTTGAACAATTCAGCCGCGTTGCGCGCTGCTTCGGCCGCATCGTGGTCGTTCTTTGGCAACCCGTAGATTTGAAATACCTTGCACAGCGATTCGATTCCGTCCTTGCGGTCTCCTTCGGTAATCGGAACGCCTGAAGTTTGAGAGGAAGACGCGGTTTCACTCGATCCGCTCGTCGCATGACGGACGCCGCGCCACATTCCGCGAACGAGGAACAAGATCAGAAGCAACACGATTCCAGCGGCGGCCGATCGTCCCGCCCTCTGAGCGGTCGAAAGTTCGCTCCACGGAATCAACTCGAATTTGCTCTTGGCTTTTTCCCCGCCGCCGTTGCTTGGGGGCGACGCGGCGGGCGTGTGAATCACCGGCGCGCGAATTTCAGGTTTGAACGGTTTGGGCTGTGGCGACGATCCGCGTATCGGCGGTGAAGATATGGGATTGCCTGCCGGCCTCGCCAGCGGAGACGCACAGTACCCGCAGAATGCCATGCCCTCCGCGTTATCTTTGCCGCATTGCCCGCATGCTGGCATCAGATCACCTTGGCGTTATTACCTGATTTTCCCGGAGCCAGTGAACCAGCGAAAAGTGAAAAGTCGCCGGCAATATCCCCTGCCAATAGTCTGCGCGACGGGGTGCAAGCGAAAATTGACGACTCTACACATATGGAAGCTACAACAGGGGCGCGCAAAGTCAATATGGCTGGCGAAAATTCACTTTATGCCGAACGATCCGGCCAATGTGCATACCGTGACAATTCCAATTCCTGCCGACGGTGACATTATCGTGGGCGGCCCCGACGCGCCGGGCAACCCCGGAATGCCAACCCTGCGTGCCCATGCTACTGATGCGCCGTTGCCCCGAACGCCGCCTTCACCATCGGCTCCAGCTCGCCCGTCTCGTGCAGCTCGCGAATAATATCGCAGCCGCCGACGAACTTGCCGTCGATATAAACCTGCGGGATCGTCGGCCAGTTGCTGTAGCGTTTGACCGCGTCGCGCAGTTCGGGATCGCTGAGCACGTCGGCGGTCGCGAACGGCACGCCCAACTGCTCGAAAATAGCAACCGTCGCCGCCGAGAAACCGCATTGGGGGAAGCTGCGATTGCCCTTCATGAAAATCATGACCTTGTTTTCTTTGACTGCCGACTCGATCTTTTCGATTATGTCCGCCATTTGATTTCTCTACCTCCGGTTCTGATACTGCGCCGGCGTCAGCGTCTTGAGCGTGAGCGCATGCACCTGCACGCGCATCGCGTCGCCCAGCGCCTGATAGACCAGTTGATGCCGCTCGATTAGACCTTTGCCCTCGAAACTTGGGCTCACCACCAGCGCCTCGAAATGGTCTCCGCCGCCGGTGTAGTCGCGCACCTCGACCTGCGCGTCAGGAATCCCGCGCGCAATCATCGTCTCAATTTCCTTCGGGTCCATCACAGAACCGGCATCTTAACCCGCATCCCGCTCGTGAATCCACCGGCAGCGCCCGCACCCCGCGGGGCAGGGGTGACCCCTGGCCGTTGGCACGGCTGGCCAGTATTAATTCACGACTGAAATGTTCACGACGTGGCCGCTGTTCTCGTCGGGCTTGGCGGGCGAGCCGTGACCCTTGAGGCGGTCGAGCAGTTGCTTTGCACTTGCGCTGATCTCGCCGGGACGGCCTGCGCCTACGATTCGCGAAACTATCTTGCCGTCGGGTCCCAGGAACAGTGTCGTCGGTATCGCCTCGACTCCCATGTTATCGACCAGCCGCCCGTCGGCCAGCGCGATTGGATAATTGATGCGGAACTCCTTGACAAACGGCGCGACCGCACGCAGCCCTTCGCCCTGGATCAGGTCGCACGAGACCCCGATTATCACCAGGCCGCGCGACTTGTTGTACTTATTGTAGAGCGCGACCAGTTCGGGAATCTGCCTGCGGCACGGCCCGCACCAGGTCGCCCAGAAATCGACGATCACCGGATGGCCCCGGTAATGGCTCAGGTCGATTTGTTTGCCGTCGAGGCCGGGCGCGCTGAAATCCAGGCCCTCATCGGCGGGCGACGAGTTCGCTTTCGGCGTGTCGAGCCGCAGCAGCGGCGCGGGCTCTTGGTGCCACGTGAAGTTGAAGCTGTAGAATGCAGCGACGATCAGCGCCAGCGCGACTGTTATGCCGAGCGCGCGCAGTAGCTGTTGTCCGCCGCTCATCCCGGCTCGATTACCGTCGCGATACCCTGGCTGATCCCGATACACATCGTCGCCACTCCGAGCGCGCCCTCGCGCACGCTGTTCTCCTGGGGCGGCCGGCGCGCGTCATTGGCGCGGCCGCTAATCCTTAAATTGGCCCTATATGATACTACGCCGGCGCAGTTCCGACAGCCGCTGAGAGTCGTAGCCGAGCACGCTTGCCAGCACCTCGTCGGTATTCTCGCCCAGCCGCGGCGCGCGAGTCGAGGGGATATCGGTGTCGCCGTCAACCGCGCTCTTGAGCGGCGAGCCGGGCACGATCAGGCCGTGAAAATCCGGATGGTCCGCGTGCAGGATCATGTTGCGCGCCGCCAGATGCGGATCGCGGGTGACTTCCTCGACGTTGGCGATTGGGGCGCACGGGACCGATGCGTCGGCGAGCAAGCGCAACCAATGCTCGCGCGGCCTGGTGGCGAAGACGCGCGCCAGGATCGCCTCGAGCTCGGGATGGTGCGCGGTGCGATCGGAGTTGGTCAGGAATCGCGGATCGTCCTTGAGTTGCGGCATCGCGATCACGTCGCAAAAGCGCAGCCAGATCGCCTCGTTGCCCGCGCCCATCACAAAGTAGTCGTCGGCGGCGTGAAACTGCTGAAAAGGCGTGATCGACGGATGGCGCGTGCCGAGCCGCCCCGGAATCTTGCCTGACACCGAGTAGCGCGCCAGCGCGTCCTCGAGCATCGCCACCTGGCAATCGAGCAGCGAGATATCGACGTGATTACCGATCCCGTCACGATCGCGCACCCGCAACGCCGACATGATCGCAATCACAGCGTACAGCGCCGCCGACAGATCGCCCACCGACACGCCGCATCGGACCGGCTCGCCGCCGGGATTGCCGGTGATACTCATGGTGCCGCCGAGCGCCTGCGCCACGATGTCGTAAGCGGGCGCGGAAGTCATCGGCCCGGTCTGTCCGAAACCCGAGATCGAGCACAAAATTATCCTGGGATTGGCGGCTTTGAGTTGCGAATAGCCGAGCTTGAAACGATCCATCGTGCCCGGCGAGAAATTCTCGACCACTATATCCGATTTAGCCGCCAGCTCGGCAAAGATTCTGGCGCCCTCTTCGAACCGCAAGTCGAGCGTGACGCTGCGCTTGCTGCGATTGACGCTGTAGAAATAGGCCGAGTCGCCCGACGGCATCATCGGTGCAAAGCTGCGCGAGTCGTCGCCGGAGCCCGGCATCTCAATTTTGATTACCTCGGCGCCGAGGTCTGCCAGATTCATCGTGCAAAACGGACCGGCCAACACGCGCGTCAGGTCGAGCACGCGGACACCGCGCAGCGGCTTTTGATCGATCATCGATGGATATCCTTGCGCAAGGCCTGCCGGGTCCCGCGCAATGTTAAAGCTATGCTCCAAGACGAGCGGCGGTTTCGCGTGCGGCCGTGCTCGACGCATCGTAGCCGACTCGATGAACCGAGAGAATCTTTTCAACTAAAGTTCCGCAGGCGAAAACAGGGCCGCCTCGGCGCGATCGAAGCACGGCCGGCAGACCGCCTTTTGATTTAGCTGTCATAGCCCACTAGTCTTTCAGCGGCTGATTTTACCAAAGGCGGACGACAAAGGATCAAGCACATGGCGGATCAAATTGTTTTGTACGAAACTCGATACCCGGCCGTGATAATCACGCTCAACAACCCGGACCATCGCAACGCCATGAGTGCCGCAATGATCGACGCTCTGATGGCGGCGATTGCGCGCGCCGAAGAGGATCGGCGCGTGCGCGCACTTGTCTTCACGGGTACCGGGTCCGCATTTTCAGCCGGGATGGACCTCGGCGAGCTGCGCGCAATGCTCGACCAGCTACGCATCGACGATTGCGGAAAGGTCTGGGAGGGTGCACTTCGCGGCGAGGCGTTGATCGAGCGCGTATATCGCCTGGGCAAGCCTTCCATAGCGGCAGTCAATGGAATCGCGGTCGGCAACGGCGCCGGCTTCCTGAGTGCTTGCGATTTGGCGGTCGCCGCGGATAACGCAAGAATTGGCTACACGGAAATGAAGTATGGGATTCAGGCGGGGATGGTGATCCTCCATCTGATGCGATTGGTGGGCGAACGCGTCGCTAGATATCTGCTGCTCACCGGCGAACTGGTGACCGCCGATCGGGCGAAGGTTCTCGGACTGATCAATGAGGTCGTACCCCCGGGCCAGCTAATGGACACCGCGCTTGAATGGGCAGAGGCGATCGCGACGAATGCGCCAAAAGCCGAGGCCACTACCAAGTCACTGATGTGCAAATTCTCCGGCCAGGCGATAGCCATGAGCATGACAGATTACACCGCAGCGCCCCATATCAGCGACGAAACCCGCTCGGGCCTGGAGTCCTTCTTTGATAAGAAACCGGTGCCTTGGTCGTTCAAGCGGTCATGATTTCTGATAGAGGCCGGCGCCGGCCAGCACCACGCCGATGATAATCGCCGCGCCGCTGACAATTGGCGGCACGCTGTGCGAAGTCGGCTCGTTGGCCTGGATCTTCAAGTCGCCAAATGAGACGACGTTCTTGGTCTCATTGGTCGTGAACTGCGGTATCGCGAGGCCCAACACTCCGAGCAGGGCGATAATCACGCCGACGATTACTATTGGCTTCATTCCTCTATGACTCCGTGGATTTGAGCGCGGCCGCAGGCCTCATGATGGCGCGAATCGCGATCCCGATCAGCAAGATGGCGACGCCCGCGATTGCGAACGCCTGCCACAGCGGCAGCCATTCATGAAGCAGCAGTATCGCGGCGCTCGCAATGCATACCGCGCCGCAAATCATCACGGCGGTCACAGTTAGAGTAGCTATTGCATTAGCTAGTTGCGTCGCCAGCGCCGCGCTCATGCTGGTCTGCAGCATGTGGACTTCGGATTGAAGGATGCGCGATACGTCGTCCACCGCCCTGCTCACCAGCGTGGGCCAATCCTGCAGGGCCTCAGGCGCGCCGTCGGCGGTTTGAGATTGTTTCTCCGACATTGGATCAGCCGTACATCGCGGGTTCGCGACGCGTCAACTCTGGCCCTTTGGCGGGTGTTTTGAGATTGCGAAGCCGAGCAATGCTGCGATCACGACCGGACCCGCGCCGCGGTTGTTGACGATCGAGCCGAACAGGAAGCCCAACGCCCCAGCCATGAGCGAAGCGCCGACGGGGTGGCTCTCGATGACATGATCGGGGCGCATCCCGCCCTCCGCGCGTCCAACTTTCGCATTGACCTCGGTCAAGGTATCGCGCAGGTCCTGGCGCGCGTCGTTGCGTTCAATCTGAATCGCGGAAATCCGTTCTTCCGTCGACATGTTTTCCATTGTGGTGGTTTTCGCCGCGAGCGGTTGCACGCTCCGGGCTTTGCTGGTCGCCATCGCCGGTGACCAGGCCGACAATAAAACTGGTGGCTGCGCCGCGCAGGGCGACCCGTCCCACGACGGTCATAAGCGCAAGCCCGATGCGGCTGTTGACTCCTCCGCCGAGGATGAATCCGGCGAGCCCGGCGATAGCCAGCGCGGTCAGCGGTTCCTCCCTGACGAATTCGCCGACGTTGCGTTCCCGCCGGCGCAGCCTCTCATCCGCATCCGCCGAGATGGCATCTGCCGAACTATTCATGACGCTCCCGCGCGCCCGCTCAGGAAACGCGCCGAACGATCTGCGCAGCGACGTAGCCGACCGCAAACGCAGCCGCGATTGCCAGCCACGGTTCACGACGCACGAACTCGCGCAGGTCAAAGTCAACTCCCTGGTCCTTGACGAATTGCTGCGCCGCCTCGTAGCCGTCCTTGACCGCCTGGCTGGCCTTGTCTGCCGCTTGACGGCCCTGATCCATTGCGCTTCGTACCGTGGAACTTGCGGTTTCTTCCAATGTCATTCTTGTTACCCCTGATCTCACGCGTTGCTATGCATCGTTGTTGGTTTCGATCGCCTCCGGCAGCGGGAAGATTTGGCGAGCACCGCAGAAGGGGGGAATCTTCAGGGTGCCCGCCGTTTCGCCCATTGCCTCGCGACGAATGCCGCTTGGCTGCTGGAAGAACGGCCGCTTATGGAGCGGCTGATTTGTTACTTGCCGATTTACATTCAATTTCATCTACAGGCACGCGCCGATCAGCTCAGCGCCGGTATCTTCAGTCCGGGGATCGGCCCGATCAACCCGAACGTTTGCAGAATCCAAATCAACAGAACCACGAACACGACAATGTTGAGTAAACTCTTGATGGCCCCGGCCATCGGGATGTAGGTATTGATTAGCCACATCACCAGACCGACGACGACCAGGATCACTGCTATATGAACTAACGTCATCGGGGACGCTCCTTGGTCGTTTTCCGGGCTATCACGACCCTAACCTGTCCCAGTCCCTAGGCTACGCCAGCGAGCCAAATTAGGTCCACCAGACGACCGCACGGCTTGGTTACACCGGTGACAAAACCCGACGAATCTAATTGATATCCGCCCGGCTCTCACCAAACCGTCAGAGACCGCCGCGGCCGACCAGCAACCAGATCACCAGCACGACGAGCAGGATCGGTACGATACCTCCGGTGGGACCGTAGTTACTATAGCCATAGTAACCACCGCCGCCGCCGAACAACAGAAGCAAGATAATGATTAATAGCAACATGACATTCTCCTTGGTCTCTAATTCAATGAGTGCTTACGGCGTCGGATACGTCGTGGTGGTCTGCTTCTGTACCGTCCCGTTGTTTGTATCGGTGGTTACCGTAGTTGTGCTCTGATCGGGAGGCGTGTAGGGCGCTGGCTGCGTATACGTCCGCTGGACGGTGCCGTTGTCATACTGGGTGGTCGTGGTCGTGCTTGTATTCGCGACCGGCGCCGGCTCCATCAGAGGCGGGTTGGTAGTATCGTATTCCCTGGTCGTCGTGGTTTCGGTGACATGAGTAGTAGGCGCACAGCCGACTAGGCACACCATCGCAATACCAACACAAATAGCCACTGCGGAATTGGTTGTGTATTTCATTATTGAGACTCCTGTCTGATCGTTTACTCTCTTGCCGGTCTATATACATCCGTATAAGCGTCGGCCGAGTTGAATTGCGTTATATGAGGAACAAAAGATCGATTCGCGGGATTTTGCACTAGCGCTTCTTCGCTCGCCCGTAACGCATTTGATCCGCCACGTTCAAAATTGTGCAGACGGCAAAGACCAACCGGATCTTACTTAAGGTTGGGTAGCACACACGAATGTGCTCCAGGGCACTTTTTCCGCCGAATGAAGATGGAATTCTCTTGGCTATTAAGCGAAACTGGCAGAGGTTTGAATAATGCGCGTCGCCGCAAGCGCATCCGATTTGGGAATAATCAAACTGAAGTGGCGACGAATTTTGACCGCGCGGAAGTTTCAACGTTTCAGCAATCGCAACTACAAGGGAGTGTGCATCATGATCCTGCTCAAGCATCCGACCGCATGCGCGGCTAGCGCGGCGGCAACTCTGCTCGGCGCTATCGTTCTCGCCGGCCCTTTGTTTGCGGCGTCAGGTGATTTTTCCCAGGCGGCTGCGACCAAGTCGCCCGCGGCTCGCGAGGTTTTAGCGCAGGCTGCGCCGCCTGAGGCGATGGCGCCGGAGGCTAGCTCGTCGGAGCCGGCCGCAACCACATCGGTCGAGGCGCGTATCACGGAGCTGCACAAAAGGCTCCACATCACCGACGCTCAGAAGCCACAGTGGGACAACCTCGCCCAGGTGATGCGCGATAACGCGCAGGCGATGGTGGACCTGCAAAAGCAACGGGCTGCAGAAGCGAAGTCGCTGAGCGCAGTTGACGTCGTCAAATCATATGGGTCGGTGATCGAGGCGCATGAAGCTGGAATGAAGAAATTCATTCCGGCCTTCGAGGCTCTCTACAACAGCATGTCGGACGCGCAGAAGAAGATCGCCGACTCCCTGTTCCGCAGCCGCGCGCGCGCTGCGGCAAAAAAAGAGGCCAAAGAGAGCAAGTGAACCGGGAATCGATCCCGCGATGGAGAGTCACCATGCAAGCATGGCCCAAGCCGGAAAAGGAATTGCGCTCCAAGATAGGCAGGATCGCGACGGCTGTCGCGTTTGCCCTCGTAATCTGTAGCTTCGGGGTCGGAGCGGCTCGCGCAGCCGACGAGCACCACGGAGGCGATCGCGGCCGCGGCGGTGATCAGCATCACGATCGCGGCGATCGCGGCCGCGGACCCAACATCTATTATGCGCCGCAGCCGGACTACTATTACGCACCTCAGCCGGACTACTACTATGCGCCTGACCCCTACGAATATTATCCGCCGCAGCCGGACTACTACCCGCCGCCGCCGCCCGAAGGCATCAATCTCTTTTTCGGATTTTGATAGCTATACCCTCTCGTCGGTAGTGTCCTAATGTGAAATCAGGACACTACCGCACGACTTTAGCACGCGATCTCGCTGCGGGCGGCGGCCATCCTGGTTTTAATCCGATGGTTCAAATCCAGCGCTTGCGAACCAGCCATACCTTCACCAGCTGAGTCAGCACGACATACAACAACAGCGTCAGCAGCAGCAGCGGCCAGTAGTGGAATGGAAGAGGCACCAGCCCCAGCCATGGTCCTATCGGGGAAGACGGTAGCCATACTCCGACTAACATTATTGCCGCGGAAGTCATTATCAGCTGCCAACTGGCACGGCTCTGGATGAACGGCACCTTATTGGTCCGGATGACATGGATAATCAGGGTTTGAGTTAGCAGTGACTCGACGAACCATCCTGTCTGAAACAAAGCCGCCGCATAAGTCGAGTCCGGATTGGCAAGGCTCGCGTGGGCGAAACGGGCGGCCAACTCCGGCGGCGGTACCAACCCCAAATTGCCGCACTTAAAGATGAACCACATCATCAGATAGGTCGTATAATCGAAAACCGAACTGCATGGCCCTATGAAGAGAATGAATCTGGCGATCTCGCCCATCGACCACGGACGCGGCTTTTCGACTTGCTCGGGATCGACCTCATCCGTTGGGATCGGCACTTGTGAGAAATCGTAGAGCAGGTTGTTGGTCAGAATCTTGATCGGCGACATCGGCAGATAGGGCAACCAGAGGCTTGCACCGAGCACGCTGAACATGTTTCCAAAGTTAGAGCTGGCGCCCATCCGGATATATTTGAGAATGTTAGCGAAGACCTTGCGCCCCTCGATTACCCCTGCTTCGAGCACCAGCAGGCTCTTTTCCAGCAAAATTGCGTCCGCGGCCTCCTTGGCGATGTCCACCGCCGTATCCACCGAAATACCCACGTCAGCGACACGCAGGGCGGGCGCATCGTTGATGCCATCGCCCAGAAAACCGACCACCCGTCCGATGCTCTGGAGCGCTTTTATGATCCGTCGCTTATCGAAGGGCGAGAGGCGAACAAACAAGATGGTGCTTTCCGCCGCCGTTGCCAACTCAGCATCGTTCATGTTCTCGATCGCTGCGCCCGTCAGCACGTGGTCAATCGGGAGCCCGACTTCACCGCAAATCTTGCGTGACACCAGTTCATTGTCGCCGGTTAGGACTTTGATCGTGACGCCGTGCCTTTTCAGGGCCGCGATCGCCGGGGCCGCGGTATCTTTAGGCGGATCGAGAAATGCGGTGTACCCTTTCAGGATCATCTTTTCCTCGTCCTCTTTGCTATACACGGACTTGGGCTCACAATCGCGATAGGCGATAGCCAGTACCCGGAAGCCGTCAGCCGATAGCTTGTCGTATTCCTCCTTGAGATCTTCCAAAATGACTGGATCCATCGGGTAGGTCTCGCCCTCGATCTCGAACTGCGTGCAGCGGCTGAGAACAGACTCCGGCGCTCCTTTGCAGATCAAACGATGAGCTCCTGCTGGATTGGCCACCACCACGGACATCATCCTACGGCTGAAATCGAAAGGGAGCTCATCAACTTTGGAATACTCCGCGGTCTTCAGATCCTCATGAAGCTCGCCGTGCTGAAGGACCGCGCGATCGAGAACGTTCTTCAGACCGGTCTGGAAATGGCTGTTCAGGAACGCCAGCTCCAACACGCTTTCGTCTTCCTGCCGGACAACGTCGCAATGATGCTCGAGTATGACGTGGTCCATGGTGAGCGTGCCGGTCTTGTCAGTGCACAGCACATCCATCGCGCCCAAATTCTGGATCGAGTTGAGCCTCTTGACGATCACCTTTTTGCGCGACATCAGCATCGCGCCTCTGGACAGGCACACGCTGACGATCATAGGAAGCATTTCGGGAGTGAGGCCGACCGCGACGGCAAGCGCGAACAGAAAAGCTTCGCCCCATCGATGCTTGCTGAAGCCATTGATCAGGAAGACCAGCGGCACCATCACCGCCATGAAGCGGATCATCAACCAGGTGAATCCTGAAATGCCGCGATCGAAGCTGGTCGGCGGCGGCGCCTGCGTGATCGCGCTGGACATGGCGCCGAGGTAGGTCTTCAGGCCGGTCTCGATGACTACGGCGGTAGCCGCACCGCTCTCGACGCTGGTGCCGAGGAAACACACGTTCTTGAGTTCGAGCGGCGACTTCTTATCGGATGGCTCGGGAAGATCGAACTTCTCAACCGGAAACGCTTCGCCCGTCAAGCTGGCTTCAGTGAGGAAGAGGTCCTTGCACGACAGGACGCGGATGTCAGCCGGAATCATGTCACCCGCGCAAAGCTTTATGACATCGCCGGGAACCAGTTCCGCGAGTGGAATCTCGCGCGCGCTGCCCGCCCGCACCACGGTTGCGGTGACCCGAATCATCGCCTTGAGCTTCGCGGCGGCCGTGTCCGCGCGCGCTTCCTGAATGAACCGCAGAGACACCCCCAGCACCACCATAACAACCATCAAACCGCCGCCGGCCAGGTCGGAGGCGGTCTCGGCGGTTGCGAACGAGATCACTGCGAGGACTACCAGCAGGATCACCAGGGGATTCAGACAAGCTCGCAACAGCAGCGTTAGCCGCGTGAACCTGCGCTCACGAGCTACAACGTTTGGACCGAACACTTCGATCCGGTGGGTAGCCTCCTCTTCGGACAGCCCGTCCGGACCGCTCTGAAGTTCGGCCAGCGCCTGGTCCGCTGGAAGCGAGGCTGTTGCGGAAAGCTTGGGCGAAAACTCGGCCACACCCTTGCCGCGCTTGACGGCTGGGGCAATGTCTTTGGGCAGAACCGAGCTGTGGAATGAGGCCATGGCTATCTCCACCTAAGCCGTTCGCGTGTTATACTAAGTCAAATTCAGTCATTACAATTCCCAGTGGAGTCTTACGCCTAAGACCGACACTGGCCCGCGATCACGATTGAATGCCGGGTTGCTGATGAACTGGTAATCCAGGGCCGCATGGGCAGGTCCCCAGATTGGGAAATCATAATAGGTCTCCAGAACTTTCTCGCTGCCGTAAGTCAGCGCGCCGTCGCCGGCCAGTATGCCCAAGCCGCCTGCCTCCAGGAATTTTTGGTTCGAGCGCGAAGCGCCGCTCACGATGCCGGCAAGGCCGAAGGTGTCGCCCGGCCGCTGCCACCTGTCACCTTTGACGCTCGCGCCAATTGACGCCGTCCAATTAGCATCGCTGTAGGTCCACGCTTGTTCGTGGCCGTCATTCCAGCCCAGGCGTGAAAACAGACCAACGTTCCTGGCAACTTCCTGTTCCCAATTCAACCCAACACCGTATTTGTAGCGGTAGGCTTGCGCCGCTGAGATATCCGCTCCCGGACCTTTGGCCAGCAGAATAGCAGTCGCCGCATGGTTACTGGCCATATCAGCTTCGTTGAGCCAGGGCATAAGCCGAATCGCCCCCGGATGAGAGTTGACGGTAAAACGGCGCTCAAATTCTGCCACCATTCCCCAAGCGCGCAAAAACGGGCCATCGGCGCCGGCTGAGCCAGTGGCTCCGCTGGGGCGCCACATGAGAATCTGGTCCTCAGCTGTGAAATAATTCTGGTCACGCGGCATTTGGAAAAATCCGTAGCGCAAAGCCCATTTCGGCTGATTTAATTCCACGGCAATTCCGGTGGTGTATCCGACGGGATCCGCCGAGTAATCCCATGTCTGGAATTGCCACCGCACCCGGCCCCGGGGTCGAAGATGCGTCGGCGGTTGGATCGGGGCTGGCAGCGAGAGCCGCGAGGTTCCAGCCAAAGAAGACTGTGACCACGATGATGGCAACGCTTATCGCCGGCGTTGCACCGAGAAGCAAATCGATAGTTAGAGCGAGAAGATATCTTGGGCTCCTATACGAAGAAGCCTTCGCTTCGACATATGGGACTGCGATGAAATGGTTGCGGATAGCAGCGGCTAGCTTCGACATCTTCCGGCCTCGGTGGCCGGGATGTCGTCGCAACAACGATAACTCGGTCAGGCTGAAAATTCTAAAGATACATAAGGCGAAAAAAACCTATCCGCTTCCTCACATCCTGTCAAGAAAAAAGCGCGATGCCCGGTAGGTGTTGCGGCTAGGAGCAAGTCGATAGTTATAGCGAGAATCGTTCTCACTATGGAGGATCGCTCAAGGACATCCTTTGGCGCTTTCCCGGGGCGATCGCGACGCGGCCTGCGGGGCTAGGCGGCGGCCGGGGCGCGGGCGAGCTCGAACGCGCCGAGCTCGATCCCATCGTTGGAGCGCAGCACTATCTTGGTCGAGAGCCGATGCTCAAGCGTCTCGAGGTCCTTCGCCCCGTGATCGTAGAGGTAGCGCGCGACTTCGGGATTGAGCTTGACGATCAGCATATCGCCCGCGGACTTGGAGACCGCCTCGCGCTGAATCCCGCGCAGCACTTCGGCGGCGAGAGTCGGCACCGATTTGACGACGCGCCGCCCGTCGCATCGCGGACACGTATCGGTCAGCAGTTTTTCCAGGCTCTCGCGCGTGCGTTTGCGCGTCATCTGCACGAGCCCAAGCTCGGAAATTTTTAGCGCCGAGGTCCGCGCCTTGTCGCGCTTGAGCGCAATCGCCAGCGCGTCGCTGACCTTCTTGCGATCACTCTCGCGATCCATGTCGATAAAATCAACTATGATGATTCCGCCGATGTTGCGCAGCCGCAGTTGGTTTACTACTTGCTCTACCGCTTCGAGGTTGGTCTTGAAGATGGTATCGTCCTGGCTGCGCTTGCCGACGAAGCGCCCGGTATTCACATCGATTGCGGTCAGCGCCTCAGTCTGGTCGAACACCAGGGAGCCACCCGACTTGAGCCAGACCTTGCGGTCCAGCGCGCGCTCGATCTGCGGTTCTATATTAAACCGATCGAACAGCGGCGTGGCCGCGTCATGCAACGTCACGCGCGCCCGCAGCCGCGGCATATAGTTCTGCACGAACTGCACGATCCGGCTGTAGGTAGTCGGATCGTCGCACCATAGCCGGTCCACCTCGCTGGAAAAGAGGTCGCGCACGATTCTCAACGCCACGTCGAGATCGCTGTAAAGGATCGACGCCGGCGGCATGCTCTCGTTCTTGCGCAGAATCGAGCTCCACAGCTTGGTCAGAAAGCCGACGTCGCGCTGGATTTCACGCCGGCTGACGCCCTCGCACGCGGTCCGCACGATGAAACCGCCCTGCGGCGGCCTGAGTTCTCCCACGTCCGCGCGCAGCCGCGCGCGTTCCTCGGCGCTCGCGATTCGCCGCGACACTCCGATGTGATTGCTGGCCGGCGTATAGACGAGATGGCGCCCGGGCAGCGAAATCGACGACGTCAGCCGCGCGCCCTTGGTGCCCATCGGTTCCTTGGCGATCTGAACCATTATGTCCTGGCCGCGACGCAGCTGCTGCTCGATAGGAAGCCGCGAGCGCTGCGGTGCCTGGCTGCGACGGCCCCGGCCGCGCCGCCGTCCGCGCGACGGCCGCGCGGTCCCCGCTCTCATCGCCGTTGCCGCCGGCTTCGTCAGCCGGGTTCGTCTCCGCATCGGCAAACTCGTTGTCGGCAATCGGCTCGGTCTCGACATCTTCTTCGCCGATCACTTCCGCCACGGTGTTGAGTGCGGAGACTCCGTCGTAAAAATCCGAGACGTGCAGGAAGCCCGCCTTCTCCAGGCCGATATCGACAAACGCAGCTTGCATCCCGGGCAGCACGCGGGTGACCTTGCCCTTATAGATGTTGCCCGCCAGCCCAACCTGGCGATTGCGCTCCAGGTAGAATTCGGCGAGTTCGTTATCCTCGAGCAGCGCCACCCGCACCTCCAGTGCGGACGCGTTAATTGCGATTTCTCGTTTCACAGATGGACTCTCTATTCCCGTAAATCCGATGTGATTGCGTGTGGAACGGCGGTCGCCGGGAGCTGTCGCGCGGGCCTCGCGAGCGATGAAGAGAACACCCGCATCCAGTGGGACATCGTTTTACCCTTTGCGTCGACAACTTGGCCACGATCATACGAGGCACGCCCGACCACCGCAAGTAAGCTTGATTAAGCCATCAATAACGCGCTTTTAATCCACAGGTATCTTGACATGGTATCAAGGGGCCGATACTCGTCTTGTGGTGTCTGCTGCGGCCGACATGGTTGCGCCCAGTCTTCCGGGAGCGGGCCTGCTCAACAGCAAGGTCCTGGTTCTCAATCGCTCGTACCTGCCGGTCCACGTCACCTCGGTAAAACGCGCGTTTGCGCTGCTTTATCAGGGCGTTGCGAAGGCCGTTGATGAGCAGTATCACACCTTCGACTTCGACAGTTGGCGCGACTTGTCGATCGAACTTCAACATGAGCGGCTGGGTATCGTAAACGGCTTCATCCGTGTGCCGCGGGTTCTGTTGCTGACCGCGTACGAGCGCGTGCCCAAGCGCCACGTGCGATTCTCGCGCTTCAACATCTTCGCCCGCGACGGCAACACCTGCCAGTATTGCCACAAGAAGTTGCCGCGCACCGAGCTCAACCTGGACCACATCATTCCGCGCTCGCGTGGCGGGATGTCCACCTGGGAGAACATCGTATGCTCGTGCCATCACTGCAATCGCCGCAAGGGTGGCCGCACTCCCGACGAAGCCGGGATGCATCTGTTCCGCAGGCCGCGACGCCCCGAGTGGACTCCGTTTTCCTCCGAGATGTTCAGCCTGCGGCGGTACCGCGAATGGATGCCGTACCTGTCGCAGGTCGATAGCGCTTACTGGAATACCGAGCTTATCCAGGATTAGCGTCCAGCTTTTCACTTTTTTGATACCGCCCTCCGGTGCCAAGGGGCGAAATCCACAATTTGCTGGGGTCGGCTGTCCTGCGACACACGATATGTTGGGGGTGCTCTTGACCCTCCCAGCGTACTTTGGGATAAGCTTTGGGGTAGGTGGTGGTGGTGCGGTGGAGGCGAAGGCAGCATGCGTCTTAAGAGCCTTGAACTACTAGGCTTCAAGTCCTTTCTAGATTCGACGACGATCGGCTTCGCGCCGGGGATGACGGCGGTGGTCGGTCCCAACGGATGCGGCAAATCGAACGTCGTCGATGCGATCCGATGGGTGCTCGGCGAGCAGGCGCCGACGCGGCTTCGCGGCAAGAGCATCGAGGATCTCATCTATGCCGGCAACGAGTCGAATCCTGCCGCCGGAATGGCCGAGGTTTCGCTCGTGCTGGAGGCCGAAGAAGGCGGCCAGCTTCCCGAGCCGTATGCGGCGCTTAGCGAAGTCGCGGTGACGCGGCGCGCCTATCGCTCCGGCGAGTCGGAATATCTGCTCAACAAAATTCCGTGCCGGTTGAAGGACATCACCGAGTTCTTCATGGCAGCGCAGATTCACAGCCGCGGTTATTCGCTGGTCGAGCAGGGCCGAATCGAGGAAATCATCCAGGCCAAGCCGCACGAGCTGCGCACGCTGGTCGAGGAAGCCGCCGGCTTGTCGCTGTTCAAGGGCCGGCGCGAGATGAGCGAGCGCAAGCTCGATCGCGTGAAGGAAAATCTCGCCCGCGTCGACGACGTGCTCAGCGAAATCGAGCGCCAACTCAGCTTCGCACGCCGGCAAGCCAAAAAAGCCGAGACCTACAAGGTCGTCAAGGCGGAACTCGGCGAGTTGGAACGTTACGCCGCGGCGCGCCGGTTGATCGATCAGCGCGAAGAACTGGCGATACAGACTGGCCGCGACGCGGAGCTGAAGAGCCGCCTCGAGAGCGCCCGCGCCGGGACAATTGCGATCCGCGAGCAGGTCGATGCGGCCGCGTCAGCCGCGCAGTCGGCCCGCTCCGAGCTGGGCGGCGCTCAGCGCGAACTCGAAAATCTTCATTCCGGCGCCCAGGAACGCGCTCGCACGCGCGGATTTTTGCAGCGCCGGCTCGACGCGACCTCGCAGCTCGAAATCGATTTGCGCGCGCGTCTCGTCGAACTGGAATCGAAGGCGACGCAGGCGCGTGCGAACCGCGCCGCGGCGGGCGCGATGCTCGCGCGCGAACTTGCTGCCGATGGCGGCGACGCCGACGCTGCCCTCAAGGAAATCTCCCTCAAGCACGAAGCTGCCAATCGCGAACTCAAGCAGGCCGAGCGCCGCGGCGAGGAATGCAAGGACGACTTGTCCGACGTGGTTCGCGAGGCGGCGGTGATTCGCGGCCGGCTGGGCGATCTTGCCGGCGAACGCGCGGAACTCGAACGGCGCCTCGCCGCGACCACCGTCGAGACGCCGGCGCTGGCAGCCGCGCTCGAGGCCGCGCGCGAATTGATGCGCGCGGCGGAAGCGGACCTGGAAGCGTCGCGCGCGGCGGCGGCCGAGATGGAAGGGGCGCGGCGCGGAGCCGCGGAGCGCGAGATCGAAGCCCGCACGGCGCTCGATCATCTGACCGCGCGCGTCAATTCGCTGCGCGGCGTGCTGGGCGCGCGCGGTGAACTGCAATCCAATTCTTCCAATCCTTCCCCGAACGGCGTCGATCTGAGACTGCGCACCATCCTTGAATCGCTCAACGGCGATCGTCCCGCCGTCGATCCTTCGATCCTCAAACAGGTGATGCGCGCGCCGCTTGGGCTGGAGCCGGCTCTCAAAGCCGTGCTCGGCGATCAAATGGACGCGGTGATAGTCGAATCGCCGGATTTCGCGCTGCGCGCAATCGAGATCCTCAAAGAGAATCGCGCGGGCCGGATGGACTTTGTGCAGGAACCCGGCGCCGCCGTCGCGGCCCATCCGGCGATCGACGCGCCCGGTATCGCGGGACGGCTGATCGAGATGCTCGAGTTCGAGCCGCGCATCCGGCCCGTTGCCGAAGCGATGCTGGGTCATGTGATGCTGGCCGACGACCTGCGTTCCGCGCTGGCGGCGTCGAATCTCAACGGTCACGGGACCGTTTTTGTAACGCGCGACGGCGACCTCGTATGGCCCGGGCGAATGATCAGCGGCGGCAGCGCCGAAGACAATCACGCGGCGGTGGATCTCGCGGCAATTGAAGCGGAAACCCGCGAACTGGCGCGCGCCGAAGAAGAACATCGCGCGCGCGTCGGCCAATTCGCCGCGGTTCGCGCCGAGCGCGAGCGCGCCGACGCCGAACTGGAGCAGGGACGGGGGAGGGCGCGCGAAGCGGAACGAGTTGCCATCGAACGCCGCGGCGCAATTGCCCGCGCCGAACAATCGGTCGCGCTCGCGGAAGCTCACGGCGGCAATTCGCGCCGCCGGCTGAGCGAGCTCGCCGAACTCGTGATCACCTCCAACGCGCGCCTGGAAGAACTGGCGATGGCCGAGCAGGAGGCGCGTGCGCGCCTCGGCGCGATTGCCGGCGAGATCGCGACGCGGCGCGCGACGGCCGAGGAGATCGGCGCCGTGATGCTCGAAGCGGCCGCCAAGGCGCAGGCGCGCAAGTCGCGGCTGGGCGCGCTCGAAAGCGAACTGGCGCATGCGCGGCGCGAGACCGACGATCTGGAAGCGCAGTTCGACGAGCATCGCGCAACCCTGGAACGCTCGCACCTCGAACGCGCCGAGTTCGAGCGCGAACTCGAGGCGCTGGCGGCGCAGGACACAGCGGCACGCGCCCGCGAAGCCGAACTGGAAGCGGAACTTTCGCGCCTGCGCGCCGATTGCGACGCATCCGAGCATGCGCTGGAGGGACGCCGTGCTGACTACAAGAATGCGCAGGAGGCGCTGATGGCTCTGGAAGCCGAGGCGACCGAGTGCGGCCTCAAGCGCGAACGTGCCCGCGCGCTCAGCGAGGAGTTGGCGCGCGCGTTCGTCGAGAAATTCGGCGCCGAGTTCGACGCGATGGCGGCCGAGATCGTTCCCGCCCTCGAAGGCAGAGTTGCGGCCCATGACGAGGCGCGGATCGTCGAATTGCGCGCGAAGATGGAACGAATCGGCGAGGTGAATCTCGCCGCCGACAGCGAAGTCAAGGAGCTCGAGGAGCGCGCCGGCGTGCTCGGCGCCGAGCGCGCCGACCTGCAGAGTGCGCTCGACGATCTGACCAAGACGATCACGCATCTCAATCGCGAGGCGCGAAAACGCTTCGCCGAGACGTTCGAGGGCGCGGCGAAAAACTTTGCCGAGCTGTTCCCCAAACTGCTGCGCGGCGGCAAGGGCCGGCTCGAGTTGACCGACGACGGCGACGTGCTCGAGGCGGGAGTGAACGTGCTGGTGCAGCCGCCGGGCAAGAAGGTCAAGGAGATCGGGCTGCTCTCCGGCGGAGAGAAAGCGCTGTCCGCGATGGCGCTGATTTTCTCGCTGTTCCTGCTCAATCCCAGCCCGTTCTGCGTGATGGACGAAGTTGACGCGCCGCTGGACGAGTTCAGCCTCGCGGCCTTCACGACGCTGATGGCCGAGCTGAAGAATCGCTCGCAGTTTATCGTGATCACGCACAACCAGCGCACCATGCAGCGCGCCGATCAGATTCACGGGGTGACCATGGATCGTCCGGGCGTGTCGCGAATTATTTCGCTCAGAATCCCGCAAGCGGCGTAAGCCTGGGATTCGCAGGTTCGCCGACGCCCAGGTGTTTTCTGAAAATCCCGTGGACTCGGCCAAGTCGCGCCACGTCGCCGTCGGCCGACGAGTGAACCGCCTTTTGGGGCCTCTTCAAATCGTCGAGGTGGGTGCTCGCGCGACTGTTGCTGGTCTTGAGATCGCGCACAGATCGTTTTCACGTTCTACTGCGGTATTTGCGAGCTGCCTCGGGAGCCCACTCTCGAAATGATCGGCGGTCAGGGCTCTGTCCAGTGCGGTTGTTGTATTGAAAGACGAGCGCGCCTGTTTTGGTTTCGAGGTCGCCCAACAAACGATTCGTCGCCTTCTCGTTTTTCCCGATGAAGACCGCCTTCGGTTGAATTTCCTCGATCAATGCGCCCACAGGGTAGCGCGTCAAGCACGCCTTAACGAACCGCGTATCATTCTGTCCCACGGAGCAAAAGCACTTAGCGAGGTTTGTGAACGCAACTTGCTCGATGTCAATGCCTAGATAGCAAAGGAGCTCGTCGAATCTCTTCCAGACGTTTCCATTGCAAGCCCACCGCCGTGAGGATGCCAAGTACGCGGATTGCACGGCGGTCAGATACTGCCGGTTGCTGTCAGTCGAGCGCGACGCGTTCATCCATTTTTCTACCTGGCTTTCTAGCGCGACGATTTCCGGGGTGAACAGCTGACCTGCATTGTGGATCGCTCCGACGAGAAGGACGCGGCCCCTTTTGTAGCGCGATCCGAGGTAGCCCGGCCAACGAGTCACCCGGTTGCTTTTCCCCTTAATTTTAGTTTCTTTAAAGTACTTTGGGAGTCTATGAGGCTGCCCCTTATACCACTTAGGTCTACCAACCAGTTACCCGGTTGCTCGCGCCATTTCGAGGAGATTGGGTGCAACAATCAGACAGGGGAGCCGCCTCGAGAACTTTCCGCGCGTAATCAAGCCATTTGTCATCGATCTCCCGCACTCGAAGTTCCTTTATGTGGGATTCGCGCGTTCGCCGACGCCGATTCCTTCGCCGCGCCACTTTTTTGCGGTCAAAATCTTTGGCAGTGGCTAAATCAAACTGTAGCCGCTGCCGGTGCGATCGAATCCGATTCCGACGCCCTTTTTGATAATCGCCGTACTGCTTGAGCAGCGGCTGACTGTACGTCACCAACCCGGTCACCTTGTCGAGCGGTTCGGAGGCGAGAATCAGCGCCGACTGCGCCATCCATTCGACCGGCTCGCCGCTGGGGTCTTCGGGTCCGCTGACCAGGTGATGATGAACCGTGCCCGGAGTCGCGACGACTTGCGACGGCGACACGCAAGTCACCGAGATTCCATCGTCGTAAACTTCTTCCGCGAGACCCTGGGTGAAGCGCTCGAGCGCGGCCTTTTCGGCGCCGTAGCATACGCCGCCGCGAAAGACGGTGGCGTTCTTGTATGGTCCGCGGCCGGGTCCGATCGCCGCGCCTGACGAAATGTTGACGATCGATCCGGACTTGCGCGGGATCATGTCCTTGAGCACCAGTTGGCTCAGCATAAACGGGCCGTGAAGATTGACCGCGAACGAGCGCATCCAGCGCTTGGGCGGGAAATCCTTGACCGGAATGAAGTAGGTCAACGCCGCGTTGTTCACCAGTACGTCAACCGGTCCGTAGAGCTTGTGCGTTTCCGCGACCAATTTCTCGCAGTCGGTTTCCGACGAGACGTCGCAAGTGACCGCGGTTGCCTCGCCGCCCGTCTTCCTGATGCCGGCGACGGTGGTTTCGAGCGAGCCCTCCAGTGGATGCTCGCCCTCTTTGAGCGTGCGCGCGGAGCACACAACCTTGGCGCCTTCTTTGGCGAACAGTTCGGCGATTGCCTTGCCGATGCCGCGGCTTGCGCCGGTTACGATTGCCACCTTGCCTTTGAGCTTGGCCATTTCCAGATGATCTCCCTTCGTAGTCGAGGGTCCGCGTGATTTTGCGATTCTCGTCGCGGCCCATATTTCTTATAGCGAGGAACCTGATCAAATGTGAAAC
Organism: uncultured delta proteobacterium; assembly: GCA_963813785.1. Lineage (GTDB taxonomy): Bacteria > Desulfobacterota > Binatia > Binatales > Binataceae > Binatus. The sequence goes on along the minus strand of CAWFAJ010000003.1, from coordinate 64,872 downwards.
CCGCCGTGGGTTTCACGCTTCCTTGGGCAGGGGTGACCCCTGCACCCGCTTAATGCGAAATCCCGAGCGGGCCTTCGCTCTCAGTATCGAAGGCAACGATGCGTCCGTTGTCGCGCGCGTGACCCCGCACCCGCAGTGAGAAGACGCGAAAATCTGCGCAGCGCATCTTTTCGCGACTACGCGATGGCAGGAGTGAGCCGGGCCGTGGCGACGGCATGAAGGAAGAATCACCTGCGCGGTGGGCGGCAGGGGTGACCCCTGCACCCAGTGAGAAGACGCGAAAATCTGCGCAGCGCATCTTTTCGCGACTACGCGATGGCAGGAGTGATGCCTGGCCGTGGCGACGGCATGAAGGAAGAATCACCTGCGCGGTGGGCGGCAGGGGTGACCCCTGCACCCAGTGAGAAGACGCGAAAATCTGCGCAGCGCATCTTTTCGCGACTACGCGATGCGCAGAGCCCCTGCTAGTTTCGGATCGCTGCCGCGACTGTTATTGTTGGCGCAGAAAAAGTTCTTCAGGATTATTTTTCCGGACGACGCATCGTGACTCCCTTCGACATCGCGCTCATTCTGATTATCGCCGCCGGCGCCGGTTCGGGCCTGGTTTTCATTGAAGTCCTGATTCAGTGGAGCCTGCGCAAGGCGCGCCCGTCGCCTCCGCCCCGTCTGGAAGCCGAGCTGCCGCCGCCTGCCGAGCACGCGGCTGAACCGGCGCCGCCCGAAATCGCCGGGCCGGCCGAGGCAATGCCGCCGCAATACGTCGCGCCGCCTCCGACCGTTCGCGAACCGGTCAGAATCGGGTTGGGACTGCGCAAGACGCGCGAAAACTTTCTGGCGCGCATCAGAGCCGCGCTGACCGGCAGCGCAAAAATCGACGACATTTACGAGGGCCTCGAGGAAGCGCTGATCGCCGCCGACGTCGGCGTCGAAGCGAGCATGAAGATTGCCTCCGCGGTGCGCGCGAAGCTGGGCAATGACAATCGCCCCGACGCGATCCGCGACGCGCTCAAAGCCGAGATCGCCGCGATTATGATGTCCGCGGATCGCCGGCCCGCCGACTCGGGCGATGCGCCGCTGGTCATCATGCTGGTCGGAGTCAACGGCGTGGGCAAAACCACGACGGTCGCGAAACTCGCGGCCCGGCTCAAGGCCGAGCGCGGCAGCGTGATCGTTGCCGCGGCAGATACGTTTCGCGCGGCTGCGATCGAGCAGCTCGAGGTATGGTGCAATCGCGCCGGCGCCGACATCATCAAGCAATCGCCAGGCTCGGATCCCGCCGCAGTCGCCTTCGATGCGGTCAAGGCGGCGATCGCGCGCAAGACGCGCACGGTCCTGATCGATACCGCCGGGCGCCTTCAAACCAAGGTCAACCTGATGGAGGAGCTCAAGAAAATTGCCCGCGTAGTCGCGCGCGAGTTGCCCGGCGCTCCGCATGAGACGTGGCTCGTGCTCGACGCCAACACGGGTCAGAATGCGCTCAGCCAGGCGGCGATTTTTGGCGACGCAGTGCCGCTAACGGGAGTGGTGCTGGCAAAGCTCGACAGCACGGCGAAGGGCGGGGTGGTGGTCGCGGTCGCGGATCGGCTCAAAATTCCGGTGCGGTTCGTGGGACTGGGCGAGGCGATCGAGGATTTGCGCGAGTTCGACGCGCGCGAGTTTGTCGATGCGCTGTTTGCAAGTGACGGCGCAGGGGAGCAGAGTGCCAGCGGTTCTTATGCAGCTTGACAGGCCAGTTAATCGAAAATTAAACTAAAGGTAGAAGATTCTTTCCCATGGCGACAGATGTATTAAAGCAGTTAGACGAGCGAATTCAGGCTTCGGTGGCGCGTATTCAGCAGTTGCGCAAGGAAAATGAGCAACTCGCTCAGAAACTCGCGGAAACCGAAAAACGCTATGCCGACGCCGCCGGCCAGGTGAAGCAGTTGAACGCCGAGCGCCAGCAGCATGAAAACGAGCGCAACGACGTGCGAAGCAGGATCGAAAAGATCCTCACCCGCTTCGACGGAATCGATCTTGGCTGAAGATGAAGGGCGTCAACGTCCAGATCATGGGACAAAGCCTCACGGTCGCCAGCGATGCCGGCGACGAGTGGGTCAAGTCCCTGGCCGAGACGGTGGACGAAAAGATCAGGGATATCCGCGCCGGGAGCCAGACGATCAATTCAGTGAACCTGGCAATCCTGGCTGCGTTAAATTTCGCCGAGGAGCTCGAACATCTGCGCCGGGAGCATCGGGAGCTGGTGGATCGAATCGCGGCGATGAATAAACGGCTGTCCGCGGCTATCGACGGCGAATTGGAATGAGCATGAATCGTCGCGACGGCGGGTGGCATCCAAGAGGTGACCGGTTTTGGACGGGGGCGGGAATTGTGGATCTCGAAAGTGGCCTAAGCGCGGTGCTTACCAGCATGAGGACCGTGCAGTACTTTTCAACCGCAACGAAGGCTTTCGCGATGGAACCTATCGCGGATACAGGCCGGCTGTCAGCCGGATCGAGAATGACAACGACAGGCGCGCGCCCCGAAGGCGCGGCGCAATCGGGTAGTTGAGCCCGCTCCCGCCATGGCAACGACTGTGGCGGACGAAAAGAAAAATCTTCGCGCGATCATGATCGCGTGCCGCGATGCGCTCGGCGCCGAGCGCGCCGCTGCATGGTCGGAGATCATCGAGCGGCAAGTGATCGCAAGCGAGTTCTACCGCGCCGCGTCCGCGATCGTCCTCTACAAAGCTACCGGCTAACGAAGTCTCGACCGACCGCATCCTGTCCGACGCGCTGGCCGCCGGTCGCGCGGTCTTCTATCCGCGCGTTGACGCGGCGGCGGGCGCGATCGTCGCGCGAAGGATTCGCGATCGATCCGAACTCGCCCGCGGTGCGCATGGAATCCTCGAGCCGTCCGCATCGGCCGAGCCTCTCGACAGCAAAAAGTTCGCGAAAATTCTCGTCTGTGTTCCCGGCGTCGCCTTCGGTCTCGAAGGCAGCCGACTGGGCCGTGGCGGGGGTCATTATGATCGTTTCATCGGCCAGATGGGCCCCGAAGCGATCAGCGTGGGACTCGCCTATTCATTCCAGCTGCTCGATCGAATCCCCGAAACGGGGCTCGACCGGCGGCTCAACATCATTGTGACCGAGTCCGCCGTTCATCGAGCCTGCGAAGCGCCACTGCCGGCTCGTGCAGCGCGGACCAAGGAGGTACACCCGGGTGGCAATAATCACCGCAATCCTGGGATTCATAGTTGGTGGCGCGGTCTTTTTCATTTGGGGAATAACGAAACAGCGTAAGGACGCCGTTAACCTGCAGGCCGCGCGCGCTCAGGCCGAAGAAATAACCAAGGAGGCTCAATCCAGGAGCCAGCTAGTAGTAAAGGAGGCCGAACTCAAGGCAAAAGACATCGTGGTCGGCGCCAAAGCCGACGCCGAGCGCGAGATGCGCGATCGCAGGCGCGAAATAGCTGCGATCGAACAGAAGCTCGAAGCACGCGAGGAGACTTTCGAAAAGCGCCAGGAAGCATTCGAACGGCGCGAAGCCGATCTCAACCGGCGCGATCAAAGTCTGCGCTCGCGCGAGAAAAATCTCACCGATAAAGAAGAAGTGCTGCAGGCGCATATCGACGAGGCCCGCACCAAGCTCGAAGCCGTCGCCGGGCTGACCCGCGAGGAAGCCAAGCGCTCGCTCATGGACGAGATGATCGGCCAGGCGCGCACCGACGCTGCCAAGCACATTCGAATCGTCGAAGAAGAGGCCCGCGAGGAGGCCGACCGCCGCGCCAAACGAGTCATCGCGATCGCCATCGAGCGGCTGGCCGGCGAGTTCGTCGCCGAGCGCACGGTCTCGGTGCTCGCTCTGCCCAACGACGAGATGAAGGGCCGCATCATCGGCCGCGAAGGACGCAATATCCGGGCGATCGAGGCCGCCACCGGCGTCGACATAATTATCGACGACACCCCCGAGGCCGTCGTGATTTCGTGTCACAACCCCATCCGGCGCGAGATCGCGCGGGTCGCACTCCAGCAACTCATCTCGGACGGCCGCATTCATCCCGGTCGCATCGAGGAAGTCGTTCGCAAGGCCGAGCAGCAGGTCGAGGAATCGATCCGCGAGGCCGGTCAGCGCGCGATCATCGAGGTCGGCGTGCACGGAATCCATCCCGAACTGGTCAAGCTGCTCGGGATGCTCAAGTATCGCTACAGCTACGCGCAGAACGTGTTGATGCATTCGATCGAAGCCGCGTTCATCTGCGGCGCGATGGCCGCCGAGCTCGGGCTGAACGAAAAGCAGGCTCGTCGCGCCGCTCTGCTGCACGATATCGGCAAGGCGCTGACTCACGAGGTCGAAGGCTCGCACGCGTTGATCGGCGGTGAGATCGCCCGCAAATACGGCGAGTCGGCCAAGATCGTAAACGCGATCGCGGCGCATCATGAGGAAGTCAAGGCCGAAACTATTCTGGCGCCGCTGGTCGATGCGGCCGATGCGCTGTCGGGTGCGCGTCCGGGAGCCCGGCGCGAGGTGCTCGAGAGCTACGTCAAGCGGCTCGAGGATCTCGAGACGATCGCGAAGTCGTTCAAGGGCGTCGAAAAATGTTTCGCCGTGCAGGCCGGGCGCGAGATGCGCGTGATCGTCGAGCCCACCCAGATCTCCGACGAGGACACCTCGATGCTGGCGCGCGACGTGGCGCGCAAAATCGAAACCGACATGACCTATCCCGGGCAGATTCGGGTCACCGTCATTCGCGAGACGCGCGCGACCGAGCTCGCGAAATAACAGTTGCGCAATTCCATCGGGAGGCCCGATCGCTCAAACGCGGTCTCCCTTCGACATCGCGCTCATTCTGATTATCGCCGCCGGCGCCGGTTCGGGCCTGGTTTTCATTGAAGTCCTGATTCAGTGGAGCCTGCGCAAGGCGCGCCCGTCGCCTCCGCCCCGTCTGGAAGCCGAGCTGCCGCCGCATACCGAGCACGCGGCTGAACCGGCGCCGCCCGAAATCGCCGGGCCGGCCGAGGCAATGCCGCCGCAATACGTCGCGCCGCCTCCGACCGTTCGCGAACCGGTCAGAATCGGGTTGGGACTGCGCAAGACGCGCGAAAACTTTCTGGCGCGCATCAGAGCCGCGCTGACCGGCAGCGCAAAAATCGACGACATTTACGAGGGCCTCGAGGAAGCGCTGATCGCCGCCGACGTCGGCGTCGAAGCGAGCATGAAGATTGCCTCCGCGGTGCGCGCGAAGCTGGGCAATGACAATCGCCCCGACGCGATCCGCGACGCGCTCAAAGCCGAGATCGCCGCGATTATGATCTCCGCGGATCGCCGGCCCGCCGACTCGGGCGATGCGCCGCTGGTCATCATGCTGGTCGGAGTCAACGGCGTGGGCAAAACCACGACGGTCGCGAAACTCGCGGCCCGGCTCAAGGCCGAGCGCGGCAGCGTGATCGTTGCCGCGGCAGATACGTTTCGCGCGGCTGCGATCGAGCAGCTCGAGGTATGGTGCAATCGCGCCGGCGCCGACATCATCAAGCAATCGCCTGGCTCGGATCCCGCCGCGGTCGCCTTCGATGCGGTCAAGGCGGCGATCGCGCGCAAGACGCGCACGGTCCTGATCGATACCGCCGGGCGCCTTCAAACCAAGGTCAACCTGATGGAGGAGCTCAAGAAAATTGCCCGCGTAGTCGCGCGCGAGTTGCCCGGCGCTCCGCATGAGACGTGGCTCGTGCTCGACGCCAACACGGGTCAGAATGCGCTCAGCCAGGCGGCGATTTTTGGCGACGCAGTGCCGCTAACCGGAGTGGTGCTGGCAAAGCTCGACAGCACGGCGAAGGGCGGGGTGGTGGTCGCGGTCGCGGATCGGCTCAAAATTCCGGTGCGGTTCGTGGGACTGGGCGAGGCGATCGAGGATTTGCGCGAGTTCGACGCGCGCGAGTTTGTCGATGCGCTGTTTGCAAGTGACGGCGCAGGGGAGCAGAGTGCCAGCGGTTCTTATGCAGCTTGACAGGCCAGTTAATCGAAAATTAAACTAAAGGTAGAAGATTCTTTCCCATGGCGACAGATGTATTAAAGCAGTTAGACGAGCGAATTCAGGCTTCGGTGGCGCGTATTCAGCAGTTGCGCAAGGAAAATGAGCAACTCGCCCAGAAACTCGCGGAAACCGAAAAACGCTATGCCGACGCCGCCGGCCAGGTGAAGCAGTTGAACGCCGAGCGCCAGCAGCATGAAAACGAGCGCAACGACGTGCGAAGCAGGATCGAAAAGATCCTCACCCGCTTCGACGGAATCGATCTTGGCTGAAGATGAAGGGCGTCAACGTCCAGATCATGGGACAAAGCCTGACGGTCGCCAGCGATGCCGGCGACGAGTGGGTGAAGTCCCTGGCCGAGACGGTGGACGAAAAGATCAGGGATATCCGCGCCGGGAGCCAGACGATCAATTCAGTGAACCTGGCAATCCTGGCTGCGTTAAATTTCGCCGAGGAGCTCGAACATCTGCGCCGGGAGCATCGGGAGCTGGTGGATCGAATCGCGGCGATGAATAAACGGCTGTCCGCGGCTATCGACGGCGAATTGGAATGAGCATGAATCGTCGCGATGGCGCGTGGCATCCAAGAGGTGACCGGTTTTGGACGGGGGCGGGAATTGTGGATCTCGAAAGTGGCCTAAGCGCGGTGCTTACCAGCATGAGGACCGTGCAGTTCTTTTCAACCGCAACGAAGGCTTTCGCGATGGAACGTATCGCGGATACAGGCCGGCTGTCAGCCGGATCGAGAATGACAACGACAGGCGCGCGCCCCGAAGGCGCGGCGCAATCGGGTAGTTGAGCCCGCTCCCGCCATGGCAACGACTGTGGCGGACGAAAAGAAAAATCTTCGCGCGATCATGATCGCGTGCCGCGATGCGCTCGGCGCCGAGCGCGCCGCTGCATGGTCGGAGATCATCGAGCGGCAAGTGATCGCAAGCGAGTTCTACCGCGCCGCGTCCGCGATCGTCCTCTACAAAGCTACGGCTAACGAAGTCTCGACCGACCGCATCCTGTCCGACGCGCTGGCCGCCGGTCGCGCCGTCTTCTATCCGCGCGTTGACGCGGCGGCGGGCGCGATCGTCGCGCGAAGGATTCGCGATCGATCCGAACTCGCCCGCGGTGCGCATGGAATCCTCGAGCCGTCCGCATCGGCCGAGCCTCTCGACTGCAAAAAGTTCGCGAAAATTCTCGTCTGTGTTCCCGGCGTCGCCTTCGGTCTCGAAGGCAGCCGACTGGGCCGTGGCGGGGGTCATTATGATCGTTTCATCGGCCAGATGGGCCCCGAAGCGATCAGCGTGGGACTCGCCTATTCATTCCAGCTGCTCGATCGAATCCCCGAAACGGGGCTCGACCGGCGGCTCAACATCATTGTGACCGAGTCCGCCGTTCATCGAGCCTGCGAAGCGCCACTGCCGGCTCGTGCAGCGCGGACCAAGGAGGTACACCCGGGTGGCATTAATCACCGCAATCCTGGGATTCATAGTTGGTGGCGCGGTCTTTTTCATTTGGGGAATAACGAAACAGCGTAAGGACGCCGTTAACCTGCAGGCCGCGCGCGCTCAGGCCGAAGAAATAACCAAGGAGGCTCAATCCAGGAGCCAGCTAGTAGTAAAGGAGGCCGAACTCAAGGCAAAGGACATCGTGGTCGGCGCCAAAGCCGACGCCGAGCGCGAGATGCGCGATCGCAGGCGCGAAATAGCTGCGATCGAACAGAAGCTCGAAGCACGCGAGGAGACTTTCGAAAAGCGCCAGGAAGCATTCGAACGGCGCGAAGCCGATCTCAACCGGCGCGATCAAAGTCTGCGCTCGCGCGAGAAAAATCTCACCGATAAAGAAGAAGTGCTGCAGGCGCATATCGACGAGGCCCGCACCAAGCTCGAAGCCGTCGCCGGGCTGACCCGCGAGGAAGCCAAGCGCTCGCTCATGGACGAGATGATCGGCCAGGCGCGCACCGACGCTGCCAAGCACATTCGAATCGTCGAAGAAGAGGCCCGCGAGGAGGCCGACCGCCGCGCCAAACGAGTCATCGCGATCGCCATCGAGCGGCTGGCCGGCGAGTTCGTCGCCGAGCGCACGGTCTCGGTGCTCGCTCTGCCCAACGACGAGATGAAGGGCCGCATCATCGGCCGCGAAGGACGCAATATCCGGGCGATCGAGGCCGCCACCGGCGTCGACATAATTATCGACGACACCCCCGAGGCCGTCGTGATTTCGTGTCACAACCCCATCCGGCGCGAAATCGCGCGGGTCGCACTCCAGCAACTCATCTCGGACGGCCGCATTCATCCCGGTCGCATCGAGGAAGTCGTTCGCAAGGCCGAGCAGCAGGTCGAGGAATCGATCCGCGAGGCCGGTCAGCGCGCGATCATCGAGGTCGGCGTGCACGGAATCCATCCCGAACTGGTCAAGCTGCTCGGGATGCTCAAGTATCGCTACAGCTACGCGCAGAACGTGTTGATGCATTCGATCGAAGCCGCGTTCATCTGCGGCGCGATGGCCGCCGAGCTCGGGCTGAACGAAAAGCAGGCTCGTCGCGCCGCTCTGCTGCACGATATCGGCAAGGCGCTGACTCACGAGGTCGAAGGCTCGCACGCGTTGATCGGCGGTGAGATCGCCCGCAAATACGGCGAGTCGGCCAAGATCGTAAACGCGATCGCGGCGCATCATGAGGAAGTCAAGGCCGAAACTATTCTGGCGCCGCTGGTCGATGCGGCCGATGCGCTGTCGGGTGCGCGTCCGGGAGCCCGGCGCGAGGTGCTCGAGAGCTACGTCAAGCGGCTCGAGGATCTCGAGACGATCGCGAAGTCGTTCAAGGGCGTCGAAAAATGTTTCGCCGTGCAGGCCGGGCGCGAGATGCGCGTGATCGTCGAGCCCACCCAGATCTCCGACGAGGACACCTCGATGCTGGCGCGCGACGTGGCGCGCAAAATCGAAACCGACATGACCTATCCCGGGCAGATTCGGGTCACCGTCATTCGCGAGACGCGCGCGACCGAGCTCGCGAAATAACAGTTGCGCAATTCCATCCGGAGGCCCGATCGCTCAAACGCGGTCGGGCCTCCGCGCTTTACCCACAATGCTTGAAGCCGAACGGATCACTGGCGCTGATTTCGAACCAAATCGACTGATCGAGTTTCTTCGGCCGCCATTTCGCAAATTCGAACTGTTGACGCCAATGAGTCCCGAGCATGCTGCGAGTGTTCTTCAGGAGATCGTCGAACCGCGGAAGATCCTTAGATGGCCCTTTCGTGACCACCGATATTTTGAGGGCACGGTTCAGGGAGATCATTTCAAAATAAATCGAATCATCAATCACCGGGACTCCTTCCTGCCGATAATTGAAGGGAGCTTCCGGGGCGCGGGCCCGGAAACCATTGTGACTTTGAACATGCGGATGGCGTGGCCGGTAGTGATCTTGTGCTCCGGCTTCATGCTGGCGCTGCTATGGAGTCTCATCCGCGAGTCAGCGATCCATGGCACCCAGAAGGGACTCATCGGGATGATGCTGTTCGTGTATTTTCTGCCGACGGTGTGTTTCGCGACTGAGGTGCGAATCGCGATGAAGCGCCTGCTGGAGCTTCTGCGCTCCGGGGAGATACGATAACGGCCGCAGGTTCGGGCTTGTCGTTCTGAGAGCAGACGGTCGGGCCTCCGCGCTTTACCGCCCGCGAAGATAGAAGGTATCATCGATCCACGATGCCCACGACGCGTGAAGTCCTCGATGCGACGATCGCATTGGAAAAACAAAGCATGGCGCTGTACGCGCGCTTCGCGAAGATCTTTGCGGGCGAGCCGGGCCTGCAGGATTTCTGGTTCGCGATGGCGCGTGACGAAGCCCGCCACGTCGGCGCGCTCGACCTGGTCACGACCGTGCTCGATCAGGAATCGATGCTCGACAAGCCCAGTCCAATCTCGCTCGAAGACGCCACCATCGTGCGGCTGCGGGCGCTGCTCGAAAAGTCTCAGCGCGACGCGACCCCCGGAATCAAGCTCGAACGCGCGCTCGAGATCGCACTCGATGTCGAAGAAACCGAACTCGAAGACCTCGTCTCGGACCTGCTGAAGGCTTTGCAGGCGCCCGACGAGTACGAGCGATGCCTGCGCTTGCTGGTCCACGACCTCGGCGAGCTCAGCTACATGATCGAACGCCACTCGGCCAACCCGGCGCTGCTGTCGCGATGCGACGCGCTGGTCAATCGTCACGCCGAGACGCTTCGCCACACCGCCATCAGGTAGCATCGCAATGGCCCGGTGGCGCGGGTGATGGCCGTTGGTTATATTTCAGGGCTGCGCTGAGGAGTGGCCAAATTGGTAAGGCACCTGACTCTGGATCAGGCGATTGCAGGTTCGAGTCCTGCCTCCTCAGCCAACGAATTTTGCAAAGCGCGCGGCTGTGGCGCGCGACGATGGTCCCATCGTCTAGTGGTTAGGACACCGGCCTCTCACGTCGGGAACGCGGGTTCGACTCCCGCTGGGATCACCAAGTAAATCAAAGATTTTTCCGCGATCGGCTGCGGCCCAAGGCCGTTTGACAGCCACCTTTGACAGCCACGGGATCCTGTGCGACGCGAATACCTGGATCGGATCTTATTTTGGAACAGAGGAGATCTTGACTGGAGGCAACATTGCAACGGCTTATTTCAGACCCCAACTGCCGCCTGAATTGGAATTCGACACGGACAGCGTTGTTCACGGACGCGTGGCGGTTACTACATGTTGAATATCAGGAACCGATTGTTGTCGAAGTCGTTGACGAATAGTTGCGTTCCGATGATGGACATACCGAACGGAAAGTCGAGAGTTTGCGCACTTGGCGAAGCGTTGCCCGCATTCCTGCCGTTTTGCGTGAAGTCCGCTTGACCAAGCACGATGCTTGCCGCCGGATTGTTTGAGGTTGGGAACGGGCTGTAAACGAGAATACGGTTGTTGCTGGAGTCTTCCACGAACAGACTCGTGCCATCCGAAGCCACGTCACCTGGGAAATTAAAACTTTGCGCGGTTGGCGGTTCCGGGATGCTGTCCGAGGTGAAATCCGCTTGCCCTACGACCACATCTGCTGGCGCGCCGTTGCTGGTGGGAATGTTGTTCCAAATCAGGACCCGGTTGTTCCCGGCGTCCGCGACCACCAGCAGTGTGCCGTCGCTCCAAATACCCTCCGGCTCGTGGAGCCCGGTCTGAGTCGTCGCGGCGCCGGAACTCGTGAAATCGGGCTGGCCAACCACGACATCCGCGTTCGCGCCATTGGTCGTCGGTATGCTGTTCCAGATGAGGATTCGATTGTTGTTGCGGTCTGAAACCAAGAGCTTGCCATCTGCCACAAACAACCCGTTCTCCGGGCGGTCCAATCCCGATTGGGTGGTCGCGGCCGCACTCGAAGTGAAGTTTGGTTGGCCAACCACGACGTCCGCAGGCGTGTTTGTCTTGGTCGGAAGCTTGTTCCAGATGAGCACGCGGCTGTTATCGAAATCCACCATAAACAGCTGGATGCCCGCGGTCGCGACCCGACCCGGATAACCGAATAGCGTACTGCTGGTCCCGAAGTTCTCGTTCGAGAAATTGGTCTGGCCGAGAACGAATTTCGCGGATGCACCGTTCTTTTTGGGCACTTTCTTGAAGCCCAACACGCGGGTCTCGCCGCTGTCGGGGACGTAGAGTACGTTTCCGGCAAGCGCAGCACCGCCCTCCGAACCGCACACGGTATGCTTGGAGGACTTGCTCTTGCATTGGTTACTTTTGAAGTTCTTTTGTCCAATTACGACCTTAGCCGCCGCGAAGTTCGTCAGCGCATCTGGTGCGTCGCCCGCCCAGGCCGAGGCTGCTATCAAGAACAATGGAAGCACAGATGCATAGAGGCCAGTATGTCGATTCATTGCGATCTTCCCTCCTGGTCTCGCGATTCACTGGAAAATGCAAGCTAGCGGTGCAATATATGGTGATGAGCGGCGAAGGGCAAGCTAAAAAACAAGTTGAGAAGCCCCGATGCGCGCGGATCTGGCTGTAATCGCGGGAATTTTCGCAGTGTTGAGATGTGTGGCGAATTACTGATTTTCCCAGAACCAGCAATTCGCCACACACAGGCCCCGGATCGACTTCCTGCCGCCGCCGTTAACATTATGCTGGCAACCCGTTTAGACCCCCCTTTCTTTACCCACGACAATAGCGTATCATGATGCTCTAAACGCTCGGATTGTTCCTTTCTCTAAGCCTGGGAATTGGCCCGGGTTTTCTGTACGAGAGCTTCCCGGCAAATACTTACGGAGGGCAAAAATGCCCAGCAAATTGTACGTAGGCAATCTGGCCTACTCGGTCTCCAACAGCGATCTGGAAGAACTGTTTTCACAAGCAGGCCAGGTTCAGAGTGTGGCGGTAATCACGGATAAATTTTCCGGCCAATCGAAGGGCTTCGGCTTCGTCGAGATGGCGAATGCGGAAGATGCTTCCAAGGCAATACAGACCCTGAATGATACCGATCTGAAGGGCAGGAACATCAAGGTTAGCGAGGCCAAGCCCCGCGAATCGAGCTTCGGCGGCGGCGGTGGCGGTGGCAACCGGCGCGGCGGTGGCGAGAATCGCGGCGGCGGAGGCGGCGGCCGCTGGTAAATTAGTCTGAGACTGGGCGGGCACCCGATGCCCGCTCAGTCGTTTTCGGCGGTCGCCCGAACTCCGAGTTCGCGACCTCCGGAGTTTTTCAATTTTCCGATTGTCTTCGAGTTCCCGTCCTGGGAGACGACAGGCATTCGCACGTCGCACGAGGAGGCCCGGTGCCCAGAATATATGTAGGAAATCTCGCCGAGTCGGTTACCCGTGATGCGCTGCGGTCGCTGTTCTCCAAAATCGGCCAGGTAGGCGGCGCGCTGGTGATTACCGACAAGCTCACCGGCAAATCCAGGGGATTCGGCTTCGTGGAAATGATCGAAGTTGACGACGCGGTTAACGCCGCGGTTTACTTCAGCGGGGTCGAACTCGAGGGCCGCAAAATTCACGTCGATCCATTCCGTCCTCAGGAACCCGGCGCTCAAAAATTTCGCGGCGTACGCAAGCGCCGTGCTCCCGCCAAGCGTACCGCCAGCAACGGCGCCGCGTAGCCGGTTAAGCGCGTCGCGGCGAGTTGAAAGCTGCAAAAATGAAAAGTGAATAAGTGAAAAATTCAATCAGGAGACGATATGCGCGATGAAGGATTGACGCCGTGGAGAACGCACGACTGGAAGATTCGCACCATCGAATCGATTGCTCCAGGAGGCGGTTCGCGGCTCGCCTTTACCTGCAGGAGTTGCGGCAGGGTGTTCAATCAAACGACGATCAACAGCCGGACCTGGGCGGTTGATTCCAGCGGCGTTGCGCTGTCCGATACTGTCACTACGCGATGGCTCGCGGAATGCTGCCTGCATCGCCCGGCGGATGGCGACGAGGACGACCGCAAGCAATTCAAGAACGGCCCGGCCTTCCAGAGTTAGAATACTTTTCCCGGCGATGCCGCGATTGAAATTGACAATCCGGACAGTCGCGCTTGGAGCGCTGATTTCATGCGCGATCGCTGCATCCGCCGCCGCGAGTGCGATGGCGGATGCGTCGGGTGCGCCCGACGCCATCGCGTCGGTGAAATCCGTCGTCGATCAGACATTCGTCGTTTTCAAGGATAATAATATTTCGCCGGCGCAACGCGAGCTGAAGCTTCGCGCGATTGCCGAGAGCCACTTCGATTTTCAGGCGATGGCGCAATCGGCGATCGGCTACCATTGGCGCACTTTCACCCCCGCGCAGAAGAGTGAGTTCGTGCCGTTGTTCACCGCGTTCATCGAGGACGCCTATTTGTCGCGGATCGAATCGTATTCGGTCGAGAAGGTTAACGAACAGATAAAATCCTCGGTGATTCAATTCAACCGGCAGACGATCGACAGCGACAACCCCGGCTACGCCGAGGTCTTCAGCACCGTCGTGTTGCAAGACCAAAAGGATCCGATTCCCGTCAACTACCTGATGCGCCGCGACGCGAACGACTGGAAGATTTACGACATCACGATTGACGCGATCAGCGTGATCGCCAACTACCGCAACCAGTTCAATCGCGTGCTGAACAACGACGGCTACGACAAACTCGTCAGCATCATCCGCCAGAAGACCGCGGGCCTCCGGCAAAAGTAGCAAAGTAACCCGCCGACGCCGCGCGACCATCTAGTCTGGCATCGGCGATGGCGCGGCGCGGACCTGACCGCGCGTGAGAGCGCCCGGATGGCTCGAAAGTCGCCGCCGGCGGCGCTATAAAGGGGTCTGTCCTTTCAATTTGCCGGACTCTTCGAGTTGAACCCGATGAACATCCACGACATTCAGACCCCGGCGCTGCTCGCGGATGCCGACGCCCTCGAACATAATCTCAAGACCATGGCGGCTGCTGTCCCGGGGCCGCGGCTGCGCCCGCACGTCAAGGCCCACAAATGTACCGCGCTTGCCAGAATGCAGGCGCGCGCCGGCCATAGGAGCTTCACCTGCGCCACCATCCGCGAGATCGAAGGGATGGCGGCGGCCGGACTCGGCGACGACCTGCTGCTCGCCAACGAAGTGCTCGATGCGCGCCGCCTGGCGGCCGTCAAAGCGCGTGTCACGGTTGCCGTCGATTCCACGCCGACTATTCTCGCCGCCGCCCAGGCCGGGATAAAGGAAGTTCTCATCGACATAAACGTCGGCTTGCCGCGATGCGGTTGTGCGCCTGGCGATGCGGGCCGGTTCGCGGACCTGGCGCGTAGCAAAGGTCTCAAAGTCCGCGGCGTGATGGGCTACGAAGGACACGTTGTGGGCCTCGACGATCGAGCGACTCGCCAGACCCTGACTGCCGCTGCGATGGAATTGCTGCTTCAAGGCCAACGAGCCGCTGGCGGCGACATAATATCGGCGGGAGGCACCGGGACCTACGACATCAACGTCTGGGCAAATGAAATCCAGGCCGGCTCCTACGTACTGATGGACACTGCTTACGCCAAACTGGGCCTTCCCTTTCGTCAGGGGCTCACCGTGCTGGCCACGGTCATCTCTATCTCATCATCATATGCGGTAGCGGATTGCGGGTTGAAGGCGCTTGGAATGGATCATGGCAATCCGTCGATCGACGGCGGCCATCAGGTGATGTTCGTATCCGACGAGCACGTCACCTTCGTGCCTGCTTCACCGCTCAAGCCGGGCGACCGGATTCGCGTCATGCCGGCGCATATCGATCCGACCATCGCCTATCACGAGCGGATGCGTCTGGTCCGCGGCGAACAGATCCTCGAAACCTGGCCGATCGATCTGCGCGGCTGGTAGCGGAATCTCCGTTCGTGCGCGGGTCAGCTTTTGAGCAGCCAGCGCCGATAGCGCCACACGTAAATTATCAGGAACGGCCCGAAGGTCAGAGAGAATAGATTGATGATGACTTCGGCCGCCATCGCACCGTCAATCGACGCATACTTGCCGTTTTCGAGGTTGTACAGCGTGTCGAGCAGCCCGAGGTAAACGAACGAGCTGCCCGCGACGAGTCCCCACAACAGCGCACGCGGGTCCCGCCGTGCAAGCATCAACGCGGAGATCGCCGCCGCGATCGCAAGCCACGCATCGGCGGCCGGAAACGAGCGCTCGAAAGCAAGGTAGGCGGCCTCGCCGCTGGTCCGCACCGCGCCTGAGGTGAAGAAAGTCGCCCAGTACATCACGGTGGCGGCGGCGCTGATCCAGAGCATCACCGTTACCGCGCGCAATCCCGCCGGCGCATTCGCCGCCGTGTCATTCCCGCCGTTCACCAGGCGATCCAATCCTTCACGAATTCCCGGGCCGTCGGACAGAGGGGAGCGGCGGATTGGGCTCCAGCTCCACGCGGGTCGATTCGAGAAATCGGCTCAGCATGTTGAAATAGCTGCAGCACAGGATGAGTTCTGTTGCCTGGCGCACGCCGTAGCGGTCCATGATTGCGGCGAGCGCCTCGTCGCTCAGCCGCACGTCGCGGCTGATCTCGTCGGCGACGCGGCACAGCAAGTTTCCTTCGGCATCGAGTCGCGTGACGGCGCCGTCCACCTTGATCGCGGCGATCTCGTCGTCGCTCACGCCGACGCTCTTCGCGACCACCACGTGTTGCGTCCATTCGTAGTTCGATCGCGTGACGTGTGCGACGCGCAGCACCGCGATCTCGCGCTTGCGCTTGTCGAACTCACTGCGGAGCAGAATCGACATCGCGAAGTTGATGATCGGCTCGAAGCTCGCCGGCGCGTTCGCCATCATTCGGAACACGTTCAGCGGCGGAAGCTTGTCCAGCGTCGCAGCGATTTCCGGCGTGAGTTGTGCCTGGTCGGGCAGCGGAATCTTCACAGTCATCGGCAGTTCACCTCAGTTGATTCTTTTACCCCGGCGCGCACCCGGCTTCCTACCCTGTTAACTGTCTCTCCATAATTATAATTAAGGAAAGTTGATACGCACATTGAAAGGGCGCAGCTGCAATCGGGTCTTTTGCCCGGCGGCGCGGCGAAGTGAGGTTGCGCGATGATTTTGAAAGTTGCCCGTCTCGGATTTCCGGCGCTGAGGACCGAAGCCAGTCCGGTGCCGGCCGATCGGATCAAAAGCAAAGAGTTTCAGCGCCTGATCGACGACATGATCGAGACGATGTACGAGTACAACGGCGTCGGGCTCGCGGCTGCGCAGGTCCATCTTCCGATTCAACTTGCGGTGCTCGAAGTCCACGACCATCCGCGCTATCCCGACATGCCGGACGTGCCGCTTACGGTGCTCGTCAACCCGGTGGTAACGATTCTCGACCGGACCCTGGTCGAAGATTGGGAGGGATGCCTGAGCGTGCCGGATCTTCGCGGGCGGGTGCCGCGATTCAAGCATCTCCGGGTGACGGCGCTCGGGCGCGATGCGGAGGCGGTCGAGATTGTCGCGTCGGATTTCCACGCGCGGGTGATACAGCATGAGACCGATCATCTGAAGGGCGAAGTTTACCTGGACAGGATGCCGGACATGCGGGCGCTGGGGTTTCTCCAGGAATGGCAGCGCTTCATGCTGAAGCCGGAGAACAAGGAGGAGTGAGAGCGCGCGATGGCGCGTGCCTACTTGGGGGGCGGAGCAATCTCCGGCATCTTGCCGGTGGCCTTGAACGACGCGATCGCCTTGCGCATCTCTTCGTTCTGTGCGGCGAGGATGTTTTGCTCGCCCTGGACTTTCGCGAGTTCGGTCTTTAGCTGCTCGTTTTCATTTTGAAGTTTGAGCAGCTCGGCGTTGAGCTGGGAGACCTGCTGGGTCTGCTCCTCGATGCGCGTGCGATAACTGCTCGAATAGAGAAAGAACAGCAGCGCCGCGACTATCGCGACGATCAATCCGCCTGTGAGCAATCGTGCCATCTATGCACCCCTTCCTCCCGAGTCACGAACCGATTCTTTGCAAGCGCGCGCATCGGCGCATCGGACAGATTAGCCGATCGGCGCGCGGAAAAAATGAATTGACTTCCCTGGCCAGCCGTCCCTAAAATGCCGTGGGTTGCACTTCTGGTCGGGCGCCGTTTGTACTCCATTGAGAATTATGCACGATACCCCGGCGCCGATGAACGTGGGGGTCGCCGAATTTCGCACGCCGCTTAAAGCAGGCTTTTTTGCATGATAGAGGTCCAGGAGCTAACCAAGTATTTCGGCGCCACGCTCGCCGTTAACGACGTTTCGTTCAAGGTCGAAAAGGGCGAGATCATCGGATTGCTGGGCCCCAACGGCTCGGGCAAGACCACGATCATGCGGGTTTTGACCGGATTTTTCCCGGCCACCTCGGGACGCGCGCTAATCGGCGGCCTCGACGTGGCCGAACATTCGCTCGAAACGCGCCGCCGCGTCGGCTACCTGCCGGAAAATATGGTGCTGTATCCCGATCTCAGTGTCGATGCGCTGCTCGAGTTCGGCGCCCGCGTGCGCGAGATCGATCCCCGCACGACGCGCGATCGAATCGAATATTCGCTCGAGACCTGCGGTCTCAAGGACGTGCGCCGCAAGCTTATCGGCAAGCTCTCGAAGGGCTATCGGCAGCGCGTCGGCATCGCGCAGGCAATCCTCAGCGATCCCGAGGTGCTGATTCTCGACGAGCCGACGGTCGGACTCGATCCGCGCCAGGTGGTCGAAATCCGCGACCTGATACGTTCGCTGGCCGGCCACTCGACGGTGCTGCTCTCGACCCACATACTGCCCGAGGTCAACATGACCTGCCGCCGCGTCGTGATCATCGA
Organism: uncultured delta proteobacterium; assembly: GCA_963813785.1. Taxonomy (GTDB): domain Bacteria; phylum Desulfobacterota; class Binatia; order Binatales; family Binataceae; genus Binatus. The sequence continues at coordinate 46,649 of CAWFAJ010000003.1, read as the reverse complement.
CCGCGGGCGAATCGTCGCGCAGGACACGCCCGAGCACCTGACGGCGAAACTGCAGGGAACCGACCAGACGATGATCACGATCGGCGGTCCGTCGCCGGCGGTGCGCGAGGCTTTGACGGCCGTCAAGTTCGTGCAACGGCTCGAGGATCGTCCGGTCGAAGCCGGCGCGACCGGCGTGTGCTCATTTGTCGCGTACTCCAGCGGCCACGGCGAGGAAGTCCGCTCGGCGCTCGCCGCTTGCGTCGTGCAGCACGGATGGAATCTGCTCGAAGTCAAACCGATGGCGCTCAGTCTCGAGGATCTGTTCATGCGGCTGGTCACCAAGGAGGAGCGGGTTTAGCTGCGCCGCGCGCGAAGTTCAATGTGCATTGAGGTAGTCGTAGTCGATGTCTAACCCTGCAGGCACGCTCGAAGCCGCCGGCGCCGCCACCGAGTCGCGACGCGCCGCGATCCGCGCCGCCGGGACGGGCTTCTCGGTGGGCAGGATGCTCGCGGTGACGCGCAAGGAATTGCGCTCGTACTTCGCCTTTCCCCTGGTCTATGTGCTGTCGGGCGTGTTCCTGGTTTTGACGGGATACTATGCGTACACCGACCTGGTTTATTTCGTCACGGTCGCCTTCTCCCGCGACATCATCCAGAACTACTGGCAACTGATGTTCTCGGATATCCGGCTATGCCTGCTGCTGACGCTGCCGTTCATTACGATGCGGCTGTTTGCCGAGGAGCGCAAACTCGGCACCATCGAGTTGCTCTACACCTATCCGCTGCGCGATGGTGAAATTCTTGGCGGCAAGTACCTCGCGTCGGTCGCGATCTTCGTCATGATGCTCGTGCTGACCACGCTCTATCCGATTTACCTTTATGGCGTCCATTGGTTTCCGCTCTTTCCGCTGGCCGCCGGCTACCTGGGATTGTTTCTGATCGGATGCGCGTTTATCGCGTGTGGCGTGTTCATTTCGTCGCTGTGCGAGAGCCAGGTGATGGCGGGGATGGGGACGATCACGCTGCTGCTGTTTTTCTGGATTCTCAACTGGAACGAGGCGGCGTTCAGCAACTCGCGGCTCGAATTGCTGCGCAAGCTCTCTTTGTTCGATCAGTTCGGCGGCTTCGCTCAGGGCGTGATCGATCTCGCTCACGTTACCTACTTCATCTTTTTCGTCGCCTTTTTTCTGTTTCTCACGCAGCGCTCGATGGAGGCACGCAAGTGGACCGGCCGGCGCTGAAGAATTCGCCCACCGCCGAGCGCCGTTCGATCTGGATGAACTACGCGGTGCTGCTCTACACCGTGATCGCGTTCGGCGCCGTGCTGATCGTCGCCAATGCGATAATTGCCACCCCCAACATCCGCTGGGACCTGACGCCGGAGAAACGATTCTCGCTCTCGGATTTCGACAAGCGCGTGCTCGGCGACTTGACCCACAACGTCAAGGTGATGGCGTTTGTCCGCACCGAGGATCCCGCCTACCTCGAACTCGCGGATTTGTTGTTCCAGGCCGCCGCGTTCACGCCGCAACTGACCTACCAGGTCATCGACGTCAACAAGGCGCCCGGCCTGGCGCGCGAATACGGCGTGTCGAGTTACGGCGAGGTAGTCGTGGAATCGCAGGGGCGGCGCCGCGACTTCGACAACGCGCGCTCCGACGAGCTGATCCCGGCGATCCTGCAAGTCTCGACCGCCTCCAACAAACATATCTATTTCACCGTCGGCCACGCCGAGCGCGACCTGTTCGATTCCGATCACACCCTGGGCTACTCGCAATGGCGCGCGCTGCTCGAGCAGAACAACTACCAGATCGACAACGTGTCGCTGTTCGCCAGCGGCGTGCCCGAGGACGCCAAAGTGGTCGTGTCGCTTGGGCCGCGCAAGGATTTCCTGCCCGAAGAATTGGCGGCGCTGACCAGGTACCTGGATCACGGCGGACATTACATCGCGATCGTCGATCCCTATGGGTCGCCGACGCTCGTCGACTTCCTGAAAAAGTACTACCTCGATTTTATTCCGCAGGTCGTCGTCGATCCCGCCTATCGCCTGACCGCCGGCGAAATCCTCACCACCCAGATTCCGCTGCGCTCGGAAGACAATCCGATGAGCCGCTCGATGTCCGCGCCGGCGGTCTTCTCTTTGGGGCGCGGCGTGATGATAACCGGGGCGGTCGGCGCCATGGCGCCCGGCGATCTGAAGATCGCGCAAGAGGACAAGTTCCTCTCCTCGTCGCATGAGAGCTGGGCCTCGGGCGATCCCAATGCGATGACCACCGGAATCACCGAGTACCAGGCCGGTCGCGATATCAAGGGGCCGATTCCGGTGGCCTCCGAAATTGACTTCGCGCCGGCGTCAACTCCGCACATCCCGGTGCAGCAGATGACGCGGCTGGTCGGGATCGGCAGTTCCGCCTTCGCCTCCAACCAGTTTATCGAGATGCTGGGGAATCGCGATCTCGCGGTCAGCCTGATCAATGAGCTGGCGGGCGATGAGATGCTGATCGCGAGCCGCGAACGGCTCAACAAAAACGAAACCGCCGCCTTCTATATCAGCGATCAAGAGGCGCGCCACATCCTGTTATTTGGATCGGTCGTCGAACCGGCCATCCTGTTCCTGATCGCAATCACGGTCATGGTGCGCAGGAGGTTTTTTGCGTGAGCGCGCGTCCCGCAATCCTCTACACGATCGTCTTCTTCATCCTGTTGCCGATTTATTTCTGGATTCAGCCGAGCATCAGGGAGCCGAGCGCCCTGGAGCAGAAGGAAGAGAGCCTCCTGAAGCTCAGCGGCGGCATCGACGCGATCACCGTTTCGAGCGGATCGGAATCGCTGCGTTTTCAGAAGACCAGGGACGGCAAGCTCTACGAACTCGTCGCGCCGCCGGGAAAATTCATCCCGCATGACCTGATGGACGCGCTGGTGGCGCTGCTGGTGAATGCGAAGTCGGTCGAAGTGATCGCGGAGAATTCAAACGACCTCGCGCAGTTCGGACTCGACCATCCCAAGTCCGTGATAACCGTCCAGGGGTCCGGACAGCCGCAGCCGATCAAGCTCGCCTTCGGCAATGAAAACCCCACCCATACCGCCATCTACGCGCAGATCGAGGGAATCCCCAAAGTGTTTCTGCTCGGCGAGAATATCGAGTACTACCAGTCGCTGATGTTCCAGTGGATCGAGGGCAAGCAGGGCAAGAACGCCTAGAGCACGATCTGCGCTTGTTCCCCTTACCCCTTCTAACAGGGACGAAGTCCCGCATCTTCTCTTACCATCGGGTGCAGGGGTCACGCCTGGCCGTTGGTTCTTTCATCGCGTAGTCGCGAAAAGATGCGCTGCGCAGATTTTCGCGTCTTCTCACTGCGGTGCAGGGCTCAGCCCTGCCCAAGGAGGTGCGGAACCCAGGTGGGTTCCGCATTCAATGAAGTGATTTCCCCTTCCCGCTAGCGCTCAACGGGTGCGATTCCTTTTTCATCGAGCAACCGCTCGAGTGCGCGCAGGAAATGCTCGTAGTACTCGCCGTAGTCCGAAGTGCCGTCGCGGGCGCGGATTCGGTCCGACGCGCCTACTTCGGCAATCAGCCGATCGCGAAATTCATCCCAGCTGAAATGCCCGGCCTCGGAAAGTTTCAGCGCGATTGCAAATGCGCGCGCTTCCCATGGCGCGCTGAAGACATGGTCGGCGTCAAGCCGCGCCGCCTCGATCAACTTGTTCAGCGCTGCGTTGCCGTGCTCATGCGCGCCGCCGCCCGGAGCCGCCGCGCCTGCTCTTCGGCGCCGCAATCTTCGCCACTCCGACCATCGAGTCCCGCGTCACGATCGCGGCCAGCTCGTCTTCGCTCATCCGCTCGGTTCCCTTCGGCCGCTCGGGGATGACGAGGTAGCGAATCTCCGCGCTCGAGTCCCACACCCGGACTTCGACATCGCGCCCCAGCTCGAGTCCGAAATCCTTGAGCACGCCGCGCGGATCGATAACGGCTCGCGAGCGATACGCGAAGCTCTTGTACCAGACGGGCGGCAAGCCCAGCACCGGCCATGGGTAGCATGAGCACAGAGTGCATACGACGATGTTGTGGACGTGGTCGCTGTTCTCGACGGCGACCAGATGGTTGCCCTCGGGTCCCGCATATCCCAGCTCCGCCACGGCGCTGGTTGCGTCCGCCAGCAGGCGTTTTCGATACTCGGGATCCGTCCATGCTTTCGCGACGACGCGCGCACCGTTGCGCGGACCGACGCGGTTCTCGTAGATATCGACGATCGTATCGATCGCGGCCGGATCGATCAGCCCCTTCTCCGTCAGGACCGCTTCCAGAGCCTTCACGCGCGCGGCCGGTCCGCTGTCGTCGGTGTTATGATGCGCTCCGCTCATTCTCTTTTCAGTATCTACCCGTATGGCGCGCTGTCGTGCGTTTCGCGGCCTTCGGCTTCGACTTTGGCGCGATCGGTTCCAGGTAGTCTTCCCACAAATCCAGATGCACCCGCTCCCGGCAATTCGCTTTCGCTGATTTGCCCCACAGCTCGCGCGCGTCGAAGGCGACCGAATAACAATGCTGCGGCTTTTTACCTGCGTGATGCGCGTTGGTGTCGGGAAAGACGAACACGCCCCAGTCGCGCGCGATGACTCCGGCTTTGCCGCGCACGTAGCGCGGAAGGCGCGTATGTCCCGATGGGTTCAGGTTGCGTGCGCGCACGCGAGCGCCTTTGGGATAGCGGGCGCGCGGCGGCTTCGCTCCAGGTTCGTCCTTGACCGCAGCCGGGCCATGAGTCGCGACCGGATTCGCGATCAGAGCAGGGTCGATCGCGCTGTCTTCCTTCGCAATGATTTCTTCGCGCGTCACGACGCCGCGCTCGACCAGCAAAGTCTCGACCGCCGCCAGCCATCGTTCGTAGTAGCTCGACGCGAGGTAGCGCGCGGGCGCTATCCGCTCGATCGCGTGACGGAACTCATCGGCATTGATCAGCGCCAGGCGCGCCGCGATGCTCGCCAACGCATACACGCGCCCTTCCCAGTCGGCGTGAAACACGGGTTCGTTCTGTTCGCGGACGACCGGCCCGAAACCGTCCATCCCGCCCATGTCATGTACCCCGTTCATCGCGACTCCATTTCTTTCAGGCAGTGTGGCGCGATTATCGCGGACGCTCGCCCTTGCGACAAGCGGCCGGACAGCCGGGACCGTCATGCGTTCTGCTCTCTTCCCGCCTTACCCTTTTCTAACAGGGACGAAGCCCCGCATCTTTTCTCATCTTAATACTGGGTGCAGGGCTCAGCCCCCGGCCGTGGCGACGGCAGCGCAGTATTAAGGGGCCGCGCGCGACAACGGAGCGCGGCCTTAACGGCGGGTGCAGGGGTCACCCCTGCAACCCACGGTGGGTTCCGCATTCAATTAAGTTCTCCCGTTGGACGCTCAGCTCTGCTGACCGTTGCCGATCGCGTAGGCTGGATGATAATTTAGTTACTCTTGTTATGTCTTGTGTCGCTCTGATAGGCTGCGAATCTCCGATGGAAACCGATCGTCAATCGCGCCAACCGCGAGCTGCCTGGCCCTTCGATCTTCGGGTCTTCGCCGCCGTGGCCGGGCTATGGGCGATATGTCTGGTGATCAGGGCGTTCGTTCACGTCGGCGATTTCGACGTCGTCGATCCGATCGAGACTATTCTCGCCGGCATGCGATTCAACGGCGACACCGCGCGCGTGGTGCTGATCGTCGAGGCGGGAATATTCGCGGCGATGGCGATCGGAGTTTTTGCCGGTCGCCGATGGGGTCTGTTGCTCGCGCTTTGCTACATGGTCGAGGTCGTGATGAGCCATCTCGCGTTCGCGATCGCGTATTTGCCGATTCAATCGGAATGGGTGAACGTGCGCGTGGTCGCATCGGAGGGGCCGATGATGGTGCTGATCACGCTGTACCTTTGGATTCGCGCGTGCGATTTGATTTTCGATTCGCCTTCGGTCCCCGCCGAGGTGCGCGCGCGGCAATCGTCGGACACGAATCATCGGGCGGCGGTTCGCGCGGATTCCGCCGCCGGCGACATTGCCGCTATGGCTGAATGAGCATCTGAATGGTGGCGACGGTAGGAGTTGGTCTATCCCGCCTCTACGAGATCACTGGAAGGCGGCTCTTTAGCCCCAGACCGCAATTCGCTGCAACTCCACGCGCATATCTTGATGCGTGTCATGTCTCTGACCGAACATTTCCACGACAAGATTCGTAGGAAGGACACCTTGCGGCACGTCCCCGTGAATATCAGGCAAGTCCCATGGCTTATCATCGACCTCCGTTATCGACTGAGATGGGCTCGCTATGAGGAAAACTTTAACCCGAGCGGCGACCACGTTCCCATTGTCTTCAAATTCTCCGAGGAAGCAGCTCAGATTGTCCCCACCGTAAATCTTCCCGTCCTTCAGGAACATGACGCCGTAGCCGGGTGTCGCCTCCGCGTCCAATCCTTCGTATCGCGCGATGTAGAACCCGTCGAATCGTGTTGGCATTTTAGTCTCCTCAATTTTCCACAGACTCTCAGTTGCGGATATCGAACTGGAAAGCGGGTTTTCGCCCTATCATTTGCTAATGTCAAGACACCTTTTGAACTTCGCCTTCAGAACGGGAAGCTGCTCCATCAGCCATCCAAGTTCCGCGCTTTTGATTTCGGCTATTTTCTTGGGCTCATAGTCGGCGGCACGAATGTACCATAACCGGCACGCGAAGATGATGAGTCAACGAAGCCCAACGGAGAGGGGGAATTGGTGGCGACGGTAGGAGTCGAACCTACCACACTGCGGATATGAGCCGCATGCTCCAGCCAACTTAGCTACGTCGCCACCGGGAACCGTCAAATCTAGATGTGCGCGGCTTCGATCAACTTCCGACAGCAAACAAGATCGCGTTCTGAATCGCGTAGACGGTACCGTTGACGCCAATCACGGTCGGCGTGTATGCCTCTTCGAGACCGGTCGTGAGCGTTACCGTTTGCGACAGAGTGTTCGCCGATAGATCCCATCGATACAGGTTGCCGTCTTCGCTATTGACCATGATCGAGCCGGTGCCCGGATCGACCGCGGCCGAGTTGATGCACCATTCCTTGACCTGCCCGTTATCGCCATCGGATGTCGGCCCCAAAACCGTCTGCACTTCATTCATCACCGAGAGCCCGGTCACCGGATCGATTTCCGTGGCGTCGGGATCGAGCACCGCAACCTTGTTCATCCCGTCGCCGCCCCAATTGTCATAATTGTTGTACTTGGTCGCGATCAGGTAGCTCGACGGACCGCTGTAGGACGGGATCGCCGAACTCGGAACGATAGACGCGGTGGTATCCCAGCCGAAGGCGCCGGGAGTTTTAGTTTGCGCGAGCATGGCGCTGAAGTGGAGCAAAAATCCGCGGTGATGATTTTCGGCACAGCAGGGATTCTCGAGCACTCCGAAATAAACGTCGCCATCGGGGCCGACGGTCGGCGATGCCGAGCTGCCAGTGGGCAGGCTTGCATCGTTACCCGAGTCCGGATCCTTCAGCCGCACTCGAGCGATCGGCGCGAGCGTACTGCTGTTCAGCGCGACCAGGTATCCGGCGCTGCCATCGCTGACGGCGACGTAAACAGTCGCGAGGTCCGGGCTCAGAGCGGGCGCGCAATTCAGCGCGGCGCCGGTCATGGTTATTGTCGGCGGCGGCGGCCGTTACCGCAATCCAGGTCCCTTTGCCGCTCGAGTCGATGCGGGCGATGCCGCTCTTCAGTTTTTTGTGGTGAACGTCGCGCAACGCGCCGGACGGCTGCGTCACGATGAATCCAAAATAAATGTCGCCCGCGGAATCCGTGCTGAGCGGCGTGTTGATGATGACCCGCGAGTTAAATTTCTTCCGATGCTTTTTGTATTTTTTCAGCCCGAAGAAGGCGAGTTGGTTCTGGCAGTTGCCGGGGCCTGGACAAACCGCGTCGGGATTGTCGCGAAAATAAACCGTGCCGCCGATGCCGGGAAAATAGAGTCGCGGTTGCGAAGTAAGCACCGGGCCGAAGACCGGAATCTCGCTGCTCGGCGGCAACACGTAGTCGGTGGGCAGAGTCCAAATCAGACTGCCGTCGATGGCGCTGCGCGCGTCGACGCGGAACCCTCCGGTGGCGCCGGTCTTCACCGGCACGATCACGGTGTTCGCGGCGGTCACCATCGGACTGCCGTAGTGAGTCGCCAGGAAGCCGCTACCCGTCTGCGGATAGAGATCGACGGGAGTCGTCCAGATGACCTCGTTCAACGATTCCGATGCGACCGGAGAATCCGCGCTATGCTGGGGGTCGCGAGCAAAGCCGTTCCATTGAGCGGCGGCAGGCGCGGTGTGAGAGAGCGTCGTTATAATGATGGCGGCGAAGAGCGTGCCGATTGCGAACAGAGCATGCCGAGTGCGCTTCATTTATAACCTGGCGGTCACGATGCGTGGATGGTGGCGACGGTAGGAGTCGAACCTACGACACTGCGGATATGAGCCGCATGCTCTAGCCAACTGAGCTACGTCGCCACCGGGAACCGTCAAATCTAGCCTGAGCGCGCCAGCCGCGAAAGCCCGCGCCCAATCCGTTCAGCGCAGCGGGATACTGCGGCTCTTGACCGCGCGATGCCCGCGCTGGACCTGGTAGAGCACGCCTTCGGTGAACTCCACGCAGGTCAGCTTGCCGCCGTACACCAGGCCGGTGTCGATGCCGAGTTTGTACGGCAGGTCGATCATCACGCCACGCATCGGAGTATGGCCGAACACCACCGTCGCGTCGATTTTGTGCGGACTGAAAATGAACTCCTGCCGAATCCACAGCATGTCCTCGGGCTGCTGCTCCTCGAGCTGGCGGCTGGGCTCGATGCCGGCGTGGACGAACAAGTAGGGCGGGCGCAGGTAGCTGGTGGCCAGCCGGCTCATGAAGTCCAGGTGCGCGGCGGGCAGCCGCGCGAAGGCATCCTCGAGGTCTTCCTCGTGCACGCCGTAGCTGTCGAGCGTCGCGATGCCGCCGTTGAACAGGAACGACTCGCCGTAATTTCCCGGCATGCCGAGAAACGACAGCATCATGTCCTCATGATTGCCCTTCAGGAACACGCATTCCGCATGGCCGCGTTCCAGCTCCAGCGCGAGCTCGATAACCTCGCGCGCCGACGGGCCGCGATCGACGTAGTCGCCGACGAATACCACCGTGTCGCCGGCGGCCGGCGCGATCGACTTGAGAATCGCGTCCAGTTCATCGGGGCATCCATGGATATCGCCGATCGCGAACAGCCGTCCTTCGGTTTTCGATTTTCGATTGGTCGTCATCGCCAGCCGGGGTCGGCGTCACTCGGCGCGTTTGGAGCCGCGGTTATGGAGCAAGTCGATCAACGACTTGCGGTCTTCAATTATGCGGCGCGCGGCGCTGTAAGGATTCAGTTTGCCCGCCGCAATCTCGTCAAGTAGGCCGCGAGCGCCACCGTCGGCGACGGCGCGTGCGGTGCGCTCCTCCAGTTCCGCAGACAGAACCTCCACGAACTCGCGGGTGCGGCGCTCGGACTCGCGCGCCGAATCGAGATGTGCGCGCAGGTATTCGCCGTGCTTCGCAATCGCGCTGACGACCGCGTCGACGCCTTGATCGATCGCGGCCTGCGTGAGCAGCACCGGCGGCCGCCATCCGTCACCGGCGCGCAGATGCACGCCCAGTTCCAGCTCGGCCTTGATCCGGTCGGCGCCTTCGCGATCGGCCTTGTTGACGACGAACACGTCGGCGATTTCGTTCAGCCCGGCCTTCATCACCTGCACGGCGTCGCCCGCCTCGGGCACGGTAACGACAACGGTGGTGTCGGCCAGATCCATTATCGAAAGTTCGGTCTGTCCCACGCCGACGGTCTCGATAATGATCACGTCGCTGCCGTAAGCGTCGAGCAGTTTGACGATTTCGCGCGCCGCGCGGCTGAGTCCGCCGTGGCTTCCGCGCGATGCGAGGCTGCGGATGTACACGCCGGCGTCCTTGTAATGGTCGGTCATGCGGACGCGATCGCCAAGTACGGCGCCGCCGGAAAACGGGCTCGACGGATCGACGGCGAGGATGGCAATTGTTTTGCCCAGCGCGCGATACTTTGCGATCAGATGGTTGACCAGCGTCGATTTTCCAGCGCCGGGCGGTCCGGTTATTCCGACCACCTGTGCACGGCCGGTCTTTGCGTAGATTCGCTCGATGATCGTGCTCGACTCGGGAGCGCGATTCTCGACCATCGTGATCAGCTGAGCCAGCGCGCGCATCTCGCCCGCCTCAAAACGCTTGAGCATCGCGTCCAGCCGCGCGTCGGTGGTCGGGACGGTCGCGGCGGAATCGGAGGAATTGGGTCGGGATTCAGCAGGCATACGAGCTTGTCCAGTCATGATAGCGGCTTGCGATCGGGCGGCGCAACAAAACCTCTGTGGGTGAATAGATCGCGCCGGGCGGCATTGTTTTCCCGGCGTCCGCGCCTTAGTCTCGATCTACGGAATGAAGCTTCCTGACATCTACACTGACTGGAAAATCGTGAGCGGGCTCGCACTGATCGTGCTGGGCGCCGCCAACTGGTCCGTCGGGCTGGAACGGACTCAGAGTTACAGCCGGATGATCATCGCGCGCGCGCAACCGGCCGGCGCAACGGACTATCGGAGTTTCGACGAACTCGATGAGGGCGCGGGTGGCGCTGCGGTTTTGGAACCGCTCACGGCTGAGCAACGGCAGGCGTCGTACACGACGGCGCGGATGGATTTTTATCACGCGGTATTTCTGGCGGGCCGCGCGATGGTGTTGCTAGGGCTGCTGGTCACTTTGCTGGGCTTCATCAGCGTGATTCAGCAGGATTCGCGCCGCGCGTTTCGCCGCCCCGAGGACGACGCGCCGCTGCCGCGCGGGTTGCCGGGCGCTCCACGGGCTCCGCAATAGAATTTCTACAATGGTAACGGAGCTATCCGGGCGCGCGTGCGCGAAGATCAATTTGTTCCTGCGCGTGACCGGGCGCCGCGGCGACGGCTATCACGAACTCGATTCGGTGTTTCTGCCGGTCTCGCTCGCTGACGAAATTCGCCTCGAAATCCGCGCCGCGGACGATCCCTCGGTCACCGTCAAATGCAACTTGCCGGAACTCGCCAGGAGCCAGAACAATCTGGCGGCACGCGCCGCGCGCTCATTCATGAGCGAATTCGATTTGACCGCCGAAGTGGTGATCGATTTGGAAAAACATATCCCGGTGGGCGCCGGCCTCGGCGGCGGATCGAGCGACGCCGCCACGATATTGTGCATGATGGCGGGAGCGGCGCAGCTCACCGACGAAGCCGCGCTGAGCAGGCTGCGTCGAATCGCGCTTTCGCTCGGCGCCGACGTGCCATTTTTCCTCGATCCGCGACCGTCGCGGGTAACCGGGATCGGCGAGCGAACCGTGGCAATCGCGGGGGTCCCGCGCTTGCCCATAGTCATCGCCGTGCCACCGTTCGAGGTTTCGACCGCCGCAATCTTTCGCGCGCTCGAGCCCGCCGGATGGAGCGCGGCGGCGCCCGACGCGCACATCGCGTCGATTGCGCGCGGCGATATCTCGGCAGAGATCGCGGTAAACGACCTGGCCGCGGTCGCGATCGCGCAATTTCCCGAGATTCGCCGCCTTAAAGGATTACTTGAAGATTTGGGCGCGCGCGCAGCGCAAATGTCGGGCAGCGGCGGCGCGGTCTTTGGGGTGTTTGAATCGGCCGACGCGGCCGACAGCGCGGCGCTGAAGATCCGCCGGCGTGCGCCGTTCGCAACGGTGATTGCGGCGACGACTATGGACGGCGAATTCGATGACGAATCTGACGCCGGGTAGCCTGAAATCCAGCAAGCGCAGTGGGGCTGTGCATGCTCGCGGCAGCGACGCATTGACAGCGAAAAACCGCATCAATAACATCGCAATTCCTGCGCACCGGCTGCTACAGTCGAAGTCCGGGCAGGTTCGCCGCGACAGATGTGCGGTGCGGTCTCGCGGCGGTTGGGTCCGAATAGATTGGATTGCTCGAGATTCGCCGGCTGAGCGCCCACATGGCGTTTCGCCGGCGGTTAGTTTTAACTGTCTGATTGGGAGAAGCGCGCGGGCGCTGAGCCTTTGAATCCAAATGCGCTGGGCGGTCGCCAAGCTGGTAAGGCACCAGGCTTTGGACCTGGCATTCGAAGGTTCGAATCCTTCCCGCCCAGCCAATCTGTGCGGTAGTTTGCGCTACTTGAAGAATCGCATGATGATCACGACGCGGGAGAATTGAAGATGTCGGACGGGGTCAAGGACCAACTCGAAGTTTTCACCGGGAACTCCAATCCCGCGCTCGCGCGCGAGGTGACAGAACATCTCGGCGTGAAGCTGGGTGAAGCCGAGGTTGGCCACTTTCCCGACGGCGAAGTGATGGTCGAAATCCGCGAGAACGTGCGCGGTGGCGATTGCTTCGTTATCCAGTCCACATGCACGCCGCCCAACGAGAACCTGATGGAACTGATCCTGGTCACCGATGCGCTGCGGCGCGCGTCGGCCGGGCGTATCACGGCGGTGATTCCGTACTTCGGCTATGCCCGGCAGGATCGCAAGGTTGCGCCGCGCGTGCCGATCAGCGCAAAAGTGGTAGCCGACCTGATCACCACCGCGGGCGTAAATCGTGTGCTGACGGTGGATCTGCACGCGGGGCAGATTCAAGGCTTCTTCAACATTCCGGTGGACAACCTGTACGCGATGCCGGTGTTGATCAGTTACCTGCGCAAGCGCATCGAGGGAAAGAAGGTCACGGTGGTGTCGCCCGACGCGGGCGGCGTGGAACGCGCGCGCGCCTACGCGCGGCGTCTCAACGCGAACCTCGCGATCATCGACAAGCGCCGCCGGCGCGCGAGCGAAGTCGCCGAGATGCAACTGGTGGGCGAAGTGAAGGACTCGATCGCGCTGCTGGTTGACGACATGATCGATACCGCCGGCACCATCACGGAGGCGGCCAAGGTGGTCGCCAACGCCGGCGCGTCGGAAGTAATCGCAGTCGCGACGCATCCGATCCTGTCGGATCCGGCCTGCGAGCGCCTGAATAAATCGGACATCACTGAAATTGTCACGACCAACACCATCCCGCTGCGCGCCAAGGCACAGGCCGAGCTCACCAAGCTCCGGGCGCTGTCGGTCGCCAGCCTGCTGGCGGAAGCGGTCAAGCGAATTCATAATGAGGAGTCGGTAAGCTCGCTCTTTGCATGAGCGTGCGAACCATCAAGCGAGGACACAATGGAGACCGGTGAACTAGCCTGCGAGAAACGCGCCACCCGACCCAAGGGTCAGAACAACGCGCTGCGGCGCAATGGCCGCGTGCCCGCGATATTGTACGGACCCACGACCGCGCCGATAGCCCTGGCGATCGATCGGCTGGAACTGAAGGCCAGGATTTCGGCGGCCGCGCACACCCGCATCATCAAGCTCAAGTCGAGCACTGCGGAGATCGACGGCAAGCACGTAATTTTCAAGGACGTGCAGCGCGCGCCGGTGTCGGGCGAGATCCTGCACGCGGATCTGTACGAGGTCGATCTCAACCGGCCGGTTCGCGTCGAAGTGGCGCTCAAGTTCACGGGCAAGGCCAAAGGTCTCGCCAACGGCGGAATACTGGCGCCGCTGGCGCGCACCGCTACGGTCGAATGCCTGCCGCTGGAAATTCCCGACTCGATCGAGGTTGATGTGTCCGACGTCGATATTCACGACGTCATTCACGTCTCGGCGGTCAAGTTCCCCGGCAACGTCAAGCCGATCTTCGATACCGATTACCCAGTAGTCAGCGTGCTGCCGCCGACCGTCGCGGAAGTGGTAGTCGCCGCAGTCGCAGAGCCGGTCGAAGGCGCGGTTGTCGAGGGCGCGCCGGTCGAGGGCGCCGAGGCAGCTCCCGCCGAGGGTGCAGCGAAAGAAGGCGCCGACAAGGACAAGGCTGCCAAGAAGCCCGAGGCGGCCAAGAAGCCCGAGGCGGCCGAGAAAAAGAAGTAGCAGTAGTTTTCGCTGCTCGCGCGCGTCGCGAAGCAATCGCCGGCCGGCGGCGTGCGCGAGCAATATAGATGTGAGGGGAACGGGCGGGCAGCGGATGCTGCAAGTCCGGTGCAGGGGGAGGGGCCGCTATGAGTTTCGTCCATCTTCACGTCCACACGCAGTACAGCCTCCTCGACGGCGCCAACAAAATCGGGCCGCTCATCGATCACGCCAAGGCGTCAGGGATGGAAGCGATCGCGATGACCGATCATGGCAACATGTTCGGCGCGGTCGAGTTTTATCAGAAGGCCAGGGCCGCCGGAGTCAAGCCGATCATTGGATGCGAGGCGTACCTCGCGCCCGGCAAGCGCACCGATCGCACGCAAGTTGCGCGCAGCGACGACTTCGACGGCGGCGGCAACTTTCATCTGATCCTGCTCGCGCAGAATCGTGAGGGTTATCGAAATCTCTGCAAGCTGCTCACGACCGCGTACCAGGACGGGCTCTATTACAAACCGCGCATCGACAAGGAAATCCTGGCCGAGCTGTCCGGCGGGTTGATCGTGCTGTCGGGATGCCTGTCAGGTGAGCTCGCGCGATGGCTGCGGCAGGATCGCATGGACAAGGCGCGCGAGACCGCCGAGTCGTACGCCAAAATGTTTCCGGGCCGCTACTATCTCGAACTCCAGGACAACAAGCTCCATTCGCCGTACAACGAGGCGTTGCGCGAAATCGGCAAACAGGTCGGGCTGCCGCTGGTCGCGACCAACGATTGTCATTACCTGCATCGCGAAGACGCCAAGGCGCACGAAGTCCTGCTCTGCATCCAGACCGGCAAGACCATGGCTGATGAAACGCGATGGCGTTTCGACACCGACGAACTTTATGTCAAGACGCCCGACGAGATGGCGGCCGCATTCGGCGCGGGAGCCGAGGAGTTGCGCAACAGCGTCGAGATTGCGCGGCGAATCGATTTCGAATTCGAATTCGGCAAGTTTCATTTCCCGGTTTTCAAGTCCGGTCCGGGCGTTGACCTCGACGCCGAGATGGAGCAGCGGGCGCGCGAGGGGTTGACCGCGCGTCTGGCGGAGATCCGCGCACGACGCGCTGACTTCGACGAGTCGCAGTACCAGGAACGCATCGATCGCGAAATTCCGGTAATCCGCGACATGGGCTTCTCCGGCTATATGCTGATCGTCGCCGACTTTATCGGTTACGCGCGCGGACTTGGAATTCCGGTCGGTCCGGGCCGCGGCTCGGTGGTCGGCAGCCTGGTTTCGTACGCGCTGGGAATCACCGAGGTCGATCCCGTCGAGCATCGGCTGCTGTTCGAGCGATGGCTGAATCCGGGGCGCAAGTCGATGCCCGATATCGACGTGGACTTTTGCTTCGAGCGGCGCGACGAGGTGCTCGATTACGTGCGCAAGAAGTACGGCGACGATCGCGTCGCGCAGATAATCACGTTTGGAACGATCAAGGGCAAGCAGGCGATTCGCGACGTCGGCCGGGTGCTTGGACTGTCGTTCGCCGAGACCGACAAAATCGTCAAGCTGTATCCGGCGCCCAAGCAGGGCCGCGATTTTCCGCTCGCCGACGCGCTCGAGATGGAGCCGCGGCTCAAGGCCGAGCGCAAACTGCATCCCGATCTTTTCAACTACGCGTTCAAGCTCGAAGGCCTGCTGCGCCACGCGTCGCGCCATGCGGCGGGCGTCGTCATTTCCGATCGGCCGCTCACCGACCTGGTGCCGCTGTATGTGGATAAGGAACGCGACGAAGCCGCGCTGGCGATCACGCAGTATTCGATGAAGGGCGTCGAGGAAATCGGGCTGATCAAGTTCGACTTCCTCGCGCTCAAGAACCTGACACTGATCGCCGACACGCTCGCGCTGATCAAGGCCGGCGGCAAGCTGGCGCCCGACCTGAACCGGCTGCGCCTGGACGACGCCGATACCTACAAGATGCTCTCGCGCGGCGACACGGTCGGCGTGTTCCAGCTTGAGAGCTCGGGGATGCGCCGGTTTATCACGGAGCTCAAGCCGACCTGCTTCGACGACGTGATCGCGGCGGGCTCGCTGTTTCGTCCCGGGCCGCTCGACGCAGTGCAGGACGGCAAGACGATGGTCCAGCATTACGTGGATCGCAAGCACGGCAAGGAACCGGTTGAGTACGATCACCCGCTACTGGAGCCGGTGCTGCGCGATACTTACGGCGTGATCGTGTACCAGGAGCAGGTGATGCGCGCGGCGCAGGCGCTGGCGGGTTACTCGCTCGAACAGGCCGACATCCTGCGCGCCGCGATGGGCAAAAAGAACCATGCCGTGATGGAAAAGGAGCGCGAGCGGTTTATCGCGGGCGCGAAACAACAGGGCGTCAACGCCACGCTCGCCAATTCGATCTTCGAAAAGATCGAAACGTTCGCATCGTATGGATTCAACCGCTCGCATGCCGCCGCGTATGCGCTGACCACCTACACGACCGCATACCTGAAGGCGCACTATCCGCACGAGTTCATGGCGGCGCTGATGTCGCTCGACATGGACGACGTTGACAAGACCTACAAGAATATCGCGGCGCTGCGCGACATGAAGATTGCGATCCTGCCGCCCGACGTTAATCAGAGCCGGGTGAAATTCACGGTGGCGGGCGGCGCGATTCGCTTCGGCCTGGCCGCAATTCGCGGGGTCGGAGCCAAGCCGGCCGAGGCAATTCTCGCCGAGCGCGAGGCCAACGGTCCGTTCGAGAGCCTCGCCGATTTTTGCCTGCGCGTGGGCACGCAACTGATCAGCCGCCGCGTGCTCGACGCACTGATCAAATGTGGCGCGTTCGATTCGGTAAGCGCGGTGCGCGCCGCGCTGATGGCCGAGGCGGAGAATGCGATCAAACTCGCGCAGAAAGCGCAGAGCGACGCGGAGAAAAACCAGATTGGCCTGTTTGGCGGCGCAGTCAAAGTGCCCAAGCTGGCGGCGCGCGAGCCGATTCCCGAATGGGATGGGCGCGAGAAACTGAAATTCGAAAAAGAGGCGCTCGGCTTCTACATCACGGCGCATCCGCTGGACAAGTACGATCGCGAACTCGCACGCATCAGCAAAGTCACGACCGCCGACCTGTCCGCCGCGCCCGACGGCAGCCCCGTGCAGATAGCCGGCGTGATCCACGCCGTGAAACTGAAGAACAACAAGTCGGGCAAGCGCTACGCGACTTTTTCGCTCGAGGATCGCGAAGGCGCGGTCGAGGCGATCGCATGGTCGGAGACCTATCAGAAGTTCGAGGCGATCATCATGGGCGACGAGCCGGTGGTCGCGCGCG
Source organism: uncultured delta proteobacterium (assembly GCA_963813785.1). Taxonomy (GTDB): domain Bacteria; phylum Desulfobacterota; class Binatia; order Binatales; family Binataceae; genus Binatus. Next base: position 29,416 of record CAWFAJ010000003.1, on the reverse strand, counting down.
GCAAGCTCGACGTTGACGACGAGCGCGCCCAGATAATCCTCGAAGGACTGGTGCCGCTGGATTCGGCGCTGCTCGATTCGATCCGCGAGGTGCGGATCACGGCGCCGATGAGCCGGCTCGCAAACGGCGGACTCGACGCGCTGAAGGCGATGCTCTCGCGGTATCGCGGCAAATCGATGACGTACCTGCATCTGAGTCTCGACGACGGCCGCGAGGCGGTGATGCTGCTGGGCGACAGCTATCGCGTTACGCCGACCGACAAGTTCATCGCCGAGATGGAGCAGGTCCTGGCGCCCGGCGCGGTGGAATTGAGATAGAACAGGGTTCACCTTATATAATGTGAAACCCACCCGGGTTTCACGCTTCCTTGGGCAGGGGTGACCCCTGCACCCAGTGAAAAAGAAAAGATGCGGAACTTCGTCCCGGTCAGGAAGTTATTGCGGGGCAGGGTGGCGTACCGGGGGGCGCGACTATCTGATAGACTCAACGCGTAAGTTTTTAGCGATCGAGGTAACAATCTGGCAAAGTCCTACGACGTCGCCAACGAGCATCACGAAAGCGCCATCCTGGTCGGAATCGAACTCGGTACCGAAGCGGGAATCGGCAGCGAAGAATCGCTCGACGAACTCAAAGCCCTGTCCGAAAGCGCCGGCGCGGAAGTCGCCGGAGTGGTTCGCCAGCGCCTGAAAGCTCCTGACCCGCGCACTTTTATAGGCAAAGGCAAAGCCGCCGAAGTGCGCGAGCTGGCTAATGCAAAGGGCGCGTCGCTCGCGATTTTCGACGACGCGCTCAGCCCCGCGCAGGCGCGCAATCTCGAAAACGAACTCAAGATCCGCGTGATCGATCGCAGCCAGCTGATCCTCGATATATTCGCGCAGCGCGCGCATACGCTCGAGGGCAAGCTGCAAGTCGAGATCGCGCAGCTCAGCTACCTGCAGCCCCGGCTGACGCGGCAGTGGTCGCATCTTTCGCGCGTTCGCGGCGGCGGCGCGGGAGGCGGCGGCGTGGGTACGCGCGGACCCGGAGAAACGCAGCTCGAGGTTGACCGGCGCCGTCTGCGCGAGCGGCTCACCCGCCTCAAAGCGCGGCTGGGCGAGGTCGAGCGCACGCGCACGATTCAGCGCCGGCGCCGCCTCGAGGTTCCCTATCCGACCGTCGCGCTGGTGGGTTACACGAACTCGGGCAAGTCCACGTTGATGAATGCGCTGACCGACGCCGGCGTCGAGGTCGCCAATCGTCCGTTCTCGACGCTCGATCCCACGATTCGGCGCCTGAAGCTGCCGGGCAAGATGAACGTGATGATTGTCGATACGGTGGGATTCATCCATCGCCTGCCGCATATGCTGATCGACGCGTTCAAGGCCACGCTCGAGGAAGTCCGCACCGCGACGATGCTGCTGCACGTCGTCGATGCGAGCTCGCCGCTGGCGGCGGAAAGGATGACGATCGTCGACGAAGTGCTCCAGGAAATCGGCGCGGGCGCGGTGCCGCGTATCGTCGTCATGAACAAAGCCGACCTGGCCGAACACCCGTCGCGTGGAAACGGCGCGCACGACACGGTCTCGATCTCGGCGCTGAAGGGCGAAGGCCTCGACGATTTGCTCGACGCTATCGGGCGCCATCTCGGCGGCTCGCGCGAGGAAGTATCGGTCACGTTCCCGGCCCGGCGCGGCGACCTGGTGGCAATGGCGCGACGGGATGGAGAAGTGCTAAGCGAGGAATATCGCGATGGCCTGGTTTCGGTGCGGGCCCGCGTCAGCGCGCCGGTCGCGGGGCGGCTGCGCAAGGCTGCCGCCGCCGTAATCTGACCGCGCGTTGAAGCCGATTCACGATGGCAGCGCCTTCACATAGCAGCGTTCGTCCGCATCAGAGCGCGCAGCCCGCGCCCTCGTACGGCAAACTGCTGAATCTGCCCAATTTCCTGACCCTATGCCGGCTTGTTTCGATTCCGATCTTCCTGACATTTCTAACCCGCCAACGCTACACGGCGGCGCTGTATGTCTTTATCGCGGCCGCGGTGACCGACGGACTCGACGGCGCGCTCGCCAGATGGTTCGACTCGCGCACTGAATTGGGGGCGTTTCTCGATCCGTTCGCCGACAAGTTGATGCTGGTGTCGGCGTTCGTAGTTCTGACGATCGGCGGCGAGTTGCCCGGCTACCTGCTGAGTGTGGTCCTGATCCGCGACATCGTGATCGTCGTCGGCTACCTGATGATTTCGTTCTTCACCGGCGAGCGGGTGCCGGTCCGGCCGAGCTATCTGGGCAAGCTGAGCACGGTTCTGCAGTTGGGGTGCGTGATCGCCGTGCTGGCGCGGGCGGGGAACTACTGGCCCGAAGATTTCAACGCGCTGCTAATCACGACGGTCGCGGTCACCGCGGCGTCGTTCGTACACTATATGTATCGCGGGCTGGTGTGGCTGCGATCGCGCGAGCCGGAGATGTTCGCGTAGCGCGAGCGGCCGCTGCTGCGTACCGGCGCGGGTTAGATGATCACTTTGGCGGCGCGAAGTTCCTCGACCTGACTACGTTCGATTCCGGCCTCGCGCAGAATCTCGTCGGTATGTTCGCCGAGCTTGGGCGGCACGCGCCACATCTTCATCGGCGTTTCCGAAAATCGCGCACCGGGATTCACGGCGCGCACCTGGCCTGCGCTGGGATGTTCGTAAATCGAGAAGCTTTCGTTTTCGACGATTTCCGGGTCCTGCAGGAGCGTTTCGTAGTTGTGGACCGGGCCGCATGGAATGTCGGCCTTCTCGAGCACTGGCAGCCATTCGGCGGTGGTTTTTTCGGGGAAGAGTTTTGCCAGGCCGCGCATGAAATTACGCCCGCGCTCGGCGCGATCCGAGGTCTCGGGCCAGAATTCGGGATGCCCAACCGCCTCGGCCAGCCGCTTTGACTGCGCCTCGGTGAAGGGCGCGATCGTGAGCCATCCGTCTTTCGTTTTGAAAGGATCGAGCGAGGTGCTCTTGGGCGCAAGGTGCTTGAACTCGTCTTCGGGCAGCAGCGTGTAGCCGTAGATCGAATCGTTGGCTGTGAAAGCCATCATCGCCTCGAGCATCGGGACCTTGATGTACTGGCCGACGCCACGGGCGCGCGCGGCGTGCAACGCGCTAACTACGGCCAGCGCCGCAGTTATCCCGGTTACTTTGTCCGCCAGCGCCATCTTGACGGAGGTCGGCTGGCCGGTTTTGACGCCTTGGATGAAGGCCATGCCGGAGTAGCCCTGGATGACGGGATCGTAGGCGGGAAAATTCGCCAGGCGGCCCTTGGGCGGAAAGCCGCAGATCGAGCAATAGACGACCTTGGGATTGGCGCGACGAATGTCGGCGTAGCCGATTCCGAGGCGCTCGGCGACACCGGGGCGATTATTCTCGACCAGAGCGTCGGCCTTAACCGCGAGCCGGCGCACGAGGTCGCGGCCGTGCTCCTTCTTGATGTCGATGACGATGCTGCGCTTGTTGCGGTTGAAGTTCAGGAACGACGCGGTGAGGCCGCCGCGCTGCGGGCCGACGCCCCGGCGCATCGAGTCGCCCTCGGGCGGTTCGATTTTGATCACGTCGGCGCCAAGGTCGCCGAGCAGCTGAGTACAGAACGGCCCTGAAATGACGGCAGTCAGATCAAGAACGCGAAAACCAATCAGCGGTCCATCAGCCATAACAAAAATCCTTCAAGCGCAAGCGCTGGGCGTCAAAGATACTAGCTGCGATAGCTCGGCGAGTCACGGAGCGCGGAGCCCAAGGCGGTTTTGATCGGCTATCGAGCCGAAATTCCATCTGCCGCCGGCATCGCGCAGTTAACCCGTCCCAATTCGTCAGATCATCGACGCCAAGCCTGCTTAACCCGCCCAGTGCGCGACGTCAAGGCGCTTTTCAGGAGACTCGCGGCGTTCGTTCCTGCCTCAGTTCGCGGGAGGCTCCGGCACGCTCATGCCGAATGCAACTTTCAAGTCGTCGCCGTTGAACGGATAGACGTGGACCATCCAGCCGAACGCCTGTTTGAGGAAATGACCGCCCGCGGCTTCACACTCGGCGGCGTCAGCGATTTTGCCGGTGAAGCCGAAGCGTCCGTCGGCCAGGAAACCCAGGCGGCGGTTGATTCCAGGTGCCCACGGAGTTGACCCCACCGGCATCATGCCCGGCATGTCCAGATGCGTCGCGCCGATATCGCCGCGCGAGAGGTCGTCGAGCGTGATTCCGTTGGGCAGGCAGATGTTGGTGTGAGCGTGCCAATGCGCCACGCTGAGCGGAATCAACGCGTCGAGTTGATCGGGCGTGTAGTCGGCGGGCGCGCTATACATCGCGCCGACCAAAACGTAATCGCCGCTCGAATTTTTCACGTAAAGAATCGAGCCGGGACTGGCTAGATCGAAATGGCCGCTGTATTCCCGTGAGGCGGCGGCGTAGTCGGTAAAATGGTAAACCTCTTGCGGAACAGTCGGCAGAAAAATCCGGTAGCCCTCCGACAACGCCACTCTGGAATCGTGATACTTGACCAGCGCGCGGCGAAGCGTGTCGATCACCTCATGGGCGCGTTCGATGTCATTGGGCGTTTGCGGACGCGAGGACGTCATCACCATGTGCGCACCCATGCCCATCTGACCGCCCATCGCGTTGGGCGCCATTTCGTGGCCGCCCATTTCTTCCATTTCGGTCATATCGTGAGCGAACGCGGGTGCGTTGATTGAAAGAGCGAGCGTGACAACTAGAAAACCGAGCCTATGCCTGTTCATGCGAACCCCCGATGTATGGCTTCAATCGCGATCGGTCCGGAGGCGCGCGTGTTGCAATGCCGGCAGTTCGCGCCGCACGCGGTCCTGATACTCGAGATCGATCGGCGCCACGACGACGCCTTCCTGATCCGCGGCGCGGGCAATCACGCGTCCCCATGGATCGACGATCATTGAATTACCGTAGTCGCTGTAGCCGTAAATATTGGGACCGAACTGCGCGGGCGCGATCACGTACGCCTGGTTCTCGATCGCGCGGGCGCGGATCAGCGGCTCCCAGTGCGCCTCGCCGGTGGGAAAGGTGAACGCGCTCGGCACGGCGATAACTTGCGCGCCGGCAAAAGTGAGGCGGCGATAGAGCTCCGGGAAGCGAAGGTCGTAACAGATGCTGAGTCCAATCGCGCCAAGCGGAGTTGGAGCGGAGACCAGCTGTGCGCCGCCGAGCTTGGAATCCGATTCGCGCACCGTCACGCGGCCGGGAAGATCGACGTCGAAGAGGTGAATCTTGCGATACACCGCGATTTGGCCGCCGTCGGGGCCGAGCAGCGCGGACGTGTTGTAGCATCGCGACTCGCCGGCGGCCTGTTCGGTGATCGATCCTGCGATGAGGTGGATTCGCAGCTCGCGCGCCAGGCGCGACATCAGCGCGAGCGATTGACCGTCGAGCGTTTCTGCCGCAGCCGCCTGCTCGCCGCGCTTGCCGCGCCAATTGAAGACCTCGGGCAACGCGACCAGGTCTGCGCCGCGAGCGGCGCCGAGGCGGACGAGCCGTTCGGCGCGTTCGAGGTTTGCCGCCTTGTCCGGTCCGGCGGCCATCTGGATTGCGGCTGCGAGGTAGGTCATCGCGGGATTTCCAGCAGGCTGTTGAAAAAGTGATTTTCAACGCCTGCTCCCTCTCTCTTGTCTCCCCCAAAAGGCTTTTTCACCGGTCTCCGCTTTGGGGGAGATGTTGTAGGTAAGAAGACAGTTTTCACGCAGGGTGTTGAAGCGCTGGAAATCGGAACCCACAGTTGACCCGAATTTTTCAACGCCCTGCTATGGGCATTATGACGCGTTGGGCATCGGGTTAGTAGCGCGCCGCATTCAACGGGTATTCGCATTTTGGACGGACGAATCATTTACCGATGGAGGGTTGGCCCGGGGGTGGCGCACCCGTACCAGGAGTCACATGGCAACCGCTGAATACATGCAGTTTATGGCAGATGCGATTGCCGAAGCCCGTCGCGGCGCAAGATCGCTTGTCTGGTGTGTGGAACGGCCTACTGGCAAGATGGCGGCAACAGAAGCGCAGCCCGCTTTATCGAGGGAGCAAGCGTGGCGTCTAAAGATCACAAACCGGGTGTCAACAGAACCAAACCCGACCATTGGAAGGCCGATATCGCTAAGTCGGTCGATATGTACAACGACTGGTTCATGAAGTTCGCGCCCTCCGCCTACCGCGAAACGCGAATCAAGACCACCAAGGAGGTCGAATCGACTCTGACAAAAACGGCGAACGTTGCGGATGTAAGCGCAGCTCTGTTGCGGCGAGAACCCGGCGTGCTGCCAACGTTGCGGATGTCAACGTGTCCACCGCTGGCAGTCGACCGATTGATCGGCGTCGCAGGTGTATCGAAGAATCTGGTCGCCTGCATGGAAGACGGGACGCTTCCGGCGCGTATGAACCAGGCCCTGCTTGAAAAGGATCTCACGAGGATTGGGACCATCGTTGAACGGATGGCCGACCCGGATATTTTCGTCTGGCTGGGCCGTAGTGCGGCTGCAACAGAACCGGAGACCCATCGGGCATCGACCATCGTTGCTGACCGTCTGTGCGGGGCCATTGCCAATCCAATTATTCGCAACGCCCAAGAGAAGCGTCAGCTAGCGGCCATCGGGGCGTGGCTACAGGCGCGCGGTTACCGGCCTCTTCCGCGCAAGACCAAATTTGATGCCATGCCGCCTGGAACATTTAGTTTCCGCCTGAACGTACCTGTGAAGCTCGAAGGCCTTGCGACAACGATTAACATCCCCGTCAACGCTGTCGTCATGCCGAAACATGCGAAGGTCGGCGCCCTGCCGCTTCTGATCGAAGCGAAATCGGCGGGCGACTTTACTAACGTGAACAAGCGACGCAAGGAAGAGGCGGTCAAAATGGGCCAACTGCGCGTAACCTATGGCGCGAAGGTTCGTTTCATTCTATTCCTGTGCGGATATTTCGATACTGGCTATCTCGGATACGAAGCTGCGGAGGGAATCGATTGGGTGTGGGAACACCGGATCGATGAACTCGCCGAGTTTGGATTGTAGAAGATGGACGCAATGACAGAGCTCGAGGAACGTCGGGTCGTTCTCCAGAGGGAGCTGGACCGCGACAAAACACAGAAGGAGCGGAACCATCTCGGACAGTTCGCGACGCCGACATTGCTTGCCGCTGATGTGCTGGCATACGTGCGCACGTTACTGCCGGAAGATGCGCCTGTGCGATTTCTAGATCCTGCGTTCGGCACTGGCTCTTTCTATACCGCGCTGCTGCGTCATTTCCCTCCGAAACGGATTAAAGCGGCTGCGGGTATCGAGATTGATCCGCACTACGGAAATCCAGCGCGCGAGCTCTGGCGCAGTAGAGAACTCAAGATCGAACTCGGAGATTTCACCGCGATGAAGCCGCCCGAGCCTCCGCAACTCTTCAACCTCATTGTCTGCAATCCACCCTATGTGCGTCACCACCACATGGGCGTGGAGGAGAAGGGTCGCCTGCAGGAAGCGACGGCCCGCGCGTGCGGCGTGCGTATGGCCGGCTTGGCCGGTCTTTATTGTCACTTCCTCGGCTTGGCACATGCTTGGCTGGCGGACGACGGAATTGCTGCATGGCTGATCCCCAGCGAGTTCATGGATGTCAACTATGGCGGGCCGGTCAAACGCTACCTGCTTAAACAAGTGGAGTTACTGCGTGTTCATCGCTTCGATCCAAACGATCTGCAATTCGGCGATGCGCTCGTATCTTCGACGGTGGTCTGCTTTCGTAAGAGGCGCCCGAACACAGACCACCGGGTGGAATTGAGCTACGGCGGCACACTCGCGAGGCCGACTCATGCACGGCTTGTGTCTGCAGCAACTCTACAAAACGTGCGGAAATGGACTGGTTTGGCAGCTAACGGGGTCAACAAGACCACGGAATCTCTTAGGCTTGCGGACTTCTTTTCAATCAAGCGCGGCCTCGCCACGGGCGACAATAAGTTCTTCATTCTGTCCCGCGCGGAAATCGAGGCACGCGGCCTACCGCACCGATTCTTCAAACCCATTTTGCCCGGACCTCGCTATCTGTCCTGTGATGTGATCGAAGCCGAAGCAGACGGTAGGCCCAAGATCGAACGGCAACAGTTCATCCTCGATTGTCGGTTGCCGGAAAACGTGGTCAGAAAGCGTTTTCCGGAACTCTGGTCTTATCTAAAGACCGGCAAGCCAAGAGTGTCTGGCACCTATCTATGCAGTCGCCGAAATCCTTGGTATGCCCAAGAAAACCGGCCACCTGCGCCGTTCGTTTGCACTTATATGGGTCGCAACCTATCGAAGCGAGAGAAGCCCTTCCGATTCATCTTCAATCGCTCACAGGCGACTGCAGCAAATGTGTATCTGCTCCTCTATCCTATCCCCGCGCTGGCGAAGGCTCTGGAGACCGACCCGGCGCTGGGGCAGCTCGTCTGGAAATTCTTGGATTCTATACCGGCTGAAACTCTTCTAAGGGAGGGGCGAGTATACGGTGGCGGGCTCTACAAGATGGAACCGAAAGAGCTGGCTAATGTGCCCGCGGATGCGATTGCGGCATTGCTGCCCACGGTGAGACAGCCTGCGAAACAGGGCCAATTGTTCGGGGAGAGCGCTGCCGAGAAAGGTCTCGAACTCGCCTGTCTCGTCAGGTGATTGATTCGCGAATCAAGCATAGCCCGATTCAGCTTGCGAGCCTTACGACTGACTTGCCGGGCTGATGATCGTTTGGGGCCATCCCAGCAGGCCAGGCGATACTGGCTTTCGGTGCGCCCTTGTACCGCAAATGGTAATCTAAAGTCAGATCATCTATTTCTTTGGGGTCTTGCCGGAGCCTTCGAGCTTGATGCTCGTTTCGAAGCTTGGCTCGAGGTTGTCAATGGTGGGGGGGCCGGATCAGCGGTCTGGGACCAGGCGTCGATTCCACCTGACAGATTGAGCACGCGTTCGAAGCCTATCCGCGCCAGGTAGATCGCGACCTGCGCGCTGCGGACGCCGTGATGGCATACGACGACGGTCTCGCGGGCGGGATCGAGCCCGGTCAGGCGCGCGGGAATGTTGGGCATCGGGTTAGTAGCGCGGGCAGGCGATCGAGACGTAGCTAAGCGGTTGGGGCGAGAGGTTGCTCACGTCGGTCCTCGGATCCGGCCCCTTTTAATAGAAGGATTATCCGCTGTTTCGTCGTTTGCTTGCGCACAGTTCCCGCACACGGTGTCAAAAAGCCTCTATATTTCAAAGGGTTTGCGAAACGTCCAATTACATATCAGCAGGAAGTGCGAGATAATCAATTCGATGCACGCGGGGAAAAACCAAGCCCCGCCTCAGCAATCAGAGGATAAATCGCGGGGAATTCAAAGCGCAAGACGCGGCACAGCCGTGTATCTGTTGAGCACAGCTGTTTGTATCCAAAGGCATCAAAACAGCGCGGAAAGCTTTTTTCCAAAGCCGATTCCCATGGCATGTTCGGTGCTTTGCGGTCCCTTAAAAGGAGAATAGCGCCCATGGATGCGTCGAAGAAGCCGGTTGTGCATCTCGTAGAACCCACTGGCAAAAGGCCGATCCGAGAAAAGAAGTCCAAGGAGGCGTCGCTCCGTCCTTCCGCCGAAGACCAATATCGCACTGCGTCGGAGCGTCGCGCTGAAGGCAAGGCGTTGCGCGACGACGTGCCGCGCGAGGCACATGCGGGATGGAAACCGCCCAAAGACCGTCGCGACCCGGTTGAGTTGCTGCTCGCAACCAACGAGGGCAGGCTCCCTGAACTTCTTCCGATTCGCCACGGACGGATGGTCTCGTCGCCCTTCGCTTTTTTTCGCGGTTCCGCCGCGCTCATGGCCGCCGACCTGGCGAATACGCCGCGCTCCGGGCTCAAGGTGCAAGCTTGCGGCGACGCCCATCTGTTGAACTTCGGTGGTTTTGCCACGCCCGAGCGGAACATAATTTTCGACATCAACGATTTCGATGAGACTCTTCCGGGCCCATGGGAATGGGACCTCAAACGTTTGGCCGCCAGCGCGGTGATAGCGGGGCGTCATCTCCGGCTATCCGACAACGATTCGGCGCGGGCTGCTATCGCTACCGTGCGCTCCTATCGGGAGCACATGACTGACTACGCCTCGATGCGGGCGCTCGAGGTATGGTACGACCGGATCGACGTCGAGCGCTTCCTCAAGGAAGTGCCCGACGAGGAGGCACGCAAACGCGCCGCACAACGACTCGAAAAAGAGCGCAGTCGAACCGTTGCCGAGCACGACTACCCGAAGATGGTGGAACATCATGGCGCGCTACCCCGCATCAAGGACAACCCACCGCTGATCTTCCACCCCACTGCAAAACAAGCACCGGGAGTCAAAAGTGGGTATCACGCAGGGCTCGCAGCTTACCGCGAGTCGCTGCCCGAGCATGTCCGTGTGCTGTTCGACCGCTTCCACTTTTGCGACTTGGCAATCAAGGCGGTCGGCGTGGGTAGCGTCGGCACCTTCTGCGGCGTGGGACTATTTCTGGCGGCGGACGACGACCCGCTTTTCCTGCAGGCGAAGGAAGCGGTGGCCTCAGTGCTTGAGCCGTACGTGGGGAAGAGCTTGCATCACAATCACGGCCAGCGAGTGGTTGCGGGTCAGCGCCTGATGCAGTCAGCGAGCGATATTTTTCTGGGCTCTGCGCGGGGACTCAACGGGCGGCACTTCTACTTTCGCCAACTTCGCGACGTCAAGATCAGCGCAGTGGTCGAAGACTTTGATTTCGATATGTTGCGTGTGTACATGAGAGTGTGTGCGTGGGCGCTGGCACGGGCGCATGCCCGCTCCGGCGATGCCGCCATGATTTCAGGCTACATGGGGTCGAGTGGAGCCTTTGATGACGCGATTGGCGAATTCGCGGTCGAGTATGCCGACCAGAGTCAGCGCGACTACCGGGCCTTTGTCCGGGCGGTCCGAGAGGAACGGGTCAAGGCAATCGTTGAATACTAGGTCCACAATTCGGACTGCTGCGTCATGCTCGATCCTGCTCGTAGCTCTATGGACGGTGACGGTGCCGGTTGCGGGGTACGCCCAGACTCAAACCCTAACTGAGGAGGAGAAACTGGAACGGGAGTTCACCGACCCGCTGTCGACCCTGCCCCAGGTGCTCGTCAGGGATAGCTACACCCCGGCCAACTATGGACCAGGACCTTGCACGTCGCAAGTGTGCTTTAGAAATTACGAGACCAACCAGCTCATCATTCGCCCATTGATCCCGCGCATACCACCTGAGTCTTTCCTTCCTTTTTCGCAGTTGATCCGCCCAACATTTTCGTTGGTAACCGTGCAAAGCTCCCGCGGTGGAACGCGGACCGAGTTCGGTGACCTGCCGGTCTTCGATGTTGCAGTACTGCCCTGGCCAGACAGGCATAAAACCGGTCTTCTGATCGGTGTCGGGCCAACGTTTGTGTTTCCCACCGCCACCTCAAAGAGCGCCGGCCAGGGCGCGTGGCAAGCCGGTCCGGCACTCGGCGCGATTTACAGTGGTATTCCTGGACTGCTGGTCGGTTTCATTGCGCAGAACCCGGTCTCCTTCGCGTACACGTCGCCCAATCGTCTACCGCAGAATACATTTCAGTTCCAACCCGTCTTCGCGCTTCATCTGTGGGACAAATGGTACCTGCGATCCGCGGAGGCTAATTGGTCGATGGGCTGGCGTCGTCACTACCCAACGACGTTGCCGCTGAGTATCGGGCTCGGACGAACGATTGTGCGTCCGGGGCTGCCACCCATGAGTATCTTTGTTACGGGACAGTGGATGGCGTATCGGCAATTCGCTCCGATCGCTCCTCAGACGACGATCAACTTTGGTCTGACGGTGGCGTTCCCGCAATTCAGAGACTATTTCAGCCGGTAGGCTTGTCCACGCCGAAAGTCGGGCACGGAGAAGCGTTTGCTCACGACCGAGTCTGAAGACGAGAACGAACTAACGTGACCAGCACATCAAAGCCTCCTCGCCAGATCCTGGCGCCGCGCGGAGCGGCCATCGCGGGCGTAATTTTTTCGCTGCTGATGATCGTGGCGATGGGAATTGCCCGAAGCGCGGTCCCTGCTGACCTGACGCAGCCTGATGTTTGGCTCACCGATCCAGAACGCCGGGCCGCGGTACGGCTCGCGCTGTATCTGGTTCCGTTTGCCGGGATCGCATTTCTGTGGTTCATGGGCGTGCTGCGCGACCGCCTGGGAGAGCTTGAAGATCGGTTCTTTGCGACTGTATTTCTCGGCAGCGGGTTGCTGTTTGTGGCGTGCCTGTTCGGCGCGGCGGCGATGTCAGGGGCGCTTATTGAGGTTGCAGCCGCCGGCAATCTCCGTTCACCTGATCGCGCGACCCTAGATCTCGGTCGCCGCACGATCGACGCGCTGCTTAACCTGTTCGCCATGAAGATGGCAGGTGTGTTCATGATCTCGACCTGCACCATCGGGTGGCGTAGCGCCATTTTCCCGCGGTGGATTGCATTTGCCGGCTACGCTTGCGCCTTGGTGCTGTTAGTGGCGATCGCGAACTGGAAGTGGATCGAGCTGGTCTTCCCGCTATGGATGCTGCTGGTTAGCATGCAGATTTTGCTGGCGGAGTTTCGCTCCCGTTTTGCCGGGGACGCCGCCGTGGGACAACGTCAGCCATGAGTACCAGCTAGGGCTCAAAGGAATTCATGCAAATGGCCGAGCAGACTCCGCAAAGCGCACCGGCGCTCGACGATTCGACCAGACTCGACTTCGAACGAACACGCGCTGCATACGAAGGAACGATGATGTCGTGGATCAGAACCTCGACTTCGCTAATCACTTTCGGCTTCAGCATCTACAAATTCTTTCAGCTCGAAGCGCCAAGCGAGAAGCAACAGAATTACCTCATCGGACCGCGCGAGTTCGCGCTCGCGCTAGTCTGCATTGGACTCTTCTCGCTGGTGCTGGCTACCATTGAAAACCGGCAGAATATCCGGTCACTAGGAGCGCAATACGCCGGCAAACAGCGCTCACTGTCCGTGCTGGTCGCTGCATTGATCTCGATTCTCGGGGTGCTTGCACTACTCGCGATGATTTTCCGCGAGTAATTTTTCCCAAAGGAGTCGTTCGTTGAAATTAGGTTTCTGTATGCTCGCGGTCGCGATCATCTGTGTGATCGCATGTGTGATCGCGGCTCCCGCCTACGCGCAGCCCGTCGGTTCTTCTACCGCCTCGGCACAGGGCGAAACCCCGGAGCTTCGTGTAGCTGCGATCATTGCTCCGCCGAGCGTTATGGAACAGAACGGCACCCTGACCGGATTCAGTATCGATCTTTGGAACGCGATTGCCGCTCGGCTGAAGGTAAAGACGAGCTATCAGATCGTGCCCGACGTGAGCCATTTGGAAGAGGCGATGCGGTCCAAAAGCGCCGACCTCACCGTCGGCCTCTTTATAACGTCGGCGCGAGACGAGGTTTTCGATTTTTCGATCCCAACATTGCAAGCAGGCTTGCAAATTATGGTGCGCGATACCGGCGAGAAGGCAGAAACTGCAAGCCCGGTTTGGGACATGCTCCGTCTGCTGTTTTCGCGGACGACCATAGTGTGGCTCGGCATCGCGCTGCTGCTCGTTCTTATTCCGGCCCATCTGGTCTGGCTGTTCGAACGGCGCCGCCAGGACGGAATCATTTCGAGTCCCAACTACTTTCCGGGAATCTTCCAGGCATTCTTTTGGGCGATTTCGACGCTGACGGGATCACCGGAGGCGATGCCGCATCAATGGGTGGCGCGCACCTTTGCAATCTTCTGGATATTTGCCGGTGTGGTTTTCGTTGCATTCTACACCGCCCAGCTAACGACCACCTTGACCGTCGAGCAGATTCGAGGCTCTATCGAGGGACCGGGCGATTTGCCGGGCAAGCAGGTCGCCACGATAGCGGGCGGCACCGCCGCCGATTATCTTCGGGGGCAGAACGCACAGGTGCTGGAGTTCGCGACGCCCAATGAAGTGTACAAAGCTCTCCTGGACAAGAAAGTGGATGCGGTGGTCTTGCCCGCGCCAATACTCCTCTACTATGCAGCTCATGAGGGAAAGGGACGGGTGAAGACGGTCGGTCCCGAATTCAACACTGCGCCAGCCGCGATCATGGTGCAGCTGGACAGTCCGCTGCGCAGAAAGATCAATCTCGCGTTGATCTCGCTTCGTGAGAACGGAACCTATCAGCAAATCTACGACAAGTGGTTCGGCACCGCCGCCCCTTAGGAAGCGCCAATCTCCAGGCTCCGGAAACGCGAGACCGTCAGACAGAAATCGATCGTCGTTTGCGGCGCGATCGGTGCGTATTGATTGTACTGGCGGTAAAGTCCGTTAGATGTTGGACGCGCCACAACGGTGTGAGCGCGCCGGACTGGCGCGCTACCCTTGGGACCTGTCCCTCATCGTGCCGACGCGCTCTCGTCAGGTCGCCTTCTCTACGTCCACGCGTACGCCCCGGTCGATCGGGACGGGCTGCCAGAGCAATGGGCGATAGCGCAGGTGGCCGTAGCCGCCCGCGAGACTAAGCCACTTGACCATCCCCGTTTCCAGATTCGCGAAGTCCTTCCATCCCGGGTACAGATACGGTTCGAATCCCGAATATAAGACCACTTGACCCGGTCTCACCGTCGGCGTCACGCGCGCCTGTATGACCATCGTTGCGTCGTCGTTGAAGATGCGAATGTCCTGCCCGTTCTCGATTCCGCGTGCGGCGGCGTCGCCGTCGTTGATGTGAGCAACCGGCTTGCCGCGGCCCGTCGCGAGCATCGTGCGGTCGGTGCTGTGCATGCCGTTGACGCCCGCGCGCGGATGACCGCTGGTGACAACGAAGGGGTGATCGCCGCCGAGGGCTGGCGCCTCCTTGTGCACCGGCAGTTCTTCGCCTGCCTCCAGGAACCACTCATGGTCGATGTAGAATTGAGCGCGGCGAGTGAGGGTGGGAAAGGGCTCCTTCTTCTCGGTCTGCCAGCGGAACGGAGCAAAGGTCTCGTCCGGGCGCACGTCGGAAGCTTCCGCCAGCGATGTCGGCGCGGTGCCCAAGCCGGTGAACCGCACCCAGCCCGTCTCTCGCAGCGTCGCCAGCGTGGTGCCCGGCGGAAGCGTCCCCATCACGGCCGAGTCGCGGACCGCCTCGTCCAGGATCGCATCGTCGTCCGCCAGGGCGCCGTTCAGCGTCAGGTCCTCGTAGAACGTATCCATCCGAACCGATCGGCCATCCTCCCCCTCTACTTCCAAAATCCCGCGGGCCACGGCGCGTTCGGAGAGTTTGCGCGCGATCAACAGGGTGACCTGGTACTCGGAGAGGGATTCCCCTTGCGGTTCGACGGCCTTATCCGCCAGAGCGAGGTACATCATGTCGTGCACCGAGTAGTCGAAGTTCGTCTTCTCGTGATGTTGCGCCACGGGCAGGATGAAGTCCGAGTAGAGCGCGGTGGTCGAGAGACGAAAGTCGAGCGTGACGATCATGTGGAGCGTCGGCCACAGGTGCTCGAGGAGCATCCGCTGGCCGCCTCGCTGCATGCGCAGCGGGTTCCCCCCGATGTTGAAGAGAACACGGTGCGGCTTCTCAACGGTCGGATGGTCTTGGCCCTTCCACCAGCCCTTCTCCAGCGCCTCGTTGACGTAGTCGTCGAAGCGGCGCTTCATGGAGGGGTCGTTGTGGGAGGGATTGTTATATACTTCGCGGTAACCGCACTGGTTGTACCAGAAAAAGAAGGGCGAGGTCGCCCCGAGCTTCAAGCCGCCCTCGGAGGCGCTCTGTGCCAGGAGGATTTCTCGGGTGAGCGTGGGATCTTCGGCTAACGCCGCCTGGATTCTCTGCTCCTCGGCTCGAAACATCTCTTCGGTGACCTGCTGACCCGCTCCCGGCTTCATTGACTGGAGGTAGGGCCCATCGAACATGCCTGCTCCGATGCCGCGAATGCCGCTGCCCTTCCGTCCCCAATTGCCGGTGAGCGCGATCACCAGACACATGGCCCGCTCCATCAGGTCGCCATGATACGACTTGCCGGTCGTCCAGCCGGTGATGATGCGCGTACGCTTGCTCGCCACCTTGCGTGCCAGCTGACGAATCCTATCGGGATGGACGCCGCAGATGGCCGACGCGTCTTCTGGTGCGTAGGCGTCGAGCCGGCGGCGCAGCAGCACGAATGCCGGCACCACCTCGACCTCGGTGCCGTCCTTCAGCGTGGCGCGGTACGTGCCGTCCAGCGCCGGCTCAAGCCCTGCAAGATCGAGCGTCCGCGGCGCCTCGGCGATCCGCCGGCTGCGGGTGTCGAAGAGATGGAACACCTCGTCGGATCCGCCCTCACGGACGTCGCACTGGCGCAGGAAGCGGCTGGTGTCCATGCGCACCAGCAGGCCGAGGTCGGTCTGTTCGCGCACAAACGGCTCATTGACCAGTCCCTCCTCGACGAGGACACGGCACATCGCCAGGGCCAGCGCGGCGTCGGAGCCGATCCGGACGGGCACGTATTGATCGGCGTGAATCGCCGAGGGGCTGTAATCGGGCGCAATCGTGACGACCTCGGCGCCATGGTAGCGTGCCTCGGTGATGTAGTGGAACGTTGAGATGTTGCTTTGGGCTGGATTGTTGGCCCAGATCAGCACCAACTCGGAGTGAAACCAATCGTCGTGACTGGAGCACGAGCCGTAGCGTCCGAACGTGATGAACAGCCCGGGGGCAATGTCACTGACCTCGGCGAGGACGTCCGAGACCGTGGCCCCAAGACGTAAAAAGATGTTGTTCGCGAGGGCCATCGTCTGAATGCCCCCCTCGGTCGTGCCCGGACGCAGGATTGACCGGGGCCCCGATTCCTCTATGGCGTCGAGCATCGCGTCGGCGATTTCGGTCGTCGCCGCGTCCCAGGAGACGCGCTCCCAGCGGCCTTCGCCACGCTCGCCGGCGCGGCGCATTGGATACGTCACGCGATCCCTTCCGTTGAGCATCCGGCTCCACGCAGCTCCCTTCTGGCAGCCGGTGGGGTTCATGTCGGGGACTCCGGGCTCGATCGTCGTGAAGGTTGCCGCTGGTTCCTCGCGGACGATACGACCGTCCCGCACGTAGACCCGGTAGGGGCAGTTGGCCGGATAGCAGTTGACGCAGTGCGTGCCCCACGTCACTTTGTCCCACTTCCACTTGTCTCGATACCTGTCTGCCCAGGTCACAGTCTTCGGATCGATCACTGCGTTTTCTGCGTGGCTCATGGCAGGTTTCCTTTCGTGGGTTCGCCCGTCCAATCGATCTCGGCCGGATCACGGTCGAGGTGGCCGAGGGCGTCCTTCCAGCGGTAGAGAATGAGCGTGTCCAATAGCTCCGAGCGCTCGCCGCGCTGCCTTTTCTCGAGTTCTGCCTTTTGGGTGGCGAGCGCCGCGTGGACGGCGGGACCGAACAGAGACTCCAGGTACGCGGGCGGAATGCGCTCCCCCGTCTCGTCCACGCGGCCGTCCGCGCAGAGCAGTGCTGGCGCGAGCGGCGGCACGTAGTAGACATTGGACCGCGTGCCGAACTCGGGGTGCAGCGGCAGCGCCACGTTCCATCGGCGCACGAGCTTTGCGACCGCGGAGTCCTCGTCATCGAGAAACCCGATGAACGCCGCGCGCCCCGGGCACTGTCGCACGCAGGCTGGCGCCACGCCCTTCTCGAGACGCGGGAAGCAGCCGATGCACTTCTGGGCAACCCCACGAACGGAGTTGAAGTCGATCTTCTTGTACGGGCATGCACGGCGGCACGACTGCGCGCCCTTGCAGCGGTCCTCGTCGAGGAGCACCAAGCCGTCCTCCTCGCGCTTGATGATCGCGTCGTGCGGACACGCCTCGAGGCAGGCTGGGTCGGTGCAGTGCGCGCACAGCCGTGGGAGATAGAACAAGTACGAGTTCGGGTAGTCGCCGCCGCCCTCGTCCTCGTCCCAGTTCATGCCCCAGCCGGGACTGCCAGTGATCTTCTGCAGGTGAGTACGTTGCCCGCTGCCGCCGGCGAGGACCTCTTCGTAGTTGAAATCCCAGCCGCCGCCGGTCTCCTCGTTTGTGGGCAGCCGACCGAGTTGCAGGCGGCCGTCCCTGTAGCCGCCACCCATCGTCTCCCAATCGCGGGGCACTCCGCGCCCGGGTTGCGAATTTACGGTCATCCACCACATCGCCTCGGTGCCCGGATCTTCCCCCGGCCAGAGAACCTTGCAGGCCACCGAGCAGGTCTGGCACCCGATGCATTTGTTGAGATCGAAGACCCACGCTAGTTGCCGTTTCGACTGCGTCACTGTTCCCATGGCTTCATCATCCTCGCTCCGGATTCGCTCCGAGCGGTCCTGTGCCTGCTAAAAACTCCGAACCTGCCGAAAAGCCTGGAGTTTTGGTCCAGGCCTCCACAGTGTCGCCGGCATGCTGCTTGAGCGATCGCTCTTGCGGCTTCCCACTTTTCTTCGCAATACGGAGGCCCATAGTCCCTGCGGTGAAAAACTGAGACCGCTTAAAAACACTATTTCCTTGATATGTGAAGGGGGCGTATCACCCAACGTCAGATAGAAACCACCTCACGATTTGGACTATGTCCCGTCGGAGATGACTTATCGGAAGGGGGGTCCTGTCAGCCGCGGCCGTTGGCATTCTCCGGGTCCACGCCTGCGCGTGAATCGCGCCCCACGCGCCGATTTCATCGCTTCTTCAAAAAGTAGGAAAACCTGCCAGACTGTGTGGCGGATGGCTCAGTCTCGATCGAACCCGTCTCTGGCCTCAAATTACCCGTTAAGCAGGGAAAAAACAGGGAATTTCTTTCGATTCCCGCGTGGATCCCAGCGGTTGAGACACGAAAGGCCTTGGAACCGCTTGGGCTTTTTCGGCGAATTCCCTACTCAACCGAACAGGGAATTATTTTGCAGGAACAGGGAATTATTTTGCAGGAACAGGGAATTATTTCGACGTAACAGGGAATTCGATCCGCAGAACAGGGAAAGCCTCTTACCGCCATCGCCTTGAACGAAGGCTATCTGCAGGCGGTCAAAACCACCAATGAATCCGGGCGGACCAAGTATTGAGAAGCCACAGCAGGCGCAGCACATCACAGAGTTTATTCGGCACGCGAAATAGCAGGAGGCGCGATGCATCGAGGCTACAGCCGAGGCGGAAGCCGAGTGGGTGGCAACGATCAAGCAGAAGGCAATGAACAACCGGGAATTCTTAGAGGCGTGCACGCCGGGATACTACAACAATGAAGGAATGCCCGCTCAAGGCGCGGGCCTTGCCGGCGAACTATATGGCGGTGGATCGGTCGAGTTCCACGACATCATTCGCAAGTGGCGCTCGGAAGGTCAGATGAAGCGATTGCGCTTCACTTGATCGGCAACCGTGAGCCGCGGGCAGCGCCGTGCAGACTCGGGGTTCGCTGACGAGACCGCCACGCTTGTGAGCCAAACTACGGCGGCTAATGCCAAAACCCAGACTTTTCGGCGCGTTGGGAGTTTTTGGTAGAAACAGCTTATTGCGGTTGAAATAGCTCACACATCCGCAATCGCATGAGGAGCCATCGCCATGCCGTACAACGACATTCTCTACGAGAAGCGCGACGCCGTCGCGACCATCACGCATCAATCGCCCGCAGGCTATGAACGCCGGCACGATCAAAACTTACGACGAGATCGCTCGACGCGTTGCGCGATGCCGAGGCGGACAACGAGCGTGCGCGTCGTAGTGCTCACGGGCGCGGGGCGCGCGCTTCTGCGCGGGCGACGACGTCAAGGAAATTTTCCTCAACCCCGAGTTCCGCGACGCGAAACCGGCCAAGCGCACTGAGGTCGAGGACTGGCGCGAGCATCGTCCCGTCGCGCTCGACCTTCTCGATCGACCTATCCCAAGCCGACCATCGCGTCCGTCAATGGCGCCGCCGTCGGCTACGGCTGCGACATCGCGCTGATGTGCGATATGCGCGTGTGTTCCGACCAGGCGCGCTTCGGCGAGGTTTTCATTCGACGCGGCTTGATTCCCGAGGCGGGCGGATTGCTTGTGCTGCCCCGCCTGGTTGGTCTCGCACGCGCGTACGAACTGATCTTGAGCGGCGACATCATCGACGCCGTCGAAGCCGAGCGAATCGGGATGGTGAACAAGTCGTGCCGCACGCGCAGCTCAGCGAAGCGACCGCCGCGCTCGCGAGAAAGATCGCGGCAGCAGGCCCCGCTCGCGCAGCGTCTGGCGAAGGAGACCTTGCGGGTCGGGCTGAATCTTAATTTGCCATATTTTTTCGACTACCAGCGCCATGGGCAACATCTGATGCTCACGTCGCAGGATCATCTCGAGGGCGCGAAGTCGTTCGTCGAAAAACGGGCGGCCAACTTCAAAGGCGAGTAGCGCATGCGAAGAGGCCGGTTCGGCGCAACCGACGCGTTCCCTGAGCGACCGCGCCTGCACCCCAACAATCCCAATACGGGTTTATCAATGCGCCTGAGGCTCAAGTGATTACAAGGTGATTACACGACCGAAATACCTGCCCCGAACCTGATTGGTCCGTGCCCTGCGCCGTGCGTCTAACCTACTGACTTCATTGGGCTATTGACGGGAACGGGGTGAACCTCTTCATACCCACGACCTCGTGTCCTTTAGACAAAAGGCATACGGATAAGCTCACCAGGGGGGATGGACCGTCGCGGGCGCGTTCGCGTTCGTCAACGTCTGCGACGTGATCGGGATTGATGCTGAAGCGCTGCGCACGTCCCGCAGGTGGGGATCACGAAGGAGAAGGCGACACAGAAGATCGATGTGGTGGTCGCGCTCCCGATGGTGGCGCTCGGCGCGGTCCGAGGGCAGTCAAGCGAGATGCCCTTGACGATCACGCTCGCGCGTCAACCGATCACGGAATTGTTCTAGAGGAACAGGGGATTTTTTCGACGTAACAGGGAATTAGATCCGCACAACAGGGGAAGCCCCTTGGCGGCATCGCCTTGAACGAAGGCTATCCCGAGGCGATCGAAACCACCAGTGAATTTGGCCCCAATCAGTCCTTCTCGATCCAATCGGTCGGCGAGACATTTGCGCCGTGCTTCGCGAATATCGCGTCTATGTCTTTCATGTCGGCGTCGGATATCGACCATCCGATCGCACCGACGTTGTCGTTCACTTCGTTTTCGTTGCGGCATCCGACCAGCGCCGTGCTGATCACCGGATTCGACAGCGTCCAGCGCAACGCGAATTGCGGCAGCGTCTTGCCGTAGCGCCGCGCCATCGGTTTCAATTCTTCAACCGCGCGCAGATTCTTGAGGTAGAAATTCGGCGCGAACAGATGCTCCATCAGCGTGATATTTCCGCCGAGCCGCCCCGCCTTGGCGCGCCAGTCATTCGATCCGAAATTCATTTCCTCGTTGAACGTCCCGGTCAGCATCCCGTACGCCAGCGATCCATACGCCATCACGCCGATACCATGCTCGGCGCAGTACGGCAGCACGCCGTGCTGCATCCGCCGGTCGAGCATGTTCCAGCAATACTGGGCGACGTCGATTCGCCGCGCGCGCATGCTGGTCTCGATTTGGTTGAGGCGGAAGTTCGAGATTCCCACCGCGCGGACTTTCCCCTGCTTCACCAAATCGTCCAGAGCGCGCATCGTCTCGTCGAACGGAGTGTTCACGTCCGGCCAATGCACCATGTACACGTCAACGTAGTCGGTGTTCAGATTCGCGAGGCTCTTTTCGATCGACGCAGTCACGCGTTTGGCGCTGCTGTCGCGGAAGTTGGGCGCTTCCCGGTAGCCGATGCCGAATTTTGTCGTGATTACCGCGTCCTTGCGCCGCGCTCCCAGAGCCTTTGCCAGCGATTCCTCCGACGCTCCAAAGCCGTACGCCTCGGCGGTATCGAAACAGTTGATTCCGAGATCGAGCGCGCGGTTCACGGCCTTGATGAACTCGGTCTCCTCGATACTGCCGTATCCACCGCCAATCTCCCAGCATCCGATACCGATCGCGGAGATCTGGATACCTGTCTTGCCGAACGCGCGATATTCCATCCGTGCTCCTTTTGATCCCCCAAGGCAGGAACCACAATTGCCCTTGACGGCTCGTGCCGGCTGGCGCGGGGAGTCCGTTTCGCGACGCTTCGAGCCAGGTATGTCACAGGCCGCGGGCCTTCGGCAAACACAAATTTGTTAACTTGTCCAAAAGGTTCTGACGACGGACTGCCTACAACCTCGGCAACCTATGGCGGCGACTAGTGCTGCCGGCGCGGATCGGCAAGCGGATGCCGGGGCCGACCGCGATCGTCAGCCGGGCCGCAACTTGACGCTGAGTTCGGTGAGGGGCTACGAATCAGGTGTTCTGAAAGTCAAAAAGGAAAGTCCGCCTGAATTCCCCAATCGCGGAGGTTGCCAGATCATGCCTGACGAGATCTACCGCCGAGTTGCCAAGGTGCTCGATGCACTTCCCAACGGGTTTCCGTCGACACCGGACGGCTTGGAAATCAAGCTCCTGAAGAAAGTCTTCACGCCCGACGAGGCCGAGCTTTTCTGTGATTTGAAACCGAGTCTCGAAACCGCAGAGCAGATTGCGGAGCGGACAGGGCGCCCGCTGGACGGACTCGAGGCGAAGCTGACGTCTATGGCCAAGCGCGGCGAGCTCTTGGGCATCGATTTCGGCGGCACCAAGCTCTTCGCCATACTGCCGTGGGTGGTGGGCATCTACGAGTACCAGATTGCCCGCATGGACAGGGAGTTCTGCGAGCTGACTGAGGAGTACATGAGGCATCTCGCTCCGCAGCTTTTCGGCACACAGCCGCAAATCATGCAGACGCTGCCGATCCAGCGGACGCTGCCGATCCAGACCGAGATTCTCGCCACGCAGCAGGCCCTGCCGTATCAGCAGGTCTCCGCGATCATCGAGAATGGCAAGAGTTTTCGCGTTAACGAATGCATCTGCAAGAAGGAACGCGGCATCCTGTCCGCGCCCTGCAAGAAACCTCATGAGGTGTGCTTGGCGATAGGCCCGGCGGAGGGCGCAGAATTCATTCTCGACTGGGGACGCGAGATTTCGAAGCAGCAGGCGTACCAAGTGCTGCGCAAGGCCGAAGAGGCAGGCTTAGTGCATCTCACGAGCAACGTGGAGAGCGCGCACACCTTCATCTGCAACTGTTGCGGTTGCTGTTGTGGGGTGTTGCGCCCAATGAACGAGATCAATGAAACCAACGTCGTCAACTCGCACTATTACGCGGAGATCGACGAGGACAAGTGCAACGGCTGTGGCATCTGCATCGACGAGCGGTGCCAAGTCCGGGCCATCGAGGAGACGGACATCAAGTACAGGTCCGTCAAAGAGCGCTGCATCGGTTGCGGGCTGTGCGTGACCGCCTGCCCGACGGATGCGATTAAGTTGGTCCACAAACCGCAACAAGAGATCATGCGGCCGCCGATAGATATGAACGCCTGGAACGATGCGCGCGCCCGCCAGCGGTCCGCGGGCTAGAGCGCCTGCAAGTAAGTCAGCGTTTTGAGGTGTTATCGTTCCGCTCTGTCAAGGCGGAACTGAGAACCGCTTAGGCAACGCAGGTGGTCAGTGCGACGTGTGTGTGGCGAATTGCTGATTCTGGGGAAATCAGCAATTCGCCACACACAGGCACAGAACAACTAAACCACAATTTCCATTTTAATTAAAAGGAGTGCCGTCATGTCGAGCGATTTGGAATCGAGCCCTGAAATACAGGACATCCGCAAGCGCGTCGAGGATTTCATCACCGAGTTTATTTATCCCAACGAAAAGGCGCTCAGCCGCGGCGGCGACGAGGCTTGGTCGGTGGAGCAGTCCCTCGAGCAGGCCGAAGCGTGGAACCTGATGCAGTCCATCCAGCAGAAGGCCAAGGAGCGGGGGCTGTGGGCGCTCGGATTGCCCAAGGAAATCGGCGGCGGCGGCCTGGGCTTCATGCCCTACGTATTCGTCAACGAGATCGTCGGGCGAAGCGAGTACGCGATTGTCGGGCTGGGCACTCATTCCGCGCAGGACGCCACGATGCTCAACCTGTACGGCAGTCCCGAGCAAAAGAAGCGGTGGCTTCTGCCGCTGGTCAACGGCGACGTCTACCCCTGCTATTCGATGACCGAGCCGGAGGTCTCAGGCGCCGACCCGACCGGGCTTCGCACCCGCGCGGTGCAAGATGGGGATGAGTGGGTAATCAACGGTCACAAGTGGTTCACTAGCGGCGCCAATCGCGCTTCGTTCGCCACGGTGATGACCGTCACCGATCCCGACGCGCCGCCTTACGAGCGCTTCAGCATGATCGTGGTGCCGACCGACACCCCAGGCTTCGAGATCGTGCGCGTGGTGCCGGTGATGGGCGAGATTTCCGGCGGGCATTGCGAGGTCCGCTACAATGACGTGCGCGTCCCGCTGACCAATCTGCTCGGCCCGCGCGGCCAGGCCTTCAAGATCGCGCAGAAGCGGCTCGGCCCGGGGCGCATCTACCATTGCATGCGATGGCTCGGGCAGGCGCAGCGCGCCTTCGAGCTGATGTGCGAGCGGGCGATTAGCCGCCACGCCTTCGGCGGGCCGCTCGCCGACAAGCAGACCATCCAGAACTGGATCGCCGACTCGGCCGCCGAGATCCAGGCGGCGCGACTGCTCACGCTGGATGCGGCGCGCAAGATCGATCAGGGCGACGAGGCGCGCGTCGAGATCTCGCTAATCAAGTTCTGGGGCGCCAAGGTGCTGCACGACGTAATCGACCGCGCCATTCAAGTGCACGGCGCGCTCGGGGTGTCGGGCGACACGCCGCTGGAGCGGATGTACCGTCACGCGCGCTTTGCGCGGATCTACGACGGTCCCGACGAGGTCCATCGGATGGTGGTGTCGCGGCGCATCCTGCGCGAGTTTAAGGAGGGGCGCAAGTTCGATTTTGCGCGCGGCGTCGCCTCACGCAAATTCAAGCAGGAGCTGTGAGGCACAGAAGCAAGCCGGCCACCGTCGCGGACCGATCCAGTATAATAGGAGGAGTCCGCTATTCATGCCGGACCAAGTACAGCAGCAAGGCTTCTCGCTGATCACGGACAAAGGTGCGTGTCGCGAATTACTGATCTCCCCGGAATCAGCAATTCGCCACACACAGGATCGATACTGCGTCGATGAATCAAAAAACTCCAGACCCTTCCGCGCATTTGGAATGTTTAGTAGCCACAGCCTCGCTCAAGAGCTTCAAGCGCCATGCCTTGAAGCCGCGAATCTTCTGGAACGGTTCGCTGACAAACTGCAGGCGCTTAACTGACCTCGGCGATACCAGGCCTGATTCTTGGGGTTCGGCAGCAGTTCCTTCTAGAGCCGAACTCGCCACACCTATCGAAGATCGCGTGCGGCACTCCATTCTTGGAACATGCTGTAGCCGACGGCGAGGAGCGTGGGGCCCAGGAACAAGCCGATAAGACCAAACGCCATTGCTCCTCCGAGCACGCCCAATATCACGAGGATTAGTGGGGTAGTTCCACCTCCACGGCTGATCAGAAACGGCCTCACGAGGCTATCCAGGTTGCCGACGATCAACGCCCACACCAGGATGAACACCGCCCATGCGGTTGAAACTTGCCGGTACAGCCAGAAAACAGCCGGGGCCGCCACCAGTATCGGGCCACCAGGAATTACCGCCACTATGAATGTCAGGAAACCAAGCGCGGTAGCTCCCGGGAACCCCCGCAATCATGAATCCGATCGCGGCGAGCACGCCCTGGACGAGCGCTGTACCAAGGACGCCATAGACGACCGCGCGAACCGTCGTTCCGGCAACGTCGAGCAGCCGGCCTCCTTCGTCCCCGCCAATGCGACTGATCGTCACGGTGAGCCGATCCGCGGCGGCGTCTCCGTCTCGATAAAAGAGAAACACCATGAGCAGGCTAACGACTATCTGAAAGAGACCCTGGCCCAACGCGCGTCCACCGCCGAGCACGAATTTCTCTGCCGTAGGCAGCAATTTTGCGACTTCGGCGATACGCGCAGAACTGCTCTCGTTGAGGAGGGTCCAGTATGACGAAAGGCGACCGCCGACCAGCGGAACTTCCGCGACCCACGAAGGTGGTGCGGGCGGACCCTCGCGAATCAGTTTCTCCGAGGCTGCGATGATCTCGGACAGATTGCTCGAAGAGTTTCGCTACTAGGATTGCGACCGGAGCAACGATGATCGCTGAGAGCAGCAGCGTCGAGATCAACGCGGCCAGCGTTCGCCGTTCGCCCAACGCGTGCTTAAGCTTCGAAAACAGCGGCCAAGTGGTGAAGCACAAGATCGCCGCCCATAGTGCCGCGGAGATAAAGGGGCGGAGAATCAGGAGACAGCCAAATACGAGCAACGAAACGCCCGCGACGGCGATCCATCTTTCGACCCCGGCGCGGGTCTCTTCTCCCTCATTCGCTTGATTATTGTCCGTTTTAATTGCCCGACCTTGAGCCTCTCTTTATCAGGAAAATCGGCACGGGTCAGCTTTCGGCACCGATGTGAGCAACAGACGAATACCCTGAAGACTTCGAAGGGATGGAATCTGCTCTCGCTGTCCTGAAAACGTTGGCTGTGGCTACCGAATAACCATTGCGTCTTCCGTTAGCATACGCCCGCCCGTCACGCCGGATGAGGTTTTCGGCAGGCACAACAATCCTCGCAAAACACCGATGTGGGGGCATTCTCGGCGCCGCACTTCGGGCAGCGATTGGATAGCGGACTGCCACACGCGGCGCAGAACTTCCTACCCGTCGTGCTTTCAGTTCCGCACTTCGTGCAACGCATGGCGACTACCTTCCCGCAGGCAGATGGCCAAGTATCGGGCTTGGACGGGCCAATTGATAGACGCGAATCTGGGCGATCGCCCCTTCACGCAATTCCGAAGAGAAAGAGTTGAATTGCTGACTGCCCGCCCATGCGGCGAGTCATCGGCAGCTCCGCGCTTGCCGGAGCGGATTCCACCGCGTTTTCTCAAAAGCCGAATGTCAAAGCTGCGCGCTGAGCTGGAGTCCAACCACTGCGGTCATGGCCGCGAGACAGTAGAGATGATCCCGGTAGATCGCACGGGCGAGACGGGTTTGCATCTCGCTTGGATCCGCTGCGCGTCCGAGCCGCATTGCGTTTGGAACGGCGCGCGCCATGGCTAGTCCGATCGCGCTAGCGGCGGCCGCAAGCGAGATCCATCCGATCCACCAATGGCCCGCGTTCTGCACAATTTCAGCGACGATCGCCAGCAAGGTCAGAAGCATCACCACCGCGATCAGCCGGTTCATCGGCCACGCTTCGATGGTGACGCGCCGGTAGTAGGTCGAGATTGATGCCAACGCCTCGGTCGGAAGCGCATCGCCGGTGTGCTTTCGCGTCTGCACATCGAACATGAGGTCGAACCACAATACCGCGATCAGAAATGCGGCCCCGGCCGCGGCGCATGCGTGCATGTCGGAAAGACCTCTCCCGGTGAGCCGCTGCGAAGCGCTCAGCCTTTCGGACCGCTTGTCATTCGCGGTTCAACCCTTTGGCAGGCCGAGGATGCGTTCACCAATGATGTTGTGCTGGATGCGCCGCGGCAGCCGTCCGTCGGAACGAGTTCAGCGCGCTGTGCCTACCAACAACTCCGAAAGCGCTAAAAAGTCTAGGGTTTTGAGATTCACCTCCATGTCGCTGCCAGCCAGACAAGACCGGCGAATCTTTGCCGAATCGACCGACTTCTATTGCTTATATGGACCCAGCCCCGAGCGAAAGGCGATTGTGGCCAGTAGCTGTAGTTGTACCTGGCGTACTGACGGACCTTGTCGTCCGTGTGATAGCTCGGGATCACCTCACTGGGTGCGGAGATCTTGGGAAGTTTGGCCATGCCCTGTTGTACTCCGGCAGGGGCCAAACTGGGAGGGTCTGGATCACAGTACCGGCCCGCTGATGTACTTTCTCTCCGGCATTGACACCCTGATCAGACAGCCAGAGGTCGCTCCGCAGTAGAATTCGTCGAAGTCGTCTTTCGAAGGGGTCGGGCTAACTGAGGACACTAGCGCGGGCGGATAGTCCAGCCGTGGCCCGAGCAGATCACCTCGCCCGCCTGGTTGTAGAAGACGTTGTCATGGACCACGAACAGGCGTCCCTTCCTGATGAAGCGGTCGAGCGCCCGCGCCACCATCCTGACCGTATCCCCGGGACGCGCCGGGACGTGGTAGAACCATGACTGCCCCGCGTTGATCGTTCCCGGCGTGCGCATCCAGTCGTCTTCGGGCGTGCACGCGAACATCAGCATGATATGGATGCTCGGAGGCGCGATGAGCCCGCACCAGGGCGATTGCGCGGCGTAATGCTCGTCGAAATAGAGCGGGTTAAGGTTGCCCACCGAACCTGCAAGGCGCTGGATCGCCTCTCTGGTCAGCGTGACCGGAAAGGTTCTGCGCAGTTCGCCCGGGATAATCTCATCCCAGGTCTTGCGTTTGTCCGCGTTTTTCCAGAAGTCGCGCTCGAAGGCGGTCGGATCGAAAACGCTCTCCGTCCCGGTCGGTGCACGGCTTGCGCCACTCACGCCGGCGGCCGGCCCGCCACCTTCTGCCGCTAAGCGCGGCGTCTCGCGAAACTCCGCCATCGCATCGCCCGTCGCAGTGGTTTCGCCGCGATGGTTCTTGACCTCGACTTCGAACTTAGCCAGCGGCCCTTGTCGGTCGCGACTTTCGCCGAGACTCTTGCATGCGCGGCGATCGTGTCGCCCACGTGTACCGGCCTTAGCCATCGCGTTTCGAGCCGCCGATGGATTGCGCCGCGTGAACCGAGCCAGTCGGTCATGGTGCGCGTGATGAGGGCGAAGGTCATCATCCCATGCGCGATAATCCCGCCGAACCGGGTCTTGCCGAAGCTTCCCTCCATGTATTTGTCGTCGAGATGGAGCGGGTTGAAGTCGAGCGAGGCCTCCGCGAACTCGCGGATACTCTCGCGGGTGACCTCTAGCTTGGGCCCGCTTACGGCCTCACCTGGCGCGATTCGATCCCAAACGTCGTGACTGGCCATCATCTTTCCTGTTTGTGGTTATACCCGGCGGCGCCGAGATTCTCATCGCCAGATGCGAAACCGGCCTGTGTTTGGCGAATTGCTGGTTCTGGGGAAATCAGTAATTCGCCACACACATGATCATCCCATTGGGCGAACGCCATATTCTGAGAATCCTGATCTCGTGGATGACGCACTACAACCGGGCCAGACCACACTCCTCATTGGGGTCCGGCATTTCGAATCCTCGCTCAGGGCTGCCGGCGCATCTGCAACGCCGTCGGCATCGATTCGATCGGCCCATTTCAATTGTCGTTCGCTCGGTCCTGGGCGGACTTCACCACGAATACGATGCCGTCGCACGCGCTGTTTAAGTGTCGTGTTGTTTTTGCGGAGCATACCGCGCGCCTCTGGCATGGCTGGCCCTTCAGTCGCCCAGCCAACCTAACAGCGCCAGTGCAAACCATCGCATCGTCCGGACAACGCTGCCGTACGAGGCGGCTCCGGCGGAACGCAGGTCA
>CAWFAJ010000002.1:0-336575 GCA_963813785.1 uncultured delta proteobacterium | reverse complement strand
ACGTGCAGTGCTGATAATCGTCTCGCAACAGATGCGACGGAGGTATAGCCGTTCAAATGAAACAGACCGTAGCAGCGACGATGCGCCACATGTTTGCGATCAAAGTACTGAACGGATCGGACGGCCACGCTCTCTGGTTACCGACGGAACACTCTTGTCGCTGCCAGCGGCGTCCGCACTAACAAGCCGCCCAAAACTTTACTAAGTCGGGAAGCATTATGTGGGACTTGATTTCAATTCTCGGCGGCATCGCCTTTTTTGCGATCGCAATCGCCTACGTTTGGGGGTGCGACAATTTATGAGCCCGGTTGAAACGATTCTCGGCGGGGTGTGCGCCGTCTTGCTGGGTGCTTACTTGATTTACGCGTTGATCCGCCCGGAAAAATTCTGAACCGCACTAGCCGGTACATACCTACATGCTATCCAATTCGGTTATTCAGCTCATTGCTTTTTTCTTGATCGTCACGGCGATCAGCGTGCCATTGGGTCTGTACATGGCGCGAGTGTTCTCGAATGAGCGCACCTTTCTGGACCCGGTGCTCTCGCCAATCGAGAGATTGATTTACAGGGTCTGCGGGATAAACCCCGGCGTCGAGATGGGCTGGGTAGGATACACGGTGTCGATGCTCGCGTTCAGCCTGATCTCGATGATCTTCCTGTACGCGCTGCAGCGGCTCCAGTACTACCTGCCGCTGAATCCGCAGGGTCTCGCCGGGGTGCCGCCGGGACTTGCCTTCAACACCGCCGCCAGCTTCACGACCAATACCAACTGGCAAGCATACTCGGGCGAGCAGACGCTGAGTTATCTGACGCAGATGGTCGGGCTGACGTCGCACAACTTTCTCTCGGCGGCGGCTGGAATCGCGATGGCGGCGGCGGTGATTCGCGGGTTCGCGCGCCGCAGCGCAAAGACGATCGGTAACTTCTGGGTCGATCTCACCCGCACGACGCTGTGGGTGCTGATGCCGATCTCTGTCATCTTTGCGCTGTTCCTCGTTTGGCAGGGTGTGCCGGACAACTTCAGTCCGTACGTAAATGCGAAGACGATCGAGGGCGCCACGCAAACGATCGCCGAAGGACCGGTGGCCTCGCAGGAAATAATCAAGGAGCTCGGCACCAACGGCGGCGGCTTCATGAACGCCAACGCGTCGCATCCCTACGAGAATCCGACGCCGCTGACGAACCTGATCGAGATGCTGGCGATCTTCTCGATCGGCGCGGGCCTGACCCACACCTTCGGCAAGATGGTCGGTGACCGGCGCCAGGGATGGGCGCTGTTCGCGGTGATGGCGATTCTGTTCCTCGCCGGCGCGGCCCCGGCCATCTGGGCCGAGCAACGGGGCAATCCGCAATTCAGCGCAATTGGAATCGATCAACATGCCTCCGCAGCGCAAAGCGGCGGCAACATGGAGGGCAAGGAAGTCCGCTTCGGAATCGTCGAGTCCGCGATGTGGGCCACCGCGACCACCGACACCTCGTGCGGCGCGGTCAACTCGATGCACGACAGCTACACGCCGCTGGGCGGGCTGGTGCCGCTGGTCAACATGCAGCTCGGCGAGGTGATCTTCGGCGGCGTCGGCTCGGGCCTTTACGGAATGATCGTGATGGCCGTGCTGGCGGTGTTCATCGCGGGCCTGATGGTGGGACGGACGCCCGAGTACCTGGGCAAGAAAATCGAGGCGCGGGAAATGAAGCTCGCGATGCTCTACGTGCTCATCTTTCCCGCCGTCATTCTGATACCGACTGCGATCGGGGCCGTCATACCCGCGGGCCTGTCAAGCATTTCCAATCCCGGCCCTCACGGCTTTTCGCAAATCCTTTACGCGTACACGGAAGCGGGTGCGAACAATGGCTCCGCATTCGGCGGGCTCAACGCGAACGTGCCCTTCTACAACGTGACCATGGCATTCGTGATGCTGCTCGGCAGGTTCATGATGGCGATTCCGGCGCTTGCGATCGCGGGCTCGGTCGCGGCCAAGAAATCCACCGCCGCCAGCGCCGGCACTTTCCCGACCGACGGGGTGCCGTTCGTGTTCCTGCTGATTGGCGTAATCGTGATCGTCGGCGCGTTGACGTTCTTCTGCGCCGACGCGCTCGGACCGATCGTCGAGCAACTGCTGATGATGTCCGGGAAACTCTTCTAGGTCTGGTGCTTCAACCATGAGTGATCGCAAGGCTCCCGCACTTTGGAATCGCGAAATCGTCTCGCGCGCGTCGATCGAATCGTTCGTCAAGCTCGACCCGCGCCTGATGATCAGGAATCCGGTGATGTTCGTCGTCGAGGTCACCAGCGTGCTGGTGATGTTCACGCTTTTTCGAGACTTGCTGGCTCATCGGATGGCGCTGGCCGGGTTCGAATTTCAAATTGCGCTGTGGCTGTGGTTCACCGTGCTGTTTGCAAATTTCGCCGAGGCAATGGCGGAAGGGCGCGGCAAGGCGCAGGCCGATAACCTGCGCAAAACTCGCACCGAAACCCAGGCCAATTTGATGATCGAAGGCGGCCAGACGAAACTCGTGCCGGCCGCGCAGCTGCGGCGCGGCGACGTCGTAATGGTCGCCGCCGGCGACGTCATTCCTGGCGACGGCGAGGTCATCGAGGGCATCGCCGCGGTCAACGAGGCCGCGATCACGGGCGAATCCGCACCCGTGATTCGCGAAAGCGGCGGCGATCGCAGCGGGGTCACAGGCGGGACCACCGTGATCTCCGACTGGATCAAGGTGAAGATCACCGCCAATCCGGGCGAAACCTTCCTCGACCGCATGATCGCGCTGGTCGAGGGCGCGCAGCGTCAGAAGACGCCCAACGAAATCGCACTCAGCATTCTGCTGTCCGGCCTGACGTTCATTTTCCTGCTCGTCATCGTTACGCTCTACCCGTTCGGGCTGTATTGCGGCACGCGGCTGGCGCTGCCGGTGCTGGTGGCGCTGCTGGTATGCCTGATTCCGACGACCATCGGCGGATTGCTCTCGGCGATCGGAATCGCCGGGATGGATCGCCTGGTGCAGCATAACGTGCTCGCGATGTCAGGCCGCTCGGTTGAAGCCGCCGGCGACGTCGATACCCTGCTGCTCGACAAGACCGGAACCATCACGCTCGGAAACAGGATGGCGGCGGAGTTCATCCCGGTGGAGGGCGTGGAAACGGGGGAACTCGCCGAGGCCGCGCAGCTCGCATCGCTGGCCGACGAGACCCCCGAAGGACGCTCGATCGTGGTGCTGGCCAAGCGCGAATACAACCTGCGCGGCCGCGAACTCGGCGAGGTCGGCGCCACCTTCATACCGTTTTCCGCGCAGACCAGGATGAGCGGCGTTGACATCGGCGGGCGTCGAATCCGCAAAGGCGCTGCGGACCAGATCGTAAAGTTCGTCCAGGATAATCGCGGCACGCCGCCGACCGACTTGAAGGCAATCGTCGAGCGCATCGCGCGCAGCGGTGGGACTCCGTTGGTCGTCGCGGACGAGTCGAAGGCGCTCGGCGTGATTCATCTGAAGGACATGGTCAAGGAAGGTATCCGCGAGCGCTTCGAACGGCTGCGCGCGATGGGTTTGCGCACCGTCATGATCACCGGCGACAACCCGCTGACCGCCGCGGCGATAGCCAGGGAATCGGGGGTGGACGACTTCCTGGCCGAGGCCACTCCCGAAACCAAGCTGCGGCTGATTCGCGAGGAGCAGAACCAGGGCAAACTGGTGGCCATGATCGGCGACGGCACCAACGACGCACCGGCGCTGGCGCAGGCCGACGTCGGGATCGCGATGAACGCGGGCACCCAGGCGGCGCGCGAGGCCGGCAACATGATCGACCTCGACTCGAATCCGACCAAGGTGATGGAAGTCGTCGAGATCGGCAAGCAACTGCTGATGACGCGCGGCTCCTTGACGACGTTTTCAATCGCCAACGACGTCGCCAAGTACTTCGCGATCATCCCGGCGCTGTTCATCGTCGAATATCCGCAGCTGCAGCGGCTCAACGTGATGCATCTGGCGACGCCGCAGAGCGCGATTCTGTCGGCGGTAATATTCAACGCGCTGATCATAATCGCGCTGATACCGCTGGCGCTGCGCGGCGTGCGCTACCGTCCAGTCGGCGCGGCCGCAATTTTAACCCGCAATCTTTTTATCTACGGCTTCGGTGGCGTGATTATTCCGTTCATTTTCATCAAGGCCATCGACATCATAATCACGGCGCTCCATCTCGCCTGAGGTCAAATCCGTGCGAACATTCATATCGGCACTGGTCGTAACCGCGCTGCTCACCGTGCTCACCGGCATCGTCTATCCGCTGGCAGTATGGGGCATTGCGCAGGCGATTTTCCCGGCGCAGGCGGGCGGCAGCCTGGTCGTTGCGGGCAATAAGGTCGTCGGCTCGAGCCTCATCGGCCAGAATTTTTCGTCGCCGCGCTATTTTCAGAGCCGGCCTTCCGCGGCTGGCGACAAGGGTTACGACGCCGCCAACTCGAGCGGCTCGAATCTCGGGCCCACCAACAAGGCGCTGATCGACGCGGTCAAGTTGCGGCTGAAGAACTTCATCGAGAGCAATCCGGCCGCCAATCCGCGCCAGGTTCCGGTGGACTTGGTGACGGCTTCAGGCAGCGGCCTCGATCCCGAGATAAGTCCCGCCGCCGCCGGCCTGCAGGCGGCACGGGTTGCCCACGCGCGCGGCATGAGCGAAGATCACGTGCGGCAGTTGATTGCCGAGAACACGCGGCCGCGATTTGCGGGAATCTTCGGCGAGCCGGGGGTAAACGTGCTGCTGCTGAACCTGGCCCTCGATCGCGCCGCGGAAAGTCATGGCGGAGCAACTCCCGGGACTTGAATGGACGATGAAAAACGGCCTGAGCCCGAAGCTTTCCTCGATCTTGTGCCCCAAACTCAACGGGGACGGCTCAAAATCTATATCGGCGCCGCCGCGGGCGTAGGCAAAACGTACCGGATGCTCGAGGAGGCGCATCAACTCCGCGATCGGGGAGTGGATGTCGTGCTTGGCTTCATTGAAACGCACAATCGCCGCGAGACGGAGGAGCGGATTGGCAACCTGGAGATCGTTGCGCGCCGCAAGATTCCGTACCGCGACGTTATGCTGGAAGAGATGGACGTCGATGCGATCATCGCGCGCAAGCCCGAGGTTGTAATCGTCGATGAGCTTGCGCATACCAACGTCCCGGGCTCGAGCCACGAAAAGCGCTACCAGGACGTCGAGCAGATCGTCACTACCGGCATCAACGTGATTACCGCCATGAACATCCAGCACGTCGAAAGTCTGAACGCGGTGATGAGGCGCCTCACCGGCATCGACGTGCGCGAGACGGTGCCCGATTCGTTCCTGGCGCGCGCCGATCAAATCGTTGACATCGATATGCCGATGGAAGCGCTGCGCGAACGGCTGCGGGAGGGGAAGATTTACCCGCAAGCGCAGATCGAAAATGCGCTGAAGAATTTTTTCAAGCCGAGCAATCTTGCCTCGCTCCGTGAACTGGCGCTGCGCGAGGTCGCGCGCAGTCTGGACCGCCAGCGCGTCGATCGCGAGGCGCTCAAGCGCGAGGGCGGCCGCCACGCGAACGTGATCGAGCGCATCATGGTCGGAATCTCGTCCAACGCCGCCGACACCGGACAGCTGCTGCGCAAGGCTTCGCGCATCGCGGGACAGCTCAACGCGGAATGGTACGCCGTGCACATCGAGACACCCGGCGAGTCGGTGAAAAATATCGGCACCAGCGATTTCGTCGCGCTGCTCAACAACATCAATGTTGCCAGCGACCTCGGCGCGGAAACCGTGTGGCTCAAGTCCGACAATGTGGTCAAGGCGTTGATCGACTTCGCGCACGACAAGGGCGTGACGAAGCTAATCGTTGGCCGGACTCATCAGCCGCGATGGCGGCGGTGGCTCAAGGGCGACGTGCCGGCGCGGCTGGTTGCGGACGCACGCGACCTCGACGTGGAAATCGTCGCGACGGAAGAACGGGAGGAATCGCGATGACCGCGGCGTCGCTGCAACGCCAAATTCGCAACGGCACCTTGCTGATGCTGGCGTTGGTGGTGGTGCTGGGACTCTACACGCTGCCGCGGGTCTATTCGCTTGGCGGCGCGATCCGCGAGACGCTCTATCGCAACTACGTAAGTATCGAGGCCGCACAGAACATGCACGCCGCGCTCACGACGCTGCAGGTGGCGGAGCACGACGGCCGCGCCAAGGACGTGCTGCCCGGGGCGCGGCAAAATTTCCTGCAGTGGATCGACGTCGAGAATCACGACTTTACCGAAATTGGCGAGCCGGAGCTTGCCGCCGATATAGCCAGGCGCGGCAACCGCCTGTTCGCCGACGTCGCCGCCGCGCCGCCCGGCACGTTCCACGATCGCGAATTCGCCGAATTGAACGGCCGGCTGGACGATCTGATCGCGATGAACAAGGCCGCGATGTTCCGCGCGGACAGCCGCTCGGTAAGGCTGGGGCGGCGGCTGGCGTACGAATTCGCGGGCGGGCTTGCGCTGGTGCTGCTGGTGGGCGCGGCGGTCTCGTGGGGGCTGGGATGGCGGCTCTCAAAGCCGCTGACGGAACTCGCCGAGCGGCTGCGCGGAATCAGTCAGCGCAAGTCGCAGGTGCGGCTTGGCCCGCAGCCGCTGGCGGAGCTCGAAGCGGTGGCGCGCGAATTCAACCAGATGGCCGAGCGACTGGAGCAGTACGACAAGCTCAACGTCGAGCGGCTGGTTTACGAAAAGAGCAAGACCGAAGCGATCATCGAGAGCCTCGAAGACGGGGTCGTGCTGATCGACACGGAAGGAATCGTTGCGCACATAAATGAGATCGCGTCGCTGATCCTCGGCGTCGATCTTCAGGACGCACTCGGTAGTCCGTTCGACGATCTCAGCAGCAACCATCCGCATTACCTGCGCGTTCGCGATGCGCTGCGCACACTGCAGAGGGCCGGGCCGGAGGGCCAGCGGACGGAAATCGAACTTCACGTCCGCGGTCGCGCTCATTCCTACGTGCTGAAGTCAGTGCCGCTTCATCATACGGTCGGCAAAGCGCTTGGCACCCTGCTGATTCTGCAGGACGTGACGTACCTCCGCGACCAGGATCGCGCGCGCACCAACCTGGTCGCCACCTTGTCGCACGAACTCAGAACCCCGCTCACCTCGCTGGCGCTGTCGGCGGAGCTGCTGAGCCGCGATATGCCGGATTTAAATCCGAAGAGCAGCGAACTGCTGCAGGTGATCCTCGAAGAATGCTTGCGGATGCGCCAGCTAACCGACAACCTGCTCAACCTGGCGCGCGGCGAGATTCCCGCGATCGCCGTCCAGCAAAAGCGGCTCGATCTTGCGCGATTGGCGGCCGACGTGACCAGGCGCTTCGCAATCCAGGCGCGCGAGAAGCACGTCGAGATCCAGGAGCACATCGAATCGGTGCCTGACGTTATTGGCGACCCGGTCAAGCTCTCGTGGGTGATTTCAAACTTGCTCGGCAACGCGCTGCGCTACACCCCCGCGGGTGGAACAATCAAAGTCTCGACGGTCGCCTCCAAGCAGGCCACGCGGCTGGAAGTCGCCGACTCGGGGCCCGGAATTCCGCCCGAGATGAGAGACTATATTTTCGAGCGTTTCGCGCAGTACGGTTCTGACGGGCTCGAAAAGGGATCGGCCGGGCTGGGTCTGTCGATCGTCAAGGAAATAGTCGAGGCTCATGGCGGGAGGATTTTCGTCGAGAGCGCCAACTCTCACGGCTCGCGATTCATCGTCGAAATACCCGCCGCACGGGAGACCTGATGGCCAAGCTGCTTATCGTCGATGACGAGCGCAATATCCGGCGAAGTCTCGTGTCTTTTTTCGAGTCGCTTGGCCACCAGGTTCGCGAGGCCGAGAACGGCGCGCAGGCCGTGGCAATCCTCGCCGAGACGCAGTTCGACCTGGTGCTGACCGACTACCGGATGGCCGAGATGACCGGGCTGGAACTGCTGCGCGAGATCAAGCGGCGCGCGCCCGAGTGCCTGGTAATTCTGATGACCGCTTATGCGACCGTTGAAAATGCCGTGGAGGCGATGAAGTCCGGCGCCTACGACTATGTCACCAAGCCGTTCTCGCTCGAACAGATTCAGCACACCGTCGAGCGGGCGCTGCACGTCGGGGTGCTGCAGGCGGAAAATCGCGCGCTGCGCAGCGCGATCGACGAGGAGCCGCTGCTCGACTCGCGCAGCCCCGCGATGCAACACCTGCTCGAAACTGCCCGCCAGGCCGCCGCCAGCG
Source organism: uncultured delta proteobacterium (assembly GCA_963813785.1). GTDB lineage: Bacteria > Desulfobacterota > Binatia > Binatales > Binataceae > Binatus. The sequence continues at coordinate 328,337 of CAWFAJ010000002.1, read as the reverse complement.
ACGCGACTATTCTGCTCACCGGCGAGAGCGGCACCGGCAAGAACATTATCGCGCGGCAGATCCATCGATGGAGCCGGCGCCAGAGCAAGCCGTTCGTGGTCGTCAATTGCACCACGCTCTCGGAAGAACTGCTTGAGAGCGAATTGTTCGGGCACGTCCGCGGCGCGTTCACCGGCGCGGTCAAGGACAAGCCCGGGCGACTGGAGGCGGCCAACGGCGGGACTGTTTTCCTCGACGAGATTGCCGACTTGACGCCGACGTTGCAGACCAAGTTCCTGCGCTTCCTGCAGGATCAGAACTTCGAGCGGGTCGGCGGCGAACGCACGATTCACGTCGATGCGCGAATAATCGCGGCGTCCAATCGCGACCTCGAGTCCGAAGTCGCGGCGCATCACTTTCGCGAGGATCTGTATTACCGCCTCAACGTCATCACCCTTCGCGTGCCTCCGTTGCGCGAACGCCGCGAGGATATTGAGCCGCTCGCGCAATGGCTGTTGAACCTCGCCGCGGTGCGCAATTCGCATCCCGGCCTGGCATTTTCACCCGGAGCGACCGCCGCGCTCACGCGCTATCGATGGCCCGGAAATGTGCGTGAACTTCGCAACGCGATCGAACGCGGCACCGTCCTGATGCACGGCGAGACGATCGCCCCCGATGACCTGCCCGATACACTGTTTCACGATTCGACCGAGGCGCTCAGCGGTATCCCCAACGCTGCCAGCCTCGATGAAGTCGAGCGCGAGCACATCGCGCGCGTGCTCGCCGCCAGCGCCACGCTCGAAGAAGCCGCCGACACGCTCGGCATCAACGTGACGACGCTGTGGCGCAAGCGCCGGCGCTACGGAATCGAATAGTCGCAAGCGGCTGTCGATTGCGGGATGCTGAAGCCGCGCGCCGAAAGGAGCAATCGTGGAATATCGCAAGCTTGGCAACTCGGGACTCAAGGTTTCGGCCGTCGGATTGGGATGCAACAACTTTGGCATGCGATGCGACGCGGAGCAGACGCGCGCCGTGGTGCATCAGGCGCTCGACGACGGCATCACGCTGTTTGACACCGCCGACATATACGGCAATCGGGGCGGCTCCGAAGAGCTGCTCGGCAAGGCGCTCGCAGATCGCCGCCGCGAGGTCGTCGTCGCGACCAAATTCGGCATGGCGATGGGCGACGGTCCCTACCTGCACGGCGCGTCGTACCGCTACATCATCGCCGCCGCCGAGGCGAGCCTTAAACGGCTGGCCACTGACTATATCGACCTGTATCAGATTCACGCCCCGGACCCGGACACGCCGCAACAGGAAACTCTCGAGGCGCTGAACGATCTCGTTCGCGCCGGCAAGGTCCGCTATATCGGATGCAGTAACTTCGCGGCGTGGCAGACCGTCGATGCGCTCTGGATATCGCGCAGCCGCGGACTTGCCGCGTACATCTCCGCGCAAAACCAGTACAACTTGCTCGACCGCCGCATCGAGCGCGAGCTCGTCCCCGCATGCCGCCAGTTCGGACTAGGTATCCTGCCTTACTTTCCACTGGCCAGTGGATTTCTGACCGGAAAATACCGGCGTGGCGCCGAGCCGCCAAAGGGCACCCGGCTTTCTCTGGTGCAACGGATGGCGCAGCAGGCTCTCACCGACGAAAACTTCGCGACGCTCGAACGGCTCGAGAAATTCGCGAGCAGCCACGAGCACACGATGCTCGAGTTGGCGGTGGGATGGCTCGCGTCGCAGCCGGAGGTTTCCAGCGTAATCTCCGGCGCCACCAGCCCCGAGCAGGTCACCCAGAACGTGAAGGCGGGAAGCTGGAAATTGTCCACCGAGGAACTGGCCGAAGTCGGCAAGCTCACCCGCCGCTAAGCGCCGGGGGTTGCTCCGGTCAATCGCCGCGATGAGCGGACCAGCGGCGGCGATCATTCATTTGTAGCCAACATGAAGCGGCCTCGCCGTCATCAGGACCGGCGAGGCCATTCGATCTGAGTATCGGAAGCGCTACGCCCGTTCAGGCGGTATCGCTTCTGCGATTATTTCTTCGCTTCGCGCACTCCGCCCTCGTGACCCGCACTTGCTTGCTTGTTCTGTTCAGGCTGCTGGCGAGACGACTGCTGCTGGTGAGCCGCTCTGTTGATGCGTGGCCTGCTGCGGACGCGCCTGCTGCTGGCGAGACGACTGCTGCTGGTGAGTCGCCTGTTGATGAGTGGCCTGTTGCGGAGCGCCTGATTCTGCTGCTGTCGCGACGCCTGTTCGTTCCGAGTCGCCTGATTCTGCTGCTGTCGCGACGCCTGTTCGTTCCGAGTCGCCTCGTTCTGCTGCTGGCGCGTCGCCTGCTCGTTGCGATTTGCCTGGTTCTGCTGCTGGCGCGACGCCTGCTCGTTGCGAGTCGCCTGATTCTGCTGCTGGCGTGTCGCCTGCTCGTTGCGATTGGCTTGGTTCTGCTGCTGGACCTGCTGCTGATTCGTTCGGTAGGTCTCCCAATTTTCGCGCATCGCCGCTCGATGGTCCTGCTTCTCGGTATGGCTCACCCAGTTTTCATGTTGGCTGAGCCAGTTTGGATGGTTGGTGGAAACCCAGTTCGGGTTCTGGTTGTACCACCATCGGCCGTAATGCCAGTTGTGCTGGGCGTCGTAGGCGCCGTCCTGGGCAAGCCACTGCGAATTCCACGATATCCAAGTCGGATGATTGGTGTAAAAGAAATCCGGGTCGTTCTGATGCCACCAGTACGCATCGTGCCAGGTGCCGTAGTTGTCGTAGTCGCCATCTTCGTTGAGCCACAGCGCGTCCATGATGGCCCATTCCGGATGATTGGCGTAGAACCACTTACTATCGACGGTCGTCGCACAATCACCCAAGTATAATCCGCACTCGGTGCGTGATGCCGTCGTCGGCCAGCGCGATTTGTGCCGGGCGCCCGGCGAGCGCCTTGCCGTCGAGCTCCACGCTGCTCACTCCACGACTAACGCTGCGTGGGTTTTCGACCGCGATTTCATATCGGGCCGAGCCGTATCGATAGGCAATCTCGAATCCTGGCCACTTGCCCGGGATGCACGGATCTATCAGCAGCGTTTTGCCGCGGAGACGAAAGCCCAATATCCACTCGAGACCCGCCCGATACATCCATCCTGCCGAGCCCGTGTACCAGGTCCATCCTCCGCGCCCGACGTGCGGCGGCATCGAGTACACGTCGGCGCACGCGACGTACGGCTCGACTTTGTAGCGATGGATTCCTGCGCGCGTGTTCGCATGATTGATCGGGTTGAGGATCGAGAACAGTTCGCCCGCCTTGTCGCCGTCACCGAGCATCGCAAACGCGATCACGGACCACAGCGCGCCGTGTGTGTATTGGCCGCCGTTCTCCCTGATGCCGGGCGGGTAGCCCTTGATATATCCGGGGTCCAGCGGAGTGTGATCGAACGGCGGCGTGAATAGCAGCACCAGGCCGTCTTCGCGACGGACCAGGTATTCGTCAACCGCCGCCATCGCGGCCCCAGCGCGGACCGGACTTCCGGCGCCGGAGATTACGCTCCACGACTGCGCGATCGAATCGATTCGGCATTCGAGACTGCCGGCCGAGCCGAGCGCCGTGCCGTCATCGAAGTAACCGCGCCGATACCAGTTGCCGTCCCATGCTTCGCGCTCCAGCGATCCCGCAAGCGAATCTGCGCGACGCCGCCACGTCGAAGCGCGCGGATCCTCGCGGCGGATATCGGCCAACGGCGCAAACGCCAGCAGCGTCGTGTAAAGGAACCACCCGAGCCAGGTGCTCTCGCCCTTGCCCGCCTCGCCGACGTGGTTCATTGCATCGTTCCAGTCGCCCGACCCGAACAGCGGGATTCCGTGGATGCCAACCGCGAGGCTACAGTCGAGCGCCCGCGCGCAGTGTTCGAAGATCGTGCCGCGCTGCTCGGAGACCGTGGGCTGAAAGAACGATTCATCCTCGCCGGCTTGCAGCTCCGGACCGTCAAGGAAGGGGACCGTTTCCTCGAGAATGCCCAAGTCGCCCGTGACCTCTATATAGTGAGCCACTGCGAACGGCAGCCAGACGCGATCGTCGGCGATGCGGGTGCGAACTCCTTGGCCCGCGGGCGGAAGCCACCAATGTTGCACGTCGCCGGCGACAAACTGGCGCGCCGCGGCGCGGATCAGGTGCTCCCGCGCCGTCGCGGGCTGCGCCATCGTCAACGCCATCACGTCCTGGAGCTGATCACGAAAGCCGTACGCGCCGCCCGCCTGGTAGAAGGCCGATCGGGCCCAGACGCGGCACGCCAGGGTCTGATACAGCAGCCATCGATTGAGCATGACGTCCATCGCACGGTCTGGAGTCTTTACCTGAATGGTGTCCAGCAAGCCGTCCCATCGATGCACAGCGGCGGACAAAACCAAATTGAGGTCCGCGCCGCGATATTTTTTGATCGAGGAAATCGCCTCCGCCCTGGTCTCCGCCTCACCGAGAAGGAAAACCACCTCGGTCACAGCGCTGGGCCTAAGCGACAGGGTCGTTTGCAGCGCCGCGCACGGGTCGATCGCGGCTCCGGCTCTGGCGTACAGCGGCTTGCCTTCCGCGAGCGCCGCGGGATTGTCCAGCGTACCGTTGCGGCCGAGAAACTCGGTTCGGTCCGCCGTCCACGACTGCTGTTGGCCGTTCAAGTCTGCGAATGCGATGCGATTTCCGTATTCGGTGCTGAAGGAGTTGCGCGCGAGTACCGCGTGGGTTTCGGGCTCGATCTCGGTGACGATGAACGGTGCGGATGCGCCGCGCGAAGTGCCGAGCACCCATTCCACATACGCGGTGATCGACAAACGCCGCGCGCGCGCCGAAAGATTTCGAATCTTCAGCCGCGAAATCTTGATCGAGTCGTCCACCGGCACGTACTGCGTCAACTCGAGTGAAATTCCGTGCGAGCTGTGCTCGAAGACGCTGTAGCCGTGGCCGTGGCGAACGACGTACGGCGCGACATCCTCGCGAATCGGGTTCGCAGTCGGTCCCCACAGCTCGTCGGTATCCAGGTCGTGAACGTAGATCACCTCGCCGGGACGGTCGCTCACCGGATCGTTTGACCACTGCGTAATCTGATGCTGCTGGCTGTTGATTGCCCAGGTGTAGCCCGCGCCCTCGACCGAGACCTGGAAACCGAACGAGGGATTTGCGATCACGTTGATCCACGGCGCCGGCGTCCATTGTCCCTCGCCGAGAGTGGTAACGTATTCATGGCCGTCGGCCGCAAACCCGCCAAGGCCGTTGAAAAATTCGAGCTCGCGCCGCGGCGCCGGGGTCTCCGCCCGGCCGGTCGCAGGGGTTCGCCGCGGCGGCGGCGCGGCCGCCGGCTCAAACATCTCCAGCCGTTTGACTTGCTCGGACAACGTCCCGCGCCGGCTCAGCAACACGGCTCGCGCCACGGTCTGCAAAACGTTTCGCAGCTCGACCGAAACCAGATCGGAGCGCAGCACGAACACATTTCCGCATGCGCCTTGCCCGTCGGAAGCCGAGCGCGCCGGATTGGACCGAACCATGGCCTCGAGCGCGATTTGCAGGTCTTGATCGTATGACGGGGGCCGCTCGTTCAGAATCACCAAATCGACGCACAGCCGCTTCATCCGCCAATATTCATGGGCGCGCACCAGCTCGCGCACGATTTCCAAATCCTCCAGCTCGTCGATCCGAACCAGCACGATGGGCAGGTCGCCGGAAATCCCGCTGGGCCACAGCTTCGATTGTCCGCCGGCGCCGCGCTTGAGCAGATCGGACGAAGGCCGCAGGGTCGGATCCGAGTAGAGCACGCGATTGGCGATACGCTGAAAAAGATGCGCTTCGTCGGCGTCAACCCGCAGGTGATGCAGTTGCACTTGCGCCTGCGTCCACGCCAGCGTCACCGCGCGCTCGAATGCGGTCGAGTCGTGATGCTTGTCCACCAGGTCGAGCGCTTCGGCCCGCGTCGGCGCGATGATGGTCCAGAACGCGACGCGCGCCGTCGCTCCTGCCTGTATTCGCAGCCGCCGGCGAACACTGAAGATCGGATCGAGGACGGTGCCAACAGTATCCGAGAGCGGCCGCCCGTCGATCACCGAAATTGCATCGCGGACCTCCCGCCCGCGCCCAACAAACCGCGCGCGGTCGGTCTCGAACTGTATCTCGCCGACGGACTCTCCTTCGGCCACCGCCAGATGCGCCGCCCAGATCGGCGCGTCGGTGGGCGAGCGAGGTCGCCGGGTCGCCAGCAGCGCGCCGACCTCGGCATCGAACTCCGTCTGCACGAACATCTTGGAGAAAGCCGGGTGCGCAGTGTCCGAGGCCTCGGGCGCCAGCACGATTTCGGCGTACGAGGTCAGCTCGACCTCGCGGACGCGATTGCCGAGATTCGAAATCGACACGCGCCGAACTTCGGCGTCATTTTCGGGCGACACTGCGACTTCGAGCGTCGTCGTGATGCTGCCGTCGCGGCGCACGATTTCCGCCCGATCCTCGGAGAACTCGACTTCGTAGCTGTCCGCCTCGACGCCGGCTGGTTGAAAACCCGCCGACCAGACCTTGCCGCTGTTCACATCGCGGATGAAGACATAGGTCCCCCACGAATCGCAGGTCACGTCCTCATGCCATCGCGTGACCGCCATCTCGTGCCAGCGGCTGAAGCCCGAGCCGGCCGCGGTGATCATCACGGTGTACTTGCCGTTGGACAGCAGATGCGTGCGCGGGATCAGATCGTGCGGCGAATGGAAGCGCCGAATCGTCGGCGGAGTGCTCTCGCGGACGTTGGCTTCCGCCTTGACCTCTTCGGCACGCGGGCGCGCCACCGCGACGTCGCGCGGCGTGCGCTCTTGCAGCAGCAGCTCAGTCGCCTGGATCATGGGTTCGGCGTGAAACCGCCTGCGCATCGCGCCAGTATTGAGCGCGTCGGCAAGCGCCACCAGCGTCATCCCCTGATGATGCGCCATGTAGGCGCGCACGATGGCGACGCTCTCACCTTCGGGAACGCGCGACGGGGTGTAGTCCAGCGCCTCGTACCAGCCGAAATGCCCAAGCCCGCCGGCGATTAACAGCCGCGAGAAATTCTGCGCGGCGGCCTCCGGATCCACCATCGCCGCCAGCGCCGTAGCGTAGGGTGCGATCACCGCGTTCTCGCTCAGCCCCCGCTTCAGCCCGAGTCCGGGTACTCCGAAGTTCGAGTACTGATAGGTGAGCTCGAGGTCGCGCGCGTTGTACGCGGATTCCGAGACACCCCACGGCATCCCAAGCTCGGCGCCGTACTTCATCTGCCGGCGAACAATCAGCCGATTGGTTTGCTCGAGCAGGCTGCCGGCCGGCGCGCGCATCACCAGCGACGGCATCAGGTACTCGAACATCGATCCCGACCATGAAATCAGCGCCGAGCCGCGATCGACCGGTGTCATGGAGCGCCCCAGTCGGAACCAGTGCTTGACTGGCACTTCCCCCTTTGCGATCGCGACGAAACTTGCCAGCCGCGCTTCCGAAGCAAGCAAGTCGTAGCAGTTGGAATCGAGGCTCCCGTCAGTGACCCGGTAGCCAATCGACAACAATTGGCGCGCGGGATCGAACAGGAAGTCGAACTTCATCGCGTCGAACATCTTGCCCGCGGTTGCGGCGATTGCGGTCAGTCGCCGCTCGAGCAATTTGGCCGCATCGCGGGCGCGCGCCAGCGCATCGAGCGTCGGGTCGATTGATGCAGGCGCCGCGCCGATCGCGCCCGCGTCAGCCGGGCGCTGGTCGATCCGGCGCTTCAGGGAGCCGATCGCCTCATCATACAGGTCCGGCAGATCGCCCAAAGCCGGTATCGAATCGAGCTGGGTTGCGGGACCGTCGAGAGCCGCATCGCGAGCATCGCGGGTTGACCACGGTTTCAGCAATTCGACGTCGCGTAGATGACTGCGGACGCATGCTCGCAGCGCTTCAGCCCATGCGAGCACGTCGGCGGCGGCGGAGTCGGCGCGCTCCAGCGTCATCGCGCGCGCAATGTCGCTGATCGAATCGCTCTGATTCTCAAGTTCCGCCAGCCACGCGGTGAGTTCCACCACGGTTTGCGGTTCCGACTGGATCAACGGCGCCATAGCGTCGAGCGCTTCCGCCAGCTGCTTCGGCGTGACGGTGAGGCTTCGCCGGTCGGCGGCCAGGGGGGCAAGCGCCTCGCGAACGAGCGCGATCGAGTCTTCGATTCCGGTGAGCCATTGCCGGTCCACGACTGGCCGCGCGATCATCTCGCGGCATGCGTTGCCCAGCGCGATCAGATGCCCCGCGAGATTGCCGCTGTCCACCGACGATACGTACCTGGGGTCCAGCGGCCGCAGGTCGCGCGTGGCGTACCAGTTGTAGAAATGCCCGCGGAACTGCTCCAGGCGCTTCATCGTGTCGAGCGTCGCGCCCAGCCGCTCGGCGGCTTCATGCGTTCCGATCCAGCCGAAATCGTGAGCTGCGACGACCGAGAGCAGATACAGTCCGAGGTTGGTGGGCGAAGTCCGATGAGCCAGCATGGGCTTGGGGTCTTCCTGAAAATTGTCGGGCGGCAGCATGTTGTCTTCCGCCGTCACGAACTTCTCGAAAAAACGCCACGTGCGCCGCGCGCTCAGTCGAAGCGCCTTCGTGTCCGCGAGCGGGAGCGGCTGGGCGCCCTCGATTCGCGGCGGAAGACTTGCCCATCGCGCGACGGCCGGCGACAGCATCCACAAGATCACGAAGGGAGCAGCGATTAGTCCGCCGCCCCGGCCTGCGCATGCGACGAAGATTGCCGCCGCGGCGCCGAGCACCGCGGCGCCGGCCATCATGCCGTAGAAGCTGCGCACGTCGAGGCGACTCGTCCGCTTGGCCTGTGCCGCGGTCGTCCACTCGAGCATCAACCGATGACTCACGTACAAGCGGTAGAGCGTTCGCAATATTGCGTCGCTCATCAGCCACGCCTGATGCGCGACCAGGGTCAGCATCATCGCGAGCTGCGAGAGCCCGACTACCAGATCGGTGACGACCGCGCGGATATGGCTGCGCTTGGAGATATCGCGCCGGCGCGGAATGATTCCGGTCAGGAACGGGAGCATCGGCGCAATCGCGATCGTCGCGACAATGAACCCGGTCCAAATCGCAGCGGCGGCTTCGGGAAGCCGCCATCCCGCCATCAATGCCAGCAACACCGTCGGCGCCGACAGCGTGCGGCGCAGGTTGTCGATCATTTTCCAGCGCCCGAGCGGCGGGATCGATGACCGGCCGTCAGCGCGGGACCGTCGATGCCGCGGCGGCGCTGGAACCATGGCCGAGAATCCACGGGATCAATTGCCAGTCGCCGCGGGCCCATCGATGCTGCCTTGCGGCGGCAACGTCGTAGCGCGATGGAAACTCCTCGACCAACTCGATGTCAGTCACCAATCCCGAGCGCGCGAAGGTTCCCTCGAAAAGATCGTGGCTCAGAAGCGTATTGTCCGGGACGCGCCCCGCCAGCGCCGCTTCGAACATGTCCACATCGTAAATCCCTTTGCCGCTGTAAGAGCCTTCGTCCAGCAGATCCTGGTAAACGTCGGAAACTGCGAACGTGTACGGATCCATGCCCCTGGTGCTGGAGAAGACGCGCTGGAAAACCGATCCCTCGCGGCGGGTCGGCAATGAAGCCGTGATTCGCGGCTGCAGAACCGCGTGACCTTCGACCACCCGGCCGCATTGCTTGTCGAATCGTGGAGCGTTCAGCGGATGCGCCATTTTGCCGACCATCCGCTTGGCGGCGCCGCGCGGGATTCGCGTGTCGGCGTCGAGCGTGATCACGTAACGCACGCCCTCGGGAACCGCCGGCGGATGTTGATCCGACGCGATAAACGTCGTATCCGTAGCGCCGCGCAGCAGCCGATTGAGCTCGTGCAGTTTGCCGCGCTTGCGCTCCCAGCCCATCCACACGCCTTCGGCTTCGTCCCAGATGCGCCGGCGATGGAGCAATAGAAATCGCTTGCCGCCCGGCCCCGGTCCGTGACGTTGGTTCAGTCGCGCAATCCCTGCCGTGGCTGCGCCGAGCAGGTCGTCGTCGCCGGGCGCGGTTTCGGTCGCGGAGTCGGTCCAGTCCGAGAGGATTGCGAAGTACAGCTCGCCGTCCGAACTCGCCAGGTAATGAACCTCGAGACGCTCGATCTGCTCGTCGATCTCGTCGCGGGTGGTCAACAAAGTCGGCATCACCACCATCGTGCGCAGGCTCGGCGGCACGCCATCGCGAAGCTCGAGGGCGGGAATGATAGCGGGACCGATCAAAGTCGTGACTGCCCGATTGACGATCGCGACCGCCGCATCGGTTGCGGGGATTATCGCGAGCATCGCGAGAATGAACCGGGTCCATCCACCGATTTGCGGGTCCGCGATGGCAAGCATGGCGTCCACGACGATGATCGCGGTGACCAGCGCGATCGTCCCCAGGTAGCCCGTGATTCCGGCGGCCGCGTTGGCGCGAGCTATCCAGTCGCGGACCGGGGCGCGAAATCCCAGTTGCGCTTCCAGAGAGTGACGCCCCTCTGAAATCAGGTAGTAGCCCGGATGGTGCTCGCGACGCGCCCTCGCACCGTCGCCGTTTGGCACTTCGGATGCCGCACCCCGCGCTGAATCGATCGCGCTTTGAGCAACCTCGATTTCGGTGTGCCCCGAACCTCGTGCAAGTTCTTCGATCGCGTGCCGATAGCGATCGCGCGTGGCAAAGTCCATCGCGGCAAAGTCGCTGGCGGCGCGGAGCACCGCATCGACCGCGCTCACGCTCTCGAAAAAATCCGCCCAATCGACCGCGGACATCAGCCGCATGCTGGTGATGACGTTGCGGACGGTAACGTTCATCGCGCCCTGTCCCTGATGCACTTGACGGACGATCTCGTCGGCCGTGGTTCCCTGCGCCAGCAGCCGCTGGTCCAGCCACCGCAGCGCCGGCGTCACCTTGGGATCCTGATCGCGCAGGCGCTGAACCATCTCCACCGCGAAGGGCGGCGACAGCGGCGACTTATCCAATTCCTTGAATACTGTCTCGACAGGCTCCGCGTCGCGGCCGTTAGACCCCAGCAGCCTGTTCGCCAGCAGGTCGGCATGCTGGCGCTGCGCACGGCTGTGGCCCATCAGTTCAGCCAGGCGCCGCAGGTTTTCGACGAGCACGATCCGAAGCGTAATCGCGACCGCCCATAGCTCGCCGATCGTCAGCGGCTGCACGCGCTGGTAGGCCTGCACGAACTTGGCGAGCGTCTGCGGATCGAAGTGGCTGTCGGTATGCGCGACGTAGGCCCACGCGATCCCGAAAACGCGCGGATACCCTTCCAGCGGGCCATCGGCGAGCTTGGGCAGTTGCCGGTAGAATCCGCGCGGCAGGTCGTCGCGAATCTCGCGAATCTGCTCTTCGACGACATGAAAGTTATCGACCAGCCACTCCGCGGCGGGCGTGATCGCGCGTTCCTCGCGGATTGCGCCCGCGATGCCGCGATACGCCGCGAGCAATACTCGCGCGTTGTCGCGCACGCGCGCCGCCATCGGCCGTCCGCGTCCCGGATAGGCCGTGACGCGCTGCGCAACCGCCAGCGTCTCGCCATGCTGTTCCAGGCGCTCGACGCTGAACAGTTCCGCACGGATCGGCTCGTCGATATGCGCGAAAGAGGCTGCCGGCTTCTTAGGCGCGCGAAAAAATACGAAGTTCAAGAAAACTTGCCTCTCGATCCGGACGGCCCGGCCACGGTCTGACTGACGCACGAGCTGCGCAAAAGAATGCGGACGCGGTGCAGCGAAAAGCGAACGACCGCGTTCGTGCGTCACCCCGTCGGTTAGAATATCAGAACGCGGGCAGCGAGCCTCTGCATGAACCTCGGCGATTTACCGCGCCCGAGTCAGGCTATAATTTCTCAGATTCTTCCGTCGCTCTCAAATGTAGCGGGCGCAGCCGCGACGACTTCTTGGACTGGTGATCCTGCATGCGGCGCAGGATGTCGTCAAGCGCGCTGACCGCCGCGACGATGTGAGGTCCCTTGTTCAACATCACGCATTCCGCGCGTTCTCCCATCGCCGCGTCGGTGATTTCGGCGCGAGATGCCTGACCTTTTTTGGCGAGAGACTCGAGCACCTGCGTTGCCCATATGACCGGCAAATGCGCCGCCTCGCAGATCCACAGAATTTCCTCCTGAACTTCCGCCAACCGTTCATAGCCGCACTCCACCGCCAGATCTCCGCGCGCGATCATGATGCCCACTGGTTGCTGCCGCATCGCAGCCAGCATGAGGTTGGGCAAACGCTCGAAGGCTTGGCGCGTCTCGATTTTCAGCACGATTCCCAAATGACCGCCGCCAAGCTCCCGCAATCGCGATTGGAGTTGAACGATGTCGCGCTCATGGCGCACGAATGACATCCCGACCAGGTCCGCGTGTTGAACGATGAACTTGAGGTCTTCGAGATCTTTCGGCGTAAGTGCGGGCAGTTCGATTTTCGTATCGGGCAGATTAATTCCCTTGTCGGCCCCGAGGCGATTGCCGCTTGCCTTGGCCTCGGTAATCTCGAGGCGCAGCGCGCCAGGCTCGACCGCTCTCACGATTCCGCCCAATTTGCCGTCGTCGAACCAAATCTTCTCGCCCGCGCGAACCATCGAGAAAATCTCCGGCAGGGTGCACGAGATCGTCGCAGGACTGAGCGCCCGTCCGTGCGAATCGATCGAAGCGCTTTTGCCCACGATGGGTTCAGCCGTGAGCCGCAGGAAGTCGCCTTTGCGAAGCAGGATTCCTTGCTCGCGGCGCGGTAAATCTCCCACCTGCGCTTCGCGCCTCGCGTCGTTGCCCACGTTGACGCGCAGCAAAACTGTTCCCGCAGTCACGTATGCGGTTTGGCTGCATCGAGCCCATCGCCCCGCCTCGTGGCTGCCGACCACTTCGAGAACTCGTCGTTTCCCGCGTGCGTCTTTGAAGTGAATGCGTTCGCCTGATTTGACCGCATCAAGCCAATCCGCCGGCACGGGCAATGCCGCGTCCGCACCCGCCGGAGCAGGGTGGCTTGGCTGCGCAGGAGAAAGCCAGATTCGCGCGGGTTCCGTCACGCCTCCAAAACTATCGCGCCTGGGATGCCATTCGACCACTTGTGGCCCTGGTTCTATCGGCCCAGTTCGGAGCTTCGGCCCGGCAATATCCATTAGAATACGGCAGGGCACACCCAATTCCCGCCGCGCGCGCTCAAGATGATTGACCATCCGGCCCCAGATTTCCGGGGTGTCATGCGCGCAGTTGATCCTCATACAGTTCATTCCGTGGGAAACGAGGTCGCGCACCAACGAGTAGTCGTCTGCAGCCTCAGCCGACATCGTCACCATGATGCGGACGGCGCGATGCTCCGGCGCAGGCCCGAGTAGCGCCTCGGTATTCGCCGCGAGGATCGACCTGCCCTCGCGAAAGCCCGGACATTGCGACGGCGCCGGCGCTTCAATCTTCCGCCCTGCCATATGATGGAGAGCCGCGATCACGGCATCCAGCGTGCTCATGACATGAGCTTCTGTTCTGCCGAGCGATGAGAGACCGAGAGCCGCGAGTTCGTCCTGAAGGGTCCGAATATCCTGGTGTCTAAGCGCGAGATAATGGATCAAATTGATCGCGCTCTTTCGATATGCGGGATGGACAGTCGATGCGCGCTTGTGGAGGTCGCTTTCCTGCCCGATCAGCGACCGGCGGATTTCACGAAGCCTCGTGATCAGAGCTTCGAACGAATCCGGGCTTGCTAAAGGCGATTCGAATTGATCTTTCACGGCGGCAAAAAGATTGGTGCAATCGACGTGCCGATTCGATGCTATCGCTCATACATCTCCCGTAACAAAGAGAACATCTGCGCGACTTCGTGGAAGCCTTGGCAAAGCTATTAGATCCGTTAATTTAAGATGTCATTCGCGCAGATCCGACGCTGTCGCCCATAGCGTCACCGGCCTGCCGCGATGGTGCGTATCGACACAGCTGGACCGATGTGGCGGACCGCGCGGTTCTGACTCGGACTACTCATCTTGCCGCTTCATCAATAGTGGGCGACCATATTACCGCAATGCCCACGCGTGACCATCAGTTTAGCGTCTCGTCGCGATGCGAACTGCTGCCGTATCTGATCGGCCTGCCGCTCGGACTGTCGCGCAAACAGGCGAAGGATCTTCTGCGCTTCCGGGCGGTGACCGTAAAGGGAATAGCCGCCGTCAGGCATGATACCCGGTTGGAGCCGGGCGACCTTGTGACTATCGCCGCAGGCAAGCAAATCCCCGCCGCGTCGATCGAGCGTCATGGCCTGAAAATCATTTATCTCGACGATGATATCGTCGTGGTCGACAAACGCGCGGGGCTGCTTTCGATGGGATCGGAGGACGAGAAAGAGAGAACTGCGCATCGGATCCTCAACGAACATCTGAAGGCGCTCACCAAATCGCCGGCGCAACAGGCCTTCATCGTGCATCGACTCGACCGCGAGACCTCCGGCTTGATGATGTTCGCAAGAAGTCGTCTGATCCAGGCGGTCCTTCAGCGGAACTGGAAGGACGTCACCAAAAAATACCTTGCGGTCGTGGAGGGCGTGCCCTCGAAGGCCAACGGAACGATTCGGGACAACCTTGTAGAGAGCAAGTCATTGAGGATGCATCGCGTCGAGCGGGGTGGGGAGCCCGCAATCACGCACTATCGCGTCTTACGCACAGGTCAAGACCGCTCGCTCGTCGAACTAACGCTCGAAACCGGCCGCAAAAACCAGATTCGCGTGCAGATGGCGGGGCTGGGCCATCCTGTCGTCGGCGATCGCAAATATGGCGCGACGATCGATCCCGCCCGGCGGCTGGCGCTCCATTCGTGCGAGCTGAAGTTTTGCCATCCAGTGTCGGGCGCATCAAAGGAGTTTCGTAGTGCGATGCCCAGCCGGCTGATGGCGCTGATCGAACTTACGCTCGAAACCGGGCGCAAAAGCCAGATTCGTGTGCAGATGGCCGGCCTGGGTCATCCTATCGTCGGCGGCCGGCCGGACTTTCCGTTCCCGCCAAAATAAAGCGCAAGAAAATCCCCGTCCTGCGATCTTAGTTTCAGGAGACGCCAACGCTCGGGCCGGCTGATGGCGCCGATCGAACCACGCGGACGGGATTGAGATTGGCCTGACGCAGGCTCAGCATAGCCGATGACCGGCGCGAGGGTCGTGGACGCAGCGGTCGGGAAATCATGGCGGCGATGTCGCTGGAACAGTTCCTCGAAAACTACCGCGACACGATTGCTCGCTTGTATTCCACGAGCAACGCGGCGGCCTGGCGCGTATCGCGGTCCTCTTTCGCCGGCGCGTTGTGGCGAAGCTTCGAGCGCCGCTTCGGCCCGGATACGGGTCCTGTCAATCACGCAGAAGTCACCCGCTTTCTCGACTCGCTGCATACCGCCGACCTTGCGCTCGCCATCGGATGCCGTGACGGCGACGCGGAGGCTTGGCGTTATCTCGTATCGACGTATCGCGCTCCGGTTGACGCCTTTGCGCGGGCAGTACTCGGCAACTCTCCGCGCGCAAGCGAAATCGCGGATTCATTGTGGGCGGATCTTTATGGTTTGCGATCCTGCGACAGCGAGCGCCGCTCGCCGCTCGAGCATTACGGCGGGCGCAGCTCACTGATGTCGTGGATGCGGGTAGTAATCACCAGGCTCGAAGCCGATCGATGGCGCGCGACGCGGCGTGTGGAAGTGCTGGAGGAAGAGCTCGACGGCAATTCCAGCGCCCTCATCGATATCGATGCGACCGATGCGCTCGATCCCGATCGGGCAAGGCTGCTCGCGGCCCTGGAGCAATCGCTACGCGCAGCGCTGAACGCGCTATCGCCGCACGACCGGCTCAGGCTTTCATATTATTACGTCCAGGACCTTACGCTCGCACAGACCTCGGCCTTGATCGGCGAGCATGAGTCGAGCGCGTCGCGCAATCTCGCGCGTGCAAGGGCTGCGATC
Organism: uncultured delta proteobacterium; assembly: GCA_963813785.1. GTDB lineage: Bacteria > Desulfobacterota > Binatia > Binatales > Binataceae > Binatus. Next base: position 312,434 of record CAWFAJ010000002.1, on the reverse strand, counting down.
CGCGATCGCGTCACGCGCACGCTGCGCCGCAAGTATCGTTTCAGCGACGATCAGATTAGCCGATGTTTCGAGTATGCGACCGGCGATTGGTCCTTCGACCTCGGTAGCATGCTCGCGCTGGGAAAGTGATGGGAGACGAAAGGGCCGCAGAAGACCGCCTTGACGCGATGATTCGCACGAGTCTCGCGTCCGGCCTCGACGCGTCAGGCGCGGGATGTCCCGATCCGGATCTGCTCGCGGCGTTTGCGGAGAACACACTCGCGCCGGATGAGCGCGCCAAATGGAATGCTCACGTCGCGGGATGCGCGATTTGTCAGCGCCAGCTCGCGGCGCTCGCACGCGTCGGCGCGATCGGCGGCAGTCCCGAACCTGCGGCAGCGCTCGCAGCGCAGCCGCCGGAAATCGAAACTGTCGATGCCGACGGAGCTCGTGAGGAAGCGGGCGGATTCTGGCCAACGATTCGCAGCGCGATACGATTCATGATTGGTCCGTTCCCTCTCTCAGTCGCCCTTCATGTAGTGCTCCTATTCTTCCTGATCATCACGGTGCACGAGCAGCGCGGGCGCGAGTTGATCATGGTGAACCTGGAAGCGGGCGGCGGCGGCGGCGGCAACGAGATGCAGGACCTCGACATGCCCGAAGTGCCGATGCCCGACACGGCGCCGCAGCAGATGGAAGCGCCGACCGCGGTTGACACCTCGCAGGCGGTTGGACTGGCCAACGACTACGTGCGCGCCGCCGGCGGCGGCGGAATCGGGATTGGCTGTTGCGACGGGATGGGATCGGGCTACGGTCACGGCATTGGCTCGGGCTTCGGCGGATTCATCGGGGAGCTCAGGCGCAAGGGACTGGACGTGGTGCTGGTGATTGACGGGACCGGCTCGATGAAACTGATCATCGACGACGTCAAGGCCAAGATGGAACAATTGGTGCAGTCGATTCACCGGCTGGTGCCGACAGCGCGAATTGGAATAATCGTGTTCGGGGGCAAGGGCGAGAAGCGCAGTATCCAGCCGCTGACGCTGTGGCCGCAAAAGCTGAGCGACTTCTTGAACGGCATCCAGGCGATGGGTGGCGGCGAGTGGAAAGACGATATGCTGGGCGCGTGCGAGACGGCGGTCAATAAGATGGACTGGAAGCCGTATGCCAAAAAGGTGGTCGTGCTGGTGGGCGATTCGCCCCCGCAGAAGGAGGACTTCGGACCGCTGCTGGCGCTGATCCGGCAGTTCAAAGCCAACAACGGCACCTTCAACACGGTGGACGTGGCGGAGGAGGAGCACGAGCGGTTCGAGCGTGAGTTCTGGCTCAAGATGCATCGGGAGGAGCCGCCCAAAATATCGCCGTTGCCGGAGTTCTACCGGCAGACGCAGGCGGCGTACAAAGTGCTGGCTACCGCCGGTGGCGGCTCGATGAAGTCGCTGACCAAGGACGCGCACATCAATCAGCTGGTGCTGATCCTGGCCTTCGGCGAGCAATGGCAGTCGCAGGTCGCTGCTTTCGGCCGCGGCCTCAACAATAGCTCCGGTCCGGCCGATGACTCGGTGTCCCCCGGCGGCGGGCCAACAGGACCCTTCGTACCCATCAACACAAGGCGCAAGAAACTTCCGCTTCCTCGATCTTAGTTTCAGAAGGATGCCAACGCCTGGGCCGGTCTTGGCGCGAAGGAAGATGCGATGGTTTCGATCCTGATTGCCCGCATTGCCATGTCTGGCGGCATTTTACGCAAGAAGGCGCCGACATGGACAAAATGCTCAACGGAACTGGCCTAGCTAAACAACGAACAAACTTTTGGGGAGGAAAACAGCATGACTAGCGGGATTAGCATCGAGGAGCACCTCGAGCAGATGAGGCGACGACTCGAGCGCGACGAACAGGGAAATCGCGCACTGAAGATCTGGAGCTCGATTGCCTTCGCCGCGTTGATCGCGGTCGGGTCGGGACCGTTCGCTTCAACGGTTATGGCCAAGAAAATGAGCGTCCCGAAGAGAGTCGTGGCACAGGAATTCGAGTTGGATACGGCCGACGGTACGCCGCTTGCGGCACTGGTATCGTACGAAGGCGGATCCACGCTGGTGTTCTATAGCGGCGCCACCCCCGAGCCGCCATAGGCTATACTGCGACTGGCGGAGGAGGCGTGGAAACCTTTGACGAAAAAGGGACGCTGCGGGTGGGACTGGATACCGATCCAACTGGTTCAGGACCAAACGGCCTGGGGGTATACGACGCGAACGGGAAACTACGTATCGGCGTCAGTCAAAGTCTTGCCGATGGAAATGCGTTCTATCTTGAAGATAAGGACGGCACAACGGTGCGAGGAGTCCTGTATTCCGGTGACGCTGGCGATGCGGTCAACCTCGACCTCTTTGACGCGGCCGGGACGTTCCGAACTGGTCTCGACTACGATCCAACCATCCACTTCTTCAACGGATTCGTGTCTCAAGATGGAAGCGGGCACAACCTGTCGCCGTTGGGCAATGTTCTGGCCCCTAGCGGAGTTCTTGCGGCCAACGATTCTTTCATGCAGCTGCTCGATACCACTGGGACGGTCCGCGTCGCTGAGTTCCAGAACAGCACGAACCAAGGCGGCGTTGATTACAACGCCGGCAGTACGACTGTTCAGGGCTCTTGGGGCAATCCGTGAGATCGTCGCGGCCAGCTACGTAGTTTGACCGCTGAGGCGTCGTGCCAACGCGAACCAGAGCCGGGTGCGGTAGGTGACCGCCTCCGGCTCTGGTTTTTTTGCGCGCGCAACGGACAAAATGGGCGCTGCGTCAGGAAATTTCCCGTGCCAGTTGGAAGATAAAATTGAAAATGAAGCTTGTAGCCGACGCGCGATGCGAATCCCGCAGCGGCAAATAAATGACGCTGCGGTGCGATTCTGACGGCTCTCCAGGCTCGCGGATCGGGCCAGGCATCGACGTTCAAAATCTCCAGAAGCTTTCAAAGCGCGCGACTGCCCGTCACAGCCAATCATTGGCGGCGCCGGCCACGCTTCGCAGGCCGTGGCGTTGCAACGGCACGCAACTTGGATCGATCAGGCGCGAAAGCGTGCAGTGCGTGTCTGGTGGGATTGAGTGAACCAGCTGCCGGATGAAAAAGAGTGAGCATTGAAACCGCGAGCGTTCCCGCGATCGACCTGCGCGCGATTACCCAGCTCGCCGAAGGCGATGAACTGGGCGCGCAATTTGTCGCCGAGATCATCGATGTATTCCTTGCCGACCTGAGCAAACGGGTACGCGCAATCGGTTTGCAAATGAGCCACGACGACCGTGCCGGAATTGCGGCGACCGCACACGCGGTCAAGGGCAGCTGCGGTCATTTTGGCGCGATGCGCCTGATGGAGTTGTCGCGTGAGATCGAAGGCCGGCTCAGGCACGAACAAACCGACGGCCTTCGAATGTTGATCGATTCCATGGTCGCGGAAGCGCAACGGGTCCGCGCCGCGCTGGAAGCTTATCGATCCAAGCATATGCACGGCCCTGAGCGGTGATCTGCGGCAGGATCACGGACCCGCGGTTTGAGCGGTTGCCGATCCTCCGCTGCTTCCGCTGCTCAATGCAAGGATCACTTCAGTCCAGCCGTCGAAAATCATATCGATGCCGATGAATAGTCCGATTACCCACAGTCCCGAGTTCGGCCACCAACTCATGATCGAAAATCCAAGGAACAGCGAAATTGCGCCGTTTAAGATCAGCCATCCCCGATGATGCATTGGAGTCGAAAAAGCTACGAAAATTCTAAAAGTGCCGGCGACGATCAGCAGCATCGCGATCATCAAGGTCAGCGTCACGGCAGCCACCTCCGGATGCGTGATCATCAGGATGCCGGTCACCGTGTATAGCGCGCCGCCCATGAGATTAATGAAGAAGCCGCCCCATGCGCGCCGCGCAAATCCGTGAATGATTTCAAACAGGCCGCCGAAGATCAGCAGCCATCCGAGGAAAATCACGGAAATCATCGTCATGAGCTCGGTGCTGCCTATCGCTATAATGCCTATGACGATCAGCACCGCTCCCAGGCAGAGAAACCAGCGACGATGCGCCCTTACTTCTTCGATTCCCAACTGCGTTGCAAGTAAAGCCATACTGATCTCCCCTTGATTGCCTGGTTTGAGCAAACAAGTTGCGCATCAACTGGCGGGCGGCTGCAATCACCTACTGCCGATTGGCGCTGCCAACTCGCACGCACAGCGCAAGCTCATGTCTTCGCGTCGATTCCAGCGGTGCGCTACAAACCCTTCTTCCTGCGCTCTGCCCAACGCTTCTTCATCGCGATTGACAGCCGCTTTCTGCCTTCCGGCGTCAAGCCTCCGCGCTTGCGCCGCTTCGACGTGGTCCCCTTTGGCCTGCCGGCGCGCCTCTTCTTGCTGCCCCCTGACAAGGCCGATTCCAAGAGCGCCGCAATAGCTCGACCGAGCCGGTCGGCCTCCTCCTTCAACTCTGCCACTAATTTTTCCAGGTCCAAGATTCGCTCCTTTGGCGCGCTTGCTATCCCCAGCTCGCGCCGTTCTGTAACTGCTCGTTATGATTCGCGTCCTATCGATGCCCGGATAGGAGCGCACGCCAACTCGTACCAGCGCAATACCTACTCTTTCTATCGACTCGATCCAATCACGCAGGATATCGAGTATCTTCCGCACGAGCACAGCGCAATGCGGCAGGTAGCGAGAATTGTGGATAACCAATAGAGTAAACGACCCATGCCTGAGAAAAAAATGAATGAAGCGGGTCGCGCCAGATTTCTTGTCGAGCTGATCAAGCCGTCGCATTACGATGACGACGGCTATCTCATCCAATGGTGGCGCGGCTTCGTGCCGTCGAGCTCGCTGTCGAGCATCTACGGCCTCGCGCTCGACGCGCAGGCACGGGCCCTCCTCGGCGAGGGAGTTGATCTCGAGATAGCGGCCCACGACGAAACTAACGCGAGAGTCCCGGTGCGTTCGATAATTCGCCGCTTCAAGCGCAACTCGAACCGCGGCGTCGTGCTGCTGATCGGAGTACAAACCAACCAGTTTGCCCGCGCGGTCGATATCGCGCGCGAACTGCGCGCCGCCGGAATCCAGGTCGCGATCGGTGGATTCCACGTCAGCGGATGTCTCGCGATGCTTCCCGAGATGCCGCCCGAGATGAAGGACGCGCTCGCGCTCGGAATCACCCTGTTCGCGGGAGAAGCCGAGCACCGGCTCGACGAGCTGCTCGTCGCTGCTTTCGAGGATCGTCTCCCGCCGATTTACAACTTCATGGCCGATTTGCCGGCGATGGACGGCGAGCCGCTGCCGTTTCTTCCGATTAAATACGTCAAGCGCTATGCCGGGGCGATCGGATGCTTCGACGCGGGGCGCGGATGCCCGTTCAGCTGCAGCTTCTGCACGATCATAAATGTGCAGGGGCGCAAGTCACGGCATCGCAGCCCCGACGACATCGAGCAGTTGATTCGCGCTCACGCGGCGCAGGGCGTGCGCAGCTTCTTCATTACCGACGACAATTTCGCGCGCAATCGGAACTGGGAAGCGATCCTCGACCGCATCATCCAGCTCAAGCGCCGCGACCGGCTGAAGATAAACATCATCATGCAGGTTGACACCATGTGCCACAAAATCCCGAACTTCATCGAGAAGTCGGTGCGCGCAGGCTGCAAGAAAGTTTTCATCGGGCTCGAGAGCATCAATCCCGAAAGCCTCAAGGGCGCATCGAAGGGTCAGAATCGCATCACCGAATACCGCCGGATGCTCCAGGCGTGGAAGCGCGCCAAGGTTCTGACCTACGCCGGCTACATCCTCGGCTTCCCGTCCGACACGCCCGAGAGCATCGAGCGCGATATCCAGATCATCCAGCGCGAACTCCCGATCGACATCATGGAGTTCTTCATGCTGACGCCGCTGCCCGGCTCCAAGGATCACCAGGAGATGTACCTGCGCGGCGAGCGAATGGAAGCGGATACCAACAAGTATGACGCCGAGCACGCGGCCGCCGATCATCCGCGGATGAGCGCCGCCCAGTGGCAGGATATCTACCAGCGGGCATGGCACCTGTACTATTCGCCGGCGCACATCGAGACGCTGATCAAGCGGGCCGCCGCCAGCGGAATGCGCACGCGGCGGATGACCTCGATGATTTTCTATTTTTACGGGAGTCACGCCTTCGAGCGGGTGCATCCGCTGCAAGGCGGAATCATTCGCCGCAAGCCGCGCACGCAGCGCCGTCCTGGTTTTCCGCGCGAGAACGCGCTCAGGTTTTTCATGCGGCGCGCGCGCGAGATGGCGGCGACCTATGTGCCCGGTCTGTGGTTCTTCTGGCGGCTGGAGCGGCTGCGACGCAAGATCGAGAACGATCCGGCGTCGAAGCACTATACCGATGTCGCGCTAAGCCCGGTCGCCGACGGCGAGTTCGACGCCGATCTTGAGCTCTATCACACAACGGATTCAGCGCGCCGTGCCGCCGATCAGGCCCGCACGCGCGCCGAGGAGATGCGGCAAATCGGGAGTCGCGGCGACGCCGCTGCCTGATCGCGGCGCGATCGTTTTGCATCGCACTCCGGCCTGCTCCCCGCGAAGCAGTGCGCTTCTCCGCTTTCGGGACTACGGCTTATACAGCCCGGGGAAGTCTTGCCGGAGCCGTTCGAGTTTCGGCATATCGTTGATGACGATGTAGGGCTGATCCGGGTGCAGCGCCAGATAGTTTTGATGGTAGTCTTCGGCCGGATAGAAAGCGGTGAGCGGAACTACCTTGGTTACGATTGGCTTGGAGAATGAATGTTTGCGTTCGAGTTGGGCGATGTAATCATCGGCCCTCTTCTTCTGACCGCCGTTCTCATAGAAGATCGAGGACCGATATTGAGTTCCTGAATCCGGGCCCTGTCGATCCAGCTCGGTCGGATCGTGGGCGACGAAAAAAAATACTTTCAACAGATCGTCGTACGAAACCTTCGACGGATCGTAAGTGACCTGCACCGACTCGGCATGCCCCGTCGTTCCCGTGCTTACGGTTTCGTAGTTGGCCGTGTCTGCCGCTCCTCCCGCGTATCCGGAAATTACTTTGGACACGCCCTTCACATGCTTGAAGACGCCGTTGACGCCCCAGAAGCAGCCGCCCGAAAAAACCGCGGTAGCGCGGTCGTTGCCCCCGGCCTGCGCCGAATCGCCGATCGGCGTCAGACCGAATAAAACCCCGCCGGCAAGCAAGAGCGTTAACATCCACTTCGTTCGCGACATAATCGTTGTGCCTTCTCCGGGCACGGGGCGCGTATGTTTCCCCGCGTTCATTCATTATAGCATCCGGGAATTCCCGGGGAACGCGGTGCGCCGCGACTGGCTTTTTGAACCTCGGTATTGAACTCTGAGCAAAGTCTACCCATGCGATTCGCGCCGATACTTCTTGCTCTAGTCACGCTCATCTCCACCGGGTTGGGCGGCATGGCAGCCATCCGCTTGCGCGACCGGCTTCATTTGCTGCTCGGTTTCAGTTCCGGCGCGGTGTTGGCGGTGGCGCTGTTCGACATACTGCCGGAAGTCTTCGCTTTCCCTCACGGCGCATCGTACATGCCGATGACCGCGCTTGGATTCCTTGCCTTCTTCGGACTTGAACGTTACACGGCCATGCACCGTGCCCGCGAACACCCTCACTTGGTGGGAGCTCATGAGACGGAGCTTGGCGCGGTGTCCGCGGGCGGCCTGGCCTTCCACAGTTTCCTCGACGGCGTTGCAATCGGTGTCGGCTTTCAGGCGAGCGTCCAGATCGGACTCTTGATTGCGTTTGGCATAATCGCCCACGATTTCAGCGACGGACTAAACACCGTGACGGTCGTTCTGGCGCATGGAAATTCGCCCCGACGCGCCGTCTTCTGGCTGATAATCGATATGTTGGCGCCGGTTCTCGGTGCGGCCTCGACGCTGATGTTCAATTTGAGGGCGGGACTGCTGCCGTTGCTGCTTGCATTTTTCGCCGGTTCTTTTCTTTATATCGGCGCCTCGGATCTGCTGCCGGAAGCTCGCGAGCACGACTCTCCATTGGTTGGCGTCGCCACCGTTGTGGGGATGCTCGGAATTTTTCTGATTACCCGCTTGCTGCGCGGATAAAATGAACGCAAAGCCGGCGGAGCTTGAACGCGGGCGAGGATTGCTTTAGAAGTGGTCACTGCGGCATGAAGCGGTTGTTTTCAAAGGCGGACTTGCGGGACCTGAGTTTAATCGTGGCCATCGTCATGTTGTTGGCCAGCGTTCCCTCGGCCGGGGGGATCGTCGTCGTCTCCGGACCGAGTCATCCAGAATTGACCATCAACATTTGCCAGCCGATTCAAATGCTCGACCGCGTGTCGAGCCCCTTGCTTGCACGCCCTGCGACGGTCCTGCCGGAGTTCGTTCTGCGCGCTGTGGGCTCGACCGCCGTGAACAAGGCAGTGCGGCTAGTCGATGTTAAGGTCGCTCCCGACACTCCGCCGCCAAAGCGCCCCGTCTAACAGCTTTCGTTCGACAACGTTCACGATTTGATTTTCCGGCGCCGGAAAATGTCGCGGCGCGATGGTTTCTTTTTCAGGCAGGCGGCGCATCGCAAGGTGTCCGCTGGGAGATGTCCCATGCGACGGATTTCTGAGCTTGTTCTTTTGGCTCGAGCGGCCATTTCCCCGCATGATGTCGGTAAAACGTGCCGGCGCTTGTTGCTGGCGTCTGTTTTCCTCGTAGGGCTAACGCCCGGTCTGAGCTGGGCCTGTGCATGCGGATGCGGTGTCTTCGAGGTAGGAACCGCCTCACTGTTTCCTCAAGGGTCCGGCGGCCAGGTGTGGTTTCAGTATGAATACATGGATCAGTACATAAACTTCCACGCGACCCAGCCAGCCTCCGAGTTCTACAACAACGACAAGTACATCCGAACAAACTTCATGGAAGCCGGCGCACAGTACATGTTCAATCGGGACTGGGGAGTGATGCTCGAAGTGCCCTATTGGTCGCGCTATTACAAGGGTGCTTATGACGGCGACAACGCCGGCATCCATTGGTTCCAGAACGACTCCATCGGCGATATCCAGATCCAGGGGATGTATACCGGCCTGTCGGAGGACATGTCGACCGGACTCCTGATGGGAGTCAAGGTCCCCAGCGGCGACTGGACCTATCCACCCTACGATCGGGACACGCAGATTGGCACGGGTAGCACTGATCTTCTCATGGGGGCTTACCACATCGGAACATTACCGACGAATTTAGGGACATTGCCATTGACCTTCATGGAACGCCCCTTCAACTACTACGTGCAGGTACACTACGATTTGCCGCTCTGGGAACAGGACCAATACACGCCCGGCAGGGAAGTCGATGGTGCGGTGGGAACCTACTACAACTTCGGCAAAGTCGGTCCTCTGAGCGAACTCGCTCCGATGCTCACCTTTATCGCCTCTGACCGTACGCGTGATACAGGGAATAACGCCAGTCCCGCCGATAGCGGCTACACCCGTTTTATCGTTGCTCCGGGAGGCGAGATCCAACTCGGGGTCATCCGGGCCTATGCAGACATTGAGGTTCCAATTTTTCAAAACGTGAGGGGTTATCAGCTTACCGCGCCCTTCGCGACCAAGCTGATCGTGAGTTACAGCTTCTGAAGCGAGGAAAAGCAATCGTGAGGCAAACGGCATTGTGGTCTGCTTTGGCAGGAGTCGGCATGATCCTGTGTGCGGCTGCACTGGCGTTCGCCTCCGCAACTGTGGGTAACGCGGCGCCGGCGCTGGTCGTGCCCGAACTGGACGGTCAGGCATTCGATCTAAGTGTGCTGCGCGGGAAAGTCGTAGTCGTCAACTTCTGGGCTACGTGGTGTCCGCCTTGCCGCCAGGAAATGCCGGCGCTGGACGCCTTCTATAAGCGCTATCACGGCCATGGACTCGAGATGATAGGTCTCAGCACCGACCGCCGGCACGATCGGTCCGATGTGACCAAGGTCATGCAATCATATAGCTATCCGGCGGCGATGCTGGATGACGCCAAAGTCAACGATTTCGGTCCGCCCGACGTTCTGCCCGTCACATTCGTTGTAGATCGGACCGGAGTTATCCGCGCGAAGCTCACACCCGGGCAAACGTCGGTTACCGAGAAGAGTCTTGCCGACATAGTGCTGCCGCTACTCACGGAGAAACCTGCGCCGCAGGCTTCAGGGAATCCCGGTGACCACAACGCTAAACCTTAGTCTCAAGCAGCAGAGTCTCAGTGCCAGCCTTTCCTTGGCGATGCTGATGGTCTTGGTCGGCGTGGTGACTCTAGTTGGTTGCCGCCGGCCGGCCGAAGATATTGGGGAGCGCGGAGGGTTTGCGGTGCTCCATACCTCCGACTGCTTGCCCGACATCACGTTGGTCGATCAGCATGGCCGCAACGTCTCCCTGGCCTCGCTGAAGGGGAAACCCGTCCTGTTCGATTTCATTTACACCAACTGTCCCGGTCCGTGTCTGATGCTTACGGCTCAGATGAAACAGATCGCGAATCGACTCGGACCCAGGCTTGGAACCGACGCCCGCATCGTGTCGATCACAGTCGATCCCGAACACGATCATCCGGCGCAGCTTCTCGCCTATGCGAACAAGCAGGGCGCTGACGTTAGCGGCTGGCTGTTCCTGACCGGAACGCCCAAACAGATCGACGACGTGATGGCGCGATTCAACGTGATTCGAAAGCGCGAACCCGATGGAACGGTCGATCACGTTCTCGAATTCTTCCTGGTGGATGCGAACGGCCGTGCATTGCTTCAGTACATGGGTGAAAAGGCCGATCCGGATCGGGTCGTTAGCGACGTGGAGCGAGCCGCAGCGCACGAGCCGGTGATGGCTGGCGACAGCACCAGTTCGGAGGGTACCCTTTAGGAAGTGAACTCATGAAACTATCGAGGCCATTCGTCGGATCCTTGATAGGTCTGGCGTGCATCTGTGCCGGAGCGATCTTTGTCGGTCGAATCCTCGGTGCTGGCGTAACCCGGCCTGTGCTCACGATCCGGGTGGTCGCGCATCAGTGGTGGTGGGAATTCGACTACCCCTCGCTCGGCATCAAGACCAGCGATGTCTTGTACGTTCCAAGCGCTACCGACGTTCGGCTCGAGCTTGCTTCCGCCGACGTGCTCCACAGCTTCTGGATTGCCGGGATGAAGGAACCCGTCGAAATCGTGCCCGGCAAGACGCGCCCGCTCGATCTGGTCGTCAAGTCATCGGGCGAGCTCCACGGAAATTGCGACTCGAGTTGTGGCTGTGCGACCGTCTGCATGCGATTTCGCGTGCTGGCGAGCAGTCCCGGCAGCTTCGATCAGTGGGCGGCTCGCGAGCGTTTGCTCCCGTCAGAGTTCAAGCCACCGCATACCAGTGTAGTGCCAGCCTGCGCTTTGAATAGCGGTCACGACGGCCACGCCGGGCGCGATTCTCCCTCTAGTCATTTGCAGCGATTGCTTGATGAAGCCGAAGCAACCGGCACCAGCCCTTCCCACTGATCGGCGCATACGACTTCGGCGGCAAGGGGACCGCGACGCCAAACCTTAATCCCTAGTCCCGTCGGTTCATGACCAATCGGATTGCCTGCTGCCGCCGTTGCCTCGTCCGTACGGCGGGGCAAAAATTCAACTCGACATTATGCCCAAAAGAGCATATGCTTGCACCGTGGTGCTGGAAAAAGGGGAAACGCTTAAGCCGGTCGTATGGATTGGAAGCAGCAAAGACGATCTGAAAAAGTTCCCGCGAACCGCGCAGTCGCATCTTGGATTTGCGCTCAAGGTGGCGCAGAGCGGAGGAAAACATCCAGACGCGAAACCTATGAAGGGTTTCGGCGGCGCCAGCGTGATCGAGATTGTCGAAGACTACGACGGCGATACGTATCGAGCAGTTTATACAGTGAAGTTTGCCGAGGCGATCTACGTTCTTCATGTTTTTCAGAAAAAGTCCAAATCGGGTATTGCCACGTCGAAACATGATCTGGACCTGTTAGAAGAAAGGTTCAGGCGCGCAAAAGAGTTGCACGCTCTGAAGGTCCACTACAGGAGATAGGCAAGCTTATATGACTAAACTCGTCGACTACGAGGTCAGCAGCGGAAACGTATTTCGAGATCTCGGGCTGCCCGATGCGGACGAGCTCGACATCAAGGCAAACCTCGCAATCAAGATTAGTCAGATCATTGCGCGGCGCGGACTCAGCCAGGTCAAGGCAGCGGCTGTGCTTGGGGTCGATCAGCCCAAGGTGTCAGCGATTATTCGAGGCCATTTGGAAAAGTTTTCTATTGAACGGCTCTGTGAATTCCTGACGCGACTTGGCTGCGATGTGAATATCCGCGTGCAGGAAAGGCCCAAGCTGGCGCGAGGCAGAATGCGGATTAAAATTGCCGGCTGATGGTTCGAGGAACGGCCGTCGGTACGGGCAATTGACCCAGATCAGCGCACGGTTTTCGGCAAGTGCCCCGCCGACACGGGATGCCAGCCGGGGGAATCATGTTCGCCATGAAACCAAGACCTCCTTCATTGAATCGCGCTCTGCTTCTCCAAGGTCTATCTCAACACTCAAATAATTCGGGGGCTGGGATTGCTCCCAGCCCCCTGCCGTCACCACATCCGCCGCCCCACCACAACCCTTAAGGGCGCAGCCCTTGCCGCGCCTGCATTTAAGGTGGGCCCCGGAGAATTCGTCATCCCCATTTTCTCCGAGGACTGGCTAATACTTTTCGCCGCCGCCGCTTGTACCTACCTGCCCGTCCGCATCCACCGCATTCTCATTGCCAGTCTCTCGAAAGCCTCCCCCGCCTAACTCTCCGGGACCCTTGAAACTCCTTCCTTATGAGCACCCGCTGGTAGTGCCGCAGTTCATGCACTTGTAGCAGGCGCCGTTGCGCACCATGATGCTGCCGCAGTCGGGACACGGAGGCGCGTCGGCCTGATTGATGAAGGCCTGGCGAATGCCGCCGTCCTTGCCGTCGCGCAGGCTGGCTATTGGAGCCATCGCTACGGTCGCTGCTTCGGATTTTGCCGACAGCGTTTTCTCCGACTCGATAATCCCGACCTCGCGCTTTGCTTCCTCGTCCAGAAACTTCGACGCCATCCATCGGAACAGGTAATCGACGATCGACTTGGCGTACGGAATCTGCGGATTCTTGGTGAAGCCCGACGGCTCGAAGCGCATGTGCGAGAATTTATCCACCAGGAACTGCAGCGGAACGCCGTACTGGAGCGCGAACGAAATCGCGGTCGCGAACGAGTCCATCAGGCCCGAGATCGTCGAGCCCTGCTTGGACATCGTGACGAAGATTTCGCCCGGGGTGCCGTCCTCGTACATGCCGACGGTGATGTAACCTTCGTGGCCGGCGATATCGAATTTGTGGGTGATCGATTTGCGCTCGTCGGGCAGCTTGCGCCGCTGCATGCGATCGTCGGCCGCCGCGATCGACGCGACCGCGTCCGCCGCTTTCTCTATTTCTTTCCTGCCCGTGTTGAGCGGCTGCACGCGCTTGGATCCGTCGCGGTAAATCGCGACCGACTTGAGCCCGAGCTTCCACGCGGTGACGTAAGCCTCGGCGACTTCGTCCACGGTCGCTTCCGCGGGCATGTTGATCGTCTTGGAAATCGCGCCGGAGATGAACGGCTGCACCGCGCCCATCATCTTGAGGTGCCCGTTGTAGTGAATCGTGCGCGCGCCGGCGCGCGGCTTGAAGGCGCAATCGAAGACGGCGAGATGCGCGTCGGCGAGCTGCGGCGCGCCTTCGATTGTCTCGTTCTCGTCGAGGTATTCGACGATTTCCTGGACTTCCTTCGAGTCGTAGCCCAGGCGCTTGAGTGCGCGCGGGACCGTGTTGTTGACGATCTTCAGCATCCCGCCGCCGACCAGCTTCTTGTACTTGATGAGCGCGATGTCGGGCTCGATGCCGGTGGTGTCGCAATCCATCATGAACGCGATGGTGCCGGTCGGCGCGATCACCGTAGCCTGCGAGTTGCGATAGCCGGCGGAAGCGCCGAGTTTGAGCGCGTCGTCCCATGACTCGCGCGCGGCGCGCAGCAGGTCGAGCGGAACGTAAGAAGGATCGAGCTTGTAGGCGGCGGCTTTGTGGCGCTCGATCACTTTCAGCATCGGCTCGCGATTGGGCGCGTAGCCGGCGAACGGCCCCATTTGTTCGGAGATTCGCGCCGACTGGAGATAGGCCTCGCCGGTCATCAGCGCGGTAATCGCGCCGGCGTAGCTGCGCCCCTGGTCGGAGTCATAGGGCATCCCGAGCGCCATCAGCAGCGCGCCCAGGTTTGCGTAGCCGAGTCCAAGTTCGCGATACGCGCTGGCGTTCCTGGCGATCTCGTCGGTCGGGTACGAGGAATTATCGACGATAATGTCCTGCGCCGTGATCATTACGTCCACCGCGTGGCGGAATGCGCGCACGTCGAACTCGCCGCGATCATCGATGAACTTCATCAGGTTGAGCGAGGCGAGATTGCAGGCCGAATTGTCCAGATGCATGTACTCGCTGCACGGATTCGACGCGTTGATTCGTCCGCTGGCCGGGCAGGTGTGCCACAGGTTGATCGTCGTGTCGAACTGCATCCCGGGGTCGCCGCATGCGTGCGCGGCCTCGGCGATCATGTGGAGCACCTTGCGCGCGGAACGGGTCTCGGCGACCTCGCCCGACTTGACGAAGTGGGTCTGCCATTGGGCGTCATCGAGGACCGCCTGCATGAATCCATCGGTGGCGCGCACGGAATTGTTCGCGTTCTGGAAGAACACGGAGCCGTAAGCCGGGCCGTCGAGCGAGGAGTCGTAGCCCGCTTCGATCAGCGCCCACGCCTTCTTTTCCTCTTCGACTTTGCACTTGATGAAATCGACGATGTCGGGATGGTCGGCGTTGAGCACCACCATCTTGGCCGCGCGCCGCGTCTTGCCGCCCGACTTGATGACGCCGGCACTCGCGTCGGCGGCCTTCATGAACGACAACGGTCCCGACGCGGTGCCGCCCGACGACAGTTTCTCGCGGCAAGACCGCAGCGCCGACAGGTTCACGCCCGCGCCGGAGCCGCCTTTGAAGATCATGCCTTCGTTGCGGTACCAGCTCAGGATCGAGTCCATGCTGTCATCGACCTTGAGGATGAAGCATGCAGAGCACTGCGGCCTGGCCTCGATGCCGACGTTGAAATACACCGGGCTGTTGAACGAGGCCTTCTGATTGAGGAGCAGGTACTTGAGCTCGGCGTGGAAAGTTTCGCGCGCTTCAGCGCCGGCAAAATAGCCCTGCTTCTCGCCCCATCCGGTGATCGTATCGACGACCCGCGAGATGAGCTGGCGGACGCTGGTCTCGCGCCGCGGCGTTCCGAGCGGGCCGCGGAAATATTTCGAGACCACGACGTTGGTCGCCGTCTGCGACCATCCGCGCGGCACCTCGACGTCTTTCTGCTCGAAGACTACGCGGCCGTCTTCGCCCGAGATGACGGCGCTGCGGAGATCCCATTCGACTTCGGTATATGGATCGACGCCGGCGGTGGTGAAGAAACGCTCCAGCACGATACCGTGGCCGACCGCCGCAGAGTCAGCGGGCGCAGCGTTGGCGGCTGGTGCGCGGTCGGTTATTTTTGACTTCGAACCCATTTCCAAATCTATCGCTCCCCCGCCCATCACCGCATCCTCCCCGCCTCAGTTACACGCGCGTTAAGCCCGCATTCAATTTGGAGGTCGCCAAGCGACTCGTGGGCGACAATATGCGCGCAGCCCGTGCGGCCTGTCAAGCCCCAAACCGCTACAGGTAGTGTATGACAATCTGTTCATAAACCATATATTAGGTTGTTGATAACTTTTGGTAAATCTTCGCTTCTATTCAAAATTTAAGAGCGACTAACGATCTCTAATTAGCCTGGCTAATAGAAATTACGCCCGAATCCTGCCACTCAGGTGCGTGCCGAAAGTCTCCTCCCCGGCGCCTTGGTATGCGTGCGATGCGTGGGGCGCTATCGTGGAGCGCTCATGCCGACTCGACGCCACAGGGCTCCCGAACAGATCGGCGCCGCGATGCAGCCGCTGCTCGATCGCATCGACCGCGAAGGTCATTTCGCGATCGTGCGCCTGGCGAAAGCATGGCCGGAGATCGTCGGCGAGGCGATCGCGCGGCGCACCGAAATCGTCTCGCTGAAATTCCACACCGCAGTCGTGAAAGTGTCGGGTGCGATGTGGATACAAGAACTCAGTCTGATGAAGATCGCAAATTCTCGCGCGCGTGACACAAAGGCTGGGCGACGACGTCGTGCGTGAGCTGCGATTTGTGCAGGGACGCCTCGCCAGGCGCGAGCGGCCGAAACTGCGCACGGTGCCGCGCGTCACGCGCAAATCGATCGAGCTGCCGGAGTTGAAGGATCCCGAGTTGCGCAAGGCGTTCGAGCGGCTGATCGAGGCGTGGGGCCGCGCCTCCAGGTGATGGGGAAAAATACACTTAAGGTTTATGTGAAACCCGCCGTGTGTTTCACGCTTCCCTGGGCAGGGGCTGCGGTCCCTGCACCCGCAGTGAGAAGACGCGAAAATCTGCGCAACGCATCTTTTCGCGACTACGCGATGGGCAGGGCTGAGCCTTGGCCGTGGCGACGGCAGCGCAGTATTAAGCCGTTGGCAGGGGCCGCGCGCGACAACGGAGCGCGGCCTTAATACCGGGTGCAGGGCTCAGCCCTGCACGGCCGCCCCGCTGCCTGAATCCTGTGGCCGCGTGGTTCGTACTACATAATCGAGACCGACACGCCATCGTCGAGAGAGGCAGGTCGTGGCCGATTCAGCGGAAGAATCAAAACGGGACCGGATTCTGCACGTTTTGAACCGGCTCGGGTTCGGTCCGCGGCCGGGCGACTTCGAGCGCGTCAGCGCGATCGGACCTGAACGCTACGTGCAGGAGCAACTGCATCCAGAGTCGATCGCGATTCCCGCCGATCTGACCGAGCGCGTCAACGAGTACCGCACGATCCACATGTCTCCGATCGCGCTATTCGTCGAATATCAGCGGCCGATCATGCAGGCGCGCAGGAACGCCAGGGCCGACAGCGGCGGCGACAAGGCGGCGATCAAGGACGCGACCAAAGACTTGAGAATCGAGCAGCGAATCGTGATGCGCGAGGCGGTCGAGGCGCGCATGATGCGAGCGATCGAAGGGCCGCGCCAGTTGCAGGAAGTGATGACCGCGTTCTGGTTCAACCACTTCAACATCTTCGCCGGCAAAGGGCTGGACAACATCTGGACTGGTGCATTCGAGCAGACTGCGATTCGGCCGCATACGATGGGCAAGTTCCGCACGCTCCTGGGCGCGACCGCGCATCACCCGGCGATGCTTTTCTACCTCGACAACTGGCAGAACACTGCGCCCGGCAGCGCCGGCTCCAAGAGCAAGTTCGAAGGCATAAACGAGAACTACGCGCGTGAGCTGATGGAACTGCATACGCTCGGCGTCAACGGCGGCTACTCGCAGGCCGACGTAATCGCGCTCGCGCATATTCTGACCGGATGGGGACTTCCCAAGGGCGGCGGCGGTGGTGGTCGGTGGGAATCGCAGGCCCGGCGCCGACGGCATGCGCGGCGCCGGGATGGGCGAATTCTTTCCATTCATGCGCCGCCGGCAAAATTTCAGGCGGCCGGGCGCGGCGCCGGTTGACCCGAGCGGCTTTTACTTCGACGCCCAGCGCCATGATTTTTCGAGCAAGAATTTATTGGGGCACGAAATCGAAGGCGCCGGAATCGCCGAGGGCGAGCATGCGCTCGACATCCTGGCGAGCAGTCCCGCCACGGCGAAGCATCTGAGCTTCAAGCTCGCGCAGTACTTCGTCGCCGACGATCCGCCCAAGGCGCTGGTGAGCCGGATGGCGGATCGCTACCTCGCGACCGACGGCGAGATCCGCGCGGTGCTCGACACGATGCTCACGAGCGCGGAATTCCGCGACCCCCGATACTACGGCGCCAAATTCAAAACGCCCTACGAGTACGTCGTCTCATGCGTGCGCGCGACCGGCGTGCCGGTGCGCAACTACCGGCCGCTGTACGGCACGATGCAGGTTCTCGGCATGCCGCTGTACGGATGTCAGACGCCCAACGGCTACGCCAACACGCAGGACGCGTGGCTCAATCCCGGCGCGATGATGACGCGGCTCAGCTTTGCGACGGCGCTCGGCTCGGGCAATCTGCCGCTGGAAAATCCGCCCTTCGAAGAAGACGCGGACGGCGGCGCGATGCGCCGCGAGCCGGCGGTGGTCCCCAGCAATGGCGGCGGCAAAGTCAACATCAAGTTCGACGCCGGGCCGCACGGACCGAAGATGACGCCGCCCGATCCCGCGCAGCTTGCCGCTACGCTCGGCAATTATTTTTCACCCTCGACGGCCGGCGCCGTGGAGTCCTCGCCCGCGCAACTTCGCGCGCCGCTGATCCTCGGCAGTCCCGAGTTCATGAAGCGCTGAGAGCTTACAATGATTTTTCAGGAAAGTGATTCGTGCATTGAATGCAGGTCCGGCGCGGTGACGCCGATCAGCCGGCGCGCGTTTATGCGCCGCGCGGCGATTCTGTCGGCCTCGGGAATCGTGCTGCTCAGCCCGCACGCATGGGCGGCGCGCTCGCTCGACGCCACCAGCAAGCGGCGGCTCGTCGTCGTCTTCCTGCGCGGCGCCGTTGACGGCCTCAACGTGGTCGTGCCCCATGGCGAGCCGGCGTACTACGACGCGCGACCGACAATCGCCATCGGACGCACCGGCGCCGACGGCGGGCTCGTCGATCTCGACGGCCATTTCGGATTGCATCCTGCCCTCGCGCCGCTGGAGGGCCAATGGCGCGACGGCACGCTGGCGTTCGTGCATGCATGCGGCTCGCCGGATCCGACCCGATCGCATTTCGACGCGCAGGATTTCATGGAGAGTGGCACCCCGGGCATCAAATCGACGCAGGACGGATGGCTGAATCGGACGCTCTCCGTGATTCCGGGTACCCATGGACCGACCGAGGCGTTGAGTCTCGGTCCGACGCTGCCGCGGATTCTAAGCGGCAAGGCTCCCGTCGCCAATATCGCCCTGGGGCGGGCGGCGGAGCGGCCGATGCCGATGGACCGGCCGGTAATCGAAGCGGCCTTCGATCGGCTGTACGCAGGCAACGATTCGATCAGTCGCGCCTATCGCGAGGGACGCGAGGCACGGATGCGCCTGATGGGTGAGCTGGCGGTTGACATGGCGCAGGCCAATGGCGGCGCGCCCTCGCCCGATGGATTCTCCGACGACACCAACAGACTGGCGCGTCTGATCGGCCGCGATCCCACGATTCGCGTCGCATTCATGGCGCTTGGCGGCTGGGATACGCATGTCAGCGAAGGCGCCGCCAACGGCCAGCTCGCGGGACATCTCAAGCCGCTCGGCGAGGGGCTGGCGAGCCTGGCCAGACAGCTTGGGCCGAGTTACCAGGACACCGTCATCCTGGTGATTTCGGAGTTCGGCCGCACCATGCACGAGAACGGCAACGGCGGAACCGATCACGGCCACGGCAACGTCATGTGGGTGATGGGCGGGCCGGTGAAGGGCGGGAAAGTTTATGGAAAGTGGCCCGGGCTTTCGCCGGGGAGCCTGTACCAGGAGCGCGATCTGGCCGTGACGACCGACTTTCGCGAGCCGCTCGCGGCCGTCTTGCGATCGCACATGCAGTTTTCCGATGCGCAAATCGATCGAGTATTCCCGGGACGTCCACCTTCCAGCGGCAACGTCGATGGCCTGATCAAGGTGTAACCCGCCGCGCGCGGGTTTGCGCTGGACGCCACCAGGCGCGAATAATCGCCTTCATGGAATATGACGTAGTCGTCCGCAACGGCGTCGTCGTCGATGGCAGCGGTGCGCCGCGCTACCGGGCCGACGTGGCAATCAAAGATCGCAAAATAGCCGCGCTGATCGATCCGGCCGACGCCGCGAGCGCATCGGCGGCGCGCGAAATCGATGCGACCGGTCTGGCGATCGCGCCGGGCTTCATCGATATGCATTCGCACTCCGACTGGGTTCTGCCGGTTGCCGATCACGGGAAAATCCTGAAGCCGTTTCTGCTCCAGGGCGTGACCACGTTTGTCGGCGGCAATTGCGGCTTCTCGGTGGCGCCTGTGATGCGCGAGCGCCAGCGGATGCTCGACGAGTCGGGCCGCCTATGCTCCGAGCGCAAGTTCGATTGGGAATGGGACGACGTGGCGGGCTTCGCCGCCTATCTCAAGCGCCGCGGGCTCGCGCTCAACGTCGCGCATCTGGCCGGCCATGGCAGTATCCGCCTGAGCGTGATGGCCTCGGACGCGGGAGAGCCGTCGCCCGAGAATTTGCGCGCGATGCAGGCGATGGTCGAGGGCGCGATGGCCGACGGCGCGGTGGGGCTTTCGACCGGGCTTGGCTATTTTCCGGGGATGATCGCCAAGCCGGCCGAGCTGGCATCGCTGGCGCGGGTGGCTGCGGCGGCGGGCGGCGTGTTGACCTCGCATCTGCGCGCATACACGGAGCGCTCGTTGTTCTTCGACAGCAGGGCGGTTCCGCACAACATCCTGGCCGTGCGCGAGATGGCCAATGTCGCGCGCGAGGCGGGCGTGCCGCTGCAAGTTTCGCATCTGATTTTTGTCGGCCCGCAAACCTGGGCGACGGTCGATGACACGATTGCCGAAGTCGAGCGTCACAAGAGCGACGGGGTCGATATCGCGTTCGACACTTTCCCTTACACCTGCGGCAACACGACGATTCGCGTTATTTTTCCCGCGTGGGCGCAAACGGGACTCGAGGCTTTGCTCGATTCAAAGGACGGGTGGGCGAAATTGCGCGCCGGATTCCGCCCGCTCGCGCCCTTCATCGCCGACGCGGTTCAGCTCATGTGGGCGGTCAAGCCCGAACTCAGTCATCTCGAGGGCAAGTTCTTCGGCCAGATCGCCGATGAACTCAAGCTCGATCCGATCGATGCGTACCTGACGATCACGCGCGAGAGCGGAACGCGCGCCCGCGTCCTGAACCATCTATACAGCGGCGACGACTACGGCGACGAGCGTGCGCTGCGCGAAGCGATGAAGCATCCGCTGAACATGTTCGAGATGGATACGATTCTGACTTCGTACGGACATCACAATCCCGCCAGCTTCGGCACCTACCCGCGAATCCTGGGGCATTACGTGCGCGAGTTGAAACTGCTGACGCTCGAAGACGCGGTTCACAAGGCGACCGGGATGGCGGCGCAGCGGATGCGGCTGGGCGGGCGCGGTCTGGTGCGTCCGGGATACGCCGCCGACCTGGTGATATTCAATCCCGAAACGATCGGATGCGCCGCGGATTCCAGAACGCCGACGCTGGCGCCGGTTGGAATCGAGCACGTGATGGTCAACGCAAGCGCAGTGGTCGCCGACGGCAAGTGGTGCGGCGACGGCGTGATGGCCGGCGAGTGGATCGCCAGGAAATAGGCGCGCGATTGACGATCAGATGCGGAACCCACCGTGGGTTCCGGACCTCCCTGGGCAGGGGTGACCCCTGGCAGGGCTGAGCTCCTTCGGCTTCGCTCAGGACAGGCTCTGCACCCACGTTAAGGCCGCGCTCCGTTGTCGCGCGCGGTCTCTGCCAAGCGGTCTTAATACTGGCCAGCCGTGCCAACGGCCGGGGGCTACCCCCTCACCCAGTATTGAAACAAATCGGCACCGCCGCGCGATGCGGGCGGAGTTTACCCTTGAGTACTCGAAGGGCCCTGTTAGAACAGGTTAAGGGGAAGGCGGGTTGCTCTGTTTTTGTGTCATTCTAGAGCGAAAGTTGCTGTAGCGAAGAATCCCGGTTCCTTCCTTGCCTCGCCCGCTGCCGGGAGACGCCAACGCGAGATTTTGAGCGTCGGTTGAGCGACGTCCGTGCGGCGCGATTGTCTGACGCGCCGCACACTGCGCGCGTATGAGATGAAGACAGGATGATCGGCCATCGAAGCCTCCGTGCTCTTCTACCACACCCCCTGCACGCGAGTAAGGAAGACGGTAAGCCATGAGGAGACCTCTGGATAACCGGATGTTGGTGTTGAAGCGACACGCGCTGGCGCGCGAGATCCTTCGGCTTCGCTCAGGATGACAAAAAAAGCAGCCGCGGCGCGAACTGAAACGGCCGCGCGGAAATTTTCCGCACGGCCGCCTGAAGTCAGGGAGCAGGGACGCGGTTAGCGCTCCGCGTCCGACATCTTCTTGTCCATCTCGCGCAGCTTGGCGAGTTTCTGGTCGGTCGGCTCGTTCTGCTTGCTCGAGTCGGCAGCCAGAGTCTTGGCGCGCTCGGTCGGCAACTGGCCGCTGACCTTTTCCAGCGCTTCCTTCGCCAGCCGACGGACCATCTGGCTTTGATCCTCGGCAACCACCGTGTTCAGCAGCGGCACGGCCTTGTCGCTTCCGATCTCGCCCAGCGCGAAGACGGCGGTGCCGCGGGCGCGCTCGTCCTGATCTTCGCCGAGATACTGCATGACCGGCATCACCCCTCGCGCATCGCCGATCCTGCCCAGCGCCGCCACCAGATGCAGCTTGACGATGGGCTCGGTGGAACGCAGGAAGAGCATCGAGGACATCGGCGCCACCGACTCATTGGCTTCACGCGCGCCGAGGATGTCCACGGCCTTGACCTTGACGCGCACGTCCGGGTCGGACAGCGAGGTCATCAGGATCTGGTTGACTTCCGGATCCTGCAGATAGCGGATTTTCAACAACTCGGAGACGCGCACGACGGGGTCGGCGTCCTTGAGGCCCAGCTTTACGTCCTTGAGGATCTTGAACGGCGTTTCCTCGGACGCGCGATTCTGCATGTCGTCGATGCCGGGTTTCACTTGCCCCTGATGCGACATTGGATTGGAACTGAGCGCGCTGCCCAATCCCTGGCCGCCATACTGCGCCAAGGCGAGGTGTGGTACCGCAAGCGCGACGCCAAGCGCGAAGACGGCAAATAAATTTCGCGTGATAGTCATTTCCCGCACCTCTGCAATCGGCCAGAATTATTGGTGATTATGACAGGTATTGCAAGGAAGCACGCCGCCCGGCCGCGGCGCGTGAATGCTCGTGCCGATGCGCTCGCGAGCATTGTCGTCGCCGCGTTCATGCTCATTGTAGTCGCCACCGGCGCGGGCGCCATCGCGGGGCCGATACTCGCATCGGCTGCGTCGAATCCCGATCCGCCGGCAGCAGCCTCAGCCCGCGCATCCGACACAAGCATCGCCACTTGCCGACACCGGCGCCGACCCCGATGGCGCTGCCGCCCGAGATCAAGGCGAAGGTTCCGGCGTACAAACCGGGGCCGATACCGTTTCACGACGGCGAGCAGTTGATCTTTCAAGCCTCGTGGGTTGGGATTCCGGCGGCGCAGGCGCGTATCGAGTTCCACAAACGGAAAAAAGATCCTTCGCGATGGACCGGCGAAATCTGGATCGAGACCAACCCGTTTGTCGATGTGTTCTACAAGATGCGCGACTACATGCGCGAGAGCATGGCCGATGACACGCTCCACACCAGCGGTATTTATCTGGTCCAACACGAAAACTCGCGGCTCAATTACTACGACGTCAGCATCGACCGGCCCGCGCAGATGGTCACGATGACCAGGAAGAATCACAAAGGGACGCAGACCAGGGAGTACATCGCGTCCGATCCGTGGGGGCCGATATCGGGCGCGATGATGGCGCTGACGCAGAACCTCGAGCCGGGCAAGACCTACGCCTTCGACGTGTTCAGCGGCAGCCAGCGCTATGTGTTCGCATTCGTGGTCGAAAAGCGCGAGAAGATTCACCTCGCACTCGGCGACTTCGACGCGTGGCGCATCGTGCCCGACGTCTGGTACGTCAGCGACGGCGCGCTGCGCAGCCAGGCGCGCGGAACGGTGTTGTGGATATCGGCGGATGAGCGCCACCTGCCGCTGCGAATCGAAGCGCAGGCGTTCATCGGGTACGTGCGGGCGGACTTGATCAAGATCGACGGCAAGGACGGAGTCGAGAGTGCGCAGAAGTGATGGCTCCGCCGGCTGACTGAGCTACTATGAGGCGGGGGGAATCCGGCGATGCCCAAGAAGCTCGAATTTTTTTACGACTGCTCCAGCCCGTGGACATACCTGGCGTTCACCAGGATCGAGGACCTCGCGCGACGCCACGATGCGGAACTGATCTGGCGGCCGATCCTGGTGGGCGGCCTGTTCAACACGGTCAATCCTTCGGTGTACGAAAGTCGCGCCAAGCCGGTTCCGGCCAAGGCCCGGTACTACGTCAAGGATCTGGCCGACTGGGCGCGATTCTACGGCCTCAAGATCGGCAACCCTACGGTGTTCCCGGTCAATTCAGTCAAGGCGATGCGCGGTGCGTTGGTCGCCGCCGAGCATCGCGTGATCTCGCCATACTCCCGGCGCGTGTTCGAGAGCTATTGGAGCGACGACAAGGACATCAGCAACGACGACGTGCTGCGCGAAATCGTGCGCGAAACGGGCCTCGACGAAAAAGAATTTTTCACCAAGATCGCCTCCGACGAGTACAAGGCCAGGCTGCGCGAAAACGTCGCGGAGCTGATCGCGCGCGGCGGTTTCGGATCGCCAACGATGTTCGTCGAGGGTTCGATGTTCTTCGGCAACGATCGGCTGCCGCTGGTCGAGCATGAGCTGGCCGTAGGAGTGGGCGGGGCCCTGGACGAAGGATCGGGCGGCTCAACTTGATTTCAAGCAGGATCGAATGACGCATTGGTCGGAAGTTCAGGCGCCGGCGCATCTGCGCGACGACCTCGGCCGGCACGACGCCGGGGGAGTGCGCGCGTTCGTCGCAGTCCGGATGAGCGAGCAGGTCGAGGAGTCGGTGGCGGAGACGATCGGCGAGCTGAAGCGTCCGCGCGACGGTGTCCGATGGGTGCCGCGGGCGAATCTGCATATCACGCTCAAGTTTCTCGGACCGGCGGTGGATTCGCATCGATTGCAGCGGCTCACCGCCGGGCTTCATCAGCTCGCGACCAGGACCGCCCCATTCGAGGTCGCCGCCGCCGGCGTCGGCGCGTTCCCCGACCTCGCGCATCCGCGCACGATTTGGGTGGGATTGCATAGCGTGGAATCCGGCGTGCTCGCGGCGCTGGCCGCGCGGGTGGAGACGGTCGCGGCTGACTATGGATTCGAGCGCGAGAAGCGGCGCTGGAGCGGGCATCTGACGATCGGGCGGGTTGGCGATCGGCCGATCGCCGGCAAAATTCGCCAGGCACTGCACGCGGCGCGGGAGCGCGAGTTCGGCCTCTCGAGGATCGAATCGATCACGCTCTACCGCAGCCATCTCGGGCCCGGCGGATCCAGCTACGAAGCGCTCGCGACATTTCTGTTCCAGTCGCGCTAGCCGGACCCGCGCCGTCTTCGCAACCCCCTGTGGACACCAGCGATGTCGCGGATAGAGCTATCGACGCGAGTTTGTGGCAAGATTCCCATCGCGATAAACAAATCCCGCATGGACACCATCGATGGCGATAGAGATCAAAAGTAAAGCGCTCGACCTGGCGTTGAGCCAAATCGAGAAACAGTTCGGCAAGGGCTCGATCATGAAGCTCGGCGAGCAGGCGATTTCGGCCGATGTCGCGGTCGTATCCACCGGCTCGCTCGGACTCGACCTCGCACTGGGCGTCGGTGGATTGCCGCGCGGGCGGGTGGTCGAAATCTACGGCCCGGAATCGTCGGGCAAGACGACGCTGGCGCTGGAATGCATCGCGGAAGCGCAGAAGACCGGCGGTACCTGCGCGTTTATCGACGCGGAACACGCGCTCGACGCGGCCTACGCGCGCAAGCTCGGCGTCAAGGTCGAGGACCTGCTCATCTCGCAGCCCGACAACGGCGAGCAGGCGCTGGAGATCACGGAGACGCTGGTGCAATCGGGCGCGATCGACGTGCTGGTCATAGACTCGGTGGCGGCGCTGGTGCCGCGCGCGGAAATCGAAGGCGAGATGGGCGAGCCGCAGATGGGCCTGCAGGCGCGCCTGATGTCGCAGGCGCTGCGCAAGCTCACCTCGATCATCTCGCGCTCGCGCACCATCGTCATCTTCATCAATCAGATCCGGATGAAGATTGGCGTGATGTTCGGGAATCCGGAGACGACCACCGGCGGCAACGCGCTCAAGTTTTATTCGTCGGTGAGAATCGATATCCGCCGAATCGGCACGATCAAGAACGCGACCGAAGTGATCGGCTCGCGCACCAAAGTCAAAGTGGTGAAGAACAAGGTGGCGCCGCCATTTCGCGAGGCCGAGTTCGACATCCTGTACGGCACCGGCATTTCCAAGGAAGGCGAGCTGGTCGATATGGCCAGCGAGCACGGGATCATCGAGAAGCTCGGCGCATGGTACTCCTACAACGGCGAACGAATCGGCCAGGGACGCGAGAACGCGCGCGATTTGCTCAAGGCCAATCCGAAGCTGGCTGACGAGATCGAAGCCCGGGTGCGCGAAAAGCTGGCGGCCAGGCCGGTCGCGATACCGCCCGACGCGCCGCTCGGGGAGCCGGCCGAGACGCCCGCGCCGCCGC
Organism: uncultured delta proteobacterium; assembly: GCA_963813785.1. Taxonomy (GTDB): domain Bacteria; phylum Desulfobacterota; class Binatia; order Binatales; family Binataceae; genus Binatus. The sequence goes on along the minus strand of CAWFAJ010000002.1, from coordinate 285,977 downwards.
CCAAGAAGAAGAGCTGAGCACGGCTGAGCCCCGGCCGTGGCGACGGCAGCGCAGTATTAAGCCATTGGCAGGGGCCGCGCCCGCCAACGGCGGGCGGCCTTAACGTTGGGTGCAGGGGTCACCCCTGCTTCCGCATTCAATCGAGTTCTCCCCTTTGCTCTCCCGCCCCCTCTGCTCACATCCCAATATGGAAATGGGCGAGGATTGCGGGGCCGTTGTGCGACAGGATTCGCGACAGCGCGAACAGCAGTCCGAAGAACGCGCCGAACAGGCCGCCGTTGACGCGAATCCAGTCCAGATGCGTGCGCGTCTTCGATTCAATCTGAATTCTGATCTGGTCGTCGGAGAGCCGCGCCAGGTTCTCGCGGACCATCTGCGTTATCTGTCCGCGGCTTGATTCCACCGTCCTGCGCACCAGGTTGTCGATCAAGCGCTGCGCAAATTGATTCGCGTAGCTCTCGGGATCATGGAGCTGAATCCCAAACTCGTGAATCGCGCTTTCGAGCGTGTCGCGAAGCTCGGGATCGTTTTGCAGCTCGGGCAGCCGTTTGCGCAGATTCGCCGCGACTCGCGCGCCAATCGAATCCGCGCCGAGCCGGCTCATCACCGCGTAGATTCGGGTGACCGTCTTCGGCAGCATCCGCTTGAGGACGGCTTCGAGGCGATCGCGTTTCTCCGGCGATTCCAGGTATTCGATCGCATTGCTCAGTATCCGCTCCAGCCCGGCCTGCCCCAGCACGTCATGCAGCTTGAGCTCCTGGAGATACGAGCCGAGCCGGCCGACGAGATCCATATCGCTCAGCTTGCGCCCGATCATCTGTGGCGTGAGCCATTCGTTCTCGATCGTGGCGGCGATTCCGTCGATCAGCTTCGCGCGATTACGCGGCAGCACCCCGGAGTTGGGCAGGTACCATCGCCGCTCGAAGATCATCTTGAGCGCGATATAGTCGCACAGGCCGCCGATCAGCGCCGCCTCCGCCATCGAGACCGCAATTTCCGACGAGGTTCTCCAATGGGTAAACATCAGGGCGGCCAGGCTCACGAGGTAAACGAACGCCGAAAAGGCCAGCGTCAGATCGCCTTTGTGGGAAAACAAAAAATTGGTGAAGGAGAAATGCTCTCCGCGGCGGGTGGGCGCGTCGATACTGATGTCCATGGCTTCCAGTGTGGCCGACCTTTCGCGCCGCGCCAACCGGCAGGGCTGACCCCCTGCACCCAGTATTAAGGCCGCGCGCCGTTGGCGCGCGACAGGGGTGACCCCTGTACTCAATGTTAAGGCCGCGCTCCGTTGTCGCGCGGCAGGGGTAACCCCTGCACCCAGCATTAAGGCCGCGCTCCGTTGTCGCGCGCGGGCTCTTCGATCGCGTAGTCGCGAAAAGATGCGCCGCGCAGATTTTCGCGTCTTCCCACTACTGGTGCAGAGACCGCAGCCCCTGGCCGTGCGACGGCAGCGCAGTATTAAGCGGTTGGCAGCGTCCGCGCGGTGGTCTTGGTCCAGTGCCCTCTCCTTGTCCGAGGAGAGGGTTAGGGAGAGGTGCCACGGTCGAAACAGGATGCCGACGCGGGCGTTGAACCTCTCCCGGCGCGCCAGGAATCGCGCCGACCGCGTGCCCGTGGCACCTCCTCGGACAAGGAGAGGTTAGGTCGTGTCTCCCCCCTTACCGCTTCTAACAGGGACGAAGTCCCGCATCTTCACTTTTCGCCTTTCACCGGGTGCAGCGGTTACCTCGCTTGCGTGGGCTCTTCCATCGTGTAGTCGCGAAAAGATGCGCCGCGCAGATTTTCGCGTCTTCCCACTACTGGGTGCAGGGGTCACCCCTGCCCAAGGAAGTGTGAAACCCACGGTGGGTTTCACATTCAATCAATTGAGTGATTTACCCTTCCCCGGCTAGAATGCATTCCTCATGCGCTGGACTACCGCAAAAATTCGCCAATCGTTTCTCGATTTCTTCGCCGCGCGCGGCCATACGATTGTGCCGTCGGCGTCGCTGATTCCCAAGGGCGATCCCACGCTGCTGTTCACCAATGCCGGGATGGTGCAGTTCAAGGATTATTTCCTGGGCGTGCGCACTCCGCAGCACTTGCGCGTTGCGGATTGTCAGAAATGCCTGCGGATCTCGGGCAAGCACAACGATCTCGAAGCGGTCGGCCGCGACACTTACCATCACACTTTTTTCGAGATGCTCGGCAACTGGTCGTTCGGCGACTATTACAAGGAAGAAGCGATACGGTGGCATTGGGAGCTGATCACCAGCGCCAAGTGGTGGGGCATCGATCCGCAGCGGCTCCATGCCACGGTTTACAAGGACGACGACGAGGCCGAGCAGATTTGGAAGAAGCTCGGAGTGCTCCTGAACCCGCGTCCTGCGCTTCGACAAGGAAAATTTCTGGCAGATGGGCGACACGGGGCCGTGCGGCCCGTGCTCGGAGATTCACATCGATCGCGGCGCGGCGGCGTGCGACGGCCGGCCCCATCGCGGGCGACGAAATGCGGCGTTAACGTCGATGGATGCGAGCGGTTCGTCGAGCTGGCAATCTCGTCTTCATTCAATACAACCGCGACGCGGCGGGCGCGCTGACTCCGCTGCCGATGAAGCACGTCGATACGGGGACGGGCTTGGAGCGCGTCGCAGCGGTGTTGCAGGGCCTGGAACGGGGCAAGCGTGCTCGGCAACTACGACATCGATCTGTTCCAGACGATCATCGGACAAGCATCGAGACGACGTGCCGCTTAAAAGCTCGGCAACGGCGCGCGATACGGGAAGAACGCAGAGAATGACATCTCGTTTCGCGCGATCGCTGATCATGCGCGCGCGATGAGCTTCCTCGTCGCCGAAGGAGTCATGCCCGGCAACACCGACCGCGAATACGTGCTGCGGCGGCTTGATTAGACGGCCGCTCGCCACGGACGCTTCTTGGGATCCACGGCTATTTTCTTGCGACGCGGCGTGCGACGGCGTCGTCGATGCGATGGGCGACGCGTATCCCGAACTGAAGGACGAAGCGTAAGAAAATTCGAGTTCGCCTAGAGCGCGAATGAGATCGCTTCGGCGACACGCTCGATCGCGGGCTGGAACTGATCGACGACGGAACTCGCGCGAATCAAGCATAGCGGCGGTCACACGCTCCCGGGCGAGCTCGCCTTCAAGCTCTACGACACCTACGGCTTTCCGCTCGATCTGACCGAGGACGTGCTGCGCAATCGACGGTCGATCGGCGTCGATGTCGCCGGGTTCGACCGCCTGATGGACCAGCAGCGCGAGCGCGGACGCGCCGCCCGCAAGGATGACGCCGGAGCGCCGGAGATCAGTCTCGGCGCCGGCACTGCGTCGCGATTCGTCGGCTATCACCACTACGAGGGCGAGTCCGAAGTGCTCGCTGCCGGCGGCAAGGACGGCGAGCACGTTGCGGTCGTCGTCGCCGAGACGCCCTTCTATCCCGAGGGCGGCGGGCAGGTCGGAGACCGCGGCGTAATCGAGACCGCCTCGGGCGCAATTCTCGAAGTGTCGGACACGCGCAAGGCCGACGGCTCGATCGTTCATGTCGGGCGGATTCTGCGCGGTGACTCGAACGATTTCGCGAGGGCGCACGCGTCAAGCTCAAGATCGATCGACTCAGGCGCGACGCCGCGATGCTCAATCATTCCGCCACCCACATCCTGCATTACGCGTTGCGCGACATCCTGGGCAATACCGTGCATCAGGCGGGCTCGCTCGTCGATCCCGACAAGCTGCGCTTTGATTTCGCGCACACCGGGCCGGTCAAGGACGACGCGCTGGCGACCATCGAGGAAGAGATCAACGCGCGCATCCGCGAGAACGCCGAAGTGACGACCGACGAGATGGCCTACGACGACGCAATCAAGGCGGGCGCGCTCGCATTTTTCGGCGACAAGTACGGCGACCGCGTCCGCGTGGTCAGGATGGGCGATTTTTCGGTCGAGCTATGCGGCGGCACGCACATCTCGCGCACCGGCGACGTCGGGATGTTCAAACTCGAAGCCGAGTCGGGCGTCGCGGCCGGAGTGCGGCGAATAGAAGCGATGACGGGGAATGGCGCGCTCGAAGCGATTCGCAAGCGCGAGAAGATCCTCGAGGAAATCGGCGCGCAGCTCGGCGCGCGCGACGGCGCGGCGCGTCGAGCGGCTCGAAAAACTTCTGGCGCGCGAAAAGGAGCTGGAGAAAAAGCTGCGCGCGATGGAACAGAAGCTGGCCGCGGGTGGGGGCGCCGGCGGCGCAGAGGCCGAAGAAGTAGTGCGCGAGGCCGGCGGCGTCAAAGTCGTCACGCGCAAGCTCGACGGCGTCGATCCGCGCACGATGCGCGAGATGGCGGATCGGATGCGGCAGAAGCACGGCTCTTGCGTGGTCGCGCTCGGCTCCGACTTGGGCGAGGGCAAGGTGGCGATCCTGGTCGCGGTGACCGCTGACCTGACGGCGAAGATCAAAGCCGGCGACATCATCAAGCATATCGCGCCGATCGTCGGCGGCACCGGCGGCGGTCGGCCGGATCTGGCGCAAGCCGGCGGCCGCGACGCGTCCAAGCTCGACGAGGCCCTGGCCAAAGTCCCCTCGCTGTTGCAGTAGCTTTGGTGCTGTCTTAATTCGGGGCCGAGTGGCTGAAGTTCAATAGGCTAACTGTCTTAATTCGTCGGGAACGCGGACTCGGAAACTGCCGTTATCTCAGGATAAATGCGGCGACACAATGGCTTTCGCTACAACAAAAACGATCAAACCAACGAGGAACAGAACAGCATAGACGCCAGTCTATTCCCTTCCACGTCCCCAAGCCACCAGTCTCGCGCGACAGCAAGCGGTGCTCTCTGCTGTGAGGTAAGCGAATTGAGAAAGCCCATTGTCACCGACAGTGGAACGATCCAAAGCAGCGCCAACAGAATGAAGGCCAACATCGCTCAGAATGCGCGCGCGGCAGCGTGGCGTGGCTTCATTGACCGTGTGACCTCAGAGGTTTCCAACTGCAAGGCCAGCAGCTTGTGCTTCCTGACATATTTCTGTGCTTCCGCCGGTGGGTAGTCCCTTTCCCCTGGACGTTCTAATCCCAAGAAATCGGCGCTCTTCTCCGTAAGGGCTTGGAGTTTCCACGTCGTGCCTTCGTTCAACAACACGATGTCCATAGCCGCGTGGTCTATCAGAGCAACGGTGAAAAGCAAAAGGCCGAATGTTGCCCGGCCTCTTGGCGGGCTTGTGGCGGCAGCGCTACCCCCAGGATGTGCCGCCATTGCCAGATCGGAGGCCACAATCGACCCTCAGAGCGGGATACCAGCCGCTCAAACTGCACGTGATTCCGGGCGGAAAATGAACGATAATCATAAACGAAAACGGACCTCCACAAGAGGCCTGCCGTCACCAACACGTTCCAATCAATCTAAGCCATAAAAGCTTAGCCATTCACATTTATTCGGTATTAGCCTGAGCATATCAGTCAAGAGACCTGGTCGAATCTCGCCTATCTTGTTAAGCAACTGTCATAAGTCTCTACGTGCCGCCCTGATAACTTCGATAGGTCTGGATTTACCGATTTCATTCATTACTGGTCGTAAGACTATTTTGCACATCCGACTGATATTCCGGTCTCGATGAACTCGCAAAGATCGTCGATCGTATCCGACATCACGTTGGCTGTCGTCATTGCTTGCCCTCTCAGACGGCGCAAGGCATGGTGGCGATTAATATCAACCGTCAATCTGACTGCTCCGATCCGAAAGGCCTTTCCCCCATAATCATCTTCCAACATGTAGGTTTCGAATTCATCAGTTGCTCGACCGAAAAAGATCAACGCCCGTTTACATTGAAACCAAGCTCCTCGGAAACGCTCGCGCTGTTGGCGTTCCACAAGTTGCCGTTGCCGACGTGTTTCGAGAAAGGCTCCGCCACCAGCAAGAGCCGCAAAAAGACCAAGCCCAATCGTAAAGGGATCGGGATCGAACAAATCTTCCTGTTCGGATGCCACGTTGTCGAGTTTCCAGCCGAACCAACCGATCCGTCAAGAGGTCTGTCGCAATTTCTCGCGGGGCTAATGTCTTAATTTCCCGTCCTCAATGGCTTAATTACTCCAGCACCTAGCCTTTGCAACCACTTTCATACGTCCGGCGAAATGATTACGATTAGCTTCGCCGGTGCTTGAACGATCGCATCCCCGGCGGGCGACGGCGACAAAAAAACGAAAAACGAAATCAGTACCTCAAGAGGCCCGGCGATTCCCGATTTAGCCACCGAAGACTCGCTCGAACTCCATTTCGACGATCCACGCCTGTTCACCGATTTGCTCGGCCAGCACGACGCCCACGTCCGCACTATCGAGGCGACGCTCGGAGTCCGGATTGGCGTGACCGGAACCTCGCTGAAAATTTCCGGCGCGCACGCCGAGCAGGCGCTCGCGGGCAAGGTGATCGGCGAGATTTACGATCTGCTCAAGCACGGCTACCCGATCTTTCCGAGCGACGTCGAGTACGCGATTCGAATTATTCGCGGCGACCGCAACGCCGAGCTCAAGGATATTTTTCTCGACACGGTTTACATCTCCCCCAACAAGCGCGTCATCTCTCCCAAGAGCATCAACCAGAAACTTTACATCGACTCGATTCGCAGCCACGACATCGTCTTCGGCATCGGCCCCGCGGGCACCGGCAAGACCTACCTTGCGATGGCGATGGCGCTGGCGGCGTTGATGAAGAACCAGGTCACGCGGATGGTGCTGTGCCGGCCGGCGGTCGAAGCGGGCGAGAAGCTGGGCTTCCTGCCGGGCGACCTCGCCGAGAAAGTCAATCCGTACCTGCGGCCGCTCTACGACGCGCTGCATGACATGGTGGATTTCGATCGGGCGCGGCGGATGCTCGAGCGCGGGACGATCGAAGTCGCGCCGCTCGCCTTCATGCGCGGGCGCACGCTCAACGACTCATTCATTATTCTCGATGAAGCGCAGAACACCACCTCCGAGCAGATGAAGATGTTCCTGACGCGGCTCGGCTACAACTCCAAGGCGGTCATCACCGGCGATGTCACGCAGATCGATCTGCCCAGCGGCAAGCTGTCGGGCCTCAAGGAAGCCAGCATCGTGCTCGGCAACACGCCGGGGATTTCCTTCGTGAGGTTCAACGACCGCGACGTCGTACGCCATCGGCTGGTGCAATCGATCATCAAGGCGTACGAATCGTTCAGCGACGAAAGTCCGGCGTCGGCGCCGCAAACTGCCGGTAACCATCGGGATTGAAGCGCGTGGCGGTGGAGTTCCGATGCGCGACGGCGCGCGGACGATGCTACGCGCGCGGGCTTCGCGCCGATGCGGACCGGCTGATGCGCGCGGCGGGGCTTGGGGACTGCGAGCTGTCGCTTACGCTCACAACCGATCGCGCGATCCGCAGGCTGAATCGTGATTTCCGGGGAATCGATGCGGCCACCGACGTTCTTTCCTTCTCGCAGCTTGAGCAAGCAGGCGCCGCGCCATTGGATCCCCGCAGCGTAAGGAACAGTCCGGGACTTCCGGTCGGAGACGTGGTGATCTCGATCGATACGGCAATCCGGGATGCGCGCGAGCTTCGCGTGAGCCCCGCGTCGCGACTGCGCCGGCTTCTGATTCACGGATTTCTGCATTTGATCGGTTACGATCACGAACGCTCGGCATCCGGCGCGCGGCGGATGTTCGCGCGCGAGCGAACGCTGGCGGCGAAGATGGAAGAAACGGGGGGCGAATTTTCGCGATGAGCCGCGAGCCCGTCAGGATTCCTGCGGTCGCGATGCTGACGCATTTCACCCGTGCCTCGACGTCCGCGTCGGCGCTGGACAACCTGGTGGCGATTCTCAAGGATGGCGTTATTCGCGGCGCAAGCCGAATGGTCCGCGGCGCGCATCCCGCGGTTTGCCTGTTCGACGTGCCGATTGCGGAGCTGCGCACGATCCTCGACCGGCGCAATCGTCGCCGTTATGAACCGTTCGGGATCGCGGTGGACAAGCGGTATGCTTTCACGATGGGTGCGCGGCCGGTCATTTACCTGCCATGGCGCGAGGCGGAAAAAATCCTCGCTCCGGAAGAGAGTTGGCGTGTGGTGTCGCTTGAAATCGACAAGGATCCGCCGGTCGATTGGAGCTTCGAGCGCGAGTGGCGCGTCGCCGGCGATCTCGCGTTCGAGCCGCCGCTGGCGGCGGCGCTGGTCGAAACCTGGAAGGACGTGGACGAGATTTTCGAGCGCTTCAACGGCCGGCCGCCGTGCGCCGGCGTGATTCCGATTGCCGAGATGTTCGGTTCCCCCGCCTGACGATGTCGTCGAACAATGCAACGCGCGCGGCGCTCGCCGCAGCCAGCGGTCTCGCGCTGGGACTGGCATTCCCGAAGTTCGATTACGGACTGCTCGCGTGGATAGCCTTGGTGCCGCTCTTTTACGTGATCGAAGGCGAAAGCATGCGGCGCGTATTCGCGTGGGCATACCTGCAAGGTTTCGCTTCGTACGTCGTATCGCTCTACTGGATTCCGATTCCGCTGCACGACTTCGCCGACGTGCGAATGAGCATCGCGATCTTTCCGCTGCTGCTGCTGGCGGGCATCCTCGCGATCTACACGGCGGCCGCCATTTGGGCGGGTGAATTCGTCGCGCGGCGGACGCGAATTCCGGCCGTGCTCACGATGCCGGTTGCGTGGACGGCGGTCGAATGGGTTCGCACCTACTTCCCGATCGGTTTCCCGTGGAATCTGCTCGGCTACACGGCTTACCGCAATCTGGAATTGATCCAGTTCGCCGAATTCACCGGCGTTTACGGTGTGTCGGCGCTGATCGTGTTTTTTAACGCGGTGGTGTACGTCGTGATTTTTCGCCGCGGCGTCTATCGCTTGCAGAGCGTCAGCCTGAGCGCGTTGACCGCGATAATGATCGCGCTGATCGGGTTTGGCGCGTGGCGGATCGGCAATCTCAAGAACGCACCGCACGCGGGGAGCTTCAAGGTCGCGATGGTGCAGGGAAATATCCCGCAATCGCTCAAGTGGGATCCGAAGTTCCTGCCCGAGAGTTACGGAGTCTATCAGAACGAAACCGCGGACGCGGCCAAGCGCGGCGCCGACCTGGTCGTCTGGCCCGAGGCAGCGGCGGCGTTCCTGTTCCAGCCCGACGATCAATATCCCGCCGAGCTCGCAGGCGACGCGGCGTATCGCACGGCGCTGCTCACGCTCGCGCGCAATATGGGTGAGCCGATATTGTTCGGAGCCCCGGCGCTGGCGCGGGTTGACGGGCGCCTGGGATTTTACAATCGCGCGTACCTGGTGTCGGACAAGGGCGAAGTGGCCGCGCATTACGACAAGATCGAGCTGGTGCCGTTCGGCGAGTATGTTCCGGCTCGCGCGATCCTCGGCTTCTTCGTCAACCGGGTCATAGAGGGCTTCGGCGATTTGGTTCCCGGCAAAGAGCAGACGCTGTTCAACGTAAAAGGCGCGCGGCTGGGAATTTTGATCTGTTACGAGAGTATCTTTCCCGATTTCACCCGGCGCGAAGTGAAGGAGGGCGCCGACGTGCTCGTGAACATCACCAACGACGCGTGGTACGGCGAGAGTTCGGCGCCATTCCAGGTGCTCGCAATGGCGGTGATGCGCTCGGTCGAAACGAAGGTCCCGATGGTAAGGGTGGCGAACACTGGAATCAGCGCGCTCATCGAGCCGTCAGGGCAAATCACTGATCGCACGCCGCTGTTCACGCGCGGCACGGTGATGGTGGACGTGTCGTGGCGGCCGGTGCGGACGGTGTACACGATTGTGGGCGATTTATTTGCGGAGATTTGCTTCGTGCTGACGGCGATTGGATTGATCCTCGCGTGGCGATGGCCACGCCCGGCAACGCTTGAAGTCGAGGCGGTTCGATCGCGGCGGCTACCGGCCAACGGCAGGCCCCATTAATGCGAGCGGGGTTTCGTGACATAATACCGGCATTGGCCGGCGGACGGCGCCGGCGTGAGGTTTGATTTTCGATGCTCAGCGACATGAGACAGCAGCTTTCCGAGTTCGACGACCGCGCCGAAAAGCTCGGGAGGCGTCTTTGACGTCCCCGCACTGACCGCCCGCCAGAACCAACTCGTCGAACAATCCGCCAAGCCCGACTTCTGGGATCGGCAGGACACCGCGCAAGCAGCGCTCAAGGAGCAGGAACAGATCCGCGCTCAGCTGGCGGGCTACAGGATGCTGCGCGAAAAGCTGGACGAGGCGCGCGTGTTCCTGCAGATGGCCGAAGAGGAAGGCGCCGACGATTCCGAAGCGGCGCGCGAGACTGGCGCCGCGCTGGAGGCGTCGCGAGCCGAGCTCGAGCGCCAGGAACTGCGGCTGATGCTCAGCGGCGAGTACGATCGCCTCGGCGCGATCGTTTCGATACATCCCGGCGCCGGCGGCATGGAGGCGCAAGACTGGGCCGAGATGCTGCTGCGCCTTTATCTGCGATGGGCCGAGCGGCGCGGCTTCAAAACCGAGATCGCAGACTTGCAGCCGGGCGACGGCGCGGGAATCAAGAGCGCAACCGTCACGGTGGAAGGAGACTTCGCGTACGGATATTTGAAGGCCGAGGCCGGGATTCATCGGCTGGTGCGAATCTCGCCGTACGACGCCAACGCGCGGCGCCATACCTCGTTCGCGTCGGTCTTTGTTTTTCCGGCGGTTGACGACAAGGTCGAGATAACGATCAATCCCGCGGATTTGAGAATCGACACGTTCCGCGCGTCGGGTGCGGGCGGCCAGCACGTCAACAAGACCGACTCGGCGGTACGATTCACGCATATCCCGACCAATATCGTCGTGACCTGCCAGAATGAACGCTCGCAGCACAAGAACCGCGCGATGGCGATGAAGATATTGCGCGCGCGATTGTTCGAACTCGAGCAGCGCAAGAAAAAAGAAGAGCTCGAGAAGTTCAGCAAGGACAAAAAAGAAATCGCCTGGGGCAGTCAGATTCGTTCGTACGTGCTGCAGCCCTATCAGATGGTCAAGGACCATCGCACCGGCGTCGAGGTCGGCAATACCAGCGCGGTGCTTGACGGCGCGATCGACGAGTTTATCCAGGCCTACCTGATGGGCGTGCGCAAGGGCGACAACGACACCGACTCGGTGCCCGGTTAGGCTTGCGCGCAGCGTCTCCGCCGATCCACTGTGACCCGATGGCGGAGCATCCAAGCGAAGGTTCCCGGCGCCGTTTTTATCGTTCGCCGCGCGCACGCAGACGCGCGGTGGTCGGACTCGTGGTCGCGTTCATTTTTGTGGCCGTGATGACGGGCCTGTTCTACCAAATTACCCAGAGCGGGCTCGCGCCGGAGTCGGGGATCGTCAAACTCGACGGGCTGATTGCGCCGGTCAAGGTGATTCGCGACCCGGCCGGCGTGCCGCATATCTATGCCGAGAACCGGCTCGACCTCGCGCGGGCGCTGGGCTACACGCAGGCGCAGGATCGGTTGTTCCAGCTCGAGATGCGCCGGCGGCTGGCGCAAGGCCGTCTGGCCGAAGTGTTTGGCGCCGACCTGGTCGAAAGCGATTACGTCTATCGGCTGTTCGATCCCGAGAAATTCGCACGCGACAGTGCCGCGACCTATCCGCCCGAGATGCGCGCGCAAGTGGACGCGTTCGTCGGCGGAATCAACGCTTATATCGACGGCCATCAGAACAGTCTGGAGCCCGCGTTTCGGCTGCTCGGCATCAAGCCGGCGCATTACACGGCCGAAGACCTCGAAGCAGGCGCGCTGACGATCGCGACGCTGCTCGGTTACAACGCGACCGAGGAGTCGGTGTATATCAACCTCGCGCCGAAGATGGCGCCGAGCGAGATCGCCGCGCTGATGCCGGTGTATCCGTCGCTGCCGCTGGAGACTCCGCCGCCCGAGACCACGGCGGTGTTCGGCGGCGCGAAGTTGTCGTTTCATCTTGCCCCCGGCTTCGCGCGCATCGGGCACATGGGCATCCCCGCGAGCAACAACTGGGTGGTCGATGGCACCAAGTCGATTTCGGGCAAGCCGATGCTCGCGAGCGACCCGCATCTGCCGCAATCGATCCCGTCGATTTGGTACGAGGCGGTGCTGGTCACGCCCGACGGCTTCACGTCGGGCGCGCTGGCGGCGGGTTCCCCGGCAATCGCGATCGGCACCAACGGGCATGTCGCGTGGGGCGTGACGAGCGTGTGCGCGGATGTGATGGATCTCAGCCTCGAGCATCTCTCGGCCGACGGCAAAAATTACGAGTTCCAGGGAAAATGGCTACCGCTGGAGCGGCGCGACGTGACGATTCACGTCAGAGACGCGGGCGATGTGACGCGGACGATCCTCTCGACGCGCCACGGCCCCATCGTGAGCGACGTGCTTGCGCTTGAGGACAACCCGCTGAGCGGCGTCAAGCTGCGGGGAAGTTACGCGCTGTCGCTCCGATTTGCGGGACTGACTCCCGGGCCGTCAGCCGCGTCGGGATTCGGCGCGGCCACCGCGCGCACGGGAAAGGAGCTGGTCGAAGCGTATCGCAGCTTCACGACGACGCCGCTCAATCTCGTTTGGGGCGATGATTCGGGAAATATCGGGTGGCATATCGTCGGCGCGGTGCCGAATCGCACCGGCTTCGACGGCAAATACCCGACCGCGGGATTCACGGGAAATTTCGAATGGAACGGAATGATCCCGTTCGACAGTTTGCCGCATACCGAGAATCCGCCGACACATTTCATCGTCACTGCGAACAATCGCCTGGCCGACGTAGCGTGGAATGGAAGTTGGATCGCGCCGTGGCGCTACGATCGCATCTCGGATTTGATCCGCGCGCGCGACAAGATGACGGCGGACGATTTCAAATCGATCCAACGAGATCGGGTATCGATCTTCGCGCTCAAGCTGCGCGACGCACTCGTACGGGCCGGCGACGGCGGCGACGAAGACGTGCGATGGGCGCTTGGCGAAATCCGCGGATGGGACGGCGCAATGACGGCGAGCAGCAGGCCGGCCGCGATTGTCGCGGCGACCGAAGTGACGATGGCGCGGCGGGTGTTCAAGCCGCTACTCGGCGACGACTACAAATCGTTCATGCTGGTCGAGGACGGCGGAGCATATCCGGCGAGCGAAGACATAATCGTGCGAGCCGGCGAGTACGCTGTGGCCGGGTGGCGCCGCCAATGCGAATGCGACGTTGCGCGCGAGTCTGAAAGATTCGCTCGCGCTGCTTGCGCAGCGACTCGGCAACGATCGCGACAAGTGGCGATGGGGCGCGATGGAGACGATCGAGTTTGCGCATCCGCTGGGCGAGCGCGGCGGCGTGCTCGGATGGTACTTCAACCGCGGGCCATACCCGACCGAGGGCGGGCGGCATACGGTAAACAACTCGTGGTTCGATTTGGGCGATGTACCGGATCAATTCAAGGTCACGCAGATTTCGTCGTACCGGTTCATCACCGACCTTGCCGATCCTCAAGGCGCGCTCGGAATGAATCACAGCGGCGAATCGGACCATCCGGCGTCGCGACACTACGACGACATGATCGGCCCCTGGAGCCGCGGCGAGTATCATGCGCTCGATCCGAGTTTTACCCGCGCGCAATCGTCGGCCGAGGCTGAATTAGACCTGGTGCCGCGCTAGCCGCGTTTTCAGTTTGCGTCACGCGCCAGACTTGATCAAAGTTGCAATATGAAACGAGCGCGATCCGATAATCGTACAAGGAGTTGCCGATGATCGACGTATATTTCTGGCCAACGCCCAATGGCTACAAGGTCACGTGGATGCTCGAGGAAGTCGGCCTCAAGTACAATGTGATCCCAATCAATATCGGCGCGGGCGATCAGTTCAAGCCCGAGTTCCTCAAGATCAGCCCGAACAACAAAATGCCGGCGATCACCGATCCCGACGGCTCCGGCGGAAAACCGATTTCGATTTTCGAGTCGGGCGCGATTCTGATGTACCTGGCCGAGAAGACCGGCAAGCTGATGCCGTCGGACACCCGCGGAAAGTACAACGTGATCCAGTGGCTGATGTTTCAGATGGGGACGGTCGGCCCGATGCTCGGCCAGGCGCATCACTTCCGCCGCTACGCGCCCGAGAAACTCGAGTACGCGATCAACCGTTACACCAACGAAGCGAAACGGATTTACGGCGTGATCGACAAGCGGCTGGGCGAGGCGAAGTACCTGGCGGGCGATTACTCGATCGCCGATATCGCGACCTACCCGTGGCTGGTGCCGCATTCGATGCAGGGACAGAACCTCGAAGATTTTCCGAACCTGAAGAAATGGTACGACGAGCTGCGCGCACGGCCCGCGACCCAGCGCGGCTTCGCCGTGATGAGCGAGATAGTGGAAAGGATGCGTGCGGCCGCGCAGGCGAATCAACCGGCCCATGACAAAAAAACGTGGGAGATACTGTTCGGCGACAAGCAGTTCGAGAAGCATTAGCAGGGGTGAGGAGGAAATTCACTTGATTGAATGTGAAACCCACCGTGGGTTTGCAGGGGTGACCCCTGCACTCAGTATTAAGGCCGCGCTCCGTTGTCGCGCGCGGTCTCTTAATACTGCGCTGCCGTCGCCACGGCCAGGGGCTGCAGCCCCTGCACCCGCAGTGAGAAGACGCGAAAATCTGCGCAACGCATCTTTTCGCGACTACGCGATAGAAGGGCTGAGCTCTGCACCCAGTATCAAGATAAGAAATGACGCGGGACTTCGTCCCGGTTAGAAAGGTAAGGGGGAGAGTGATCAGTCAGATTTCGGCTATTCAACCGGGGTCACGATGGAATCGGCGAGCGATACGAGTCTCCCAAGTGTGCGCGAACTGCTGTTCGAAGCCGTGCTGGCAGCCGCGACGCTGACACTGTGGCCAATCCTCGACGAAAGATCGCAGGGCACCGGCGCGCAGCGCTCGCGCGCGATGGTCTATTTTCCGATCGTTGGATTCGTCCTCGGAGTAATTCTCGCGATTGCCGATCGAACCGCCGGGCTGGTGGCCGGACCCGCCGGACGCTCGTTGGTCGTGCTGATAGCAGCAGCGGGGCTGTCGCTGGGGCTGGCAAATCGCGGAGTGGCAGACACGGTGGAAGTGCTTCGGCGCGGCACCCGGCCAGCCTCGACCGGACTGGCGCGAATCGGACCGGTCGGCGCGATTGCTGCGATCGCAGCGTTCGCATTCGAGATGTGGTGCCTGTCGCGAATCAGCGACGACGCGGGACGGGCGGCGGCGATCGTGATGGCGATGATGCTGTCGCGATGGGCGATCATTCCGATCGGCTACGGGCTGAAACCGCTGGAGCATTGGGGCCTCGGCATCCCGTACGAAGGCGGGATTTCGTTTCGCGAGTTTTCTGTCTCCAGCGCGATCGCGCTGGGACTCACGATGGGGCTGTATCAAAACGTCGGGCTGGCGGTGATCGTCGCGCTGGCGCTGACCATTCTTGCGATGCGGCTGGTGCTCAGCCGCCGCATGGGCGGAGCCTCGGGTTACATGCTGGCGGGAGGATGCGCGCTGGTTGAAGCGGTTACGTTCGCGGTGCTGGCGGCGCTTCGTGCCTAGCCGTTTCGCTTGAGCGCGTCGGACCACAACGACTTCAGCAGGTCGCGCAACTCGTCGAGCGATCCATTGTTCTCGATCACGAGGCTCGAATGCTTCGCGCGTTGCTCGTCGGACAACTGCGCGCGGATGCGTGCTTCGGTTTCAGCCGGTTTCAGCCCGCGTTGGCGCTCGATTCGAGCGACCACTTGTTCGCGCGAGGCGCGTACCAGCCAGATTTCGTCGAACAGCGGTTGCCAATTTGCCTCGATCAGAATCGCCGCCTCGACCACGATCGGCATCCTGGTACCGCTCGCGCGCAATTCGGCGACGTTGCGGCGGATGCTCTGGAACGTGGCGGGCCATACGATCGACGTCAGCTTGCCCAGTTTCTCGGGATTTCCAAACACGATGGAACCGAGTTTCTTGCGATCGATTGTGCGATCGGGAGCAACAATATCCGCGCCGAAGGCCGCGATGACCGGGTCGTAGGCGGGACCGCCGGGAGCGTAAGTGGTGTGCGCGATTTTGTCGGCGTCGAGAATCGGCGCGCCGAATTCGCCGAGGATCTGCGCGACGGTGCTCTTGCCCGAACCGATTCCACCAGTGAGACCAATTGTAAGCATCGATCCTCTCGGCAAATGCGCGGCGCCCTCAGCCGGCGGCTTCGCGGCTCCACGCCTGAATGCTGTAGAGGTAGCTGAAGAAGCCGCCGCGAGCCAGTAACTCGTTGAACGTTCCCTGCTCGGCAATTGCGCCATCGCGCAGCACGAGTATTCGATCGGCGTTCTGAACCGTCGCGAGCCGGTGCGCGATCACCAGCGTGGTCCGCCCGCGCATCGCCTCGCGCACGGCGGCCAGCACCATCGATTCGGTTTCGGAATCCAGCGCGCTGGTGGGTTCATCCATGATCAGAATCGGAGCGTCTTTCAGCAACGCGCGCGCGATAGTGACGCGCTGCGCCTCGCCCTCGGAAAGACTGTGTCCGCCCTGGCCCAACACTTCGTTGAGGCCGGCGGGCAACTTGGCGAGCACCGGTCCGAGCCGCGCCATTTCGATCGCGCGGAGCACTTTCGCGTCGTCAACCACCGGCTTTCCGAACGCGACGTTGACCCGCATCGTGTCGCCGAGCACGAGCGGCGGCTGCAGGACCATCGCGATGTTGCCGCGGATCGAATCGAGGGTGAGGTAGCGGGTATCGTTGCCGTCAATCTTGATCGCGCCCTGCTGGGGCTCGTAAAAGCGCGCGAGCAGACTGGCCATCGTGGTCTTTCCGGAGCCGCTCGGACCGACGATCGCGATGGTCTCGCCCGGCGCAGCCTTGAAGCTGATCCCTTTGAGCACGGTCCGTCCCGGTTCGTAGCCGAACACGACATTGTCGAATTCGATCTCGCCGCGCGGGCGGGCAAGCGTCTGCGCGCCCGCACGGTCCTTGATTTCAGGATCTATTGCGAGCAACTCGAGGCATCGCCTGAGTCCCGCCTTCGCGCCCTCGATCTGTCCGTAGGTTTGTGAAATCTGGTTCACCGGCCCGTAGAGCGAAGCGAGGTAAGTCGTAAAGACGATCAAATCGCCGATCGTGAGCCGTCCATCAAGGACGTGCTCCGCGCCGAGGTAAATCACGACTGCCGTGCCGCACGCGATCAACACGCCGACCGCGCCGGCGTAAATCGTTTGCAGAGTGTACAAGCGCAAAGTCGCGTCCAGACTTTCACTGCTCGATTCGACGAACTCGCGGTACGACTCGCCCTCGCGAGTGAAGGCCTGCACGACGTGAATCGCGGCGAGCGCGCTCTGCGCGACGGTGAACAGACGGCTCTCCTTGATTCGCGCGCCGCCGGCGATCGCGTCGATTCGTCCGCTGATCGACATGATCAGCGCAATCAGGAGCGGTACTATGGCCAGCGCAACCAGCGTCAGCGTCGCGTCCATCCTGATCATCACAACGAACATCCCACCCAGCAGAATCAGCGACGACAACACCGGGAAGAATCCATTCATGGCGATCGTTTGAATCGAGTAGGTGTCGTAGGTGATGCGCACCATCAAGTCGCCGACTTCGCGCCGGCGATGAAATGACAGCGAAAGGCGCTGCAAATGATCGAACAGGCGCGCGCGCAACTCGTTGACCATCCGCTGGCCGATCGAAACGGTGACGTAATTCGTCATGACGTTGAGCAGGCCAAGCAGCGCGTACAGGATGACGAGGCTGATGCACGCGGCTGCCAGCAGCTCGCCGCGCGGCATCGGTGGAACCCATTTGCTCACCATCGGCGCGCCGCGCAGCACATTGTCGATTACAATCTTGAGCGGCCACGGCTTGAGCACCTCGGTCGCCGCGGCAAGCAGCACACCGCCGATTGCGATCGCGAGACGGCCAAGATGCGGACGCATCCTGCGAATAACGTGGCCGTAAAGTTCCAGCGTGCGCATCACGTTTCGCCTTCCGAGCGCTTCGCCATTGAGACTCCGAGCGATCCAGCCACTTCGGCGGCGCAAGCTTTGATGATCGCGGGAATACGCCGCGCGCGATTGATCGCCAACAGCCCGACTGCGATTGCGGCGCATATCACGCCGGCGATTCCCGCACGCACGGAGAATCCCGCGGCTAACAAAACGAGCAGCGTGATCGCCGCGGCGATCAGCGCCCGGCGGGGCGCCGATCGAAGACGCCAGAGCAGCGCGATGCCGCCGTCGTTCTGGATCAACGCATTTATCGGCACGCGAATCGTCGGCGCAACGACGATCTCGAGGTCGTAGGACTGGAAGCCGTCGGTCTCGGCCACTGCGACGCCGCGGCGAACCAATGCTTCGCGGATGGCGGCAAGTATCGTCGCGGAATCGATTCGCACGGCGCCGTCTGACATGACGAACTCGAGCTGGCCGCTTAATTTAAGCGGGCCGCTGTAATCTCCGCCGGCAGTCGCGGGCTCGAATCGCCATTTGACACGCTCGCGCGCAAGACTGCGAACGGCAGGGCCGAGCAGATTGACGATCCAGAGATAGATTCGCGCCACCGGGCCGCGATGCGCGCGCGGCAAGGGGGCCGACGCTGCACCCGCCGCCGCGGCCAGCATTGAGAGCGCGATTCCACCAGCGCCGAGCACGCCCAGCAACCGATTGACCCCGCCGAGGATCAGCAAGATCAGCGACAACCCGACCCATTGAATGGTCAGCGGCAGGTCGGCGTATGAGTTGCCCGTCGAATACACGCTCTGAAAGAGGCCGCGGCCGAAAGCGCCGTAATAGACGCGTGCGCCGCCGAACATCGAGCCGATCCATGACGGCCCCGCGTAGATCCCGTCCTGGTCTGCGATCCGGAGGGGATATTTACGCAGCAGCAAACCCTCGCCGGCGCCGTAGCCGCGTTGCTGGCGCAGGTAGGCAGGGAGAGTCGCGCGCCGCTCGTGAATCACGATCGCTCCGGGAGCGTATGCGAGCGTTTCAGCCGACGCCGCAAGGCGCCAGGAAAGATCCACGTCGTCGCCGGCGGTGGCAAACATCGGATCGAAGCCGCCGACCTTCAGCAGAGCGGCTTTGGTAATCGCCATGTTGCATCCGCACAATTGCGCGAGGCGATCGTCGCCGGCACGCACCTCGCGCGGCAGTCCGGGCGCGGCAGCCATCGCGGCGGCGCGAGCCGATCCGGGAGCGGGGGCGAAATTCGGGCCGGCCGCCGCGGCCGCATCGCGGCGCTCGATCGTCTCGACCAGATGATACAGCCAGTCGCGATCGGCACGCGCGTCGGCGTCGATGAACGCGACGATATCGCCGGATGCGGCGCCGACGCCGGCGTTGCGGGCGGCGGCGAGACCATTGTGCTCGACGCGAATCGCGCGGACTCCGGATCGGCTGGCGATATCAGACGTCGAATCGGTCGATCCGTCGTCGATGACGATTGTTTCGTAGTCTGGATAGTTGAGCTCGCGAATCGCGGAGAGACATTCACCAAGCGTCGACGCCGCGTTGTAGGCGGCCACCACCACGGTGGCTTTGGGAGCGGCCGCAAGCGGGGGCGGCAGACGGTCGCCGAAAACTTTGGCGACCGCGTCGAAGGCGAGTTTGGGCGAGCGATCGCGGCGGGTCAGTCCAAATGCCCAGTCGGTGATCTCGGATCCGCCGGTGTGCCATTCGTCGGTGAACGCGAACACGATGAACCCGGACAATCCGAGTTCGAATGCCGCACGGCACTGCCATGAAAGGAGTTCGGCCTGATGTTGCTCGCCCTCGCGAACCGTATCCATGCCGGTTTCGCTGAGCACCAGCGGCAGCTCGCCGGCTTGTCCCATCAGATGGGTCAGGTAACGGCGGAAGTCTTCCTCGCGATGCAGATAAACGTTGAACGAAATGAAATCGAGAAAACTCAGATCAAGATATTCGGCGGACGGATAGTTCGAGTAGGTGAACAGCGCGCCGGGATCGATCTGTTTTCCGAGGTCACGGAGTTCGGCGAGAAAGCGGCTGACGGCGCGCGGGCCGTGCCAGCGCACGATATCCGATCGAATCTCGTTGCCGATGCTGTAGGCGGCGATGGTCTCGCCGAATTGGCGCGTCTCGAGAACCGTCTTGCGGATCGCGTCGCGGATTTCGCGCATCATGTCGGGCGAATCCAAAAACGCCATGTGAAACGGCCACGGGATGCCGAGCATCATGCGCAGTCCAGCCTTCTGCGCCTCCTCGACCATCCACGGCGGCGGTGGAACGTAGAGACGAATCAGATTGGCGCCCAGCCGGCTCATCAGGGCGAAGTCGGCTGCCGCGCGCTCGGGCTCGGGATACCTTTCGCCGCGGGAATTTGCAGCAAACGGCCCGTACGAAACGCCGCGAAGGTAGAATTTTTGCGCGCCGTCGAGGAGGTATTTTCCGTGCGCTGCCAGCCGAGCCATGAACGATGAGCTAATCGCAAAGCGCATGGGCGCGCAACGCGCCGCACGGCTGCATGCTTGACATCGCGCAAGTCATGCCCTGACAATCGATTCGTGAAGGGCAAATCGGCGGCGGCGCAACCCGGCGGTGGAAAATCGCGAGCCGGTATCGCAGCTGTAATCTGACGTGGCGCGACGCACACCCGGCTGGCTCGAGAGCAAGACGCTGGACCTCAAAGCCAGGGCATCGCGGCATACAACTGCGCTTCACGTCTGGCACGTCCTGAACCGCACGGTCGAAGGATTCATCAGCAACAACGATCTGCTGCGGGCGTCCGCGCTGACTTTCACGGTCGCGCTATCGATCGTACCAATTCTTGCGCTCGCATTTTCCGCGGTCAAAGGATTCGGTGGCGCGCAACGATTGCGTCCACTGGTCGAGCAATACCTGGGACTCGGCCCATCGTCGTCGCAGTTGATGGGCTACGTCGAGAACGTGAATGCGGCCGCACTGGGTTCGGCGGGCGGCGCGTTCCTGCTCATCACGGTTATTTCCACGATGGGCACGGTCGAGCAGGCGCTCAACACGATCTTCAACGTGCCGCAGAGCCGCAGTTATTTTCGCAAGTTCTCCGACTACTTGAGCGTGCTGTTCACGGTGCCGTTCCTGATCGTGGCGGCGCTCGGCGTGACCGCGGTTTTCTCGGTGCGGATTTCCCACTTTCCATTTATCACCCAACTGCTGCCGTACTTGTTCGTGTGGGCCGGATTCTTTTTCCTGTTTGTCTTTTTTCCCTACACCAAAGTCAAATATGTTCCCGCGCTGATCGGTTCGTTTGTGACCGCGGTGCTGTTTCAGCTCGCACAGTGGGGATACGTGCGCTTCCAGGTGGGTGTCGCCAACTATCGGGCAATCTACGGCGCGATGGCGACGCTGCCGATTTTTCTGGTCTGGATCTACATCGCGTGGTCCGTGATTCTGTTTGGCGCGGAACTGACCGCAGCGGTACAGCGTGGTGAGGTGGCGCCGATGCTGGGGCCGATGTCGCCGGATTTTCTGTATTCGGCGACGATGCACATCCTGATCCGCCTGGCGGATCGCGCATTTCACGGCGGTGACGAAGTCACGTCGTGGACGCTCGCCCGCGAACTCTTCGTATCGGAAGCCGCAATTATCCCGATTCTCGACGGGCTCAAGGCCGGCGGCTTTGTAGTCGAGGCTGATTCGAGCGCCGGTCCGTTGAATCAAGGTCTGTTTCTGGCGCGCGAGTCTTCGACGATCGTCCTGGCGGACGCGATCAAATCCGTCGAGTTAGACGAGGGCGCCAGCGGCGGCGACCCGCGCGTTGACCGCGTGCTCGCGAAGATGTGCGCGCTGCGCGACGACCTGTTCAAGACGCTCACACTTGAAGACATCCGCTCTCCCGAGGCCAAAGCTGTCGATCGGGAGTCGGCGGCGATCGAGAACAAAACCGGCCGCTGAATCCGTCGCGAGTGTAGTTCCTCGCAACATTGAGACATGGAAAAAATCGACCCTCAAAGCACCAGCTCGAAATTCAGTGAACCGGCGTCGAGCTTCGTGAACGTCAACGGCATCCGGATGCATACGCTGGACTGGGGCGGCGACGGCGCCCCAATCGTGATCCTGCACGCGACCGGATTTCTCGGCCGCATCTACCGGCCGCTCGCAGAGCCGCTGCGCGCGATCGGTCACGTGTACAGTTACGATCAGCGCGGCCACGGCGACAGCTCGGCGCCAGCCGACGGCGACTATAGCTGGGAGGCGACGATGCGGGACCTCGAAGGGTTTATAACTGCCATGGGATGGTCCCGCGTTAGGGCGGTCGGCCATTCTGCCGGCGCCACCGCGATCGGCTCGCTTGCTTGCGAGCGCCCGGACCTGATCTCACGCGCGGTCCTGGTCGAGCCGGTAATCTTCGAGTCGCCGACCGCGCCGGAACTCGGCTGGCGCGATCCGTTCGTCAGGCGGACGCTCAAGCGCAGGCGCATTTTCGACAGCGTCGAGGCGATGTACTCGAGCTTCCACAACAAGCCGCCGTATGACACCTGGGATAAGCAGATTGTCCGCGACTATTGCCAGTTCGGGACGCGTCCGACGAGCGATGGCAAGCGCGAACTCAAATGCGCGCCCGAGGTCGAGGCAAAATTCTATGAGACCGCCCGCGATTTCGACGGACTCGGGCGAATTTTCCGCTGCACGGCGCCGCTGTTGATAATGTTTGGCGCGCGCGGCGATTCGCTCGGCGCGGTGCTATCGGGAAAAGTCGCGGAGCAGCTCAAGAACGGACGCGTGATCGATGTGGCCGGCGCGGGCCATTTTATGCCGATGGAAATGCCCGGCTACGTCGCGGGTCAAGCGAGCGAATTCCTGACGTCTGAGTAATTGTACAATTCCGAATATACTATTGCTCAGCCGGCCGAACTGACTATTGCGCGGGCTTCGCTGGTGTATATTCCCGGACGTTCGTAGAGAATCAATGGCGGCTCGATAGTTACTTCGACTCCGCCGCCGGCGCGGGCCTCGATCAGCATCACCGATGCCGGCATCGCAATCCGCGGATGAACGAAGCGGATGCGCTTGGGCTCGAGCTGCTGCGAGCGCATCGCGGAAATCAGCTCGGCGCTTCTGCGCGCGGTGAACACAAATGCTACGCGCCCGCCGCGGCGCGCGTAGCGGTGCGCGGCCGCGACGAAATCCATGAGCACTGCAGCGCTTTCGCCGCGCGCCAGGCGACGGCCGTGGTTGGGACTCTCGCGACCCGCGGCGGCTGCGCGATAGGGAGGATTCGCGACTACCAGGTCGAAACTTGCAGGCTCGACGCCCGCGATTCTTCTCTGCCGAAGATCGGCACAAACCGCATTCACCGACTCCAGCCCGTTGGTCGCGGCGCTGCGGGCGATCATGGCGGCCAGCGGCGGCTGGATCTCGATCGCGACGACTTCGCGCGGCCGATAAAGGTCGGCCATCATGATCGCTACGACGCCGCATCCGGCGCCCAACTCGAGCACTCGCTCGCGCGTACTCGCGCGGGCGAAGCGGCCGAGCAAAATCGCCTCGACCGAGAAGCGGTAACCGTGCCTGGGTTGGATCAGCGTGATACGCCCGTCCAGGATCGTGTCGCGAGTTTCGTTTTCGTTGCTTGAATTCGCCGTCATGAATGGTGCCGAAGAAGCACAGCTTTAAGATGGCCGGCCCATTCGCGCAAGAGATTGCGACCGCCTCGAACACCGCCAAACCCGCCTTTCCCGGCTCCGCTGGAAGCATCGGCGACCAAAACCTGCTAGAGCTTTGTAGCACGAGGCCGTTGGGTCTATACGCCGAGTTGGAATCGGAGAGTCAAAATCAAATCCCGGTTCAGCGGTCTTAGTGGAGGTTGCGATGGGGCACCTGGGCCATCTCAAGGATGAGTACCGCGCGTTCGTGCGCCGCCTGGAGGCTACCCAGATGGCGCTCCCGGAGCCGCACGACCCGCACGCATGGAATGGCTGGAAGGAAATCCTCGAGATCCTCTACACCCCCGAGGAGGCCGACCTCGCCTCGCGGATGCCGGTCGCGCCAACCGGCCTTGACGGCATTGCCCATCGTCTAAATCTCGCCCCCGAGGCGCTCAAGCCGCGCCTGGATGCGCTCTGTGACCGCGGCCTGGTGCTCGACTTGGTCCATCCCAAAACCGGGGATACCAAGTACGTGTTGGCGCCGCCGGTGGTCGGGTTCTTCGAGTTTTCGATGATGCGCGCGAAGGACTCGATTCCGAAAAAGCGAATGGCCGAGGCGCTCGACGCCTACGTGCACGGCGACGAGACTTTCGTGCGCGAGGTCTTTGGCGAAGAGACCGTGATCGGGCGCGCGCTGGTGCATGAGTCTGCCCTGGCTGACGACGTGCCCGAGGTGCTCGACTATGAGCGCGCAACCGCGATCGTTGGCGACGCGAAATCCCACTCCGTGTCGCTATGCTACTGCCGCCACAAGGCCTCACATCTCGGCAAAGCCTGCGACGCGCCGCAAGAGATTTGCATGTCGCTCAACGCCGGTGCGGACTTCGTCATCCGCCGCAACTTCGGCCGCGCCATCGAGCGTTCGGAGGCGCTCGAGCTGCTCGCCGTCGGGCGCGACCGCGGCCTGGTCCATATCGCCGACAACGTCCTTCAGCAGCCGACCTACATCTGCAGTTGCTGCGCATGCTGCTGCACCCAGCTTCAATCGATCAACCGGTACGATCTGCACGGGGTGAACCCAAGCGGCTTCAAGCCGCACTCCGATCCCGACAAGTGCGCCGGATGCTCGCGGTGCGCGCGGGCATGCCCGGTCGGTGCGATCACGATGCGTCCCGAGCGTAGCGAGGCGCGGCGCACCAACGAGCTGCACCCGCTCGTCGACGAGGATCGATGTATCGGCTGCGGTCTGTGCGCCGACGCCTGCCGGAAACATGCGATGCGCATGCGGCGCGACGGGAAGCCGCCCTACATCCCGCGCGACACGCTCGAGCGCACGCTGCGCATGGTGATCGAGCGCGGCCGGCTCGCGCAGCTACTGTTCGACGAGGGGGCCGGGCGCGGCGCGCGTTTCTTGAACGCGGCCTTGCGCACGATCCTCGCGATGCCGCCGGCGCAGCGGATGCTTGCCCGGGAGCAGGTCCGCTCGCGGTTCATTCGCGCGGCGATTGGCCGCGCTGGCGACCTGCTGTAACCGAAAATCGGATGCTAACGCATCGCCGCCGCCCTCCGATCAGGGGCGCCGCGGCGGTTGGCCTTGACGGCTGCGAGTTCGTACTTAGCTTGAGGTTGTGGGACGCAAGGCGGTACGAGCGAAAGAGGCAGAGAGCTTTCGCCGCGCCGGGCGCCCCGAGATAAAAAATCACCCCGGAGAAACTTACCGGCAGGAGGCTTTTGCATGGAAGTGCTGATGGATAACTGTCTGACCCCCAACGATTCTCTTCTGCGCCGCTGGAACGTGCTGTGGAACGAGCTGGAACCCGCGCGCAAGGCGGCGCCCGCGACCGACGTGGTCGAAGATGCGGACGGCTTTCATTTCTACTTCGAGATGGCGGGCATCGCGAGCGAATCGGTCGATGTTCGCGTCGAGGACGGAAATCTGGTCGTCGAGGCCGAGCGCAAACGGCCCGAGTGGTCGAAAGACGCCGAAGTCCATCTGTCCGAGCGGGCGTACGGCACGATGCGCCGCGCGTTCACGATGCCTGATGACGCCAGCCACGACGGAATCAAGGCGGCGTACAAGGACGGCGTGCTCGAAGTGACGGTGCCAAAGCGGCCCGAGAGTAAACCGTTTAAGATCAAAGTCGAGTTCGAAAACTAGCAGGCGCAGTGGGCGCTTCGAGCCACGGCCAGGTAAGTTTTAGCGCCAGGCGCCGGCGGTCGTAATGATCGATGCTGCCGGCGCCGTGGGCGCAGCCGACGAAGCCACCTCGGGCTGACCTCTCGACGGAGGAATCGCAGATGGTGTTCTTGATTATCGTAGTGGCTATCGTCGCATGGGTAGTCTATGCATACAATCGATTAGTCAGTCTGCGCAACCAAGTAGATAATTCGTGGCGGCAGATCGATGTACAACTGAAACGCCGTCATGATCTGATTCCAAATCTCATCGAAGCCGTCAAAGGCTATATGCAGTTCGAGCGCGACACGCTCACGCAGGTCGTCGAGGCGCGCGCCAAGGCGGTCAGCGCGCCGGACCAGGCCTCGCGCATGGCAGCAGAGACCCAGATCACCACCGGGCTGGGTAAACTGATGGCCGTGATGGAGAACTATCCGCAGTTAAAGGCCGACGAGAACGTGCTCAAACTGCAGGAAGAGCTGACGACCACGGAAAATCAAATCGCGTTCGCGCGACAGGCATACAACGACGTCGTGCTCGATCTCAACACGCGCATCCAAATCTTCCCGACGAATCTCATCGCCAGTAATTTCGGTTTCAAGGCCGCGGAATATTTCAAAGGCGCTCCGGAAGAGCAGGCTGTCCCCAAGGTTGACCTTTCGATGACCACGCCGCGCGCCTGAGCATAGGCGTCGCGGGCGGGCATGCTCGATGGCAGCAAGCAACTTCAGGGGTCTCGAAGCGACCAATCGCCGCGAGACCGCGGTGCTGGTCGTCGCGTTCATGCTGCTGTTCGGAGCGCTTGGGCTTGGACTTGATTTTGCGGCGCGCGATATCGCGATCATCGACGGACAGCTGATTGGCTTCCCGGTACTGACGATTGCCGCGCTGGTCTTCGCCGGCGTGGAATCGATCGTGTCATATTACAGCGGCGCGTCGCTGGTGCTGCTCTCGGTTCACGCGCGCCCGCTCACGCCTGACACGGCGAAACATCAAATGGTGCTCGACGTGATCGACGAAATGGCGACCGCGGCGCGGATGCCCGCGCCCAAGCCGTATCTCATCGATGATCTGTCGCCGAATGCGTTCGCGACGGGACGCGACCCGGCGCATTCGGTGATTTGCGTCACCCAGGGACTGGTCGATCAGATGGATCGGGA
Source organism: uncultured delta proteobacterium (assembly GCA_963813785.1). Lineage (GTDB taxonomy): Bacteria > Desulfobacterota > Binatia > Binatales > Binataceae > Binatus. Next base: position 259,125 of record CAWFAJ010000002.1, on the reverse strand, counting down.
AGAGTTGCAGGGCGTGATCGGGCACGAGATGTCGCACGTCGCCGACTACGACATCCGCACGATGATGATGATCGCGGTGATGGTCGGTGGAATCGCGATGCTTTCGGATTTCGTGTACCGCTGGATGTTCTTCGGCGGATTCGGCGCGCGCGGCAGGAGCAATTCCGGTCGCGATAATCAGGCGGCGCTGCTGATCGCGGTAGCGGTGATCGTGCTGGCTGCGGTGGCGCCGATCTTTTCGCAGTTGCTGGCGATGGCGGTATCGAGGCAGCGCGAATACCTTGCGGATGCGTCGTCGGTTGAGTTCACGCGCAACCCGCGAGCGCTGCTGCGCGCGCTGGAGCACATCGCGAAAATTGAGTCGCCGCTAAAGCAAGGCACCGCCGGCACCGCGCATCTGTTCATCGTCAATCCTCGCGAGGGCATCCGCGAAGACAGCGAAGGATTCTTTGCCAACCTGTTTTCGACGCATCCTCCGCTGGGCAGGCGCATCGCAAGGCTGCAGGCTTTGCTGGGTGCGGCGGGCGCGGCCACACTCGACGCGCAGGCCGGCGCCGATACGTCAGCGAGCAGTTAGAACCGAGCTCGAGACCATGCCGGGTGTTCGTCGTTGCTCCATTTGAAGGCGCGATTTAAGCTCGGCGGGTGGCTAGTCAGAGCGAAATCGAAGAAATACTCAGTCTGGTCGCGGGCCGCGTCGCGAAGATCGACGGCATTGCAGCGATCGTGCTCGGCGGATCACGCGCGCGCGGCAACGCGGACGAGCGATCGGATATCGATCTCGGCATCTATTACGATGGCGCCAATCCATTCTCGACGGCAGCTCTGGGAGCGGCTGCGCAGGAACTGGACGATCGTCATCTTGATGGATTGGTGACTTCGTTTGGCCAATGGGGAGCGGCGGTGAACGGCGGCGGATGGCTCGAAATTCGGGGCCATCACGTCGATTTCATTTACCGAGAAATTGGCGCGGTGCGCGAGGCGATCGAGGACTGCATCGCCGGACGTCCCCGCAGCGTCTATCAGCTTGGTCATCCGCTCGGATTTCATATGCAGATTTACGCGGGCGAAGTTCACGTTTGCCGTCCACTTTTTGATCCGGCGGGCGCGATCGCCGAACTCAAGTCCCTGGTACGCGATTATCCTGAAAAATTTCGGGCCGCGGCCGTAGCCAAGCATCTCTTTGACGCGGAATTCGAAATTTCGATCGCGGCGAAGCCAGCCGAGCGCGCAGACGTGATGTACGTCGCGGGATGCCTGTTTCGCGCAGCGGGCTTCATGACGCTGGTGCTCTACGCGCTGAATCGGAGATTTTTTCTCAATGAGAAAGGCGCGTTCGCGGAGTCGCATCGATTCGCAATCAAACCGGCGCGATTTCACGATACTGCCGCGCGCGTGCTGGGAAGCATTGGCATTACTTCGGCGGAACTATCGGCAAGCCTCGATAGCTTCCAGAGCCTGGTTGCGGAATTGAGTCAACTCGCGACGAGCCCGGAGGCGCGCTAGCGGTTTCGTCCCTTCAGGGCGCGCTCGATTTCGCGCTCAGAGGTCTTGCGCGCGATCGCGTCGCGTTTGTCGTAGGAGTGCTTGCCTTTGGCGAGCCCCAATTCAACCTTGGCGCGGCCGTTTTTGAAATAAAGCTTCAGCGGAACGATCGAATAGCCCTTCTCGCGCACGCGGCCCCACAGGCGATCGATCTCGCGACGATGCATCAGGAGTTTTCGCGCGCGAGTTTCCTTGTGGCTGAATTGGCCCGCAGGAGCGTAGGCGCCGATATGGACGCTCTCGAGGAACGCTTCGCCGTTTTTAATGCGCGCGTAACTGTCGCGCAGATTTGCGCGATGCGCCCGCAGCGACTTGACCTCCGTGCCGGTGAGTGCGAGGCCGGCCTCGAGCGTCTCCTCGATGAAGAAATCATGCCGCGCCTTGCGGTTATCGGCGACCAGCTCGAATCCGTCGCCGGATGGTTTGCCATTGCGGGTGTCGCGTGCCATCGCAGGGCGAGTTTATCCGCAGGCAGCGATGCAGATAAGGGGGTCGAAGGCCGGGTTGCTAACGTGGCAATCGAGTCTTAGATTGAATGGTGTAACCGTTTCGACTGGCCGCGTATCGAAAACCCACGATCCGTGGGGGCGAACTGGATTCGACGAAGACAATATGGCCATGGTCGCACGCCGGGTGCTGTCGACCCGTAAAACTGGCAGACTGCGAAATTTACCCGCAGACAATAACGGTTACGCTCTGGCGGCCTAAGGGCCGCTAGCGTCCCGCCGCTGCTCGCCCATGGCAGCGGGTCGGGGCGTCATTTAGTGGGCTAGGGAACCGCAGTTCACCGGCTGGGCGGCGTCCCGAAAATTCAGCCGGCTGGCGTCAGCAAAGCCCGTCTGTGGGCGTTGCGGACGCGAGCTAAAATTCGCAGACTAAGCGTGTAGTGGCCGTCGCCGGAAGGCTTTCGGACGGGGGTTCAATTCCCCCCGCCTCCACCATGCAACCCTTCGCAGGGGTTCGGCCATTTTCCATTCGTGGGGCCGCGATCTCGAGCCGCACGGCGGGAGTCGTTGCACTTCGCCCAGAATAATGCGTGTACTGTCGGTTGGATCGATCGGCTGAAGGAACCGACCAGATGATCTCTGCAAATGCCGCGCCGCTGGCAATCGCGCTCCTCGGACTGCTGCTCGGGATGCGCCACGCTACCGATCCCGATCACGTGATCGCGGTCACGACCATTCTCAGCCGCGAACGCCGCTTTCTCGTTGCCGCCCGCATCGGTGTCGTATGGGGACTCGGCCACACGCTGACCGTGCTGCTGGTCGGCGCCGCCATCATAGTTTTCAAAATTGCGATCCCGGCCCGGCTCGGACTGGCAATGGAATTCGCGGTCGCGGTCGTGCTGATTATGCTCGGCGTCGGCGCGGCAGCAAGCTTGATTCGCAATGCGGCGACTCGGATGCGCGCGAGTTCATCGGAGGATGAAGGCTTGGTCGTCCATGCGCATGCTCACGCCCACGGCGGTGCGGTGCATATGCATCCGCACGTTCACGTCGGTGCTCACGAAAATATCGACGACGCGATGCATCACGATCATCGCATCCCCGCCGACAGAATGGCGCCGTTCGCCGCGCGCCGTCCGCTGCTCAGATCATTCGCAGTCGGCCTCGTGCACGGGCTGGCCGGCAGCGCCGCGATTGCGTTGCTGGTCCTGAGCGCGATTCCGCAACCGCTGTGGGCGACGCTCTACCTCGCAATTTTCTGCCTCGGCACGATCATCGGGATGGGGCTCATCACCACCGCAATCGCCACGCCGTTCATGGTCGCGTCACGGCGAGCCTCTTGGATCCATCAAGGCCTCGTCACCGGCTCTGGACTACTGAGTTTCGGCTTTGGCCTGTTCCTGGCGTACCAGATAGGTATCGTTGATCATCTGTTCAGCGCCGCTCCCATCTGGATTCCGCACTGAAGGAGCGATCGTGGAGTGCGTCGATACTGCACGGTACGAAGCAGTTCGAGCGCCGGCCGGCTAACGCTCCTCTTTCATCGATTGAGCGATCTCGAGACCGACCAACCGCGCGATCAAAATAGCCATATACAATTGGCCGAACACCGCCTCCATCACCGAGAGGCTGCGGGCGCCCTCGGAGACCGGCAGGACATCTCCGAAACCCGTCGTCGTCAGGCACACAAAGCTGTAGTAGATGAAGGTGTGAAGCGAGGCGAGGAGCGGCGCGATGTTGCCCGTCGGCCTCTGGAAGAGTGCGGCGCTGAAGGAACCGGGATGCCGCAGTTCGACGATCGCGAAGGCATAGGCCCAAGCGACGCCCATCAGCAGGTAGGCGCAAATTGCGGCGCTTATGGTGTCGACGGTAACGCTCTTTACAATAAACAGCCTCGATACCAGGGCAAAGACCGTCACCGTCAGGAATAAACACGAAGAGACCGCGCCGGCCATCTCGAGCGTTGGGTTCACCGTGAATTGCAGCGCCAATCGGCTTCCGAGCGCAGGTACCATCAGGATTAGCGCAATCGTGAAGTAGGTCCTGGTCGCGCGAAATGCATAAAGCGCGGACAGCAACACAAGCGATATCGTCGCGGTCGCGAAATACTGCGCCATGGCGTGACCCGAGAAAATCGGCTGAGAGACGAGCAGCAGCAGAATCGTCGCGAGCAGAACGGTAAATCTGCCCGGCCAGTTGTGGCGCGCCAACCCCAGCCGTCGCCATAGCGCGGAAGGGCTCAGGAGGCTGGTTTTCTCGCTCATAATTTACCCGTTTCGCGCAACGCGACCGGCAGTGTCAAGGCGAGCATTGCGCCCGCGATAAGCGAGGCTGCCATCAGGATCATCCCGCTGGCAAAGCTATGCGTCACCTGCTTGACCATCGTGTCTCATCATGTCTCAAAGCGCGACATGGCTGTCTCCGCTTCGGTCGGCCGCTGACCTTGTATGTCCTGCTCAGCGACGTAGTCCGGCCCGGCTCTGTGCTATCTGACCCTTTGCTTGTCATCGCCGCAAGGCACGCACGTTGCGTATGAGCGCAGGGTCAATCGCGCCTGAGGGGAGTGCGTTAGCACCTGGCAGATCGACTATTCGGCTTTTTTTCGGCATCGAGGAGGACCGAGTCCCCCATGGACCAGATCATTAAGCAATCGTTAGCCGGCAGGAGATTCGCCTTGATGGGCTTCGAAACGCCCGAAGCGAATTCGATCATCGCGGCGTTGGGAGCCGTCCGTGGAATCGGCCACGTGGTCGCAGCGGCGCCGAATATTCCCGGGCTCAACTCCTTGTCTCCTTTCGATGCTTGCTTCATCAACGCTTCGGCCATCGGCATTGGCGATCAACCGTCCCCGATCGAAATGATCGCGCGCAGCCGCAAGCCCGCGGTCGTCATCGGCACACACGAGGAACTGGTGACGCGATTCGCGGTGGTCGCCGACCTCAACCGTGACTTCATGACGCGCCCGTGCCAGCCCGAGGAATTGTTGCTCAGGGCCTACCGCGTCCTCAGATTCGTCGAGAGTGCCGCCGCTGCGATTCAACCCTCAGCTCGAAACGGCGGCCGGCGCGTAGTGCTCGCCGATGACGACGCGACCACGGTGGTCATGATCTCAACGATCCTGAAGCACTTCAATTTCGAGTGTGAGGTCGCGTACGACGGTGCGCAGGCATTGGATATTGCCCGGCAGAAAAAACCCGACCTGGTGCTGATGGACGTGGGGATGCCGCACATGAATGGGTTCGAAGCACTGACCGCTCTGCGCAGCGATTCGGCGACCATGAAAACGCCGGTAATCCTGGTCAGCGCGCATCGCGACGAAGCTGAAGTGGTTAAGGGTTTCTCGCTCGGCGCCGATGACTACATCACCAAGCCCTTCAACTCGGGCGAACTGATGGCTCGGATCAACCGCGTCCTGCGTGACCCGGAAGAGAGATGACCTGAACCGTCTAACCCCCGGGCTCGCGCGTAACGACCCGTATTCATTCACGACTCGAACAGGCAGGACCCGTCGTCGTGCTGAATTAGTCAGTCCGCCCGCCGCGGCGTACGCCCAATCCGTTTGGCTTGAAGGCCAACAATCGCAATTATTATCGGCGGAGGACCTTCAGACCGATGGCCGCAGAACATGTCGTTTTTTTGTTTGACGTCGATAACACCCTGATCGACAACGATCGCATCGTTGCCGACATGAAGCGCGATCTCGAGCGCAACATCGGCCACGACCAACAAAAGCGCTACTGGGAATATTTTGAGCAGTTGCGCAGCGAGCTCAGCTACGCGGATTATCTCGGCGCGCTGCAACGCTATCGGGTCAATCATCCGCGCGACTTCGGAATCATCGCCGTGTCCTACTTTCTGATGAACTACCATTTCGCGAACCGCCTGTTCCCCTGTTCTCTCGACGTAATCGATCACTACAAACAGTTCGGTGAAACAACGATCCTGTCCGATGGCGACATGATCTTTCAGCCGCTCAAGATCGAGCGGTCGGGACTGCGCGAAGCCGTCGATGAAAAGGTAATGATTTACATCCACAAGGAACAGGAACTCGATGACGTGCAGACCCGCTATCCGGCCGACCATTACGTTTTGATCGATGACAAGGTGCGAATCCTGGACGCGTTCAAGCAGGCCTGGGGCGCGCGCGTGACGACGGTGTTTCCCCGGCAAGGGCACTACGCGGCTGATGCGAAGGAGATGGCCAAGTACCCGGCGCCCGACGTCACGGTGGATAGAATCGATCAGCTGCGCGACTACGATCTTGCGCGCCTGCGTGCGGGATCGAGGGCCGGCTGATCGCTGCGGCGGCGCGGCGCACTCACGCGAGATCGAACCACAGGACCTCGGCGGGAGAGTTGGCGACGATAGTCATTTTCTCTTCGTCGCTAACAGCGGCGCCGTCGCCCTCCGCAAGCGTGACACCGTTGACCGCGACTTCGCCTCGCGCCACTTGCACCCATCCATGGCGGCCCTTCTTCAGATTGGTCCCGACCGTCTGTCCGCGCTCGAGCTTTGCGACCGACAGCACGGCGTCCTGATGAATTTTCACAGACTGATCGCGGCCATCGGGAGAGCCTACCGGCGCGAAGCCAGCGCGCGCCTTCGCCTCGTCGATGGTCCGCTGCTCGTAGCCGGGAGCGATGCCGCGCGTGGAAGGCGTGATCCAGATTTGCAGAAAATGAACCGGGTCAGTTTTCGAATGATTGAATTCACTGTGCGTGATTCCCGCCCCGGCACTCATTCTCTGCGCTTCGCCCGGACGAATGATCGAGCCGGTGCCAATGCTGTCCTGGTGTTCGAGCGCGCCTTCAAGAATGTAGGTGATGATCTCCATGTCGCGATGCGCATGGGTGGGAAAGCCCGCGCCGGGGCGGACCCGATCCTCGTTGATTACGCGCAGCGTGCGAAATCCCATCTGGCCGGGATCGTAGTAGTCGCCGAACGAGAAAGTGTGGCGGCTGTCGAGCCAGTCGATCTTGGTGCGTCCCCGGTCTGCGGACCTGCGCGGAGTTATCATCGAGGACCTGGCCTCAGGCGGCGGTGGCCGCCGGCTTCATCTTCATCCGGATCGGCATGTGCTTGATTCCGCCGACGAAGCTCGAACGCAGCCGCTCGACGGGACCCGCGAGTTCGGCGTGATCGAGGCGTTGTGCGAGCTGGCTGAAGATCACCTTCAGTTCGAGCCGCGCCAGGTTTGCGCCGAGACAGAAATGCTCCCCGAGGCCGAATGCGATATGCGGATTCGGATCGCGGCTGATGTCGAACTTGAAAGGCTCGTCGAAAACTTCTTCATCGCGGTTCGCCGACGGATAAAACAGGCACACCGATTCGCCGGCTTTGATCTTCTGGCCGCGAATCACGGTATCTTCGGTCGCGGTCCGCGCGAACTGAATAACCGGCGTCGTCCAGCGCACGATCTCCTCGACGGCCGTGTCGATCAACGCGGGATCGCGCTTGAGCTTTTGCCACTGGTCCGGATGCTCGATGAAAGCTTTCAGACCGCCGGTGGTCGCGTTGCGCGTGGTCTCGTTGCCGGCCACGACCAGCAGGAAATAGTACGACAGCATCTCGAACTGCGGTATCGGCTGGCCGTTGACCTTGCCGTTGGCGACGATGCTGGTGATGTCGTTGGTCGGGTGCTTCATCCTTTCCAACACCATGTCGGTGAAATACTGGAACAGGCCCAGCCGCGAACGATCCATCGTCTCCTGCGCGGTCGTTCCCGCCTGGAACTCGGGGTCGCCGCCGCCGATTGTCTCGTTGGTCCATCTGAAGAGTTGTTCCCAATCCTTATGCGGAACCCCCAATAACTCGGCGATGACGGCGAGTGGAATCTTCGACGATACGTCGGTGACAAAGTCGCACTGGTCGCGCCCGGTCACCTCGTCGAGCACCTGTCGCGTGATATTCTCGATTTCAGGCTGCAGCGGACGCACGCCGCGCGGCGTGAAATGGCGGCTGACAACCGCGCGATATTCGCCATGATCCGGTGGATCCATGTCGAGCAGATGGCGGAACGGCGGCGTCGGACCGCGCTCGAACCCGGCTTCGTTGACAAACACCAGCAAGCGGGGACCGTTGAGGAACAGCCGCGGTTGCTTGGAAATCTGAATGATGTCGGCGTGCTTGGTGATCGCCCAAAATGGGTCGGTCTTTGGGTACTCGTACCAGAAAACCGGTTTGTGCTTGCGCAGATACGTCCACTCGCGATGCGGATAGCCGTTTTTCGCGTAATGGTCGGGCCCAATGATGTTCAACGATTCCAGTGACAGTGCGCTCTCAGTTTCCATTGAAAAGTGTCTCCGCGATCCCGCGATTTCCGTCTCGATTCCGCATTCCGGCCTGTCGGGCCGCTAGTCGTCGCTGACCGTGATGGCCTGGCGGGGACACAGCCGCGCCGCAAGCTTGACCTTTTCGCGCATGCGCTCGGGCGGACTGTCGATCAACACATGGCTCTTGTCGTCGTCTCGCACCTCAAACACCTCCGGCGCCGTCCGCTGGCATTTCGAGTTCCCCTCGCACAGTTTCTGATCGACAACCACCTTCATTTGATTGATTCTCCTTTTCCCCTGCGCACGGAATGCCGCCCGGCGAATCCAATCATATAAGAGGGCAATTCCTGCGACTAGGAGCGTCGAGCAGCGGACAAGTATCTTACGCGCCGCGCCACGGGCGGCCGGTGAGAGTGCGGGCAATGGCTGCGCACCCTTCATTCCGCGATTTTTTCTGTCATCCTTGTGATCGATGTTCGGATTCGCACGGAAGTTTTCGCCGACACGACGACCCCTTGCCGCCTGATACAGGAGGAATCGCCATGGCCGAATTCGGAATCTCGATGTTCCCGACTGACTACGCAATCCAGCCGATTGAACTTGCACGCGCGGCTGAAGAACGCGGCTTCGAGTCGATGTTCTTTCCCGAGCACACTCACATTCCCGCGTCGCGCAAGACGCCCTTTCCCGGCGGAACCGAATTGCCAAAAGAGTACTGGCATACGCACGATCCTTTCGTCGCGCTCGGCGCGGCGGCGGCCGTAACCAAGAAACTCAAGCTCGGCACGGGAGTATGCCTGGTGGTCGAGCGCGACCCGATTACGCTTGCCAAGGAAGTGGCGTCGCTCGACATGATTTCGGGCGGCCGCGTGATCTTCGGCATCGGCGCGGGCTGGAACGTCGAGGAGATGGAGAATCATGGCGCGGTGTTCAAGCGGCGCTGGAAAATTGTCAGGGAAAAAGTTCTCGCGATGCGCCAAATATGGACCAAGGAGGCGGCCGAGTTTCACGGCGAGTTCGTGAACTTCGATCCGATCTGGTCGTTTCCCAAACCGCTGCAGGCGGGTGGACCGCCAATTATCCTCGGTTCGCAATCGCCCAGGACGTTCGAGCGCGTCGCGGAATATTGCGACGGATGGATGCCGATCAATTTACCGCGTTACGATCTGGCCGCCAACCTCAAAGCGCTTGCCGAAGCGGGGATGAAGGCCGGCCGCAAGAAACTTTCCGTCTCGATGTTTGGCGTCGGGCCAAAAGAGGAACACATCAAAAAATTCCTCGACCTTGGCCTCGATCGGCTGATTTTCGGGCTGCGGGCCGCCCCACGCGATATCGTCCTCCCGATGCTCGACAAATACGCCGAGTTGAAGGCCAAGGCGCGCTGAAGGGACCCAGGAATTTTCGGTCTGCCAGCGCCTGAATATTTTTTTCCGAGGCTCTTGACTGAGCCACTCTCGATCTTTAGTCTAGCGACCCTATCGGCTAAGAACCGCTAAAATGCTTTCGAAAAAGTCGAAATACGCCCTCAAGGCGATGATGGTGTTGGCCAAGGAATACGGTCAGGGACCGGTGCTCATTTCTGATTTGGCCCAGCGCGAAGACATCCCGCGCAAGTTTCTGGAACTGATCCTGCTCGAACTCAAGAACCAGGGACTCCTGCAGAGCAAGAAGGGCAAGGGCGGCGGATATTTCCTTGGCCGCGATCCCCAGCTGATAAGCGTTGGACACATTGTACGCGTGCTGGACGGGCCAATCGCACCGTTGCCGTGCGTCAGCAAGATGGCATACATGCGATGCCGCGAATGCCGCGACGAACGCACTTGTGCAATTAGATTCGTGATGAAGGAAGTCCGCGACGCGACCGCGAAGATAATGGACTCGACTTCGCTGGCGGACATGCTCAAGCACGTCGAGGCGGTCGTTAGCGGCGAGGAATCGTTGAGTTTCGCGATTTGAAACCAAGGTTGCTCTTTTTTTTGGAGATTAGTCTAGTCACCTAATGGGATAAATCATGAAGGTCGATTCAATTCTTACCCGCCAAGGCGAGGCCCAGCCCGAGACCGACCCAGGCGACGAGATTCTGCGGCGCATCGCAAGCGCCATCAGCGGCGTGCGTTTTGGGTCGGTAGAGGTCGTGATCCAGGATTCGCGGGTCGTGCAAATCGAGCGCAAAGAGAAGTTTCGTTTCGACAAGCCCGGCCGCGGGTAACAGCAGCCCGCGAAATGAATTGTCCACGAGCATCGAAAATTCAGGGAGGAGCCCGGACCAGGGAAGGATCCGGTGCGCCATGAATAGAGCCGTCAATCACAACCGCGAGCTGACTGGTCATCCGGAAGTTCCCAAGACTATGAGGGGCTTTCGAGATGAGAAAATGCACTTTGCCGATCCTGCCAGTTCTGCTGGCGGCGGTAATCACCGGGGTGTTTATTCCCGCCGGGCCGGCGCATGCGCAGTCGAAGCTTTCCGCCGATCCGAAGGATCAGGAAATCGAATTGCTCAAGAAAGAAGTCAAGCAACTCGAGCAGAGAGTCGACACGCTGGAGGGACTTGACCAGAAAGTGAAAGTGATCGACCAAAAGATCGACGTTCAGGCCCAGACGGAGCAGCGAAAAGCGCTCGAGATGCCGATTGTCAAGGTCGGGCGAGGAGGGATTCTCGCTCTCTTCGCCGAACCACGACTACAATATCGGCTTCGGCGGAATCATCCAGGGCGACGGCCGCTTCTTCACCAGCGGCAGCGATAAGGACGTCGGCAGCACATTCTTCCTGAACCGAGTGCGCCCGATTATCACCGGCTCGCTTGCGAAGTACTACAACTTCAACATCACGCCCGACTTCGGCCAGGGCAAGGTCGTACTGCAAGACGCCTACCTCAATATCACCTATTTCGATTTTGCCAGCCTGAGGACCGGGAAGTACAAGGCGCCGCTGGATCTCGAGCGCCTACAGTCGGATCGCGACCTGGAATTCAGCGAGCGTTCGGAGATCCAGAATCTGGTCCCGAACCGCGACACCGGTTTCGACCTGCACGGCAGACTTCTGGACGGCCGCGTCTTCTATGACGCCGCGCTGATGAACGGAGTGCCAAACAACACCGCGTCCGACACTACTGACATCGACAACAACGACGGCAAGGATTTCGTCGGCCGCATCTTCGCGACGCCGTTCGAACTCAGCGAAAACCGATGGCTCAAGGGCCTCGGCTTCGGCTTCGCCGGTTCTTATGGCGATGAACGCGGCAGCACGACCTCGGTCTACAAGACGTATGGCGCGAGCACCTGGTTCTCCTACACCAAGGGCGTGACCGCGTCGGGCTTGCGCGCGCGCCTGGAGCCGCAGGCCTACTACTACTGGCGCAGCTTCGGACTGATGGCCGAATACGCGCAGGACGAGCACTCGCTGAACCGCTTCGTCACAGTCGGGAAGAGCCCGCCCGAGAGGCAAATCAACACCACCGATACCTTCACGGACACCGGCTATTTCGCGCAGGCCTCCTACCTGCTGACGGGCGAAAACGCGTCCTACGGGTGGGTCAAGCCTTATCATCCGTTCGACCCGCGGATTGGATGGTGGGGCGGATGGGAGTTGGCGGTCAGAATCAGCAACGTCGCCGCGCAAAGTCGCCAGTTCCAGCTCGGTTACGCCGATCCGAGCGTGTCCGCGAAGACTGCGACCGAGTTTGCGGCGGGCGTCAACTGGTATCTGAGCAGCAACATCAAGTGGCAGTTCGACTATGCGAACACGTTCTTCGACGGAGGCGCCGGTACGACCGCCGAGCCCAAGGATCGGCCAAACGAAAGCGTCGTCGAGTCGCAACTGCAGGTTTCGTTCTGAGGCGGGATGTCGGAATGTTCGGTAGCAGGTTGAAATTGACACATACGCTCGCCGCCATCGTGGTGGCGGCGAGCGTTGCTCTGGGCGTGGGCGCCGCGCGCGGAGCTCAAGTCACCATCCTCAACGTATCGTACGATCCGACCCGCGAACTTTACGAATCGATCAACGCCCAGTTCGCGAAGGATTGGAAAGCGAAGACGGGCGACGACCTCACTATCAACCAATCACACGGTGGCTCCGGCAAGCAGGCCCGCGCGGTAATCGACGGCCTGGAGGCCGACGTGGTGACGCTCGCGCTGGCCGGCGATATCGATGCGATCGCCGAGAAGGCGGATTTGCTCCCGTCGAACTGGCAATCGCGCCTGCCCGACAACAGCTGTCCCTACACTTCGACCATCGTGATGCTGGTGCGCAAGGGAAATCCGAAAAAGATTCACGACTGGGATGACCTGGTGAAACCGGGCATCGCGGTAATCACGGCGAACCCGAAGACCTCGGGCGGCGCGCGATGGAATTTTCTGGCCGCGTGGGCGCTACGCGCTCAAACGCAGCGGCGGCGACGAGGCAAAGGCGGCGGCGTTCGTCAAGGCGCTCTACAAAAACGTGCCGGTGCTCGATTCCGGTGCGCGCGGCTCGACCACCACTTTCGTCGAGCGCGAAATCGGCGACGTGCTGATCGCGTGGGAAAACGAGGCGCGGATGGCGATCAAGCAATTTGGCGCCGACAAGTTCGAGGTGGTGTATCCGTCGGTAAGCATCCTGGCCGAACCTCCGGTCGCGTGGGTGGACAAGGTGGACCGGACTCGCGGCACGGCGGCGGTCTCGAAGGCGTATCTGGAATTTCTGTACGCGCCGGCGGCCCAGGAAATAATCGCGCAGAATTTTTTCCGTCCGCGCGACAAGGCCGTCGCCGCGAAGTATGCGAGCCAATTTCCAGGCATGAGCCTGCTGACGATCGATTCGGATTTTGGCGGATGGAAAAAGGCGCAGCCCAAGTTTTTCGGCGACGGCGGCGTATTCGACAAGATCTATCAACCGGGAAGTTAGCGGAATCGGGGCGGAGCGTCGCGCGATGGCATCGAACACGAAACGGAACAACGTGCTGCCGGGATTCGGCCTGACCCTGGGCTTCACGCTCGCGTACCTCGGAATCGTCGTGCTGATTCCGATCTCGACGATCTTCTTCAAGACTTTTACTCTGACCTGGCCTCAGTTCTGGGCCGCGGTCGCAAGTCCGCGCACCATCGCGGCCTACCGGTTGAGCTTCAGCGCCTCGATTGCCGGAGCGCTGGTCAACTCGGTGTTCGGGTTCATCGTGGCGTGGAGCCTGGTTCGTTACGAATTTCCGGGCAAAAGCCTGATTGACGTGATGGTCGATCTTCCGTTCGCGCTGCCGACTTCGGTGGCGGGAATTACTCTGACCGCGATTTATGCGAGCAACGGATGGATTGGGCGGTGTCTCGCGCCGCTGGGAATAAAAGTCGCGTACACTCCGCTCGGAGTGGCAGTCGCGCTTACTTTCGTCGGGCTCCCGTTCGTGGTTCGCACCATCCAGCCGGTGCTCGAGGATCTCGATCAGGAATACGAGGAGGCCGCGGCGACGCTTGGCGCAAGCCGTTTGCAGACGTTCTTTTTGGTGATCGCGCCCGCGCTGATTCCGGCGCTGCTGACCGGCTTCGCGCTGGCGTTCGCGCGCGCGCTCGGTGAATACGGTTCGGTCGTCTTCATTTCAGGCAACATGCCGATGCGCACCGAAGTGGTGCCGTTGCTGATCATGAGCAAGCTCGAGCAATTCGATTACGCCGGCGCGACGGCGATCGCGGTGGTGATGCTGACGGTGTCGTTCGTGATTCTGCTTGGGGTCAACGTGCTGCAAAGGTGGAGCAGCCGCCGGCTGGCGGCTTGAAGGTGCAGATGGCCGGCCAGCCGCAACGCGAACCGAAAAGACCGGGGACGGCGGATCCGCCGATGGTCAGAGTGGCGCTGATCACGATCGCGATGGGGTTCGTCGCGCTGTTTATTTTCATCCCGGTAATCGCGGTTTTCGCCGAGGCGCTGCGGAAAGGAGTCGGCGCTTACTTTGCCGCGATCGCCGATCCCGAGGCGCGCGCCGCAATTCGGCTGACGCTGATGACCGCGGCGATCGCGGTGCCGCTCAACGTTACATTCGGAATCGCCGCATCGTGGGCGATTGCGCGCTTCGATTTTCCCGGCAAGCAAACACTGCTGACGCTGATCGACATCCCGTTTTCGGTCTCGCCGGTCATCTCGGGGATGCTGTTCGTGCTGCTGCTCGGGGTGCGCGCGCCGCTGGGCGGGTTCCTTGCCGCTCACGGCATCAGGATCATCTTTGCGGAGCCGGGAATCGTGCTCGCGACGCTCTTCGTTACGTTTCCGCTGGCCGCGCGCGAACTGATCCCGATCATGCAGGCGGTCGGCAGCGAGGAGGAAGAAGCGGCGATGGTGCTGGGCGCCGGTGGATGGCAAATGTTTTTTCGGGTGACGATCCCCAACGTCAAGTGGGGGCTGCTGTACGGCCTGGTGTTGTGCAACGCGCGCGCGATGGGCGAGTTCGGCGCGGTCTCGGTGGTTTCGGGGCATATCCAGGGGCACACGAACACGATGCCGCTGTACGTCGAGATTCTATACAATGATTTCCAGTTCGCGGCCGCGTTTGCGGTCTCGTCGCTGCTTACCCTGCTGGCGATCGCGACGCTGGTCGCCAAGCGTTTTCTGGAGCGCCGAGTGGTTCCCGTGAAGCAGGAGCAGGACGATTTGGCGGTCAAAGTTGCGGCATGAGTATCGAGCTCAGAAACATCAGTAAGAAGTTCGGCGATTTCGTCGCGGTTGACAATATCAACCTGCATATCGAAACCGGCGAGCTGGTCGCGCTGCTGGGACTGTCGGGGTCGGGCAAGACCACGCTGCTCAGGATAATCGCGGGACTGGAAACGCCGGACACCGGCGAGGTGCTGTTCCACGGCGAGGACGCCAGCGACGTGAGCGTTCGCGAGCGCAAGGTCGGTTTCGTATTTCAGCACTACGCGCTGTTTCGTCACATGACGGTGTTCGAAAACGTCGCCTTCGGGCTGCGCGTGATCGCGCGGCGCGCGCGCCCCGCCGAGGCCGCGATCGCGCGGCGCGTGCATGACCTGCTGAAGCTCGTGCAGCTTGATTTTCTTGCCGATCGCTACCCCTCGCAGCTCTCCGGCGGGCAGCGCCAGCGCGTCGCACTCGCACGCACGCTGGCCGTGGAGCCAAAAGTGCTGCTGCTCGACGAGCCGTTCGGCGCGCTCGACGCCAAGGTGCGGCAGGAACTGCGCCGCTGGCTGCGGCGGCTGCACGACGAGATCAAGATAACCAGCGTCTTCGTCACTCACGATCAGGAAGAGGCGCTGGAACTCGCCAACCGGATCGTCGTGATGAACCAGGGGCGCATCGAGCAGATCGGCTCGGCCGAGGACGTCTATCACCATCCCGCCAACGCTTTCGTGTACAACTTCCTGGGCAACGTCAACCTGTTCCACGGCCGAATCGAGAACGGCCGCGTGTTTCTCGGCGATACCGCCGTCGAACTCGAAAATACCCATGCCCATGCGCATCCCGAGACCGGCAAGGCGGTCCTCTACGTGCGGCCGCATCTGTTGGAAATCGTGATGAAGCCCAACGGCAAGCAGACCTTCCCTGCGACCGTGAAGTCGATCAATCCGGCCGGTCCGCAGGTCAAGATCGAGTTGGTCGCCGAGTGGGGCGACATGGTGCAGGTCGAGATCGATCACGAACGCTACCAGGCGCTGCATCTGGAGCCGGGCGCGAACGTTTTTCTTAAGCCCAAGGAACAGAAGCTGTTCGTCTATTCGATCTAGATTCCGGGGCGGCTCGTGGGGAAGCGGGCGGCCTTCGACGGCGCTGTCTAATGTGCAATGATCAGGACAGCGGATCAAAAGTTGGCTGAGAGCAGTACTCATTCGAATAGTCACAGCGAGCGTCTGATCGGGCGGCGAGTATTCATCGCCGCGATCGCCGCGATACCGGCGGTCGTCGCATTCGGTTACGCTGAAATCGCCGCCACATCCGATGCCTCCGGTAATTCGCCGGATCCGGACGCGTCGGGCATAGTCAAAGTATCGATAGTGGAGTTCACCGATTCCGGCCAAAGAAAGGGACTCGTGATGGAAGATAAAGTCGTCAAGACGGACGCGGAATGGCGCAAGGAGTTGACCCCGGAGCAGTACGAGGTCACGCGCAAGAAGGGCACCGAGCGCCCGTTCGCAAACCTGTACGCCGAGAATCACGACAAGGGTTTGTATCGATGCATCTGCTGCGGCAACGCGCTGTTCAGCTCGGACACCAAGTTCGAATCGGGCACCGGATGGCCGAGTTTCTATCAGCCGATCGCGCCGGAGAACGTCAAGACGGAGACCGATAGTTCGCTCTTCACCAAGCGGACCGAAGTGTTGTGCGCGAAATGCGACGCGCATCTCGGCCACGTGTTCGACGACGGTCCGCGGCCGACCGGGTTGCGCTACTGCATGAATTCCGCGTCGCTCAAGTTCATCAAGTCCGACGAACCGAATAAGCCGTGAGTCGCGATGGCCCGCGCGCAAGCGTTGCGCGAGCCGCCATTAGCAGGGTGTTGAAAAACTCGTATCAAAGGGTAGGTCGGGTATCGCACCATTCAACACCCTGCGCAAAAACTGTCCTCTTACCTACAACATCTCCCCCTTTGGGGGAGACACGAGAGAGGGAGCAGGCGTTGAAAATTACTTTTTCAACAGCCTGTTAGGAGATCGCGACATGCTCAGCGACGCGCAGAAATATTGCGTCGATGCCAAAATGCTCGATGGCGCCGCGATCCGGATCCGCGCGATTCGCCCCGACGATCAGGAACGCTTGCACCAGCATTTCAGGCGCCTCAGCGAACAGTCCGTCTACTTTCGTTTCATGGGGGCCAAGCGCGATCTGTCGCCGCGCGATCTGAAGCGTCTGACCGACCTCGACTTCAAGAGTCACGTGGGCTTGGCCGCGACCGTAACTGAGAACGGGCGCGAACGCTTCATCGGCGTCGGCCGTTACATTTGCGGCTCCGATCCGCATCGCGCAGAGGTCGCATTCGCAATTCTCGACGAGTTCCAGGGCCGCGGCATCGGCACTGCGCTGCTCGAACATCTGAGCCTTATCGCTGCCGCAAACGGGATCGCGCAGTTCGAAGCCGACGTGCTTGGCGACAACCGGCAAATGCTCGAGGTATTCGCGCACAGCGGCTTCGAGAGCCGTCGCTCTTTGGATTCGGGCGTCGTACACCTCTACTCTTCGACAAGCAAAATGTCGAAAAAGTAAGTTTGTTTGGGCAATCGCACCAAAGCCGGGGAGGTCATTCGATGAGTCTGGTCGAGTTCGCAATCGAGGGCGAAATCGCAATCGTAACTATCAACCGTCCCGAGGCGCGCAACGCCGTCGATCAGCCCACCGCCGCGGCGCTGGCCGGCGCGATGCGCCGTTTCGACGCCGACGATGCGCTCTCGGTCGCGATCCTGACGGGCGCGGGCGGGACGTTTTGCGCGGGCGCAGATCTGAAAGCGGTCGCCACCGATCGCGGCAATCGCGTAACCGAGAACGGCGACGGTCCGCTCGGATGCACGCGGATGATCCTCAGCAAGCCGGTGATTGCGGCGGTCGAGGGATTCGCAGTCGCGGGCGGAATCGAACTCGCGCTGTGGTGCGACCTGCGCGTGGCCGCTCGCGACGCGACCTTCGGTGTGTATTGCCGGCGTTTCGGCGTGCCGCTGGTCGATGGCGGCACGATCCGGCTGCCGCGCTTGATTGGGATGAGCCGTGCGATGGACATGATCCTGACCGGCCGCGGTGTCTCCGGCGAAGAGGCGTTCGCGATGGGACTTGCCAATCGCGTCGTGGAGCCGGGCGCGGCGCTGGTGGCGGCGCGCGAACTGGCCAAACAGATCGCGGGCTTCCCGCAGCGATGCATGCGCTCGGACCGGATGTCTGCGCACGAGGGCTGGACGCTGGCGCTCGGCGATGCGCTCAAAAACGAGTACCGCCACGGGATCGAAACGATCCGTTCAGGCGAGACCCGCGCCGGCGCCGAGCGCTTCGCGTCGGGGGTGGGCAAGCACGGCAAGTTCTGAGGCAGGCTCGATTTAACTGCTGATGGGGGGCATTGTGCCGCGGCACTGCTTCCTGTACCTTACACCTAAGTCAATCGTGACTTTATGCGCGCGTCGGATTCCGTGACGCCACCCTCTCAACCCATCAGACCCATAAGTTCGGCATTTTTTACGAACTGGAATCCGGGGCTCTGAACCATAGGATACTTTTTGTCGTTTTCTGAATTTCCCGTATCACCAGAGATCCATCGTTCAATCAAAGACCGCGGTCATCACACACCGACCCCGGTCCAGGCCGGAGCTATCCCGGTTGCGCTCAGCGGGCGCGACGTGGTTGCCACGGCTGAAACCGGCAGCGGCAAGACCGCGGCCTTTCTGATCCCGACTATCGATCGGCTGCATCGCAAGAACACCCGGCATCTCGCCGCGCTGGTGATCATGCCGACGCGCGAGCTTGCTGCGCAGTGCGCGCGCGAGTTCGATCTGATCGCACGCCACACCCGCATCCGCTGCGCGACCGTGGTCGGCGGCGAAGCCGAACGGCGCCAAATCGACGAGATTCGCAAGGGCGCGCAAGTGCTCGTCGCGTGTCCCGGACGGCTCATCGACTTTATCGAGCGCGGCATCGTCAAGCTCGACAAAATTGAAATCGTGATCATCGACGAAGCCGACCGGCTGCTCGACATGGGCTTCCTGCCGCAACTGCGCCGGATCATGCGGATGGTGCCGAAGAATCGCCAGACCATGATGTTCTCGGCGACGATGGCGTCCGGTCCCGAAATGATCGCGCGTGAGTTCCTGACCACGCCCGAGCGCATCACGGTCGGCGGCAAATCCGCGCCGCCGTCGCAAATTCGCCAGTCGATTTATCCGGTCACGCTCGAGAACAAGGGACCCGTCCTGCTCGAGATTCTCAAGCGTCCCGAAGTGGAGAGCGCGATCGTCTTCACCCGCACCAAGAGCCGCGCCGACCGGGTCGCCAAGATGCTGCAACGCGCCCACGTCAACGCGGTGCAGATCCACGGCGACCGCTCACAGAGCCAGCGCAATGCGGCGTTGGCGGGCTTCCGCGCGCGAAAGTTTCGCGTGATGGTCGCGACCGACGTGGCCGCCCGCGGACTCGACATCCCCGACGTTTCGCACGTGATCAACTTCGATCTTCCCGACGAGACCGACGGCTACATCCATCGCATTGGCCGCACCGCCAGGATGGGCAAGGCGGGCGAAGCGATCAGCCTCGTCACGCAAGAGGAACGCGTCAACCTGGCGCGGCTGGAACGCACGCTCGGCAACGCGCTCGATCGCGAGCACGTCGAAGGTTTCGAGAAAATCGAAATTCACGCGCCCAAGCCGGTGACCGTCTTCCGCTCGTCGGGTGCGCGCAATCGATCGGTGCGCAATCGCCCGCGCTCGCGCTGGGCGTAACCGCCGCAATTTCCCGGAAATGAGTCCGGCCGCCACCGCGCCGATCGCAACCGCGATCGGCGCGGTGGGAATCAGACCGGCAATCCCCGCCGGCATCGACGTCGCACTCGACATTCTGAAAGAGTCGGTGCGCGAAAAATCCCTGCCCTGACGGAAGCGGTGGAAAGCGGTCCGCGCCTCTCAGTGCTGTCCTTTTTTCGAAAATCGTATTGAGTTAGAACTTTGGAACAACTCTGATGCTGCGTCCCAAGCCTGCCCTAAACCTCATCCTCTGCGCGCTGACCTCGACGTGCGTCGCACTGTTTACCCTGACTTCGTGCAGTTCGGCCAAGCTCCTGCTCGGCGGCGGCGAGAAGCAGGTCAAACATGAGCCTCGGCCCTCCGAGCCAGGTCCGTACGTTTTGATCTTTGGCTTTGATGGGGCCGGTTACGACCAGTTAATGACCGCGATTCAATCGGGCAAAGCGCCCGCGATGGCAGGGATGCTTGGCAAGCCAGAGGGAGGTGGGCTGTATGAGCACGCTTACTCCGTGCCAAACACGATCAGCATCCTGCCCTCGACCACCATTGCCGCCTGGTCGGCGATCTTTACCGGCGCGCCGACGGCCTGGAACGGGGTGCCGGGCAACGAATGGTTCGTGCGCGAGCAGATGAAATTCTACGCGCCAGTACCCGTGTCGGTCGAAGAGATGGACGACAATCGCGCCATGATAACCGACGGGCTGGTCGGCAAGTCGCTCAAAAGCCCGACGCTGTTTCAGCAGGCCGGGGTAAAATCGGCAGTCTCGCTGAATCCGGTTTATCGCGGCGCCGACTATTTCACGGTCATCGATCCGGTCTCGATGGTCGCTCTGTACACGGAATTTATCGCGCGTGGCGGCGGCGAGAATTCGCCCGAAAAAATGGATATCTACGAGGATCTCGACAAGGATTCAGTGCCGAAGCTGCTTGCTTCGATGGAGAGTCATGGCGTTCCGAAAATTCAAGTTGTCTATTTCCCGGGAATCGATTTGTACACGCATCTCGCCGCCGATCCGTTGCCGATGGAAGTCACCTACCTCGAGACGGTAACCGATCCTCTCGTCGCCCAGATTCTCGACGCCTACCGGAACTACGGTATTCTCGATCAGACGTACATCGTGGTGATCGCCGATCATGGTCACACTCCCGTGCTGAAGGATCCGCAGCACGCCCTTGGCGCCCACACCAACGAGGGGCCGGCCGCAGTTGTCAAAGCCGCGGGATTCCGGCCCAGAAAATTTGTCCTGAATCCCGGCAAGGACGAGCAGGACTACCAGGCGGCCTTCGCGTATCAGGGTGCGATCGCTTACGTCTATCTGGCCGACCGCTCAACCTGTCCCAATCCCGGAATGACTTGCGATTGGAAGCGCCCGCCTCGCTACAGGCAGGACGTGCTGCCAGTTGCGCGGGCGTTCTACAACTCGAACAAAACCGGAAGGCCGGTGCAGTCGATGAAGGACACGCTCGACTTGATCTTTGCGCGGGTCCCTGCTCCGCCGGGAAAAGATACGCTCGAGTACGAGATCTTCGACGGTCATCGGCTGGTGCCGATTTGGGAATACTTGATCCGGCATCCGCGCCCCGACTTGGTCCAGCTCGACAGGCGGATGCAATGGTTGAGCGCCGGGCCATACGGCAATCGCAGCGGCGACATCCTCCTGCTCTCGCGGTCCGGGCTAAACCAGCCTATCCAGGATCGCTACTACTTCTCGGCCCCATATCACTCCTGGCATGGCAGCGCGTCGGTGCAGGACAGCCACATCCCGCTGATCGTCGCGCGCAAAGACTATCCGGGCGCCAAGCTCAAGCAGCTCGTCGATAAGCTCGCAGGTTCCCAACCGTCGCAACTGGCGCTGGTGCCGATAGTTCGCGCGCTGCTGACCTTCCAGCCGCCTGCTGCACCCTCCGCGCCGCCCGCTAAGCCGGGATCGGACCAGTCAGCGACGCCCGCTGCGAAATCTCAATGAAGTTGCCGTCGGGGTCGCGAATGAACGAAATCCGCGCCACCGCGCCCAGCGTCACCGGCGCCGCGCCTTCCCAAACACCCATCGACATGAAGCGTCGATGCTCTCCGTCGCAGTCGCGCACCTGCATCGTGATGTAGCGCATCCCCACTGCGCGCATCGACGCGACCACGTCCGCCGCGCTGGCCGTCGGCGATTTCCCCGCGCGCACCGCCGCGGGATCGTGCTCGCAGCTGATAATCGTCTCGCCCAGCTTGAAGCGGCCCGCGCCAATCCTCTCCGCCTGTAGCGCGCCGGCGTAGAAATTCTCGAAGGCGGCCTCGTCGGTGACGCCGATATGGATTTCGATCTGATTGACGCCGCGCTGACCGCTCGGCACCAGCTCGATGTCGTTGCCGTCGGGGTCCTGCATCGGCAGCGGCATCGGCGTGCGCGGATCGGAAATCGAAAGCTTTCGGTAGCCGCCCGCGACGCGCGGCGGAATAGGATCGCGGACGTGATTTATCTTGAGCACCGATCCGAGCAATCCGAAACGATATTGCCTCACGCCTTTGCCCACCGGCAGCATCTCCTCGTACGGCAGCCGGATTCGTTCGCCATAGAATGCGCGCATCTCGTCCAGCCGATTGGTGAAAATTCCCACGTCGATGAATCGCTTTGCCAGTTCCATTTCGATCTCCCGCAAATGCGCCGCGCGCCGGGACTATCTTCGCCCATCGCACGATCTCCATTCAATCGTCCGCCTCTCGCCCGCGCGTTTTCTCCCCATCGGCCCACTTCGCGTCCGCTTTCATTTGTTGGCGATCTGGGTTACCTGTTGCGATACAAATCATCAGACCTCACGAGGATCGAAATGGACTTTTCGCTTACCCCAAAAACCGAACAATTGCGCAAGCGTGTCTCCGACTTCATGGACCAGTACGTCTTCCCCATCGAAAAGGAAGTTCAGCGCGAGGTAGGCGAGAGCGGGCATACCGAGCCCCAATGCCTCAAAGACGTCCGCAAAAAAGCCAAGGCCGAGGGCCTTTGGAACCTCTTTCTGCCCGGCAAAGACGGCGCCGGTCTCAACAACCACGAGTATGCGCCTCTGTGCGAGTTGATGGGCCGCAGCCCGATTGGCGCGCGCGCGTTCAACTGCATGGCGCCCGATACCGGCAACATGGAAATCCTGTCCGAGTTCGGCACTCCCGAGCAGAAAAAGAAATGGCTCCAGCCCTGCCTCGAGGGCGAGATGCGCACCTGCTTCTCGATGACCGAACCTGATACTGCGGGCTCCGATCCCACCCAGCTCAAGACCCGCGCCGTTCGCGACGGCGACTACTACGTGATCAATGGCCACAAGTGGTTCACTTCCAATGCGATTGGCTCGAGCTTCGCGATCGCGATGGTCGTGACCGACCCCGACGCGGAGCCGCATCGCCGCGCCAGCCAGATAATCGTTCCGACCGACACTCCCGGATTCAACCTGGTTCGCCCCGTGCCGGTGATGGGCCATACCGGCGGCGGCGGCCATTGCGAGATAATCTACAAGGACTGCCGCGTGCCGCTGACCAACGTGCTCGGCGAAGAAGGCGGCGGCTTCGCAATCTCGCAGGCGCGGCTGGGCCCGGGACGCATCCACCACTGCATGCGAATCATCGGGGTTGCCGAACGAGGGCTCGAACTGATGTGCAAGCGGGCGAACACGCGCTTCACGCACGGCAGCTTCCTCGGCGAGAAAGCCAACATCCAGGAGTGGATCGCCAACTCGCGAATCGAGATCGACTCATGCCGCCTGATGGTGATGCATGCGGCGTGGAAGATGGACACCGTGGGCAAGCGCGAAGCGCGCAACGAGATCTCGATGATCAAAGTGATGTGCGCGAACATGGTGATGATCGTCCTCGATCGCGCCATCCAGGTGTTTGGCGCGGCCGGCGTCAGCGACGACGTCCCCATCGCGCGGATGTGGCGCGACAGCCGCTCGCTCCGAATCGCCGACGGACCCGACGAAGTGCATCGCATGACCATCGCTCGACGCGAACTGCGCAAGTACAAGTGAGGGCGATACTTCTGTTACGCACATGGCTGAAGCGGTAGAAATCGTCGCCGAATTTGGCGACGTCCGCGACGAGGAGCAGCTCGACTGGGGCAAACTCGCCGCCTTCTTGCGCGGCAAGCTTCCCGGCGCCGACGCCCCGCTGACCGTCAAGCAGTTTCGCGGCGGATCGTCGAATCTCACCTACCTGCTGCGCTTCGGCGACCAGGAATGGGTGATGCGCCGGCCGCCATTCGGGCCGCTGCCCGTGGGCGGGCATGACATGGGCCGCGAGTACAAGGTGCTCTCGCGGCTGTGGGAAGTCTTCAAGCCGGCGCCGCGCGCGATGCTCTACAGCGACGACGCGTCGATCGTCGGCGCGCCATTTTTCGTGATGGAACGGCGCAATGGGATCGTCATCAAAAATCGCGAGCCGCTGCCCGCAGAGCTTGGCGACGATCCGGCGACGTTTCGCGCAATCTCGGAAGGATTCATCGACACGCTGGCCGATTTGCACGATGTCGATTACGCGGCGATCGGACTTGGCTCGCTGGGCAAACCCGACGGATTCTTAAAACGCCAAATCACCGGATGGATGGGCCGATGGGAGAAGGCGAAAACCCGCGAAGTGCCGCTGATGGAGAAGCTCGGCGCTTGGTTTCTCGACAACCTCCCCGTGTCGCCGCCGCCGGTGCTCGTGCATAACGACTTCTACCTGCACAACATCATGCTCGGCGCCGTCAATCACGGCGAGGTAGTCGGAGTATTCGACTGGGAAATGTCCACCATCGGCGATCCGCTGGTCGATCTCGGCATCGCGATTGGCTATTGGCGCGACAGGACCGACCCGCCCGAACTGCTGGTGACCTCCCACGGCGAGGCGCATACGCTGCGGCCCGGCTTCATGAGCCGCGACGAACTGGTGCATCGCTATTCCAGCCGCACCGGCCGCGACGTGAGCGCCATCCCGTTTTACTGGGCGTGGGCGGATTGGAAGACGGCGACGGTAGTCGAGCAAATCTACGTGCGCTACGTGCGCGGGCAGACCACCGATCCGCGCTTCGCGTTGATGGGCCCGATGGCGCCGGCGCTGGCGCTCGCCGCGGCGCAGGTCGCCTCGCGCCTGGGCTTCAAGGGGTAGCGCGCACGCGCTCCCATAGCCGCCACGGAGTTTCCGCCCGCATCGCGTTTGACGCCGTCCATTAAATGCTTCACATACAACGCGATACGTGGAATACTTGATTGCGTGATCCGGAGCTTTCGCGACCGCGATACTCGGGCGATCTTCAATCGCGAACGTGTCCGGAAATTCGAGAGTGTCGCAAACGTCGCGCATCGGAAGCTTCGTGAGATTCATCGGGCGGCAAGATTGTCAGACCTTGGGGCGTTGCCTGGAAACCGGCTTGAGGCGCTGAAGGGAAATCGCGCCTGCGAACACAGTATCAGGATCAACGAGCAGTACCGCATCTGCTTCGTCTGGGACCAAACGAACGCGTACGACGTGGGAATCGTGGACTATCACTGAAGCTTCGACCCAAATCCCGGAGGCACGCACACATGGCTCGCGCAAAGAAAATACCGCCGCTTCATCCGGGCGAGGTCTTGTACGAGGACTTCATCGTTCCGACCGCCATCAGCATCCATCGGCTCGCGATGGATCTGCGCGTGCCAGCTAATCGGATCGCAGAAATCGTAAAGGGCGAGCGCGCGATCTCGGCGGACACCGCGCTTCGCCTCGCTCGTTATCTCGGTACGTCGGCGGAATTCTGGCTGGGATTGCAGAGCGACTACGATCTCGAAAAAGCCAAAGACGAGTTGGCGGCGAGAATCGAGCGCGAGATCCGTCCGCGCAAGCGCGCGGCGTGACATAGCTCGGGTTCGATCGAAAAATTAGATGTCGGCAGCGGGGCTTCACGTTGCTGACGCCGGCCGCAGGAGCGTCCGTCGAGATTTTTCGCCGCAGCGTCTCAGAACGACGAGAGTGTTTTTTCGTCATCCTGAGCGCAGCGAAGGATCTCGCGCTCCAGCGCGTCTGCCAGCGACATCAACGAGATGGAGCTTAACCGCAACAAACGCGGCTTCTTCGTCGCTCAGTTCGAGGAAATCTCTGGCGCTTCCGACTTTCCATCCTGCGCTTTCCAGTCGCTGTTTTTTGCGTTTCCCCATCGCTCTTTGCGCAGACCGCGTTCGACGCAATCATCCTGCCCTTTTCAGCGAGCCGCAACTAGGCTATCCAAGGTACAAAGGCGCGAATAATTATTCCGGCCCGGAGGTTTCCCAATCTTGCACGCCATCGATTACGAAGCCCCAACCACGCTCGATCAGGCGGTCAGCATCCTCAAAGCTCACGGTGAGAACGCCCGCCCGTTCTGCGGCGGCACCGATATCATCATCCAATTGCGCGCCGGAGTCCGCCGCACCGAGCATCTGGTTGACGTCAAGAAAATCAAGGAGCTGCAAACTCTCTCCTTCGATGCGAAGAAGGGGTTGCGGCTTGGCGCGGCCGTGCCCTGCATCGAGATCAGCCAGAGCGACGTGATGCGGCGTCATTACCCCGGCTTGACCGAGGCGGCCCATCTCATCGGCTCGCTGCAGATTCAGAATCGCGCCTCGGTGGGCGGCAATCTGTGCAATGGATCGCCGGCCGCGGACACTACGCCTGCGCTGATTGCGCTCGGCGCGCGCGCCCGAATCGTCGGCCCCAAGGGCGAGCGCGAAGTGCCGGTCGAGGCTTTCGTCGTATCGCCCGGACGCACCGTGCTCAAGCCCGGCGAGTTGCTGGTCGAAATTCTGGTTCCTGCCCCCGCGCCGCATTCGAGCGACGCGTATCTTCGATTCATCCCGCGCAACGAGATGGATATCGCAGTCGTCGGCGTGGGAGCGTCGCTTACCCTCGACGGCGACAAGGTCAAGGCGGCGCGGATCGCACTTGGCGCCGTAGGTCCGACTCCGATCCTGGCAAGCAAAGCTGCCGACGCGATCATCGGGATGAGACTCGATGACGCGGCTCTCGAGGCCGCCGGACGTGCGGCGAGCGAGGCCTCTTCGCCAATCGACGACATGCGCGGGACGGCGGAATTTCGACTCCACATCACCGCGGTGCTCACGCGGCGGGTGCTCTCAATCGCGGCCGAACGTGCGAAAAAGAACTGAATTAAAGCAACCAAAACCAACGGCACAAAAGACAATGTCGAAAAAGACCCTGGTAGAAGCGACGATTAACGGCGAAACGGTCGAGTTCCTGTGCGAGCCGCGCCAGAGCCTGCTCGAAGCGCTGCGCGACGTGCTCGAGCTCACCGGCTCGAAGGAAGGATGCCTGACCGGCGATTGCGGCGCGTGCACCGTGCTGGTCGACGGCCGCGCGGTCTGCTCATGCCTGATGCTTGGCGTCGAAGCGCAAGGCAAGAACATCGTGACCGTCGAAGGACTCGCCACCAACGGCGTGCTTAGTGTTTTGCAGAACAAGTTTCTCGAGCACGCGGCCTTGCAGTGCGGCATCTGCACCCCCGGATTCCTGATTTCGGCGAAGTCGCTGCTCGATCGCAATCCCAAGCCGACCGAGCTCGAAGTCCGCTACGCGCTGGCCGGGAACCTGTGCCGATGCACCGGTTATGACAAGATTGTGAAAGCGGTGCTCGACGCGGCTGCGGATATTCGCTCGCAGAGCGAAGGCAAAGCGGCCGCACGATGAGCGCGTCGCAGGACTGACAGGACTATCGATACGACCCGAGATCCGAGAGGTAAGCGCATGGCGGCATCAACCACGACAGGCGATTTCAAAGTCATCGGCACCCGTCCGATTCGGCCCGACGGCGTTGACAAAGTGACCGGCCGCGCCAAGTTCGGCGCCGACTACGCATTCCCCGGGATGCTGCACGGCAAGGTGCTGCGCAGCCCGCACGCCCACGCGATTATCAAATCGATCAAATTCGACAAGGCGCTCAAGCTCCCCGGCGTCAAGGCTATCGTCACCTCCAAGGATCTCCCGCCGGCCGAGAACAAGCTCGAGCAGGCCGGCGAGATGACGATCAACCCGATGTACCTGTCGATGAACATCCTCGCGCACGACAAGGTCCTGTATGACGGCCATGCGATCGCCGCCGTCGCCGCGACCAGCCCGCATATCGCCGAGGAAGCGTTGCGCCTGATCGAAGTCGAATACGAAGTGTTGCCGCCCGTGATGACCGTCGAGGCCGCCACCAGGCCGGGCGCCACGATTCTGCTCAAGGAACTGCGCAACAACGAGGAAGGCGACAAGCCAACCAACGTCGCGCAGCACTACCAGTTCAAACGCGGCGAGGTCGCGGCCGGATTCAAGGCCGCGGACTATGTGATCGAGCGCGAATTCAATACCTCGACGGTGCATCAGGGATACATCGAGCCTCACAACGCCGTCGGCATCTACAACTCCGACGGACAGGCAACGATTTACTGCTCGACCCAGGGCGCCTTCGACGTGCGCTCGCTCAGCGCGCAGGTGTTGGGGATGCCGGTGGGCAAAATCAAAGTCGTGCCGGCCGAAATCGGCGGCGGCTTCGGCGGCAAGACCACCATCTACCTCGAGCCGCTCTCGGTGCTGCTCTCCAAGAAGACCGGCGCCCCCGTCAAGCTCGTCATGTCGCGCTCGGAAGTGCTCCGCGCCAGCGGACCGACCCCGGGCTCGAAGATCAAAGTGAAGATCGGCGCGACCAGGGACGGCAAGCTCGTCGCCGCCGAAATCTGGATGGCATACGAGGCGGGCGCGTTCCCGGGCTCGATGGTGGCGGCCGGCGCGTTGTGCATCATCGCTCCCTACACCATCGAGAATTTTCAAATTGACGCGTACGACGTGGTGGTCAATCGGCCCAAGGCCAACGCCTATCGCGCGCCGGGCGCAACCAACGCCGCGTTCGCTTCCGAAACTGTGATCGACGAGCTGGCCGAGAAGTGCGGGATCGATCCGATCGACTTCCGCATCAGGAACGGGGTCAAAGAAGGCTCCGCGCAGATCATGGGGCCGCCCTTCAAGCGCATCGGATTTATCCAGACCTGCGAAGCGATCAAGAACAGCCCGCATTACAAGTCGAAACTGACCGGCAAGTTCCGCGGGCGCGGCGTCGCGTCGGGATTCTGGTTCAACGCCGGGATGCAGTCGTCGGCAATCGTGAATATACACACCGACGGAACCGCCAGCGTCGTCACCGGCTCGCCGGATATCGGCGGCTCGCGCGCCTCGATGGCGATGATCACCGCCGAAGTGCTCGGATTGCCGGTGACCGACGTGCGGCCGATCACCGCCGATACCGATTCGATCGGTCATACCGACGTGAGCGCCGGCAGCCGCGTCACTTTCGCAACCGGGATGGCGGTGTACGAGGCGGCCAAGGACGCCACGCGCCAGTTGATCGAGCGCGCCGCCAAGGTCTGGGAGAAAAAACCCGACGAAGTCGAATTCCGCGCCGGGATGCTCCACGCGAAAGGCAACGGCGTGCCCCCCATGTCGATCAAGCAGCTCGCACCACGCTTGCCCCGCACCGGCGGACCGATCACCGGCCGCGCCAGCGTCAATGCGCGCGGCGTCGGGCCTGGATTCGCCACCACCGTCGTTGACGTCGAGGTCGATCCCGACACTGGCAAGGTGCAAGTGCTGCGATGCACCGTCGCGCAAGACGCCGGCAAGGCGATTCATCCGAGCTATGTCGAGGGACAAATGCAGGGCGGAACCGTGCAGGGAATCGGGTGGGCGCTCAATGAAGAATACTTCTACGACGACAAGGGCACGCTGCGTAACTCCGGATTCCTCGACTACCGGATCCCGACCTGCCTCGACTTGCCGATGATCGAAACGGTGATCGTCGAGGAGCCGAACCCCGGCCATCCGCTGGGCGTGCGCGGCGTTGGCGAGGTGTCGATTGTGCCGGCGGTAGCAGCGGTCGCTAACGCGATCTATCACGCGGTGGGCGTCAGGATGACTCAGGCGCCGATGTCGCCGCCGAGGTTGCTCAAGGCGATCCTGAAGCATCGCGGCGCCACAACGAAACAACATTCCGCAGCGGCGGATTGATCACGAGTGATCGATAATGGGGCGGGGAAGCCGCCCCTTTATTTTTTTCTCTAATGCCAACGGTTGTGATCCCCGCACTGCTACGCAAATTCACCGGCGGAGTCGAGCGAGTCGAGATGCCGGGAACGTCGATCCGCGAATTGATTCGACATCTTGGCGAGCGGTTTCCAGGAATCGACAAGCAGTTACTTGAGGATGGAGACATCCGGCCGTCGATCGCGGTGTCGATCGACGGTGAAATCGCCACTGGCGGCGTGCTCGATACCGTTGGCGAGAACAGCGAAGTGCATTTCATTCCCGCGCTCGGCGGAGGCGAAGTCTGAGCGCCAAAACAGCGCGGGCGAAAGCCGATATTTCTCCGTGGATCGCGGTTTTGTAGGGTTCCGGAGCGTTATTGCAACGTACGTGCAGTTGCGTACAATACGTTTGCTAGCCGGGGTTTGCCCCCCTTTTCCCGGTTGGCTGCGGGCCAGGCGGAGCAATCTGCCTGGCCCTAATTTTTTGCTCAGAATAATTCCCTGACGGCCTCGCGGATTAAATTCTCTCCCAAGCCCTCCGCCCTCGATGGCAGCCGGATTCCCCGCTTGATTATTACGAATCGACGTGCCCGATTTGATTAGCCAACCTAATACATCTCCGGCGTTCAGCGTTTCGTTCTTCTTGCTAACTCCCTGTCGCAGCGATATAGCTTTCGCGCGCATCGCGAAGACTATGGCTACAGCGGCGTACAAGTATTTGTTCGCATCGGCCTGCGAACAGTTGAGGCTGAGCGTATGGGCGAAGGGTGAAATCGCCTTGGGGTACAACCCAATTTTCTACCGTCGCGATAAATTCGGTGCTTGGATGCAGTACAGCGCGCATGGCGATACGTTGTCCCATTTTGGCTGGGAGATTGGTTACATAAAGCCCGTCGAAGAAGGTGGGACCAACGAGCTTTCGAATCTTCAACCGCTCCAGTGGCGGAACAACCGCAACCGGACTGCCCCCCAGCCGTAATCCATCTCACCCCGTTCTGATGGCGCGCCCGTGGCGACGGCAGCGCAGGTATTAAGACCGGTGTGCAGGGGTGCACCCCTGCGCGCGCGACAACGGAGCGCGGCCTTAACGGTGAGTGCAGGGGCTCACCCCTGCCAGGGGTCACCCCTGCCCAAGGAGGTGCGGAACCCACGGTGGGTTCCGCATTCAATCAAGTTCTCCTGCCGAACACTCCGATGCGCACCCCTACCGCGCGCGTGGCCGGAAGACCAGCACCGAGCACGGCGAGTTGCGCACCAGCTTCTCGCTGACGCTGCCGATCAGAATATGCTCGCCGCCGGTCCGTCCGTGCGTAGCAACCACGATCAGGTCAATCAACTGCTCTTTGGCGTAGTTGACGAGTTTCTCAACCGGAGGGCCGACCACGGCGCACGTGATGACCTTCTTTGAATCGCCGAGCTCGTCCTTCTTGATGCGCGCGAGTTCCTCCTCCGCCTGCTCGAGCATCGCGCCTTCCCGCGCCAGCTCGCGGTTCTGCTCGATAGTGGACGGGATCAGCCTTTGCTGCGGCGCGATCACGTGCACCAGGTGAACTTCGTCGGCGCCGAGGTCGTTCGCCAGTTCCATCGCGCCGTGCATCGCTTCCATCGAGTGTGTCGAAAAATCGATTGGGGTGAGAATTTTTTTGATATTCTGAATCATAAGAGCCTCCGGGTTACCATGAACAGCTTCTGCAATTACCACGGGCTTCGCCGCCTGTGCAAACTCGCGCTGGTCTGTGCCATTATATCGGCAGACCGCTACCTCCGTCGCTGCCACCAGCAAAGAAAGGATTGTTGATGAAGGGAACTGTTTTCCACGGACCCCACGACGTGCGCGTCGAGCGCGTCGATGACCCCGAGCTCAAAACGCCCGCCGACGCGCTGGTGCGAATCACCCGCGCCGGAATCTGCGGCTCCGACCTGCACTTCTATGAAGGCCTGTTGCCCATCGCGCCCGGCTTCGTCCTGGGCCATGAGGGCGTCGGCGTGATCGAGGAAGTGGGCGCCGGCGTCGTTCGGCTCAAGAAGGGGGATCGGGTCGTCGTGTCGGGCGTGGTTGCCTGCGGCCGATGCTACTTCTGCCGCCGCGGGCAGCCGTCGCAATGCGCCGAAAGCGGATCCGCCGTCTTCGGCTACGGAGCCAGTTCCGCCGGCAAGCTCGGATGGCTGGGGGGCGAGCAATCCGAGGCGGTGCGCGTTCCGATGGCGGATTACACATGCTTTCCGCTGCCTGACGCGATCGACGATGACGCCGCGGTCTTTCTCGCCGATATCCTTCCCACCGGTTTTTTCGGCGCGCTCAACGGCAATATCCGGCCCGGCGACACGGTGGCGATTTTCGGATGCGGCCCGGTGGGTTTATGCGCCGTGATATGCGCGAAGCTGTTCGGCCCCGCCCAGGTGATCGCCGTCGATAGCATCCCCTACCGGCTGGAACTTGCGCGCAAACTCGGTGCGATGCCGGTGAACCGTGAAGGCGGATCGGCGCTTCAGGCGATTGTCGAACTCACGGATGGGCGCGGCGCCGACGTGACTATCGAGGCGGTCGGCAATGAGAGCGCGCTCACGGCCGCCATAATGTCTGCGCGCGGCGGTGGAACAGTATCGGTAATCGGCGTCTTCGGCATGCCGTGGTTCAATTTTCCAATCGGCCATGCGTTCATGCGCGATCTCACCTTTCGGATCGGGCTTGCCAACATCAGCGCGCACATACCCGAGCTCACGCGCCTGATGGAAAGCGGCGTGATCGACCCGCACCCGCTGATAAGCCACGTGATGCCGCTGGACGACGCCGCCAAGGGCTACGATATTTTCAGCGCCCGCAAAGACAACGTAATGAAGGTACTGCTGAAGCCCTGAAAGCTGGAGTGCTAGGGGCAATCAGGCCGCCGCATAGCCAGCTCGTTCGTCAGCAAAGGCAGTAAGGTCGGCAGTGTCTTACGTTGAAATTTGGCCCGCCAACTTTCGCTCCCCCGGTAGCGGCCTACCGGGCTATGCTCACGTTTAAGCACATGGGCTGAGGCTTGCGTCGATGCTGATTTCCGAAATTCGCGGATGGCACTGGGCGATCACATGGGACAACCCGGATCCGCCTGATTCGTCAAAGATGCTCAAGGCCCTCAGACAGCTCGGGCACTTGACGACAGTTCAGACAAAGACCACTGTCCTGTTGGCGCCCAAGGTCGGGGTGGGGTGGCGGCGCATCAGAAAGGTCATAGAGGCCAATCTCAACAAAAACAAAGGAAATGCCTTCTACGCTAATCTTCGGACTCATCGGGCGTTCCAGCGAGGTAGGAACACGGGTTTCCGCTGGAGAAAAGTCGGTTGAGGACGCCATGCCCAAGGGCCTGAAGGTGAGAGCCCGCGCCGAGCGCGTGACACCTGAGCGACGCGAGGCTCTCCGAGAGACGGGCACAAACATACCGCAAAGGGCCAACACTATTCATTCAGTTTCTTGATGTCGTTAGCACGTTTCTCCTCTTCCTGAATCGCTTCGAGAGCAGCCGAATACCCGCCTAAGGGTTTGGGGTCCCCTAACTTAGCAGCGAGCGCAGTATCCATCGCAGAGCAAAGAAAATCCTGTGGAAAGAGCTGCCAGCTCCCTATGATGTCTTGTCCTCCTCCTCCGCCACCGAGTCCCCTGACATCCGAGCCTAGCACAACATTGGTGTTAGCTTTCCATGCTACGATCATTAAAGGCGGTTGAACCACAAGGTCACCAGGTAGATACGTAGTGGTTTCCGACCATTTGCCTCTATACCTATATTTCGCACCCGGATAAATTCGGCTCCTCGAGGCTGCCGCTCCCAAAAATTGAGCATTCCGTGGCTCTATGAATGAGCTACCAACGACGAGCGTATATGCAGAATAATTAGTCTCCACCATATGTTTGAGGCGGGCAAGCCAATCCACGAAACGCTGCCGTTCGGTATTCTCGTCTTCAGATGGATTCGGGTCATATGAAAAGTAACCTTCGGGCGCGCCGCCAGAGCTAATCGCCCTTTCGTTCTGAGCTTTGGCCTCAGGACCACTCATCCGTAAGGCAGCATTGTATAACTCCTGTGCTTCGGATGAACGGTCGTGGAAACCGGGTGAACCGAGATAGTTTTCACTGTCAATCCTGACCTTACAGAGCAGGTACGCCATCGATGAAATGTCGTGATTGGTGAAATCTGCCACTGCTGCCGGTGCCATCGCGCCGACCGAAGGCTTGGCGGCGGTCGTGGTCGCAGAAGCCCCGCCTACGGACACACCGGAACCAGCAGGCACAGAAACTGTAGCTAGGGGACTCGCTATGGCCGCTGCGACCACTGGAGGCTTTGGAGACTCCTCCGAGCCAACACTTGGTTTCTCGACAAAGTAGGAAGTTGCCGCAAACCCGATTCCCCCGATAGCGACGAGCGATAGAGCGATATACGCCAACCGGTTCCTGTTGAAGCGGCTCCCTGATGAAGATCGAACGAAGGTCACTTTTACATCGCCAAGCTGGACAACGTCGTGATCTGCTAACGCCGCCGCTCCGCTAACTCTGCGCCCATTTACGAAAGTGCCGTTCGTGGAACCGAGGTCAGCCACCTCATACCGGCCTGCTACCTGTCTGAGAACCGCGTGGCGTCGCGACACAGTTGGATCGTTTACGAGGATCTCGCTACCGGGGGCGCTGCCAATTACGCACTCGTCGCCTGTCAAGGCGCGGCGCGCACCCGATCCAAAAGCTTGGGATTCCAGAAAGCCCCAAGCGCCTTTAGTCTTCACGCGCATTCAACCTCGAAACCGCAAGGCCCCTTACGGCCTAATCCTTGCTGGCGGCTGGGTTATTGATAAAGCAAACAGACCAAAGATAAAGCGACACAGGGCCCCGCCGAAGTGAGCAAAATAGTTAAACGGGAATTTTCGTTCCAAGTCTCCGATTCTCGCTCGCCTTGTAATCTAAATGGCCTCCCTAAGGCAAGGTTCCCGGCCGGGGTTGTTCACACGATGTTTCCGGCGGTGCCGCATCTCCCCCCGTTAACCTGTTCTAACAGGGTCCTTCGAGTACTCAGGGTAAACTCCGCCCGCATCCCGGCCGTTGGCACGGCTGGCCAGCCTCAAGGCCGCGCTCCGTTGTCGCGCGCGCTCGTTGGCTCTTCCATCGTGTAGTCGCGAAAAGATGCGCTGCGCAGATTTTCACGTCTTCTCACTACTGGGTGCAGGGGTCACCCCTGCCCAAGGAAGCGTGAAACCCAGGCGGGTTTCACATTCAATCAAGTGTATTTGCCTCCCGTCACCCCTGGCCGTGGCGACGGCAGCGCAGTATTAAGCCGTTGGCAGGGGCCGCGCCCGCCATCGGCGGGCGGCCTTAACGGTGGGTGCAGGGGTCACCCCTGCTCACCCCTGCCGGAAATTGCGGCGGTACACCAGGTAGTTCGCGCAGACCTTGGCGCCGAGCTTCTCCGCTGTCCGCCGCGACGGCCAGTTGTCGTCGAGCACCAGCGTGTAGCTAAGATACTTCGCGCCTTTGCGGATCAGCTGGAGGAACGCGTACGAAGCCATCGCCAGGTTGACTCCGCGCCCGCGCGCCGCTTCGCGTACGCCGATTCCGAGCGTGTTGAGCTTTTCGGAGTCTGCGATCTTCCGCCCCGATCCGAGGATCGCCGCCGATGAAATGTCCGGCGTGACGAAAAGCGCGCCCACCGCCGCGCCCTCGCGGTACGCCATAACCGAGGTTTCATGCCCTCCGCTGAACGCGAGCATCGCGTCAAACAGCGTGCCTTCGTCGCGCGTAGTCGGAACGTGCCCCCAATGCCGCTTGAATGCGTCGTTCATCACGTCGATGAAATCCGCCACTCGCCGGTCGTTCGGAATTTCCTTCGCCGGCACGATCTCGAATCCTGCCCGCCGCGCCGCTTCGAGCGCGCTCTCGTAGCGTGCGACCAGCTCGGGGGTCACTTCGATCTTGTAATCGACCATCCCCTTCTCGGTCTCGCAGCCCGCATCCTTGAGTAGCGAATGGTAATAGTCGGGATTCTGCCGGAGCAGGTTGGGTGGAAGCAGTTCGTATTCATCGATCACGAAGGGAAAATCCAGCGGGAAGAGATCGCCCACGCGGGCCGCGATTGTGCCGTGCGACTCGAGCCATCGGCACGCGTCGTCCATTACCGACTTGACCGCCTCGCGAGCGCCTGGCATCGCCTCGAACATCACGATGTGGCCTATGCGTTCGTTCCAATGGCGGCAGTACCGCTCATCGACGATCGCTACGGCCCGCGCGACCAACTCGCCACCGTCGCGCGCGGCGATCGGGCGTATCGTCCGCCCCTCGCAGAACGGACTCTGGCCCATCAGAAGCGGCAGCTCGATCTCCGCCGACGCGGGCCAGCGCGCGCCGCGATAGGCGTAAACGCGGTCGTGGAAACCAACGAATTCGGTCAGCGACGCATTGTCTTCGGGGATCTCGATCCTGATTGCCATCCGAACTCCAAGCCGGGCTTCACGGCGCGCAATTTCAAAGCCTGTCTCTACCGCCGGGCGTTCGGCGATACGATCCTGCATCGCCGGCGACGTGGGAATTAGCTCCGCTATAGACCCGGCGGCCTCCATCTGCAAGGTTCCACGCCGGTTTTGGGGATGATCTAGTTCAGCCTGACGCCGGCGGATTTGGCGTGCTACTCATACGCTATGGTCAACCGCCAGGATGCCTCACGCTTGCCGGACTCGCCTGAAATCGCGCGACACCTGCGTCTGCTCGAAATTACTTTTGGCAGAACAAAGCTAGCCCTAGAGCGGCGCCGTCCCAAAACCACTACGGATGGTGGAATTTGCTCTTTCCAGCTCGATTCGCTCAGAAAATCAGAATCGCGCCCGTCGCAGTCTGATCTTCGCCGCGCGAGCGCGTTCTATCGACCTTCGCCGACCGACCGCATCAGCAAGCCCAACCAGTTGCGCGATGTCGGGCACTTGTTCGGCTCGTCAGGTCCGCAAGCTGAACCAGTGCCGCCGTGTTCCGCGGTCTTTCCAGCGGCGGCGGGAGAGCGATAGTTTCGCGTCTGGCGGGCCGCGGCCGCATGCGGTCCAATACTCATCGAGGTGTCAGCGATGGCGGAAAGTGTAATCAAAATCCGAGTCGAGGGTGAGCTTGCGTACATCGCGCTCAACCGTCCCGAAAAGCGCAACGCGATTAACCAGGCGATGCTCCGCGCGATTCCTGAGGCGATCGACGAGGTCGATCGTCCCGAGGTTCGCGCGATTATCATCTACGGCGAGGGACCGGCCTTCTCGGCGGGCATCGATTTCACCTCGCTCGCCAACGACACCGGCGCGCAGGGCGGTCAGGGCGGGGGCCCCGACATGCAGCGCTTTCGGCGCTTCGTGGCGGAGTCGCAGGCGTCGCTGAACCGGATCGAGAGTATCGAGAAGCCGGTGATCGGGGCGCTGCATGGCTTCGTCGGCGGACTCGGGCTCGAACTGGCGCTCGCGTGCGATGCCAGGGTGGCCGCGGCGGGCGCGCGGCTTGGGATGCCGGAGGTGCGGATCGGCCTGGTGCCCGACGTGGGCGGCACCACGCGGCTTACGCGGACGGTCGGCTATGCGCGCTCGAAGGAGCTGATCATGACGGCGCGGATGATCGAGGCGTCGGAGGCGCAGCGGATTGGGCTGGTGAATCGCGTCGTCGCCGAAGGTGCGCATCTGGCCGCGGCCGAAGAGCTTGCGCGCGAGATGGCGCGCAACGCGCCAATCGCGGTCGGGCTGGCGAAGCGGATCATCGACAAAGGCCACGGCCTGGACAAGATGACGTTTCAGGAACTCGAGCTGCTGGCGCAGAGCTCGCTGATCGGCACCGAAGATTTTCGCGAGGGCGCGGCGGCGCTGGCACAGCGGCGCGAGCCGCGCTTCAAGGGGCGTTGAGACGAATCTCGAAGCCGGCATCGAAGCTCTGGCCCGGCGCGAGTTCGCGCATCCCCGCCGCGATGCCGCGGGCGGCAAGATTGAAGGCATCGGGCGCGCAGGTGTACGGCTCGAGCGCGACGACTGGATTGTCTTCGGGAGCATAGACGACGAAGTCGCCGAACGCGGGATCGGCGCGAATCTCGAGCGCGATTTTCAGCGACGGATCGATAAGCCGCGCGCGCGGCGCAGACCCATCGCTATTCGCTGTTCGCTCCGCCATCGGCGCCATGCGGAATGCGTCGTCGTAAGTCTCAGCTCCAAGCGCACGCGGCGCGCGAAGATCATACTTGCCCGCCACCGGCTCGGCCGCGCCGGTGGGTATCCGGCGCGCGTCCAGCGGCCATCGAGCGTTGGCGTCGAGCTGAATCAGCATCGCATCGCGCAAGCCTCGTGGGATTGAGAGGCGCGTGAAAGTAAGGATGCGCGCCGAATCCGAACGGCATGACCGAGTTCCCCGTGTTGGTAATGCGCGCCTTCAATCTCAGTCCATTACCAACTTCGTAGTCTATCTCGAGCACGAACGGCCACGGCCAGATCGAATTGAGATCCGAATAGTCCGACGAATCGAGAATCGCAGTGACGAAGTACGGTCCGCGCCGCGTCACGCGAAAGGCGCGTTCGCACGCCAGGCCGTGAATCGCGTGCCCGCGCGCCGGCTCATTCACCGGCAGCCGGTATTCGCGTCCCTTGAACATGAAGCATGCGCCGGCGACGCGGCCTGGCCACGGAAAGAGAATCGGAATGCCGCCGCGATGCGGATGCTCGCGCCATGCGCCGGGATTGGCAGGGCCCGCGATGACATCGAGCGTGCCGGCGCGGTAGCCCAGGCATTGGCATCCGGCGTCGGGCACAATCACGGCGCGCTCGCCAACCGCTTCAAGCGTTATGAGTTCCACGGTGATGATTCAATCCGAGAGGAGCTCAGCCACAAGGGTTCGGCCCGAGAATCGGGTGGCCCCCCAGTGGGTTGAGTACGTTATGCGGCGCGACGAAACGGCGAACTACAATCGCGCGCTGTCTGGAAATGCCGGAACTGACTAGTGGTCGCGTCCGCCGCGGCGTTCGCCACCGCCGCCACCGCCACCGCCGCCACCGGCTCCGCCGCTGCGCGCCTGCGCTTCGTTGACGCGAATCGGCCGGCCCTTGATGTCGCGGCCGTTCAGTTTTTTGATCGCGCCTTCGGCAGCCTCATCGGTCGCCATCTCGACGAAGCCGAATCCCCGCGAGCGGTTGGTGGCGCGGTCGATGATGACTTGCGAGCTGTCCACCTTTCCTGCTTCTGAAAACACGTCGAGCAGATCCTGGTCGGTCACAGTCCAAGCCAGATTCCCAACATACAGTCTGCGGCCCATTACCCTCTCCTCGCGCGTGACCGGGCCGCTCCGCAGCGTACTCCGTCTGTGTCTATAGGCATTCGGAAGCCTGGTCGGTGGTACAGACAGCCAGTGGCGGGGCGATACCTATGGCGCGCATCTAGTCCAAATTCCGGAATGCTTATAGCATCGCGCCAATCGCAAACATAGTACTCTGTAGTCCTCCTATCGAATTCCCGAGCTTTATTGCTTGATTTGCGCCAATGGCCACCTGCTTGCGCATAGGGCAATACCCGTCTCAAATCCGCCTGTCAGTGACCAGAAATTAGGCGACCAGCGTGCCGGGTTCGGGAGGCAGTTAACAACCTGATAGCGTAAGGGTTCGCGGCCCGATAGGATTTGTGACTACCGAATCGAACGAATGCCAATGGATGATAATGTATGCATTATGATTCCTGATTGATTCTAAAATCGCTATATCGCACTAGGGCGCCGGCCGGCCATCGTTCTCCGATTTCAGTCTTCAGCCATGTCGTCGCAAGAAGCGATGCACGGAGATGCAGTCGAAGGGCGCGCCGGTTAGTGCGCAAGCCAGCGAAGATGGCAATCGCGAGGGCTATAGACGCATGAACTGATCGGCGAAGCGCCCGCGAGGTTCAACCGGATTGCGACGACATCAAGTTCCTCTTCCGGGGCGCGCACCCTAATGGCCGGCAACAGCGTCTCAGAGACTGACTGAAATATCAGCAAATCGATCTGACTATATCCCGGATAACTTGTTGGGTTGCGCGCAGTAGTCTGATGGCGTCATGGGTCAGCGACGAGTCTTTGGAGACCGCTGGTCAATGGCAAAGCAATCATGTCAGGTGCCGCGGTTTCACTTTCAACTGGCACCGAAAGACTAGAACAGAAGAGGCATTGAGAACACCTGGCGCTATATCCAATTGACCAATGTTGTTAATGGACAAAATGACTTTGATACTTGTCGGATTAGATTTGATTGTGTATATTCAAAGTTGATTTGTACTGACCAATTCCCCGAAAGGAGATTGCTAAATGCCTCGACGGAAAGCATCGCGCGGAGCCACATCGGCATTCCAACAAGTACAGCGGCAAGCGCGCACCCTGCTCATGAATCTGCGCAAAGACATCCGCTTGAAGGAGTCGCTACTGAGTAAACTCAAAGAAGAGGAAGCGCGGCTGGGATCGTTGATCGGTCGTGGTGGTGGTGGAGCGAAGGCGGTCAGCGGCGGGCCACGCGGCCGGGTCAATTGGCGCAACGTGCTTTCGGCGCTTCCCAAGCAGTTCAAGGCCGCCGACGTGCGCAATGTACGGGGACTCAAGCAGAAGCGGCCGTCGGAGATATTTGCGGCGATCACGCGATGGATCGATGCCGGAGCTGCAAGGCGAAGGGCGCGCGGAGTATACGAAAGAATCTAACCGAGTCCTTCGCGCGCACCGGCCGCAATTCCGTATCGCGCAATTGGAGCAGAGTTGAGCGGCGCGGCGAATCATTCGCTGCGCCGCTTTCTATTGCTCAATTCACCTGAAGTTTCGCGGCGTCATTGTGCGTTCCAATTACACTCCGAATAAACTCCGCGCAGCGATGTGACAGCAACGCAAGGTTGCTATAAGCTTTTTTTGAAACCTCATTCCCGTGAAAAAGAGTCGTACTACATGGCCGTGATGACGATTGAATGGCGGGCGGACACCGTCCGCATGATTGATCAGCGCCTGCTTCCGGCGCGCGAGGTAATTCGAACCTATCGCGACTACCGTGGCGTCGCACGAGCTATCCGCACGATGGTGATTCGCGGCGCGCCCGCAATCGGCGTCGCGGCGGCGATGGGTGTCGCGCTCGGCATCAAGGGCACCGCTGGCGCGAAGGCGCGAAAACGCTTCGAGGTGGTCGCGGGAGCGCTCAAGGCCACGCGGCCGACCGCGGTAAATCTGGCGTGGGCAGTGGATCGGATGGGCCGCGCGCTCGACGACAGCATTTCACTCGACGCGGCAAAGTTGTTTCGCCGCATGCGCGCGGAAGCGATCAAGATTTACCGGGAAGACCTGGCGGCGAATCGGGCACTCGGCCGGTTCGGCGCAGAACTTATCGGAGATCCGGCTACAGTGTTGACGCATTGCAACGCCGGCGCGCTGGCGACGGCAGGATACGGGACGGCGCTGGGGGTGGTGCGCGCCGCACGCGACGCGGGCAAAAAGGTCCAGGTGTTCGCCGACGAGACGCGGCCATTTTTGCAGGGCTCGCGCCTGACCGCGTGGGAACTCCACAAAGATCGGATACCGGTGACCGTGATCGCCGACAACATGGCGGCGACGGTGCTCTCGCAAAACAAGATCGATTGCGTGGTGGTGGGAACAGATCGCACGGCAGCCAACGGCGACGTCGCAAACAAAATTGGCACCTACCCGCTGGCGGTGATGGCCCGGCGACACGGCGTGCCATTTTACGTCGCGGCGCCGCTGTCGTCGATCGACTTGGACTGTCCCGACGGCGCGGCGATCCCGATCGAAGAGCGCTCGGGCCGCGAGCTCACCGAGTTCGGCGGCAAGCAGATCGCGCCCAAGGGCGTCAGCACGTTCAACCCCGCGTTCGATGTCACCCCGGCCGAACTGGTGACCGCGATTATCACCGAACGCGGCGTTGCGTATCCGCCGTACACGGAGAGTTTGCGCGCGCTGAAACTTGGACGATGATCCGATTACCCGGCGCGAGCGACGCGCAGCCTACTCATCAAAGTGATCGAGATATTCGGAAAGTCCATAGCCAATTTTTCCGTCCCAGTTCCATTCGGTCATGCCTTCTGCGATTCGAGTGACTATACCGGCGCGCCGGTTGCGCAGCGGAATCATCGATAGCACCTTGCCGGTAATGACTATTGGCGCGCCACCATCAGCGGTCTCACAGGTCACCCTGATCTTGTCGTGTAGCTGCTGCTCGCCGATGAATTCGGTCTGAATATCGACCTTCACGATACTGAGAATCGGTTGGCCCTTGCGCGCAATGAATCCTCCCGGGAGTTCGCTCCCGTTGCGGTTCACTGTAATTGTGGCCATTGCGCCAAGACCCTCATCGAAGTTCATCGTAAGCCATCGGTAAAACTTCGGCGCCTGCCAATAGCGCGGTCCCCAGCTATGATCGCGCAGGCCAAGCCCGTCGATTTTGAACTCGCGGTCGATGCCGCCGGTCGTCAGCGCCAGTTTTCCGGTTGCGTGGCCAAGCTGTTCCAGGTGCCCCTTGGCGAATTGAGTTGCGGGGTCGCCGGATACTTTCGGCGAGACCCATTGGTCTCCAACTTTTTCGCGCACTTCACCGCCCCATCCGGGCGAAACAGCCGCATAGTCAAGTTCGAGCGCTGCTTGCGAGTATGGATTACTTTTGAACGCCTTGGCTGGATCGGCCATCTCGAGCGGATTCTTCAGAATGCAGAGTTTGCCATGGTAGCTGATGCGATGGCGTTCGAACGGTTTGACAACTTCGAACCTTGCACCACCGGCGTCGTGAGCGTCGTTGCTCTTGATCTCGGGCCGCTGAAACATGAAGCCGACGGTTCCGTCCGGAAGGTACAGGCACACGGTCATTTCGGCGTAACCTTCGTTCGCGCGATTACCCAGTCTGATGAAACCGCCGAGGTGCTGACTACGATCGAAGAAATTATAGTATGCACTTTCGTTGAAATTAGACTCGCCGGTGTTGGAATGCATCAGGTCGTCTTGTTCAAGCAATACCACTTTGATCTCAGGCATTAGTCAGATCTCCTTTTGCGATTTTGCGGCGTTGCGAATAGCGATGTCGCTCTCGAGGTAGCGCGGATTCGCGATACGCAGTTTGTCCTCTACGCTCTGACGCACGACTGCCAGTACCTCCCCGCGCCAGCCACCGTCGTCCGCCTCGCCCGCCCGAATTTTCGCGGTCAACTCTTCGCCCATACCGGCAGCGGCCGCGCGCAGATCGTCGAGGCTGTGCAGATGCGGCGCGTCGTGTCCGAGCAGCCGCGCAAGCGCTTTCACCTCGCTTCGAACCAACGGATCTTCCAGGGTTATTTCGCGCGCGACGATTCGCATCACGTTGGCAACCACTCGCGCCTGGAATTGGCGCGCGCCTTCGATCGCCGGTACGAGTTCGCGATCGACAAAGTCGGCGGCTGCTTCGAGCAATTCAACTGAAGTCGGGCGGTCCTGCATATTGATTACTCACATTACGTCTGACTAATTGGTGAGATGGCCATTGACACGAATTACCATGTTGCTATTCGATCAGGTTCAACAGTTCGAGCTCGGTCTCGGCAGTCCGCCGTCCGATACTGGCCAGTTCGACGCTTTTTACGAATCCGTCGATATGGGTGCGGGCCTGGCCGATGGTGATTATGCCCCAACGCAGATTGCCGAAGACCTCCCAGAATCGCGCCGCTTCGGGATCGACAGCGGTGCCGCTGGCTTTTTCGTAGGCCTGGAAAAAATCCTCGCGGGAGCCAAGCCCTCCGACCGGCTTCTGATCATTGCCGAAGCGCCACGCCCGCACGCACATCCAGCCGACGTCCTCCATCGGATCGCCGAGATGCGCCAACTCCCAATCGAGGATCGATCGCACGCCTTCGGGACCAAAGACAACATTGCCGATTCGATAGTCGCCGTGCACGAGCGTCTTGCGCGCCATTTTCGGAACGCGCTCCAGGAGCCATCGGAATGCCAATTCGAATGCCGGATGCGGTTCGAGCGCGAGGACTCGAAAGTTTTCCTGGTAGCGTCTGACCTCGGTCAGAGCGGCGTTGTCGCCCGGCTCCGCCAGGAAGTCGAGCTTGTGCTTGACGGGATCGATTCGATGAATCTTCGCGAGAATTTCGGCGAGTTGCGCGGGCATCACTTCGCGCGCGCGGGCGTAAGTGTCGTCGCGGAGCAGGCGACGCGCCAAAGTCTCACCATCGATCCGCTCCATGATGAAGAATGCGGAACCGAGAACGGCCGGATCCTCCGAAACCCAGAACACCTCGGGAACCGGGATGCGTTCTTCGAAGGCGGCCCGGATCACCATGAACTCGTGACGGCGACTGGAGGAGATATTGTGGGCGCCTGGATCGCGCCGCA
Source organism: uncultured delta proteobacterium (assembly GCA_963813785.1). Taxonomy (GTDB): domain Bacteria; phylum Desulfobacterota; class Binatia; order Binatales; family Binataceae; genus Binatus. Next base: position 215,076 of record CAWFAJ010000002.1, on the reverse strand, counting down.
GCACCATCGCGCGCCGACTCGTTTCGCCGCCGCGCTCCATCGCGCATTCGAACGACCAGATCTCGCGCGACGCGCCGCCGGGCATCTTGCGAAAATTCTCGATCGCAACGCTGTCGAAACCGCCCTCGCTGCGGATGAAGCCGGTCAGCCGCCGGACCATTTCGCCGGGTTCAATTCTCTCCATGGCGCGCACTCACTCCCGAACTAAAATGAGTATCACGAAATTTCCCCGCTTCGCATACCGAGCGATTGACGCGGTCGACCGTCAGCCGCGACGTCCCGCTTTCTGCGCAATCCCATCACCGAGGAGGTTGAAGCCGAGAATCGAAAGCCCGATCGCCAGCCCGGGCGCAGTCGTAAGATGCGGGGCGACGAGCAGAAACGCGCGGCCGGCGTCAAGCATGTTGCCCCAACTGGGTGTGGGCGGCAGCGCGCCCAGGCCCAGAAATGAAAGCGCGGCTTCGGCGCCGATGATTCCGCCGATTCCGAACGTCGCCTGCACGGCAAGCGGTCCAACGACGCCGGGGATCAGATGGCGGATCAGCAGGCGCGAGCGGCTGGCGCCCAGGCTCTCGGCAGCGAGAACGTAGTCGCGCTCGCGCAAGGTCAACACTTCGCCGCGCACGATGCGCGCGTAACCCGTCCATCCCATCGCCGTCAGCGCGATCGCAAGATCGATCAGCCCCGGTCCGAGGATCGCCGCCAGCGCGATCGCAAGCAGGATTCCCGGAAAGGCGAGGACGATATCCACGCCGCGCATCACGAGGTTGTCGATTCGACTGCCCGACAGCGCGGCGGTTGCGCCGATCAGGCTGCCAACGACGAGCGAGATCGCAACCACGACGGTGGAAATCGAGAGCGAAAGCCGCGCGCCAGAGAGGACCCGGGCGAGCACGTCACGGCCGAGCGCGTCGCAACCAAACGGATGCGCGCGGCTGGGCCCGGCGAGCGTGCTGGCAAGATCGATCGACAAAGGATCGGCGCGAAACAGTAACGGGCCCAGGATCGCAGCGACTACGATTGCGGCAACGATAGTCACTCCAATAGCCAGTGACGGATTGCGGACTCGCACGATCACGAGATTCTCACTCGCGGGTCCACGATCGCATAAACGAAATCGGTCGCCATGTTCACGATGACGTAAGTCATCGCGAACGTGAGTACGCATCCCTCGACCACCGGATAGTCGCGCGCCCCTATCGCGCTAATTAGCAGGCGGCCGATACCCGGCCACGAAAAAATTATTTCGGTGATGAGCGTGCCGCTCAGCAGGCCGCCCATCTGGAGTCCGATGATGGTCACGACGGATGTGAGCGCGTTCTTAAGGCCGTGGCGAACAAGGGCGGCCCGCGCGCTCAATCCCTTGCTGAGCGCGGTGCGCATATAGTCGCTCTGGCGCACGCGAATCAGGCTCTGGCGCAACATCCGCGCAAGGATCGCGGCAAGCGCGGTGCCAAGCGTGACAGCGGGCAGGACCAGATGCTCGAGACCCCCGCGACCGGTGAGCGGCAGCCAGCGCAGGTCCAGTGAAAACAAAATCATGAGCAACGGGCCGAGGTAGATGTGCGGAATCGAAATGCCGACAATTGCAAATCCCATCGCGCCCAGATCGCCGGCGCCGCCGGGATTCGCCCCCGCGATTACTCCCAGCGGGAATGCCAACAGCACGGCGACCAGCATCCCCGCGGCAGCGAGCTCGATCGTGGCCGGAAAGCGTTCGGCGATGAGACGCGAGACCGGCTTGCGATATGAAATCGATTCACCCAGATCGCCTACGGCGAGTCCACCGAGATATGCCGCGTACTGCTCCAGCAGCGGACGGTCCAGGCCCAGCTGATGCCGCATTCCGACAATGTCGGCGGGCGCAGCGGTCTCACCAAGCATCGCAACTACGGGATCGCCCGGCACCAGGTGGATAATCGCGAACGTCAGCGTCGCCACGCCGAGCGCGACGGGCACAAGCGCGAGCAGGCGCCGGACCATGTAATTTATCACTGGATCACCGCGACGGCTCTCCGCCGCCGGGACCACTGAGCGTCACCGTCGCGAGCGAACGGAAGCTGCCATTGGGATATGCATCGAAGCCAACCAGCCGCCGATTCATCACGGCCACATTGTCAACCCACCACAGCGAAACGTAGGGCAGTTCCACGGCGGCGAGTTGTTGCACTTGTGCGTAGATTTTTTTTCTCGCTTCCGGATCGACGGTACTCATTCCCATCTCGAGCAAGCGATCCATCGCAGGGTTCGAATAGTAACCCCGGTTTTGTCCGTGCGGCGGCGTTTTCTTCGAATCGAATACCATGTAGTAGCTATTCGGATCGTTGATTCCGACCCATTGCAGCGAGGTCAGATCGAAACCTCCGGCCTGAATGTCCGCATAATAGGTAGCGAAGTCGAGCGTGCGGATAGTCAGCTCGATACCCACTCGCTGAAGCATCGCCTGAAACACCTCGCCCAGGCGCGCGCCTTCCGGAGTCGTCTTGTATTCGAATCGGAGCCCGCGCATCCCGTTGCTTCCGGCCGTATAGCCAGCCTGATCCAGCAGTTGACGCGCTTTTGTCGGATCGTATGAATAGGCAGTGACATTGCCGTTGTATGCCCAATTCTCGGGTGAGAGCATGCCAGTAGCTACCCGCCCAGTACCACGCAGGATGGTATTGACTATTGCATCGCGGTCGATCGCATAGGCAACGGCGCGACGCACGCGTAAATCGCGCAGCCTGGGGTCACGAAAGTTGAAAGACAGGTACTTGTAGGTAGTACCGGGAGTTCTGCTGACCTCCAGAAACCGGTGCGATCCGAGCCACGGCAACACGTCGTACTCGATATTGTTTCCCGAGAAATCGCAAACGCCCTCTGCCAGTTCGAGCGCGCGCACGGTAGGGTCGGGAACGATCTTGAAGAGGATCGATCGTGGCGCGCCAGAGGGATGGGGAGAATATGGATTGCGCTCGAGCCGCGCTGCTTCATCGCGCGCATAACCAACCATCTGAAACGGGCCGCTGCCGATGGGAGCGGCTGCGTTTCCTTTCGAGGGCGGCGAAGTACCTGCGGGCACGATACCCTCCGTCGCCAACTCAAGGGCGGGCGCGTACGGATGCGCGGTGGTCATCACGACCGTGTAATCGTCGGGCGCATCGATTGACTTCAACTCCTCGAGGCCAGCCCGTTTTGCCGACATCGACTCGGGCGCGCGAATCGAATCGTAAGTGAATATTACGTCGCGCGCCGTCAGTTCGCGGCCGTCGCTAAAGCGCACTCCGTGCTTAAGATGAAAGACAATCTCCGTTGGCGAAGGACGCTCGATGCGGTCGGCGAGATGGCCGACAAATTGGCCGTTGCGATCGGTCTTCACCAGCGAATCGAAGATAAGTTCGTTGATGCGCGACGAGGTCGCGTCGGTCGCAAAGCGCGGGTCGGTCGAGGTCGGCGAGGTTTCGATATCGACCTGGATCGTCCCGGGCGAACGATCGCTGTGATAGTGGCCGCATCCCGCGAGCGCGACGAGCGCCGCCGCAAGCTGCGCGACCAATCGCAGCCGAGCAGTCCTTTCGCTGATCCACACAGTGAGCACGCCGTTTCGGGTTATTCCCGATTGGCGCGATAATAACAGAATCAACGCGAGACTTTCGCACATCACCGCGTACGAGGTGACGATGAGTAAAGATTGGCGCGCAAAGATCGGGCTCCGGCAGGGCGACCTTACCGACGCGGATGCGGATGCGATCGTGAATGCCGCGAACAACGACCTGATGCTGGGCGGCGGCGTCGCGGGCGCGATTCGCGTCAAGGGCGGGCCGGCGATTGCGCAGGAATGCGGCCGGATTGGCCCGATTGCACTCGGCGAGGCGGCGATTACCGGCGCGGGACGGCTCCGTGCGCGGCACGTAATTCATGCAGCGAGCATGCGGCTGGGAGAATCGACGTCGGAGAGGAATCTGCGCGCGGCGACGCGCAACTCGCTGATGCGCGCCAATGAGAACTCGCTCAAGTCGATCGCATTTCCGGCAATCGGCACCGGCATCGCGGGCTTTCCAATCGAGCGATGCGCGCAGGTGATGCTCGAGGAAGTTCGTGCGCATCTCGGCGGTCCGACGACGCTCGAGCGCGTCGACTTTGTGCTCTTCGACCGCTCCTCGCTGGAAGTCTTCGAGCGAGTGCTCGCGGAGATGAAGGACTAGCGCGAGGTCAATTTGAAGCTCGGCTATTGGCCAGAGAGTTTCAGTGGGCGGCCACAGCGCTGCTGGATTGGGTGCGGCGCAGCAGCAGGAAGGTCGGAATCAGAATCATCATTACAATAGCCAGTGTGCGGTAGATGTCGTTGAACGACAGCATCATTGCCTGGCGCTGGATCATCCCGTACACCATACCGAGTCCCTGTTTCTGGCCAGTGAGTATTTGCCCCATGTAGTCAAAGCCGTGCGCGCCGGGAGTGAGCCGCGCTGTCTCACTCATTTTCCAGGCGTCGAAGGCGGTGAAATGCTCGACCAGATAAGACTGATGCGTCTGCTCATGATCCACGAGCACGGTTGTCATGTAGGAGATGCCGACCGCAGCGCCGGTGTTGCGCATCATGTTGTAGAGGCTCGCCGCGTAGCCGACGCGCTCGCGGCTGACGCACGCAAGCGTAGTGGCGGACAGCGTAGGGAAAATCATCCCCATCCCGACTCCCATGACGAGGCTGGGCCACGTCACCGTCCACACACTGACTTGAGTGTTCCATCCCGCCATTGTCCACAAGGCGAATGCCATTATGACGAACCCCACGCCGATCAACGGACGCGTATCGTAGCGGTAGCGCCCAAGCTGTCCGACGATCAGCATCGCTGCCATCGTGCCAAGTCCTCGTGGCGCGAGCACCAGACCCGCCCTCCACGCGCTGTAACCCATCAGCTCCTGCAGGAAAATGGGATTCAACAGTCCGGTGCCGAACAGTGCGAAACTCATCGCGACCATCAGCATCACGGACATCGAGAAAACGGGAATCCCAAGGATTGAAAGATCCAGAATCGGCTCGGTGGTGCGCAATTCGTTGATCGTGAGTCCCACCAGGCAGATCGCGGAAAAAATTGTGCCCCAAACGACCCACGGTGAACTGAACCAATCGGCGCGCTGGCCGCGATCGAGCACGAGTTGCCCCAGACCCAGCCCGATGACGAGCAGGATGATGCCGGTGTAGTCGGTCTTGGCGCCCGTGGCGTGGCGGGTTCGCAAGTATGCGGGGTCGTGAACGAACGTCCAAACCATCAGGAACGCAGCGGCGCCAACCGGCAGGTTGATGTAAAAATTCCAGCGCCAGTTCCAATTGTCGGTGATCCATCCACCCAGCGTCGGACCCATGATCGGCGCAACCATCAGGCCCATCCCCCACGTCGCCATCGCGAGTTGCTGTTCGTTGGGCGGGAACGTCTCCATCAGGATCGCCTGTGACGACGGGACCATCGCCGCGCCCGCCGCGCCCTGTATCAGTCGAAAGATGACCATCTGATCGAGGGATCGAGCGGCGCCGCACAGGCCCGAGGCGGTGACGAACACGGCGACGGACATCATGAAGTAGCGCTTGCGGCCGAAGCGCGACGAGATCCATCCCGTCATGGGAATCATGATCCCATTGGCGACCAGGTAGCTGGTGAGCACCCACGCGATCTCGTCCACGCTCGCCGAGAAGCTGCCCTGCATATGCGGCAGCGCGACGTTGACGATCGACGTGTCGAGGACCTCCAGCGTCGTGCCCAGCATCACCGCCAGCGCGATCAGCCACTTGTGGCTGGAGGACCCGAACTCGGGATGTTCGATTCCAATCTCGGATTTGGCTGCAACTGCCAAGCAAATACGTCCGTGCGGCGTGTTCGGCTCAGATTAAACCTGATGGATTTGCGATGATACAGCGAAAACAAATTCGGCATTCGGCGTCCGTCGCGTCGCAACGAGCATCCCTTCTAATCATCGCAGGTTGAGTGCGCGATATTTTCAGCGCTCCGGCGCCGGTTTTGGGGCTGCCCAGGTCCTCGCGGGAACTGCTTTAATTCGGGGCGTTATTGCACGATATCGGCCGCGCGATTGATCATGACCGGCACAATCGCCATTCTTATTACCTGATTAAAAATGCGGAGCTGTTCGGCTTCGACGCTGACGAAATCGAGGTCATCGCACAGGCGGCTGGCGGACATCGCAAGCAAGCCTCCAAGCTCGATTCGCCGGATTTGAATCCGCGTAGCCCCGCCAGGCGCCGCGTGATCAGAGGCCTCGCCGCGATTTTGCGGGTCGCGGACGCGCTGGATCGAAGCCGCTTCAGTGTGGTTAAAAATATCGAGGTCTGTTACTCACCGGGTTGTTTAATCGTCGGAGTTGATTCGAAGCGCGAGAAGGCTGACCTCGAGCTATGGACATGCCAGAGAAGGACCGACCTGTTATCGAGACTGCTGGATCGCCAGGTGGTCCTGCAGCGCCAGAGCTGCTTGCCGCTGTGCCTTCCGCCAACGGCGACGTTAGTCCATCTTCTGCCGGACCTAAGTCTGCGGCCGGGAGCGCGCCCAAGACCCTGCTCGAAACGCCGCATCCGTATCGCGGACGCTTGATCTGCGTCGAGGGAATCGACGGCTCGGGCAAATCGACGCAACTGCTGCTGCTCGAGCGATGGCTGCGCTCGCGTGGCTACCCGGTGCATTTCACGGAGTGGAATTCGTCGCGGCTGGTGCGGCGTTCGATGCAACGCGGCAAGAAAAAAAATCTGCTGACGCCGACCACCTTCTCGCTGCTGCACGCGGTCGATTTCGCCGATCGGCTGACCTATCAGATCCTTCCGCCGCTTAAGGCCGGCATGATCGTGCTCGCCGATCGCTACGTGTACACCGCCTTCGCGCGCGACGTCGCGCGCGGCGTCCATCCCGAGTGGGTCCGCGCGGTTTACAGCCCCGCGCTGCGCCCCGATTTGACGCTCTACTTTCGCGTGCCGATCGACGTTTCGCTCGAGCGGCTGCTGTCGGGCCGCGCCAAGCTCAAGTACCACGAGGCCGGGATGGATGTCGGCCTCTCGACCGATCCGGTCGAGAGTTTCCGCATATTTCAGAGCCGCGTGCTCGAGATTTACGATCAACTGACGCTCGAGTTCGGGATGCGCCCGATTGACGCGACCGCCGAGATCCCCAATCAACAGAGAGTCATACGCACAATGGTCCAGGAAATTCTTCGCAACTACGACCGCAATCGAGCGAACGGAAAAAATGGCGTCACACCCCACCCGCGCTAAGACTTGGTACGGGCACGGCCTGCCGTACCTCGCGAAAAAGCGGCTGCCCGGCCACTTGATCGCGATCGAAGGAACCGACGGCGTCGGCCGCTCCGCGCAGATTGAACTGCTCCGGCCGTGGCTCGAACTCGAAGGCTACGCCGTCAGCAACACCGGATGGACGCGCTCTCCGCTGCTCTCCGAGACCATCAACGAGGCCAAGGCCGGCCATCGGCTGACGGTCACGACCTTCTCGCTGCTCTACGCCGCCGATTTTGCCGATCGTCTCGAGCACGAAATCCTGCCGGCGTTGCAGGCGGGCTTTATCGTGATCGCCGATCGCTACATGTACACCGCGTTCGCCCGCAACTCCGTGATGGGGGCCGACCCCAATTGGACGCGCGAGGTGTTCGGGATGGCGCTGGTGCCCGACCTGGTCCTCTACCTCGACATCGACGTCGAATCTCTCATCCCCCGCGTGATCATGGGCAAGGGGATGGACTACTGGGAATCCGGGATGCATCTCGCGCTCGGCATCGACTTGTTCGATTCATTCGAGCGCTACCAGGGCCGCCTGATAGACGAGTACCGGCGCTTGTCCGGTGAGTTCGGTTTCGTCTCGGTCGATGCGCGTCTTCCGATCGAGGAGTTGCAGGGCGAGCTTAGAAAACACATCGCCGAGTATTTGTCCGGCGCCAACGACAAGTCGCGTCCCGATTCGGCCGACAACCGCGCATCGACGCGCAAGGAATAGCAGCGTGGTGGAAGCCTTGCGCTCCGATGCGCCACCGCGCAGGCTGACGCTATCTCCCGGCGAAACCGTCGGCGACGCCGCGCGCAAAGCGATCGCGTTCGGCGCTGAATCGCTGTTGTGGCATCAGAACGCAGCCGAGTCCGGCGATGAGGAGCCGCTGCATCAACTTCGAGTCGCGGCGCGGCGCCTGCGCGCGTCGATCGAATTGTTCTCCAACGTCATCTACGCCGCACAGCTCAAGCTCTACCGGCGCGACATTCCGTGGATCGGCGCTCAAGCCGGCGCTGTCCGCGAATGTGACGTGACGGCGGCGCTGATCGGCGCTCGCGCCGCCAAAATCGATCCCGATCTGAGAGCCGCGATCGCTCCGATGGTCGCGGCGCTCGACCAACGGCGCAAGTCCGAGCACGCCAAGCTCTATGATCTGCTCGCGTCGAAGCGCTATCGGAACTTGATCGCGAAACTGTCGCGGCCGGCGATCAAGAAAATCGGTGGCGACCGGATGATCGGCGGCGTCGCCGCCCAATTGATCAGGCCGGCTACGCACAGCGCGGCGCGTCTTGGCAGAAAACTTGGCCGTGACGCCCCGACGATGGTTTTCCACAAGCTGCGCGTTCGGATCAAGCGGCTGCGCTACGAGCTCGAGATGATCGCGCCGCTGGGTGGCAAACGCCATAAGAAGGCTCTGGCGCGGCTCGAGGCGCTCCAGGAATTGCTCGGACTTTATCACGACGTCACGGTGGCATCCGCCTGGCTGTTGTCGTATGCCGAGACATCCGCCGCGCCGCCCAGGACCATGCTCGCGGCTGGCGCGTTGATTCAGTCGTTGGATGGCCGCGAAAGTAAACTGCGCTGGCGATGCATGAGAGCGTGGCGCCGGTTCGAGCGCTCCGACGCGATGCGCGATACGCTCGACGAAATTCGACGCGCCGGCAGGTTAAGCCTGATGCCAGCGAGCTCGCCCGCTCCGGTTACTGAAAAGAGCGAATCCGATCCGCCTAATCAACCGCAGATCGCTCGCAGTGAAATAGCAGACGCACCGGATTCCGATCACAACTCCGTCGACTCACAATCCGCCACGGAAACAATCTGATGATGCTCTATATTCTGCGTCACGCGACCGCCGAAGAGGCCGCATCGAGCGGCGACGACGGCGCGCGCAAGCTCACCGAACGTTCGAAGGAAAAAATGCGCGCAGCCTCCGCGGGTCTGCGCGCGATGGGTCTGAAGTTTGATGCGATTCTGACCAGTCCGCTCGCCCGCGCCGCGGAAACCGCCGAGATCGTCTCGGCCGCCTACGAAAATACTCCGCCGCCGCAGGTGCTGCCGGCACTTGCCACCGGTGTGGCAGCCGCCGACGCGGTCACGGCGCTGCGCGCATTTGCAAAGCATGGCGAGGTGATGATCGTCGGCCACGAGCCGCAACTGAGCGCCATCGCGTCGATTCTGCTGGCCGGCGCCGGCGACGTCGTTCATCTGAGGTTGAAAACCGGGGGATGTATCGCGATTGACCTGCCCCCGCGCTTCGAACGTGGCGGCGGCGAGCTGCGCTGGATGCTGACCCATCGGCAACTACGCCAGATGCGCAAATAGCGCCCCCTACCGTCGCGTTGCGGCTGTCCGCCTCTCCCACCTGACAAGTTCTAACAGGGACGAAGTCCCGCATCCTCATCCTGACATTGGGTGCAGGGGTCACCCCTGCCCAGGGAAGTGTGAAACCCACGGCGGGGTTCACATTTAATAAAGTGATTTATCCTTTGTAATATTTCGTAAAGAACTGACGACCTGTCGCATGCAGATCTCCTGTCGGATCAGAAAATCGGCAGCCTGACTCCCGCCGTGACCATCGCGCCGCTCGCAACCCCCATCAGCGCCTCGCCCGCCACCAGACCGGCCGCGAGCAGAATACCAGGCCCGCTCTCGGCCCCATCTTCGGGTCCAAAAAGCGAGTGTGCAAGCGCGCCGATAAAAATCGTTACGCTGAGTCCCAGCGGAAGATAAAGACCGATCGCGGCCGGCATGATCGGCGTGCGCCACTTCGATCCGCGCCGTTCCAGATAGCGATCGCTAAGTCCGAGCATCGCCGCGAGTGCGGCGCCCACTGCCATCGTTCCCAGCGGCAATCCGCCGTGAAAAACTCCCTGCGTAACTTTCGCCATCAGAAACGCTTGCGGAGCGGCAAGCGCGCCGGCTCGCGCGGTCGCAGTGCCTGCTATTCCGTAGCCGGCGATCAGCAGGTTCAGAATCGGCGCCATCAGGAATGACGACGCGATCGCGCCGACCAGCACGCCGATTTCGAGCGAGCGCGGCGTTGCGCCGACGTGATAGCCGGTCGCGAGGTCGTGCGTGGAATCACCCGCCATCGCAGCCGCCGTGCACACGATCGCGCCCGCAAGAATCGCCAGTTGCGGTCCAACGCTTTGTGACACGCCGGCCATTTTGAGGAACAGCGCCACGGCGAGCAATACGATCACCGTGACGCCCGAGACCGGATTGTTCGACGCGCCGACTATCCCGGTCAGATAGCCTGCGATCGCCGTCGCGAAAAAACAGATCAACGTCAGGAGAACTGCCAGCGCCGCGCTGAGCGCGACTTGCCCGCTCAGCCCCAGGCAGATGGCGAAGATTACCGGAACGCAAAGCGCCACCGCGGTCAGCACCGCGCGCGCCGAAAGGTCGGTATCCTCGCGCGCCGTCGCGACGGCTTGCGTCGAGCGCACGATCCGGATGCTGTCGGCGATCGCCGATGCGATGCGGGTGCGCAATCGCCATAGCGTTACGACTCCGCCGGTGAGCATCGCGCCGACCCCGAGATAGCGCACCTGGCTGCTCCACAGTTGCGACGCGGTCGTGGCGGCGTCGCCAGTTCCGTGTGCCGAATGAAACGCCGTGAGCACGGGAATCGCTACCAGCCACGCGAATGCTCCGCCGGCGAATACCAGCGCCGCGATCCTGATTCCTATTATGTAGCCGACGCCGAGCAGCGCCGCCGAAATATCGAGCGACCCGGCCACCGCCGCGCTGCCGACCCATCGCGCGCCCGAGACCGCGCCGGGAATAATCCCGGCGACGTCCTGAAGCGCTTTGAGAGCCGCCGAGAGCAGACCCCCCGCAACCAGCGGGAAAACATTTGCCTGCGCATCGCCGGCCCGAAGCACCTGCGCGCACGCGACCCCTTCGGGAAACGGCAGCCGCTCCTCGACGATGTACGCGCGCCGCAGGAACACCACCATCAGTGCGCCCATCGTCGCGCCAACGACGCATAGCGCCGTCACCTCGACGTACGGTAGCGTCCTGACGCCGCCCAGAATGACCAGCGCCGGAAACGTGAAGATCGCGCCGGCTGCGACCGCCTCGCCTGCCGATGCGATCGTTTGCACCACGTTGTTCTCGAGGATCGTCGAGCCGCCGAGAATCCGCAGAATTGCCATCGAGATCACGGCGGCCGGGATGCTCGCGGATACGGTCAAGCCCGCGTACAGGCCGAGATAGGCGTTTGCCGCGCCGAGGATCAGCGCCAGCGCGATGCCGAGCGCGATGCCACGCGGCGTCAGCTCGCGCGGCGCCGCAGTTAGGCGCGGGACGGATCTGGAATTGGAATTGGAACGTCGCGCTGCACGCCCGGCTTACGCGATGAATCTGAACGAGTCGCCCTTCTTTACGATTTTTCCAGCCGATGGCGTGGCAAAATGCGTCCCGAAAACAACTACGTTGGTGTCGGCGTACTTCTCGCAGAACGCGCGCCGTGTCTTCTTCGCCATCGCGCCGTCGGAATCGAATCCGTCTTCCCATTCGGGATATCGGCATTGAATCGGATGATGCATCAGGTCGCCGGTGATCACGGCTTCTTCCCCCTTCGACGAAATCCGCACGCTGTGATGTCCGGGAGTGTGGCCGGGCGTTGGCTCGAGCCATACTTCGTCGGTGACGCGGAAGTTCGAGTCGATCAGATCGGCCATCCCGGTCTCAACCACCGGACGCACCGAATCCTCGACCGGATCGCGCATGTCCTTGCCGTCGAACTTCGACCAGTAATCCCACTCGGTGCCGCCTATCAGGTAGCGGGCGTTGGGGAACGTCGGCACCCACTTGCCGTCCTTGAGCATCGTGTTCCACCCGACATGGTCCACGTGCAGATGCGTGCAGATGACGCGATCGATCTGGTCGCGCGTGTGACCCGCTTTTCCCAGATCGCTCAGAAACGGCAGCTTCAGATTGCTCCACGCCGGGTTGGAACGAACCTTCTCGTTGCCGATGCAGGTATCGACGATGATGCGCTTGCCCTGCGATTCGACCACCAGCGCGTGGATGCTCATGCGGAGCTTGCCCTTTTCGTCGGAGAAGGTGGGATAGAGCCAGTCGGCTTCTTTCAGGACATTCTCGCGGGTGGCCTCGGGCAAGATGAAGGTGCCTGGCCATGGCGCCTCGCTTTCGATGATCCGGGTTATCTTGACGTCGCCGACTTTGAACTGGTTCATCCCGATCCTCCCGTCTTGCGGCTAACTTAGCCGGATTTTGGAGGTTCGCCAAACCTGGAATGTTTCAGTGCGGGAAGGATGAGGGGCGCTTGACACATTGGGTTGCCAACGGCACGCTTGATCGGAGTAAAATCCGGCGGCAGTCATCGGTGCCGGGCGAAGATCTGATGACCTATCCAGGTTTCACAAATGCGGCAGAGCGGCGGCGCGCGCGATCGCGATCTTCGGCGCGGTGCTGATCCTCGTGTCGCAGGCGATTGGTGCGGCTCATTTTCATGAGGGCGCGGCTGCGCGCGACGGTTTCGTAGCCGCGCAGCTCAGCGCCGACCCGGGGTTCTGTCCGGTTTGTCAACTCGCGTTGCATTCGCCGGGCTCGGTCTCGGCGACGGTGACCGTCGCGCGCGGACCGGCGATTGCCGGGACGGTATTCATCTCCGCGCCAATCCGATCCGAGTCGCCGGTTTTCTCGACCGCGCGCGTGCGCGCGCCGCCCGTATCGCTCTAATCCCCCTTTTCGACAGATCCGATTGCTCTAGTGCGCGCGCGATCAGTTCGCGCGCCGCCACTCGCGTCCCGAAGGCGCGGGGGAACTTTGAACGTTGTGGGAGCTTGCGATGGGAAGGAATTCATTTTTGCGGATCTCGCTGGCCGGGATCCTGATTCAACTGGTTATTTGCATGCCGGCAGTAGCGGCTAACGTGAAGACCTCGACGGTAACAAAATATCGAATCACGGGCGTGGTGAAGGACGCTCTGGGCAGACCGATCAAGCAAGCGGCGCTGTCGATGCAGGCGTCGAACGGGCGCGTCGTGGCTCATTCCTCGAGCAACGATGGCGGTGAATTCTCGTTCATCGCGGTGGCGCGCGGCACCTATGCGGTCGTGGCGACCAAGGAAGGATTCAAGACGGCGACTGCGATCGTGACAGTCTCGACGAAGGGCGCCGCGCCGGTTGTGCTCGCGATGGAAGCGGAGAAATCGGTCAGCCTCGCGGTCGCGGCGACGCGACTGGACAAGGCGCGCAACTCCTTGTCGCCGGACACCGGCGGCAGCAAATACACCTTCAGCAGCAAGGCGATCCAGCAACTGCCGCAGGGCGCGAATACTCCTCTGAACCAGGTGATACTGCAGGCGCCGGGCGTCGCGCAGGATTCGTACGGACAGCTCCACGTGCGCGGAGATCATGCCAATCTTCAATACCGGATAAATGGCGTACAGCTTCCTGAGGGTATTACGGGCTTCGGGCAAGTGCTGAGTCCACGCTTTGCGCAATCGATCAGCCTGCTGACGGGTGTGCTGCCGGCGCAGTTCGGCCTGCGAACCGCAGGAATCATCGACATCAAGACCAAGGACGGGCTGCTCGACAACCTGGCCGATGTCGATTTCTACGGCGGGCAGCGCGGCACCACGCAGCCGAGCTTCGAGTACGGCGGCTCGAAGGGCAACTTCAGCTACTTCGTGACGGGACAATACCTCGGCACCGATCGAGGAGTTGAGCCGCCGACGTCCGGGCCCACGGCGATTCACGATACCAGCAACCAGGGATCCGGGTTCGGGTACTTTTCGTATTTGCTGAGTTCGACGACGCGGCTGAGCTTGATCACGGGAACTGCGATCAATCACTTTCAGATTCCCGCGAATCCGAACCAACCGCAGGTCTTCGCGCTGGCAGGCGTGCCGGTCTATCCGTCGGCTAAAGTCCGCGAGAACCAGTTCGAGCAAAACTACTTCAACGTGCTGGCGCTACAGGGCACCGTTGGCGAGTATTTCGATTACCAGATTGCGCCGTTCAGCCGTTACTCGGCGGTTACGTTCAATCCGGACCACACGGGCGACCTGATTTATAACGGCGCCGTCGGCGAGAGTTTTTCGCAGCGACTGGGGCAACGGTTTTCAGATCGACACGGCTTATCATGGCGTTACCGATCATACTTTTCGGCTGGGCGGGTATTTCGACGCCGAGCGCGCCGAGATCGACAATCATGAGTCGACCTTTCCGGCAGTTGGCGGCGTGCAATCGTCGCCTATCCCCATTTCGTTCGTTGACGACCTCGCGCTGCAGACCTGGATTTACAGCGCTTACCTCCAGGACGAATGGAAGCTGACAAAACAACTGACGTTTAATTATGGAGTCCGCTTCGACCTGTACGACGGGCTGGTGCGAGCGGACCAGGCCAGTCCCCGCGTTGCGCTGGTGTACACTCCGTTCAAGGGAACGACGCTGCACGCCGGCTATGCCCGTCAGATGACGCCTCCCGAGACCGAACTGGTGTCGGTCAGCGATATCAAGCAGCTTGGAGGCACTACAGGGGCCCCTGCTTCGAAGGGCAACGGCACTCCGACGGTGGAGCGCGACCATTTGTTTGACGTGGGAGTGACCCAGGACATTATTCCCGGGCTGAACGTCGGCATCGATTCCTATTACAAGAAGGCCACCGATCTTATCGACGAGGGGCAGTTCGGGCCGGCGCTTATCTACGAAACATTCAACTACGCCAAGGGGCGCGTTTGGGGCGTCGAGTTCACGGGTTCATACACTCGCGAAAACTTTTACGCCTACAATAACTTCGCCTATAGCGTCGCGCAGGGCACGCAGGTGGAGTCGGGGCAATTCAACTTCGCGCCCGACGAACTGAAGTACATCAGCAGTCACTATATCTTTCTGGATCACGACCAGACGTTCACCAATTCCGCCGGCGCCGTTTACAACTGGCGCGGATTCGCGTTCAGCATCGATGGGATCTACGGAAGCGGACTCAGATCCGGATTCGCGAATACCGGCAACCTGCCGTACTACATCCAGGTCGATGCGGGTATCACGCGGCGCGTACCGCTACCCAACAATCGAGGCGTGCTCGAATTTCGCACCGCGATCGTGAATATGAACGATCGTACTTACCAGATTCGCAACGGCACGGGCATCGGAATATTCGCGGCGCAGTACGGACCGCGCCGGGCGTTATACGGCGGGATAAAATGGGAGCTTCCATTCACAAAACCCGCCAGTGTGCAGGCGCCATGAAACGCAACTCGGGTGCCGGGCGTCAGATCGCAAGGAGAACTGATTAATGCAGGAACTATTAGTAGCGTGGAACGCGATCAAGTTCGGCGGCGCGATGGTATATCCGCTGCTGGCGCTGGGCGTTCTCGCAATCGCGATCATCATCGACCGGGCCGTGCTCTATGCACGATGCCTGCGGCTGCCGGCGGCACTCGCGGAGCTGGTCGAGACGTTCGGATTTTCGTGGGTCGAACTCGAGAAGCGGTTGAACGAACTCGGGCCGCGCCGAGCCCTTTATCGCGGCCTGCGATCGGATCTGCTTGCCGGTCAGGCATCTAGCCGATGAAACTCGCGCAACAGTTCGACATTAACCAAAATGATCTCGTGGTTTGGGATGACGACGATCGTCTGGTCTTCCAGAACCACTGGCGCCAATTTGCTGTCTCCATTGTCGCATCCGTGTCGTCGTGCGCCCTGATGCTCGCGGGATTTGGCGAGATACTTATCTCGCAGCGCCCCATCGCGCCGCCGCGCACGACGGCGGTCGAAGCTATCCTCGTCGAGCCGCCGCCGGCGGAGCCGGCCAAGCCGATACCCATCGCGCCGATACTCCACCCTGCGCACCGCAAGACTCTCGCGGCTATCAAGCCGCGCATGATAACCGCGCCGGCGCCTGCGCCGGCGGCGGCGCTGAATCCCCAACCAGACGCGCTTCCCGCTTCCACCGTGGGAGGAATCTCCCTCGGGCGAGCCACTGTTCCCAGTGAGAGCGAACCAAGCGGCGCAGGCGGCGGCTCGCCCGAAGGTAGCGCCTCCGAGAGCATCGGCGCGCGCGCCCTGTATGCCCCGACTCCGCAGATCCCCGACGATCTTCGCGAGAACATTTTTTCGGCGCTTGCGATCGCCCACTTCGTCGTCGACCGTGAAGGTCAGGTTCAGGTCACGCTGGTGCAACCGACTTCAAATCCGCGCCTGAACCAGGTCATCCTCGCCAGCCTGCGAACCTGGAAATTCTTCCCCGCCACCCGCGATGGCATTCCGGTGGCGTCCGAATTCGACCTCCGGATTCCCATCGCGGTGCAATAACAACGGGGTCGCGATCGAATCGTCGTTCGAACTTCGAATACCTATTTCAGTTCAGTAAATCACGCGGCGCAGCACAGGCGTTCGACGACTTTGTGAATCATCGCCGGGCCGCGGTCGAAGGCGTCGCGGCGAATGTGCTCGTTGGGCTGATGCGCCTGTTCGAGATCGCCGGGCCCACAGATGAGCGACGTGATCCCCGAGCCGGTGAACCATCCGCCGTCGGTGGCGTAGACCGCGCCGCCCGACGTGTTCGCGCCGCTTGCGTCGAACAGCGCGGCTTCCAGAGCCGTCCCGCGCGGTGAGTCCAGTGGAGGCACGACGTTCAAAAGCCCGACTTCAATTTTCGCGCGATGCTCGCGGCCCGCATAGTCGAGGCCGTCGAGCGCGTCGAGCCGGCGCCCGATCTCACGGTAAACGTCGAGCGGATCGGCGTTGGGCAGCGTGCGATAGCTGACGCGCAGCTTGCATTCCTCGGCGATCATGTTGAGTGCGATTCCGCCCTGCACCGTTCCAAAATTCAGCACGTCGCACGGCGCGTCGGGAAAAATTGCCGCATATTGAGCAGGCCGGCGCGCCGCCAACTCCTGCTGAAAACGGCCGATCGTGTCGATCACGCGCGCCATCACGGCAATCGCGTTGACGCCCCTGGCCGGTGCGCCGCTATGGCCTCCGATGCCGCGGACGCTCACCTCGAATGCAACGATGCTCTTGTGCGCGTGACACACTGCGTACGAGGTCGGCTCGCCGATCCACGCCAGCCGCGGGACCGGCGTGTCGCCCAGAATTTGTTTGAGGGCCGGCGCGACGCTGCGAGCTCCGAGACAACCGACTTCCTCGCTCGCGGTGAACACGAATACCAAGGGGCGTTTGAGCCTGGCTGAATCGAGGGTGCGCGCCGCGTCGAGGCATTGCGCGATGAATCCTTTCATGTCGGTGGTGCCGCGGCCGTAAATTCTCTCTCCCGCGGGTTCGAGTTTGAGCGGCTCCCGCTCCCATCCTGGCTGCCCGTCGTAGGGAACGGTGTCCACGTGACCTGAAATTATCAGGCCGTCGGCGCGCGGCGGTCCAACCCATGCGACCAGGTTGGCCTGCGAGACCCCGAACAACTCGACCGGTTGAAGCGCGGTTTTGAATCCCCGCGGTCCGAGCTCGGTTGCGATGTATTCCATCGCGTCGAGATCGCTTTTTGCGCTGACCGTGTCGAACGCGACCAGCCGGCGTGCGACTTCATACAAATAATCATTCATGCTGGCACCGGGGTGAAAAACCAGTCAGAAGAATCGCACAATCGATGCGTCGATAACAAATCGACATCCTATAACACCGCGGAAATACTCACATATTTCTCGGCGGCGGCCGGGATAGGCAATAGACCGCGCGGGCGGCTAGAATGCTTGGGGCAGGATGGGACCGGATGAGCATATGGGGAACCAGGCGGATACTCCCGCGATAGTTGCCGCGCCGACCGTTGCGGATGCGCCGGCGCCTCAAAATGGAGTACTGGTCGATTCGTCGCCAGTGGCGGCTATCGTTGACGGGCCGGTTGCGGCGCCCGAGAAGACGCCGGCGGTGCGAATCGACAAGGAGCTTGCCTCGTCCGACCTGTTCCTCAATCGCGAGCTCACCTGGCTCGCGTTCAATCGACGCGTTCTGCATGAAGCGGAAGACGAACGAAATCCGCTGCTCGAGCGGCTCAAGTTTCTCGCGATTACCGCGTCCAACCTCGACGAGTTTTTCATGAAGCGCATCGGCGGCCTGAAGCAGCAGGTCGTCGCGGGGATGCATGAGCTGACCGTTGACGGGCGCACGCCGCAACAACAGATCGCGGAGTGTTACCTGGTGGTGCGCGAGCTCGAGCAGCGGCAGCGCGAGCTTGGTCCGCGAATTCTCAGCCAGCTCGAGAACTACGGCATTCGCGTGCGTCCGTACACGAGCCTCTCGGCCGACCAGCGCAAGTCGATCCGCGAGTATTACTACAAGAACATTTTCCCGCTGGTGACGCCGCAGGCGATGGATCCTGCGCATCCGTTCCCGTTCGTTTCGAATCTGTCGCTCAACCTGCTGGTCACGGCGCGTTACCAGAACGACTCGGACCCTCTGATGGCGCGGGTGAAGGTGCCAATCGGGTTCGGAATCCCGCGCTTTCTGCGGGTCGGCAATCAAAGTGATTTTGTCCGGCTCGAGGACGTCGTCGCGAACAATCTCGATCTGCTGTTTCCCTCGATGCTGATCGACTCGTACGAGCTTTTTCGGGTTACGCGCAACGCCAACACGGAGCGCGACGAGGACGAGGCCGACGACCTGCTGGCGCTGATCGAATCCGAGCTGCGCGACCGGCGCTTCGCCCCAATCGTGCGGCTCGAAGTGCTGAGCGGAATGAATCCGGTTCATCGCGGAATGCTGGCCGCGGAACTTGGACTGGACGAACGCGCCGACGTGTTCGAAGTGGACGGGATGCTTGCGATGCGCGACCTGGGAGAGCTTGCGGCGCTCGACGCGCCCGCGCTGCACGATCCGCCGCATCATCCGGTGGATCATCCGCGGCTCACCGTCGGCCGCAGCATCTTCCACGTCATTCGCGACGCCGGTTCGTTCCTGCTGCTGCATCCGTATGAGTCGTTCTCGACTTCGGTGGAGCGGTTTTTGCGCGAAGCCGCGGACGACCCGAAGGTCCGCGCGATCAAGATGACGCTGTATCGGACCTCGCCCGACTCGAAAATCATCAGCTACCTGTGCGACGCGGCGCGCAACGGCAAGCAGGTGGCGGTGGTGGTCGAGTTGAAGGCGCGCTTCGACGAAGCTGCGAACATCCAGTTTGCGACCAGGCTCGAGGAGTTCGGAATTCACGTAACCTATGGGGTCGTGGGTCTGAAGACTCACAGCAAGGTGATCCTGGTCGTTCGCCAGGACTACAACGGTCTGCGCCGTTACGCACACATCGGCACCGGCAACTATCATCCCGGGACGGCGAGATTTTATGCCGACTACGGACTTCTGACTTGCGACGGTACTATCGGCGAAGACCTGACCGAGTTGTTCAACTACCTGACGACCGGCTACATGCCGGATCGTCCCTATCGCAAAATCCTGCCGGCTCCGACCGTGCTCAAGCGCGCGCTGTTGGCGCGAATCGACCGCGAAATCAAGCTCAGTTCGGCGGCGTCACCCGGGTTGATTCAGTTCAAGATGAACGCGCTCGAGGACGTGGACATCACGCGGGCGCTTTATCGCGCCTCGCAAGCGGGCGTGAAGGTTGACCTGATAGTCCGCGACACCTGCAGGCTGCGCCCGGGAATCCAGGGGCTGTCGGAAAACGTGCGCGTGGTGAGCATTGTTGGCCGGTTCCTCGAACACGGCCGCATCTTTTATTTTCGCAATGGCGGAGCGGAGGAGTTTTTCATCGGCTCCGCCGATTGCATGAAGCGCAATCTTGAAAGCCGCGTCGAAGTCGTCGCGCCGGTCGAGGATCCTCAACTGCGCAAGGAGTTGCGCATCGTGCTCGATCTCCAGTTGCGGCCCAATCGATGCCAGTGGGAAATGCAGGCTGACGGCACCTACGTCAGGACCGCGGCCGCGGACGCAGCCCCCGCCTGCCAGCAGGCGATGATAGATTTCGCGGAGACGCGACAGACCGAAGCGGTCAAGGTCAAGAAGCGCCGCTCCAAAGGCTTCGCCCGCCGCACGGTACGAGAGCGAAACCCCGATTGACTGCGCGCCTGCGTTCTCAGTTTGGCGGCTGGGAGGACGCGGCGTCGCGTGGACTTATCCTCGTCGTAGCGATCGTACTCGCCTGGTACACCTGGGGTCGTTGGGGAGACTTCCAGGTTGACTGCGGTCGCGAACTCTACGTACCCAGCGAAATCATCCGCGGGAAGTTGCTGTATCGCGATATTTGGTACCCCTATGGTCCGCTGGCTCCTTACGTAGGCGCATTGCTGATAGCGATCTTCGGACCGCATCTCGTGGTCTTTTATCTGTTCGGAATCACCGTAGCGATCGGCTGTGCGATGCTGTTGTTCGAGCTCGGCGCGATGCTCGAGGGGAGCGCTGTCGGCCTGACGGCAGCACTGGCGCTTTTGTCCGCGGGTTTTGCGCCCGGGTTTGCGAATTACGTATTTCCCTATTCTTATGCCGCCACGATCGGCTTGGCGCTTAGCCTGATCTGCGCGTTGTTCACCCTCGGGCACCTCTTCGGTCGATGGGGATACAACTTGTTGCTGGCAGGGCTCGCTGCCAGCCTGGCCCTGCTATGCAAGCCGGAGTTCGGCGCGGCCTGTTACCTGATGCTCGCGTTCGTGCTGGTGATGGAGGCCGTCCGCGGGCGCTCCATCCGCCCGCTGATGCACGGAATCGCCGCCTGCGCTCCGGGCGTGGCGCTCTGGGTTGCAATCTACGGATGGTTTTTCTGGACGCTGACGCCCGCTTTCATGACAGACTTCAACTGGGTCGGGCTGCCCGGGACTTCCGGGAAAGCGTACACCGATCACTTGTACTACCTGGACTGGCAACTCGTCCCGCGCCAGATGCTGCTACTGATTTTGTCTGCGGCAGTCAGTCTCAGGCTGTGGTTTCTTCTGGCGAAAGCGAGCCGGAGACCGCGTAACGTTGCGCTTGCGATCATCGTTGCGATCGCGGTGGCGTGTCGGTTCGGCTTCCTGGTTTGGGCGGCGAGAGCAGTAGCCGAACTTCTGGTTTTTCCGGAGGGAATGTTCTTCGTTGGGTGCGCCTTTGTCGCGTACTCAACTTACGAACTGCTCAGCAAGAGCGACCGTCGGCGTCTGGGCGATACTGCGTTTGGCATCTTTGCCATGGTCCCTGCGCTTCGTGTTTTCGAGGCGATCACCCCGTACGGTTACAGCATCTACTATGCGATGCCGCTGTTTTTGGTTTTTGTCATTGCGATATCCCGATGCATCAAAGCGGCTACCCCGGCGCTTTCCGTTGATCGGCAGCAGGGACTGGTGAACTACCTGCTCGCCGCGGAAGTCGTGATACTCGCGCTCATCTGCATCCCGCAGACAAGCGAGCACCTGGCCGCGCTCGAGACGAGTTGGGGCGCCATCCGCCTCGAACCGGAAGAAGCAAACGTCGCGCGGCAGATCCTTGCTTTCATGTCCGAGCAGAAGCGCGACGGCCGGCAGGTCGCCGTGCTGCCCGAAGCGCCAATCTTGTATGCCCTTACCGGTACCGAAGCGCCGAGCAGGTGGTACAACCTTCTGCCGGGATTTGTATCACCCTCGCAAGAAGGCATTTATATCTCCGACCTGAGCCGGGCAGCGCCCGAATACATATTATTGACTTCCCGAAAAAGCCATGAATTCGGCGCAGACTATTTCGGAATCGATTACAACCAAAAGATCTATGACTGGATCGAATCGAACTATCGCGTTGCGGGTGAGTTTGGCCGCTTTCGGCGCGATGAGAGCGGCAGCACCCTGGCTGCTTTGCTCTACGAAAAAGAGGAATCTGGCCATGGCGATCGGTCTCGGTGAATGGTCGCGAGCTGATAAATGACGGATCACCGCACCAATGACGCTTCGGGTTTCGACGAGTACGCAACTTCCTATGATCGCGCTCTGGCGCAGGGGCTTGCCGCGACCGGAGAAGACCGGAACTACTTCGCGCGACGGCGGGTTGAATGGCTTAGAAGATGTCTCGATCGCATGCAATTCGCCGCCGGACGCACGATCGAGTTCGGATGCGGAACGGGCTCAAACGTTCCATTCCTGATCGAACTGGCCGGCGCAGCCTCGGTGGTGGGAATCGACACCTCGGGCAAATCACTTGAAGTCGCCCGGAACACATTCGGGTCGCTGAAGGCGCAGTTCTATGGTGCGGGCGAATATGAAGCTCAGGGCAGGGCCGATCTGGTCTTCTGTAACGGCGTGTTCCATCACATACCGCCGCCCGATCGCGCAGGCGCAGTCGAGTACCTATTCCGCTGCCTACGGCCGGGCGGATTGTTCGCGCTATGGGAGAACAATCCGTGGAACCCGGGGACTCGCTACGTCATGAGCCGTATACCATTCGATCGTGACGCGATTACCCTGAGCCCACCCCAATCGCGGCGCCTGGTGAGAGCGGCAGGATTCGAAGTCCTGAGAACGGATTGTCTTTTCATCTTCACGCACTTCCTTCGATGGCTGCGCGCTGTGGAACCGCTCTTGTCATCGCTGCCGATCGGCGGGCAATACGAGCTTCTATGCCGTAAACCGTTAGAATGAATAGCCCGTTCATCGATACTCGAGGCCGAGAAAGCTGATCATGAACGCCGACAGAATAGTCTGGAATCCCAGCGCAACCAGGGTAGCGCCTGGAACCACCAGCCGCATCGTATGGGCGTAGGAAAGCAAACCATAGTTCACGATTCGCCATTGCTCGACCGCAAGTCCGAGCAGCACCAGACCAAAGATCATCGCGGCGGCGGCGATTGCGAGACCTACTTCAAGGTTGACGGTATTGAAAAAGCGCTCGAGCCGCATGTCCGACGGTAACAGGCCTTCTTTGATCGCGAGAGTTTTAGCGAAAACCGCGAAAAATACCGACTGATAGCCACACAGCATCGCGAGACTTCCGAACAACAGAGTGTGAGCATCGAATTTTACTCCGTGCAGAGTCATTCCAGGCAGCGCCAGGCCGTAGGCAAGGATGCCGAGCAGGATCAGTATTACCCCAGGCACGAGGAACAATCGCCGCGGAGTACAGAGCAGGAAAAAGCGCAGAGTTCGCCAGCCGTCGCGGAAAGTATTGAGATGCGGCGGGCGCAGCTTCCGACCGTCCGGATGAAGCGTGATCGGCACCTGAGCGGCTTTGCAGCCGAGCAGGGATGATTTAATGATCATCTCGGTTGCGAATTCCATCCCGGTGCATCGCTGATCCAGCCGCTCGTAATGCGACTTGGTGAAGCCTCGCATCCCGCAGTAGATGTCTTGTATCGGAGAATGGAACCAGCGCTGCGCCATCAGCGAGAAAATCGGATTGCCGATCCAGCGGTGCAGAACCGGCATCGCTCCGGGCATGACCTTGCCACCCCCCGATGGCAGACGGCATCCCTGCACCAGGTCGTATCCTTCGCGCAATTTTCCCAGGAATCGCGGAATTTCCAGAAAATCATAGCTGCCGTCGGCGTCACCCATGATGACGAATTTGCCGCGAGCGGCAGCGATACCTCCCATCAAAGCATTGCCGTATCCTTTCGCGGGAACGTGGACCAGACGCGCTCCCAGCTTGACGGCGATTTCAACGGATCCGTCGTCGCTGCCGTTGTCCGCAACGATGACTTCGCCTGCGATACGATTCTCCCGGATGGCAGATTGCGCCGTCCTGACGCAGTCGGCCAGGGTATCAGCTTCGTTCAGACAAGGAATGACCACACTGAGTTCGATCTCCTGGGAGTCGCGGTTGGGGTCAATCGTAGGACTGGTCATTGGCTCGCTGCCCGAATGATCTCCATATTTCGCGGTGCGTCGTAAGAAAACAATCCTGCCTTCGTCAGATTGTGAACTGCCCGCGGTTCGGGATTATGCCATTTGATCCAGTTTGATGCGGACTGGGGGAGTTCAGAGCTGAGAAGGCGGGAAATCGTCTGGCGGAGAAACGGGGGGCGTTCACCGGAGGCGATGGATTCCCCGCCATCCGCGTGATGGCGGAATTTCGGCGCACGGGATGCGCCAATGTGCCGCCGCACGACGGATGGCCTGCGGCTGACAGCCTGCGGCTGGCCGATCGAATCAGACTGCGGAGCGAGCGCGGCTATTCGCGGGAACGCCTGCGTCCGGCGAGTTCGCGTTTCTGATCCACCTCCGCCCTGTCCGCTGCCGGCTGGCCAACCCCGAATACCTACTTGACATTCTCGCCACCGCATCACGAATCCGTTAGATTGGCGCGAGGGGAAATCAGTCAATGGAGCACGCAGGAACGGAGGCGGCGGGGCCCAAGGCGGATCATTTATTCGCCGGTTTCATAGGCCTATTTGTCGTCATAGTTATTTCCCGTTTCGTAGATTTGAATTGGCCGCCACTGCGATCCTACTTGCCTATTTTAATCTATCAAGATGTCGCGTTTTGGTCTGTTCTTGCGTGGTGCTTTTACGGGCTTTTGAAGCTTTCACCCGAGAAGCCTGCCGTGCTGATTGCCGGATGGGGCGTTTGCATTTTGACGACTGTCTATACGGCAGTCGATTTAATCATCTATAGCGAGACCCGCAGCCCTCTGACATATGGGCTCTGGCTGGCGGCCGACCAGGGACGCGGCATCGAAGTGTCAGTTTCGCGGGCGGTTTTTCTAGCAAAAGTCCTCGTGCCGGCATGTGTCATAATAATGATTATCGTCGCGGAATCATTCTGGCGGCTCGCGCCCAACATCGTTCGGCGCATGCGAAAACGATTTTATTCGCCAGCTGTCGCTCTCATTATCTGCTTGTACGTTCTAGGTGCACACTTCTGGAGGGTTACCTATGTACACCGTTTGGCCGTTTCCGCGAATCCCGAGTGGGCGTTCGCGTCCTCACTATTTCATCGGCCGATACCAAGAGTGGACGACGTCATTCCGGCGGGATATATGAGTGATTTTCTTCCGGAAGGTCAGAGAAAGGTCGCCGGAGTTTCTCCGTCACATTTCCAGGCCGTTACTCAGTTGGGACTTTCGTCGTCGCAACGCCCGATGAACGTTCTGATGATCGTTATGGAGTCGGTGGGCGCTGGGCGCTTGCAACTCTATGGAGCGTCGTACAAGGACAGCCCGGAGATGGTCCAGCTCGCGGGTCATGGCTTGGTTTTTGACCATATCTATGCGGCGCAAGCCTACACTTCGGCGGCAATGCCTGGTCTTTTCTGCTCGCTTTATCCTGAACACGGCCGGTTAAACGTTCTGCAAATGTCACCCGATATCGGAGTGCCGGGCTTGGCGGATATACTAGGCGATCATGGCTACCGGACCGCTTTTATGCACGAGGGGCAGCTAAGCTTTGACAACCAGTCAGAGTTCGTCGGAAGCCATGGATTCCGCCAAGTGTTCTTGCGGGACCACGATCCGCTGATCTCCAGAGATTCGGCGCTGTTGCCAATCGTGGAAAAGTGGATCAAAGCGGACGGTAAGAAACCATTTTTTCTGGTCATTTGGACACAGGACACCCATCATCCGTATCTCTCCACTTCCGATTACGACTACCATACCGGCGATCACCAGCTGAATAGGTACCTAAACGCGGTGCACTCCACTGACGCGTTCATAGCGCAACTCGTGCGCAGTCTGAATGAGATGCACATTGCGGATAGTACTCTCGTAGTGATCACCGGCGATCACGGAGAAGCATTTGGCGAACATGGCCAGCTCGTTCATGGCTTTACGACCTATGACGAAGAGCTTCATATACCTCTAGTTTTAGCAAATCCAAATCTATTTCCGTACGAATCACGGATTACGTCGATCGGCCGCCAGATCGACATTGCCCCAACGCTGCTCGGATTGTTGGGCTACGACGAGCCGGAATCCTGGCAAGGAACGAACCTGCTTGGCGGCTACCCGCCCGAACGCGCGTATCTCTTCTCGTCGTCGGGGGATTTTTCTTTGGGATTTGTAGAGGGAAACTTCAAATACATCCACGACTTCGATAATAATGGTGATGAATTGTACGACTCAGCCCACGATCCTCGAGAAATCCGAGATCTTAGTTCAGAGCCTGAAAACAGCAGTATGCTTGCTCGCGATCATTTGCGGGTAGAAGCCTGGCTCTCGTTCCAGGACAAGTATTTGGCCAGCTTTCGACGAGCGCAACATGTTCGCACGTCAGTTGAACATAAAATCGAATAACGTATGTAGATGTAATCTGCTGCCGAAGCATGTACCAGTTTCCGTAGCCTTCGTCAGATTGTGAACTGCCCGCGGTTCGGGATTATGCCATTTGATCCAGTTTGATGCGGACTGGGGGAGTTCAGGGCTGAGAAGGCGGGAAATCGTCTGGCGGAGAAACGGGGGGCGTTCATCGGAGGCTATGAATTCCCCGCCATCCGCGTGATGGCGGAATTTCGGCGCACGGGATACGCCGATGTGCCGCCGCATGACGGCTGGCCTGCGGCTGACAGCCTGCGGCTGGCCGATCGAATCAGACTGCGGAGCGAGCGCGGCTATTCGCCGGGACGCGGCGGAATCGCAACGTAGTTGCCGGGATTCTTCGTCATCGCCTCGCGAATATCCGGATGCGCCGAGAAGAACGCGCCGAGTTGCGGATGCTTCTTCGCATAGGCGTCGTCATTGATCAGCGCGGAATTGCGGGCGAACTCGCTTGCGACCTTCGGATGCTTCTCCGCGAAAGCGTTCCAGGTCTTGAGCTTTTGCGTGTCGATATCGCGAGTGTCGGCGGCCTTGAACGTGGTCGTGGTATTACCGTTGACGACGGTGCCCAGCGTTTTTCCTTCCTGCCCGATCGCTGGAGCAGCGAAAGCGACGGGAAGCGCAACTGCGATCAACAGAGTCGATATTCGGTTCATATTTTCAGCTTAGTGCACTTCGCTTGAAATGCAAAAATTGCGAGCGTGCCGTCAGGAACATAAACACGCGATCGGCATCAGCGAGTATTGCCTCCAGTGCGTGGTCTACGGCGATCCCGAGCGAACGCGGGTGCTGGCGGCGGCATGCGCGAGCGCCTCGCGCGTAAAGACCATCACGAGTTTACGCTGGAAGAGGTCGCCTTTCGGGTGAGACTCGAGCGGGCGCGGATATGGAAAGTACGTCTGTGCGGCTCCCGCGCCATAATCCGCGACCAGTCGCTGAACGCATGCGTACGAGGCTCGCACGCCGACGCTGACGCGGCCTTTGTTCCACGGCGCCAGCCACAGACCTTCCGACGAATACGCGCCGTCGTCATTGCGCACCCATCCGGGCGGCAGCAGGCCCTCTTGTTGCGCCCGAAAAGGAGAAAGGGCAGCGGCGGGCTGGCCGCCGCCGAGATATCGATCCGCCGCTTCCAGCAGCGCCGCGAAGCGAGCGTCATCGAGCCGGCATTCCATTTCGATGGCGCTCGCGCCGCGCAGTCGCTCGAGCGCGGCGGGGTCGGGACGCGCGAGCACCACGTCGTCGATCTCCTGAAGTTTGGCTCCGCTCGACTCGAGCATCGCGCGCCACGCCGCCGCCGACGGATCCTGCTGCCGAAAGACGACCGCGGTCACGCCGTGCGTCGCCATGAAGGCGTTGAGCTGCGCGGGCGCATCGGGAATTTCGCCGCCGTCAAGAAATGCGCCGACGATCGGCCACGCAAGAAACGACGTCGGCGTCGGCCCGAAGTGTCCTTCAGCGATCCCGAAATACATCTTCGCCGCCGCCTGCCAGTACATCGAGCTGCCCATCTCGCCGAACGGCAGCGCCAGGATTGTCTCGCCCGGGGTGAGATATTTGCGGTAGGAGCCGGACCTGAAGAAGTCGGGGGTGTCGAGCTCATACACAAATCGCCCGGCGTTCAGATTGGGAAGCATGAACAACACCACCGCGGCGACGATCGCGGTTTTTACGGCGGCGCTCGCGCGCAGTTCCGCGATCCAGAGCGGCGCGACCACGGCAACGATCAGAAAGATATACATCGAGAAGCGAGCCGGAAAGGCGCTGTTGATGAGCGGCACGCGCGTCAGCAGCTTCCACGGCATCCCGAACAACATGTAGCCCGCGAGGTGAAGCCGCGCGCCCAACGATGCGACATAAAGCGTCGCGAGCATGATCGCCACAAAGCGCGCCTCAGGCCGCTTCCATCGCGATTTGAGGAACAACACCACAATGATGACCAGCGGCAGGCCCAGGTACGCGCCGTTCTCGATCAGGTTGTGCGAGTAGCGGCTTGAGATCGCCTGGATCGGCGGCAGATGCCCCAGCATCAGAGTGCTTGTCGGGATGACTATCTCGAGCAAATCGGTGCCGAACGGAGTCGTGTTCCAGAGCGGATGCGATGAAAGGCCGCTCGCGACGACGACCCGATACAAGTAAGGCGTCAGCGCCACGACCGACGCGCCGAGCGCCATCGCGGAAAGTATCGCGAGGTCGCGGATGCGCGCGGATATCGCGGGAATCGTGAGCCATGCGACGATTAGCGCGACTGCGCCGAACATCACGATCGTCGCAAAAATTTCCAGACTGATCAGGAACTGGCAGATGAGCGCCGTCGCAAGCGCGATCACGAACCACGGCCGCGTGATTTTTTCTTCCAACCTTAGAAGCGCGAGATAAACTGCCACCGGCGCCAGAAATACCGCGGTCAACACCAGGTGGCCGCCAGCTTGATGGCCGATCATGTAGGGCGAGAAGCCGAACAGATACCCGCCGAGCATCGCCGGCCACGTCGAGCCCGCGATCCGCCGAACGAGCAGGAACGCAGTGAGCGCCGCCAGCGCCGGCATCAACAGAATCGCGAGGTTGTAGGAGACCACCGCGCCGTAGCGCGCCGTCAACGGAGCGGCAATCAGGCTCGGCAGCGGCACGCTGGTGACCCACGCAAGGTCAACGCCCTCGGGCGCCCAGATGATCCGCGGATGGAACGCGTCAAGGCGCTGCGCAATCGCGTGCGGCCACCATTGAAAACACCAGATGAAGATTTGCGGGTCGCGCCGATTGCCCGCATGAACCTCGGCCAGTCGGGAAATCATCCCCCGGCCATAGAACAGAATTGACAATGCCTGAAAGCCGACGAACGCGCCGAATGCACCTGCGAGCGAGCGCGACCTGGGGACCTCGCCGGCGGCGGTCGCGGGGATGCGCTTATCCTCCGGCACGCGCGAGTTCAGTCGTGCGGCGGCGCAGCGGATTCGGGCTCTGCGCAACAGTCTTTGATTCCGCTTCGGTCACACTCACGTCCCGATGATTTAACATCGATCGCGATCGCGCAAGCAGCCTGCCGGTATGCAGCGCGGCGCCGGTCACCAGCTATCGACGTTGGG
Organism: uncultured delta proteobacterium; assembly: GCA_963813785.1. GTDB lineage: Bacteria > Desulfobacterota > Binatia > Binatales > Binataceae > Binatus. The sequence goes on along the minus strand of CAWFAJ010000002.1, from coordinate 185,610 downwards.
CCGCTTCTTGCCGGTGCGCGGCGCGTTCGGCGGGGTCGCGCGCAGACCCGCGGCGATCCATTTGCGCGAGTCGAGCGGATCGATGACGTCGTCGATCTCGAAGTGCGTCGCGGTGTTCACCGCTTTCCCGTGGCGATACATCCGCTCCACCATTTCGTCGAACAGTGCTTTGCGCTTCCCGGGTTCCGTAACCGCGGCGAGTTCGTTGCGATAGCCGAGCTTCACCGCGCCCTCCAGTCCCATGCCGCCGAACTCTCCTGTCGGCCACGCCACCGTGAAAAATGGCGCCTTGAAGCTGCCGCCCGCCATCGCCTGCGCGCCCAGTCCGTAGCCCTTGCGCAGCACGATCGTAAAAAACGGCACGCTGATGTTGGCGCCGGTCACGAACATCCGCGCCGCGTGCCGCACCAGCGCCGTCTTCTCCACCTCCGGGCCAACCATGATGCCGGGAGTATCGCACAGAAACACCAGCGGAATGTCGAACGCGTCGCAAAGCTGCATGAAGCGCGCGGCCTTGTCGGCGCCGTTGCTGTCAATTGCGCCCGCGAGATAAACCGGGTTGTTGGCGATCAGTCCGACCGGGCGTCCTTCGATCCTGATCAACGCCGTCACCATCCCGGGGCCGAACTGCCGCCGTATCTCGAGCACCGATCCGGTATCGGCCAGAGTCTCGATGACCGATCGGACATCGTAGATACGAAGTCGATTCTCGGGAATGATCGTGCGCAACAAACGCTGGTCGGCGCATTCCCAATCGCGAGTCTCTCCCTGGAAGTAGGATAGGTACTTCTTGGCCACTAGTACTGCTTCGGCTTCGTCGGCGACTGGAATATCTACCACGCCATTAGCCACTTGCACGTCCATCGGTCCTACTTCTTCCGGTCGAAAGATACCCAGTCCGCCGCCTTCGATCATTGCGGGACCGCCCATCCCGATGTTGGATCCCCTGGTGGCGATTACTACATCGCAGCATCCGAGCAATGCTGCATTGCCGGCGAAGCACCTGCCCGAGTTGATACCCACCAGCGGCACCAGACCGCTCAGCTTCCCCCAGTAGTTGAACGCCAGGCAGTCGAGTCCCGCCACGCCAAGCCCGTCGGTATCGCCCGGACGTCCGCCGCCGCCCTCGGTGAAGAACACCACCGGCAGGCGCGACTTCTGCGCGATTTCGAACATCCTGTCTTTCTTGCGATGGTTCTGTGCCCCCTGCGTGCCGGCCAGCACGGTGTAATCGTACGACATGAGGATGCATTGCGCTTTGGATTCCTCGAACAGGTCACCGTTGACGCGTCCGATTCCGGCGACCATTCCATCGGCCGGCGTGTTCTTGATCAGGTCCTCGATCGTGCGCCGCCGCCGCTGCGCCGCGATCACCAGTGGACCGTACTCGACGAAGGTGCCCGGGTCGCACAGGTCGTCGATATTTTCGCGAGTGGTGCGCTGCCCGGTCTTGCGGCGGCGCGCGACCGCGTCGGGCCGCGCGGCGTCGAGTCCAAGCGCATGACGCTCGATCACTTCCGCGAGATCGGGACGCACGCGATCCAGGTCCACGTCCTTCGCGGCGTCGCGATGGGTCGTTTCGACGTCGGCCTCCTCGATAAAAGCAAGCGGATGTCCTTCGAAGATTGCGTCGCCCTTGGCCACCGTGATGCGCCGCACGATCCCGCTCTTGTCGGCCGCGATGACGTGCTCCATTTTCATCGCTTCCATGATGAACAGTTGCTGGCCGCGATGTACCCGGTCGCCTTCGCTGACATCGACGGATACGATCGTGCCCTGCATCGGAGCCTCGATCGCCACCGTGTTCTCAGGCCCCGTGATGTCTTGCGGCGGTGGCGTCGCAACCGTGGTGGGAGCCGCCAATTGCGACGGCGGTTGAATCCCGGATTTGCCATGATGGAGCACTGCCAGCGGATCGCTCGCGTCGATCTTTGCTCCTGCGCGCCGTGCGCCTGCATGCTCAGCGCCGGCTCTGGGAGCCGGCGCCGAATGCCCGAAGAACAGCCGCTGATGCCCGGATTGTGCGCCGCCAACCAGCTCCGCGATATTGTCCTCGACGAAGCGCGTGTACACACGATTCGCGATGAACTCGGGATGCCGCAGCAGGCTTTGCAGGAATCCAATGTTGGTCGGCACGCCCTCGATTCTGAATTCGCATAGCGCGCGATATGTTTTCGTCACCACGTCGGCGAAGTCCGCCGAGTGCGAGTGCGTAATGAGTTTGGCGAGCATCGAATCGAAGTTCGCGCTCGTCGCATATCCCGCATAGGCGAACGAATCGGTCCGCACGCGCGGTCCCGACGGCGCCTCGAACGCGGTGATCGTCCCGCCCGCCGGCTTCGTGGTGCCATCGGCGCGCATCGATTCCATGTTGATTCGCACCTGCATCGCGAACCCGCGCGGTTTGGGAATGTCCGCTTGTTGCATCCCCAGCTCCGCGAGCGAGCGGCCTGCCGCCAGTTGAATTTGCAGCTTGACGAGGTCGATGCCCGTCACCTCTTCGGTGACGGTGTGCTCGACCTGGAGCCGCGGGTTGGCCTCGATGAACGCAAAGCCCGGCTCGTCATTCTTCGCGGATGCGTCGCCATTGACCAGAAACTCGAACGTGCCGAGGTTGTCGTAGCGCACCTCCTTGGCCATCCGCACCGCGGCCGCCGTCAGCCGATCGCGAAGCGCCGGCGCCAGTCCCGGGCTCGGCGCTATCTCCACGATCTTCTGATTGCGGCGCTGGATGCTGCATTCGCGCTCCCAGAGGTGGCTGACGTTCCCCGATCCATCCCCGATGATCTGCACTTCTATATGACGCGCGCGCGGCATCAACTGCTCGACGTACACGTCGCCGTTGCCGAATGACGCGCGCGCCTCGGACTGACAGCGTTTGTATGCTTTCTCGATTTCCTCGATGCGCGAGACGGCGCGCATCCCGCGGCCGCCGCCGCCTGCCACCGCTTTGATCATCATCGAAGCGCCTTCGCCCAACGACGAAAAAAAGCGCCGCGCTTCATCGAGACTCGTCGGCCCCGAGGTGCCGCGCAGGATCGGCACGCCGCATCGCTCGGCCAGCCGCCGCGCCTGCACCTTGTCGCCGAAAAGTTCGAGTATCTCGGCTCGCGGTCCCACGAAGGTGATGCCCTCGGCTGCGCATCGCCGCGCAAAGCCGGCGTTCTCGCTGAGAAAGCCGTAGCCGGGATGGATCGCATCGCAGCCGGCCTCTTTGGCGAGCGCGATAATCTGCTCTCCGTCGAGGTACGCGGCCGCGCCCGTGCCGCTTAGACGCCGCGCCTCGTCGGCCTTGCGCGTGTGCAGCGACGCGGAATCGTCGTCCGGGAAAACGGTCACGGTGCGGATGCCCATCTCGGCGGCCGCACGGATGATGCGAATTGCGATCTCACCACGGTTGGCGATCAGAAGACTGTTCGGAGTCATATTTCTCTCGTCTCTTTTGTTGAGTCACCTCGATCCTGCGCCTTAATTTCTATCTAAAGCATGATGAGCCCGCCGCGCGAAAGCACCCGGCGCGCTTGCGGCGAGTCGGCCCCCTCCCGGCGCCGCTGGTAACCCCGTGGATCAAAAATAAAACCGCGCAGTGCGAGGCCACTTGGCCTAAACGGTGAGTGCGAATCGCAGAGTCAAAACGGAAATTCCGGTTGAACGCAAGGATGCCCCGGTTGCGCTGTGGCGCTGCGGCGGTGCTTACCGTAATCTGGTCCGGAAAACGGGAGCAAGCCAATGGCAACGAAACACGAGGGGCAGGGCGGCCAACGGGTTCTCTACGGATTCTGGCTCTCGCCCTTCATGTCCTTGGTAGCCCAGATGCTGAAGGAATCAGGCCTCGATTTCCGCTATGAGCGCGTCTCGCCTTATGTGGGCGGCACCATCGCGGACCAGCACCGGGCGATGAATCCGCTCGGCAAGATCCCTACGCTCGAGGACACCAACGGCGTGTTCATATCCGAAAGCCAGGCGATCTGCCGGTACCTTGCCAGAAGCTATCCGGCGGCGGCCCAGTTCTACCCTTGCCACGATCCGCTCCGCTGTGCCGAAGTCGACGCGCTGAACGACTTCATTACGTTCTCGATCAGCGGCCCGTTCTTCAACTGGTTCGTGGTCAGTGGCTACTTTCCCAAGGCGTGGGGGGCAAAGACCGAGAATGAGTCCCGGATTTTCAGCACATGGTCGATGCTGATGGTCAGAAGCGCGCTCGGGCGTCTGAGCGGCAGCGCCCGCCTGCAGCCCTTCGTCCTGGGGCAGGAGCCTTGCCTTCCGGACTTCCATCTCTTTCACATACTGGAGCTCGGTAGGACGTTTTCCGCACTCTTTGACATACCCTTCATGAATCTGCTGGAAGGCGACGAGCGCCTGCGGAAGTTCTACGACGCGATGGCGGTGCGGCCTGTCACGAAGGAGATTCTGGCGGCGCAGGCGAATGAGTTCCCCCTCACCAGGCAGGAGCTGTTCCGGGATTTCGGGCCCGCTTACGACAAGATGCTGGAGCCGGGCCGGGCGGCGCTGCGCGCAATGTTCGGCCACGACGTCTAGGCAGGAGCGCCATGTCGATCTCGGAACTTCGTTCGCCGGGGGAATTCGTCAGCTCTTTCGCGGTGCCGGCGGATAGCCTGCATTAACGCTAAGTCCTTATTCCCTGCATCGATCGCCGCCTGGTCTTGTGCCAAGTTGCATCGGGTTTCAAAGCGGAAATTCCGGTCGAGAGGTTCATCGCCTCGCTCTTGCGGCGAATCGGCGCGCAACCTATGTAGAGTGTCACCGCGCGGGGCGGACAAGCATGAAAATTCACAAATCTATGTTGGCGGCATTGATCGCAACGCTGTGCTGCGGCGCCGCGACCAGCACGGCCTTCGCCGCCGGCTCTCCCGCGGCGACTCCGACGCCCACCGCGGTACCGCCTGCCAGCACCGCCGCAGCTCAAGGCGCTGATGATCTCGGCGCTCTGATCGCCGCAGGCACACTGCCGGATTTGCGCTGGCCCAATTTCACCGACTATCGCGACGATGTAAAAAAATTCTACGACCAGGGTGGAAATTCACTGGCCTGGATCCAAAACGACAAGGCCAGCCCTCAAGCCCTCTCGATGATCCTGCTCTTTCAGCAGGCGGCTTTGAAGGGCCTCAACCCCGACGACTACGACGCCTCGCGATGGGACGCGCGACTGGCCAAGCTCCAACCGGCGGCCCCGAAAGCATCCGACACCGACCTTGCGCATTTCGATTTGGCGCTGACGGTCTGCGCGATGCGCTACATTTCCGCCCTGCATGTTGGCAGGGTGAACCCGCAACACTTCAAGTTCGGCCTGGTCGTCGGACCCAAGCGGTTGGACTTGGCCGACATGCTGAGAACGCAGGTGCTTGCGGCGTCGGACATTCCGGCGGTCATCGCGCAAGTCGAACCGCATTACGATGGTTATCGGCGAGCCGAAGATGCGCTCCTCACCTACTTGAAGATGGCGAGCGCGGGTGATGCTCCGCTCATACCTGTACCGCAAAAGGGTGTGCGCCCCGGAAATCCATTTGCTTCGATGCCACAGCTGGTCGCGCGATTGCGTCAGCTTCCAGATCTCCCATCGAACGTCGACGTGCCCGCTAACTCGACCGTTTACAGCGGCGCCGTCGTCGACGCCGTCAAAAATTTCCAGCGTCGCAATGGCCTCGATATCGACGGTGTGTTGGGTAAGGGCACCGTGACCCAATTGAACGTACCGCTTAAGACCCGCGTGCAACAGCTCCAACTCACGCTGGAACGATATCGCTGGATACCGCCGGATTTCCCCAAGCCGCCAATCATCGTCAACATCCCCGAATTTCGGCTGCGTACGATGCGCCGCCAGCCGGCCACCTACCTGACGATGAAAGTAGTCGTCGGCAGGGCGATGCGGACGCAGACGCCCGTGTTCGCCGATGACATGAAGTATGTAATCTTCCGCCCATATTGGCTTGTTCCGCTGTCGATCCAGCGCAACGAGCTGGTGCCGAAGACGCGCCGCGATCCCGATTATCTGGCAGATCATGGATTCGAAGTAGTGGACGGAAGCGGCGACGTTGTTCCGTCATCGCCGGCGTCGGACGACGTCATCAGCGGACTTCGTTCCGGCGCACTGAGCGCTCGACAGCTGCCTGGACCCAAGAATGCGCTCGGCCTGGTCAAGTTCATATTCCCCAATCAATACAACGTGTACATGCACGGCACGCCGGAGCAGGAACTGTTCGCGCGTTCCCGCCGCGACTTCAGTCACGGATGCATCCGGGTCGAAGATCCGGTCGCCCTGGCGGCATGGGTGCTGCGCGACAAGCCCGAGTGGACGGTGGACAAAATTCGCGCCACGATGAATGGCGACACCACCGTACAAGTAAACCTCGACAAGCCTATTCCGGTACTAATTCTCTATAGTACTGCAGTAGTTGATCCGGATGGCGAAGTCCGCTTTTTCGATGACATATATGGCTATGATGCGTCGCTGGCCAGGGCGCTCGCGAATGGCTATCCATATCCGGGCTGATTAGCCACTCGAATAGTCACTCGCAAATATATACTTCAAGCTGTGTCAGCTCGAACGCAAGGGAGCTTCGCGCATGAAGCGGACGGTTTCGGCCAAATCGCGGATGCCGGCGTCCGAGCCCAGGCCTTGCGCCACCAACGCTGCCGCGGCATTGCCGAGCTTCATGCATTCCGACGGCGGCCAACCCAGCCGGATCGCGCAAATGAAGCCGGCGCAATACGCGTCGCCGCATCCCGACGTGTCAACTACCGCGATATCGTGCGCCGCCAGATGCACCTTCGCACGCGCAGTCACTAGAAGGCTGCCGTCGCCGCCCATCGTGAGCACGACTCCGCGCACGCCGAGGTCGAGCAGGTGCTGGGCGGCCTCTTCGGGCGCCTGTGATTGCGTGAGCTTGCAAGCTTGATCGGCGTTGGGCATGAACCAATCAACGAATGGCAGGCACGGCTTCAGGATGGCGAGCAGCTTGGGCGAGCCTTCGCTCAGGATGTCCATGCTGGTGGTCGCGCCGCTGTCGCGTGCGCGCCGGAGTATCTGCGCGGCTCCATCGCGCCCCAGGCCGCGCATCGAATCGCTCCCGCCCAGATGCAGATGCGCCGCGCGCTCGATCAACGGCCAGGGTACGTCGTCGATCGAATAGACGGCGTTGGCTCCGATCGCATGAAGCGCAGGCCGTTCACCGTTGGGCCTAATCGGCAGGATACTGGCCGCGGTCTGGACGGCGGGCTTGCGAATAACGTGGCTGGTATCGACGCCGAAGCCGTTCAGCGCGCGGATAAGTACGTCTCCCAGGGCATCGTCGCCCACGGCGCCCACCGTCGCAACCGAGAGTCCCAGTTTCGCCAGGCCAACTGCTGTGCCCGCCGCAGACCCAGCCGGTGCGAGCCGAATCTCGTCGAGCAACACGCTGCCTTGCCCCTCGGGGATATGAGTCACGTAGCGGCCGAGGATGTCGAGGACGTGCGCGCCGAGCGTCACCGCCGGGCCGCTCATCAGTGACTCGGTTCCGCCTCGGGGGCGACTTTCACTTGCGCGATGTGGCGTGCTTGCTTGCGCGCGATTTCGCGATCCTGGCGTGCGATCACCGCGGAGTGAAGCTTCGCGACGGTCTTGTCAGGAAGAATGGTTATCGGCTTGCCGGTCGCCAGCGCTTGCATATAAATCGTGGCGGACTTCTCGAGCAACTCTACAAAAGTGAAAGTCTCGTCGAGATCGGTGCCGATGGAAAGCGCGCCATGGTTCTGAATTATGTAGCAGTGGCATCGATTGGCGAGCTTGCGCGCGACGTTATCGTGCAGTTCGCGCGAGCCTGACAGGGCGTAGGGCACGACCTCGATGGTCTTGCCTATCGCCAGCGTGACTTCGTCGAACAGCGGCGGGATCGGCTGGTTCAGCACGCTGAGCGCGCTCGCGGACAGCTGATGGGTATGGATGACGGCGCTCACGTCGGCGCGCATTTTGTACGTCGCTACGTGCATCGGAGTTTCGATCGACGGTTTGCGCTCGCCCTCGATTCGCGCGAGGTCGAAGTCCACCACGCAGATGTCCTCGATCGTCATCAGGTTGTATTGAAGGTGTGTCGGCGTGATGACGACGGCGTCCTCGTCCTCAACGAGCATCGAGACGTTGCCCGCGCTGCCGGACTTCGATCCGAAGTAACCGTCGGCGGACAGCCGCTGGCTGGTGCGCAGCACTCGCCGCTTATAGTCGTCGTAGTGTCCCATTTCAGAAAAACGCCGCCCCCCCGGGTATCGCTCGAATTTCACGGTACCCCGAGGCGACAGCTGTTACCACATTATAGGATGTCTTCGGTGCGCGCGCCTCACAGCTTGACCGAGTTAACCACCTGGATTTCCGTAAAGCCAAACGGCCCTTGAGGTCTCCGAAAAACGCACGCTGCGCGCCGGACATCGCCTGATCGAGTTCGGCCTTGGTGCAATCGGGAACCTCGGCGAAGACCTTTCCGCTGGCCGGATTGATCACGCCGGTGGATTTCGATCCCTTCACCGACTGGCCGTCGATGGTCATGGTGTATCCGGGCATTGTGAATCTCCTTGTACGCGCAATCCGTGCGGGCAGATGCAATTGATTCATTACAACGCCGGTCGTATCGCACGCAAACGGCGCTTGAGCGATACCGTTGGCCACGGCCAGCGTAAGAAGCGGCGTCGGATGAAAGGTTCGGATCGCCAAGCGTTAATGACTGCGCGATCTCCCGATCTCGGAAGCTTAATCGCGGCTTCACGTGAAACTCGCACGAATTAATCTCACTCTAATCGCCGGGTAATCAGCATTCTCTATCCTCCCGACGCTGCCGAAATTTTGCATCGGCCGCATCAATCAAACGAGGAGGACAATAGAATGCGAAAAAAAATCGCGCGGTCCGTTGCAATGGGCCTCGTGGGCCTGCTCATCCAGCAGGGTTCGGGGGCTGCCTTCGGCCCTCCGCCGGAAGGGCCGCCCACCGCCACGCCCATCAAGCACGTGGTAGTGATCTTTCAGGAGAACGTTTCCTTCGATCACTACTTCGCGACCTATCCCGCGGCTGCAAACACGGACGGCTCTCCGTTTTACGCGGCCGACGGCACGCCCACGGTCAACGGGCTGAGCGCCAGTCTGCTCACGAACAATCCAAACTTCAGCAACCCGAGCAACAATACTTCCGACAGTTCCGCGATCAACCCGTTTCGCCTGGGCCATGCTGAGGCCTCGACCTGCGATCAGGATCATAACTACGGCGCTGAACAGTTAGCCTTCGACCAGGGTCTGATGGACGCCTTCCCGCTATACACCGGGTCGGAATCCTTTTGTAATCCATTCTATACGTACGGACAGAATGACAGTGTGGTGATGGGTTACTTCGACGGGAACACCGTCACCGCGTTGTGGAATTACGCGCAGAACTTCGCGATGTCGGATGATTTCTTCGGCACCACTTTCGGCCCCTCCACTCCAGGCGCGCTCAATGTGGTCGCCGGCAACACCTATCCAGTGACCCCGACCGGCCTATCGAGTCCCAAGATCGTGAGCAACCCGGGTGGTGGCGCAATCGTCGGCGATCTCGATCCCACCGGAGACCTCTGTTCCGCCAGCACCACAACCGGCACCACCATCCAGATGGGCGGCAAGAACATCGGCGACTTGCTCAACGCGCAGGGGTTGAGCTGGGGCTCGTTCATGGGCGGTTTCGACCTGACGGTCAAGAATCCCAATTTGACAACCGGATGCGACCGTTCCAGCCCCGCCACGCCGGCCAACAGTACGACGGTTCCTCCACCCGCGAATAATTTCACGAAGGACTATATTCCGCATCATGCGTGGTTCCAGTATTGGGCTTCGACTGCCAACCCCACCCATACCCGTCCGGGCGTGCCGCCGAGCAAGTACTTCACTGGAGCGGACAAGGCGAACCACGAGTATGACATCCATGATTTTTTCGATGCCCTGAATGTGGGCAACCTGCCGGCAGTGAGCTACCTGAAAGCTCCCGCAAACATGGATGGTCACGCCGGCTATTCCGATCCACTGCTGGAGCAGCAATTCGTGGTCAACGTAGTCAACGCGATCGAACAGTCAGGGTTCTGGAAAGATACGGCGATCTTTGTCACATGGGACGATTCCGACGGCTGGTACGACCATCAGATGAACCCGATCGTGAACCCATCGGCGGAGAGCAATTCCTCCAGTTCTACTGCCGAAACGCAATACAGCGACAACTTGAACGGCTTTGGCAAATGCGGCAACGGCATACCCTTGAAGGACAACAACGACAACGTGATCGAGGGGCGCTGTGGCTACGGTCCCCGGATTCCGCTTTTGGTCGTCTCCCCGTATGCGAAGCAGAACTTTGTCGATCATGGGCTGAGCGATCAGAGCTCGATCGTGCGCTTCATCGAGGACAACTGGAGCCTCGGTCGGATCGGAAATGGTTCCTTTGACGCGCTCGCGGGTTCTCTCGACAACATGTTCGACTTCAGCCACCATCCGAACAATGGCAACGACGTGCTGTTACTCGATCCGAGCACCGGGGAGCCGGTTCATCACCGCTAGATCGGCAAGCAACGGGCGCGCGTCCAATGCGGCGCGCGCCCGTTACAGCTTGATCTCGCGTGCGTTGGCAGGATTGTTCAGCGCGGTTCTTTCTCGCCCCGGTACTTGAGCGTGAGCTCCGCGACTCCGGCCGCGACGTTCAGTCCGTTCTGCCCTTCGACTGATACCGGCTGAAGCGCAATCGACTGATCGAAGCCTCCGACCAGGACGTTTGCGCCCCCACCTGCACCAAGCGTAACGCTCGCGGTCACACCGCCGTAGTGCCCGGCCAGTGCTCCGGGCTTGATATCCTTGGTCGTCGCGGCGACCGCCCACAAGATCACCGACGACTTGAGATAGCCGATATCTGCGCCGAACTTCGAGACGCTTCCGCTGTAGTATTCGGTTCTTCCGCCATTGGACGAGTATGAGCATCTGAGGTCGCGCGAAGATCCGAACACGAATCCCCATCCCGACGCTTCGTGACAAGTCAGATAGCCCGTCTTGACGGTGTACTTGCTATCCTCGGCGTGCGCCGTCAATGACCAACAACTCAATACAAGCATACTGGCAGCAGCAACCGCGATGCGGAGTCCTGGTTTCATGTCTTCCTCCTGAAGGCCAAGCGCTAAATTGTTCCCTGATCGACCTTAGCTAAAAAACAACAACCTGCGATTCCCTCTTTGCCTCTTTGATCCTTGTAGACCGAACAGCCACCTTCCGCAAGCCGCAACCCGGCTTCGGTCCGCCCAGACCGGCCCCGGCAGTCCACCACGCCGATCGATGCCTTGCCTCCCGATGCTTTGCGATCGATGCTTTCATTTTCGGTGGGAGCGGATGCAATATCAGTGGCGCGCGAAATGATTCAAACTCTTCTGATCGATAACTACGACTCTTTCACCTTCAACCTGTTCCAGCTCATCGCGCAGGTTAACGGGAAAGAACCCATCGTCATAAAGAACGATCAGCTTGCCTGGGATGATCTGAAAAATTACCGCTTCGACAACATCGTTATTTCGCCCGGGCCCGGACGCCCTCAAAACCATCGCGACTTTGGCGTCTCCCGCGACGCGATCCTGTTCGCCACGGCGCCGATCCTCGGTGTCTGCATCGGTCATCAGGGAATCGGCGATGTCTTTGGCGCCGCCGTCGCGCTGGCGCCGGAGCCGATGCACGGCCGGGTCGCCCAGGTCTATCACCGTGGCGATCCTCTGTTCGCGGGCGTGCCTTCCCCCTTTTCTGCCGTCCGCTATCATTCGCTATGCGTCATGCCTCCCATCGATGCTCCCTTGACGGCAATTGCCTGGACCGCCGACGGCGTAGTCATGGGCCTACGCCACGAGGATCGGCCGATCTGGGGCATTCAATTTCATCCCGAATCGATCTGCAGCGACTATGGCCATCGGATATTGGCGAATTTTCGCGACCTGTCCCATTCCTTCAAACAGACCCACAAACGCCATCCCCAGCCGTCTTCTCCGCCCGCAAAGTCCGCCCTCCGGCCGCCCGCCGAGCCGGCCGCGCATCGCCATCCGAAGTTTCAGCTTCGCTCGCGACGTCTCGATATCTGTCCCGACGCGCAAGCTGTGTTTGCCGGGTCTTATAGCCGTTCGCCAAGCGCATTCTGGCTCGATAGCAGTCTTATAGCTCCCGGCCTGTCGCGCTTCTCCTTCCTGGGCGATGATTCTGGTCCTTACAGTTTCAGAGTCCTATACGATACTCACGATGGTACACTTACCATCGCCGATTCATCAGGTATCCGCCGGATCGAGCAGAGTGTGTTTGAGTACCTGCGGGAATTTATCGAGCAGGTGCGCATTGCTCCCGCCGATCTGCCCTTTGATTTTACCTGCGGCTTTGTTGGCTACCTTGGCTATGAACTGAAACGGGAATGCGGCGCCGGCTTCGCCTGCAAGTCGGCCACTCCCGATGCGTACTTCCTATTCGCCGACCGGCTGATCGCGATCGATCATCTGGCCGCCGTCACCTATTTGGTCTGCCTGGCGCCCATCGGAGATAGTCCCGAGGAAAGCGAGCGATGGTTCGATACGATCGAGGCGCATCTGCGCCGCCTCCCGGCCAGTCCTGCCGCGCCCGCGTTCGCCCACCCGGAGATCGCGATCCCGATGCGCTATCAGCATTCGCCGCCGGAGTACCTGGAACTGATCGAACGATGCCTGCGCGAGCTGCGCCGCGGCGAATCCTACGAAATCTGCCTGACCAACAAAATATTTCCGCAGGCGCGAATCGACCCGATCGCCACTTACAACCTCCTGCGCGCGATCAACCCCGCGCCCTACGCCGCCTTTCTCCGTTTTCCGGGCCTGTCGATCCTGAGCGCGTCGCCCGAGCGCTTTGTCAAAATCGATTGCGCCGGCAATGTCGAATCGCGGCCGATAAAGGGCACCGCCCCGCGCGGCCGCACCCCTGCCGACGACGAGCGCCTGCGCCGCGCCCTGCAATCCAGCGAAAAGGAGCGCGCCGAGAACCTCATGATCGTGGACTTGATCCGCAACGATCTGGGCCGCGTCTGCAAGATCGGCACGGTCGAGGTGCCCCGCCTGATGGAAGTCGAGAGCTACGCCACCGTCCATCAGTTGGTGAGCACGGTGCGCGGATGCCTGCGGCCGGGAGTGACCGCGATCGACTGCTTGAGGGCCGCGTTTCCGGGCGGTTCGATGACCGGCGCGCCGAAACTTCGCACCATGGAGATCATCGATCGCCTTGAGAACAATGCGCGGGGAATTTACTCCGGCGCTCTGGGCTTCCTTTCGATTTCCGGCGCCGCGGATTTTTCAATCGTTATACGCACCATCGTAGTCGCCGACGGCGCGATTTCGATCGGCGTCGGCGGCGCCATCGTGGTCGGCTCGCAACCCGCGCGCGAACTCGAGGAGGCGATGCTGAAGGCTCAGGCGCCGCTGCGCGCAATCGCACTGACCCGCGAGTGAAAGAGCCGTGCGCATGTCATTCTGTCTTCACGTTCTTGATCCCTCATCCCGAGCGAAGTCTGCGAAGTCGAGGGACCCCGGATCTTTTTCCCTGCGCTCGTGAGGACACAAACAACGGACGCGCGATCTTCTTTTCTGATAAACCCCTCTAACAGGGACGAAGTCCCGCATCTTCACTTTTCACCTTTCACCGGGTGCAGCGCTGTTCCCTCGCGTAGTCGCGAAAAGATGCGTTGCGCAGATTTTCGCGTCTTCTCACTGCGGGTGCAGGGGCTGCAGCCCCTGCCCAGGGAAGTGTGAAACCCACGGTGGGTTTCGCATACAATTAAGTTCTCCAGCTCTCGGGTGAAAGGCGATGGCCACAGACGTGGAATTCAGCCTGATTGAAAGCATGCTCTGGACGAGGTCGTCCGGCTATATGCTCCTGCAATACCATTTGCGGCGCCTCGCGTCGTCGGCGGGATGCTTGGGTTTCCCGTGTGACTTGGGCGAGGTCACCCGCACCCTGCTAGGATCCGCTGGTAACCTGTCCGCCGAGCCGTTCTGGAAAATTCGACTGAGACTGGCGCCGGACGGTATGCTATCGGTATCCGCTGCCCCAATCGAACCACCCGGTCACAAGGAACCTATCCCACGCGCGGTGATTTCCGCCATTGCGGTTTCGAGCGCGGATCCTATCTTGCGCCATAAGACGACCCGGCGCGCCTTGTACGACTCCGAGCTTAGGACCTGGTCGGCGCGCACCGGATGCTTCGACGTAATCTTCGTCAACGAACGCGCCGAAGTTACCGAAGGCGCGCGCACCAACGTGTTTATTCAGCGCGGTGCGGCTATCCTTACGCCGCCGCTCGAATGCGGGCTGCTGGACGGCACGCTGCGAAAATGGATGCTCGATAGTCAGGCGATTCCCACGCGTGAATGCGTGCTGACGGTGGCGGACCTTGCGTCGGCCGATCGCATTTTTCTCGGCAATTCCGTCCGCGGCCTCACCGAAGTCCGCCTCTAGGAGTTCAACGCCTCTAGCGCCCCTTTCCCGCCCGCGACTCTTCCATCGCGTCTTCTCACTGCGGGTGCAGGGGCTGCAGCCCCTGCCGCCCACCGCGCAGGTGATTCTTCCTTCATGCCGCGCCCGCCAACGGCGGGCGGTCTTAACATTGGGTGCAGGGGTCACCCCTGCCTTTCGAGTGTCGGATCGCGGACTAGGACTCCTTGCGCATAGCTCTTACCGGCGCGAAATGGGCCGATGACGCAGCTACGGACCGCGACCGGGCAGCGCGACTATGTCGACGCGATCGCCACGCCGATCCTCTCGGCGCCGAGGAACCAGCCGCTCCGGGCGTTGTAGTAAAGGCGTAGCTCTCGGCCGCTGCGCGCGACGTCGAGCTGATAGACGAACGCGCGCTTCCACCCGCTCCCTTCCGGCCTGATGATCGGCTCAGGATCCACTTGCGTCCATGCGAAGCCGTCCGCCGACGCCAGCAGCAGGATCGCCGAGCCGGTCGCGCCCGTGGCGTCCCGGTAGATCCCGTTCTGGAGGCCCACGAAGCCGTCGCCGTCGCGGAAGACCTTGATCGCGCCCGCACCGAGGTTGCGATACGGATCGTCGCGCGAGGGCGACAGGATCGGCTGCGCGCGCTTGCGAAACGGCCCCTCCGGCGAGTCGCCCTCGGCCACGCCCACGTAACGCGGCTCGATGAACATGCAATCCCTGAGGAAGACCGCGGCGGCGCTGTAGTACAGAATGAAGGCCGATCGCCCCTCGACGAGGCACGGGTTGCCGGTCGCCGCCGGCATTCGGCCCTCCCACGCCAGCGAGGGCTCGAGAACGATGCGGGGCGCGCTCCACGAGACCAGGTCGCTTGACGTGCGCAGCTCCACGACCGAGCGGCGCAAGCTCAGGTAGTGCTCGTAGAAGAGCAGAAAGCGGTCGCCGACGCGCCGTACGCACGGCCGCATCCCGCCGAACAGAGCGTGGCTCCCGCGCGTCCAGGTCAAGCCGTCCGCGCTCGTGAAGTGGTAGATCCCCCTAAGCCCGTTCGCGAACAAGTGCCAGCGCCCGTCCGGCGTCACCTCCGGAGAAAGCACCGTCGGGTCCGCGATGATCCACTCGGGCCAGTGCGGTTCGATCAGCGGATTGCCGGGGTAGTCGCGAAACGCGCTCCACTCTGGCGATGGCGTGTATGCGCTCGCGAGCGATGTCACGGCGCGTCCGGTCCTTTCACGATTATCGATCCTGCTCAGCGCCGCATCGGTCCAGCGGCGCTCTATCGCGCACTAAGAGCTACGCGCAGTTCACCCGGATAAGTCTCTGAACTTGATTCATCCGGAATTTCCATTTTCAATCCTGAATCGGATTAGCACCGGCGCCGGGCATTGGGCAAATGCGAAGTGCGCGCCCGGTCTTAAGTCCCTTAAGTTTATCTTTAACTCATATGAAATTATTGGTTTTAATTCTTTAGTCATCTGGAAATGTGCAAGTTTATGTGTAAGTTTTGAAGGGCATCCGATTGGTCAAAGGGCCTAACAGGTCGGTTTGCAGGCGCAACGGCCTGCGTTGGCCGACGACGCGTATACAAGGCCGGCCCCCTCTTTTTTCTGGCTGAACCAAGCGGCTCACGCTGCGGCGCCGGTTTGCCTTGTGACTGGTTTCATGCGATTAGTGTCGGCTTACCGTGCTTGCGCTGATTTAGCGGCCATTCCCGGTTCGGGAGGCAGGACCGATGAATTTCCGAGTTGTACGCGCCAAGGCATCGAATCGCAGGGTGCTGGGTCTTGCAGTCGGGACGCTGACCGTCGCGCTGTACGCGGCGATGGTCGTGGGAGCTGTGGGCGATACCACGGCCGACCGGGTGCTGGGTCAGTTCGACTTTTCCCACAAGATCGCAAACCTGGTCGACGCCAAAGGTTTCAACGGTCTCGCATTCCTGGCGATTGACACGAGCACGACCCCGAACCGCCTATACGTAGCCGACGGCGCCAACAACCGGGTCTTGGGCTACAAGGACGTAACTACCTTCACCAACGGCGGCGGCGCCGACCTGGTAATTGGACAGCCCGACTTCATCTCAGGCGCCTCGGACAACGGCGGCGTGAGTGCGGAAAGCCTCTCCCAACCCGCCGGGCTTGCGGTGGACGTCAGCGGCAACCTCTACGTAGCTGACCAGAGCAACAACCGCGTGCTCGAATACAATACTCCATTCGCCGGATGCGGTTCATTTCCGTGTGTCGGCGGCTCCGCCAATGTGGTGTTCGGGCAAGCCGGGAGTTTCACTTCGCTCATCTCCAACAACGGCGGGCTGAGTGCGGATAGCCTGTCCCATCCCGCAGGGCTTGCGGTGGACGCCAGCGGCAACCTCTACATAGCCGACAACGGCAACAACCGCATCCTCGAATACAACACCCCGCTTTCAACCGACACCACCGCCGATATGGTGTTCGGGCAGGGCGGCAACTTCACCACGGGCACCTGCGACGAGGGCGGGACGAGCGCCGACAGCTTGTGCTCTCCCGAACAGGTTGCACTCGACTCCAGCGGAAATCTCTACGTCGCCGACGAAACCAACAACCGCGTGCTCGAATACGACACCCCGCTCACAAAAGGCACCACCGCCGATACCGTATTCGGGCAGGGTGGCGACTTCACTTTGAGTACCCCCAACCAGGGCGGGCTGAGCGCGAACAGCCTATCGCTATCCCTCTGGGGTTGCGGTGGACGCCAGCGGCAATCTCTATGTCGCCGACAACGGCAACAACCGCGTGCTCGAATACAACACCCCGCTCATCAACGGCACCACTGCCGATGCCGTATTCGGGCAGGGCGGCAGCTTCGCTTCGAACACCTCCAACAACGGCGGGCTGAGTGCGAATAGTCTGTCCCATCCGGTGGGGGTTGCGGTGGACGCCAGCGGCAACCTTTACGTGGCCGACGGACCCAACGTCCGAGTGCTGGAATACAACACCCCGCTTTCGACCGACACCACCGCCGATGTAGTGCTGGGGCAGCTCGACTTTTCCCACAATGGCGCAAACTTTATCGACGCCAGCGGCCTTTTCGCTCCCCAATCCGTGGCGATTGACGCGAGCACGACGCCGAACCGCCTTTACGTCGAGGACACCAATAACAGCCGAGTGCTCGGCTATCAAAGATGTGACCACCTTCGCCAACGGCGGTGCGGCCGACCTGGTAATTGGTCAGCCCGACTTTCACTCAGGCGACTGCGATTCAACGGCTCGAGCGCAAGCGCAAACAACCTATGCTTCCCAGTAGGGGTTGCAGTGGACAGCCAGCGGCAACCTCTACGTAGCTGACCAGTACAACAGCCGCGTGCTCGAATACAACACCCCATTTGCCGGCTGCGGTTCACTCCCATGCGTCGGTGCGGGCGCCAATCGGGTGTTCGGGCAGGGCGGCAGCTTCACCTCGAATACTGCCAACAAGGGCGGGCTGAGCGCAGATAGTCTGAATTCTCCCAACCGGGGTTGCGGTGGACGCCAGCAGCAACCTCTACGTAGCCGACAACGGCAACAATCGCGTGCTCGAATACAACACCCCGCTCACCAGCGGCACCACTGCCGACACCGTATTCGGGCAGGGCGGCAGCTTCATCTCGGGACCGCAACAACGGCGGGCTGAGCGCCGACAGCCTCTCCACCCACCGGGGTTGCGGTGGACGCCAGCAGCAACCTCTACGTGGCAGACAACGTCAACAACCGCGTGCTCGAATACAACACCCCGCTCACCACCGACACGACCGCTGATACGGTGTTCGGGCAGGGCGGCAACTTCGCCTCGGGCACCGCCAACAACGGCGGGCTGAGCGCCGACAGCCTATCCTCACCCGGCGGGATAGCAGTGGACGCCAGCGGCAACCTTTACGTCGCCGACGACGGCAACAACCGCGTGCTCGAATACAACAGTCCCGCTCATCGACCGACACCACCGCCGATACGCGTGTTCGGGCAGGGTGGCAGCTTCTCCACGGGCACCGCCAACCACGGTGGTCTGAGCGGCGACAGCCTATCCCAACCGCCGGGGTTGCAGTGGATACCAGCGGCAACCTCTACGTCGCCGATGAGAACAACAGCCGAGTGCTCGAATACGATAGGCCACTAGCGACCCCGACCCCGACCGTCACTGCGACGCCGACGGCCACCAGCACGGCCACTCTCACGCCGACGCCAACCGCGTCGGCAACTGCGACCAAGACGGCAACTCCGACGCCGACGGCGACCAAGACCGCTACGTCAACGGCGAGCGCAACACCGACCGCGACCGCATCGGCAACGGTGACAGCGACCGCATCCGCGACTGCAACGGCGACCAAGACCGCGACACCGACTGCGACGGCATCATCAACGGCGAGCGCAACACCGACCGCGACCGCATCGGCGACCCCGACCGCATCCGCGACCGCAACGGCGACCAGACCGCGACACCGACTGCGACCCAAGGCGATCAAGACCGCTACTCAACGGCCAGCGCAACACCGACCGCGACCGCATCGATCAACGGCGACCGCGACGCCAACCGCGTCGGCAACGCGCGACAGCCACAGCAACCGCGACAGCCACAGCAACCGCGACTGCAACTCCAACTGCCACCGCTACTCCGACCGCGACTCCAACGCCGGTCGCGGGCAAGCTCAAGGTTTCTCCGAAAAAACTGAACTTCGGCACCGTCACCGTGAATCAATCGAAGATCAAGATGGTGAAAGTGACTAACGCCGGCAAAATCAAGAAGACCAATCATCCGCTGCCGATACTGATCGAGATAGAAAGCGCGAGTGGAACGCCGGCGCCGTCGCCGTTTTCGGTCTCGACGCAGTGCTCCGACGTTGAGTTGCAGCCGGGCGGAAAAGGAGTGCCGAAGAGCGAGACCTTCTGCGAGGTCGCGGTACAGTTCGCGCCGACCCAAGCGGTGTCGTACACAGGAACTCTGACGATCTCCGACAACCTCGAACCGAGTGAGATGCAGACGGTTCAAATGAAGGGAAAGGGCAAAGCCGCGAAATGACAAAGGGCGGCGACGAACTCCCTCAAATGCCGGGGGCGGGACTCGAACCCGCACGGTGGTTGCCCTACTGAATATTTTAAGTCCTTTTTTTTGCGTATAACTCCTCGTTTTCTTCCGCTTTTTTTTCTTCTTTTCTTTTATTTTGTTTGTTTCTTTTCTCTTTTTGTTTTTAGCTTTTCTTTTTCTTTCTTCTTCCTCTCTGTCTTTCTTTTTTCTTTTCTTCTCTTTCTTTTTTTCCTTTTTTTTTTTTTTTTTTTCTTTTTTTCTTTCTCTTCTCTTTCTTCTTTCTCCCTCTCTTTCTCTCTTTTTTCTCTTTCTTTCCTCTCTTTTTTCTTTTTTTTTTCTTTTTCTTTTTTTTTCTTTTTTTTTTTCTTTTTTCTTTTTTCTTCTTTCTTTTCTTTCTTTTTCTTTTTTCCTTCTCCTGTTTTTCTTTCTTCTTTCTTTCTTTTTTTTTTTCTGTCTCTCTTTTTTTTTTTTTTTTTTTTCTTTTCTTTCTTTTTTTTTCTCTCTTTTTTTTTTTTCTTTCGTTTTTTTTCGTGTTCTCTCTTTTCTTCTTTTTCTTTTTCTTCTTTCTTTCTTCTTTGCATTCTCTTTTCTGTCTTTCTTTTTTTTTCTTTCTTTTTTCTTCTTTTTCTTCTTTTTTTCTTCTGTTTCTTTTTTTTTTTTTTTTCTTTCTTTTTTTTATTTTTCTCTTTTATCGTTCTTATTCTTTCTTTTTTTCTTTCTTTTTTTTTTTTATCTTATTTTTTTTTTTTTTTTCTTTTTTTTTTTATTTATTCTTTTTTTTTTTTTTTTTATTTTTTTTTTTTATTTCTTTTATTTTTTTTTTTTTTTTTTTTATTTCTTATTTTTATTTGTCGTTAGCGTGAATTCTTTTTTTTTTTTTTCATTTATTCTTTTTTATTATTTTTCTTTCATTTTTTCTTTCTTATCTTATTTTATCTTTCTCATTTTTTTTTCTTTTTATCTTTTTTTTTATATTTATTTTTTATCTCTTATTTTTTTTATTTATTTTTCTCTATTTTATTTTTTTTCTCATTCATATTTCTTTATATTTTTTTTCTCTCATTTATATCTCATTTTATTTTCTTATTTTTTTCTTATTTATATTCATTTTTTTTCTTTTTTATTTTTTTTTTTTTTTTCTTATCTTATTATTTTTCTATATATTTTTTTTTATCTCTTTTATTTTTTCTTTTTTTTTTATTTTTCTCATTTTTCTTTTTTATTTTTTTCTATTTTTTTTTCTTTATTTTATTTTACTTTTTTTATCTCTTTCTTTCTTTCCTTCTTATCTCTTTTTCTTTCATTTTTCTTTTTTTTTCTCTATCTTTTTATTTCTCATTATCTCTCTCTCTTCTTTGTCATCTCTCATATTGCCTGTATCTATCGCCTTCTTTTCCAGCACCATCTCTTTCTCTTCCATCTCTCTTATTCTTCTTCTATCTCTTTTTACTCTCAATTTATATTATCCTATCTTTCCTCTTTTCTCTTTTATCTTAATCTTCTTGTCATAGATACCTAGCCCTATCATCTCCACCCCTTCTATCACCAGTATCTCACCTTCATCTTACCCGCCTCCAATAGTGATCAGCTATTTACCGTCTATGTGTATAACTTCCAGAATGTTGCGTCTCTCACCTTCATCGATCCGGAAGGCACCCCCTTCCCAAGCAAACAGAGCAAACTGTCTTTCGTCTCCGATACTGAGCTTCAGTATGTATTCAACGATCTCAGCGTTGCTTTGCCCTGTAGCTTGTCTTTTAGCTATCCCTACCTACAGACCTCTTACAGCTTTACCTTTACTTTATACTCTCCTTACCCATCTTATCGTTCTACCCTCTAACTGTGATCTTCTCACCCTAGCCGGTCTTAGTCTCTGTCTCACCTCATACAGTGATCTTTAGCTATCCATTCTCCTCCTATCTGTCTATAACCTCTTTTAGCATATCCTTCTTTAGTGCTGTAGATTTTATCTATACCTATATCTGTACCTTAGCAACTCTTTCTCTTAGCCTTAGTTTCTACTTCTCTAACGTTTCAGCCTTCTACTCTCTTCAGCATTGTCTCTACCTTGCTCTTCAGCTACAACTCTACTTTTAGCCCTCTTAGCGTTGTACTGTCTTTTACCTTATTATCTTTCCTACCTCTTCCAGTTGTCTCCTCATATTCAGCTTATTTTTTTATCCTATATGCCTCCCTATTTTTCTCCTCTGTTTTCCCTTTGGGTCACAGACCACCGTCTACTTCTATTACTGCCAGACAACGACCTATGGCAGCTCTACTCGCACCATCGTACCCTTCGCTGTAGGCACTACAACGATCTACCCCGCCACCTCTATCGCTTCTTACCTGCTTCACGACGTATCACTTCGACGTTTGTGCAACGAATGCAAGTGGGACAGCCTGCGACGGCGACCAGAGTTTTTCTACCCTTTCCTGCTCTCAGCCCTCAGCCGTTGTCTACACCAAACCTACAGATTTGGTCACGCAAAACAGCGCGCGACTAAGTGGCGATGTAAATCCGAACGGTTCGCAAACTACCGTGTACTTCAATTACGGCCAGACCACCGCTTATGGGACCACGACGAGCACCATAGGTCCTTTTGCAGTCTGCACGACGACTATTACCGTCTCTACATCTGTCAGCGGTCTTCGTGCAACACAGTGTACCATTTCGAAGTTTGTGCAACTAATGGGGGCGGAACGCTTTGCGACGACGATGAAAGCTTCACTACCCCGCCCTGCACCGCAACCGTCGTAACATATCCTGCCAGCTCTATCACCTAGAACTTAGTACAACTAAACAGCACCGTTAATCCAAATGGCTCGCAGTCGACGGTTAACTTCTATTACGTACTCTCTATGTATTACGGCACTACCACAGGAACTGTAGCCACGCTCTCTCCGTTCAACAACACCGTATCCGTGTCATATTCGTTGACCGGGCTTGCCTGCAATTCCGAGTACCATTTCTAGATATGTGCGAATGCCGGCGGGATGCTGTCGTGCGACAGCTATCAGAGCTTCACCACGGTAGCCTGCCCGCAGCTCTCATTCTTGCCTCCGAGCCTCTATTTCTGCTCGCAAGATGTCTGCAGTCCTACAGCTCCCGTGTCCGTCGTGGTGTACAGCAGTGTCTACGCTGATGTTCACGTGGCCGTAGTTGCTCTCTGTGTGCGCGGACCCCTCCGCCTTTTCTATCAACGACGTTGCACCGTCGCAGCTCTCGTCCCCGTGGCAAGCTGCTCCATGTCTGTGTCTTTTCAGCCTCCAGCGGTCAGCTTTATAACGCTTACCTCACGTTTACGGATGACGCCCCGTACAGCCCGCATATCTTTCACCTGTACGGTACCGGTGTACTTCCCTCACTCACAGCGTCATCCGACGTTTACGTTGCCTGTCAGTCCTCTGATCGTTCGGCTCTCTGTATAGCAAAGTTTGCCGGGTAGTGCTGTAGATGCGTCACCTAGTGCGTATATCGCTGTGCTGTACACTAACCTCTGTATTAATCTCGGAGGAATTGCCTTGGACAGCCATGGCAATATTTTCGTAACCGACATACCCGGGGCGCCAGGTCTATCTTGGAGTTTCCGAAAGACTCGGCAGGCGACATTGGGCCATCACTAACGATCTCGGTCCGAACACGTCACTGGCCGTCCCGCGCGGAATTGTCTTGGACAGTTCCGACAACGTCTGGACTGTCTATTCCCGATCCCCCTGCGATCTTTTGAAGTTTGCCGCGGGACAGGCCGTAACACATCGCCTGTCGCGACGGTGAGCACTGGATTCTCAGGCTTTGGAGCCGCGATCGATGCGACGGGGGTCGTGTACGTCGCGAACCGTGACGCCAACGCGATCACTGAATATCGACGCTAGACGGAGGAGCCCTGATAGGACAATCGCAGGGTCGAATACCCAGTTGAACGGTCCGATGGCGGTGGCAGCTCGTAGCAGCGGAACTGTGTACGTTTTGAGTAACCAAGAAATACTGGAGTTTCCGGCCTTACAGACCGGCAATATCTCGCCGAGCGCCGTCATAGGTGGGCCACACACAGGCCTCTACTGGCCCTCTGGAATAGCGGTTGATTCGGCAGAGAACATATATGTGACAAACATCGCCTCGAACTAGCCCGACGACAGCATCATGGAATTCGCTTCGGGCAGCAAAGGAGATGCGTCGCCAGTAGTCGAGATTGCGGGCCCGAAAGCCAGACTGTGAGAGAGGCCTGTTGCTATAATGTCCCCAAAGCAACTGCAACAGCCACCCCCACCGCGACCGTAACTGCAACCGCGACGGCGACTCCGACAGCCTCAGCAATGCAACGCCGACGCACTCAAAGCGCAACACCGACCCCGACCTCCAACTGCGACCGCCACTGCCACAGCAACCAAGACTGCCACCGCGACCGCATCGGTGACGCCGACCCCATCCGCGACTGCAACGGCGACCAAGACCGCTACGTCAACGGCCAGCGCAACACCGACCGCGACAGCATCATCAACGGCGACCCCGACCGCATCCGCGACCGCAACGGCGACCAAGACCGCGACACCGACTGCGACGGCAACACCAACTGTCACCGCAACCCCAACCGCGACACCAACGGCGGTCGCGGGCAAGCTCAAGGTTTCTCCGAAAAAACTGAACTTCGGCACCGTCACCGTGAATCAATCGAAGATCAAGATGGTGAAAGTGACTAACGCCGGCAAAATCAAGAAGACCAATCATCCGCTGCCGATACTGATCGAGATAGAAAGCGCGAGTGGAACGCCGGCGCCGTCGCCGTTTTCGGTCTCGACGCAGTGCTCCGACGTTGAGTTGCAGCCGGGCGGAAAAGGAGTGCCGAAGACCGAGACCTTCTGCGAGGTCGCGGTACAGTTCGCGCCGACCCAAGCGGTGTCGTACACAGGAACTCTGACGATCTCCGACAACCTCGAACCGAGTGAGATGCAGACGGTTCAAATGAAGGGAAAGGGCAAAGCCGCGAAATGACAAAGGGCGGCGACGAACTCCCTCAAATGCCGGGGGCGGGACTCGAACCCGCACGGTGGTTGCCCTACTGAAAATTTTAAGTCCAAAGGGCTTTCCAGCGCGCCGCAACTATCCTTACGCCGCCGCTCGAATGCGGGCTGCTGACCGACATGCCTGCACGCTAAGGTGCACGGGTCACTCCTGACCGTTGGCACGGCTGGCCAGTATTAAGACACCGTGCACCCGCGGCACGGGCCGCGCGCCGCCACCGGAGCGCGGCCTTAATACCGGGTGCAGGGGTCACCCCTGCGGTCACCCCTGCCTTTCGAGCGTCGAATCGCGGACCAGGATTCCTTCGGCGTAGAGCTTGGCAATCCGCTCCGCCGGCATCTTTAGCAGTTCGCGCAGTATGCGCTCGTTGTCCTCGCCCAGTCTCGACGAACGCACCTCTGTCCGGTCCGGCCATGCCGAAAACTTCACCGGCACACCCGGAATCGCCACCTTGCCCAAAATCGGATCCTCCACCCAGCGAACCGTCTTGCGCTCGTTGAGATGCGGATGCTTGATGGCTTCGTTGACCGTCAGCACCGGAGCACACGGCACGCGTTCAGCATCCAGCGCGGCGATCGCGTCGTCGCGGGTCGGAAAGCGTGTGAGCCATTTCTCGATCACGTCTCTCAGTTGTTCCTTGTTGTCGCGCCGCCCGCGAGGATCCTTGAAGCGCGGGTCGGCCGCCAATTCAGGCATCCCGAGCGCCCGCACCAGCTGCGGCCATTGATGCGGCGTCGATGTAATCAGAATGTATTGATCGCCACGGAAATGAAAAATGCCGGTGGTGCCGCCGTCGGGATGGATCGAACCGGTTCGCGTCGGTCGAAATTTGTCGCCGCGCAACGACACGATCGGCACGGTCTTCTCGTGCATGTGGAAGTAGGTATCCAGCAGCGACGCGTCGAGATACTGGCCTTCTCCCGTGCGCTCGCGATGCAACAGCGCGAAGCCGACAGCCATCGCGGCGGCGACCCCGGTTGAAACGTCACCGATTGCCATTGTCGTCAGCGCGGGCGGCCCATCGGCCTGCCCGATGCCGTCGGTAATCCCCGCATAGGCCTGGCCGATAAAATCGTAGCCGGCCTTGACCGACAGCGGTCCGGTCTGCCCCGCCATCGAAATCGAGCACATGATGATTTTCGGATTGACTGCCTTGATGTCCTTGTAGGCAAATCCGAGCCGGTCGATCACCCGCGGCGCGAAATTTTCAACTACCACGTCGACCTGCGGAATCATCGACATCACGATCTCGCGCGCTCCGGGCTTTTTGAGATCGATCGCAAAGCTCAGCTTTGAGTGGTTGTGCTGCAGATAGTAGGTGCTGTGGCTCGACTTCTTGAATTCAGGCGCGAGCGACTTGAGCCCTTCGGAGCGGATGCGGTCGCCGTAAGGCGCGAGTTCCACCTTGATTACTTCAGCGCCCATCTCAGCGAGGATTCGCGTGCAGGTCGGCCCTGCGACGAATTGCGTGAAATCCAGAACCCGGTAGCCTTCCAGCATTTGCGGTTTCTTCGGCATCAATCGGTCATCTCCCATTTTGTACCGCCGCCCGAATCTCGGTGTCGGCAGTCATCAGCGCCGCGGAAGTTGGCGCGCGTAATCCGAGGCTGTGCGCGATTATATCGCAGTAATGCTGACTTGCGTAGCTGGCGGCGGCGCTTCGGCACCTGCGGGAGTGCCGGCGAAATCCATCGCCTTACTATCGCGCGCTCGATGCTCAGTTTTCCCGGAAACCGGGCCACTCGGCATCGAATAGCTAATCGTCAATGTAGCCTTGCGTTAATATGCGAGTAGCAACTTGCTAATACATTTATCATTCTTTCCTATCTCACTCTTCAGCCGCAGTTCACCAATTGTGTAGTTATCGAAGTTCCGATCTGATTGCATATCGGCAGATAAAGTCCCGGCACGAAATGTCGGAACGATCGGTGAAGGTTGATCGGCGGGTCGCAGGTTGCAGGCGGAAGGGACGCTCGTGTTGCCATCAACGCGAGCCAAAATGGAAGAAAAGGTAGGCGATGATTCAACCCAAATATTACCGAGCGATCTGGATATCCGATGTTCATCTCGGAACCCGCGCATGCAAGGCCGGCTGCTTACTCGATTTCCTGCGCCATCACATCGCTGAGACCCTCTACCTCGTTGGCGACATAGTAGACGGATGGAACTGGGGACCTTCGTGGCACTGGAGTGCGGTTCAACAGGAGCTGGTGAATGAAATCGTGCACTGGCGCCGGCGTGGCGCCAACGTAGTATTCCTCCCGGGAAATCATGACGAGTCCAGGGTCAGCCTCGTTGAAGAACTCTTCGGGTCCATCCCTTCCATAAGTTCTTTAATCCACACCACTGCCGACGGAGCCAGGATGCTCGTGACCCATGGGCATCAATTCGACGGCTCACTCAACCCAAATCGTCTGCTGCCGATTATCGGATCCTACGCGTACGCGCGAGCCCAGCGGATCCATGACTGGTACCATCGTCAGTCCGGACAGGAAGGGAATGAAGGCCGATCGCTTTCCGACTATTTCCGTTACCCCGCCCGCAAGGCCGTTGAGTTCCTCACTGACTTCCGGGATCGAGCGGTCCTTGCAGCCGCGCGCGACCACAATGCCGACGGCGTGATCTGCGGACATATTCATCGCTCGGATCATCGGCTGATCGGAACCATTTTGTATGTGAACGACGGTGATTGGGTGCAGCACCGGACGGCGGTGGTGGAGGAGCAAGACGGAACGCTGCAGGTCATCCATTGGATTGATTTACACCAGAAGATTTCGGTTTCCGAACCGATGTCGGATCGGGTGGCGTGGTGACAACTTATTGTCTCGAATCGACGAATTACCCGGATGCACAACTCGACCTGATCTACTTCGACGCGGGTGGTGGACACCGCGCTTCGGCAAGAGCGCTGATATCGGCGGTTGAGCAACAGCATCGTTCGTGGCAAATCAACCTAATCAACCTACGCGATCTGCTCGAACCGGCCGACGTGATCCGACGCCTCACCGGAGTTCGCGTGGAAGACTTCTACAATTCGCAGCTCAAATACGGTCTCACCATCGGCACCGGTCCGCTGCTGCGGATAATGCAGATGGTGATTCGGCAAATCGAGCCGACGATTATCAAGCTGCTGGCGCGCCATTGGCAGCGCTCGCAGCCCGACCTTGTCGTATCGATGATCCCCAATTTCAATCACGCGATTTTGGAAGGCCTGCGACAAGCCGATGCGATGCAGGCGCGATCGGAAACTCCTATGGTCACGATTCTTACCGACCTGGCCGACTGTCCGCCGCATTTCTGGATCGAACGACAAAAGCAGTACCTGATTTGCGGCACTGCTACCGCAGCCAGGCAAGCGATAGCTATGGGACATGATCGCGCGCGCGTGTTTCGCACCTCGGGAATGATCGTGCGTCCTGAGTTCTATTGCCCGATGGAGCTAAGCCGCGAAGCCGAGCGAATCCGGCTGGGGCTCGACCCCGAGTTGCCGACCGGCATCGTGATATTTGGCAGCTACGGCTCGAGCCAGATGGCAGCTATCGCGCGAAGAATCGAAGCCGCCCGACTGAAGACCCAGCTTATTTTCGTATGCGGTCACAATGACAAGCTGCGCGAGCGTATCGAAAGCATGAAGCTGTCTTATCCTTTTCATTGTGTAGGCTTCACGCCAAAAATTCCGTACTTCATGCAGCTGGCTGATTTTTTCATCGGCAAGCCAGGTCCGGGTTGCATCAGCGAAGCACTTGTTATGGATCTCCCGGTGATAGTGGAGCGCAACGCGTGGACGATGGTGCAGGAGCGCTTCAACACCGATTGGATCGCGCAAAATCGGCTCGGAATAGTGCTGCCCTCCTTCCGGCAGATCGCGCTTGCGGTTTCGACGATGCTGGATCGCGAGCAGTTCCTCCGCCTCCGCGCCAGCGTAGAGGCCCTCGACAACCGTGCGGTGTTTGAAGTCCCCGAAATTCTGGCGGCCCTGATTTCTCACCGTCGCGCCGCAAACTCGGGATTCGGCCGCACTTGGACTGCGGCCCAATTCTCACCGGAAGTCCACCGGAGCGCTTGACCAGCAGCCGTGCTATTGCCCTGGAGCCGGATTTTGAGAACGACGTTGCTGGTGGTGTTCTCGCTAGCGGCCATCGCGGCGGTCTGGGTGAACGCGGTCGCATCCGGACCGAATTCCAGCGGCGCCTTCGATTTCGGCGCGCTCGAGTTGAAGGTCTTGAGTCCCGACGGGAAGCAAACGATCGGATCTACGCGTTTCATGGTCTTGCATGACAACTCAACCGAAGAGGTTAGGGGCGAGACCAGGTACCTGGACGGCGAACGCGATAATGAAAGCGAACGGCTATACGCCGCAAGTCCGGACTCCACACCCAGGCTCGACACTTACGAGCACTCGTTTTTCAACGCCGACGGCACGCTTCATATGGTCGACACGCTTAACGCCAAAACCGGCCTTGCCTCGTGCGCGAGCTATACTGCGGACAAGATAAAAGTGCGCAAGTCGCAGCTCGAGGTCCCAGCCGATTCTTTCGCCGGCGCGTCCGAACTGATGATGGTGGTCGCGAGCCTCAGGCATGGGATCCGTGAAGTCAAATTCCATGCGTTCGCATGCGTCCCAGGACCTGAGATCTTCAGCGTCGAGGCGTCGCTTCCGCATCGATCGGAGCATTGGCCCCTATACCCCGGCGATCTCGTCCGTCTCGATATGCGGCCCGACCTCGGAGCCTTGAATCTGTTGCTCGCGCCGTTCATGCCAACGATGGACGCGTGGTTCAATCCCAATGATAATTGGAACTACGTCGGCGGGGAGTTTGACCGCTATTTCCGCGGACCTCACGTGCTAACGCTGCGGGTCCCGCCGGCGGATTGAGGCTTCGATAACTCACAAATCGCGGGGCTGCCGGCCAAGTTAACGCGCGCCTGTTCTTCTCGATACCGGCGCGTGACCGCCAGACTCGCGACCGCTATGATTTGAACCGACGCATCCGAGGGTTGCCGAAGGAGTCGAGCGCAGGCTCGCAACTCCCGCGATTTTTCTATGGACGATTCTACAAAACCTCAGTCTGTCGAGAGCCGCGCGGCAAAGATGCTGCGTGAGATCTTCCAGTCGGGACGGCCGCTGACCTATATCCGCTCCGCCGAAGAGCAGCGAATCGGAAGGGTGCTGCGCGAGGTCGGCCGGGCGCTGCACGCGTCCACACCGGTGCCGGTTTGGACCTGGAGCCTCACGCAAGGAATGCTTCGCGACGACGGAGTGGCCCAGGCCGGCACTCTCGATCCTCGCGAAGCTCTGGACTTCATCGCCGCCCACAAGGACGCCGCCATCTTCCATCTCAAGGACTTTCACGAGCCGCTGCGCGAATCTCCCGAGGTCAGGCGCCGTCTTCGAGACCTGTACGAAGACTGTCTCGATCAACGGAAGTTCGTAGTCATCAGTTCGCCGGTGCGATTCGTTCCTGAGGAAATCGAGCGGGACCTTGTATATATCGAGTTGCGGCCGCCCGATCTGATCGAACTGGTCGAGCTTATGCGCAGCGAGGCTCAGCAACTCTCGGCGCCCGGCGTGAGCACCGAGGTGAGCGAGGAAACCCTGCACCAGCTCGCACGCGCCCTGCAGGGAGTCACGCTTCAGGAGGCGCGCCACGCGGTGCGCCGTGCTCTGGCGGCGAGTCGAACCCTCGGCCCCGAGTCGTTACCGGCGCTGCTCGAGGAAAAGCGGCTGCTGGTCAACCGCGGCGGCGTCATCGAGTTTGTTGCCGACAGCACGAGCATCGGCGAGGTCGGCGGCCTGGAGAAGCTCAAGCAGTGGCTGCTGGAGCGTCGCAAACTGTTTCAACTCCGCGAGAGCCTGAGCACTGACATAGTACCCAAGGGCGTTCTCGTCATGGGCATCCCGGGCTGCGGCAAGAGCCTCTGCGTCAAAGCCATCGCCTCGCACTTCGAGCTTCCGCTCTATCGAATCGACATGATCGAGGTTTTCTCCGGCAGGCATGGGGAGCCCGAGGGAGCATTCGTCCAGGCCTGCAAGACGCTCGAGGATATGGCGCCCGCGGTGGTTTGGTTCGACGAGATTGAGATGGGAATTACCTCGGGGGAACCCGGGGGCGAGCAGGGCAGGATCTTCGCCTTCTTTCTGACCTGGATGCAGGAGAAGGCGCGCGGGCTCTTTGTCGCCGCCACCGCAAACCGAATCGACCTGCTCCCCGCCGAGATGATTCGCAAAGGACGTTTCGACGAGGTCTTCTTCGTTGACCTGCCGCTGGTTGCCGAACGGATCGAAATCTTGAAGATTCATCTCGGCCGCCGGGGAATTGATACCACCAAGTTTGATCTGGAACGATTGGGGGCTTTTATGAAGGGCTGGACCGGCGCCGAGGTCGAGCAGTCGGTCGTATCGGCGCTGACCAAGGCGCGGCTGAAGGAGCATGAGGTTACCGAGCAGGACCTCTTCATGGCCGCCGGTGAGGTGGTTCCGCTGGCGCGCACCATGAAGGAACAGATCAATCACATTCGTAGCTGGGCGTTCGAGCGCGCGGTCCGCGCATCTCCCATTCCCAGCGGCGGATGACGGGATGCGCAAATTGTTCGACTGAACGAAAACTCCCAACCGGCCTTGCGGCCTCGGTAGGGGTCGTCAGCCATGCTTAGGAAAGGACGGCGGTAAACCCTATCACCAGTCTTAGCTGACTCCGACGGGCTGTCCTTTACAGTCAACCGCGACGGGGCTGGGTCATACCCAGCTTCCCAATACGATTCCCCCGATTGCAGCGAGACCTCCGGTGAGCACACTGCCGAGAAGATATAGCGCGCCCAGCAGCATCTCTCCGTCTTGAAGCAAGCGAACCGATTCGTACTCAAAAGTCGAAAATGTGGTGTAGCCACCGACAAAGCCCACGGCGAAAAACAGGCGCCAGTAGGGGCTGAGTGATATCCGCTCCTGAGCGAACGCCAGGAAAAACCCTATGATGAAGCTTCCCGTGACATTGATCACGAATGTCCCGTACGGAAACGCGGGACCAAAGCGGTCGGCAAACCAGCCACCGACCAAATACCGCGCCACCGATCCGATGCCGCCGCCCACCGCAACCAGAAGCAGCGCCAACACCCTACAGGCCCTTTCCCTGTTCGCTTCGAGCGAGCAGCGCCCGCATCATTTCGGTTCGCCCCACGATTCCAACCAGCTCGCCATCAGCGTTCACCACGGGCAGGCGCTTGACGCGCTTTTCCGCGGATAGTGCAAGCGCGCTGACAACCGGCATTTTCTCGCGGACAGTGATCACGTCCCGCGTCATCAGTTCGCTGGCAAACCGCGCATGGAGCCTTTGAATGAGTTTGCGGGCGGGTCCGCTGATTCTCGCAATTGGGACCTTGGAGACCAGCAGTTCCATCACGCCCGGCCAACTCTCGCGGCTTACTTTCGAAATCAGATCGGAGTCAGCGATAATCCCTACGACGTGCCGCTGGTCATCTATAACCACAACCCGCTTGTGGGCTGACGAGACCAGCCGCTCGAAAACTTCCTCGATGGTTGCCGATTCGTGCACGCTCGGAGCGTCGCGTGTCATCACGTCGCCGACCGTCGCATCCGGGCCGGCGCTGCGGGCCTCGGGGTGCCACTCGGACAGATGGACCGCCGCGATCGTGTTCAAAACATCCAGCCGGCCCAGGATGCCCACCAACTTTCCATCGCTATCCACGACCGGTAGGCGCTTGAGATGTTTTTCGACCATGAGCTTGGCAGCTCGTCCGAGAAGGGCGTCGGGAGCAGTCGTCACCACCTCTCGCGTCATCACTTCCGACACTTTGCGGTTCGCGTTCTCCAGAGATTCGTGAAGCTCGCGCACGTAATCCAGATCGGTGGCCTTTTTCAGACTGATCGTGACGTTCATCCCGCCGCGCGTCAGGAGGTCGTTGTCGCTGACCATGCCCACCACTTTTCCGTCATTGTCGACCACCGGGACGGCGGTAAAATCCTTGTCCAGGAGCAGCTCTACGACTTGGGTGATGGGGCTGTCGGGATGCACTGTGGCGACTTCGCGGCGCATCACCTCTCCGACCTTCACGTCGGGCAAACCTTCCTTGAAGGGAACTCCCGATTGAACGACTTCCACCTCTTGAACCGTGATGAGGGCGTTCGGAGCCATTTCCCGCAGCCGGCCAAGAACGCGATCGATCCGCTCGGCGCGATCTACAACGGTGATCACGATTGGCTGATCGAAGGACAGCCGAAGGATCGTCGCCGTGTGAATCAGCGATGAGGCCCCAAACCCCGCCACTCCGCGCATCGCCGTGGCGCCGCTGCACCCCTCGCGCCGAAGCATCTCGACGATCGCCATGTACAGCGCCTGGTGATGGTATTGATCCGTTTCGCCGAAAAAGATGGTGACCTGCTTAGCCCTTCCGGTGAACATCGATCGCTGCCCTCCTGGCGTCGTGAAAGCGCAGGCGCGCCCTTGCAAACCGTTCTTCCGAAAGCGTATCAGATTGCAAGTTGCTGGCGATCAAAAAAGGACCCTGTACCTTTCGGTAGAGCCCTTTAAAAAAACCCCTACCGTGTTCAACACCAGTAGGGGTCATCAGCTCACTCAAGCGGGAGCGGTTGGCGGTGGAACCCCATCACCGATTGCGCCTAACATCAATGTATCGACGAGACCGGTGAGTCAAGAACCGCGTCGTAAATTTCGCAGGATTTGGAGCGCCCGGAGGCCATAATGGAAGCGTCAACCGCAATCGCCACTGTTCATGCCAGAGAGATTCTGGATTCCCGCGGGAACCCGACTGTCGCGGTGGAAGTCCGCCTGCAGGACGGCTCGCTCGGCGGCGCTGCTATCCCCTCGGGAGCGTCCACCGGGTCCCACGAGGCCTGCGAACTGCGCGACGGCGATTCGCGCCGCTACGGTGGCAAGGGTGTTCTCAAGGCAGTCGCCAACGTCCGCGACATCATCGGACCGCACGTTCGAGGTCTCGATGCGGCCGCGCAGGCCGATCTCGATCGCGCATTAATCGACCTGGACGGAACCGAAAACAAATCACGGCTCGGCGCCAACGCAATCCTCGGCGTCTCGCTCGCCGCAGCGCATGCGGCGGCCGCGTCGCGCAGGCTTCCGCTCTATCGCTATCTCGCTCCCGACGCGCACCTTTTGCCCGTGCCGATGCTGAACATCCTCAACGGCGGCAGGCATGCGGAATCAGGTGTCGATTTCCAGGAGTACATGATTGTGCCCGCCGGCGCCCCGAATTTTGCCGAGGCCTTGCGGATGGGAGCCGAGATATTTCACGTGCTGGCCGCCGTGCTCAAGGCGCGCGGCTATTCCACCACCGTCGGTGACGAGGGTGGTTTCGCTCCCCATCTGCGCAGCAACGAGGAGCCGATCGAATTGATCCTCGAAGCGATCGTGAAGGCGGGCTACCGTCCGGGCGAGCACGTTTGGATCGCGCTTGATCCCGCGTCCAGCGAGTTCTACGAAAATGGGAAATACGTTTTCGCGCGCTCCGATGGAAAGTCGCGCGACGCCGAAGCGATGACCCGGCTCTACTCCGATTGGAGCAGCCGCTATCCGATTATCTCGCTCGAAGACGGGCTGGCCGAGGACGACTGGGCCGGCTGGGAGCTTCTGACGCGTGAGCTCGGACCTCGCGTCCAACTTGTCGGTGACGACATCTTCGTTACCAACCCGGCCATAATCCGCCGCGCGATCGCCCAGCACGTCGCAAACTCCGTGCTCATCAAGCTCAACCAAATCGGGACCCTCACCGAAACGCTCGAGGCGATGCGCGTCGCACGAGAAGCCGGATACACCTGCGTGATCTCTCATCGCTCCGGCGAGACCACCGACACTACCATCGCGGATTTCGCAGTCGCGACCGCCGCCGGACAGATCAAAACCGGGTCGGCCTGCCGCGGTGAGCGCGTGGCCAAGTACAATCGGCTTCTTGCGATCTCAGAGGAACTGGGATCAAAAGCGCAATTCGCCGGGAGGGCCGCTTTTTCGCGTCGATGAGGCTGGGATCTCTCCGGCGCGATTTGTCTGCGCTGATTTTTCTTGAAAGGTGGTGGAGTCCGCCCTGACCGCCGCCGCACGGACATTCGCCGATGTCTGGGAATCGAAAAATGCTTGATTTGACTGGTGGAGCTGACGCGGATCGAACGCGCGACCTCCTGAATGCCATTCAGGCGCTCTCCCAAACTGAGCTACAGCCCCACCGCGGGCGAGATTTTCCAGCTAACCGGATACCGTCCGAAGAGTCAACTGACCGGGTCCGCGCTTGTCATTGGCGTCAAGCGCGCGTCATTCCCGGGCGCGATCGAGCAGTTCGCGGGCAGCGCGGCGGAATTTGTCGGATACTTCGCCGCCGAGCATGCGAGCGATCTCCTCGGTGCGATCGCCGGGTTCCAGAACCGCCACACGGCTGCGAGTCGAGCCGCGCCGCTCTTCTTTCTCGACGGTGAGATGACGGTCCGCGAAGGCCGCGATCTGCGCCAGGTGCGTGACACACAAAATCTGATGAAAGTGCGAGAGTTGTTTCAGTTTGCGGCCAACCACC
The DNA here is from genome assembly GCA_963813785.1 of uncultured delta proteobacterium. GTDB lineage: Bacteria > Desulfobacterota > Binatia > Binatales > Binataceae > Binatus. The sequence goes on along the minus strand of CAWFAJ010000002.1, from coordinate 150,529 downwards.
TGGGCAACTGCGCCGCCGATTCCCGCGTCCACTTCGTCGAAAATCATCGTGGCAACTCCGCGGCGCTGCGCCTCGAGGCGCTTGAGCGCGAGCATCACGCGCGAAAGCTCGCCGCCCGAGGCGATTCTTAGCAGCGGCATCGCAGGCTGGCCGACATTCGGCGACAGATGAAACTCGATCGTATCGACGCCGAACGGACCGAGTGCAACGCCGGCATGCACGAAGCCGGCTTCGTCCGGGACGAGCGCGCCGAGCCGCGCCTCGAAACCCGGCGAGCGCATCCCGAGCGTCCTCAATTCGGCTTCCATCTTGCGGCCGAGCTCGGCGGCAGCGCGCTGGCGAATCGAGGACAGTCGATTTGCATGCTCGGTGAGTTCGTCGAGCGCCGCCGCCATCGCGGCTTCGACTTGAGCTTTCGACTCGCCGATTCCTTCGAGCTCGCCAATCTCGGCCCGCGATCGCTCCAACGTCTCGATGGCGCTATCGATTGACCCGCCGTATTTGCGCTTGAGCCGCGTCAGTTCCTGAAGGCGGTTGTCGATTTCCTCCAGACGCGCGGGATCCGCCTCGATCCTGGACGCATACGCTCCGAGCGTGCGCGCCGCTTCTTCGAGGTTCGCGCGGGCCGACTTGATCATCTCGAGCGCATCGCCAAGCTTCGGATCGAGCGCAGCCGCATCGACCAATCGCGCCTCGGCTCGCGCAACCGTATCCGTCGCCGCGCCGTCGGCGCCATAGAGCGCCTGCTCGGCCTCGAGCGCGGCGGTGGCGAGCTTGCTTGCGTTGGAGAGCACGATTCGCTCGCGCGATAGCGCGTCATCTTCGCCGGCAGCCAGCCCGGCGCGCTCGAGTTCGCTCACGCGGAACCTTGCGAGCTCCAGCAAATCCGCGCGTTCATGTTCGCGGCGGTTTAGTTCGTGAAGGCGGGACTGGATGTCTTGCGCGCGCGCGTAGCGATCGCGATAGGACGCGAGTTCGTCATCGAGGTTCGCGTAACGATCGAGAGTCTCGCGATGGCTCTCGGCACGGAGCAACGAATGCTGCTCGTGCTGTCCATAAACCTGAACCAGCGACGCGCCTATTTTGCCGAGGCTTTGCACGGTGGCGAGTTCGCCGTCGATCGTCACGCGCGAGCGCCCACCGCCGTCAGCGATCACTCTGCGCACGATCAGCTCGCGGCGCTCGCCGTCGTGCTTGCGCCCGGCCGGTTCAGGCATCGCGGCCTCGCCCTCGAGCTCGAAACGTCCCTCGACGACTGCCTCTTTCTCGCCGGTGCGAATCATATCGGGCGACGCGCGTGAGCCGAGCAGCAATCCGAGCGCGCTCAGGATGATGGTTTTGCCGGCGCCCGTCTCGCCGGAAAGCACGTTGAGGCCTGCGCCGAACTCGAGATTAGCTTCCTCGATTATCGCGAAATTGCGGATGTGCAGTTCGAGCAGCATCTGGGACGCGCGCGCCTATCCCCAGTGGAGCTTGTCACGCCAGATTTCAAAATTCGGATGAGCGGAGCGGACTAGTGAAACGACGTGGCGTGCGCGATGGATCCTGATTACGTCGGTGGGCCCCAGTTGCGCCGACTCCTGGCCGTCAACGGTGAAAGCCGCGTCGTGATCCGGCGCCTTCACGTGAATCTCGATCTCGTACGAATCCGGCAGCACCACCGGACGGTTGCTCAGAGTATGCGGGCAGATTGGCGCGATCACGATCGCGTCCAGCGTGGGGAAAACGATCGGCCCGCCGGCAGAGAGCGCGTATGCGGTCGAGCCCGTGGGAGTTGCGATGATCAATCCGTCGGCGCGATACGTGCAGAAGGCTCGGTGATTGGCGAATACGTCGAGCCGAAGCATCCCGCCGAGCGGGCCTTTGCCGACGACCACGTCGTTAAGTGCCAGAAACGGCTGGGTGAACTGCTCGGATGCGCGTTCGATGATTGCCTCGAGCATGATCCGTCGATCGATTTCGTAGTCGCCGTCGAGTATCCGTCCCAGGGTGGCTGGCGCCTCCTTGATAGCCACTTCGGTCAGGAAGCCAAGTCCGCCAAGATTTACGCCCAGGATCGGAATCCCCTTCGATGCGACCAGGCGCGCGACGCCCAGCAGCGTGCCGTCGCCGCCAAGCACGACGATCAGATCGGCACGATCGGCGAGTTGATGTCTTTCAACGGGCTCGGCGCCGATCTTTTCCGCCATCTCAGTTTCCGTCAGCGGAGTCTTGTGCTTGCTGCGTAAAAGGCGGGTGAGGGTTCGCGCGATGGTGATCGCGTCGGGCCGCTCGTGCTTGACGACCAGGCCGACCGTCTTTATGGTTCGCTTCACCACCGCAATCAGGCACTTATCATGCGCTGAAATCGGCGGCAACGCGAAGGCAATAGATGCCCATCGGTACTCTCACCGAGGAATCTTATACGCGGTGCCGGCCGCGGCGGGATTTTCTTTGCCGTACACGATCGCGACCGAATTGATGTAGTAGCCGGTGGTGGCTTCGCTGGTCTGCGCTCTGCTGGTGAGTATGACGATCGCATCCGCGCCTGTTTCACAGGCCTTGCGCTGCACCGCGGGCAGCACGTCGGCTTCGCTCGCAAAAACGTTTCCCAGTCCCTCCACGATTGCGACCTTGCGAAAATCCGTCAGCGGCTCATGGCGCAAAACCGGCATGTTGCAATCGGGCGGCTTGGCGGCGCGGCCCGACGGCTCCACTTCCGAAAGCGTCACCTGCGGAGGCAGCGAAATGATGTGAGCGCATCCCGCGGCGGCAATCGTCAGTCCTATGATGATCGCAGTTCGCACGAGTAATGAAGTATCCACCGATGGACGCCGCGGGCAAGAGCGGTTGCGCGGATTGCTGCTGCTCGCTTTGGGCGTTCATTCGTATAAAATCGCGATACGCTCGCGCCCGTACAACCCGGCGCGCAAAAGGCGGCATGTCACGATGGCAAATACCGGCAAATCCAGCCGTCCAGTCCTTGGGGCGCATATGTCGATCGCCGGAGGAGTCGGCGAGGCTCTGATCCGGGGCAAGCAGGCCGGCTGCGAATGCATTCAGATTTTTACCAAATCGTCGCGACAGTGGGCGTCGAAGCCCTACAGCAAAGAGGAAATCGAGAATTTCAAACGCAATCAAATCGAAACCGGCATCGCGATTGTGATCGCGCACGACTCCTACCTGGTGAATCTCGGCGCGCCAGATGAAGCTCTGCGCGTCAAGTCGGTCAAGGCATTTATCGACGAGCTGAATCGGTGCGAGACGCTCGGCGTGCTCACGCTGGTCGCGCATCCGGGCGCGCATGTCGGCTCGGGGGTTGAGAATGGAATCAAGACGATTGCCAGGTCGATCGACGAGGCGCACGCCGCATGCAAAGGCTTCAACGTGAAGATCGCGCTGGAAATCACGGCCGGGCAGGGCAGTACGCTCGGCCACACTTTTCAGCAGATGGCGCAAATCTTCGACGCCGTCGTTGAAAACGAGCGCCTCCGGCTATGCTTCGACACCGAGCATGCGTTCGCCGCCGGCTACGAACTGCGCACGCCGGAAGGATATGAAAATACGTTCAGCGAACTCGACAAGTTTATCGGAATCAAAAGACTTGCCGCGTTTCATCTCAACGACTCGATCAAGGACTTCCATTCGCGCGTCGATCGCCATCAGCATATCGGGAAGGGATTTATCGGCCTCGACGCGTTTCGCCGCATCCTCAACGATCGGCGGTTTTTCGGCTTGCCGATGTGCCTGGAGACGCCCAAGGGTCCCGACATGAAAGAGGATATCGAGAACCTGGCGACATTGCGCAGTCTCTTCAGGAACTGACTATTGACCGATGATTAAACGAATACTCACTGGAGACCGTCCCACCGGGCCATTGCATCTCGGCCATTACGTAGGATCGCTGCAAAACCGCATACGCCTGCAGGATGAATACGATACCTACTTACTAATCGCCGACGTCCAGGCGCTGACCGACAATTTCGAGCATCCCGAGAAGCTCGAAGCGAATATCTTCGAGGTCGCGCTCGACTACCTGGCGGTCGGCCTCGATCCGGACAAGGTGAAGATCGTCGTTCAATCGATGGTCCCGGAGCTGACCGAGCTGACGATTTACTTCATGAACCTTGTCACCACCGCGACGCTCGAGCGCAATCCGACGCTCAAGGACGAAATCAAACAAAGGAATTTCACCAAAGGCCTGCCGGTGGGATTTTACACGTATCCAATTTCGCAGGCTTCCGACATCACGATCTTCAAGGCGCATCTCGTCCCCGTCGGCGAGGACCAGCTCCCGATGATCGAGCAGGCGCGCGAAATAGTGCGGCGCTTCAATCGTATGTACGACAAAGTCCTCATCGAACCCAAGGCGCTGGTCGGAAAGGTGGCGCGGCTGCCGGGGACGGACGGCGGCGCGAAGATGTCGAAGTCGCTAGGCAACTGCATCTACCTTGGCGATCCCGCCGAGGTCGTGCGCAAACGCGTGATGTCGATGTACACCGATCCCACGCGGATCCATCCAACCGATCCCGGTCACGTCGAAGGCAATCCCGTTTTCACGTATCACGACGTGTTCAATCCGGATAAGGCGGAAATCGAAGACCTGAAAGAGCGCTACCGCAAGGGCACGGTCGGGGACGTCGAGGTCAAGGAGAAACTGTTCAAGGCGCTGAACGCTTTTCTGGAGCCGATTCGCGAACGCCGCGCGCATTTCGCGTCGAAGCCCGACCGCGTCCGCGAGATAATCGTCGAAGGCACGCGGATGGGACGCGCCGTCGCGCAGGCAACGATGGCCGAAGTGCGCACCGCGATGAAGATCAGCTACAAATTGCAGGGGTGAGCAGGCTGACCCTGCACCCACCGTTAAGGCCGCGCTCCGTTGTCGCGCGCGGCCCCTGCCAACGGCTTAATACTGGCCAGCCGTGCCAACGGCCAGGGGTGACCCCCTGCACCCAATTATAAGAAATTAAGATGCGGGACTTCGCCGGGCGAGGGGACAGATACTCAGTACGCCTTGGCGAAATATGCGCGCTCGGCCGCCGACTCGCCGCATACGATGCACTTGCCCGCGACGCCGTCATTGCGTGAGTGGAATTGCGCGGCAAGTCGCCTTGGTCTCCTCGCGAATCCGCGTCTCGCACACTGGATTCCCGCACCAATAGACGTCGGCGAATCCACCGCCGCCTTCGCCCTCCATGTGCTTGCGAAACTCGGCGTAGTCGTCGAACTTTCGCGTATTCGCGATCATCGCGGCCTTTGCCTGCGCGTAAAGATTTTTCTGAATCTCGCCCAGCAGCGCGCCGACCGCATCGCCGATCGTCGCGAGCGATGCCTTGCTCTTCGACTCCTGCCCCGACTTGTCGCGCCGCGCGAGTACTGCTTCGCCCGAGGCAACGTCGCGCGGTCCGATTTCGATTCTCACCGGCACACCGCGCATCTCCCAGTCGTTGAACTTGAAACCCGGCGTCAGTCCTTCGCGATCGTCGATGCGCGCGCGGATTCCCGCCTGCGTCAGCGATTCCAGCGCGCCGCGGGCTGCGGCGAGCACTTTTTCGCCCTCCTCGGGTTTGCGAAATATGGGCACGACGACTGCTTGCGTCGATGCGACCGTTGGCGGCAGCCGCAGTCCCTGGTCGTCGCCGTGCGCCATCACGATCGCGCCGAGCAGCCGCGTCGATACACCCCAGCTCGTCTGCCACACGAACTGCATCTGATTTTGATCGTCGAGGAAGCGGATCTCGAACGGCTTCGCGAAGTTCTGGCCGAGAAAATGCGACGTGCCGCATTGCAGCGCGCGCCCGTCGCCCATCATGCCTTCGATCGAATAGGTCTCGACGGCGCCCGGGAATCGCTCGGCCGCGCTCTTGCGTCCTACTATCAGCGGAATCGCCAGGAATTCCTCGACGAACTGCCGATACACTTCGAGCATCGTGAGCGTTTCGCGTTCGGCTTCTTCGCGCGTGGCGTGCGCCGTATGCCCCTCCTGCCAGAGGAACTCGGTGGTGCGCAGGAACAAACGCGTGCGCATCTCCCAGCGCACAACGTTGCACCATTGATTGAGCATCATCGGCAAATCGCGATGCGACCTGATCCACTGCGCGAACATATGGTTGATGATCGTCTCGGAGGTGGGACGCACGATTAGCGGCTCTTCGAGCTCCTTGCCCCCGCCGTGGGTAACGACCGCAAGCTCGGGCGCGAATCCCTCGACGTGTTGCGCCTCTTTCTGCAGAAAGCTCTGCGGGATGAACAGCGGAAAGTACGCGTTGCGAGCGCCGGTCTTCTTGATGCGCTTGTCGAGCTCGTCGCGCAGCACCTCCCAAATGGCAAAGCCGTCGGGACGAAACACGATGCATCCGCGCACCGGCGAGTAGTCCGCCAGCTCCGCGCGGATGCAGATGTCGTTGTACCACGCGGCAAAGTCCTCGGTGCGAGGGGTTACCTTCTTGTCATTTTGTTTTGCTTGTTTTTCCGCCATTCGTCTTGCGTGACGATTGTGATTATCGTCAACTGGTACAGTCTCCGGATAAAATCAGCGCGAATCAACTTATTCCGGAGCGCGCCCGAGATGAAAGCCATGAAGCTGAGACCCCGAGCAATCGCCGTCGGCCTTGCACTTGCGATCGTAACCACGGTGTTCGCTCCCGCGGCGTGGGCGGACAGCGGTGCGAATACTCCCGCCGCGCGGACCATTGAAGTTGACGGCAGCGGCCAGACGCGCACATCTCCCGACACCGCGGATTTGGATATCGCAATCGAGACTGAAGCGAAGACGGCCGAGGAAGCGGCGAACCGCAACGCCGCGCTGGCCGCGAAGGTGATCGACGCGCTCAAGTCGAAGCTCGGCGGCAAGGGCAAGATTACAACCGGCGGCTATTCGCTCAATCCCGAGTACGACCAGCGTGCGAGCGAGAAGCCCAGGATTATCGGCTACAACGCTCAAAATACCGTTACCGTAAATACCGGCGCGCTCGACCTCGTTGGCCCACTCATCGATTCCGCGATTGCGGCCGGCGCAAATCGCGTCAACTCGCTTAACTTCAGCGTCAAGGACGACACCAAGGCGCGTACCGAAGCGATCGCGATCGCAACTCGCGACGCCCGCGCACAAGCCGAAGCGCTCGCCTCTGCGCTGGGGGTGAAGCTCGGCAAGGTCCTCAAGGCGACGACAGTATCGCAAGCGCGGCCGATTCCGGTACTGATGGGGAGGGCAATGGCGATGTCGGCCAGCGTGTCCACACCGGTCGAACCCGGCGAGGTCACCGTGTCGGCGACGGTTTCTCTCACCTTCGAGATTGAGTAGGTTTGGCTTTTGCGCTATCGACCAAGCGTGCACTTGAGGCCGCGATGCTGAAGCCTGGTGATCCCGCACCGTCGTTCGATCTTGACTGCGCCCTTGATGGGCGTATCGCACGCACAAGTCTCGCGAAAATTTCTTCCGATTTGGTTCTGCTCTTTTTCTATCCGCGCGACTTTTCTTTCATCTGTCCCACCGAAGTCACGGGCTTCAACAAGGCGCTGAAGGAGTTTACCGCCGAGCAGACGGCGATCGTGGGCGTCAGTATCGACGACGTGGACAGCCATCTGCGATGGGCCCGCGAACTCGGCGGAATCGGCTACCCGCTGCTCGCCGACCCGGACGGCAATCTGGCGCGCGCCTACGGCGTTTTCGACGACCAGCAAAAAGTCGCGTTGCGTGCGACGTTCATCCTCGATCGGAAACGCAAGATTGTGTTCGCCGCATCATGCCCGCTGAACGTTGGACGCAGCGTGACCGAGACGCTTCGAATCGTGCGCGCGCTCCGAACCGGCCAACTCTGCCCCGCCGACTGGAAGCCGGGCGTCGAGTTCGGTCCGGCCGGCCGCGAGTTCTAGGACGAGCTTGACTTCGGTCGATCCCGCGGGAAAAAGGCGGCTCTTCGAGCGGCTCTCGAGCGTCCGCGAAATTGTGTTCGGCGTGCAGGACGGCGTGCTGACGACCGCCGGCGTGCTGTGCGGGCTCAGCGGCGCCGTCTCACAGCATTCGCAGGTCGTGCTCGCCGCGCTGGCTTCCACGGCCGCCGGCGCACTCTCGATGGGTGCAGGAGCCTACCTGGGAACGCGCGCGGAAACCGAGGTGATGCGCGCCGAGCTCGAGGTCGTGCGCGTCGAAGCGGCCGCCCAGCCGTACACCGTCCAGGAAGGATTGCTCGACGAGCTGTGCAAGGAAGGCCTCACTCGCGAGGCCGGCTATCGCATCGTCCGGCTGCTCAGCAGCTCTCCCAAGGCGCTCGCGTCGACCGCCGAGGCAAAGATGTTCGGGCTCAGCGGCGCGGCGTTCGGCAGGCCGGCGTTGGATGGAATCGTGATGGGAATCGCATTCCTGGCCGGCGCGGTGGTGCCGTTGCTGCCGTACATGCTGATTCCAGGTCCTCGCTACGACCTTGGCAGCGCGCTGGTTGCCACCGCGCTCACCTTGTTCGGGGTTGGATACTTCGAGGGATGGCTCGCGCATCGCGACGATCGCTGGCGGTCGGGCATGCGCTTTCTTGCGATCGCGATGAGCGCGGCGGCCGCCGGCTATCTGATCGGACTCGCGATCTCGCCACTCGGTGCGACCGCAGGCTAACCTTGTTCGCGTGAAAATTCCTGCGTACTCATCGGTGACCGCATTTCTGGCGCACTATCACGCGCTCAAATCAGACCCGTCGCGCGGCTCGGACGACGAGCAGCTATTCGCCGCGATGTCGGCGGCGATCGCGACGCTTGCGCCTGAGGCGCGCGCCGCACTCGATTCCGTCGAGGACAGCGCCCGTGCAAAACGCCATCGCGAGCGCGCCGTGCTCCAACTCCGCCGCGAGCTTGCCGCACGCGGAATCGTTGCGGGCTGAGCGATGCTCGCTTACCTCGTACGGCGAATCGTATTTGGCGCGGCGGTCCTGGTCGGAACGTCGGTCATCACGTTCGCGATCGCGTTCGTCGTTCCCGCCGACCCCGCGGTCGCGATGGCCGGGGCGAAGGCCGATCCGCAAACTCTTGCCTCGATCCGGATCGAGATGGGTCTCGACCAGCCGCTCTACGTCCAGTACGCGCGCTACTTCGATCGCGCGATTCACGGCGATCTCGGCCGTTCGTATATCCGGCGCGAGAGCGTGACGCGGCTGATAGTCGATCGCTTTCCCGCAACCGCCGTGCTGGCGGGCGCCGCAATGGCGTTGTCGTTGATGCTTGGAATTGCGATGGGCGCGCTGGCTGCCGCGTACCGCGGGCGCGCGGCCGACAACATCCTGCTGGTCATATCGCTGGCGCTGGTGTCGATCCCGGTGTTCTGGCTGGGCACGATGCTGCTGATCGCGGTGGCCGCCACCATTCGCTCATTTCCGCTTGGCGGCTACAGCGGCGCCACCAGCCTGATCCTGCCGACTCTGACGCTCGCGCTTGGCTCGGCCGGCTACTATTCGCGCGTTCTTCACACCAGCCTGTGCGATGCGTTCGATCAGGATTACGTGCGCACCGCGCGCGGCAAGGGTCTCTCGCGCGTCCGCGTGATGCTCAAGCACGCGATGGCAAACGCGCTGCTGCCGCTCGTCACGCTGGCCGGGCTCGATCTGGCGGGGTTGCTTTCGGGCGTCGTTTTGACCGAGACGGTCTTCAACTGGCCGGGGATAGGGCGGCTGGCGGCCGAGGCGATCTTCAATCTCGACATCCCGGTGATCATGGGCACGGTGCTCTTCTCCGCGTTCCTGATCGTCGTCGTCAATCTGCTGGTGGACCTGCTTTACGCGTGGCTCGATCCGCGCATTCGGCTGGCGGAGAGCGGATGAATATCCGCCGCCTCGTCACGCTCGAAACCGTTGGCGCTGCGATGGTCACCGTGCTGGTGATCGTCGCGATCTTTGCGCCGTTGCTCGCGCCGCACGATCCGACGATCGTCGTCGCGCCGACCTTCGGCGATCCCGGCGCGCCCTCGCTCGCATTCCCGATGGGCACCGACGAACTCGGCCGCGACGTGCTCTCGCGTATCATCTTCGGCGCCCGCATCTCGCTCACCGTCGGCGTCGCCGCGATGGCGGTCACGATGACCATCGGCATCGCGATCGGCCTGTGCTCGGGATTCTTCGGTGGCGCAGTCGATTTTATTCTGATGCGCTTCACCGACCTGATGCTGTCCTTGCCGCCGCTGCTGCTCGCGATGGCGCTGGTTGCGGTGCTGGGGCCGAGTTTGCGCACGATCTTCATCGTCATCGGGCTCGTTTCATGGACATCGATCGCGCGCGTGGTGCGGGCGGAAACGCTGGCGATGTCCCGGCGCGATTTCGTGGTCGGCGCCGCGGCTCTGGGCGCGCCGTCACGCCGATTGATCGCGCTCCATATCCTTCCCAACGTCCTGCCGATAATCGTCGTGATGGCGGCGCTGAGAACCTCCGACACCCTGCTGCTCGACGCGGCGCTCAGCTTTCTCGGGCTGGGCGTGCCGCCGCCAACGCCGAGTTGGGGCCGAATGATCGAAGAGGCGACGATTTACTTCCGCACCGCGCCGTGGCTGGCGACCTTTCCCGGTCTGGCGATCTTTTACGCGGTGCTCAGCTTCAATTTGCTCGGCTACGGATTTTTGCGCAGGCGCTCGCAATGATGCGTCGAAGACTCAAGCCGGCGCGAATCGCGCTGTTGGTCTGCGCGCTCGCGATCGCACTGGCCGTAGGATGCGGCGGCGGACCACCGCCGCTCAACCTGCCGCCGCACGCGATGGTGCTGCGCCTTGCCGACGCCGACGATGTTCCGACACTGGACCCGGCAGCCGGCTATGACACCGTTTCCTGGACCTTCGAGCAGGCAATTTTCGACACCCTGGTGCGCTACGGCGACGGCAATATCGAACTCGAACCCGATATCGCAACCGCCTGGGAAAGCTCGCCCGACGCGACGACTTTCACGTTTCATCTGCGCGCCGACGCCCGTTTTTCCGACGGACGAAGCGTAACCAGCGAGGACTTCCGCTATGGAATCGAACGCGTGCTCAATCCCGCCACGCGCTCGAAAGGGATGGAGTACTACCGAGGTATCGCGGGCGCGGCCGATTTCGCCGCGCATCGCAGCGCGCACGTGAGCGGAATCGAAACGCCCGACAATTCGACAATCGTTTTCCATTTGAGCGCACCCGACCCGATTTTCGCGCACAAGCTCGCGATGCCGTTTGCGTCGGCTATCCCGCGCGACGTCGCGGAGAAATGGGGCGACGATTTTTCCCGCCACGTCGTCGGCAGCGGCGCCTTCATGCTGCGCGATTGGATTGGCGGGCAGCGCCTGGTGCTGGTGCGCAATCCCCACTACTTCGCCAAACCCTTGCCGCATCTCGACGCGATCGTCGAGTCGGTCGGCGTAAACCAGGAGCTGCAATGGCTGCGCTTCGATGCGGGCCAAATCGACGCGGTGGTCGATATTCCGCCGGCCGAGTTTCCCTACGTCATGAAAACTCCGGCGCTGCGAAAGTTAACCCTGGCGAAAACTACGGTCACGACCCGCTACCTCGGCATGAACTGCCAGATGTGGCCGTTTACCGACGTCCGCGTGCGCCGCGCGCTGAGTTATGCGATCGACCGCCGCAAGCTGATCGCCATATTGAACGGCCGCGGCGTCGTCGCGCGCGGCGTCATGCCCCCGAACCTGCCCGGCTACGACCCCGATCTCGAGGGCTACGACTACGACCCGGCGAAGGCGCGCGCGCTGCTCGAACAAGCGCATCTCGCACGCGGCTTCGATTTTGAAATCTGGATGCGCGCCGACCAGACCATGCTGATGCTCGCGCAATCGATACAGCAGGATCTCGCGCCGCTCGGTATCCGCGCCAGGCTGAAGCCGGTCGCGTGGGGGCCGTTTCTCGAAGCGATTCGCCAGCCCCGCACGGCGCAATCGTTCATGCAGGGATGGGAGGCTGACTTTCCCGATCCCGAGAATTTTCTCGGCGCGCTGCTATCGCGCGCCCAGTGGGGTTCCAACAACGACAGTTTTTATTCCAACCCCGAGGTCGAGCAACTGCTCCGCGAAGCCGAGCCCGTAGCCGACATGAAAAAGCGCTACGCACTTTACGACCAGGCCGAAAAGATCGTCGTCGCCGACGCGCCGTGGGTCTTTCTCTACTACCCCGTGACTTACATCATCCGCCAGCCGTGGGTGCACGATTACGTGATCAATCCGATGCGCCCGACGCGCTTCGAGCACGTCTGGCTCTCCCCGCACCCGGATTAGCGCCGTAGCCCGACAGCGCCAACTTGGCTATGATTGAAATGCCATGAAAAAGGCCAAAATCGCGGAACTACGCAACGGTCTTTCGCGCTATCTCGAACACGTCCGCGCGGGCGGTTCCGTGCTTGTATACGACCGCGACACGCCAATCGCCGAGATTGTTCCTCTCACGCGGAGCAAGACCCGGAGCAAAAAGGACCGCGACGAGGAACGCCTCGCGCGACTCGAACGCAAGGGAGCGATCAGGCGCGGCACCGGCGATTTGGCGCGTGGCTCAAGACTCATAAGCCCATCGAAATCCCCGGAGGTGCGGGCGTCTTGCAGGCATTGTTGGAAGAGCGCGAGAGCGGCTGGTGAGATTCTGGGACGCCTCGGCACTGGTCCTTCATATTCCGCGAAGAAGGTCTCACGCGGTTGCTGAAGTGCCGGCGGGCTCGGCGCGGAGCGCGGTCAGTTCGCGGCTGGCGCGCGGCAGGAACACCAGTCCGATCAGTGCGTTGCAAAGCATGAAGGTGAGTTGCGCCGCGATACTGTAGGCGACGATCTTCGCCGCCGGCGCGTTGCTCGAGAAGAACAGCAGCCACGCCGCCTGGCTGGTGCCGAGATGAGCCACCGCGATCGGCAGCGCGGCCGCCAGGAACACCAGCGGCAGAAACAGCATCAGCTTCACGAACGGGACCGCAATTCCGTACAGCGCCAGCGCATAATATTGCGCAACGACCGAGGCGAGGAAGGTCGGCGCCTTGATCGCCAGCACCACCAGGTAGTCTAAAGGGCGCGCCTGGATAAAAGTCGCGAGCAACGCGCCCGCTCTTCCGGTCTCGACCCAGTTCCGGATCCGCGCGCTGCGCCGGGCAATCGCGAAGAAAGCAATGATTCCCGCCAGCATCGCCCATGCCGCGATGTACACGACGCGAAGGATCGCAACCAGCCTTAGCTGCGCGGCGCTCGCCGGCGTGTAAAAGATCACGCCCAGCGTCGAGAAGAGAAAGAGTTGGTAGATTTCGAGCAGCGCGATGAACAGCACCGAGCTGAGCGCGCTCAGGAAGCTGACTCCGGCCTTGCGATGCAGATAGTACGCGACGCCGCCCTGGGCGAGGCTGGTGTTGATGAGCGCCAGCACGTACATGCTCGCGCGAATCGGCAGGATGTCCCGATAGTGCATCGGCGCGTTGAAGCGGCGCACAACCCAGGTGAGACAGGCCGAATCGATCGCGCAGTAAAACAGCGAGTACGGCATGAACACCGCCAGGAATTCGAGCATCGGCACCTGCGACAACGCTTGCTCGACTTTCCGGATGGGGATGCGCCAGAAGATCAGCGCGAAGATCGCGATCGTCCCGAGGTACGGAATCGCCTTGCGCCACAACGGCGCGGTGCGAGGCGCCGGGATCCCGTCGCGCGGCGCATCGCTCGAACCGGGAATCGGCCCGGCGCTCATGCGTCGCTCAGCCTGATCGCAGCGCTTCCCGTCAGCACCTGTGCGGCGCGCTGATTCTCGACGTGAATCTGCAGCTCGGCCCGCTGCGGACCGAGCGGAAACGATTTTCGCGTGGGTGGTCAAAGTGTCGCCGTAGAACACCGGCCTGGTGAGCGATACATCGATACGTCCGCCGCGCACAAAGCGCATGCCGAAGTTGTCCGCGAGGAATTGCGCCACTATCGCGATGGTCTGCTCGCCGGCGGCGATCGGCGCGACGAATCCCGCTTTTTTCGCGGCGTCCTTGTTGTCGTGGATGTTGCCGCGCGGACGGCGCCGCGGCGGCTCCTCGATGCCTTCGAGGTAGGCCTTCGCCGCGTCCGCATCCAGGAGGTACGGCGGCGAAACCAGTTCCGCGCCGATTCGAATCTCAGCGGGCGACGCGCTCATCGCATCTCTCCTTTGTCGTTCAGCAGCACCGACGTAATCGCCTGCCTTACCAGCAGCTGATCCGTCGCCGCGTCGCGCGATTCATATTCCAGCGTGAAATAAAACTTGCCGCGCTTGCGATACGCCGCAGTGATCTTGCCTTCGGTCTTGATCGCCTGGCCCACGCGCATCGGCTCGTGAAACTCGCACCAGTGCTTGGCGTGGACTCCGCCCGTGCCGCCCTTGAAATGAGCGGCGATGAGCAGCGCGTAATCCTGCAAGCGCATCGTGGGCGAGACGATCGCGCCGGGGTTGCGCGCATCGACGACGAATTCCGTACTCGCGGCCCCTGCCGCCTGCGAGAATGCGCGCGCCTGCTCGGAAGTGACCACGTAATTAATCGGCCCAAGGCGCATCCCTTCGTGGAGGTTCTCCGGGCACATCGGGAGTCTTGTGTCTTCGCTCATAGTCGCGATTGAACCAGCTTAGCAGGCGTGCAAGATTCGGCGAACTGCGGTTTTGAGTCCGATGCCGACTGACAGACTTCCATACGCGCGCAAGGCGCGAATGCATCTTAGCAAGGCCGACCCGGTCCTCGCACGGATTATTGCCGAGGTCGGCGCGCTTGGAATCCAGCCGCGCCGCGAGCGCTTCCAGGCGCTGGCGCGGAATATCATTTTCCAGCAGCTTGCGGGCGCAGCCGCCAACGCGATCTACGGCCGCTTTGTCGGCTTGTTCCCCGGCGTGGAATTTCCCTCGCCGGAACAGGTGCTGGCCAAGACCGACGCGCAACTGCGCAGCGTGGGCCTCTCGGAAAAGAAGGCGCTCTACATCAAGGACCTCGCCGCGCACGTTCGAGACGGCAAACTCAACTTCCATCGCTTCCATCGAATGAGCGACGAGGAGATCGTCGCCCATCTCACGCAGGTCAAGGGAATCGGCAAGTGGACGGCCGAAATCTTCCTGATGTTCAACCTGGGACGGCCCGACGTGATGCCCGCCGACGATCTCGGCGTCCAGAACGCAGTCAAGCGGCACTACCGGATGCGCCAACGGCCCAATCGCAAGCGCCTGCTCAAGCACGCCGAGCGATGGCGTCCGTACCGAACCGCGGCGGCATGGTACCTGTGGCGCAGCCTCGACATCGTGCTGCCCGACGGCGGCGCAAAGCCGGCGGCCAAGGCAGTCGCCAAACGCAAGCAGCGGTAGGATTACGCCGCGTTGCTACTCGGCGAGCATTGGGTTTGGTTTCGGAAAGCCGAGCCTCGACAGCGATTCGTCGAGGGCGCGCGCATCCTGGGACCCAGTCGGCTGCTGCTCGGCGAGCGCGTCCACGCGGCGGCGCATTTCCTTTAGTTCGGTGTAGAGGCCGCCGGACAGGCGCGCGATCACGACGAAACAAATCCACGGGACGACGACCAGTCCCACAATTGTGATCGCAATCATGATGCGGGCCTGCGACTGGGCGTCGGCCGCCACCGCGATCAGAGCCGCGTCATCAAGGCTCATCAGATCCGCCACCGTCCCTTGCAGATCGCGCAGCCGCGGCTCGAGGCTGTCGTCGCCCGGCTGCGCCGCGCGCAGCGCGTCGAACAGCGGGCGCGCGTCGTTGGCGATTTTCTCGATCCGTTCGGCCTGCTCGCGGGTTTCGATATGCGATCGCGCGATCTCGATCTCAGAAATGAATCCACGCTGCTGATCCATGACGATTTGAGATGCCTCGGGTTGCGTGCGTCCCCAATCCATCTTGTATAGCGCGTCTTCCATCCCCTGGGCCGCGCGCGCCGCCGCATATTCGTTCTCGTAGATTTGCCGCGGCGCCGTCCCGAAGACGTGAAACGCGCCTGCAATCAGCACGGCTGCGAGCAACAGAATCGCCGGCGCCAGCGCGGCCATGAAACGGAGCTTGGTAACAATAGTCAGGTTGTTCATGCCGGTTTTTTTCCTGTCGTTGGCTCCCAGAAGGATGCCCGCGATGGACGCGAAAACGCAACGACCCGATGTGACCTGCGGGCCGCACTATGCGATAATCTCCCCTGATGAATTTTGCCGATCGCCTTGCACAAGCGTCGCGTCTCAAACAGAGCGTCGTGGTGCTCGGCATCGATCCCCAGCTCGATGCGCCGGGCGCGCCCGGCCTCCCGCGCGATTACACGCTGGCCCGCTTCTGTTGCGAAATCGTCGAGTCATGCGCGCGCTCTGCGGTCGCAGTCAAGCCGCAACTTGCGTTTTACGAAGCGCGCGGCGTCGAGGGGATGCGCGCGTTTTGCGAGGTCGTCAAGCTGGCCCGGCGGCTCGGCTTGATTACGATCGCGGATGCGAAGCGCGGCGATATCGGCACGACCTCGGCTGCCTACGCCGAGGCTTTTCTGGGCGATGGCGACTTCAGTTGCGACGCCGTGACCGTCAACCCGTACCAGGGGATCGACGCCGTGATGCCGTTTGTCGCCAAGGTGAGAGACGGCCGCGGCGTGTTCGTGCTGGTGAAGACGTCGAATCCCTCGTCGGGGGAATTTCAGGATCTGAGCGCATCGGGCCGTCCGCTGTGGGAGTCGGTTGCGGCGCGCGTGAACGAATGGGGCGGCGACTGCGTGGGCGCCAGCGGTCTCAGCGCCGTCGGCGCGGTGGTCGGCGCGACTTATCCCGAGCATGCGCGGCGCGCGCGCGAATTGATGCCGGCGGCGACGATCCTGGCGCCGGGATATGGCGCGCAAGGTGCGTCGGCGACGGACGCGGTCGCGTCGGCGCGCGCGGACGGTACCGGACTCATCGTGAGTGCGAGCCGAAGCCTGATGTACGCGTATCGGAAAAAGGAAGGCGCCAAGCCCGTCGAGGCGGCCGCCGAGTACGCCGAGGCGATGCGCCTGGAACTGAACGCCGCGCTTGCCGCACGCCGCTCCGGCGGCTTAGCGCGGACCGCGTGATGCACGCAGCAACGATCGGGTTAGCCGCGCGCGCGGCTAAGCGCGCAGCAGCTCGGCTTCGTCCGCGGCCAGCGTGGCGTAAACTTCGCGATCGATCGCCCGGTAGCGAGCGAGCGCCTTGTCGGCCTGCTCTTCATTGCCCTCCGCCTTGGCGATTTCGTGCATCTCTTTTTCGATCCACGACAGATGCCACGGTTCGTCTTTCATGACGGCCTTCAGGACTTCCATCGTCTCCGGATCCACGTTGGGCAGCGCGATATGCGCGTTGTAACGGCTTTGCGCGCGCTCTTCGACCACCACGGTCAATGCGAGCAGATCGATAATCGTTTTGGGCACGCCGGTGCGAAGTCCGAGCCGGCGCTGGTAGCCGTCGTCGATAAGTTGCGGACTGCCGCCCAGATCCGCGATTCGCTTGGTCCATAGATAAGCATGGCGCGTTTCGTCGGCGAGATGAGCCGTCATCTTGAGCAGCGACTCGCCGTCTTTCATGTGTCCCAGGAGATTGAAGAGCAAACGCGCGCCCCGCAATTCGGCGTCGCGATAGAAGCTGAAGATTAGAATCTGCTTCTCAGTCGCGGACATTGCACCGAAATCCCTGGTTGCAAGTGATGTAGCGCCCAATACTTCGTCCTCCGTGAACCGTCAAAAAACGACGGCCGATGTGTAATAATAACAGATGAAACGGTTGTGCGTAACTTATGCGATCCCCTTCGCACGATCAATAAAACGCGGTGGCGACGATGGCTGCGGCGGCCCGTCCTGCGGAATACGCCGCGTTGACGATCGGGTTGCGAATCTTCGGCGTTAAGAACAACTTACTTATAGCACAGCGCGAAATTGCGGGCTGTCTATCGAGGGGGAGCCGCGCGAGTGCCGCCGGTGGTGCGCGATGCCGTCACCAGACGTTTATTGGCTCGCATTGAGAACTGCTCGCGGAGTCGGTCCGCGAACCTGCAAGCTGCTGATCGAGAAGTTCGGCGCGCCCGAAAAAATATTCCAGCTCCATGCCGACGAGATCGCGGCCGCCGGCGTGCCGCGCAACACCGCCCGCAGTATCGCCGAGTTTCGCGACTTCGAACCGCTCGAGAAAGAGCTGTGCGAGCTGCCCAACATCGGCGCGCGCCTCGTCAAATGGACTGACCCCGACTATCCGCCAAATTTGCGCCAAATCGCCGACCCGCCGCCGTTCCTGTTCGTGCGCGGCCGCGCCCAGCTAAGCGATCCCGCCTGCATCGCAATCGTCGGCGCTCGCGCGGCCAGCGATATCGGCCGGCGGATGGCGCAGCGGCTCGGCCTCGAGCTCGCCGCCAAGGGCTTCACTGTGGTGAGCGGCCTGGCGCGTGGAATCGACGGCGAGGCGCATCAGGGAGCGCTCGACGCGCACGGCAAAACGGTCGCCGTGCTGGGATGCGGCGTTGACGTCATCTATCCCGCCGAGCATCGCAAGCTGGCCGAAGCGATCCTCGCCGGCGGCGGCGCCATCGTCAGTGAACTCCCGATTGGAACGCAGCCGCTGGCGGAGAACTTTCCCACGCGCAACCGCATCCTGTCGGGTCTATGCCTGGGCGTCGTAATCGTCGAGGCGGCTGAAAAGAGCGGCTCGCTGATCACGGCGCGGATGGCGCTCGAACAGGATCGCCAGGTGTTCGCCGTCCCCGGCAGCCCGCTTTCCGGCAAGACGCGAGGCAGCAATCGCCTGCTGAAGGACGGCGCGAAGCTGGTCGAATGCGTCGAGGACGTGATCGAGGAGCTGGCGCCTCAGATGGCCGGCAGACCAGCGGTGACCCTGCCTAACCAGCCGGCAGAACAGGCTCCGACGCATGCAACGTCCGACACGAGAGCCAAAGTCCCTCCCATCGCCGACTCGGTCGGAGGCGGCAAGACTCTCGAAATAGCAACCGATGATGCTGCGACAATCTTAGTGAATCTAAAAGAATCCGAAAGGCTCCACGTTGATTCGATCATCGAGTCCTCCGGGCTTAATGCCCAAACCGTGCTTAGGTTACTCTTGGAACTGGAACTTGAAGGTCGCGTTACCCAGCATCCGGGCAAGCTTTTCTCGCTTGCATAAGTCTGGCAGGGTGTAATTCCTGTGGCGGCGCGTCGGAGCGATTGCCCCGACGAAAGCTGCGCCAGTTGGGAAGGTTGGAACGGGAGCTGGAGGCGTCTGGATCGGTGGCAAAAAATCTCGTAATCGTCGAATCGCCCGCAAAGGCGAAAACCATCAAGCGTTACCTCGGTAGCGATTACCAGGTCATGCCGTCGGTCGGCCATGTGGTGGACCTGCCCAAAAGCAAGCTGGGCGTGGACGTCGAGCACGGTTTCGCTCCCGACTACGTCGTAATCAAGGGCAAAGAAAAGGTGATCGGCGAGATCAAGAGCGCCGCCAAGGGCAAGGAGAATATCTACCTCGCCAGCGACCCCGACCGCGAAGGCGAGGCGATCGCGTGGCATATCGCCGATTATCTCGGCAAGACCAAGTCCAACGTCCGCCGCGTGCTGCTCCATGAAATCACGGCTGCCGCCGTCAAGGAGGCGGTCGCCAATCCCTCGAAGCTCGATCACAACCTGTTCGACGCGTACCAGGCGCGCCGGGTGCTCGATCGGCTGGTTGGATACAAGCTAAGTCCGCTGCTGTGGGACAAGGTCAAGCGCGGGATCAGCGCCGGTCGCGTGCAATCGGTTGCGCTGCGGATCATCGTTGATCGCGAACGCGAGCGCGAGGCATTCCGCGCCGAAGAGTACTGGACGCTCGACGCCCGCCTTTCAGCCAAGAATCCTCCGCCGTTCAAGGCGCGGCTGTTCAGCTACCAAGACGAGCGTATCGATAATAAATCCCGCAAGCTGCCCGAAGCCGAGGCGCGCGCAATCATGGCAGCCGTCGAGGCTGCGCCCTTCAAAGTCAAAAGTGTCGAGCGCAAGGAAGTCCGCCGCACTCCGACGCCTCCATTCATCACCTCGCGGCTTCAGCAGGAGGCCTCGCGCAAGCTCTACTTTCAGCCGCGGCGCACGATGCAGATCGCGCAGAAACTGTACGAGGGTGTCGAGCTTGGCGAGCAGGGCGCGGTCGGGCTTATCACTTATATGCGCACCGACTCGCCGCGCGTTTCCGACCAGGCGCTCGAGTCCCTCCGCAACCATATCGGCTCGCGCTATGGCAAGCAGTACGTTCCCGACAAACCGAACTTTTATCGATCCGGCAAGCAGGCGCAGGGCGCTCACGAAGCTATTCGCCCGACCGCCGTCGAGCGCGACCCCGAGTCGATCGCCCGCTACCTCGACAAGGACGCGCTCGCGCTCTACACGCTGATTTACAATCGCTTCGTCTCGAGCCAGATGACGCCGGCGGTGTACGACCGCACCACCGTCGATATCGAATCTGCCAACGCCATCTTCCGCGCCACCGGGCAGGTGATGAAGTTCGACGGCTTCATGCGCGTGTATATCGAAGGCCAGGACGAACCCGGCGAAGACGAAGAGGGCACGCTGCCGCTGCTCAGCGAAGGCGAGACGCTCAAATTGCTGGGGCTGGAACCCGAGCAGCATTTCACCCAGCCGCCGCCGCGCTTCACCCAAGCCACGCTCATCAAGGAGCTCGAAGAGCAGGGGATTGGGCGTCCCTCGACCTACGCCGCAATCATGACGAGCATCCTTAGGGTCGAGTACGTCGAAGAAGACGAGAGCAAGCGGATGCGTCCGACGTCGCTGGGGCGGGTCGTCAACGACATGCTGGTCAAGGCGTTTCCCGACATTCTGGAATCCGGCTTCACCGCGCAGTTCGAAGAGGATCTCGACAAGGTGGAAGAGGGCGCCGAGAACTGGGTGAAGACGCTCGGCCGCTTTTACGGCCCGTTCGCCAAGGACCTTGCCGAGGCCAAGGATAAAATGCCCGAGGTCAAGCGCAAGGGCCTGCCCACCGGCCTCAAATGCGAGCTCGACGGCGGAGACATGGTGATCAAATGGGGGCGCAACGGCGAGTTCGTCGCCTGCTCGAACTACCCCAAATGCACCAACACCGGAGAGATCGCGCGCGACGAGCAGGGCACCATCACCCTCAAGGCGCCGTCGGCCCCCGTGCCTACCGATGAAGTTTGCGAGAAGTGCGGCAAGCCGATGGTCAAGCGGCGCTCACGCTTTGGCGAATTCCTGGGATGCTCGGGGTATCCGGAGTGCGACGGAATCAAACGCCTGCAGTCGGCGCCGGCGAAAACCGGGGTCGCATGTCCGGAATGCAAGGAAGGCGAAATCCTCGAACGTCGCAGCCGCCGCGGAAAAATTTTCTACGGATGCGGCCGCTATCCGAAATGTAAATTCGCAGCCTGGGACAAAGTCGTCCCGCATCCATGCCCGTCTTGCGGCGCCAACTACATGGTCGAGAAAAACTTGAAGCGCACCGGCGTCACCTGGCAATGCGCCAACAAGGAATGCGGCTACAAGGCTCCCGCTCCCGTCGCCGAGCAGGCCGCGCCTGCGCCGGCCTCGACGCCTCCCGCGTAGCGCCTCCATTTCACTTTTTCACTGTTTCACTGCGCCGGATTCGCAGGGATGCGTCGATCCGTGCTGGTTTACACCATCGTCGAAAATCCGGCACCGCCCTGCCCGTGGCGACGGCAGCGCAGTATTAAGCCGTTGGGATGGGCCGCGCGCGACAACGGAGGGCGGCGTTAATACTGGGTCAAGGGGTCAGCCCTGCCCGTTGTCGCGCGCGGTCTCTTCCCTCGCGTAGTCGCGAAAAGATGCGCTGCGCAGATTTTCGCGTCTTCTGACTACTGGGTGCAGGGGTCAGCCCCTGCCGCCCACCGCGCAGGTGATTCTTCCTTCGTTCGAGGATGACCTATTCAGCCTGCCCCCACCGGATTCGGCGTGCTACACATACGCTATGGTCAACCGCCAGGATATCCCGTGCTCGCCCGGCTCGCCCAAAATCGGGCGAGGTCTGCTCTCGGCTGAAATTTTTTTTGACGGAACAAAGCTAGCCCTAGAGGGCAGCCGTCCCAAAACCACAACTCTTGGTATAAATTGCTCCTTTCGGCCCCATTCGATCAGTCAGAAAAACACCACGATCGCGGCTCGCCGCATCCAGGCTCGTGCTCAGGCGGCAATTCCCGATGAGTGAAAGCCAGGTAACCGTTGTAGGAGCGGGGCTGGCGGGCAGCGAGGCTGCTTACCAGCTCGCGCGCCGGGGTATCGCGGTGCGGCTGGTCGAGATGCGGCCGGTCAAAATGACCGAAGCGCATCGGACCGCGGATTTTGCGGAGCTCGTGTGCTCGAATTCGCTGCGCAACGATTCGATGGAGACCGCCGTCGGCGTGCTCAAAGAAGAGATGCGCCGGCTCGGCTCACTCGTGATTGCGGCTGCCGATCGCGCGCGGGTGCCCGCGGGTTCCGCGCTCGCCGTCGATCGCAATGATTTCTCGCGCGCCATCACCGCGGCCCTCGAGGATCATCCGATGGTGGAGATTTCACGCGTCGAGGCGTCGGACATACCCGCCGGTCCGAGCATTCTCGCCACCGGTCCTCTAACCAGCCCGGCGCTGGGCGAGTCGCTCAACCGCCTGATCGGTCCGCGCAACTTGTATTTCTACGACGCGATCGCGCCGATCGTCGCCGCCGATTCGATCGACATGGCGGTGGCGTTCAAGGCCTCGCGCTACGGCAAGGGCGGCGATGATTACATCAATTGCCCGATGACCGATGTTCAGTACCACGCCTTCGTCGCGGCGGTCGTGGCGGCTGACAAAATCGAGCTGCATCCGTTCGAGAAGCCGGTTTATTTCGAAGGATGCATGCCGATTGAGGAAATGGCGCGCCGCGGCCCGATGACGCTCGCGTTCGGTCCGATGCGTCCGGTCGGGCTCTCAGAGCCACACAGCGGGCGCCGGCCGTTTGCGGTCGTGCAGCTGCGGCAGGACGACGCCGCCGGCCGCCTGTTCAACATGGTCGGATTCCAGACCAAGATGACCTATCCGGAGCAGCTCCGCGTGCTGCGAATGATACCCGCACTGGAAAAGGCGGAGTTCGTGCGCCTCGGCTCGATCCATCGCAACACGTTTGTCGACTCGCCGCGCCTGATCCGTCCCACCCTCCAGCTCAAGGCGCGCGACGATTTGTTTTTGGCCGGCCAGATGGTCGGGGTCGAAGGCTACGTCGAGTCCGCCGCCGCTGGATTGCTGGCGGGAATCAACGCCGCGAACCTGGTTATGAATCGCGAATTGATCGTTCCACCGCCCGAGACCGCAATCGGATCGATTGTCGCCTATATCACCGATCCCGCGCGGCGCGACTTCCAGCCTATGAACGCGAACTACGGCCTGATGCCTGATTTGAAGATCCGTGCGCGCGGCCGTGAGAAGAAAATCGAGATGGGTACCCGTGCGCTGGCGGCAATCGACGGCTGGATCGAGCGCAATCAAATCGAGCCGCCTGCGGCTATGGCTCCGCGCGCACTTCGGCTATAGAAATTTGTGGAGGTCCTTGTCGATGACCAAAGCCGAATTGATTGACACGATCGCCCGGTCCACCGACCAACCCAAAAAGCTGGTCGCCACTACCCTGGACCTGGCATTCGAACAAATTGCGCGCTCGATTCGCAAGGACAAGCGTTTCTGGGTGCCCGGCTTCGGCACTTTTTCCGTGCGCCGCCGCCGCGCACGCGCCGGCTTCAATCCACGCACCAACGCGCCAATGACCATTCCGGCGGCTCGCACGGTGGGCTTTCGTCCGGCGCCGCAGCTAAGGAAAGGTCTCTGACGGCCGCATCCAAAGCCGGCGAGCGCGATCAACCACGCGATCAAACGACACCCCGCCCGATCGTTTCGGCCCGCGCGCTGAGTCTCATCCTGCTTATCGTCGCTCTCGCCGCGGGCGGTGCGATCCGCTTCTCCAATCTCGGCGCGCTCGAGATGTCGGCGGACGAGGCCGCGTCATGGGCGGCCGCCTCCGCGCCCACCGCCGCCGAAGTGATCGCCCGCCAACCAGCGCTCAATCCCGGCGAGCTGCCGATACATGACTTGATGCTGCATGGATGGATCGCGCTTTTCGGATCGAGCCTGGCCGCGATGCGCGCGCTGTCGGCGGCCTTCGGCGTCGTATCGATACTGCTGGTTTATCTTGTAAGCCTCGAACTGTTCGCTCCCGGGTCCGAAAGACAATCGGCGCTGGCCGGCGACGACGCCGGGATAATTGCCGGGCTTGGCGCACTGCTCTTTGCCGTGAACCTCGTCACGATCAAGTACTCGCGCGAGGCGCGGATGTATCCGCTGATGCTCGCGGCGATTCTCGCGCAGGTAGCGATGTTCATCCGCGCGCTTCGCGTCGGCGGTCTCGCGAATTACGCGGCGGTCGTGGTTCTGACCGCGATTGCGATCGCCTCGAACTTCGCCGCATTGCTGGTGCCCGCGACCGAAGGCTTGTGGCTGCTCAATGTAGTAGCGGGCGCCCGATGGCGCCCGGATAATGCCAACGCGCGGCGCGCGTGGGCGATCGCGATTGCGCTTGCGGCGGCGGGATTGATTCTCGTACCGAAGCTTTTTTCTTCTCTGCACGCAGCCTCGGCCGGGAGCGTCGGCGGATGGCGCAAGCCGCCGGCCTTATACGCGCCCTTCGCGCTATTCAATAAAGCCACCGGCAGCTTCGCGTTCCCGATCCTCGCGGCGCTTGCGATTTGGGGTGTGCTTCGCGGATGGCGCCGCGAACGCAACGCCGTTGCCTTCGCGCTCCTCTGGATGTGGGTGCCGCCGGTGGTGATGGTGGCCGCGTCGTACGCGATTGCGCCGGTGTTCGTCGAGCGTTACGCGCTGTCGTGCTTCGTTCCGTTTTTCATCCTCGTCGCGCTGGGGATTTTCGAGCTGCCCGGCGATCTCGTCCGCATCGGCGCGCTGGTCCTCGCTGTCGCATTCTCCGTCGGCCATATCGTTTCCTACGATCGCAAGCCGCATGACGCGCAATATCGCGAAGCAATTGCCGCCGCCTCCTCCGCGCTCAAACCCGGCGAGGTCATGACCGTTGTCCCGGCGTATGCGATCGAAGTGATCCGATATTATCTCCCCGCCGATCAACTCGATCGCGCGGTTCGCTACGGCCCGTCTGCATCAGCGGCTGCCGTGTTGATTCTTGGGCGTCAGAACCTGGCGCCGGATGCCGCCCGGTCATATAGAAAGGAATATCCCGAGGTGGTCGCGCGGCTGCGCGGCGTAACGGTTCTGCGAAGGTGAAATTGCGATGAGTCCTCACCGTCCCGGCGATTTGAAAATAAAAGGCCGGCACAAGGCCGGTTCGCTCGGGGTGATGCCGGGGTGATGAAGATGAAGGTGGGGATCAACGCCGATCCTGCATCGAGTCAGGGCGCTGCCGGCTCCAGCGGCTTCTCGTCTCCAAACCGGGCGCGGGCTTTCGTCGACTCGTTTAGAGTGGCCCGCTGGATCAATCCCGAGCGCGCCCGCGTCTACCCAAGGCTGCTCTGCGCGGCCTACCTCGCGCTGTTCATCGGATGGCTGGTGCTGAGACCGGGCGGAGTCATGGCAACGTTGCATCCGGTCGGCGCCGACTTTCCGAAATGCTGGGCGGCTTCCTCGTTGGCGCTGCGGGGACATCCTGCGGCGGTCTACAACCACGCGACGCTGGCGGCCGCGGAGAAGGCGGCGCTAGGCGGCAAAGATCCGGGCTACGAGATGTTCGACTACCCGCCCATGTTCCTTGCAATAGTGCTCCCGCTCTCGCTGCTTCCCTATGACAGCTCGCTGCTGGTCTGGACGCTGATCGGGATGGCGGCCTATCTGATCGTGATGTGGAAGATCGCTCCTCGGCGCGACACGCTCTGGGCGGCTCTCGCATTTCCTGGCGCGCTGCTAACGATTCTCAACGGACAGAACGGGCTGATAACCGTGGCGCTGTTCGGCGGCGGATTGCTGCTGCTCGAACGCCGCCCCTGGGTCGCAGGCTCGCTGCTGGGACTGCTCTGTTACAAGCCGCAGTTCGGCATCTTGTTACCGCTGGTTTTGATCGCGACGCGCCAGTGGCGAGCTGCTGTCGCCGCGGCGCTGACGGTCGGCGCGTTCGCCGGACTCTCGGTCGCGCTGTTCGGAGTGCAGACCTGGCAAGGATTCCTCGACAGTATCCCGGTAACGACCCACAACGTGCTGGAGAATGGCGACGTGGGCTTCGGCAAGATTCAGAGCATCTTCGCCGCGGCGAGATTGTGGGGCGCATCGGTCGCCGTGTCTTACGCGATGCAAGCGGCGGTCAGCTTGCTCGCCGCGAGCGCGGTGCTGTGGATCTGGCTCAAACCCGGCGGATTTCCGGTCAAAGCCGCCGCCTTGGCCGCTGGAACCCTGCTGGTCATGCCGTACTTCCTCGACTACGACCTGGTGATGCTGGCACTGCCGATAGCCTGGCTGGCGTGGGACGCCATGCACTCGGCCTTTCTCCCATGGGAAAAATCGCTCCTGTTTCTCGTATGGTTGTTCCCGCTGTTCGCGCGATCGCTGAGCCTGTTCGCGTCGCTGCCGCTGACGCCGTTGGTGCTCGCGCTGCTGATGCTTGCCATCGTCCGGCGCGGCGCGGCGGAGGCGAGCGCGGGCGCGCGCGCCTAGTCCGATACCATGGTCGCCACCAATCCCGTTCGCGTCTCGCTGTTGCGCTACTCCCCGGCGTTGATCCTGTTCGCAATTGTGATTGCGGACGCACGCCAGCTCAGCGATCCCGATCTCTGGGGACACGTGCTGTGGGGCCGCGAGCTGCTCGCTCATGGCTCGTTGCCGCACGGCAATCCGTATTCCTATTCGGCGCCGGGCTACCCGTGGCTGCGGCATGAATGGTTGAGCGAAGTTGTGATGGCCGCGATGTTCGACAAGTTCGGCCCGTTCGGCCTCAAGCTGCTCAAGTTCGCGTGCACGGCCGGCACTATTTGCTTTGTTGTTCTCGCTGAGTCCGAAACCGCGGCGCCCGCGGTCGTGCAGGCGGCAATTTTGCTGGTGGTCGCGCTGATCCTGGCGCCGGTGATGCAGTTCCGGCCGCAGCTATTCGATTTCGTCGCGGTCTCAGCGATCATCGCGCTGCTTACCCGTCACAACTGGCGCGGTTCGGCGTCGCTCTGGATTGCGATTCCGATCGTCGCGGTTTGGAGCAATTTTCACGGCGGGTTTTTTATCGGCCTCGTTGCGATCGGCGTGTATGGAGCAACTACCCTCCTGTCCGACATCCTGGCGGGTCACGGTCCGCGCCGCGGGCTTGGCATTATCGCGATTACCGCCGCCGCTGCCGCCGCTACTTTGTGCACGTTTCTAATCCCGCCCGCGCGCGACACCTGGCACACCCTAATCAGCTCGATCCTGAACCCGATGACGCATCACGTGGTTTTGGATTGGAAACCGCTGATAGCTGCTCTGACGAGTGCGCACAGCGGGAGCGTCGACCAGAAGTATTTCGTCATGGTGCTTTTATTTTTTATCGCCGCGGTCGTATCGGTGATTCTCAGACCGAAACGTGCGGACGCGCCTCTCGTCGCGGTCGCCGCCGTGATGCTCGCGGCAGCCTTCGCCGCCGTCCGCAACATCCCGATTGCGGCGATTGCGATCGCTCCTGTGTTTGCGAACCACCTGGGCCTGCTGCTGACGCCGCGTGAGGTCACCGCCGCACCCGCTGCGAGTGCTCGTGCGACGCCGCGTGCCGGCCGGCTGGTCATTGAAATCCTGATCGCGGTCGTGGCCATTGTGTTCGCGCGCTACAACGGAATTCTGTCGCCCGGTATCGACGCAACCGACAGTCCTGCCGATGCCGTCAGCTTCATGAACAGCCATCGGCTCTCGGGAAACGTGTTGACCGACTACGCATGGGGTCAGTACGTCATCTGGCATGGCGCGCCAGGCATGAAAGTCTTCATCGACAGCCGCTACGACCTGGCCTATCCTCCCACGGTGGTCCAGGACTACCTTGAACTCGCCAGCAACATGCCCGGCGGATCGCATACGCTGGCTGCGTATCCGCATGATTTCGTGTTGGTCCAGAAAAATTCGCCGGCCGCGAAGCTGATGGATTCCCAGCGCGACTGGCGGCTCATCTATAGCGACGACAAAGCCCGGCTGTATGCGCGCGCGAACTCGGCTGCCGCCCGGCTCA
This sequence comes from uncultured delta proteobacterium, assembly GCA_963813785.1. Taxonomy (GTDB): domain Bacteria; phylum Desulfobacterota; class Binatia; order Binatales; family Binataceae; genus Binatus. Next base: position 122,440 of record CAWFAJ010000002.1, on the reverse strand, counting down.
AGGGCGTTCCGTTTGCGGGCGCGTCCGGGCACGCGACGTTCCCGTAGTCCACGGGTGTAGCGGGATACGATGGTGGCCGCCAGTCGCGCTCGCGTCTCGCTCCTGCGCCACTCGCCAGCGCTGATCCTGTTCGCAATTGTGATCGCAGACGCACTCCAGCACAGCGGTGCCGATCTCTGGGGACACGTTCTGTGGGGCCGCGAGCTGCTCGCTCATGGCTCGTTGCCGCACGGCAATCCGTATTCCTATTCGGCGCCGGGCTACCCGTGGCTGCGGCATGAATGGTTGAGCGAAGTTGTGATGGCCTCGATGTTCGACATGTTCGGACCGTTCGGCCTCAAGCTGCTCAAGTTCCTGTGCGCGGCCGGCACTATCTGCTTTGTTGTTCTCGCTGAGTCCGAAACCGCCGCGCCCGCGTTCGTGCAGGCGGCAATCCTGATGGTCGTGGCGCTGATCCTGGCGCCGCTGATGCAGTTCCGGCCGCAGCTATTCGATTTCGTCGCGCTGTCAGCGATTATCGCGCTGCTTGACCCGTCACAACTGGCGTGGTTCGGCGAGGCTCTGGATTGCGATCCCGATCGTCGCGGTTTGGAGCAATTTTCACGCTGGGTTTTTTATAGGCCTCGTTGCGCTCGGCGTCTACGCGGCAACTACCCTCCTGTCCGACATCCTTGCGGGCCACGGTCCGCGCCGCGGGCTTGGCATTATTGCGATTACCGCCGCCGCTGCCGCCGCTACTTTGTGCACGTTTCTAATCCCGCCCGCCCGCGACACCTGGTACTCGCTCATAAGCGAGCTCCGAAACCCGATGACCCGCAGTCAGGTTGCGGATTGGAGACCGCTGATAGCTGCTCTCACGGCCGCCGATAGCGGGAGCATCGCGAGGAAGTATTTCGTCCTGGTGCTTTTATTTTTTTCCGCCGCCGCCGTATCAGTGATTCTCACACCGAAAGGTTCAGACGCGCCTCTCGTCGCGGTCGCCGCCGTAATGCTCGCGGCAGCCTTCGCCGCCGTCCGCAACATCCCGATTGCGGCGATTGCGATCGCTCCTGTGCTCGCGAACCATCTGGGCCTGCTGATGCCGGCGCGTGAGGTCACCGCCGCACCGGCTTCGAGTGCTCCTGCGGCGACGCGTGCCGGCCGGCTGGTCATTGAAATCCTGATCGTAGTCGTGGCCATCGGGCTCGCGCGGCACAGCGGAATTCTGTCGCCCGGCATCGACGTGACCGACAATCCCGCCGAAGCCGTCAGCTTCATGAACAGCCATCGGCTCACGGGAAACGTCCTGACTACATTTGAATGGGGCCAGTACGTCATTTGGCACGGCGCGCCAGGCACTAAAGTCTTCATCGATAGCCGCTACGACGAGGGCTATCCTGCCTCGGTGATCCGCGACTACCTGGAGCTCGCCAACAACACGGCTGGCGGATCGCATACGCTGGCGGCGTATCCGCATGATTTCGTTTTGATCGGGAGAAATTCGCCGGCCGCGAAGCTGATGGATTCCCGGCGCGACTGGCGGCTCATTTATAGCGACGACACCGCCCTGCTGTATGCGCGCGCCAACTCAGCTGCCGCCCGGCTCGCGGGCGTTCCGTTCGCGGGCAAATCCCGGCCGGCGTTCTTCCCGTAGTCCGCCAGGCGCGTCTCGGGATCGATACGAACTGCTCCGGCGCGCGTGTATAACGGTACACCATGGTCGCCGCCAGTCCCGCTCGCGTCTCGCTGTTTCGCTATTCGCCCGCGCTGATCCTGGTCGTGATTGCCATCGCCGACTTGAACCGCCTCGCCGACCCGGATCTCTGGGGTCACGTCCGCTTCGGACAAGCCGTGCTCAGCGCGGGACACATCGTGTGGCGCGATCCGTATTCATATTCCGCACCGGGCCATCTGTGGCTCAATCACGAATGGTTGAGCGAGTTGATAATGGGGACGCTCTACAATCATCTGGGCGTCTTCGGCCTCAAGCTGATGAAACTTGGGTGTGCGGCCGTGATCGTGGTCTTTCTCGCCGCTTCGGAAAGCGAGACCGGCGCGCCGCCGCTGATCCAGTTCGCAATCCTGCTTTTTTCCGCCCTTGCGATCGTGCCGTATGTCCAATTCCGGCCGCAGGTCTTCAGTTTCGCCCTGTTGAGCGCGCTCATCTATATGCTCACGCGCGAGGTTTATCGCCGCCGCGCCTCGCCGCTATGGCTGGCGGTTCCGATGCTCGCAGTGTGGGCCAATCTGCACGGCGGATTCATCCTCGGAATCGCGACTCTCGCCATCTACAGCGCGGTGTCCGGCGTGCAGGATGTCGTCAATCACCGCGCCGTCGCGCGTGCGCTTCGGCTCGGTGCGATTACCGCGTTATCTACCCTCGCGACGCTGGCGAATCCATACGGACTCGGCGCATGGCGCGCGGTACTGCATGCGCTGTTCAATCCGTACACGCGGATTGTAATGGTCGATTGGCAGCCGCTATTGAATGCCATCGCTCTTGAGTTGGCATTCCCAGGCGGTCGGCCCGATCTACCTGCGTGCTCGGGATTGTGCCGATGGCGGCGTTGGCCCTTTCGTTCATCTTGAGCCCATCGAAGGACGATCTCCCGCTGATCGCGATAGCAGCCGTGATGTCCGCGGCGGCCTTCATTTCGGTGCGCAACTTGCCGGTTGCGGTAATCGCGATTGCCGCGCCACTCGCGCGTCATCTGCCGCGATCGCTCGAGCGCCGATGGCCTGCGATTCGCGACGATCCTCGAGCATCGCGGCCCGCGTCGCGGCTCAACCAGGCGATACTTGCGATCCTCGCGCTGGCAATCTTCTCGTTCACCGATCTCTTCTCGAATCGGCTCACCTCCGTCAATCCATATCCCGTCAGCGCCTGCGCGTTCATGAAGGATCACGACCTCAAGGGCAACGTGCTTGGGCTGTTTGGATGGGGCGAGTACCTGATTTGGCACTTGCCGCCGGACTCCAAAGTTTTCATCGACGGCCGCTACGACACGGTCTATCCGCAAGCTGTGCTGGAAAAGCTTTTCGCGTTCACCTACAACCAGGCGGGCGCCGATGCGGCCTTGACCCAATATCCGACCGACTACGTGCTGATCGAGCCCGACAGCGGAGCCCGCAAGCTGATGGACTCCCGGCGCGATTGGCGGCTCATCTATAGCGACGACACCGCCCTGCTGTACGCGCGCGCCAACTCGGCTGCCGCCCGGCTCGACGGCGTTCCGTTCGCGGGCACATCCCGGCCTGCGATGTTTCCGTAGTCCCGGCCTCGGCGCCGCCAAGTCCCGCACTGGAAATGCGCCGCCAGTGTGGTAGTAAGGTAAGCGCCACGGCGCTCGCGCGGTCCGGGAGATTGTCCATTTTTCGCTTTTCGTTTTTCGCTCTTCGTCGCCCGCACGTGCAGCCAGGGTTATCGCCACATTCAAGGAGCACTCAGCATGAAAGCCGCCGTTTTCCACGGGCCCAATTTGCCGCTCAGCATCGAGGACGTCGAACTCGACAAACCGCAGGACCGCGAAGTCCTGATCAAAACCGTCGCCAGCGGCGTATGCCACAGCGACCTGCATTTCGTTGACGGTCTCTACCCCTACCCTGCGCCCGCGGTGCTCGGCCACGAGGCCGCCGGCATCATCGAAGCAGTCGGCAAACAGGTGACCTACGTGAAGCCCGGCGATCACGTGATCTGCTGCCTCTCGGTGTTCTGCGGCAACTGCGAGCAGTGCATGTCGGGGCATCCGAATCGATGCTCGAACAAGGTCGCCACGCAGCGCGACCCCCAGGACAAGCCGCGCATCTCGCAGAAGGGCAAGCCGGTCTTTCAGTTCCTGGACATCTCGTCTTACTGCGAGAAGATGCTGCTGCATGAGAACGCGGTGGTGAAGATTCGCGAGGACCTGCCGCTCGATCGCGCCGCGTTGATCGGATGCGGCGTCACCACCGGCGTCGGCGCGGTGCTCAATACCGCGAAGATCGAAGCCGGCTCGACGGTTGCGGTCTTCGGCGCGGGCGGCGTCGGACTCGCCGCGATCCAGGGCGCGCGGATCGCGGGCGCCCGCAAAATAATCGCGGTCGATATGTTCGAGGGCAAGCTCGCGATGGCCAAGCGGATGGGCGCGACCGACACCGTTGACGCGTCGAGCAGCGATCCCGTCGATGAAATCAAAAAAATGACCGGCGGCGGCGTTGACTACTCCTTTGAAGCGATCGGCCTCAAGAAGGCCGCCGAGCAGGCGTTCAACTCGCTCAAGGCCGGCGGCACTGCCACCGTCATCGGCATGATTCCCGTCGGCCAGAAGGTCGAAATCGACGGCTACATGTTTCTGACCGAGCGCAAGCTGCAAGGCTCCAACATGGGCTCCAACCGCTTCCGCATCGACATGCCCCGTTACATCGACTTCTACATGCAGGGCCGCCTCAATCTCGACGACATGATCAGCCGCCGCGGCAAGCTCGAGGACGTCAACGAGGCCTTCCGCGCCATGAAGGCCGGCGAAGTCGCGCGCACTGTGTTGATGTTCAACTAGCGTGGATTCAACGAAAAAATGTTCAACTGAACGCGCGCGCGTCACGTCGCCAAGTACTCTGGCTCAAGCACCACAAGCGTCACGGCCCCTGAAAAAAGAGGAGCAATCCAGATGAAAGCTGCTGTCTTCCACGGTCCCGGTCAGCCACTCACCATCGAGCAGGTCGATATCGACGAACCCAAAGCCCGCGAAGTCCTCGTGCGCACGGTCGCCAGCGGCGTATGCCATAGCGATCTGCATTTCATCGACGGCCTGTACTTTTGGACGACCCCCGCGATCCTCGGCCACGAGGCCGCCGGCGTCGTCGAGAAAGTCGGCTCGCAGGTCTCGTACCTTAAGCCCGGTGACCACGTGATCGCGTGCCTGTCGGTCTTTTGCGGCTACTGCGAGGAATGCATGTCCGGACATCCGAACCTCTGCTCGAACAAGGAGGCCACCCAACGCGCCCCCGGCGACCCGCCGCGCCTCTCGCAGAAGGGCCAGCTGGTCAACCAGTTCGCCGACCTGTCGGGATACGCCGAAAAGATGCTGGTGCACGAAAATGCACTCGTGAAGATTGGCAACGACGTGCCGTTCGATCGCGCCGCGCTGATCGGATGCGGCGTGATGACCGGCGTCGGCGCCGCGCTTCACACCGCGAAAGTTGCGCCGGGTTCCACCGTCGCCGTCTTCGGCGCGGGAGGAGTCGGCCTCGCGATCATCCAGGGTGCGCGCATCGCCGGCGCGCGAATGATCATCGCGGTGGACAAGTTCCCCGCCAAGCTCGAACTCGCCAAAAAGCTCGGCGCGACTCACGCCGTCGATGCGTCAAAGGGCGACGCGGTCAGCCAGATTCGCGCGCTCACCGGCGGCGGCGTCGATTACTCCTTCGAAGCGATCGGGCTCAAGCTGGCGGCCGAGCAGGCTTACGAATCGATCGGCGTCGGCGGCGTCGCCACGATTGTCGGGATGGTTCCGCTCGGGCAGAAAGTCGAAATGGACGGGTTCTCCTTCCTGTTCGAGAAGCGCATCCAGGGATGCTTCATGGGTTCGAACCGCTTCCGCATCGACATGCCGCGCATCATCGAGTTCTATCAGCAGGGGCGGCTCGACCTCGACGACATGATCACGCGCCGCGGCAAACTCGAGGACGTCAACGAGGCGTTCCGCGCGATGAAGGCCGGAGAAGTCGCCCGCACGGTCCTGATGTTCGACTGAACGCGCGCCATTCAATCGCGCCATGCGCTCAGCGCCGATCGGCCGGCGCTCCGTCTCTCCGCAAGGTTACCGCGCGCGATGTCGCCGATCATCTGTCTTCAAGCGCCTATGCAAGCCCTTCAATTCAGCAAATCCGCGATCCCGTCCTCGATCGACACGCGCGGACGCCATCCGAGCACCCGCTCGGCTTGGCCGCGATCCGCCAGCGTATCGCGCATGTCGCCTACGCGCGCCGCGCGGTGGACTGTCGGTCCGCCGATCATCGCCGCGATCCGGTTCACGCTGACGTTCTCGCCGCGCCCGATGTTTATCGCCCGCCCGTCGGCAATTTCGCAGTCCATCGCCAGCATGTTCGCCGACACCACGTCGCTGACGTGCGTAAAATCCCGCGTCTGTTCGCCGTCGCCGTGAATTTCAAGCGCGCGCCCCTCGCGCCGCGCCTTCAGGAACGCCGCGATCGCCAGCACGTAGGATCCCTCGTCAGGCATTCGCGGACCGTACACCCCGAAGTAGCGCAGCGTGATCGTCTGCATCCCGAACAACCGATGAAACATCCGCGCGTACTGCTCGCCGACATACTTCTGCAGCGCGTACGGATTTAGCGGATTCGGCGTCATCGTCTCGACCAGCGGCATCTTCGCCTGCTCGCCGTACACCGACGACGATCCCGAGTACACCACCCGCCGGACTTTCCGGTCGCGCGCCGCGATCAGCACGTTCAGCGTCCCGACCACGTTGGTCATGTGCGTCTCGACCGGCTTCGCGATCGAAAGCGGGATGCGCGGCAGCGCGGCGACGTGGAACACCGTATCGACGCCGTCGAACGCATCGCCAATCGAGGACGCGTCGCGGATATCCGCTTCCACCAGCGTCGGCCGCGCGGTTCACATACTCGGGCCGGCCGGTGGCGAAGTTGTCGATGACTCGGACTCGCATTCCCGCGGCGACCAGCGCGTCCACCAGATGCGATCCGATAAAGCCGGCGCCGCCGGTCACCAGCACCAGACGTCCATCCGCCTGCGATTGCGATTTAGTACTCATCTAGTAGAAGTGGTTTGCGGCCCATTTGCCGCGCGGACGCACGCGCATCGGGCAAAATTGCGTGGTTTGCATCGCTAGGATAACTTAGTTGGTTACCGCCCGCATCTTGAGCGGGCATCCAACAATGACCACCGATGCGCACCGGATCAAGCTCCTCAAGGAGTTGCTCGCCGAACGAATCCTCGTTCTGGACGGCGCATTCGGCACTTTCGTGCTCGGCGAGAATCTCAGCGCCACGGATTACGGCGGCGCTCGATACGAAGGCTGCAACGAAAACGTCGTCCGCACCCGCCCGGAGCTGATTCGCCGGATGCACGACGGCTTTCTCGAAGTCGGCGCCGACATAATCGAGACCGCCAGTTTCCAGGCGAGCCCCATCGTGCTCGCCGAATACGGCCTCGAGCACGACGCCCACGAGCTCAACCGCCTCGCCGCGACTCTCGCCCGCGAGCAGGCCGCACGCTTCAGCACCGCCGACAAGCCGCGCTTCGTGGCGGGTTCGATGGGCCCGACGACCAAGAGCATCTCGGTCACCGGCGGCGTCACGTTCGATCAGCTGCGCGACGGCTACCAGCTGCAGGCCGAAGGCTTGATCGAGGGCGGCGCCGACATCCTGCTGCTGGAAACCGTCAACGACACGCTCAACTGCAAGGCCGGCCTGGTCGGCATCGAGGCTGCGATCGAAAAACTTGGGCTGGCGCCCGCGGTCGCCGTGTCGGGAACGATCGAGACGATGGGCACTCTGCTCAGCGGACAGGATATCGAGGCCTTCTACACCTCGCTCGCGCATCGCGACCTGCTCTGGATGGGCCTCAACTGCGCCACCGGTCCCGACTTCATGACCGATCATCTGCGCACCCTGGCGGGCATTTCGAAATTCTTCGTCGCGTGCGTGCCCAACGCCGGATTGCCCGACGAAGAAGGGCATTACAACGAGACGCCCGCGATGCTCGCCGGGAAAATCGCGCGCTTTGCCGAAAATGGATGGGTCAATCTGGTCGGCGGATGCTGCGGCACGACGCCCGAACATATCCGGCTGCTGGTTCAAGCTGTCGCGGGCAAGCGTCCGCGACAGCGCTCGACTGTCAGGCGCTCGGTGGTTTCCGGAATCGAGACTCTCGTCATCGACAACGATACGCGGCCCGTGATCGTCGGCGAGCGGACCAACGTGCTCGGCAGCCGCAAGTTCAAGCGGCTGGTCGCCGACGGCAAATTCGAGGAAGCTTCCGAAGTGGGACGCGTGCAGGTGCGCCGCGGCGCGCACATCCTCGACGTATGCCTCCAGGATCCCGATCGCGACGAGATGGCGGATGTCACGCGCTTTCTCGAAATCGAAGTCAAAAAAGTCAAAGTGCCCCTGATGATCGATTCGACCGATCATCGCGTGATCGAAGAGTCGCTCAAGCGCACGCCGGGCAAGTCGCTGATCAATTCGATCAATCTCGAAGACGGCGAGGAGCGCTTCAACAAGGTCGTGCCGCTGGCGCGCCGCTTCGGCGCCGCGCTGGTGGTCGGATGCATCGACGACGACAAGCAGCAGGCGCAAGCCGTTACGCGCGAGCGCAAGCTGCAGGTGGCGGAGCGTTCGTTCAAGCTGCTCACTGAAAAGTACGGCGTCGAGCCCGAAGACATCATCTTCGATCCGCTGGTTTTCCCCGTCGGCACCGGCGACAAAAACTACATCGGTTCCGGCGTCGAGACGATCGAAGGCATTGCGCTGATTAAGCAGCAGCTTCCGCATTGCAAGACGATCCTCGGCATCTCGAACGTCTCGTTCGGACTTCCGGAGGCGGGCCGCGAAGTGCTCAACGCCGTGATGCTCTATCATTGCGTGCAGGCGGGTCTCGACCTCGCGATCGTCAACTCCGAAAAACTTCACCTCTATCCGTCGATTCCCGAAGCGGAGCGCAACCTCGCCGAGGATTTGATCTGGTGGCGCGGCGACGATCCGATCGCGGCATTTGCCGCCTATTTCCGCGCGCGCAAAAGCACCGTGACCGCCGAGGATCGCAAGTCGATGCCGCTCGACGATCGCCTGGCTCGCTACATCCTCGAAGGTTCCAAGGACGGCCTGGCCGAGGACCTCGACGAGGCGCTGGCGGCCCGCGGACCGCTCGAAATCATCAACGGCCCGTTGATGAAGGGCATGGACGAGGTTGGACGGCTGTTCAACGCCAACCAGATGATTGTCGCCGAAGTCCTGCAATCGGCCGAGGCGATGAAGGCCGCGGTCGCGCACCTCGAGCCGCACATGCAGAAGTCCGAAAGCGCGACCAAGGGCAAGATTATTCTCGCGACGGTCAAGGGCGACGTCCACGATATCGGCAAGAACCTGGTCGAGATCATTCTCGGCAACAACGGCTACCGGGTCGTCAACCTCGGCATCAAGGTGCCGCCCGAGGAACTGATCAGGGCCTTCCGCGAGCATGCGCCAGACGCGATCGGTCTGTCGGGCTTGCTCGTGAAGTCGGCGCAGATGATGGTCGCGACGGCGCAGGACTTGAAGACCGCGGGAATCGATTGTCCGATCCTGGTCGGCGGCGCGGCGCTGTCGAACCGGTTCACGCGGATGAAAATAGCGCCCGAGTACGGAGGCCTGGTCGCGTACGCCAACGACGCGATGAACGGGCTCGACCTCGCCAATCAGATCATGGACTTCGAACGGCGCGAATCGCTCAAGCGCGTGCTTGCCGAGCAGTCCACGAAGATGCTCGAGACCGCGCCAAAGGTCGTCGACGCCGGCGCGGACGCGGCGCCGCGCACTTCGTCGGTGCGTCGAGACGTCGAGATCCCGAAACCGCCCGACCTCAAGACTCATACGATCCGCAACTACGATCTCGGCGAGATTTTCGAGTACATCAATCCCAAGAATCTCTACGCCAAGCATCTCGGCTTTCAGAACTTTGTCGAGGCGCTCGAGGCCGGCGACCCGAAGGCGCGCGAACTTCACGATCGGGTCGAGGAAGTCGCCGAGCAGATTCTTGCGCGCGGGGACATTTCTGCCAGCGCCGTTTACAGGTTTTTCCCCGCGCAATCCGACGGTGACCGCACCGTCATGATCTATTCAGCCGACGGCAAAACGATGCTCGAGTCGTTTACCTTTGGCCGCCAGAGCGACGCGCCGCATTTGTGCCTGGCCGACTACGTCGCAGCACGCGACTGCGGCCGCACCGATTATTTGTGCTTGTTTGTCACGACCATCGGCGCCGGGGTACGCGCGCTCGCGGAGAATTGGAAAAATCGTGGCGACTATCTGCGCTCGCATATCCTGCAGGTGCTCGCGCTCGAGGGCGCCGAGGCGTTTGCCGAGCTGCTGCACGTGAAGATTCGCCAGATGTGGGGCATCGGCGATCCGCCGGGACTCTCGCTCAAGGATCTCGTGCAGGCCCACTATCGCGGCAAGCGCTTCTCGTTCGGTTATCCGGCCTGTCCCCGTCTCGAGGATCAGAAGCCGCTGTTCCGGCTGCTCGAAGTCGAGAAGAACGCGATCGGCGTGCAATTGACCGAGGGTTTCATGATGGACCCCGAAAGCTCCGTCAGCGCCGTCGTCTTCCATCATCCCGAAGCCAGATATTTCAGCCTCTCACCGGCCGATATCGAGCGGCTCGAACGCGAATTCGAAGCCGCCGCCGTCAAGCGCGCCGCCGGCTAACCATCCATTTGAGCGACTGGGGAATTACTTGAGGTGCGCGCGATGGTGCGTCGCCCCGTTGCGCCCGTTGCCGCCGTCAACCGCGTGCAGTTCCACGGCCTCCGCCTTTTCGTGCGGATGATACGCCTCGCATCGGATCATCACCTGGCGCTTGCGGGGTCCATCGAGCTCGACCATGAAGACTCGCTGCCAGGTGCCAAGCGCCAGGCGGCCGTCGATCACCGGAATCGTCTCGCTGGTGGAAAGCAGCAGATGCATCAAGTGCGAATGCGCGTTGGGGCGTTCGTCGGGAGCTATCGGCGGCTTGCGACGGCTCATGTCGTTATGGTTGTAGCCGCGCTCCGAGGGAACTAGCTCGCGCAGCATCTTCTTGAAGTCCTCGATCAGCAGCTCTTCCGCTTCATTGATCTTGATCGCCGCCGTCGTGTGCCGTGAAAACACAGTCACCGTACCGCTCTCGACCGCGTTCATCGTCAGATGCTCGCTGATGTAATCCGTGAGGTCGATGAATTGAATCGGCTCGACGGTCGCGATATCCAGAATCGAATCGGAAAGCACGACCGAATGGCGCGAGCGCGACGCGCTCGTCCGAAATGTCGTCCGCGCGGGATAAGCTGTTTCTGCCATCTCAGTTCCTCCGATGAGGTACGCGCGATGATCGAATGAATGATCGATCATGTATCGTAAGCACCACGCTGCGGGCAGGGCAATTCATATGAAGCGATTTGACCGACTGACCGCACTGCGGTCAGTCGGTCAGGTTACTTGCGTAACAGGATTTGCTAGTGCGCCTTGCCGCGCAGTTCGCGTTCGGCAAGTTCGAGATCTGCTTCGACCATCAATTCGGCCAGCTTTTCGAACTTCACTTTGGGCTCCCAACCGAGCTGGCGCTTCGCCTTCGAGGCGTCACCGATCAGCGAATCGACTTCCGCGGGACGGAAGAATCGCTGATCGATCTCGACGTGATCCTGCCATTTCAATTTCAGGCGATCGAACACGACTTCGAGAAACTCCTGCACCGAATGCGTCTCGCCGGTGGCGATTACGTAGTCGTCGGGCTGCTCCTGCTGCAGCATCAGCCACATAGCCTCGACGTAGTCGCCGGCGAATCCCCAGTCGCGGTGCGCGTCCAGGTTTCCGAGTGCGAGCTTTTCCTGCAGGCCAAGCTTGATTCGCGTCGCGCTGCGGGTGATCTTGCGCGTGACGAAATTTTCGCCGCGTCTCGGCGACTCGTGGTTGAACAGGATTCCGTTGCACGCGAACAGCCCGTACGCTTCGCGATAATTTATCGTCTGCCAATGCGCATAGACCTTCGCGCACGCGTAAGGACTGCGCGGATGAAACGGCGTGGTCTCGCGCTGCGGAGTTTCCGCCACCTTGCCGAACATCTCCGACGATCCTGCCTGGTACAGCCGCGCAGCCCGCCCGCGCCGCTTGTTGTGATCGCGCAGCGCCTCGAGCAGTCGCAGCGCCCCCAGGCCGACCACGTCGGCCGTGTATTCGGGTTGATCGAATGAGATGCGCACGTGCGACTGCGCGGCGAGATTGTAAACCTCGTCGGGACGCACCTGCTCGATGATTCGCCTAAGCCCGGTGCCGTCGCCGAGGTCGCCGTAGTGCAGTTGCAGGCCTTCGGAATTGGGTCCGAAGCCCTTGCGCAAATGATCGATTCGCCCCGTGGCGAAACTCGAAGTGCGCCGCACCATCCCATGCACTTCGCAGCCTTTCTTTAGAAGAAACTCGGCGAGGTAGGAACCATCCTGTCCGGTCACGCCGGTAATCAATGCGACTTTTGCCATCTTCACGCCGCACCGCGCGGCGCCCAGCAATATACCACTTCCGCCAGTGCGCAAAAACCAGCCTGTGGCCGGAAACAAAAAAGGCGCGGCGTATTTTGCCGCGCCTGAGCAGGCGCTTGGATCGATTTGCGCCGGTCCCGGATTCAGTCGCCGCGCACCAGCCGATGCGAATCGCTGTCAAAGTGCCGGGTGGAAAATTCAAACAGCTCGGCATCCTCGAGCGCTTCCATCTGATGAACCAGCCCGATCGGCACGTCCATGCATTCGCCCGCGCTCAATTCGAACTCCTCGATCGTGGCGCTTTCCGGCGACTCCTTGATTCGCACGATCAACCTGCCGCTGCGCAGGTAGAACGATTCGGTCTTGAGCTTGTGGTAGTGCAGCGAGCACTTCTTGCCCTTGCGAATTTCCAGAATTTTCCCGCAGTAGAGATCGCCGTTTGCGATCCATACCTCGCGGCCCCATCCCTTGGGCACAATCCGGACCGGCTTTCGTGCTCGATTCATATTTTCTCCCGCTAGTTCTCCGTCGCGACGCTGGCCAGGACCGAGCCGAACCTGCCGGTAACTTTGATCCGATCGAACCGCAGCTCCGCCAGGCGGCGCGCCCGCATCCCCATCTGCTTGAGGCGCTGCGGCGCGTCAACCGCCTCGCGGATCGCGCCGATGAGAGCATCGACGTCGCCCGGCCGCACGACAAAACCGACCGCGTTTTCGCGCGCGATTTGCGCAACCTCCGCGCTCTCCTCCATCATTGCGATGAACGGCCGGCCCGCCGCCAGGATTCCGTAAATCTTGCTCGGCACCAGGCATCCCGCCGCACCCGGCGCGAGCGGAATGAGGTGGAGATCGGCGGCAGTCAGCGACTCGGCCAGATTTTCCAGCGGCTGATAGGGCAGGAAGATCACGTTGGGCAATCCCATCGCGCGCGCCCGTTCCTCGAGCCACTTTTTGCGCGCGCCTTCGCCGATTATTGCGAACAGAATTCGCTCGTCATCGCGCAGCCGGTCGGCGGCCTCGAGCACGGCCTCGAGTTGCTGCGAAAGTCCGATGTTGCCCGAATACATCACGACAAACTTTTCCCCGAAGTTGCGGCGCAGCGGATTGCTCTCGAGCGGACGGATGCGTTCGCAATCCACCCAATCCGGAACCACCACCACCTTGTCCGCCGGGACGCCCTTGTTGACGATTCGCTCCGCCATATCATGGCCGAGCGTCACGATCAGGTCGGAGCGCCGGTAGGCGTAGTCGTTGGCGCGGCGCAGCAACTCGAGCAGCAACGGGTTGCGCACCCCGCCGGTGACTTCCGCGATATCGGGATAAAGATCCCGCACGTTGTAAATCAGCCTGCATCCCCAGCGCCGTTTCAGCACCGCCGCCAGCGCGCCGAGCAGCGGAGGATCGGTCTCGGCGACTATTACATCGGGGCGCGGCAGCCGCAATGCCACTACTGCCGCCAATAGGTAGTAGGTACCCAGATTGACTAATCGGCCGGCGAGGTTCGACTTTGAAAATCCCGTCCCCCAGGTGCGAATGATCGAAACCTTGCCGCGTTGTTCATGCGACCACAAACGAAAGCGCGCAAAACCGCTGCGACGCGACGGACCCGCCACGATTGTAACCTCGTGGTCGCGCGAAAGATCGTCGCAAAGTTCGGTCAGGAATTGGCCGGTAGCTTCGCGGTCAGGCCAGAACGAACGGTTTAAGAATAGTACTCGCGTTTGACCAACCGGAATTGAACGCTTCCAGAAATCGCGTGCCGACTCTGATGGCGCCGGCGGAAAAGCATTTTGCTTTTCCGCGCCTGCCATAGGATTACGATGCGGAGCCGCGGCGCACCGCGCTCGATGGATTCTCCGCCGTAGCGGATGACCCGGACGCGACCCGATGATCGGCCGCGCGCACCTGCTGATCGATCCAGAGATAGGTGCGTTTTAGACCTTCTTCCAGGCTTATCTCGGGCTCCCAATGAAGGACTTTGCGCAGCCGTGTGTTGTCAGAATTGCGGCCGCGCACGCCTTGCGGGCCTGGCACGTGCTTCTTGGTTATGCTGATCCCCGCCGCCGCAGCGACAATATCGGCGAGTTGGTTAATAGTCACCAGTCGATCCTGACCAAGGTTGAGCGGCTCCCGGTAATCCGAGCGCATCAACCGGTAGATGCCTTCCAGGCAATCGTCGATGTAACAGAACGAGCGCGTCTGCTCGCCGTCGCCCCAGATCTCGATCTCGGATTGGCCGTTAAGCTTGGCCAGCGACACCTTGCGGCACAACGCGGCGGGCGCCTTCTCGCGGCCGCCTTCCCAGGTGCCCAGCGGGCCAAAGATGTTATGGAAGCGCACGATGCGCGTCTCGAGCCCATAATCTTCCCGGTAGTGAATGCATAGGTGCTCGGTGACGAGCTTCTCCCAACCGTAGGCGTCCTGCGGCTGCGCCGGATAGGCGTCTTCTTCCTTGAGCGGCGTGACATTGGGGTCGGTCTGCCTATACTCCGGGTAAACGCAGGCGGATGAAGTGTACAGGTAGCGTTTCGCGCCGTTCTCGCGTGCCGCGTCAATCGTGTGAATGTTGATCAACGAATTGTTGCGGAGAATCTCGGCATGATGCGCCGAAATGAAACCCATTCCTCCCATGTCGGCGGCCAGAGCGTACACTTCGTCGATTCCGTCGGTCGCCTTCAGGCAGTTTTCCCACCGGCGCAGGTCCAACAGCGCAAAGTCGTCGGCCGCGCTCCGCTCATATTCGGGGTATTTCAGATCCGCGCCGCGAACCCATTCGCCCTTTCTCTTGAGGTAACTCACCAGATGGTGGCCGATGAAACCACCGGCGCCAGTGACCAGGACTCTCTTCATGAACCGCTCCTATGCTGGGTGTGCAAGAATAATCCAGCTTGGTGACTTGAGGTTATAGGTATGATGATACGCATCTTTCGGCCCGCGACGATAGCTAATTCCCGCCGCCGCGGCGAACGGTGAACTGTCCCATTACCAGCAGATCCATTTTCGTTCTGAGAAAACAATCGAGCGCCTCTTCAGGGCGGCAAACCACCGGTTCATTTTCGTTAAACGAGGTGTTGAGCAGCACCGGTACTCCCGTCTGATGGCCGAACTCGCCGATGAGCTTGTGGTATAGCGGGTTCTGCCGCGCATTCACTGTCTGTAGCCTTCCCGTTCCATCAACGTGCGTCGTGGCCGGAATTGCCGCGCGCTTCTCGGGCCGCACCGGGTATGCCATCAGCATGAAGGGTGACGGATACGACTGCGTGAAGTAGTCAGCGGTGGCTTCCTCCAGAATCGAAGGCGCAAAGGGCCGGAACATTTCGCGGCGCTTGATTTTCGAATTCAGGATGTCGCGCATCCCGGCCCGGCGCGGGTCGGCCAGGATACTGCGATTGCCCAGCGCGCGCGGACCCCACTCCATCCGCCCCTGGAACCATCCCACGACCAGTCCCTCGGCGATCGTCGCCGCGGTCATGCGACAGAGTTCGTCTTCATCTTCGATCTTGCTAATCACGCACCCCTGACTGGCTATTTCAGATTCGCGCGAACTGAGTAATCCCGCGATCTCATCGGCGCGGAATTCGGGACCCCAATTGGCATGCTCCATCACAAACTCGCGCGGCCGCGATGCGCTCGAATGCCATTGATCGAACGCCGCGCCTATCGCCAGGCCCGCGTCGCCCGCCGCCGACTGTATATAGATGTCCTCGAAGCCCGTCTGCTCCAGGATCTTGCCGTTGACGACGCAGTTGTACGCGACCCCGCCCGCAAGGCAGAGCTTTTTCAGTCCGGTCGCGCGCTGCAGGTTTCGCAGCCGATCGATTATCACTTCCTCGAGCCGCCGCTGCATCGACGCCGCGATCGCGAGATGGCGTTTGTCCACCGGCTCGGCCGGATCGCGCGCCGGGCCCAGCCGGGTCACGAGGAAGTCCGAGTACAGCCTGCCTATCGTGGGCTCGCCTGCGCGCCACGTCATCTCACCGCCCGACCTCTGATGGATGAAATATTCCGGCGCGAGCATGAAATCCATGCGCCCGCTGTCCGGCGCGATCACGATCTTGCGGAACTCCTCGAGCATCTCCGGCTCGCCGTACGACGCCAGCCCCATCACCTTGTATTCGTCGCCGTATTTCGGAAACCCCAGGTACTGCGTCAGCGCGGTGTAGAAGATTCCGAGCGAATGCGGAAATGTCACCACGCCCATCGGCGAAATCGTACCGCCGCGTCCCACGCCCCACATCGCGCTGGCGAAGTCGCCCAACCCGTCGATCGACAGCAGCGCCGCCTGGTCGAACGGAGAGACCAGGAACGAACTGGCCAGATGCGCGCGATGATGCTCGACGCGGCGCACCGGAATCGAACTCTCGCCGACCCCCAGCGCGCGCGCCGCTTCCGCGCCGATCGACGCAAAGCGCGATTGCGCGCTCAACCGGTCCCGCGCGGCCGACGGCATCTTCAGCGCGTACCACGCCTTGCGCATGATTCGCGCCCACGGATCGCGCGCGACGGCAATGATGTCGATGTCGCGCGGCGCGGCGCCTGCCGCCGCCACCACGTACTTCAAGGCCTCGACTGGAAAGCCGGCAGCGTGCTTGATGCGATTGAAGCGCTCCTCTTCCGCAGCTGCCACCAGCCTGCCGTCGACGATTGCGGCGGCGCTCGCATCGCCGTGATATGCGTTGATTCCTACGATTAACATTGATGAGTGCGAGATGATTCTTGCCCTATGTCCTCAAATTGCTGCGCGTATGTCACCATGCGCAATCCGATGAGATAAGCCGCCGCGTGCGCGTGCGCATCGCGCGGCCAGGCGATCCAGAGATCGCGATTCCATGCCCACGACCGCGCACGGACCAGTTCGGTCGTCCTGCCGCGCGTCCACTCCGGCGGCGGCGCGGCGCCGGGCGCGCCCATCCAGACCAGGTATGAATCGGCGGCGGCCGCGACGCTGGGATCGTCGGGAGCCACTTGGCGCAGCCGGACGTTTCGGTACACAGGCGCGAGTTCCTTGAGCACCTCGCCGGCGCCCACGATATCTCCTCCCGCCGGAACCGCGCGCGCGATCGCCGTCTGCACGGCAGCGTTGGCGCGCAGGAAGTCATTGTGGAGCGCGGCTATCACCCCGAAGCATGCGACGAAGGCGGCAAGCGCCGCGCTGCGGCGCGCGGTGGTCCAGGCGAATCCCCGTTGCCCGAGTCGATCATCGAGCCATCGCGCCGCCGGCACGCACGCGATTACCGACGCCGGCAGGATAAAGCGCTGCCCGGGTACCGCGCCCGCGAGCATCGCCGCCGCCGGCGTGAGTCCGCTGGTAAGGCCGTCGCGATAACCGTAGAGCGACGCTGCTATCACTACGGCAGCGACCACGGCGGGCGTTTGCCAACCTCGCGACCATCGCGGTGAAAGCGCCGCAAGTCCGGCCACCGGGAAAATCGCCAGGGATGCGAGGTAGAACGGGAAAAACGATGCGAAGTGCTCGCCGGTGAACCAGAAGGCCTCGCCGTTGATCGCGTAGCCTCCCCGCAGCGCCGACGCCGTGGTGGCATAGTTGTACGCTGCGAGCGCAATGATCGCCGGCGCGGCGCCTGCCACGAGCGCCACCGCGTCGGACCAGCGGCGGGCGCGCGGCCGCGACAGCCACCACGCTCCCGCCGAAGCGATCGCAAATACCACCATCCACTCATGCAGCAGGACCGAGGCGCCGAGCGCGAGCGCTCCCCCGACGCGGCGCGGGCGTTCGCGCCACAGCAGAGCCACCCCGACTGCGCCCATCGCGGCGCTCGGAACGGCGGCCATCAGCGTCGCCGAGTAGTAGAGCATCCCGGGCAGGATGAAATACAAGATGCACCAGTCGGTCGCGAGTCCCGCGTCGCGGAGCATCGCACGCACCGCAAACGCGCCCACGACGAAAAACGCCGCGCTCACCAGGAACCCGAGCCGCCAGTCGCTCGCGACCGCAGGCGCCAGCAGCATCGCGTGAAACGGCGAGTACTTGACGATGCGGTGGCCGCCGACCGCGAGTTCCATCGACGGGTTCCAGGTGAGCAGTCCGGCACGGTCGGGATAAACCGTGCCGTGCGCGATGCTGTAGGCGAGCGAGAGGATCTCGCACTCGTCGGCGATTGCGAACGAGGCCGGATACTCGAGCATAAAAATGGCGCAGAACGCAGCCACCAGCGCAATGAATAACCACTCACGCCGCGCGAACGCTGTCATCGTCCCGGTGGCGGCGTCCCGTCCGCCCAGCCACGCGGAGAGCTGCATCGACTTGCGACCGATGCGCGGCGGCGAGCATCCCGATCGCCGGGCTGCGCCAGCAGGTCTTTGTAGAGCGCCAGCATTTCCAGCGCGCATTTGTCCCACGAAAAGCTTGCCGCCATCCACCGCCGTCCGCGCTCGCCCATCTCGGCGACGGGCATCGAGCTTATTGTGCTGATTGCGTCCGCCAGGGTGGCGGGATCGTTGCCGACCCAGAGCCCGCAGCCTGCCCGCTCGACTTCTTTCCACGGAGTGCCGGTGCTCGCGATCACGGCGGCGCCGTGTGCAAGCGCTTCGGCTACGACTATCGCAAAATTTTCGGTGAACGACGGCGCCACGACGACGTCGGTCCGCTCGAACATCCGCTGCTTTTCCTCGCCGCGAAGGTCGCCAAGAAGTGAGACCTCGTTGGACAGATCGAGGCGATCGATCTCGCGGCGAAGTTTCGCCTCGTAATCGCTCGAGCCCGAACCCGCGATCGCGAGCGAAAAAGCCGGCCCGCGCCGCTCTTTCAGGATGTGACAGGCGGCGAGCAGATTCTCAATTCCCTTCTTGGGATCGAGGCGGCCGACAAATCCGAGCCGCAGCCCAGCGCCGCGTGGCTCGCGATGAAGTGATTGCGGAATCTCGACTCCGTTCGGAATTTGTCCGAAAGTGGCGCGCGGAAAGCGCGCGCGAGTTTCCTCGACCTCGCTCTCCGAGGTCAGGTGAAGCACCAAGGCGCGCGGCGCAACCAGGCGGCACCCCTTCTCCCACAGCGACTTGAACCGCACTCGCCGCGACCCGCTCCAGCGCTGCAGCGCGCCATGCGGAGTCCACACCACCGGCCGTTCCAGCATCCGCGCCGCCAGCAAGGTTGGAATGGTCGGAAACGAGTACGCCGCGTGCAGATGAACCACGTCGGCCCAGCGCACCTGTTCGGCGAGCGCGCCGAGCAGCTCGAGCGATACCGACTGACGCGCGACTCGCGCGCAGTAGCGAACTTCGAATCCCTGGCCGTGCGCGTACGGCGCCTTCGCCGCCGAGTCGAGCTTCTTTCCCGATCCATTCGCGTCCGTAGTCAGCACCCGAACCGCCGCTCCCGCGCGCGCCAGATGCCGGGCAAACTGATACGCCGACTCGACCAGTCCGCCATACACCCACGCTGGTGCGAAGAACGGACTTACGTGCAGGACGCGCACAGCGCCGGCGTCTTCGTCTGAAGAAATCACTCTTACGATCCTGGCTTGATGCCGAGTAGCGCGACATGCGATGCGGTCCGATAGAGATTCACGCCCGATCCCGTCGTGTTCAATAGATGGACGGACGCGCACGCGCGCCGGACCTGCGCGTAATCGTTGAATACAGAATAGGAGTATGAAAGACCGTCCCCTTCCGAGAGGCGGTAGCCCTTACCCCGCGACTTGATGAAATCGAGCAACGGCCATAGTCCGAGGAAGTTCGCGAGCTGCTTGACAGCGCGCGCCGGCGCCGAGCCCTGACCGAAGTTGTTTGCGTCCGAGATAAAGATCGCTCGCCTGGATACCCGCAGCATCTCGCCGACTGCAAGCGAGGGCTTCGGAATGTGATGTAATGCGCCGAAGGCGCACACCAGGTCGAAGTCACCGTCGGGATATTCGAGCGCCTGTGCGTCGCCATCCACCATCTCATCCGGAGCCAGGCCTTTCGCCTGCGCCGCGGCCCGCAGTTCAGGTGACGGTTCGATTCCGCAGATTCGAATTCCGGGCAGCTCCTTCTTGAGCATCAAAAGCGCACGCCCGGTTCCAGAGCCGATATCCAGCACTGAGCGGCACTCCAGGTAACGGATCATCGACACCATGAACCACAGCGCGAAGGTATGCTCACCATCCGAGTGTACGTGCAGCTGGTCATATTGCGACGCAGTGCGCCGGTAATATTCGCGTTGAATTGTGACCGGGTCAGGCATGACGTTTCCTTTTCGAAGCCGACGCGCCCCAGTACTCATCCGCGGGTGCGTCACTGGGACTTGCAACGGTCTTCATTGTCTCCGGGACCCTTATAGCTAAGAATTCCAGTCTGAAAACTTGGCGCATCTACCTTTTCCTCGAGGTAAAGGTAGTATGGCAGCCGCGGAGCGCTAGCATGATTTGAGAGAAACAGATCGAAGCCCGTTCGATGCGGCTCGTTCCAACTCTGTCGCACATAGGCTTCATAGATCGCGCAGAATTCCGTGCGGGATTGCGCCGACCGCAGTTTTGAGTAGAGCGCCGCGAGTCCATTCGATGCCACTCCAACATTGATCTGCAAGAAGAGAATTTGGCAAGCCAGTAAGCCGATCAGGATAACTGTCAGCCCCCGGCTGATCAGAGAACCCTCACGAGGTATCCATGCGCCAATCAGCCAGCACAATCCTATCCAGACAGCAGGGTAGATAAACCTTTCGCCCGGACTAAGGATTCCCGCAAACTCATACCCGGTAGCAATAACTGCGAATGCGCAAACGACTGCGCAAGCGAGTACTCCGCGGTTTCCGGCGCGGCCCTTAGCCCAAAACAACACGCAAAGCGGTACCACGAAGATCAGAAGGATCGCCATGAACAGATTGAGTAAGGCGAACGCCTTCATCCCAGGCGCGTGAATGCCAAGCCACGGAAGAAACCCCGGGAAGGGAGAAAGGGCCGCGATCAAGCTACCTGCCATTTGATGGACCGTCCAAAACTCCCAGAGAGGTCCATTCGGCTTTTGAAACCAACGCTCAATTGCGTACCAGATCGTTAATCCCATCGATGGCGCGAAGGAAATGGCGAAAGGGCGCAAAAGCCCGGTCCGTGGCTCGGTAAGACACAATATCAGCGTAACGAGGATAGCAGTCGCATAAGGCATAAAGTGACAAAAAAATAAAGCGATTGATGCGCCGGTGACTAACCACCAATCGATCGACTCCGACCGGTAGATTCGACGAAATAAATATCCGCAGTAGAAAAAGAAAAGTGACAGGCCGAGAACATAGGCCAGCTCTCCCGTGAAGAAGAAGGTGTTAAATAAGAACAACAGTGGAATCAGCGGGAGAGGATTGTCGGCGTCGCGCCTCAGCGATTTCAGCAAATAGGTCGAGGAGAGAGCTAACAGTATGATGCAAAGGCTCAAAACGACCTTTCCTGAGACTTCAGGGGGAAAAGCAAGGTCCAGGAGTCCGAGCAACGCTACTGCCCCGGCGTTAGGAACTGGATAGTGCCTGAATGTGTAGAAGGCTGGAGCTTTGCCTTGAAGAAGCTCTGCCACGACGGAACCTTGGTAGAGCCAATCGGGATAATCCGACATGGGCAGAAAGCGGTGAGCCCAGATCAACACCAGCGCACTGATGACACAGGCCGCAAACGCGCCTCTAAATAAGGCGCTCTGTCGATGGAAGCCAGAATCCAACATAGTGTGACTGACCGGCGGACTACTTGCCTGTAACCCTGGTATCGAGCGTCACCGCGTCAACCTCTGCGGCTTCCATCAGCAAGTGAATCAGCGCGATGAAGATGATGGTCCATGGGATTCCTCCGAAAACCATCGAGGCGGCGGAGCCGATATCAAGCAAGTTCGACAAAACGAAAACGGCGCCAACCAGAGCGCCGAGCCCCATTCCGGGATGAACGTACATCTCGATCAGCAGCCGGTAGATCAACCCGAATATGAACATCCCCGCGATCACTCCGATTAGTCCGAAGTTTCCGTACAACTCGACTAGCTGCGGAAGATTGATCGAAGTGCTGGTGTTACTGGCGGAGATCAAGGCGTAACGATGGGCAAACGTTTGTCCAGTCAATTCTTCCGGTTTGTCGGGCCAGATTACGCGCGGAATCGGTTTGAACAGGATCGGATAGTAAGACTCGCCCCCCCAAAAAGGCACCATTGCGGGCGTGTCCGCGATTACTTCGCCGAACGTTGTGAATTGCGCCAGGCGCAGGCTTCCGAATTCGATCAGCGCTTGCGGCTCCACCGCCCCGCCGATCGTGATGCGGTAAAGAATATCTCCGTACAGGCGGGCTTTCTCGATTGCGCCCGCATCGGATGATCGGCCGCCCCAGGTCGCGGCGCGATACGGCACCTCCGCGGGTCGGATGATGAACACCGCCACCACAGTGCCCAGCAGCAGCGTCTTCCACGGGATCGATCGGCGCACGGAAGCGAAAATCATTGCGACGGCGACGCCGACCATCAGCGGGCCACCGGCCGAGCCGCCGCCCAGGCCGATTGCGATTCTGACCGGAATCAGAAACCCCCAGACGAACGCCGATGTGGTCCGATTCAGTCTTCCCGCCAACTGAAGCGCGACCAGCGTGCAGATTCCAACCATCGATAAGTCAGCCGCGAATCCGCCGATCTGAGCCAGGCTCTCGGGCAGCGCGTGCGAGGAGGACATGAACAAACCCCCGACTCCCAGCATCAGTGCGACCGGCCTCACTACTCGCTCGTTGCGCCATTGCAGGTTGAGTCGTGGTAGTAGCGGTGCGAATAGCCATTTCGCCGGTCCATAGTATCCGGTGAACATGCAGTAGAGACCGAGTAGTGAGTATCCAAGCGCCAGTGTGATGAAATGCTCGGCAATGGGCGGCCTGAACAGTCCGACGACATAATGCCTCAACAGGAAGACCGGCAGCGCGTAGGAATAGACGAACATCAGCGTCAGGAACGGCATGAACGGAATCGTTCGATCCGCGCCTGACATCCATAGCCAGACCGGAAGCGCGAGCGATGCCAGTAGCGCGGACGCGAATACTCGCTCGAGAATCGTCGGCGGAGCGGGAGCGTAGAGGTTCAAAGCGATCAACGTGATTGCGGCCACGGCGAGCAGCTTCAGCGCCTCTCCCGGACTGGTGGCCCCCGGCCTCGGCGCGGTGATTCGCGCATACCACTCGTCATCGGGCGGATGCAGCGCCGCCGATTCGAACCGTTCACCCATTCGATTCGATCTCATTGGTTTGCGCGACGCCAAAAGACCTCCCCATCAGGTTCTTGATGAAATGGAACGAATCGCTTCTCCAATTCCTTGGAGAGGCGCTCCCACAATGCGCGATCCTCAGCGCTCGTGCCGAAGCCCGGATCGTCCATCGCGGGATCCTTCGGGTTGAACTCGACCAGCACCAGGTCTGGATCATCCAGTCCGTCAAATACAACCTCTGGACGGTGGCGTAGAAACCAGGCGGTTTTCTGATCCATATCGACAAACGGAGGCGGAGGATAGCGGTGCGCTAACCAATACCAACGTACGTCCTCCCCGGGCGCCGTTATCAACACATGCTTCCCTGCTGGTACGGTAAACGGCGGGGATCTCTCGATGACACCTTCATCGGCGGCGTAGTCCCTCACGCTGAACAGCACCTTCAGCTTCCCGGGACGATAGAGCGAAGCGGACAGGGCGACCAATGCCGCTGCCGCAAGACCGCCGACTCCGACCTGCCACGATTTTAGCCTCAGAGCCCTGCTAAGCAAGGAAAGCGCTTTGGTGATTACGATCGACACGAAGATGCAGAAGAAGGCTGCTCCGGGAAAGCAGTAATGAGACGCTTGCGTCTTGAGCAAAGCCAGATAGGAGAATGCACCCATGCATAGCGCCAACACGGCATGGTCGTCTGAATATATATAGCTGCGCAGAGCCGGCCTGAGCGATACCAGGATACCTCCAATAAAAATCAAATGAATAAACAGTAGCTTTGTGTATAAGACGTACAGGTAAACGCTATTGCGCGGAAAGTTAAACAACGGAAAGGTAACGCTCCAACGCCAGAAAGGGTCCCATCGGCCCGTTAGCGCAAAATATAGCGCCGGGATTCCACAGCTAACGAGGAATCCGCCAAGAAGCGCCGGCATCCAGGAAAAAAAGAACGTCGTCATCCTGCCGGTACGAAAAGCCGCAAGCAACAGAAAGAACGCAGCGCCGAAGGCATAAAATGCTGCAACGCTCTTGAAGTCCATGCCCGCGCCGAGTGCCAGCCCCGCCAGAAAAATAGATGCCGTATTGGCAGGCTTGTTCACCAACACGTAGTAGGCGGCGAGCCCAAACAAATAGACGAAGACTTCGGGCTCGAGAAAGGTCAGCTCCATGAAGACCGCGCAAAATGCCACGAGTACAGCCGCGATCACGCCGCTACTGGCGCCCTTGGCCGCCCGGATGACCTTATAGGTCGCCACAACCATGATCAGAAAGAGCAGCGTTATAACCAGAGCGTCAGAGAAGTGTCCGAAACTTACTCCGAGGCGGTACAGCACAGCAACGAAGGCATAAATGCCGAATGACTTTGAAGGAATCCAATAGTACAGCCCGTAACCATCAGCGAGCGAACGGCCGATTACAAGATATTCCAACTGGTCATAGCCATACCCCGAGTTGTAGCTGGCGAAAAAAAATGCTGGTATGGCGAAAAGCAGAAAAAGGCCGAATACCCAGGCAGCCTGATTGTCGCCATCGGGTTGTCTCAAGCCTTCAGCCATCCGATTCGATCTCACTGGTTTGCGCGCCGCCAACCGGCGCCGGCCTATGCAATCCTTTCACCGATCGCGCAGCCTGGATAATTTCCGCCAGCCGATCGCCATAGGTATGCCGCCCCTGCGTGATTTTGCGATGCCCCGCGGCGGCGATTCTGGCTCGATCTTCATCGCGCCCAAGATAAATCCGGACCTTGGCGACGAGTTCATCGGGCGAGTTGAAAAACACCGCTTCGTTGTCCTCGGAAAATAATTCATCGTGGGTGGCGGATCTCTCCGTGAGCATGAAGCCGCCGCATGCGGGAATTTCAAAGGTGCGCATTACGTGATCGTCCCGATTCGCACGTCTCACCAGGTTCACCGCTATCTTCGCGCCGCCAACCGCGAGACGGAAATCGCGCCCGGTTGCGTTTCCGCGCCAATATGGGCGCAGCTTCGGGTACCGATTCCAGTAGCCGCCGTGCAGATGCAGGCGAAGCCCCGGGATCGCGCCGACGAGCGTCTCGAAGTATGGAGCGCGGTCATCGTCTCCGCCGCCGATAAACGTCACGTCGGATTCGAAGCGCCTCGCCTCGTCATCGTTGGCGGGCGCCTCGGGAAAATGGACCTGCGGCTTGTATCCGAATCTGACGTAGGCGACGTTGGCGCATCCCGCGCGCCGCACGTCGTCCATTATCGCGCGCTTGGTGCATACGTATAGGTCGTAGAGCGCGATCGATTCAACCAGGTCGCGGGTGCTGCTCGCCGGGTTGAAAGGATCGTCGGTGGCCCAGTTGATCATCGATGCTCCCGTCGCGGCGCGAACCGCGGCAAGTGTGGCGGGAGCGAAATAGGCGCCCTTGCCGATCAGCACGAGATCGGGGTGCAAACGCCGCGCCTCGGCGGCCAGCGCCGCGTTGAGCGCGCGATAACCGGCCGGGCGGCCGACAATGCGCCGCACGATTCGCCCCGCGATCGAGCGTTGCGGGCGTCGATAGCTGGCTTCATCGAAAAACGTGAACTCGCATTCGCCGCGCTCCGCCATCGCCTCGAGCGCTTCAAGGAAGTGCGCGCTCACAGGCAGAAAGTCGCTCGTCTCGGCGTAGAGGATTCGCACTCAGTCTCCAGGCTCTCAAAAAGAGCGGTTCAACGGAATCTTCAATTCACCAGTACGAACCATTCTCCTGAAGGCGGTAATTTCGCGGCCGCTCATCGTCCGATGGACGCGTCCACGCGTCGTTAACGAACGCTCCAATCTGCGGATCGGATAGCCATCGCCCGCCCATAATCCCGAATAGCAACTGCGTCCCTCCGCCGAGATGAATCCCGAAGGCGCCCAACGACTTCGCATGGATCGCCAGCGGTATCGACCATGCGCCCGCACCGATAATCGCGACGTCGAACGGACGGGCGCCAAGCTGCTCCTTAAGCGCTTCCAGACCGGCGAACCAGTCGGGATATTCGGGCCGGTCGATAATCCCCGCAAGCTGCGGGCATCGCACGATGCGGAGATCGAATGCGGGCAGCACCTCGGGCTTGGCCGCCCAAATTTTTTCCCGCCGCTGATATTGAGCCCGGATCGACTTCTCGAACGGGCTTACTACCACTACCCGCTTACCTGCCAACTGCGCACTCCACGGCCGCTCATGGTAATACGGTTCAAGCGCAGCAAGCTCACACAGCGTTGCGCCGGGAGCATAGCGCCGGCGGGCGGCAGCCTCGCCGAAGTTGAACCATACGGCCAGCAGGTCGAGGCCTTCGAGCGTTTGAAGATAGTAGCGGCAAAAGCGCGACAGGGTTGCCGGATCGGGCGGGTAGATCCCCGACGAAACATGCGCCCACCATGCATAGTGCCCGAAATCGTGACAGATGCCGTCCTTGTCCCGCCGGCGCAGGTAAACTCGTGACACCTTGATCTCGGTCGCGCCAATTTTGCCCGCCGCGCCGCTGTGATGGATCATCGCAGACAATCGGTCATTGCCCTGCTCAGCACTGAGTATTGTCTCGCCCAGAAATTTCATGCGCTCGAGCAGAAACCGATGCCGCGCGACCGGCCGAATCAGGGCTTTGGCGCGCGCGATGATTTGTTCACGCATCAGGCGGTTCACCAGTTGCTGTTTCGCCGCCCGGCGGCTGCGCACGCGGCGAGCGCGGCCTGATACATCGCCGCCATCTTCTCGCCGTAGCTGTTCCATCCGCCCAGCGCGCGGACCCGGGCCAGAGCCGCGGCGCCCATCGCGTCGCGGACCTCCGGATGCTCATACAGAAGGACGATCTTGCCGGCAATCGCGGCCGCGTCGCGAATCGGAACGATGAAACCTTCGATGCCGTCGGTAAGCAGATCCTCGGCGCCGGTGTTGGTCGTCGCGATAACCGCAACGCCGCAGGCCATCGCTTGCGCCATGACCAACCCGAATCCATCCTCGATTGACGGGAGGACCAGCACCGACGCCTGCGAATAATGCTCGGCGAGTTCGGCGCGGGGAAGCACGCCCAGATGGCGCAGGGGCAAATCACACTTCGCGACGACGCGCTCCGCGTCCTTATCGATCTGTCCAATCAGCACCAGGTCGAGCGCCCCGATCGCGGCGCGCCTGACCGCTTCGAGCAGGTAGGTGATTCCCTTGCGAATTGAAATCGAACCGACAAATAGCACGCGGAAAACTGAATCGCGCTTGGGCATCGGATGGAATATCGAGAGATCGACGCCGAGGGAATTAAGCCGCAGCTTTTCGCGCGGCACGCCCTTCTCGACGAACGATCGGAGCGAGAAGCTCGACGGCACGCTGATCAGGTCGCAGAATTCGTACTCGGCAAGCTCGCGTTCGACGATGCGCGCGTCGGTCGCGCGATATGGGATGCCGCAGTGCTCGTATTCCTCGCGCAGAATCTCATTTTGGAACGTGATATGCGACGAGCCCCGATCGCATACCGTAAGTGCTCCGTGCCTTGAGCGCGCTGCTCGATGGCTCTGCAAGCCGAAGCTGGATAGGCAATGGAACACGTCGCACGGCGCGAGCCGTTTTGCCATCCAGCGATCGAACGTCTCGATCATCGGAAAATTCAGGCGCTCGCGCAGTCCCGGCAATCCAAAACGTCCGGCGAGCGCGGCGGGTCCCATGATCCAGGGGAAGGTACTCACTTTCGCTGCGGGCAGTCCATGCACCATGAAGCTCGGATAAGCGGTGTAGAAGCGGGTCAGATGGCCGAGGCGTTCCATCTGGCGCGCCAGATCGAAGACGTGAAATGGGCCGGCGCTCCCAACACAGATCTTCATGACGCCGGCGTTGCCTGCGGCTGCGTAAGATCGCATGCCGGGACTTGGCTGGGTTTAGCGACACCGCTCAATTCGAAAATGCGATCGAGCACCGGGGCAAAGACACGCTCGTAGTTATATTGTTCCTCGAATGCGCGCCGCGCCGCGCGACTCATCGCGACGTATCGCTCGCGCTTCGCGAAGATCGACATGATCGCGCGCGCGATCGATCCCGGATCTTCGATGTCGGCATACGTCACCCACTGCGCATCGCCCAGGAAGTCGCGGTAGCTCGCGCGATCGGGCACTATCACCGGCAATCCCATCGCTGCGTATTCGAACAACTTGTTACTCGCCGATCCCAGGTATTCCAGATTCTTCGTCACCGGCTTGTGGAGCGAGAGTCCCACCGACGCGCGAGAAGCCCGCGCGCGCAACTCATCAAGCGCCAGCCATCCGTCCAGCCTGACTCGCTGCGTGACGCCAAGCTCGCGCGCGAGCGCGTTGAAGCTCGCCTCGAATTCGGGATGATAACCGCCAATCACCCGCATCCGAATATCGCCGTCCGTCAATGCTAGCGCGCGGAGTCCCTCCAGATGGCCGTTGGCGGCGCTCGCGTAACCGACGTAAGCCACTTCCCGCGCGCGATATCGCATCGCGATCGTCTCGCTCCAATCCGCCGGCCCGGGAAAATAACTCCGATCGGGACAATTCGGCACGATTATCGGCGCGCGCGAGTCTCCTGCAGCCATTAGCCAGTGGCGGGCGCGATACTTTTCCGGAAACACTGCTGCATCTGCCGACTTGGTGCCTGTTAACGCCGCCTTTACAACCCAGGTTTGCAGAGAAGTCCACGAAAGGGCCGCCGTCTCCGGCAACTCGTGGAGGTGAAATATCAGCGGCGTCGATCTCCCGCCCGCCCGACCGACGATGCTTGCGACCAACGCGTGCGGGTCGTACGAATAGATAATCGCCGGCTGCATCTGCTTGACCAGCGCACGGGTCCGGGCGATGAATTTCGCATATTCGATCAGCTTTGCACTCGCGCTCGCCGCTTCTTTTTCGCGCGGCGATGCGTACGCGCCGAATCGCTCGATAGTCACATCGGCCGGCCATTCTTCAATCGGCTCAGCCATGTTCCGGCAAAGAATATGTATCCTGAAATAGCCACTTAGTATCCGGACTGCATACACTGTCGGCGGATAGTAATCCGGATTCGCGTATATCGTGATAAGCAATCGGGGCTTCATTTGCGAAGCGCGATCACGTGCCCGTATTCGCTGATGCTCGAAACCGCGGCGCCCCTCATATCCTCGGCTCTGAAGCCCAATTCATCCAGCAGGCCGAGAAGGCTCGCGCTGGTCGTGCCGGCCTCTGCCCACGCGAAAGGATGCACTTCCACCAGGATCGCCCTGGGACGCCGCCGCTCTTCAGTCAGGATGGTTCGCGCACCCTCGATGACCTGCTGCTCGAAGCCCTCGACGTCGATTTTGATGACATCGATTCTCCCGCGCGCAAGCGCCCTGTCGAGCGTGACAATCGGCGTCGTTATCACGCCGTCGCTCGAATCCGAACGCGTTTCGATTCGCGATTCCATTCCCCGCGACGCGGCAAAGCGGACTTGTCCGTTGCTCTGACCGACCGCGGCTCTGATCACGGTTATTCTGTCTTGCCAGTCGTTAACTCTAACGTTGGCTTCCAGAGCTGATGCGCTCTGAGGGTCGGGTTCGAACGCCGTAACATGACCCGCGGCCCCGACTCGTCCCGCGAACGCCAGCGCGTACAGTCCAAAACTCGCGCCGACTTCCACCACCTGGTCCCGTGTCCTGACTTCGCGCATCACGCGGCTCCAGACTGCCGGTTCATACTCTTGCGCAACGAACCCGCGCGACTGCGGGCTCAGGCGGAACCTGTCAGTGCCGTTGGCCACCCGTTCCAGGCCGCGGCCGCTCGCGATTGTTGCCAGCATGCGATCGTATGCAGGCCGGATCCGGTCCCACAACCAGTCGGCATGTTCCAATCCCGGTGCGTAACGGATTGCAGCGCTGGCTCGTTCCAGGATGTTCATGATTTCTGATTCAATCCCGGCGTTTCTCCAGGACCGGAGGACCTGACAGGCTGCGCCGCAGCCCCGGCGGAAGCATCGGGCGTGTCGTAGAGCCACACCGTTACTCCGTTGAAAATGACTGGAGGATGGGTCCGGTATTCGTGCGCCAGCGCGGCAGCCAACTGCACGGATTCCCGTTCGTTCGGGTCGCGCGTATCGAGATCAATACCACCCGGTTTCATGAGCCAGATGCGACGGTAACTCTTCGCGAGCGAATCGACCCTCCCCAGCACACCGCTGGTATAGGACGGGAACCGATTCGTCACGATTCGAATCCCGTCCACGATGTCGCGGTTCTCGCCCAGTATAACGGGGAAAGCATCAGTTTTTGGTTCTCGTGCGGCATAATATTGGAACGCGTAGCGGCACTCCGGAGTGAAGAAAATTGCAGCGTCGCCGGGTTGGCCGTGCATCATCACGTATTGCGCCGTGCTGCGCCAGTCATCCCGTGATTCTAAATTGTAGGAGTCGCGCAGTTCCCACGCGGTCATGGCGACAAGTGCGGCGACAACGATGAGCGCTGCCTTCCGCGGGCGAAGAGTCAAAAGGCCTTGCGCGGCGAGTACTACGAAAGGCGGAAAGCAAAGCAGGAGATACCGCCCTATCAGCATCGGCACGAAAAAACCGCCCGCAATCGTTGCCATGATCGGAACCAGAAATCCGGCTGACGCAAATGCGCAACTCTCCCATCCCGACCGATCGTTCCCCTTCTGAAATGACCCGAGAGAGGCCGAGACGAGAAGAAGGATATACGTCAGGCAGAAAATCGCGCCGGCATTGCCGTGAAGCCCACCGGAGACTGTCACGAAAACGTCGGCGATCTCCGCCCATGAAAGCGGAGCAATCCAGCCGGCCTGTCCGGAGTTCAGTGTCACCATGAAAATCGGAATTAGCGCCAAAGCGACTGCGGCGGCTGCGGTCGCCAGAGCAAGCCTCTTGACGGATGAGAAATCCGGACGCCGAATCGCGATGCAGACCCATTGCGCGGGGATAATGCCTATTCCAATAAAATGGCAATAACCCGTGAGCACCATCAGCACGGACCATATACTCAGATTTCGCGGCCGGGAATTGCGAAGAGCCGCGAGAAACGCGAGCCAGCACAGGGCGCTCAGAAGTACATAGAGCGAATAGCCGCGTACCTCCTGGGAATACCAGATTTGCACGGGGCTGACGGCGGTCATCGCGGCCGCGATCAATCCTGCCCGGCGGCTGAAGAGCCGCTCGCCGAGATAATAGATCGCCACGATACCCGCGAGGCCCAACACTAGCGACAACGAGCGCAACGCCAGCTCGCCGGTCCCAAAACAGAGGGTCCAGGGTTTCAAGAGCACGAAGTAAAACGCGGTCCAGGGCTCGTAAAGTATCGACAGCCAAAATGGGCGCCACGGCTGCATCACGATAGCGGCGCTGAAGCCCTCGTCACCCCAGAGGCTGTAGTCGGTGATTTTGAGGATTCGCAGCGCCGCGCCGGACAGAACAATGAGCGCAAGCGCAGTCGCCGGTTTCGAAAACCATGTAATCAACTCGCCACGTGGCTCGCGGCTTTGGGTATTGGCGCGCCCGGGAAGACCCGGCGTCTGAGACGCGGCGACGGCGTTGGTCATGAGTTAACCGGGTAGAGGACGGGCTCGTTCCAGGATGTTCATGATTCCCGATTCAATCCGGGCGTTCCTCCAGGACCGGAGGACCTGACAGGCTGCGCCGCAGCCCCGGCGCGAGCATCGGTGACAGCACTCGCGCGACGCCTGCCGGCAGAATCGCCCACGCCAGCCGTACGTAGGTCTTCAACTTCAACGGCCGGTTGCGGATTGATCGCAGGTAACATCGCCGCGCGAACCTGCGATCGCCCTCGTGCATCGCCATCATTCCCATGGTCACTTGCTCGTGTGCTATCGAATCGATTGCATAGTCCGCAAGGCTGCGGGCGCGAGCGCTGAATCTTTGGTGCATCACCTGCGCCCACCCATGGTATCCTCTGAGGTGCCGCTGTGGGTCTGCCGATGCGTCGCGCGGATTCCCGCTCCGGCCAATCTCTTCGCGCAATTCTTTGCTATTCAACTGTCGATGAGGAAAACTGCGTCCGGACGAACCGAGACAATAGTAACACGCCTCGAGCGGTTCCTCGTCGCGCAAATAGGCTTCCAGCTCTTCTCTAAGTCGCGGGTTGTCATGAATCCTCACTCCATCTGAATCGTGGTTCAGGACCGACTCACCTCTGAGCGCCAGTCGGCCCGTCAGAAAAGGAGCCGGCGAACATTTGAAGTAGTAACCTTGATGAACTGTATGGCAGCTCCAGTCATGCGCCAAGGCGCACTGCCTGAAGATTTGCCGCACCAAGGTGGCATCCCGATGGCGGCTGTTGAGCATGGTAACTCTGAAGCTGTCAATTCTTTTGAGCTCCAGCTCAAAGTTATGTCTTTTCGATAAGGATTCGAGCTCACGCTCTTCAACTCGGAGCCTGACGCCGGGGTAAAGGCTGACCTGCAACCGATCAATCAGCTCAAATGTCGCCGGATCGCAGCGATGCAGGAGCAGGCCGTTGGTGATCAAGGTTATTTCTTCTGCAAGCCCGCTCGCGCGCGCGCATCGCAGAAACTCCAGCAAATCGGGGTGCAACAAGGGCTCGCCCCCTAAGAGTTTCAACTCATTAAGATGCAGAACCTGCGAAAGCACGGCTAAGTCGCGTTGAAATTCCTTCACCGCGGCAAATTTCTTTGGCAAAAGCTCCGAGCTGTGACTGCAACCTGCGCATCTCAGGTTGCAGTGTTCCGTTAGATTGTATTCCGCAGCCTTCCGCATGATTTTAGGAATGTCCGGCCCACGCGTGCATTCAGGCATTTGCTTGCTCATATTTGCCTCTTGGAAGCCGCCAGGGATTGAACGGTTTGAATGATTCGACGTGTCTGCTGCACAAGTAGGCTACTAAGTGCCACCAACCTGGCGGCGGCGGATAACACTGAGATCAAATCGCTGGAGGACCGCACACAGCGCGCGCAATCCTTGCCGGCAGCACCGCTGCGATCGGACGGGCGAGCGACGGCGGGACCAAGGTCCACGCCAGTCGAAACGGCAGCTTCAACTGGAGCGGACGCCGCTTTAGCGCTTCGACGTAGCAGCCGCGCGCAAAGCGCGCGTTGCCCTGATTGATCGCCAGCATCCCCGCAACGGTCAGCATCTCGGCCTGTTTTGTACGGTGATTGCTAATAAGGCCTCGCGCTCTGCGGCCATACTCGCGGCGGACCAGGCGAATAAGAATTTCCTCTCCTTGGACCAGCGACCGAGCGCGGCTGTTTTGTCGGCCATCGTTCGGCCCTCCAGGGAAGTTTGGTATCCGCTTGGCGAGGTGGCCTGGGAGATCGGATACCTGATAGCGGACGAGCTGCTCGGGAACGAAGCGGAAGGGCGCGCGGTCTCGCGCCCGTATCCACATCAGGACGTCGGAGCCGCCGTAGTCGCACGGCCCGAATTCTTCGGCAAAACCGCCACAGCGATCGAAGATCGAGCGGCGCATCACTGCCGTGCTCGGCAGGATGCACCACCACTCCCGCAGCAGGTCGTCCAATGAAGGCTCGCGGGAGCACGGCGCGGGGATATATGAATGATTCCTCGGCGCGCCGCGCGAATCCACCACCACGGCGTCCGAATAGGCCAGCCCGCAATTTGAATCGCCCTCGAGCGTCGATACGGTCTTCACAAGCTTTTCCGGGAGCCATTCGTCGTCGGCATCGAGGAACGCCAGGTATTTTCCTGTTGAGTTTCGCACCCCGGCGTTTCTTGCGGCTGCGGACCCGCGATTCTCCTGCGCGACCACCTTGATGCGATCGCCGAAGCCGCGCAGGACCTCGGCGGTGCCGTCGGTCGATCCATCGTTGACGACGATCACCTCGAACTTGTCGTCGAACCGCTGCGCCAGCGCGCTCTCCATCGTGGCCGCAATTGTGCCTTCGTTGTTATAGGTGGGAATCACGACCGACACTTTCATTGCGGTCGTTCCTCCAGGACCGGAGGACCTGACAGGCTGCGCCGCAGCCCCGGCGGAAACATCGGGGACAGCATTCGCGCAACTTTGGCGGGCAGCATCGCCCAACCTAGCCGGAAATAGGTCTTCAACATCCGCGGACTGTAGCGAATCGATGCGCGGTAGCATCGCGCCGCAAACCGGCGATCGCCCTGGTGCATCGCCATCAACCCGACTCCCACCAGCTCGTTTGCGGCGCCATCGACCCCCGATTTTGCAATTTTGCGGCCGCGAGCGCCGAAGTGCTCGCGCACCAGTCGTGCAAAGACAGTGCTTCCCTCGAATCGGCGCTCGAACTCGCTGAATGCTTGCGCTGAATCGATCTCGAAATTTCTGCTGCGCAGCCGGTTGGCGTACTGTGCGGCGAATTCCCTGAACGGGCGCCGGACCAGCGCCTCAGGCAGGTACATGATTTCGCCGCGCTCGCGCACCAGCAGCATAATGAAAGTGTCCTCGAAGCCGTAATGTCCCGGCTCGAATTCCTCCGAGTACCCGCCGATCGCCAGGATCGTATCGCGCCGTATGACGGTCGCGCTGGGCAGGTACACCCACAGCCGATCGAGCATCTCGTCGAGCGCCGGCGAATGCTGGAATTCGGGTGGAACACAGCACCAAAGTTCCCTGCCCGCGCCGTCCAGCACGATCACGTTCGAATACACCGCCACGCACGCCGGATTTTTATCGAGCACCGCCGTCGTCTTCTGAAGCTTGTCCTCCGTCCACGTATCGTCGCCGTCCAGCGGCGCGATGTATTCCCCCGCCGCCGCTCTGATGCCGGCGTTGCGCGCCGCCGACACGCCCCGGTTCTCTTGATCGATCACCCGGATCCGCTCGCCGAATTTTGCCAGTATCCCGCGCGTGCCGTCGGTCGATCCATCGTTGACGACGATCACCTCGAACTCGGCGTCGAACCGCTGCGCCAGCGCGCTCTGCACCGCGGCCGCAATTGTGCCTTCATTGTTATAGGTGGGAATCACGACCGACACTTTCATTGCGGGCGTTCCTCGAAAACCGGCGGTCCCGACAGGCTGCGCCGCAACCCCGGCGGAAACATCGGGGACAGCATTCGTGCAACTTTGGCGGGCAGCATCGCCCACCCGAGCCGGAAATAGGTCTTCAACATCCGCGGATTATAGCGAATCGATGCGCGGTAGCATCGCCGCGCAAGCCGGCGATCGCCCTGGTGCATCGCCATCAACCCGACTCCGATCAGCTCGCGTGCGACGCTATCGATCGCCAATTCCGCAATTTTGCGGCCGCGAGCGCCGAAGTGCTCCAGCGTCAATCGCGCAAGGATGACGTTTGCCTCGTATCGGCGCTCGAACTCTCTGAATGCTTGCGCTGAATCGACCTCGAAGCGCCTGCTGCCCAGCCGGTTGGCGAGGTGTGCGTGGAATTCCCTGCGCCGGTACCGGACCAGCGTTTCGGGCACGTACAGAATTTCGCCGCGCTCGCGCACCAGCAGCATAATGAAGGTGTCCTCGCAGGCGTAATGTTCCGGCTTGAATTCCTCCGAGAAGCCGCCGATCGCCAGGATCGTCTCGCGCCGTATGACGCACGCGCTCGGCAGGTAGGCCCACAGCTGATCGAGCATCTCGTCGAGCGTCGGCGAATGCTGGAATTCCGGCGTGACAGGATACGAAACGACTCTGCCCGCGCCGTCCACCCCGATCACATTCGAAGCCACCGCCACGCACGTCGGATTTTTATCGAGCACCGGCACCGTCTTCTGAAGCTTGTCCTCGGTCCACGTATCGTCGGCGTCCAGCGGCGCGATGTATTCCCCCGTCGCCGCTCTGATGCCGGCGTTGCGCGCCGCCGACACGCCCCGGTTCTCTTGATCGATCACCCGGATCCGATCGCCGAATTTTGCCAGTATCCCGCGCGTGCCGTCGGTCGATCCATCGTTGACGACGATCACCTCGAACTCGCCATCGAACCGCTGCGCCAGCGCGCTCTGCACCGTGGCCGCAATCGTGCCTTCGTCGTTATAGGTGGGAATCACGACCGACACTTTCATTGCGCGCGTTCCTCCAGGGTGGCGAACGGCGCAACCGAGCGCGTGAGCTTGCGGTACACGGCTCAACATCTCGTCGGCGACTTGCTCCATCGTTCGACCCTTCGCGATGCCCAGTCGAAGCCGGGACAACAGCCCGGGTTCTGTGAGCAATCGATTGAACGCCGCGACCCAGTCCTCGATTGAAGCAGGCTCGACCAGCAACCCGTTTGTCTCGTGCTCCACAAGTTCCGCGATTCCACCCAGGTTGGAACCAATGACCGGAATACCCGCGGCGAATGCCTCCAGCACTACCAGCGGACCGGTCTCCAACCATTGCGAGGGGACGGCGAGACAGTCGTATCCGCGAAGTTCGGCTATCGCATTCGCGTTGGCAAATGGCGGCAGCAGCCGGATGCGCTGATCGCCTGCGTCCACCACCGTTCGCTTGACGGCTTCCGCTTCGCTGTCATTTGCTATGCCGAATATATCCAGCTTGAGTCGGCGGCTGCTGATTCGCCGCATCGCCTCGAGCAGGATACCGATGCCCTTCTCGCGCGCCAGCCTTCCCAAAAAGGCAATGCGGATATCTTCATCAGCCCTTCGCGGTTTGGTTGGATGAATCAACTCCGCCGAGTTGCGCAGCGCATGATGCGAGATCGTCAGCTTCGATTTGTCCACGCCGTTTCGCAGGATCAAATCGTAAACCCAATCGCAAACCGCGACTATTGCGTCAGCTTCCTCGAACAGACCCTTTACCGCGTCTTTGCGCAGTTGCATCAGCTCCGACGCGCGCACCGCCGTCATCAGTCTTCCCTTGAGCCCGAGCTTGCCGACACCTTTGCCTATGGCGACAGGCAGACTGGCCACTGCAATGCTGACTGCGCGGCTAAGTCCTTTGCCGTGAAGCATGCAAGCGGCGCATGGCGCCGACTCCAGGTCGCCATCGCATTGCTCGATGCCCCAGCGCATCAGGGTTCCGCGAACGCAACTGACTGTGGGCGTGTGATAGGTGAACACAACCGGGATACCCGCGGCTTTGACGGTGCGCAATAGCCTGAGTGACACCCCGGCGGTCCAGGAATGCAGATGCACCACATCGGGTGCGCAAGACTCAAGCACCTTTGCAAACGACTGTGCCGCAACCGGATCGCCTAGGCCATATAGATCGGCCAAGCTAGGAGTACCGGTCGCGAATCGATGCACCGTCAGGTCATTGTATCGATATGAACGCTGGTCAGGCGCCGGAACCGCGATTTCAGCGTCAACCTCCAGCTTACGCAGGCAGATGGCCAGCGATTCGACGTATATCTCGGTGCCACCAACCGGATCAGGGTAGAAGCAAAACGGAAGGTGCAAAGTTTTCATTGCGCTAAGGATGACACAAAGAGCAGCCGCATCTCGCTCTCTTCCCTCTAACCCCTTTCTAGCAGGCCGTTAGGCCGCATCTTTGTTTTAGCACCGGGTCCAATGGTCAGCCCTGCCCATCGCGTAGTCGCGAAAAGATGCGCTGCGCAGATTTTCGCGTCTTCTTACTGCGGGTGCAGGGGCCGCGCGCGACAACGGAGCGCGGCCTTAACGGTGGGTGCAGGGGTCACCCCTGCCCCATGGTGGGTTCCGCATCACGTTCCGCCTTCAATTAAGTTCTCCCTTCACGGTCTTTGCGCGCTCAGGTAAATACTGTCGGCAAACTTTAGCATCGGCGGCACACGCTCGCTGACGGCGCGCAGCGCGTCGGACGCACGCACAACCAGGCGATATCGCGCAGGCAGGATGCGCAGGTCCGAGTGCTGCGGATTTAGGCTGAAGTAGCCATCGACTGAAAGCGTGGCCGGCCCGATCAGCCGCGATCCCGCAACTGTCAGTTCGTGCGGCGTCCAATAACGAACCTCGAACCCAACCGGTTCGCGAAACCGGCGCCGCGCCTGATGGTAGAGGCACCGCAAGCCGTAAACATTAGCCATCTGGATCAAT
The DNA here is from genome assembly GCA_963813785.1 of uncultured delta proteobacterium. Lineage (GTDB taxonomy): Bacteria > Desulfobacterota > Binatia > Binatales > Binataceae > Binatus. The sequence goes on along the minus strand of CAWFAJ010000002.1, from coordinate 84,215 downwards.
GCGCGCCCGCCTGGCATCAGCACGCGGCCGGCCTCGCCCAATGCGCGGATCGCGTCCGGCTTCGCGAAGTGCTGCAATACACTGTACGAAAACGCGACGCTGAAAACTGAATCGCAAAACGGCAGATAGCGCGCGTCGCCTACCACGAAGCGCGCCTTTGCGCCGAGCTGCATGGCGACTCGCGAGGCTGCCTGAATCGACGCGAGGCCCGGGTCGATTCCAACCGCTTCGTAACCCAGTCGCGACGCCGCGATGCACCATCGCCCCCAATTCGATCCGATATCGAGCAGATACTGGCCCGGTCCCGTGGCGCGACGCAGTCGCATCTCGGGGATTGGATACTCGGTGAGCGAGCCAATCAGCCCATCGTACAAATGTCCACCGGTCGCGGCGATCGCGCTCTGCACGTAAGCGTCGACACCGCTCGCCGGCGGCCGCGCGCTTGACGGCGTTGGCGCTTCAGCACCGTCGCTCACTGCGCGCAGCGAATCGGACGCGACCCCGAGCGTCTGCCGCACGTCGTCCAGCAGCATCACCGGGATATCGCCGAGCATGCGATAGCGATGCTGCTGGGCGCAAGCGAGGACGTCGCCGGCCGCGTCGAGGTCGGTGTGATCGCGCGGGCAGACCAGATTCGCGAGCAGGAACGGATCGAGCGGGCATTTTGTCCGGCCGCGAATCATGCCATCCGGGAAACTCTAACTGCGTCCTTCATGGCTCCGGCAATCCCACCACTCCTCCCCTTACCCGGTTCTACCAGGGCTGAGCCCGCACGCCTGTGGCAGGGGCCACGCCCGCCAACGGCGGGCGGCCTTAACATTGCGTGCAGGGGTCACCCCTGCCGCGCGGTCCCTTCTATCGCGTAGTCGCAAAAAGATGCGCTGCGCAGATTTTCGCGTCTTCTTAACACTGGGTGCAGGGGTAACCCCTGCCCAAGGAGGTGCGGAACCCAGGTGGGTTCCGCATTCAATAAAATGTGTTTGTTGCCCGTCACCTCTGCCCGACAATCGAATCGAGCGCGGATAGCAAGCCGTCTCGGTCCGCGTCGAAACCAAGCCGCGCCACCTTTTCGATCGCGCGGGCGCCCATCGCGGCGCGATGCTCGGGGCTTTCGATCATCCGCCGCAGCCTGTCCGCAAGCGCCGCGACGTCGCGCGCCGGATATACGAATCCATTGACGCCATCCTCGACCAAATCCGGACCCGCGCCGACGCGATCGCTCACGACGACCGGCTTGCCCGCGTTCATCACCTCGTTGATCACCAGCCCCCACGGCTCGTGCTCGGAGGGCAGCACGAATACGTCGGATAGATCGTACAAGGCGGGAAGTTCGGATTGGTTCCTGAAGCCGATGAAGCGGATCGAGTCCCACTTCAGAGAGTGCGCGCGGCGTTCGAGGCGGGCCCGCTCCTCGCCGTCGCCGGCGAAGACCAGGCAGGCCGCGGGCTCGGCGGCTGTGCCGGGCGACATGCGCGCGTAAGCCTCGAGCAGATCGCCGGCGCGCTTGTGCGGCTGCATCTTCGAAGCGTACAGAATCACCGCGCGCCCCGGAGGCAATCCAAGCTCGGCGCGCAGCCGTTCGCGGCGCGGCCGCGCTTGCTCCGCCGCGGTGCGAAAAAATTCGTTGTCCACCGCGTAAGGCATCGGGAAAATTCGGCCGGCCTCGACGCCGTAATGAAGATAGTATTCGCGATTGAGGCGCCCGATCGCGAGCATCCCGTCAATCGTCCGCAGCAGCGCCGGCATCGCGATGCGCTTGAGGCCCAGCTTCAGCGCGTCATCGGTCTCGCTGAGCAGATTGGACTCGCCGCGCAGCATTACCGGGATCCCCAGCGACTTCGCCGCCGCTATTCCTGCCAGACATCCGCGATGCGCGTAGCCGTGCACCCATAACGCGTCGAATCGCCCGCGTCTCAAGCGTGCGCGCAGCCCGAACGTCCACGGCCGCCAGAACGAAAGCTCGTTTCCCGAACCCAGGCGCGGCAGAAAATCATGGCGGTAGCCGTCCAGCAGCGGCACATCCCATTTCACGCTCACTCCAAAGCCCGAATCGCGATAGGCGTGGATCGATAGATCGCTCAGAAAAAAAACCGTCAGATCGATACCTGGACGCGCCGCCAGAAAGCGGAACAGCGGTGCCTGGTACTGGATCGGATGACTAACCAGGCACGCGACGCGGTAGCTGTCAGCCATCTCGGGCCGCTTGCGGTCTGGCTGCCGCGCCCTTCGGTTTTTTGAGATTCGCCGCATGCGCGAGCACGCGCGCCGCCGCTTCGATCACTTCATCGGCGCCGATCGCCTTGATGCATTTGTTGTCGTACGGGCAGACGTCGAGAAAGCAGGTGTGGCACTCGACGTCCTTCAATAGCACTTCGTGCTGCGGGCCATGCGGCCACCACTTACCCCGGAAATCGCGGCGCGAGAAAAGCGAGACGCATGGCGTGCCGACCGCCGCGGCAAGATGCTGCACGCCGGAGTCGTTGCAAATCAGCATCGTGCAGCGCGCGAGCACTTCGCACGATTCACGAACCGTGGCCTTGCCCGCCAGGCTCGCGGCGCCGCGGCCGATCGCATTTGCGATCCGCTCGCACATCGGCGCGTCGGAACTGCCACCGAGAACGACGATCCGGCAGCCACGCGCAGCCAGATTGTTCCCAACCTCGATGAACCGATCGGCAGGCCATCGATTCGGTTCCGCCTTCGCCCCGGGCGCGAAGGCGATCATGAGTTCAGCAGCCGTCATTCCCGCTTGATCGAGCAAATCGGTCACCGCCCGCCGAGTCGAGTCGCCGAGCTCCAGCGGGAAATCGTGATCGTCGCCCGTAAAACCACCTGCCCGCACAATCGCAAGCAACCGCTCCACTTCGTCGGGGAAGTGGATAAACCCGGACTGCGCCGGCGCCGCAAACCTGGGTTCGTATCGCCACCCGAAACCCCACCCCGCACCGGCCGATCGCGCCACCGTAAGATTGCGAAACAGCCTGGCCAGCGGCGCCGCGACCGCCGGCAACTCGATCCATGCGTCGAACTGGCGCGCCCGCAAATCGCGTATCAGTTCGAGCCGTCCCCGCGCGGTCGCAATATCTTCGGCGTGATATACGACGATCTCATCGATCCAGCTAACGCCCTCGAGCAGCTCGCGCGCGCCGACCGAGCCCGCCTTGCCCGGTGACGTCACCAGCGCGAGATGCGCCGCCGGGTATGCGCGCCGAATCGCATACATCGCGGGGATCGCACAGGCGGTGTCGCCGATATTTCCGATCCGATAGATGCACACGCGCTTCGCAGCGAGCGGTCGTCGTCTCGGCCAAAGGCATTTTGCCGCGCCGCTCAGAATCGCGTTGCCGGATGCGCGCAGCGCCTGAGCCGCGAGGGCTTGCTGTCGAGCCAGCGGCATTTCGAGTTGGATGCGTCCGCCCGGGGTTGTCAACTAAAGTAGGAGGAAGCCCTCCGAAGGCGGCGAACCGATGGTGAAGAGCGATGCGGCGTCAAGCCTTCGGGCGAAGATTGCGGACAAAGCGTGGATGCAATGGCTCGCTATCGTCGGGAGGTGGCGACTGATCGTCAGGCGTCGATGCGGGCTCGTCCGTCGCCTGATTCATACTTTCGATCTGCGCTCTGGCGCGGCGAACGAAATCCGACCCGAGAACCCATCCGCACACGAGCACGAAGGTGATCGCGGCGGCCAGGGTCGCAGTCTGGCGCGCTTTCGGTGCGAAATAATTGTCGGGCACGACCGGAGGTTCGACCACCTTGAACGCGAAGTCGGATTGCACCTGCGCGAGTTTCTCGCGCTGAATCTGCCGCGCCATCAGCTCGTAGAGTTGAGTCTGCAACAGCGCGTCGGAAGTTTTGCGCACCTCCTCCTCCAGCGAAGCGGCCGCGCTGGCGCCGGCCTGCACTTCCTCGTTGCGCAGCTTGTCGCGCAGGCTGTCGAGGTAATATCCGAGCACGCGTTGAGCTTCGGCAGGCGACGGATCCATGAAGTACATGGTCAGGTTGCCGCTCTTGAAGTCGTATTCGGTGCTGAATCGATCCGCAATCTTCATATGCACCGACCACTTCGTCACGATCGGCGCATTCTTGCTTTGGACGCCGATGATGCTGTGCTCGAGATGATACTTATTGACCAGGTCGGTCGTGAACGCATAGCTGTTCATGATCGCCGTATAGCGCTCGGCCAGCGTAATCGTGTCGGCGCCGCCGCCGCCGAGCAGCGACACGATTCCTCCTCCCAATCCGCCAACCATGTCACCTGCCGTTCCTGTCCCCATCGAAAGCCCCTCTTCGGGTGGCACTGGTGTGATCGTGGCCTGTGCGCGATACCACTTCACCGTCAGGTATTTTGTGTACAGCCCGTAGCCGAGGCCGATTCCTATTGTGAGCGTCGTAATCAGGATCCATCGCGCGCGCAGCAGATCGACGTAATGGAGAAACCGCAGCGTCGAGTATTGCGCATCGGTGAGATGAGCGGTCGCATCGGCGCCGCCGGCCGATGCGTTTGTGCCAGCGGACGAAGTCGATTGTCCGATGCTGCCTGACGGATCCATAAATTTGCCGGAGACCGGCCTGTCTAGCGCCAGACGAAGCCGCCCCAGGAGGGCGTGAACGCGAAACTGAGCTGGAGAAGAGCGCGGAAAGAGTTGTCGTTGGAATAGTTCACATCGCTCACGTATTCGACTCCCGCCCGCGCCTTCATCTCGCCCAGCGAATTCGCCAGCGCGCTGATTTCCAGTGGCAGGTGCAGCAGGTCAAAAGCGACGCCGTAACCAGTCTCGGTGTTACTTCCAAGCGGGTCGAAACCCACCGCCGGGATGTCGGCCGCACGACGAGTATAGAAAGCGTCCACGCCGACGCGCGACTGTAAATTGATCCATCGATCGATCTCGAAATTGACCTGCCATGCGCCCGGCCCCAGCGAACTGCCCATCAGGGCGTTCTCGTAAGACCAGTACAGCGAGTCGTTGTGCACCGAATACTCTTTGTCGGTCAGTGAGTATTCGAATCGCGCAGTGGTGCGCCCGTCGAGCGTGACCTGGGGTACATAGATTCCCGCAGTGTACGACGGTCCCTTGAATGGGAGCTTGAGGGAGATGCTCTTGCCGAACGGCTGAAAATAATCTTCGGCCAGTACCTCGCCATAAATTTGCGTATTGCGCAGCGGCGGGACGTACGCCTTGGCGAATACGCCGAAGCGCGTGTTGGTATTGGCATCCGATGAATTCCCCGTCGAAAGACCGGTCAGGTCGCCGACGAATCCCATCGGACTGTAATTGTCGTTGCCGCTGCCGCCGAACATGATCGTATGATCGATGCCCCATTCAAGGAACGGCAGCGTCCTGAAGGTAATCACCTGGCCGGAAAGCCACGGCCGTGAAAACGTTCGATCCGCGTTGAGCTGACCCAGGAACGCCTGATACCGATACAGCCCCAGGTATCGCAGAATGCCGGGCAGATGTCCCGGATGAATATTCTGGATGCGCAGGGCCGGGAACGGCAGCGCGTTATTGGACTGCGAAAGTTGGTTGTAATGCCCCACGCCCCATGACATCTCCTCCTGCCCGAAGGAGATAGCCGTGTTGCCCAGACTCACGACCATCGCGCCCGTCAACAGTTGCGCGCGGCTGGCCTGGCTCGGACTGTCGGTCAGCGGACCCGCCAGCGCGCCTTCGCCGTAGCCGGTGATGAAGCCGCCGATCCCCGTCCATCCAGACCACCGGAGTACTTCATTGCTCCCCTGGCTGGTCGGGAGGTTGTCGTTGTTTGGCAGCAGCGGGGTTCCTTCCCGGTAGTTGAGTCCACTGCTGCCGGTCTCGATCTTGTCGCGCTGCCCCTGGGAAAAAACGTACTGGCCCTCCACCCGCTCGATAGGGTGGATCATCGTGGGCAGATTGTCTTCGTGGTCCTGCTCGATCCATTGCACTTCGTCGGGCAACTGGAGCCGCAGCGCGTCGATGCAGCTGCGTGCGAGTTCGCTCTGATCCTGCATTTCGGACAGCTTGGACTCTGCCTCGACCGCGATCCGCGCCGCCTCGACGCGGCTGATGGGCTTGATTTCCGAAATATAGCTGTCCGCGAGTCCCAGATCGTTCAAGGTATCGAGCTCGTCATAGATCGAGCTGTCGAGCGGTACGTAGGCCGCGTATGTCGAGGCGAATGCCGGGCGCGCGAGCCACGCGATCGCCAGCGCCGCGATCATGAGCGCAAATTTTGCGCGGTGCGCGGGCCGCGCACTGCTAACGAGGGCCATTGGATTCACCGATGCGGCTGGCGGTCTGTTGTCGGTCGAGCTCGAGTTGTCGAAGGCGCTGGATCGCGGTCAGCCGGTCGATCAAATCTGCCGGCGGATTTTTCTGGTGCATCAAGACCGGCTGCGCATGGCCGATTCCCGGCTTGGGGCCAATGCGCCGCGGCGCCGGATCTATTGGTTCTGCCGCGGGGGCGCCCAAGCGTGCAGCGAGCGGGCTTCGGCTGTCGCCGAACAGGTACGCGACCAGCACTTTGCGCACATAGTGCTGGGTCTCGGGATAGGGCGGGATTCCGCCGTACTTATCCACTGCGCCCTCGCCCGCGTTGTAGGCCGCCAGCATCTCGGGCAGGCTCAATGTCGCGCCCGCGCCGCCATCGTTGCGGTACTGGCGCAGATAACTGATAAACCTCACGGCGCCGAGCGTATTGCTGACCGGATCGAACGGGTCAAGCACCCCAAAGCGATTCGCCGTCGCGGGCATCAGCTGCATCAGGCCTTGGGCGCCTTTGGGCGAGACCGCATCTGAATTGCCTCCCGACTCTACCGTCGCGATCGCCGCCAGCAGATCGGGATCGATCCCGTAGAGCTCGGCCGCCGCGTGGAACAAACGATCGTTGTCCGCGCGCGAGCGCCCGCCCGCCGGCCCCGGCTGCGCCTGTACCGCACTCGCGCCTGCTAACGCCAGCGACAGCGCGGCCGCGATGATTGTTTTTCGAACCTCCATCGGTTGTCTCTGGCAGACCCCTACAGACTGGCCGCCAATATTCCTACCACGGCCAGCGACGACAGCGGAATTTGCAATGATCTGAGTAACCGTCTGCGTCTCCAGCATCTTGTTTTCGTAGATCAGCTTTTCAGGAACGTACACCGTATCGCCGGGATCCAGCCGCGCCGTCATCAGGCCGCCCGATATCACCGGCAACAGCGGGAACAGCGTCGATTGCTTGCTCGCCTTGATTCCATCGTCGGTCATCACCGAGCCGTCGGCCTTGATAACCATGATGTGGTCGGGGTCGGCGCCTTCATTCGGACCGCCGGCCTGATTGAGATATTCGCGCGTCGTCAGCCCGGGCCGATATACGATCGCATTGGGACTGTATACCTGGCCGAGCACATTCACCGCGGCCGGACGGCGCGGTATCGTCAGTTGGTCCTGATCGACCAACACCACGTTATCCGGCGAATTGGCGAGTTCGTTGAGCGGATGCATATGGATGACGAGCCGGCCCTGGGCTTGTTGGCCTTCGGTTTCCGTCAGCACCTGCTCGAGCGCGTTGAGCGTGGCCGGACTGCCGGCGGGATTCTGCGCTGCCGGGCCGCCGGCCATCTGGCCCATCTGGCTGATCGTGCTCGGATTCATCTGAATCCGTACGATCGACTGCTGCAATCGTTCGCGCGCCTCGTCGAGGCGCTGTTGCTGAAGCTGTTTTATCGACTGTCGAATCAGCACCGTGGCGGGCAGATAGGCGTCGGGCAGCAGTCCGCCCGAACGCTCGAGCACCGACGCGATTCTTTCGCCGTCATGAATCGTGTACGGCCCCGGCCGCGAGACCATTCCGCGAACCATCACCACCCACGGCAGATGCCAGTCCGACGCGCGCCGCACGAACAGCTGATCGTTCGCCTCCAGCACGGGGTTATGCTCGTCCGAGCCCGACATGGCCGAGCGCAGATCGATATCCATGAAGGTGTGGCTGGTGCGGCTGCCGTTGACGACCTGGGTGCGCGCCAGTTCGGCGGCTTGCTGATATGCGTCGTCCTTGAGACCGCCCGCCAGGTACAGCAGGTCGCTCACGTGCATGCCCTGGCTCATCACGTAGTAGCCGGGATTGCGCACTTCGCCGAAGACCTGCACGGTCGGCAGATACTTCATTTGCGATTCGCTGAACACGGTCAGCTCGTCTTCCTGGTTGAGCGTGAGGTTCTGCGGCCCGCCGATATTGGCCGACAGCGCTTCGCCAAGATCCACCGGCACCAGCCGCACGGTCTTGGCCTTGCCCTCTTTGCGGCGAATCAGCGCGTACTTGAAAAACGTATGCGGCGCGACGCCTTCGGCGAGTTCCACCAAATCGGCCACCCGCATTCCCTGATGCCATTCGAACTTGCCCGGTCGGTTGACGCTGCCGCGTACAATCACCACGTCCTGCTGCGCAGGCAGCACCGGGTAAATCTTGATCAGATCGCCGTCGTGGATGTCGAAGCTCTGGGAGCGGATGTCGTTGAGATCAACGTCGAGTGCGATTCGCTTCTGATGTTCGGCGACCCGTTCGACCTGCACGCGCTGCGAGTAGCCGAACGCGCTGATTCCGCCGCCGAGCTTGATTACCGAGCTGAGCGGCTCGCCCCCGCGCCCGAGTTCGTAGATCGCGGGCCGCTTCACGTCGCCGATCATTCCAACCACCGGCCCGATCACCGGCACAAAGATCACATCGCCGGGCTGCAGTTGCTCGTCGCTCTGCTCGTTGCCGGCCAGCAGCAAACTGTAAAGATCGATCGTCCGGACCAGCTGATTGCCGCGCCGCAGTTCAACCTTGCGCAGGCTGCCTATCTTGGTGATTCCTCCGGCCGCGCTGAGCGCGTTCGATACGTGCGACAACGCGCTCACGGTGTAGGCTCCCGGCTGCTCGACTTCGCCGACGACGAAGACCTGGATGGTCTTGAGCTTGCCCATCGTGACGTCGACTTTGACGCCGGTGATTTGTCCGGCGTGATCCTCGATCAGCTTCTTGGCCTGCGCGAAGGTCAAGCCCGCCACTTGCAGCGGACCGATCTCGGGAATGCTCACCGCGCCGTCGCGGCCGACGGTCAGACTAATCGTGTTGTTGATTCGCCCCCACATCAGCATCTTGAGCTGGTCGTCGGGACCGATCACGTAGTCATCGCTGACCGGAACGTTGCCCACCGGAGCGAAGGTCGAAACCCGCGAGGCGAACAGCGAGTAACCGAATTGCTGCAGATTGCGCGTGCTCGGCGCCGCAGGCGGGGCGGCGGAATCGAGCGAGCGAAATTGCGATTCAACCGATGACACCGGCTGATTCACACTTCGCCCCGACGCCGTCCCCATCGGCTGCCCCGACGATCCCGTCTCGGCCGATCCGGCCGACCCCGCAAGCCCGGTGCAACTCCGCAATTGCGCCATCTGCTGGTCGGTGAACGTCAGCCCGAGTGACTTTGCGATTCCGGCAACGTCACCGGCGCCAAGCTGTTTCGCCGCGAAATGCAGACATAGCTCCTGCATGTCGTCAGAGCTCAGACCGCCCGACGACATTTCACTTTTCAGGCTGCCGAGCTCGTCGGCCGAAATTCCAAGCTGCTGGATCACCGCAGCCATCGATTGCTTATTGATCGTGTTGGCGAAGCCCTGCCCGCCGGCCATCGCCCGCGAACCGCCGGACAGCGACGAACCGCCGGACAGCGGCGAACCGCCGGAAAGAGTTGACGGGCCGGCTTGAGCGGGCTCGTCGGAATCGCCGTTGTCATCTGATGAATTCGCGCACGGCGGCAGTCCGGAGTTGGCCGCGTTTGGGTCACCCGGCGCGACGCATCCGCGGTTGATCGCGTTGCTCACCGCACCCTGCGACGAGTCGCTGTCGGTGCCGTCGTTCTGCGCGCTTGGCGCGCCGTTGGAGCCGTCCAGGCCACCGGCGGCGCCGCCGAGCGCTGTGCCGCCGAGTGATGCGCCGCCGGAATTGCCGGTTTGTGCGCGCGCGACCGAAGAGAACAAGAAACCCAGCGCGAGCAGAACCATTAGACTTCGCAGCGTTGTAAGAACTGCATGTTTATTAGTGCTACGCATCGTATGACTCCCTGCGGTTCATGCGACCACCTCGGGTGCCAGCTAAAAACTGAGCCCCGCCATGATAGCTAAATTTCTGTTTAAAGAAAGGGCCAAAGCTCACCATGGGCGAGCAGACAGTCTTTTGATTTGCGTGCCGTTCGGGCATGCGTCCGCCATCCCCTGTTATCAGGCTCGGGTACCATTCGCCAAAATTGAGCGATCACCGTCCAGATTCCTAACCGCACCTCCTGACCCCACATGGCTCTGCAGAAATCGAATCTGGTTACTTTAGTACCGCCGATTACGCCGAAGACGCGTTATAACACGCTAATGAAACGAACGTCAAGCACTTTCATCCTCACAAGCACGATAAGGCGTGTTTGATGCGTCCGCGAAAGCCCCGCCGTCGCAGACGATCTGCGCTTACGGACTGGCGAGTGCTTCGTTTTCCAGAGCGTCTTGCTTCAGTGGGCCGCCGCCCGGTCCCAACACTGCGACGAATCGCTTCGGACCGTCATATATGACGCGTTCGCCGTGCGGAAGCTGCCAGAAGGCCTTCGTATCGGCGGCAGCAGCGCCCTTGGAGCTGTTTTGCTCGCTTGGCGGACCAACCGCCTCGACCAGTTTCTCCAGTACCTTCCCGCTGGAATCAGGCGTGAACCACGCCATCACGAGCTGCATGCCCGAATAGGTCGTGAACTCGTACTTCACCTGCTGGTAGCGGATTGAACCGACCTCGATATTGTTTATTCGGTAGGTGTCGGCGCCGTAGGGAGCGGTCTCCATTGCACCCGATGGAAACCGGTTCTGCACCCGATACAGCGAATCGCCGAAGCGCACATCCAGAAACGACGTCAGATTGGGCGGTCCCGCGAGTCCCAGCATTTCAGGCACCGCGAATCCCGGCGAGCCGGCAGAACAGGCGGCGCACGCCAGCGTCATGCCGGCCAGCATTGCGCGAATAATTGCGACTGCGCGCGCCGACCCCATCTGTCAGCTATCTTTGGCGACCGCCGAGGCTGACAGCACCACTCGCAGCCCGCCCGATTCGACCGCGCTGAGCAGAATCGCCACTCGTTCCGCGCCGGAAAGATAACGCTGGAATATCGCCTCGAATCCCCGGAACGGACCGTCAACCACGACCACGCGCTCGCCCGTGCCGAATGGTTTGTCGGGTATCTCGATCACGTCGTCCACGCCGCGCCGGCGAATCTCCGTCACTATCGCCGCGGGCACCGCCAGCGGATCGATTCCCGCCGACACGATCGCGCGCACCCCGGCCATATATTTTACCTCGAAGTACTGGCGCTGAAGGTCGAACCTGGCGAACACGTAGCATGGAAACAGCGGCGCTATCGACACTGCCATCCGTCCCCATCGCGGCGCCTTCGCCTTGAGCATCGGCAGGAACACCTCCGGCACCTCGTTGGCCAGTTGATCGCGCACCCAGCGTTCCTTACCCGTCTTGGTGCGAACCAGGTACCAGTCTGTATGTCGATTGTCGTCCATCGCGATATGCGCGGCCGGCGTGAAAGATGGAGCCGAAAGAACGCGCTCGAATATTGCTCGACGCGCCGATCTCCTCGCTCCTGCCCCAAAAAAAGAAGGCGGCTGTAGCTTATGCCACAGCCGCCCGATCAGTCCAATCGACTTCTAGATTTCGTACGTGAAGGTGAACTCCAGTTCGTTGAATCGCTGCTCGCGGCTGAGCAGGTACGGATCAGTGTAGCGCCCGCTTCGTCCGATGAACCACTGGGCATTGAGCCCGAGCAGAATGTTGCGTGAATAGCGGTAAACGTTGGTGGTCGACAGCTCGCCGACGTTGTCGTCGATATCCCACAGGATCACGTTGCCGGCCGTCAACTGCCCGTTCATCAGCCAGTTCGTTGCCGACAGGAACGCGATGCTGCTGAGCTCACGGTCCTTGCCCGCGGCGGTTGCGATCGTCGTCGCATAGGCCGGACGATCCGGCTGCCACGTCTCCGTGAACTGAGCCGTCAGGAACGTGTGCTGCTTCGATAACCAGGGGATGTACGTCGGACGGTCGGCCGCGATGATCCAGCGTGTGAACTGGGTCCATTGCGAGCCGTCCGCATTCAAAAATGCGCCGTTCTTGGCGTTAGTGGTCGGAACGCCCACCGCGTAATCCGGCTGGTACAGCACGTCGTAGCGGTACACGATGTCCGTCAGGTCTTTATCGTAATAGGTTCCTGTCAAGCCGAAGAAATTGTTGCGCCGATAGTCGGTCTCGGAAATGACCTCAAATGTCCCGGCCACGGGCACACCCGCACGAGGCTTGATGGTAAAGTGACCGGGAATGATGAACTTGCCCGGGGCAATACCAACCGCGCCCGGTATGCCCACGTTGGCCGCGGTGCAGTTCGTGCAAGTCGAAGGGCGAGCATTGCGGAATTCGTACAAGTAGATGAAGCTGGTCTGGAGTCCGTTGCCAATCGGCAGCAGGCTCGACAAACGCACTCCGAATTCGCTGTTTTCCAGCGAGTTTGATGGGGTCCTGCCATAAGCCTGGTTGATGACATCGTAAAATTGATACGCGGGCTTCCCTTTATACGATCCGAAGGGCAGCGCGATCATCGACTGTGCAAAGTTCCATCCACCCGCGTTGGGCAGTTCGCTGACGTTTATCATCTGCCCGTTCTGGTTGAAGTTGAACGGAAACGGCGAGTCGATGCCGCCGAGGCCAGCGGTCGTAGATGGGCAGGTCTTGATCGGGCAGCCACCGAACAGGGCCGCCGGCGCCACCCACGGATTGCGCGGGTCTTGTTGGACTTTAATCCCGGCGCCCTGGAAGTCGCCGGGGATGATGAAGGCTTCGATCTCGTTGTTGGCGGTCTTGAAGTAGTCGGGCAGGATGTAGTTCAGCTTGATCATCCGCACGTTGGTGCGCTGGTCTTCGGGCGACTCTGCTCCATATACTCCGTGCCAGGTCGCATTAACCGGGTTGGTGACTTCGGTTCCTGACAGCGCGTCGGCTTCCGTCCAGATCACCTGCTGCTTGCCGATTCGTGCCGAGAAGTTGTCGGTAAAGTTCAACTGCGCATAATACTCGCGCAGATCATCCTTGATGTATTGCTGCTGGATCGCCTGCATTCCTTGCGAGGAGTACGGAACCACATCCGTGTTCGGCCTCTGCCGCCCGTCGTTCTTGAGCGAGCCGTACGAGTCGTACCACGGCCGGTAGTACGCGAAGAAGTCCGCATCCTTGATAAACAGCGTGTCGAAGCGGCCCAGCAGCTTGTAGTTCTTGATCATGTGGTAATCGGGCCGCACGTCCGCCAGGTTGCGCTGCTCCGCCAGATCCCAATGATTGAAATCGAAACTGCCGCCCGTCATCCCGAACGACTGCCCGGGAAGCGCGTACGTCTGTCCGGCGGATTGAACCAGCCTCGTCGGCGTTGAGTCGATACTCGAGCTGCCTGCGCCCCAGTGACCGGCCTCGCGAGTTTCGAAAAATCCAAAAACTGAAAAATCGCCCTGCGTGATCGTCGCCATTGCGGCCGATGCCCATAGCGTCCCGACCGCTGCCACGGCGGCCACCAATAGACTCCGCCACCGCGTTCCGCCGATTCCTTCATTCCCGTTCTGCATAGTCACCCCCAAGCTGGAGCCCTCGTGGTTACGACTCCTCGCCCGATTGTCCACCAGGCAAGCGTCCGACACTCATTCCCCGTTCGTGCGCAACAATCTACGAACGCGGCTTAGCTATCATTACCCCCCGTACCTTGTCAAGAAGCTTGCACGCGCCGGTAATGCCCTCGCAACAGTCCGTTAAGCGCCGCGTGATTTTGCCCATCCCCAATCCGCCGGTTGCAATTCCATTCGCGCCCGCATCGCCGGCCGCCCGTCGCTTGCCTCCCTCCCGGCCACATCATTAAAGCTCCCTCGCGCTTCGATCCATTCCGCATAGTCGATTCTCGATTCGCCGTCATCTCCGGCTCATTAACGAAGAGTTACGTAGCACTTGAATTTGTCATCCGATCCGTGTAAGTACCACGACCGAATACGCGTCCGGGGCGATTTCCGGACCTTGGCGGGGCTTCCGTTGGCTTTGCGGGGAGTGGAACGAACCGACGGCTGCGTGGGTTTTCTAGGCTGATTGGGTCAGCACACGGAACACCGATTCGACTCGGCGGGGGTTAGATACAATGACGCATGGAAGGATGCAGGCGATGACTCAGGGCAGGGATGGGATCTCGTTGGCGCACGCGCGGGCGCTCAAGCTTACCGCCGTCGCTCGTCGGCTTTCGCTCGTGGCCGTGGCGTTCGTGATCGCTGCGCTCCTCGTGGGTACAGCGGGCACCAGCTACGCGAAATCCAAGAAGAAGATTAAAAACACCCCCCCGGCCCGCCGTCTCCAAGACACGGTCGTCGTCTCGAGTTATGGCGCTGTTTTCGACGGCAGCCTCGAGACCTTTGTCGCCGGTGCCGGACACAGTTCCAAGCCCAAATTTTTTGTCCACGGCACCAACACCAATTTGGGCGCCAGCACCGGTGCGGCTTTCGACTCGGTGAGCTCGATGGACGCTCACGTCGCGGTCTCGATGCCGATCGACTTTTTCGATCTCGATAGCGTTCTCTGCGGTCCTTTTGGACAGCCCGCACCCGGCACCGTGAGTCCGTTGTTATATGGCACTGGCTTGGTCGAAATCTTCTCTCCTGAAGCCAATGGCAACTCGGCGCCGGAAAACATAATTTGCTCACCCCTTTTCGCGTACGGTTTCCCCAACACTACCGGCATCTTCTTCCCCCAGGGCGTCGCATTTGAAAGCCCCTACGATGGGATCAATCGACCCCGGCCACGATGAGTTAGCCGTCGCGAACATGTTCCCCGAGGTATATGGTTCTCCTGACTGCCCCGGGGGAGAGTGCGGCCTGGCCGCCTGCGCGGACGCGCCCACGAACATTGAACCTAGCCCGGGACACCCCGGAGTATGCGGCGGCGGCCCGGTTGGGCCTGGCGCGAGCTTGGGCACGATTACCGAGTATGATCGCTCGACCTTGGTTCCCGGCCTCAACAACATTCCGCCCTCGTTTCCCTACGGCGGATGGGTGGTGGACGCGATCAACCCGTTGACCCTTGCAGCCATATAGCCAGAACTCCACCATCGGCGGATGCTTTACTCTACTGGCGGGGCCGGCAAACCTCACGTTTGACGACATTGGCTACCTGTTTGTCGTCAACAACGCCGGCACCCTCGCCTTCGACCTCTCGTGTGCCCCTCGATACGTAACCGTGTATCCTCCTGGCGCGGTTGGCGACCAATTTCCGACCACCCTCATCGGTAATTGCGGCGCTAGATGCGCTGAAAGTCCGACAGTGGACTCATTGAATCAACCGATCGGTGATGCGGTTGACTTCGATGACAACTTGTACGTGACAGACATGGGCGATAACAGCATCAAAATCTTCTATCCCTTCACCAATTTCGATGATCAATATCTTCGCTTTCGATGGCGAACTGCTGGGCACGATTTCCGGCAAACACACGAAACTCAAAACTCCCAAGGGCATCGCGATCGACGCGGACAACTCGGCTCTTTACGTCGTAAGCAACGGCAACAATTCGCTCGAGATGTTTACCGATTTCCCGACGTCAGGCGGCGACATTCCCCCGACGCTGGTCATTGCAAATCCCGGGGCGAAAATGAACTTGCCGGTCGGCGTTGCCTTGCCGGCGTTTACCCCCACGCCGGAACCTACCTGCACGTACGCCGGGGTACGTGCTGACGGAGCCTGCGAATAACAGCCGCTAGCCACACGAACTAAACGCGAACAGCGAACACCGAATCCGGATTGCCGGATTCGGTGTTCCTCTTTGTGCCCCATCGCGTCTGTATTTTCCTCGCCTCTCAGGGAGAGCTCTGCATAACCGGACGCCGGTTTGTACCGGGGGAGACACGACCTAACCTCTCCTTGTCCGAGGAGAGGTCGGCGCGATTCCTAGCGCGCCGGGAGAGGTTCAACGCCCGCGTCGCCATTCTCTTTCGATCGTGGCACCTCTCCCTAACCCTCTCCTCGGACAAGGAGAGGGCACTGGACCAAGACCATCGCACGGCCCGTCGTGCCAACGACCGCCCGCCATCGGCGGGCGGCCTTAACGGTGGGTGCAGGGCTCAGCCCTGCGGTGCAGGGGTTACCCCTGCCCAAGGAAGCGTGAAACCCACGGTGGGTTTCACATTCAATCTCCCTCCCGCTAGCGCAGATCCTCCGCGAGCGAGGTTGCCAGCAATCCCTCGATCGCGCCCTGTGCCGCCAGGCTCGGATGGTCCGCCTGGACCGATACCTCGCCTTTGCCGGCGAGTTCGAGAAACCGGGATGCGTCCACGCCCTCCAGCCTGAACCTGACAAATTGCACCGCGCTGATTCTTTCCTCTGACATCTGGCGATCGTCGAATCTGGCCGCGATCCTTTGGGTGCCCGCCTTGAGCCACAGATGGCGTTCCAGGCCGACCAGCCGGATCAACGCGGCGTCGCGTTCCTGCGCCTCGGCGTATTCAATTAACAGCGTCGCGGCAATTTCGCCCGCGGCCGGAAGCAGATCGTTGTAAGTGTCGATTTCGTGCTCGATCGCCTCGCGCTCCGTCATTTTCTCGGCCCTGATCATCTCCTCGATCTGGTACCACGCGGTCTGCGGGTTCTCGAACAGCAGCGTCAGATGCGACCCGACGTGGAGCCGGCGCCGTTCCTTCTCATGAATAAACAAGGGCCGCAGCCGCTCGCGCACGCGTCCGTAATCGCCCAGCGAAAGTATTTCCTCAAAAGTGATCCTCTTCAATTGTCATTCTCCTTGCAGCAGATGAAATTCTAACCGGGACGCAGTCCCGCATCTTCTCTCTTCTCTTTTCACTGCGCCCAGAGGCTCAGCCCTGCCATTGCGTAGTCGCGAAAAGATGCGCTGCGCAGATTTTCGCGTCTTCTTACTACTGGGTGCAGGGGTCACCCCTGCCCAAGGAGGTGCGGAACCCACGGTGGGTTCCGCATATAATCAAGTTCTCCCGTCATACGCTCCGGCGTATCGTCACCCCTGCTGGTACGCGCGCGCTAGCACCTCCAGCGGATGAAGCGGACGCACTCCCGTCGCCTGCTCGATTTGCACTGCCGCCAGCGGACAGTCGGTCGCCATCACTCGCGCTCCCGCTTCGCGCATCCCGGTGAAGGCCTTCTCGCCCCATTTCATCGAGAGCGCGAAGAACTCTTTTTTCATTGCCCACGTCCCGTCATGCGCCGTGCATGCATCGACTGTGGTTACTTCCACGCCTGGAATCTGGCGCATCAGGTCGCGCGAGCGCAATCCGATACCCTGGGCCTTGAGATGGCACGGGACGTGATACGCGATAGTGCCGGGCGTGGACAGAAACTCCTTGTTGAACTTGCCGGCGCGATGCAGCTCGTAGAGCAGCTCGTGCGAATCGACCACCGCCGCGGCGAACTCCCTGACCTCGTCGCCGCTGAGCAGGTTGGGATATTCCGCGCGCATCATCAGCGAGCAGGTCGGATTGATCGCCGCGATTTTGTAGCCCTCGCGCACCAGCGGCAGCATCGAATCGATATTCGCCCGTGCTTCCTTGCGCGCGAACTCGACGTCGCCGCCGTCCAGCGCCGGCATCCCGCAGCAGTTCTGCTTCGGGCATTTCACCGCGCATCCGTTTTTCGCAAATACCTCGACCGCCGCCTTGCCCGGCCCGGGGTTGTAGTAATTGACAAAACAGGTCGGGAAAATCGCGACCTTCGCCGCCGGCTCCGCCGGGATTGCGGGCAGGCCGGTGCGCCTGAGCCACTGGTCGAAAGTCTCGGCGGCGAAGTCGGGAAGCAGCTTGCCGCGATCGATCCCGAGCAGCTTTTCCATCATCACGCGCTGAAACTTCCGATGGCATCCCCAGTTTGCCAGCGCCGGCGCCATCGCCCCCGCCTTGCCGAGTTGATCGGGACGGGCCAGGATCCGCTCGCGCAGCTTGACGCCGTCTTCCTTGGCGCTCACCGCCTTGGCGCGAAGGATCAGGCGCGGGAAATCCAGCTGGAACTCATGACCGTCGCGCGGCGTGTAGGGACATTTGATCTCGCACAGTTTGCATCCGTAGCAGAGCTCGATCACGCGCTCTTTCTCGGCCGCCGTCAGCCCTCTCACGTCGCCGTCGTTGCGATCGGTCGCGTCGAACAGCGCCGGGAACGACGGGCAAAGATTGAAGCACAGGCGGCAGGTGTGACAGATGTCGAACACCCGCTCGACTTCCTTGTCCAGTCCGGCGCGGTCCCAGTACTTCGCTTCTGTGGAATTGTAGGAAAGGCCGTCGCTCGGCCTGGCCTCGATTCGGTTGGCCATCGGGAAAAATCCTGGCTGCGGACTTTTCGATATGGGCGCGCGCGCGCTCGTGCGTGCCTGGCGTGATACCGCGCGTACCGCAGTCCGGCGCGGCGTCGCCGTTGAAATAGCGGGCGGGCTTCTCGGAGGCCCGCCCGCTGGCGATGTTTGCGATACCCTCTTAGAGCGTGCCCTGCGCCTTGGCGAAGCGTCCCGCGTGGGACTTCTCGGCCTTGGCGAGAGTTTCGAACCAATCGGCAATTTCCGCGAAGCCCTCTTCGCGCGCCGTCTTCGCCATCCCCGGGTACATGTCGGTGTACTCGTGAGTCTCGCCATGAACCGCGGACTTGAGGTTCGTCATCGAATCGCCGATCGGCAAGCCGGTGGCCGGATCGCCGACCGATTTCAGATAGTCGAGATGGCCGTGGGCGTGTCCGGTCTCGCCTTCGGCCGTATCGCGAAACAGGCCCGCGATTTCCGGCTGGCCTTCGACGTCGGCGATCTTGGCGAAATACAGATAGCGGCGATTAGCCTGGCTCTCGCCTGCGAACGCATCCTTGAGGTTCTGATGGGTTTTGGTTCCTTTGAGATTTGCCATTTTTTGTTTCTCCCGTGTCTGACTTCAATTGGTTTGATTGAGCTGACTTAAAAAATCAACGCCGCGGCTTCCTTGTCCGATTCGCGCTGGCGCGTTTGGCCCCGCATTCCTCGCACAGCGCGTGAATCTCCAGCGACGAGCCGAGCACCGTGAACTCGCCCAGCTCCGATTGCCCGGCGAGCAGGCGGTCAAGCTGCGGAATCTCGATATCGCGGATGCGCCGGCACTTGACGCATACCACATGATGGTGCGGGGTGACATTCCCGTCGTAGCGCGCGCTGTCGTGCAGCATCGTGACCTTGCGCGCCTCGCCGATGTCGCACAGCGTTTCCAGGGTGCGATGCACGGTCGCCAGCGAAATATAAGGATGCTGCACTCGGACCGCGGCAAAGATCGCGTCGGCGCGCGGATGCTCGCCGGAGCCGAGCAGCGCCTTGATGATCGCCAGGCGCTGCGGCGTAACCGCCAGCCCGCCGTGGCGGCATCGCGCCGCGAACTCGGACAGGCGCTTGGCGGCATAGGGGCCGCGTCGTCGTTCGTTTACCAGCTGTAGTTCCATCACCTAGGTGATAATAATTATCATCTGGTTATCGCTGTTGTCAAGCGGGATGTACCCGCGCTCGCGCAAATTGACCGGCCGCTCGCTTACAGCCGGGGCAGAATTGGAAGAATTGGGGCGCGTCTTGAATCGGGCTTGGTCAGGATCATCTGCACGTCGCCGATATAACGCTCGCGAAAGCCGGCCTCGCAGTAGCAAAGGTAGAACTCCCACATCCGGATGAATTCTTCCGGATATCCGAGCGCGCGCACGCGTTCGATGTTGTTGAACATCCGGGTTCGCCAGTTCTTCAAGGTCTCGGCGTAATTGGGCGTGAGATCTTCGAGATGGAACAGCCGCAGGTCGCTCGCGCGCGTGATCGAATCGCACAGCGCGGTGACCGACGGAATGAAGCTGCCCGGGAAAATGTACTTCTTGATGAAATCGACGCGCTTGAGCGCGCCCGCATACTCGCGGTCGGTGATCGTAATCGCCTGCAACAGCATCATGCCGTCGGGCTTCAACAGCTCGCCGCATTTGCGGAAATATGAATCGACGAACTGATGCCCGACCGCTTCGATCATCTCGATCGAGACGGCCTTGTCGAACTGGCCGCTGAGGTCGCGGTAATCCTTGAGCAGCACGGTGATGCGATCCGCCAGGCCCTCGGCGGCGATTCTTTTGACGGCGTAGTCGTGCTGCGCTCGCGAAATCGTGATGGTCGTGACGCGGCATCCGTAGTTTTTGGCCGCGTGAATCGCAAACCCGCCCCATCCCGTGCCGATCTCGACCAGCTGATCGTGGGCGCGAAGATCGAGCTTGCGGCAAATGCGATCGACCTTGGCCGTCGCCGCCTCTTCCAGCGTCGCGCCGGCGCGCTCGAAGATCGCGCACGAGTACATCAGCGTGCGATCCAGCATCAGCTCGAAAAAATCGTTGCCGAGGTCGTAATGCGCCGCGATGTTGCGTTGGCTCCCGGCTTTGGTGTTGCGATTGAGATAGTGGATGAAGCGGCGGACGGGATTGGCCAGCCGCGCCAGGCCGCCATCCATGCCCTCCATCACTTCGCGGTTGCGGATCATGATTTGGGCGAGCGCGGTCAGATCATCGGTCGTCCACGAGCCGGCCATGTACGCTTCACCGGCGCCGATGCTGCCCGCGAGCGCGATGTCGGAATAGAAGCGGCGGTCCTTGACGCGGATGGTGGCGCGCAAATCGGCGTCCTCGATGTCCTGGCCGAACGGGATGCGCTCGTCGCCATCTTCGATCACGATGCGGCCGGTTTTGATTCCCGCCAGACGGCTCAGAACCGCGCCGCGCGCGAAACGATCGATGATCGCGGGACGACGCGCCCGAGCCGCATCGACGCCCAATGTGACAATGGAGTCAGCTTTGGCCATCTGAGAATTCTCCGACCTCGACGCTTCGATTACACCGCCGTCGCATCGCCGCGCAAGCGCGGGGGCGAGCCTGCGAAACCGTTGCGCTCTCCGCGACGAGTTCCAAACTGCTGGATTATTTTTCGTGATGCGGTCATTCTGAAGAACTCGCGCGACGCATCAAACTCGGCCGACGCATCAGGTAAATCTACCAAGAGCGGAACTCACCAAGATGCCTTCCTCCGATCCGCTTAAGTACGTGCTCGCCATCGATATGGGCTCCGGCAGCACCAAGGCCGCAGTCGTCTCGAGCGCAGGCGAGGTCGTCGCGTCGGCATTGCGGCACACGACCACCATGATGATGGAGGGCGGCGCGGTCGAGCAGGATCCCGAGCAATGGTGGCGGGCCGTGTGCGACGCGGCGAAGGAGGCGATCGCGGCCTCGGGCGTGCCTGCGGCGCAAATCATCGCCGTCGCATGCACCACGCTGTGGGCCGTCACGGTGGCCGTTGACAAGGACGGCGCCGCAATCGGCAACGCGATCTCGTGGATGGACACCCGCGGCGCGAAATACAATCGCGCGGTCGCCGGCGGATGGCCGCGAGTGCAGGGCTACGGCTTGTTCAAGCTGCTCAAATGGCTGCGCTTCACCGGCGGCGCGCCGGTTCAATCGGGCGTCGATGGCCTGGGGCATATCCTGTTCTTCAAGAATGAGCGCCCCGAGATATATGCGCGGACCTTCAAGTTTCTCGAGCCGATGGATTACCTCAATCTGCGGCTCACCGGCCAATTCGCGGCTTCGTATGCGACGATGTTCACCTACTGGCTGACCGATAATCGCAACCCCAACAGGATTGACTACGTGCCTGAGCTGCTTGCGATGGCCGGCGTCGATCGCGCCAAATTGCCCGACTTGCGTCCGGTTAACGCCGTCCTCGGCACCCTCAAGCCCGAAGTCGCAGCGGACCTGGGCCTGGCGCCATCCACTCGCGTCGTGATGGGCTCGTGCGACGGCCATTCGGCGACCTTGGGCGCGGGCACGGTGGGCAACTACGAGGGCTACTTCTATATCGGCACCACGGCGTGGATGAGCTGCCACGTGCCGGCGAAGAAGACCGACCCGCTCCACATGTTGAGCGCGATGCCGGCCGCGCTGCCGGGCCGATACATGGTCAGTGCGGAGCAGGGCGCGGCGGGGCGCAGTCTCGAGTTCCTGAAAGACATCCTTTATCCCGCCGGCGGCGCGAATTCTCCCATCGACGTTTACGCCGACATGAACCGGCTTGCCGCGGAGGTTGCGCCGGGGAGCGACGGATTGATCTTCACGCCATGGATCAACGGCGTGCTCGCGCCGCACGAGGACGCAGCGACGCATAGCGCCTTCTTCAATCAGAACGCGCGCACCAGCCGCGGCCATTACGTGCGCGCAGTGATGGAAGGGGTCGCGTACAACCTGCGATGGCTCAAGGCTCACGTCGAGAAGTTCATCGGGCGGCCGTTCGAGCAGCTTAATTTCATCGGCGGCGGCGCGAGCTCCGATCTGTGGTGCCAGATCCAGGCCGACGTGCTCGGATGCACGGTGCGGCAAGTGGCCAATCCGCGCAATGCCAACGCGGTGGGCGCCGCGATGGCGGCGTTTGCCGCACTGGGCGAGATCGCAGTCGAGGAAATCTCCGCACGGGTGAAGATCGCCGCCGAGTATCGGCCGATCGATATCAACCGGCGCCTGTACGATCGGCAGTTCCGCGAGTTCCTCGAGTTCTATAAGCGCAACCGCGCGATCTACCGGCGCCTCAACCCGGCCGCCTTGCTTTAGTTCCGCCGCCGGAGGCACGAACGAGAGCTCCGCCGCGGGATTCTTGGGAACCGGAACCCGACAGGTTGTTCTGGCTAGAGGAGCGGTCTACGCCAGCCTCGGACTCAGGCGTACGACGGTGATTTCCGAGGCGCGCCGGCGGACCGCGGCAAGGTCATAGTTAACCTGCATCCGAAGCCAGATATCGGCGGAACCGCCGAAAGCCTTTTCAAGGCGCAGTGCCATTTCTGGCGTTATACCGCTCTTGCCGTTGATGACGTTGTAGAGCTGCTGGCGCGTTACACCGAGTCCCGCGGCGGCATCGGCCACCGATAGGCCAAGGTCCTCGAGATTTTCCCGTATCAGTTCTCCGGGATGGGGCGGATTCTTCATTGGCATGGTCTGGCACTCCTGTCGTTCAGTGATAGTCCACGAGATCGACCTCGCAAACGCTGCCTCTTTCGAAGCGAAAAATAATCCGCCAGTTGGCCCGCACGGTAATGGCCCAGAAGCCTTTCAGGTCACCTTTGAGCGGGTGGAGATGGAACGCATGTATGTCCACGTCCTTTGCGCTCTGCGCCGCATCAAGCGCGGCGAGGATGAGGCGGATGCGGGTTAAGTCCCCGGCCGGAACCTTGGCGGGGTCGTCCTTTTCGTAGAGCCGCCTTAGGCCACGGTGGCGAAAGCCCGTTATCACCTGCTCATTGTAAAATGACAATTTACATTTGTCAAGAAGTACCCTTGGCGGACAGGGCCTGTCCGGGGAATTCGGAAAGCGCCGGACAATAAGTTATATTTGGCCCCGGCGCCGGATTATCCGGGCGCCGCAATTCCCAAGGAGTCGTTTCATGCCCAAGGCAGCGAAGAAACAGCCAGCGCCCTCCGGACCGTTCGGAGATATGTTCCCCTATCGCGAAACCTTCGAGACCTACCACGAGCTGCCGACGAAAAGCCGCCAGCCCGAGGAGGTCATGCGCGAGTTGCGCAGTATCGCGCGCCAGGAGAACGCGCGCTGGCAGACCGGCCAGATCTCGGGCACCTACTACCACGGCGGGATGGAGCACTACGCGTACCTCAACCGCGTGTTCTCGCTGTTCTCGCACGTCAACCTGCTGCAGCGCGACATGTGCCCGAGCGGCACCAAATTCGAGGGCGAGATAATCGCGATGACGGCGCGGATGCTGGGCGCGGAGCTGGCGCGCGAAAAGGATCCGCAGGCCGAGGTATGCGGAGCGATCACTTCGGGCGGCACCGAGAGCATCATTTTGCCGATGCTGGCGTATCGGGAAAAAGCCAGGGCCGAGCGCGGAATCACGGCGCCCGAGATGGTGGTGCCGGAGACGATTCATCCGGCATTTTCCAAGGGCGCGCATTTTTTCGGCATCAAGCTGATTCGCGTGCCGGTCGGAGCCGATTACCTGGCCGACGTGAACGCGATGCGGCTCGCGATCGGGCCCAACACCATCGCGATCGCGGGCTCGGCGGCAAATTATCCGCACGGACTGATCGATCCGATCGAGAAGTTGTCCGCGCTCGCGCTTGAAGCCGGCGTCGGTCTGCACGTCGATAGCTGCTTCGGCGGTTTCATCCTGCCGTGGATCGCAAAGCTCGGCTACGACGTTCCGGCGTTCGACTTCCGCCTGCCGGGCGTCACCTCGATGTCCTGCGATACGCACAAATGGGGCTACGGGCTCAAGGGCGCGTCGGTGGTGCTCTATCGCAATCGCGCGTTGCGCCGGCGCATGTACTTCGCGATAACCGACTGGCAGGGCGGGTTGTATGCGTCGCCGACGGTGGCGGGCAGCCGCTCGGAGGGAATCAGCGCATCGACATGGGCGGCGATGGTCACGCTCGGCGAGGAGGGCTACCTGAAGGCGACCCGCCGCATCATGAAGGCGGCGGACACGATCAAGTCGGGCGTCGCAAAAATCCCGGAGCTCAAGATTATCGGCAAGCCGACCTACTGCATCGCGATTACGTCCGAGGTCGTGGACATCTTCCACGTCAACGATTATCTGGCGGAGCGTGGATGGCGGCTTAACGGGCTGCAACGGCCCGCGGGCTTTCACCTGTGCGTCACCTTGCCGCAGACGCTTCCGGGAGTGGCGACGCGTTTCGTCAGGGACATCGCGGCCGGCGTCGAGTACGCCAAGCATCCGCCCGCGACGCCCGCGCGCAGCGGCGCGGTGTACGGCGGCGGCGCAGTCTCGCTCGATCCATCGATGGTGAAGGAAATGATGTTCGCGTGGCTCGACGCGAGCACCGAAGTCCCGTAACCGGGCCGGCTTGCGAGCAGAGCAGCCTATGCCGACGATGAACGATCGCGCGATCGAAGAGTACGCCGCCTTTGCCTGCCATCTGGCGGATCTGGCGGGACGCACGATCCTGCCGTATTTTCGCGTGCGCCTCGCGGTCGAGAATAAGGCAGGCGGCAGCGGCTACGACCCGGTGACGCTCGCCGATCGCGGGGCCGAGCGAGCGATCCGCGACGAGATTCACCGCGTCCATCCCGGCCACGGAATCCTCGGCGAGGAGCACGGCTTCGCGCCCGGCAGCGAGGCGCTGACCTGGATCATCGATCCGATCGACGGCACGCGCGCCTTCATTATCGGACAACTGCATTGGGGCGTTTTGATCGCACTCAACGACGGCGCGCGACCGGTGATCGGCGTGATGCATCAGCCGTACACGGGCGAGACGTTCGTCGGTTCACGGCTGGGCGCCGAACTGAGGGGTCGCGGCCCAAGCACCACGCTGCGGGTGCGCGAATGCCGGCGGCTGGAAGACGCGATCGTCTGCGCAACCGATCCGGCGATGTTCTCGGGTCCGGGCGAACGCGACGCGTTTCGCCGGCTCGCGTCCAAGGCGCGGATGAGGCGCTACGGCGGCGATTGCTATTCGTACTGCCTGCTCGCCGCGGGCTTCATCGATCTGGTGATCGAATCGAGCCTCCAGCCTTACGATATCCAACCGCTCATCCCGATCATCGAGGCCGCAGGCGGAATCGTGACGAGCTGGTCGGGCGGGCCGCCATATGACGGCGGGCAGATAGTCGCCGCCGGCGACCGCGAGCTGCACAAAATCGCGCTCGCGATGCTGGCGCCGGCAGCGCGATAGCCGATCCTCACGCGGCTGGACGCGAGACTGGCGGATATCGTCCCGGAAAAAAGCACCCGCACGAGTTCTCGGGACGGACAGCCAGTCAGATCGGGAGTCGCGCTCTGGTGTCCGGCCCGATCTCGTCGAGACGCACTTCGCGGTGCTCGCAGGCCGAGACGTGGGCTGCTATGGCGAAGCCGAGCGTTGCCGCTGCATCGCCGGCATCCTGTGGGGGTTGGCGGCCTTCAATCAACGCGTCGATGAAATCGTGCACGCCGAGGCGAAAACTTTCCGACCAGTCGTTTGGAATGTCGTGCCAGGCGCGCGTCTGGCCGTCCCGATACAGGACCAGCGCAGGCTCGTCGAGAAGCGAACCGGTACAGCGGTTGATCCAGATGATGCCCTCGGTCCCGTGGATTTCGATGCGGTCGTCACTGGCGTAGTACTTCGAGCGTACCCGCATGCCCACCGACGCGATCACTTCCCAGCTGCCGAACTTGGGTACGCCGGCGTACTTCCAACTGATCAAAGCGGGCCCGTCGTAGAAAGCGTCCGATCCAAACCGGTTGACGTGAATCCACGCGTGCACGCGTTCGACCGGCTCGGCGACGAAGAAGCGCGCCATGTTGTAGCAATGGTAGCCGTGGTCGAAGCAGGTTGGGCCGCCACCGCAGGTTTCCGGATTCATGCGCCACGCCAGCGACGTGGCCGGCACCCGCCAGCCGTCATCGAAACGTCCGGCCGCCGTCTTGATACGCACCGAGATGGGCTCACCGATTGCGCCTTCCTGGATCAGCGCGCGCGCCTTGACGTGCGGCGGATAGTACATGAAGTTCTCGAAGACACGCAGCCGGCGTCCCGCACGTTTCGCCGCTTCATTCACGTCGCCGAGTTCGCGGAGCGTCAACGCCGGCGGCTTCTGCAACGACACATGCTTGCCTGCTTGCAACGCGGCGATGGCGACCTCGCGATGCAAGTGGTGTGGTATCAGGATCTCCACGGCGTTCACGTCGGAGTCGGCGAGAAGCTGGTGATAGTCACGATAGGTCTTCTTTGGTTGCCACTCCTGCTGTCGCTGACCTAGTAGCGCTTCGTCGTTGTCACAGATTGCTGTCAGCTCCGCGCGCGGGTGATCGCGATAGCCCAGGACCTGCAGGCTGGCGATGCGCCCGCAACCAATCAGACCAACGTGTACGCGTTCGAGCGGTGTCATACTGCGCTTATCTCAAATCGTGTGTCACCTGTCTATGACAGATCGGTCATAGGCTATTTCCCGGTGGTTTCGATCATAGACGATCATAATTGACGTTGAACCCCTTGTACGACAGGGGATTCACATGGCGCCGCTGACCAGCAACGAGTCCCGGGGCGATCACCATCGATCACGACGCAGCAACACCCGCGCGACACGGGGATTTTGTCAGAATCGAGGTCGGTGGTGATCGGTCCTGTTCGGTCGTGATCGGCAGTCGTTTGGCAGTCGATTCTGAGCCCTGCGGACTATCCGTCGTTGCATGGAAAGCGGGTCAAACGCGGATTCGAGCGCGACTGAATGAGGGTCGAATCGAGTCCTACTGAGAGGACAAAGCTTCCCGGCAGGCAGGAGCACTCCACTTGTTCGGCGTAGTCTTTAGCTGCGCGATCAGTGCATCATCTACATCGACCGTGCAAGTAACCATTTGAGCCTTGCTTCCAAAAATGTCGGCTATGAGTTCAAATTTGAGAACGTCCCCTGACTTTATCGAATTCAGGAAGGTGTCCCACGGCAGGAAATTCGCGCCGGGTCTGCAATCGGCGCCGACGGTGCTTTTGCAGTCGATAGGCCATGGAGCAAAGTAAGTCTCATGTGATTTGGCATCTCCCCCATTTATCGGAGTCGGGACGGCTTCAACCTGATCTCCCAAACTCAGCGTCTGACCGTCCGGAGAACTAGAGTGAATGAAATATTGCCATGTCTGCCTGTAAAGGCCCTTATCAATCTGGATCTGTAGTGACTCATGACCGACTACAGCGTTGTAGCCGATGTCGCCGGAGTTTAGATACGACATTCGAGCCGCGAACCGGACGTAGGTTTCGCCGTCAGGATATTTATCGCCATGGATCAATATCTGCTCAGGTCCAAATAGCTTTACGTTCGCGCCGCGAAAATACGCCGTGACCTGATAGGTCACCGCTCCGAATGCAAGAATAAAGGCAGCAAGTGCAATGAGGTCTGTCTCACGCTTGATTGTCAGAAATGGCGCCACTTCGATCGCCTCGCACTCGCAGAGTGTGTGTCGCTGCAGGTCGGCCGCGCATGCATCGTAGCAAGGTTTCGGCCAGGTCGGAATGGCGGAATCGGACCCGGCGTGGCCGAGCCCGGACCTAAACTGCGTGTAAGGCCCAGCCCTTTGCGCTAAAGCGCGCGCGGCAAGCTATGAGTATTCAGACCCGAGGCGTTAAATCGGAAATTTCGAATTAATAATTCGGGTGGGCGCGCCCGAAGTCAGTTGATGGGCTAGGTAATGCGTTGCACGAAATGCGGAGGTGAGAACCGGGGAGGGCGCAAATTCTGTGCGCAATGCGGCGCTCCGATTTCGACCAGCTGTACGCGCTGCGGCGCATCCAACGAACCCGGCGAGAAGTTCTGCGGAGAATGCGGAGCCACTCTCGTCGACACGGCTGCAGCGAATGCGCCTAAAGCTTCTATAACCGAACCCGCCGCGTCCGGCATCCTTGTTACGCAGGAGCAATCGGATTCCTCGCTCGTCGTCGACGGCGAGCGCAAGACCGTGACGGCGCTGTTCGCCGACATCAAGGGCTCCACCGCACTGGAGGAAGACCTCGATCCGGAAGAGGCGCGCGCGATTATTGACCCAGCGTTGAAGCTCATGATCGATGCGGTCCATCGGTACGACGGTTACGTAGTGCAGTCCACGGGCGACGGCATCTTCGCGCTGTTCGGCGCACCGATCGCGGACGAGGACCATCCGCAGCGTGCGCTTTATGCGGCGCTGCGCATTCAGGAAGAGCTGCGCCGCTACGGAGAGAGGCTCCAGGGAGAGGGCCGCGCGCCCTTGCTGATCAGGATTGGAATCAACACCGGCGAGGTCGTGGTGCGCTCGATTGCCACCGGCGGCGGCAATGTCGAGTACACGCCGATTGGACACACCGCCAATCTCGCCGCGCGAATGCAGACCCTGGCCCATCCTGGTGCAACTGCGATCACCGAGGCGACCCGCAAGCTGGTCGAGGGGTACTTCACGCTGAAGGCGCTTGGCCCCGCGCGCATCAAGGGCATCAGCGAGCCGGTCGAGGTATACGAAGTTACCGGGCTGGGACCGCTGCGCACCCGACTGCAGCGGTCAGCGGGACGCGGACTCACGAAGTTCGTCGGACGCGAGCGCGAGATCGAGGCGATGACGCATGCCGCGGAGCTTGCAAAGCAAGGGCGCGGACAAATCGTGGCGGCGATGGCCGAGCCCGGAGTCGGCAAATCGCGCCTGTTCCACGAGTTCAAAGCCAGGAATCAGTCGGGCTGGATGCTGCTCGAAACCTTCTCGGTCTCCCACGCAAAGGCTCCGGCGTATCTGCCGGTGGTTGATTTGCTCAGAGATTATTTCGAAATCACGCCCGAAGACGACCATGGCAAGCGCCGTGAGAAGGTCAGCGGCAGGGTGATGACCCTGGACCGCGCCCTGGAAACAACCCTCCCTTATCTGTTTGCGCTTATCGGCGTGACGGACGAGAGCAACACGCTCGCGGGGATGGAACCGCAGCTCAAACGACGGCGAACCCTGGAAGCGGTGAAGAACCTGCTGCTGCGCGAGAGCCGCGAGCAGCCGATGATGCTGATCTTCGAAGACCTGCACTGGATAGACGGCGAGAGCCAGGCACTGTTGAACATGTTGGCAGAGGCAATCGCCAACACGCGGATTCTGCTGCTGGTCAACTATCGCCCCGAGTATCACCACGAATGGGGAAGCAAGACCTACTACACGCAGCTGCGGCTCGATCCGCTCGGCAAGGACAGCGCCGAGGAGATGCTGTCCGCGCTGCTCGACACTTCCTTTCCTCTGCCTGACCAGGAGCACAGTGGCGAACGCGAAGACGCCCGACACGCGCGCGTGTTCGCGGCGGCGGACGGTTCCCGATCCGCCCCTGCAAAGCACGGCGACGACGACCTGTCCGGACTGAAACGGCTCATCGTCGAAAAGACCGATGGCAATCCGTTTTTCATGGAGGAGATCGTCCAATCGATGTTCGAAGAGAGCGCACTGGTGCGCGATGGCGCCGTGAGACTCGCGAAGCCGCTGGCGGAGTTGCGTATCCCGCCGACCGTTCGGGGAATACTTGCCTCGCGCATCGACCGGCGTGTCCCCAGGGAAAAGGAATTGCTGCAAACGCTCGCGGTGATTGGCAAGGAAATTCCACTCGCCCTGATCGAGCAGGTCGCGGCGACGGACGGTGAGGATCTCCAGCGAATGCTCGCCAGCCTGCAATTGGCGGAGTTCATCCACGAGCTGCCGACGTTCCCCGATGCCGCATACGTCTTCAAACACGCGCTGACGCAGGAAGTGGCCTACGGCTCGGTGCTTGCCGAACGGCGCAAGGCGCTACACCTCCGCATCGGTGAAGCGATCGAGGCGACGTTTGCCAATCACTTAGACGATTACGTCGAAGAGCTCGCGCGCCACTACTCACGCGGGTCCGACGCGAACAAAGCCGCACCGTACTTTTACCTGGCCGGGCAGAAGGTAGCAGCACGCTCCGCCTATGCCGACGCAATAGCTCATTTCACTTCAGGTCTGGAATTGCTGCCGGCGATCGCCGCCGGCCCGCAGCGCGATCAGTTGGAACTTGGTCTGCAGTTAAACCTTGGGCAATCGTTGATGTTCGCGAAGGGTTACTCGTCGCCGGATGTGGAGGGCGCGTTCAGCCGCGCGCGCGAACTATGCGCCGGATTCGGAGATACTCCGCAGCTTTACCCGGTGCTTTATGGCTTGTGGGGCTATTATCTCGTCCGCGCCGAGTATCGAGACTCCCAGGAAATCGGCCGTCAGCTTCTGAGTCTGGCCGAACGTCAGCGCGACCCGGATCTGCTTCTGGAAGCGCATGCAGTGAGCGGACAGAACGCATTCTACGGAGGCTGCGATCTTGCCCGGGCGCGCTCCCATTTCGAGAAAGTGTTGTCGATTTACGATCCGCGCAGTCACCAAGGCCATGCGCTGGCCTACGGTCAGGACCCCGGTATCGTCGCGGGCTCCGTTCTGCCTTGGATCTTGTGGTTTCAAGGCTATCCTGAACAAGCGCTTTCAAGGCAGCGCGACTGCTTCATGCTGGCTAGCGGGCTGTCTCACAAATTCAGTCTTGCGTACGCCAAGACGTACGGGGCCGCCCTCTGCCAGTTGCTCCGCGACATTCCATTGGGCAAACAACTCGCTGATGAAGGTCTCGCCCTCTCGACGGAGCATGGATTCGCCTTCCTCTTGTTGGCTACTCGATTCAGCCTCGGATGGGCGCTGAACCAGCTCGGGCAGTCTGAGGAGGCTGTAGCTGTACTGCGTGGCGCGAAGGACGCATGTCGCGCCTTGGGAGCCCCCGTGACAGGCCCTCATCAGCAAGGACTGCTGGCCGACGCGCTGGCGAAGTCCGGCCACCCTGAGCAAGGCCTCGAAGCCATCAGCGAGGGTCTCGCCGAGGTTGCCAGCACCCGCGAGGAATACTACGAAGCCGAGTTGTACCGGCTTAAAGGCGCGCTTTTGCTCGCGCTGACCCGTCCGCAGGAGGCGAGTGCGGAAGCAGCCTTCATGAAGAGCCTGGAAGTCGCGCGGCGCCAGAGCGCGAAGTCATGGGAGCTGCGGACCGCGATGAGCCTTTACCGTCTCAAGCGCAAACAATGCAATCCGCAATCGGCTCGCAAGACTTTGGAGTCGGTTTACGGTTGGTTCACCGAGGGATTCGATACGCCCGATCTTAAGGACGCCAAGGCGCTCCTGACGGAATCGGCAACCATGTAGAGGGAATCGAGGATGCCAAAAAGAGCCCGCGATCGAGCAAAAGCAAGAGGGAGAGGAAGGCAGGAAATCGAGCAGACACAAGGATGGAGCGAAAATCTTATTGACGAGATGTGTCGGAAGGGGGACGACCTGGCAGACGCTTTGGTGACCAAGGTCGCGCAGCAGACTCAAGGTGGACTGCCACTGCTCGCGGACCTACTGCGCAACATGATTCAACATGAGAGAATCGGACATTTCAGAAGCAAGCTGACCGACGCCTTTAAAGGCTCTAGTCCCGGCGATCGCAAGAAAGTTGGCGAACTCCTGGACAAATACCTCGACGACACAAGAATAGTACCTTGGGCTGAGCCAGAGCTGATTGCGACCGGCCAGCGCGTCTTTAGACAAAACGGTATGATTGCCTTTGCAATCTTGGGATGCGCCAGTCTGCCGGAATCCTACGCCACCTCCTATGGCGCAAAGGTTTTGGGAATGACGCAGCAACTCCTGAGTCACACCCAGCGCCGCCTGTGGGAAACATCCCTGTTTGTGGTCAACCTGATGCAAGAGCGCGAAGACAACGTGCAAGGCTTGAGCGACGAAGGCGTCGAGGCGGCGCAAAAGGTGCGCCTGATGCACGCCGCGATCAGATATCTGATCAAGCAGCAGCCCACCAAAATGCCCGCCAACGGCAAACCGGGATCTGAACTCGGAAACGCCTTCCTGCAGATGCGCTGGCACGAACAAGAGTGGGGCGAGCCGGCTAACCAAGTTGCCATGAGCATGGCGATCCTGAGTTTCTCCTACGTAGTGCTTCGCAGTCTTCGCAAGTTGGGGGTCGATCTCACCCACTTCGAAGAAAAAGCATATCTTCACTGCTGGAACGTCGTGGGCGCGATCATGGGTGTCGATGACAGAATGCTCCTTCCCAAGGGCCAAGAGTCGATGGAGGAGGCGCAGGAGCTATACGAGCGCATCTGGCTGAGGCCCGGCGTCATCGCCAGAACCAACGAGGGCAGATCGTTGGAGAAGGCGCTGCTCGAGTACATGGAGGACTTTGTTCCCGAGACCTTCGAGCCGTTGCGCCGCATCCCGCGTATAATCACCCGCGAACTGGTTAGCTCGAAGATCGCGGGCGCAATTGGGCTGCGCCTT
Organism: uncultured delta proteobacterium; assembly: GCA_963813785.1. GTDB lineage: Bacteria > Desulfobacterota > Binatia > Binatales > Binataceae > Binatus. Next base: position 51,324 of record CAWFAJ010000002.1, on the reverse strand, counting down.
GACTGGAAAGACACCCTTGGCCTGCAGATGCTCCGCGGTCTCACCCATGCACATCGGATCGGCACCGGCGTCGCGGGCCTGGCCGGAATCGACCTCGACTGGGCTGCAACCGTTTTCCAGGATTTACTGAAGGCCGGAGGCCTGCGCCATCTCGATGCCGAAGACATCGATCAGCTACCGCCGATCCGGCTCGCGGCGGAATGGCTGTTTCGCAGGATGGCGGAAGGCCTGCATCTGTCGGAGCGCGGGGGCGATCGGCCACCCTTTCAAATTCCTACGAAACTGGCCCGCCACTGGCAGATTGGCAATGCGCGCAAGGAATAGCCCCGCCGGCGCCCCGGACGCGTCCGCGATAAGGAACGAGCATTGGGTCGATGATGACGTCCGCCGGCACTACAGCTATGGTAATTCGCACTCGGATCTATATCGATTCCTGGGCCAGTGGTCGGATCTCGGTACCTACCTGAACATAGGATACTCAGATTCGCGCCAGCGTCACTGGAGCAAAAGGGCTCATCTTCGCCTGATCGATCGGATTGCTGAGGGACTGCTCGCTCTTCACAACACCGGCCCCTACAAGGGTGACGATCCCCCGCGTCTCCTCGATATCGCCTCGGGGCGTGGTGGTCCCGCGATTCGTGCGCACAAAAAATACGGGTTGGACGTACTCGGCCTCGACTTCACTCCATTCAACGTTCGGCGTGCGAACCGCAACAGCGCCACCCGGAAGATTTCGCCAGGGCACGTCGGATTCACCGAAGGAGACGCGCTGAAGCTACCAGTGCGCAATCGAGAATACTCGCTTGCGTGGTCAATCGAGGCTCCCGCGCACTTCAAGGACAAGGGCCAGTTCCTAAAAGAAGCTGCGCGGGTGCTCAAACCGGGCGGAGCATTCGCATTCGCCGATCTGCTGGTGGTAGATCGGGTCGTCAACGCTTCGGAGAGAAATCGCCGGATCTACAGGAGCTTCCTCGAGGCATGGGACGTGCCCTATCTGGAGACGATCCACAGCTATCGTGCGAAGATCACCAAGGCCGGCTTCACGCTTCGCGAAGCGGAGATCTGCACCGCGAAGAATCTGCGCTACTTCGAACAGTACTGCCGCATCTTCGCGCTCTTCTTTGAGACCCCGCCGCTCTACCGGATGTACAAAGGGTACGTGAGGGCGCGCGCGGGAGTGGACTTGGACAACGTCCACGAGCACGTGACGCGGTCCTATCGCGCACTGCGCCTGGGAATGATCGACTACGGCATCTTCTGGGCGGTGCGCACGGCCTGAGGAAGGCGCCCCGGATCGCACCGCATTTTGCCCGCGCAGCGTAAATCCTTGTTGAATATGTTGACCTGTGCCTTCTCAAAACTTCGAAAGCGGCGCAAACACCTCACCGCCGCCTTCTCGTCGATCAGAGCTACGCGGACTTCCTCGACGAGTCGGAAGCCGATTGGCAGCGATTCGAAGCGCCGGATCGCTGCGGATATGAGAAACTCACGCTTTTTGCTTACGCGGGATATTATCAACCTAACCGGAATTTTCTTCTCACTTGAAGAAGGCTATTAGAGCGGGACTCTTCTACGGTGCGGACAATGGCGGACTCTCGTTTGAAAGCTAAATCTGAATCCACGCGGTTGTGTTCGGCTTGAGGCGACATATCGGCCCGGAGGCGGTACACCGCCTGGCCTCTACGTGATCTCTTCTGACAAGCCCGTCTTACTGATTGCCCACCACTTCTGGTGGACCTTAGTGCGCCACGAGATTCTTGTGATCTGGGCGGGTGTAATCTTGCTTGTTGTCGTTACCGGGTTTCTGCTACGTCCAGTCCTTTTCGCGATTATCGGGATTGCGGTTATCCTAAGGCGAGACTTAGGCCGTGGGGCGCCTTGTTTCAGCCGGCGTACCTGACCTCGTGGATACTTTGTGCCGGGTCTGATGCACAACAAGGTCATGGTCGTCAACGGTGCGACCGTCATCACCGGCAGCTTCAATTACCCCAATGATCGAGCTTATCGTCGTGCCGCAGTTGCCGGGGCTCGATCCCGCCAAGGCGCGACGCTCGCTCGACCGCTTCGGCGCCGAAGTCCTGCCGCGTCTCAGGTAGCCGCGATGCGGGAAAAAGAAACCCCCCGGAGTTGCCCGAGGGCTCTCGATCTCACAATTCTGTGTCACGGCAGGTCTGGCGAGATCGATGCAATCGACTCCCTCATGGCTTTCAGCTGGTTAGTAATCCCTATCAACTTCACGCGATTGCCATGCTTGGCATACTTCTTCAACTGGCCCTGGAGTTCCTGCGCCTGCGTCTGGACGGCGAGGTAGTTGTCCGGCACGGTCACACGCGCGCCCGCAATGACGCGGTCCACATCGCCCAAGTCCGTGGTGCAGTTGAGGACCGGCACCTGTGTCGGCAAGCCCGCATGGAGACGGCTGACCGTATCGTCCACCAGCCGCTCGCAATCGGCGATGCTGTAAACCACGTTGAGCGCCCTCAGGAAGAACCCAAGCGTGTTGAGCACGTCCTGCCCACCCGGCGAAGTCAGCACGTTGCCGGCCACCGAATCGGAAGGAAAGTAGGTGCCGGCAAGTTGCACAAGGGCTTGGGTGCCGGTTTCTCCCCCGGCTGCTCTTGGCAGTGGGTTTGGCAACCCTGACGCGACGGTAACTAGTGAGCCGTCCTGGTTGGTGCCAACCGCGAAATTGCCGTTGGCGAGGTCGAAACCGGGCGTGATGAGTGTGCTGCCCGAAATATTGACCGTAGGGTTACCAAAGTAGAACGACGCCGCGTCCTCCACGCTGGTAGTGAAGGAACCATTGTGGAAAAAACTCTTTTTGCGCGGCGCTTCTATAATTGACTGGACGTTGAATATGGGTATGAACCCGCCATGCTTGTCGCTGAAAGGAGTTCCGTCGCCGGGATCATTGCCAATGGTCACCGGCGTCAAGCCGTCAAGCCCGCCAGTGACCGTCTGTCCGGTTGACGGAATAATAAAGGTGGTGTCGGTTAAGACGTTCACGAGTTGCGAGTTGTTCTCGTTGCGACCGGGAAACGGCAGCGGCGGGTCTCCTAACGGCTCCGTTTTTACCTGGGTTGTACTCATGCTCGCGCCGCCATTGAAGTGGCAGAAATTGCAAGCCGCGCTCGGATTCAAGAATATCGCCTTGCCCGTCTCCGCCGTGGAATCGTTAAAGGTGATCACGGGCTGCAACGAGCTGACTTGTGTTCCCGGGAAAGTTGTTCCTCCTTCCAAGGCGAGTTCGAGAGGTGTACCAGATGGGAATTGGCGCCCGAGGTACTCTTGAAATGCCGCCAGCGCATTCAACTCAGCGGAGGTCGGGCAGCGGAAATCCTTTCCAGGCACGCGGGAATTGGTGCGCGTGAAATGGTGCCTGACGGCTCCGGTCGAGAACGCATTCAACACCGGGCCGAGGACGTTGGGGTTAGAATTAGCGTTGTTGACGGAGGTTACGCAATCCGCGTAGTCGCGAGGTTTGCCAACTTCGAAAAGCGTGGGGTCGACGGGTGCGCCGTCTCCCGCCCAACCGAGCTCTATGAACCGGGTGCCTGTGGTGGTTGGGGATGTCACGAAATTAGGCGCAGTGGAACACACTCCCGACCCGGTAGTAGTAGTCGGTGGAGTGGGCAGCCCGCTGACACCGCCGCCGGGCCCTGCCGAGGGGAGTCCGGTGATATCGGCTCCAGTCAACGTCGTGTACTGGAATGTGGTGGGGCTGATTACGCTGGAGATCTCAAAAGTACTGCCATTGTAGCCGGCGACGCTGACTCCCTCGATTCTTACGAGTTCGTTTACCACAAACGGGAAGAGGGGAGGCGTGACGGTTGTGATCTCGGCGGTCGCGCCGGTGTCGGTGGCCGCCGCAATCAATGTCGCATTCGGGCAGTCGTTCAGCGTGGTGAGCGCCAATCCGCTTAGCTGCATCGAGGCGCGGAACGGACCGGTCGGCGTGGTACCATTTCCGCTCGCGGCCGGCGTTTCGTTAGTGATGTTGAACAGGGCGAATTGATTTACCAAGTTCTGGTTTTCGAGCTGCGAATTGTGTGTCGCCAGCACGAGGTTCCTGTCATGGGCGCTCAGCGTGGGAAAATCCGCCGGGCTGATCGTGTAGTCGTCCTTGGGTATATGGCAGGTTGAGCAGGTACGGCCGTTGCCCTTGAATGTTTCCTGGGTGAAAAGCTTGAAACCCTTATCGATCAGCTTTGCGCTCTTTACGTCGAACGCCAATGCGCTCGGCGAGCCAGCAAACCCCCACGCCAGCAGTGCCAAGGCATGGATTCTTAGGATTGACCGCCAGGTGCTTTGTCTTGCGACTCGCTCGCGGCAGGAAATCAGTCGATGCTGCAGTTTCATCGCAAATCCTCACGTAAAGACAAGCAGGCCAATCCGCACATTTGGGACGCAACGTAGTCGTCATTCGCCGGCGTGGCGGTCGCTCGACCGGGTTCGGCGCCGAAGTTCTGCCGCGTCTCAGCCGGAATTTCGATTTTGACTCTGCAACCACGAGAGTTTTAGCCGGATAGCCGCTCCAGCGTCAACTCGGTCCCAGTCTGACCGTCGTGGCCCCTCGCGGTGGTAGCGGTGGCCCACTGCAAGCCGTCCCGGACGCTTTCCAAGACGGTTCGGCGGCTCTTGCAGGAGATTCTCGACGCACCGCTCCCCGCTCTGCTTCCCACCGACCAAGTTTTTCCGCAATCAACCTTCCGCCTATCCCGCCGGTGCCGGCAACGCCGGTCGGTTGCCTAGGGGTTGCCTAAGAGCTGATTCAGAGCTACGCCGGAAACCGGCCGGATTCAGATTGTGGCTCTGCGCGTGGGGTTTTGTTTGGAGCCACCCGCCGGATTCGAACCGGCGACCTGCTGATTACGAATCAGCTGCTCTACCAACTGAGCTAGGGTGGCTCTCCATCGCGCTGCTCCGCCGACGGGAATAGCAGATTAGCGAAGCCGGCGCTGCCGAGAAAGACTCGGCGGGCGGGGGCGGGCGGGAACGCGATCTCGATTCAGGCGCATTTGCGCCGAGCGCGACACGCCTCGACGCTGGTGGGCGAAGGGCTTACTCGCGAATTGCGGTGGTGTAGAATCCCCGGGATCGAGGTGGGAGCAATTGAAGACCGGGATCATCGGCGCACGCGGCGCCGGGAAATCAACCGTATTTCACGCACTGACAGGACTCGCGCCGATTGCGGGCGCGGCCGAGGGCCGCAATCGTGCGCGCCCGGGACAAATCAAGGTCGCGGATCCGCGTCTGGATTTTCTTGAATCGGCGTACGGTTCGAAGAAAAAGATTCCGGTCGAGCTCACCATCCTCGACTTCGCGCCAAATCCCAAAGAGCAGAAGGAGGGCGCTGCGCTCGATCCGAGTCTGCTGCCGCTGGTGCGCGACATGGACGCGCTGCTGATCGTGATTCCGCAATTCGCCGGCATGGAAAAAGATCTGGTCGCGACGCTCGAAAGCATCGAGGGCGAGCTGGTGTTCGCCGACTTCGATCAAGCCGAACGCCGCCTCGAGCGGCTGAAGAAGGAGAAGGGCGGCAGCGACTTCGAACGCGCGGCGCTCGAGAAAGTGATCGCATGGCTCGGCGACGGCAAAGCGCTGCGACTGCTCGAACTGACGGCGCAGGAAGCGCAGGCATTTTCGAGCTTCGGGTTTCTTTCGCGAAAGCCCGCGCTGGTCACCGTCAACTGCGAGATGGAACGCGCGGCCGCCGATGTCACCGACGCCGAGCGCGCCGCGGTCCGCGCGCACGGATTCGAGGTGTTCAGGCTCGCGGCCGCTTTCGAGTCGGAATTGTGGGAACTCGACGAGGCCGGCCAGAAGGAGATGCTCAAGGACGCGGGACTCGACGCGCCCGCGCGCGATCGGCTGATCGGCGCGCTCTTCAACCATCTCGGGCTGATCACTTTCTACACCGCCGGCGAACCCGAGGCGCATGCATGGCCGCTGCGCCGCGGCGAGTCGGCGCTCGATGCCGCCGGCGTAATCCACACAGATATCGCGCGCGGATTCATCCGGGCCGAAGTTGTCAGCTACGAGGATTTTGCCATCCACAAGTCCGACGCGAAGGTCAAGGAAGCCGGCAAGCTCAGACTCGAGGGCCGCGACTACGTGATGCGCGACGGCGACATGATTCACATCCGCTTCAAGGTCTGACCCGGCGGCGCGGCGATGCGCCTGGTGGGGCGGGAAAGTTGCCGGCGCAGAACGACTCGTTGGACCTGCGAGGCGTATCCGCGCCGGCTTCGGACACGGGACCTTTGCTGCGATCGCGCTTGTGGTGCAAAGACCGCAATCGCGCGATACGCGGAATATATTGCGGGAGCCGGCGTATGTAAACGACTTGCCTTCGCGCGCTGTGGAAAAACCAGAGCGCGGAGCGCCACGGCGACTGACCGCTCTGCTCCGCGCCTGTTTCAGCAATCAATCAGGCAGCTTGAAGCGCGGGCTCAAGGAGCTGCGGCCACCATCGCCTTCACCGAGCAGAAATCCTTATCGACCGCCCCCATGTTGATGTACCAGCATTCGCGCTCAGGCGTGTGCTGGCCGGGCAGGTAACACATTGTCGAGAAATTAGCCTGCGTGTCGATCGAAGCTGCGCCGACCACGAACTCCCGCTTGAACGGGTAGATCGCCACGCGGGCATCGGGCACCGGGCGGTCACGATAGGCCAGCCAGTAGATGTGCGCGCGCCACAAATGACCCTTCTGGTCGTAGGTGTCGACGTACGGCTCGAAACATAATTCGGTGTCCAGATAGACGTCGGTCAACTTGTCGAGCGCGCTGCCTGCCTCGCCGATATCGCGCCGGGGTGTCGCCTCGACGATGTACATGTGACGCAGCTCCCAAGCCTCGGGGCATGCGGTTGCACCGCCATCATAAGCGCAAGTCTGTTCGGGCGAATGCTGCGCATGCACGGTCGCGAGCATCTGCCGCTCACCCAGGAATTTGTAGTTGTACTGCTCGGTCTTGGGGTTGAAGCCTGAATAGTGATCAGGATCGTAGCTCTGCGCACCGGTCGCGGTGGAGAGCATCGCCTCGTTCAGGCGCCGCACACGACGGGTGCCGGGCTGCCAATCCCAGCTGTCGTCGCCGCGTTTCGGATCCGCGTAGCGATAGCGGATCAGGCCTTGGCCGCGCGATTCCTGCGGCGCGAGCAGCGGATAGAGAGCGAACAACCACATGCGCCCCGACTGCTTGAAGTCCGGATCGACCGGCATTGGCTCGACTTCGGTCCGTCCGAAGAGGTTGTACCCGGCGTAATGACCGATCTCGATGTCGTTGATGATGTTCTGTTCCTGGCCGGGACGAACGTACTGGCTCTGGCAATCGTAGAAGCGCAGATCGTAGTCGTCAGTGCTGATCGGACGGAACACGTTGTTCCACATGATTTTCGTCGCTACATAAGGGTCGTTCGGATCGATCAGCGGAAATGCCTGGCCGGCGACGTAGCCGACCATGCTGCGATGATCGTTAGTGAGCCGTACCTGCGAGGAATACTTTTCCGTCGCCTCTCTGTAAGGCGGCGGCCAATCGATCCGCTCGGTAGGTATGATTTCCATGTGCATTCCATGAGCCACCGCGTAATACACCCCGGGCGAAACCAGGTCTTTGACCTGCGCCGCGTTTTCGGGCGTTATGGTGTCCCCCGGCTTCACTGTCGCATTTGCTGGCGCCACGATGAGACACAAGAGTGTTAGCGTCGCCACGCCCGGCAATATCTTCCCCAAAGCATGCCTGGCCATTAGTACAACCTCCTGTTCGTCTTAGGAATTCTAATTTTGGCCCCCGAAATTTTCCCAAGTCAAGTATGCGACTGCAAATATTATCAGATTGTTCCTTAATTCTACAATCTGATCTGCGGACGGAAGAAAAGCGCGAGGCGGCGCAGCTTTTCGCTGCACCGCCCCGTTCGAGCAATTTAGAGGGACGTAAAGCCCCTGATTTATATAGCCAACTCGCTCAAGGAGCTGCGGCCACCATCGCCTTCACCGAGCAGAAATCCTTATCGACCGCCCCCATGTTGACGTACCAGCATTCGCGCTCAGGCGTGTGCTGGCCGGGCAGGTAACACATTGTCGAGAAGTTGGCCTGCATGTCGATCGAGGCCGCACCCACTATGAACTCCCGCTTGAACGGGTAGATCGCCACGCGGGCATCGGGCACCGGGCGGTCGCGATAGGTCAGCCAGTAGATGTGCGAGCGCCACAAACGACCTTTCTGGTCGTAAGTGTCGATATACGGGTTGAAGCCTAATTCGGTGTCCACATAGACGTTGGTCAACTTGTCGAGCGCACCCGGATTGTTCGAATCGCGCCGGGGCAGCGCCTCGACGATGTATACGTCGCGCATCTCCCAAGCCTCGGGGCATGCGGTCGCACCGCCATCGTAGGGGCAAGTATCTTCGGGCGAATGCTGCGCATGCACGCTCGCGAGCATCTGCCTCTCACCCAGGAACTTGTAGTTGTACTGCTCGGTCTTGGGGTTGAAGCCTGCATAATGGTCGGGGTCGAAGCTCTGCGCTCCCGTCGCGCTGCTGTTTATCGCCTCGTTCAGGCGCCGCACGCGACGGGTGCCGGGCTGCCAATCCCAGGTGTCGTCGCCGCGGTTCGGATCCACGTAGCGATAGCGGACTATTCCGACGCCGCGTTGGTCCGCCGGCGAAAGCACGGGGTATAGACTGAATAGCCACATCCGCCCCGACTGTTTAAAGTCGGGATCGACCGGCATCGGCTCGACCTCGGTCCGTCCGAACAGGTTGTATCCGGCGTAATGACCGATCTCCAAGTCCTCGATCACGTTCTGGTCCTGGCCCGGACGAACGTACTGGCTCTGGCAATCGTAGAAGCGCAGGTCGTAGTCATCGCTCGACATGGGCCGAAACACGTTGTTCCACATGACTTTCGACCCCACATAGGGGTCGTTAGGATCGATCAACGGAAACGGCTGGCCGGCGACGTAGCCGACCAAGCTGCGATGATCGTTACTGAGCCGCGCCTGCGAGGAATATTTTTCTGTCGCCTCCCTGTAAGGCGGTGGCCAGTCGATCCGCTCGGGGGGCACGATCTCCATGTGCATTCCATGAGTCACCGCGTAATACACGCCGGGCGAAACCAGATCTTTGACCTGCGCCGCGTTTTCAGGTGTTATGGTGTCACCTGGCTTCACCGCCGCATTTGTTGATGCCACGCTGAGACATAAGAGCATTAACATTCCCACGCCCAGCAATATCTTCCCCAGTGCATGCTTGGCCATTAATATAATCTCCTATCCGTCTTTAGAGCTCTAATTCATAATCGCGAGATTTTCTGAAGTCAAGGATATATCCATCATATTATCGAATTGTTTTTTAACTCTACAGGCTGATTTGCCGAGGCGGAAGAGCGTGGGGCGGCGCAGCTTTTTCGCTGCGTCGCCCCGTTCGAGCTATTGGATGGACGCAAAGCCTCCTGATTTATCTAGCTAATTTGCTAATTGGTGGCCTTTACGATTGCGTCGGCGGTGAAGAAATCTTTGTCCACCGCGCCCGTATAGATGTACCAGCACTCGCGCTCGGGCGTGTTCTGCCCGGGCGGGGTAATGCCCGAAACCGTGATCGCTTCTGAACTATTCGTAGCGCAGAGCTTCGATCGGATGTAGCAGACTCGCTTTGCGCGCCGGGTAATAGCCAAAGAAAACTCCCACTGCCGCCGAAAAGACGAAACCGCCCACCACCGCCGTCGGCGAAACCACCGTCGGCCAGTCCGCCAGCGCTGAAATCAGCTTCGACACGAGTATTCCCAGGATCACCCCCGCCAGCCCGCCCATCGCCGATAGCAGCATCGCCTCGACCAGGAACTGCAGCATGATGTGGATGCGGCGCGCGCCGACCGCCATGCGAATTCCTATCTCGCGCGTGCGCTCGGTCACCGACACGAACATGATGTTCATGATTCCGATTCCGCCCACCAGCAGCGAAATCGACGCCACTGCTAAAAGCAACATCGTCATCACCTGCGTGGCGCCCTCGGACGCCGCCGCTATTTCGCTTAGATCGCGCACCGTGAAGTCGTCGTCCTGTTTGGGCTGGATGTGATGGCGCTCGTGCAACATGCGCGTGATTTGCGTAACCGCGTTGTCCATCTGGTCGGAACCGCTCGCCTTGATAAACATCACATTAACGATGCCGGCGATTTTTGGCGCACTGCCGAAGGGGCTGGTCGATTCGGTGGTCGAGCTGTAAACCGAATTGGTCGTCGGCACCGACGCGTAAGGGTTGGTCGAACTCGCCGTGGCGACCGCCGCGGACGACGCTGCTGCCGACGGTGCCGACACGCCCAGCACTTTGCGCTCGGCGGTGTTGAACGGGACGATTACCACGTCGTCCTGGTCCTGTCCGTAACTCGACTGTCCCTTGAGGCTGAGCACGCCGATTACTTTCATCGGGGAGTTTTTCACCCTGATGGTCGCGCCGACCGGATTCTGTCCCTCGCCGAACAGATTGTTCACCACCGTCTGTCCGAGCAGGCATACTGGCGCGCCCGCCTTTTCTTCCGCGTCGGTGAAGATGCGTCCGATCGATGGCGGCCAGTCTCGGATCGCAAAATAACTCGGCGTCGTCCCCTGGATGTTGGTGCTCCAGTTGCGATTTCCCGAGACCACCTGCGCTACCTGCCGATCCATGTACGTCACCAGCGCGACCGCGCCTCCGCTATGCGCAAGCGCCTGCGCATCGCCGACCGTAAGGGTGGAATTGCTGCCCAGCCCCGCGCGTGCGCCGTTGGCGGTCGTCGCGCCCGGCACCACTATCAGCAGGTTGGTGCCGAGGCTGTTGATTTGCGCCTCGACCGACGATCGCGCCCCGTCGCCCACCGCCACCATCGTGATCACTGCCGCGACGCCGATGAAAATGCCCAGCATCGTGAGCGCTGCGCGCAGCTTGTTGCGCTTGATCGCGCGACCCGCCGCCACCATCGCCATGCTGCCAAACGTCCACACCTCGTCCACCAGCGACGCCGCTTGATCCTCCGCCACTGTGGCCGGCGCAGCCGCGTTGCCGCCGGCGCCAGCACGCGCGCCGGCGCCGTCTTTTCGCGTATCCGAGATGATCACGCCGTCGCGGAACGTGACGGTCCGGTCCGCGTAAGCCGCCACATCCGGATCGTGCGTCACCACGATCACCGTCAGGTCCTGTTCGCGATTGAGCTTGCTGAGCACCTCCATTATCTCGGCCGAGTTGGTCGAGTCGAGATTGCCGGTGGGCTCGTCGGCTAGCAGGATCGACGGGCGATTGACCAGCGCGCGCGCGATCGCCACGCGTTGCTGCTGCCCGCCCGAGAGTTGATTGGGATGGCTCTGCTCGCGGCCCGCCAGCCCGACCAGTTTCACCAGTTCAGTGGCGCGACTCTCTCCGTCCGAAGTCCACGCTGAATAGAACAGCGGCAACTCGACGTTCTCCAGCGCCGAGGTTCGCGACAGCAGGTTGAAGTTCTGGAAGACGAACCCGACTCGACGGCTGCGAATCGTCGCCAACTCCGACTCGTTCAGCCGCGCGACATCCTCGCCCTCGAGCATGTAGCGTCCGCTGGTGGGCCGGTCCAGGCATCCCAGCATGTTCATCAGGGTTGATTTGCCCGAGCCCGACGACCCCATCACCGCGACGAACTCGCCCCGCTCGATCTTCAGGTTGACGCCGCGCAGCGCGTTAACCTCGACCTCGCCGAGCACGTAGGTCTTGGTCAAATCGACCAATTCAATCACGCTTTTCATCGGATAACGGCGCGCCTAGTGGGGCATGTGCACCATTCCGGTCATAGGGCTGCCGCTGTGCGACCCCGATCCTCCGCCATGCGATCCCGCGCTGCGAACTTCGTCGGTCACCACGCGTTCGCCCGCGTGCACGTCGCCCTCGGCGACTTCGACCCAGGTTCCGTCGCTCAGCCCGGTGGTGATCGTGACCGGTGTGACTTTGCCATTGTCGAGAACCCAGACTCGAGTCTGGCGGCCCGGCGTTCCATCGAGCGCCGCGGAATCCGCCGGCGGTTCTCCGGGCGGCGCAAAGCGCAGCGCGTCGACCGGAACGCGCACGGCGTTGGCTTTTGACGCGGTCACGATAGTCACATTCGCCGTCATCCCGGGCTTGAGCAGCAGCTCGGGATTTTCCACGCTCACCACCACGTCGTAGGTCACCACGTTCTGAACCGTGATCGGCGCCTGCCGAACCTGGGCAACCACGCCGTCGAAATCGCGGTCGGGAAACGCGTCCACTCGAAACGTCGCCTTCTGTCCCTGCTGCACGTAGCCGATATCGGACTCGCTGACGTTGGAGTCCACCTGCATCTTGGTCAGGTCCTTCGCGATCAGAAACAGCGTCGGCGTCTGAAAGCTCGCCGCCACGGTCTGTCCCACGTCCACGTTGCGCGAGACCACCGTGCCGTCAACCGGCGACACGATATTGGTGTAATTCAGGTTGACCTCGGCCGCTTTCACGTTGGCCGTTTGCTGCTGGATATTGGCGTGATCGAGCTTGATCTGCGCGACATCCATCTGCCATGCGCTGTACGACGAATCCAGCGTGTCCTTCGAGACCGAGTCCGCCTTGTACAGCGCCAAGTTGCGACCGTAGGTGACTTTCTTGTAGTTGAGGTCGGCGGTATCCTTGCCAAGTTGCGCTATCGAGTTCGCCAGCGTCGCACGCGCAATATCGACCGTCACCTGGTAGCTGCTCGGGTCAATTTTCGCGATCAGCTCGCCTTTTTTCACAGCCGCATTGTAGTCTCTATAAATTGCGATGATCGGTCCCGACACATAGGTGCCGAGCTGCACCGTGATGACCGGATTGACCGTTCCAGTCGCCGTGACCGACCGCACGATCGGCCCTGCTGTGACCTTGGCCGTAACAATTCTTGTCCCGGACGAACTCCCGCCAAGGAAATACCAAACGCCTGCGACTACGATGATCACGGCGATCGCGAGCATCCACGCGCTATTTTTCATGCTGGACAATTTCATGGGTGGTGCTCAATTATTATCCCGTTGCTAATCGCTTTCCAACGGGAAACGGAAAACGAAAACGAAAAGTGGACCATCGCTTCTTAGACGTAGCTCCGCCGCGGAAGTTTCGAGTAGGGTTACCGCCATGGCCGAACAGCAGCCGCCGCCCTTGGCGGGAATAAAGGTCGTCGATCTGACGAGGTATTTCGCCGGTCCGTTCTGCACGCAAATCCTCGGCGATTACGGCGCCGAGATTCTCAAGATCGAACCGGTCGAAAATCCGCGCGGCGAGCTGGGCGCCAGCAAGGGTCCCGACAACTACTTCTTTCTCTCCGCCAATCGATCCAAGAAAAGTTTAAGAGTCGCCATCAAAAAGCCCGAGGGGCGCGAAATCCTGATGCGCCTGATCGACGCCGCCGACGTGGTCGTGGACAACTTCCGGCCCGGCGTGATGCAAGCGCTCGAGCTGGACTACGCAACGCTTGCGATTCGCAATCCGCGCATCATCACCTGCTCGATCTCGGGCTTCGGTTCGACCGGGCCGCTGCGCGATTTCCCCGGCTTCGATCAGATAGCGCAGGGGATGTCGGGACTGATGAGCGTGACGGGAACCGTCGAGAGCGGGCCGACCCGCGTCGGCATCGCCATCTGCGATCTGCTCGGCGGAATTTTTTCCGCGCAAGGCATCCTGCTCGCACTCGAGGCGCGCCATCGCGACGGTCGCGGCCAGCGCGTCGAGACTTCGCTGCTCGAATCCATCGTCAGCATCCTGACCTGGTCGGCGGGAATTTATTTCGAAACCGGAAAGACTCCTGCGCCCGCCGGCAACCATCATCCGCTGGTGTCGCCCTACGGCACGTTCGAGGCATCGGATCGGCCGTTCAACATCGCATGCGGGAACGAGACGATGTGGCAAAACCTCGTCGCCGCAATTGGACGGCCGGAACTCGCCGCCGACGATCGATTCAAGAGCAGCGGCGGGCGGCTGAAAAATCGCGCGGCGTTGACCTTGGAAATAAATCGCGCGCTCGCCCCGCATCGCGCGGAGCATTGGATCCAATTGTTCAACCGCGAAGGCATCCCGTCGGGCCCGATACTCACCGTCGAGGAAATGTTCAAGCATCCGCAGACCGCAGCCCGCGAGATGCTGCTCAGGATGCCGCATCCCGAACTCGGCGAGTACCTGACGACCGGGCTGGCCGCCAAGCTCGAGGCGACGCCGGGCAAGGTCACGCGCCCGCCGCTGGCTGGCGAGCACACCGACGAAGTCCTCGCCGCGCACGGCTACACGCCCGATGATCTCAAGCGCCTGCGCACCTCCGGGACGATCGCCTAACGACTTACCTCGCCCGTCATTTCAGCATGAGACGCGGCTGCGAGGGAGTTGCGCCGAAACCGCATAGGGTGGACTCGAATGTCGTTTACACTAAGGTGAACGATCGTTATTCTCCCTACCAAGCGGCCGGTAGGCGGTCTGAATCGAATCACCCAGACCCTTGCCGAGCCCGCAACGGCAGTCTGATATTGCGCCCCCGAGGAAACCCAACAACAGCGAACATGCCCAGGCAATTACGCAAGAGCAAACTAAAGGGCGTGCGCACCCGGCGCGTGACTCACGCGATCTCCGACACCTATGAACAGATTCTCGCCGTCGCCGAGCAAGAGTTCGCCAACCGCGGATACAACGGCACCTCGCTGGAGGTGATCGCCCGCCGCACCGGCATTCGCAAGGCGTCGCTGTTCCATCACTTCGACAGCAAGCGCACGATTTTCGACGCGGTCGTCCGGCGAATTTTTGATCAGCTCGTCTCCATCAGGAGCGAGACCGCCGCAATCGAGAATCCAAAGGAACACATGCTCGCGATCATCTTGCGCCTGCACGATTTCATCGCGAGCCATCCGAACCACGCGCGCCTATTGATGCATCGCGTGCTTGAAGACCCGGCCAGCGTGCGCGGCTCATCCGAGGTGTTCATCAAGCCGCTGGTGATCGAGATGGCTCAACTGGTGATCCGCGGCGCCGAGATGGGGATCATCCGCGATGGCGAAGGTCCTATAAGTCTGACGCTTATCGCACTTGCAATGCCGATCCTCGCGTACTCCTTTGCGCCGGTGGTCGAAGCCTGCACTGGCATCGAGGTGTTCTCGCCCGACAGTATCGCGGTTATTCGAAGTCAAGTGCTGCGCCGGATGGAGATACTCTTGAGCCCTAGCTGAAATTTGCTCACGCGTGCGGCGCCGTTCGCTCTCGCCGCGGACGGCGCCTATCGACGCCAGGGCAGCCTTCAACGCATCAAGTTCGCGGAGCATTTGACCTTCGCCGGAACCGTAACTATTATGCGTCGTCGAAGCTACCGGTCGGTAGGTAGATTGAGCAGCGAGCGTGCCTGATTTCACCGATCGACCGATCGCGAGTATCGACCGGGAGGCTAATCGTCCGCAAACGAGCAGATTTCGGTGCCGCGCCCGCTCCGTCTGTGGCCGCGCGCCGCCAGAGAGGAGGTTTTCCTTCGGTTCGAGATAAGCCCTGAATCTCAGTGGTGGGAAGCTATAGGAAATTAGTTCGGCATCGACGGTTAGATTAGGGAGGATGTATGAAAAGGCAGCTTCTGTTTCTAATCCTGGCTGGTGGCCTGGCACTCATGATGGCGCCCATTGCGAGTGCGGCCACGCCACCCGGCTTTTGCGGACACAACTACGCGATGCTGATGCAGGGAGCCGAACCCAGCCTCCTTCCAGCGAGTGGATCGGGGGGGCTAGCCCCGCCGGGGGGATACAACGGGGCGCTCACCGCCATCGTTGGCGTTGGCGTCCTCCAGTTCTCCGCAGGCTGTAGTAAGATCAGCGGCGAATTGATCTACAACGACGGCGACATCCAATTCCTCGAGACTGGCGTCGGCGTCACTGGCGCCCCCGCTACCTGCTACTCGGCACAATCGGTGATAACAGGAGCTCTGCCGTGCTTCGACGGTGGCAACCACTTCACCGCTGCAAGTGTCACGACCGCGGGAGAGCCGCCGGGGATGGCGCTACTGAAATTCACTGCCAACTTCAACTACTACGACTTAACCCTTGGCCCCACCCTCACGGGCAGTATGCCATTCGCATTCACTATCCATGAGACGGCCGGCGACTCCACGCTGGTCGGCAACACGGTCCCATCACCGACTGCACCGGTTCTCACTTTGACGATGCAGCAGCAGTCGCCAGGTCCCCACGGGATACCTACCACCTTTGGCCGCCCACCGTATTTCGGCAGTTTTGGAATCATTTGCAATGGGTACAGCGCCAACGAAGACGACGTCATCGCCTACATCGAAAATGAGCTCTCCGGCGGAGTCACGGGAGGCTACGGCACGGCTGTTGGGTCGGTGCAAATCCCCCTGAGCGGCCCAGCCACCGGAATCCTCAGCTTCAATAGCAATGATAACCTCCAGGTTACCCCCGGGGTCCCGGTACCTCCGTCCAACAACACGGCCTGCAACTTCACGGCGATTCTTGATCCTTATGATGGCCCCGCCGCATTCGCAGACGGTACCAGCAACCTCTGGACCAGCATCACCAACTCTCCCACCGACCCGAGATGCACCAATGCGGCGAACGCCGGCGCCGGATTCGAATCCAGCCAGGTGGCCTGGGGCAGCTCCGATCAGAACGCCTATGCCACGGTGACCGGACTTACTGAAACAGAGTTACCATTCATTCCACCAGGCGAAATGTCGACTTGCACCTTTCTAGCCGTGCCTCCGGCACCAGGCTCGCCACTAGGGCCAGTACTGTGACTAAAATGAGTCCGCCTAGATGCAGCATGGCTTGCCAGTTGGTCGGGGATACCTCGAGTCCGGTGACCTGCCAGAACTAAATGTGAGTTGGAACCTATAACTCCGGATCGGGACGGCGGGCCCTTACGGGCCCGCCGTCGGCACTTTCGCGACGTCTCAAGGTGCAGGAACCAGGGTTCCTGACACTTCTACTCTTCCCGCGTCGAGCCGCCACTCGATCGATGCGCACCTTCGCGCGAGTGTGTCGTCATGCGTCACGATCATCATCGCGCCTGGATACTCGACGAGCGCATCCTCCAGCCGTTCGATTGCCGGCATGTCCAGATAATTGGTCGGCTCGTCGAGCACCATCGCCCACACCTGCCGCCCCAGCCCGTACGCCATCGCGAGCTTGCGCGCCTCGCCGGGCGACGGTGCCGCGGACTCGAGCAGGTGGTCGGGATCGACGCCGAGCGCCGCGACCAGCGTGAGCACGCGCCCGCGCTCGTCGGCGTTGAGCTCGCGGACCTTGTCGAGCATCAGGGTACCGTCGCGCGCGGTGAGTTCCTGCGGGAGATAAAGAATGCGCGAGGCGGCGACGTGGGATCCGCGGATCATCGCGGCAAGCAGCGTGCTCTTGCCGATTCCATTGGGGCCGGCGACGCGAATTTTCGCGTCTCGCAGCACCGCGAGATGAACGTCTTCCAGCAGCCGCGCATCGCCCGCGAATATTGCGGCCTCGTCGAGCGTGAAAACCTTGGCCACCGGCGCGGGGGTGAAATTGACAAAAATCGAGCGTCCCTTCGCCCTGCGAAATTTGTACTCGCCGAGTTTTTCCGAGACGCGGTCAACGTTTGCACGCAGCACCGCCGCGTCGCGGGAAATTCTGCGCGAGGCCATCTCGGCTTTGCCCTTCGCGCGCGCGCTGGTGGCGTCATGGTCACCCCGGAACTTCATGCGTTTTCGGGTGCCCGCGTTTGACTGCGCTTCGGCCGACGTTGCCAGGCGCCGTTTGTCGGCGAGCCGGCGCGCGAGGTTCTCGCGATGGTGCTTCAGGCGCTCGTATTCCGCGTGACGCTCGCGCTCCTCGGCCTCCCACGCGCGCTTTGCGCCGCTGTAGGAATTGCGCCAGAGGCGTGCGGCGCCATCATGCACGCGCACGGTGTGGCTCGTGAGACGATCGAGGATCGCGCGATCGTGCGAGACAACGATTCCGACGCCGCCAAAGCGTTCGAGGCCCGCGATCAGCAGCTCGCGCGCCTCCGCATCAAGATGGTCGGTCGGTTCGTCGAGCATCAGCACCGCCGGCTCCGCGCCGAGCGCTGCGCCAACCTGCCATCGCTTGCGCTCGCCCGGCGACAACGTCGGCCATCGCGCCAGTGACGAAGCGTCGAGGCGCAACTCGCCATGGATTCGCCGCGCAACGCCGTCGGTCGAGCGCGCAAATGCGGCAATTTCCTGCGTCATCAGCTCGACGGTCTGCGCACACGTTCGAATGACGCCGCGGGGCGGATCGAGATGCACATGGCCTGCCGCCGGCTCGAGGTCGCCCGCGATAAGGCGGACCAGTGTAGTCTTGCCGGCGCCGTTAGGCCCGACCACTCCCGTCCAGCCCGTCGCGAGCGTGAGAGTGACGTCGGTCAGAATGGAAACGGAATCGGTATACGAAAAAGAGAGACCTGATACTCGCACGAACATCGTAACTGCTCCACAAAAATGCCCGCGCGCTGATCTCGCCGCGCGAGCGATTGTCCGAAGACCCGAACTATGGAGTAGTTACTTCCGCACGCCTGCAGTCTCTCCAGTGAGGGATATATCGAAACTATCCGCGCGATAACCGCGAATCAACCGGATCAAAATACGCTGCCCGCCGTTAGAGACTCTTCAAGAACTCGATCAGGATCTCGTTGATCTCTTTGGGACGTTCCTGCTGCACCCAATGGCCGGCGCCGGGGATGATCACTTTCTTTTTCAGATTCGGAGTGAACGCCCCCGCCATCGCGTATCCGCCAGGGATCATTTTGCCTACCAGGTCATGCTCACCGGCGGCGAACACGGCGGTCTGGCGCAGCTTGGCGCCGTCGAGGAAGGGCGTCAGCTCCCAGTTGCGATCGAAGTTGCGATACCAGTTGACGCCGCCGCGAAAGCCAGCCCGCTTGAACTCGCCGGCAAAAAAATCCAGGTCGGCTTCCGTCAGCCACGGCGGCAGTTTATCCGGCACGACGCCGGTCTCGATAAACTTTTTCGTCTTGGGGAACAGGAACGAGAACTCGCCGGTCCGCGGCGCATCGCCCGACGCCGAATAGAGGATCATCGCCATCGAGCGGCGCGGATCGGCGTCGAGTTCCTTCTCGACCTTGCCCGGCTCCTGGAAATAGAGCTGGTAGAAATGCTGGTCGCCGGCCAGGGCCTTCATCGCGTCGGTCGGACGCATCGGAGAGCGCGGAAAATAAGGAACGCTGAGCAGTGCGATCGCGCGAAAGATGTCGGGGCGCAGAAGCGCGGAGTTCCACGCCACCGGCGCGCCCCAATCGTGGCCGACAATCACTGCCGTCTCGACGCCGAGGCTGTTGACCAGCCCGACGATATCGCCGACCAGGTTGAATATGTTGTACGACTCGATCGGCTCGGGCGCGTCGGTCTGCCCGTAGCCGCGCTGGTCGGGCGCGACGACGCGGAAGCCCGCGGCTGCGAGCGCCGGAATCTGATGGCGCCACGAGTACCAGGATTCGGGCCATCCGTGGCACAGGATCACCAGCGGACCCGCGCCCGACTCGACGTAGTGCATGCGGATGCCGTTGCTGTTGACGAATTTGTGCTGCAGTTCGGGCATCGAAATGATTCTTGCCTCGTGCGCGGACTAAGAATGCTTGAGCTTTTTGATTTCCTCGGTCATCTCGGGCACCGCTTTGAACAGATCGGCGACCAGGCCGTAGTCGGCGACCGCGAAAATCGGCGCCTCTTCGTCCTTGTTGATCGCGCAGATGATCTTCGAGTCCTTCATCCCGGCCAGATGCTGTATCGCGCCTGATATTCCCACTGCGATGTAAAGTTCAGGCGCAACCACCTTGCCCGTCTGTCCAACCTGCAGGTCGTTGGGCACGAAGCCCGCATCGACCGCCGCGCGCGACGCGCCCATCGCGGCGCCGAGCTCGTCGACGAGCGGCTCGAGCACGGTCTTGAAGTTTTCGCCGGCCTTGAGGCCGCGTCCGCCCGAAACGATTATGCGCGCCTCGGTGAGTTGCGGGCGATCGCTCTTGGTCGCGTTGAACGAAACAAATTCCATCTTGAGAGCGCCGGCGTCGATCTCGGCATTTTGCTTTTCGACCGGCGCGGCGCTGTCGCCCGGCTTGGCGGCGTCGAAGGCGGTGCCGCGCACCGTCAATACTTTGATCGGACCGTCGATCTCGACCGTCGCCATCACGTTGCCCGCGTAAGTGGGGCGCACGAAGGTCTGGTCGTCGTTGATGGCGGTGATTTCCGACGCCATCCCGGCGCCGAGGCGGGCGGCCAGCCGCGGAAACAGGTCCTTGCCCATCGCAGTCGCCGTCGCGATTACAAATTCCGCGCCTTCCTTTTTCACGATTGCGGCAAGCGCCTGCGCGTGTGCGTCGGCGAGATAGTTCTTCAACGCGGGATGCGCCAGCGCGATCACCTTGGCGACGCCGTACTTGGCGATTTCGCCCGCGGCCGCCTCCGGCGCGTCGCCCACCACGACCGCGATAGCTTTGCCGCCGCGCTTTTTCGCCAGCTCGAGGCCCGCATGAACGGCGGTCAGCGTGGCCTTGGGGAAATGTCCCCCCTGATGCTCCGCGAAAATCACAACGTCACCCATGTCAATTCACTCCGGCGTTCGCGATCGTAAAAGTCGCGATCAAATAACTTTTGCTTCGGTGTGCAGCAGCGACACCATCTCCTGCGCCGACGCGACCTTGCGCCCGCCCTGGCGCTTGGGTGGAGCGGCGAGAGTCTTTATCTTGAGCTTCGGCGCGAGGTCGACGCCGAGGCTGTCGGCCGCAATCTCTTTCAGTTCTTTTTTACGCGCCTTCATGATTCCCGGCAGCGAGGCATAGCGCGGCTCGTTGAGGCGCAGATCGGCGGTGATGACGGCGGGGATTTTGAACGCGATGGTCTCCAGACCGCCGTCAACCTCGCGCACCACCGAGACCTTGTCGGCCGCAATCTCAACCTTGGATGCGAATGTCGCCTGCGGCCATCCCAGCAGCTCGGCCACCATCTGCCCGACCTGGTTCGCGTCGTCGTCGATCGCCTGCTTGCCCAGGATGATCAGCTCGGGCTTCTCGTCGCCCGCAATTTTCGCGAGGATTCTCGCGATTGCGAGCGAGTCGAGCGCGGCGTCGGTCTTGACCAGGATTGCGCGGTCGGCGCCCATCGCCAGCCCGGTGCGCAATTGCTCCTGCCAGGTGGACTGGCCGACCGAGACCAGGACGACCTCGCCGGTCTGCTTCTCCTTGATGCGGAGCGCTTCTTCGATGGCGATTTCGCAAAACGGGTTGATGACCCATTTCACGTTGTCGGTGGCAATGCCGGTGCCGTCGGGGAGGACGCGGATGGTGGTGGCGGGATCGGGAACTCGCTTGATTGGTACTAGAATCTTCAAAGCCTAAACTCCACGCATTCGTTGATGCATCGGTTGAATCCGAAAACACACGAGGTTGCCCGGGAATACAGCCGAGGAACGTAAAAGTTTCTAACAGCGCCCCGCCCGCCAGTCAAACCATGCTAATGGCCGGGGCGCGGCGCTGCTGACGGCATCTTCACCGTTTCAGTGTTTCACTGTTTCACGACGGCGCGCAGGATGTCGGTCTTGGTCACGATTCCATTGAGAGCGCCGGCGCCGCCCGTCACCAGCAGCATTTGCGCGCCGCGCTCGCGCACCAGCAGGCGCAGTGCCTCGCTCAAGTCGCAGTCGTCGGTCACGCGGATCGCGCCGCGGTCGGCGAATTCGGCGACGGTGATTTTGTCCCAATCCTCAGGCGCGACTCGGCTGAGATCGGATACTGAAATCGTCCCCACGACCTGCTCGCCTTCGTACACGGGGAAGATTGTGTGCCGATGACGGGCCGCGACCCCCGAGACGAATTCGCGAATCGTTGACCCGGCCTGCACGGCGACGACGCGACGCTGCATCACGTCCCGCACCGCCATCCCGGATAGTTCGGCGAGTTTGGCGGTCTCGTGAAGATGCTGATCGCCGGAGACCGACGCCTCGCCCGAGATTGCGTAGGCGACCGCGGCGCCGATGAGGCTCGGGATGATGTAGGAATGACCGCCGGTGGTTTCCGCGACGAAGACCACTGCCGTGAGCGGAGCTTTGTATCCGGCCGCGAGGAACGCCGCCATCCCGACCGCGGCATAGAGATCGTGCGTCGGCGAGTGAACTACAGACTGCGCGTAGGCGTTGCCGAGCGCGCCGCCGACCAGCAACAGCGGCACGAACATCGCGCTGACGCCGCCCGAGCCGAGCGAGAAAATCGTCGCGAGCAACTTCAACGCGGCGAATGCCAGCAGCACCTCGGTCGGAATCGGATGCCTGAGTACGTAGCGGACGGCCTCGTAGTTGGGACCGATCGGAATGAGCGGGCCGTTGTAAATCGTCACGAACGCCAGGCCGCACAGCGCGGTACCGAGTCCGCCGATCGTGAGCTTGAGCGTATGCGGTATCCTGCGAGTGATGAAAAACGTGCGCACGCGGCGAAAGGTGATGTCGAAGACGATTGCGATGAGCCCGATTCCAGCGCCGAGCAGCGCCGACCATGCAACGTCGATTGCCCGGAAGCTGGTGCTGCCCGCGAAACCGAACAACGGCTTGGCGCCGACGATCGACACCAGCGTTGCGTAAGCAACCACCGACGCGATCAGCGACGGCAGCAGCGCTTCGTGCGCGAGGTCGTCCTTGTACGGCATCTCGAGCGCGAACACGATGCCGGTAAGGGGAGCGCGGAAGACCGCCGACATGCCCGCCGCTGCGCCGCTGATCAACATGATGCGGCGGTCGCGGGTTTCCAGACCGAAGCGGCGCAGCTTGGTCCATAGCCACGATCCGATCGCGCCGCCGCTGTAAATGCTGGGTCCTTCGAGCGCCGCGCTGCCGCCCGAACCGACGGTGGTCACCGCGGCAAGCAACTTCCACCAGAACGGGCGCATGTCGATGTCGCCCTGATGCTCGTGGTAGGAACGAACGATCTCCTCGGTCGAGTGTTGGTCGGGGTCGGGCGTTCGAAACTGCATTATCAGCCCCGTCACGAAGAAGCCGGCGACGAGTCCGACCACGATTGCCCCATGATGGGCAAGGTAGTAGGGAAGTAGTGCCGCCCAGAGGATGTCGAGAATGAGCACGGCGATCCCAGTGATGATGAGGCCGGTCAAAACACCGATGACAGGCGCGACGAGAAGCCATTTCTGGATGTCGCGCGAGTACGTTGCCGTCAGGTCTTCATTGACCAGAGCGGTGTACTTTCGCAATAGGGGATGCTTAAGGAATTTCGAATCCAGGAAGTTCGCGAAGATTCCCAATGCTGCGATCCTTTCCCCGCCTGGAATCGGCTCGGCGAGTCACCCTGCAATATCAATGATTAGCAGCATGTGTCGGCTCGGCACAGTCGCGGTACGCAGTGTAGCATATTTGCCACACCCAATCGCTTGCGGGAGGTTGACGCATCAATGATTCAGCAGCGGTATGCGGGATGGAAGTGATGTTCAACGTCCAAATCGGAGATTTGCGGGTCATTGAGAGTTACAACTGGCTCGGCAGCATCATAGGTCGATTAGACACGTCGTCCTTCGTCATGTCGCGACTTGAATACACCGCCGGGCTAAATGGCACGGCAATTGGATGACTAATCGACGAGGGATTTCATCCGGCTTTGCCCAGGCGTCGCCAGTCGCCATGTTTTGAGAACCGGTTGCCGACGATTCGTCAGCAGATGGGGGATTATGAGCGACCAAGAGAAAGAAAAAGACCAGGAACCGACTCTGTTGACCTCTGCGGTCCGGATTTTTCTCGTCGAAGACAATCCGGACCACGTTTTTATCGCGCTCACCGTGGTAAGGCAGGTGCTGGGCGACGATATCGAATTGGTGCATGCGTCGAATGCCGACGAGGCATTGCTAATGATCGCGCAGTTCACCGAGCACGATCGCCCGGATTTGTTTTTGGTGGATTTGCGTTTGCCTGACAACGGCGGCTTCTCCGTGTTGCAGGCGACGCGGGCGAACGAGGCGCTGGCGGGGGTGCCGATGTTTGTTATCACGAGCTCGCTCTACGACCGCGATATTGCGGAGAGCTACCAACTCGGCGCGTCTGCCGTCCTGTGCAAGCCGCTGTCGCGCGCCAAGCTGCGCGACGAGCTGGTGCGCGTGGGCGCACTGCCGCAATCGCACCGGCCGGCCCCTCCGGAATATCGCCACTAGTCAAGCTTGATCGCATTCGCACACGGGCTGTGAGTCGCGCAACTCACGGCCCGTTCGATTTTGCAGGGTTGACGCTCGCGCCGGCAAATAGGATTCTCGCTGATGGTCTGCCCGGGAGCAGACAGGACTTGCACTGCGGCGAAAATCATCGCACAGGAGTTGCTGTGAAACCCTACACATTTGAGCATAGCGACGCGCTGATGGAGCGTGCCAAGAGAGTTATTCCCGGCGGCATCTACGGCCATCAGGCGCCTGTGCTGCTTACCCGAGGCGCCTATCCGTCATTTTTCGCGCGCGGCGAGGGTTCGCACGTTTGGGACGTCGATGGCAATGAGTACATCGACTACATTTGTTCATACGGCCCGATTGTGCTCGGCCATCGGCATCCCAAAGTCGAGGAAGCCGCGCGCCGCCAGATGGAACTCGGCAACTGCTTCAACGCGCCGGGGCCGGTGTGGGTCGACCTCGCGGAGCATCTTGTCTCGATCACGCCGTTCGCCGACTGGACGGTGTTCGCGAAAAACGGGTCCGACGTATGCACCTGGGCGACCGAAGTCGCGCGTCAAGCGACGGGGCGGCCGAAGATCGCAATGTGTGCCGGCGCATACCACGGCACCGATGCATGGTGCACGCCGCTTCCCGGCGGAGTGACGCCGGAAGATCGCGCGAACATGGTTTATTTTCGATTCAACGATCTCGAGAGCCTGCGCCACGCGGTCGAGGAAAACAGCGGCAAGATCGCGGGCGTAATTCTGTCGCCGTTCAAACACGACGCCGGACACGACTCGGAGTTGCCGGTCGAAGGATTTCTGTCCGGTGTGCGGAAAATCTGCGACGACAACGGCATCGTCTTCATCCTGGACGACGTTCGCGCCGGCTTCCGCCTGCACATGGGCGGCTCAGGCGAGTTGTTCGGAGTGCGCCCGGATCTCACGACTTACTGCAAGGCGATCGCCAACGGCTATCCGCTTGCCGCATGCCTTGGGCGCGACAGCCTCAAGCAGGCAGCGCAGGAAGTGTTCTTTACGGGATCGTACTTCACCAGCGCCGTGCCGATGGCGGCGGCGCTGGCGAATCTCAAGGAGCTGCAGGCGGGTGGCGGAATAGAGAGGATGCGCACCAACGGCGAGAAGCTGCGCACCGGCCTGCTCGCGCAGGCGCGCAGCGCGGGACTGGAGGTGACGTACTCCGGACCGCCGGCGATGCCGTACATGACGTTCAAGGCCGACGCGGGTCATTTCGATCGCGCCAGGGTTTTCTGCGGCGCATGCTCGCGCAGCGGAGTGTACTTCGCGCCGCGTCACAACTGGTTCATCTCGGCGGCGCATACCGAGCGCGATATCGAGCAGACGTTGGCCGTCACCGAGCAAGCGTTCGAGGCCGTGCGCAAGCAATTCGGCGCATAGCCGGTCGCGCGAACATCGGTTACGACTTGATACGCTCCAGAACGATGACCGGGATTTGACGGGTGGTGTTCTTCTGGTAGCCGACAAAGGCGGGCATCGCTTTGGCCTGGGCGTTGAACAGCCGCTCGCGCTCGGAGCCACTGGTAATGACAGCCCTGGCCTGGAAGCGTTCGACCCCCAGCTCGATCGTCGGCGTCGGGTGAGCCTTGAGGTTGTGGTACCAGGCGGGATGTGTCGGCGCTCCGGCCTTCGACGCGATTATAACGATTCGATCGCCATCCCTGGTGTACACCAGCGGAGTGGTAGTGGGACGGCCGCTCTTCGCGCCGGTCGTAGTCAGCAGAAGCAGCGGAGCGCCCACGAACGGGCCGCTGAGAACCTTGCCGCCATTGGCGCGGAACTCTTCGATCAGCTTATCGTTGAATTCGCGCAGCGCCTTATCGTTGGCGCGAAACTCTTCCATCTGTTTGTCGCTGAGTCCCGGCATCGCTTTCTCGTTGAAATCCGCCATGGTGGCCTCCTTTTTTTGGGGAAGTTGTGTCTGATCGTGAACCCGACCTCAGAGCTTATTCCTGGGTTTAGATCTCGGGCCATTTGTTGTTCCAGGGGCGCGCCTGTTCGTACGCGTACGAAGCCTGCAGGACAAGGTCCTCGCGATAACGCTCCGCAACGATCTGCAATCCGCAGGGAAGGCCGGAGTCGGTGAGTCCCGCGCGCACCGACGCGCCGGGATGGCCGCTCATGTTGAATGGATAGGTGAACACGACGGCATTCAGCGGGTCCTTGAGCGGTTGGCCGTTGATCTCGGTCGGCATCGGACCCTTCGCGGGAAAGGCCTCGGTCGGAAGCACGGGACACAGCAGCAAGTCGAAGCGCTCGAACACGCGCTGGCACCAATCGTTGAACTCGCGGCGGCGTCGATACGCCGCGCCATAATGCTTCCACGTAACGCGAGGCGCGCCTTCGGTGCCGGTGGTGAACGCGCGCCCGAAATTCTCGCGATCCTTGTCGAGCCATTCATGCAGCATCGCGTAGCCTTGCGTCGCGCCGACTTGCATCCAGGCGCGGCCGGTATCGGGCACGGGGTCATCGATGGTCGTCAGATCGTAGCCGAGGTTCTTGAACACGGCGGCAGCTTTTGCGATTTCGCGCGCCACGTCGCGCTGCACGAGTTGGCCGAAGTCGGGATGAAATGCGATGCGAAGTTTTTTGGGGATGCGGTCAAGTATGGCCTGATAGGAAATTCCCGGATGCGGTACGGAGTCGGGATCGGCCGGGTGATAGCCGACAACTGCGTCCATGAAAAGCGCGGCGTCGCGCACGGTGCGCGTGAGCGCTCCATGCACGGAGGTGTCGTTCCATTGTTGCATCCCGAGCGTCGGGTCGTTCGGAATCCTGCCGAAGGTCGGTTTCAACCCGTAGCATCCAGTATAACAAGCAGGGATTCGCACGGACCCGCCGCCGTCGGAGCCGGTCGCGATCGGTACGACGCCGCCGGCGATGGCGGCCGAGCTACCGCCCGACGATCCGCCGGGCGTGCGCTCGAGATTCCATGGATTGCGGGTGACACCGAACAACAGGTTCTTGGTGAAAGCGGTGTAGCCGAACTCGGGCGCGTTAGTCTTGCCGATCACGATTGCGCCGGCTGCTTTCAGCCGCGCGACCTGGATCGAATCGGACTTGGGCATGTTGTCCTTGAACGGCTTCGAGCCGTAGGTGGTCCGCAGGCCCACGGCGTCCTCGAGGTCTTTGACGCCGAGCGGCAACCCCGCCAGCGCTCCGACTTCTTCCCGCCGCGCGACCTTTTCGTCCAGCGCGCGCGCGTCGGCCATCGCGTCGTCGGCGCGCAGCGCGCAAAACGCGTTGAGCTTGGGGTTGGTCTGTTCGATTCTCCTGATGGTCAGCTCCATCAATTCGCTGGGCTTGATTTCGCGTTTGCGAATCATGGCGGCGAGTTCGTGTGCCGGCTTCCAATACAATTCGGTCATGGCGAATACCTCCCGAGGAATAATCACCTGCGCGGTTTTTTCACTGGCGGCAGGGGTGACCCCTGCACCCAGTAAAATGTGAGGACGCGAAATCCGCCGAGCCGAACTTACTACGATGCGCCCGAAGTTAGAAAGCGAAAGCGAAATGAAGGCGGTCCGCAGGCGCGGTTTGACAGCCTAACAGACGTTAGATAAATTTTTGGAAAGTCAGTGCGAAGCGCTTCGAAAAATTCAGCCGTGCGCGCCAGCGCCAGGGTGGTTGACCTGCGACGGCCCATCGATACGCGTGAGCGCGTGCTGCAGGCGGCGCAGGCGCTGTTCGCCGAGCGCGGCTATCGCGGCACCAGCCTGCGAGACATCGCCAGGCGAATCGGGGTCAAGGCGCCGTCGCTGTTGCATCATTTTCCGTCCAAGCAACAGCTCTATCTCGCGGTGCTGGACCAGATGTTCGAGAGTCTGGAGAATGCGGCCAACGGAATCGCCTGGAAGCACGAAAGCCGGCAGGAGCGGATGCGCCAGGCGGTTGGGCACACGGTCGACTTTATCGCCGGCCACCCCGATTTCGTGCGAATCATGTGGAAGGAGATGGCCGACGAAAGCGGAACCGGGCGGCAAGTGCTCAAACGGCGGCTGCCGCCGCTGTTTGCCACCGCGGTCACTTTTATTTTCCGCGGCCAGCGCGACGGCGAATTCCGCACCGATGTAGATCCGCTTCATTTCATGTGGGGCCTCAACGCGATCACGATCGGCTACTTCACGATCGCGTCGATGATCCGGCGGCTGTGGGACGTGAACCTGCTCGAGCCTGCGATGGTTGAGCGGCGCAAGCACGAACTGACCGACATGGTCGAGCGCACGCTTTTCACGGTTGACGGCGCCGAGCGGTCCTTAGAGTTAGTAGAGACGCGAGCGCGTGGCACGCGCTTGGAGAATGAATCGACGAAAACTCGAAGGAGAAAATTGCACTTATGAAGTTGGGAACCTTTTATGAACATCAGCTGCCGCGTCCATGGAAGGAGGGCGCGGAGCTGAAGCTCTTCCAGGATGCGCTCGATCAGGTCGAACTCGCGGACCGGCTCGGCCTCGACCATATGTGGGAAGTGGAGCATCACTTCCTCGAGGAGTACGCGCATTCGTCGGCGCCCGAAATTTTCCTGGCCGCGGCGAGTCAGCGCACCAGGCAGATTCGGCTCGGTCACGGAATCGTGTTGCTGCCGCCGGGCTACAACCATCCGGCGCGCGTCGCGGAGCGGATCGCGACGCTGGATTTGGTGAGCGGCGGGCGGGTCGAGTTCGGCACCGGTGAATCGTCGGCGGAGCTGGAGCTGGGCGGGTTTTGCATCCCGCGCGCGGACAAGCGCGCGATGTGGCAGGAGTCGCTGGGTGCGATCGCGCGAATGTTTGTCGAGGAGCCGTTTCTTGGTCATGAGGGCAAGTACTTCAAGATGCCGGTGCGTAACGTGGTGCCCAAGCCGGTGCAGAAACCGCATCCACCGCTGTGGGTCGCATGCTCGCGGCGCGAGACGATTCATCTGGCGGCCAAGCTTGGAATCGGCGCGCTGACGTTCGCGTTCGTATCGCCGCAGGAGGCGCGGGAGTGGGTCAACGACTATTACACGACGCTCGAGAATGAGTGCGAGCCGATCGGATACGCGGTCAATGCGAACATCGCGATCGTCACCGGCTTCATGTGCGACAACGACGCCGAGCGGGCGCGCAAGATGGGCGAAGAGGGGCTGAAGTTTTTCGGGTACGCCCTTGGCCATCATTATGCGTTTGGCCAGCACCAGCCGGGCAAAACGAGTATCTGGAACAATTTCAAAACCAGCCCGATCAATTTGCCGGGTATGGACGGGGCGAACTCATGCGTCGGAACGCCCGACCAGATTCGCACGCGCCTTGGCGAATTCGAGCAAGCCGGCGTTGACCAGGTGGTGTTCATCTCGCAGGCGGGCAACAACAAGCACGAGGACATCTGCTCGTCGCTCAGCCTGTTCGCCGAAAAGGTCATGCCCGAGTTCAAGGAGCGCGAACAAAAGCGCGCCAGGCAGAAGGCCGAGCGGATGGCGCCGATCCTGGAAAAGGCGATGAAGCGCAAACCCGAGCCGAATATTCCCAAGAGCGACGGACCCGTCGTGGTGCAGGCCGGGATGCTCGTGTAAGCGCGACGGCGCCGTCAATCTTTGACCGGGGCTGTCGGCGCGGGTCCGATGCGGGTGAACTTTACCGGGAATCCGTGGCAGTCGCTTGGATTGACGAGTTCTTCGCGGAAATTGCTCGCGTCACTGACGATAATTCGCGCCTTCACCCATCGCGCCTGCTGGAACCCACGCTCGGCGCATATCTGATCGGCGACCACGATGCCCGGCACGTGCTGATCCAGTGTTCCGCGCCACACGACATTGCCCGGCGGGATATCTTTGTTGCCGTCCACCAGCGTCGCGACGTAATTGCGGCCGCGTAACATCGGGTCCAGACCGATAACCACTCGAAGCGGGCCGCCCGGATAGGTGGCCATCCAGTTTCCGTTGAGCAACCTCGCCACGTTCATCGGCTGCGCGGGCGGCTGCACGGGAGCAGGCGGAAGCATCGGCATCGATGGCCCCGGAGATTGTTGGAACGACTGCGAATTGCAAGAGGAGGTCGCGCATGCGAGCAGAATCGTCAGCGCCGCAAGGGCAACGCGGCGCGCGCTCGCCGGCGACGGACTCGCGGCAGTCAACGTTCGTGAACAGTGGCGGCGGACGCTCGGACGCGGCATAGATTCCTCCAGCGGACGGATCGTCAAGTATAGACTGAACTGCGGCGCAGCATAGCAGAGTCATTTTTCCCGCGGCGCGTCAATATCGGTGGATTGACCGTTGACTGCCGTGGCGTGGCGCTGATGACTGCCTGATAAGCGGATGCCTGTCGTTTGAGCAGGCACGTTGCATTTTTCATCAATACTCACTCGATTATGAAGTGGCACTTTTCCTGCTTTGAGCCTTCTTCATGCTCCCGCCCGTAACGGGAGCCACGCGTGCGCGCGGGGGACAACCGCTCCGCCATGAATTGAAGGAGGCAAGATGGCTGAAGAACAGAAAAAGATGGTGCCGACGCTGGGCTTGACCGGGGTCACGGTTAACGCCATGGCGCTCATCGCCCCAGGAGCCTTCCTGTGGATTACATTCGTCCAGCAGGCGGGTTACGCGTTTCCGTCGGGGATGGCGATGTGGGCCGGTATTTTCGTCGCGCTGATGCTGGCGTACGCGACCGCAATTTCGTACGCAGAGCTCGCCAAACTCTATCCGGGCGCGGGCAGTTCGTATCTGTTTGCGGAGCAGGCCTTCCTGAGCAAAACCCACGCGTACAAGTTCGCGCGCGTGGCCAAGTTCGTAATCGGATGGTCGTCGCATCTGTATTACTGGATGTATCCCGGAGTCATGGTCGCCACGATGGGCATCATGATCGGATACATCGTCGGCACGGTCGCGCCGAGCACGATGAACGCGGGAATCCCCGGCCCGGTATTCATGGCGATAATTGCGATAATTTTCGCTTACGCCGTGGCATGGATCGCGTTCCGGGGAGTCAACGGTTCCACGCATCGTCAATATCGGGATCAACGGAGTCCAGATCGTCGCGTTGCTGTTCTTCTGCGGCGCTTGCGATCGCTTACCGTGCCGGGCATCCCGCAGGCTCGGCGGGCCTGGCGCTCGACGCCAATGGCAACACGATCGCTGCGACCCTGGGCCCTACGGCATTACCGGCGACCACCCGTCGCACGCCAGCGCACTCTCGGTCATCCTGCCGCACCGGTTTGACTGGGTGATGCTGCAGGCAACGGTCGCGATTCTGCTGCTGGTCGGCTTCGAGTCGGTGACCGCGCTTGGCGAGGAAGCGAAGAACCCCAAAAAGGACATCCCGCGCGGCGTTCTGCTGTCGCTGACGATCCAGGGGTTGTTCTGCTACCTGATCGAATACTTCGCGGCCAACTATTTCCTGAACAGCGCCTACAGTCTTGCGGAGGCCAAAGGTTCGGCGGCTCCGCTCGGCGACATGATGGTGATCATCGGCAACGCGCTGCTCGGCGGACACGGCAGGCGTTCATGCTGATGGAAGCGCTGACGGTTTTTCTGGCGCTGATCGGCACCACGCTGTCGTGCATCAACACCGGCGCGCGCGTGACCTACGCGATGGGCCGCGACGAGGAAGTGCCCGAGCACTTCGGTCTTCTGCACGGCCAGAACCTGACGCCGCATCGCGCGATTTGGGTGCTTGCAACGATATCGGCAGTCCTCGGCGCATACGCCGCGCTGTTCTACTTCGCCGGCGGATCGGCGCCTGATGACAAGACGATTGCGACGCTGCCGCACAACCTGTGGTACGCGCTCGGAATGAGCTCCAACGCGTCGCTCTCGTCGTTGCCCAACGGGTTGCTGCTGGTCACTCTCACTTCAAACTTCGGAACCTTCCTGCTCTACGGTCTGACCAACATCGTGTGCATCGTGGCCTACTCGGAGCGTCACGAGTTCCATGGATTCAAGCACATGGTGGTGCCGGTGTTCGGCGCGGTCGCGAACTTTGCCTGCCTCGCGTTCTACATCATCGGACCGCTGGAGGGGCTCGGCAGCGTGAAGGAACCGCTGATGGCGGTCGCGATCTGCCGCGATTTGGGGAATCTACGGCGCGGTTTACTTCATGCGTAATTCCAAGAAGCGGGGCAAAGAGACGATTCTGGTAACCAAGCCGGCCTGATCCCAGGCGCTGGTTTGGCGAATAATCCGTGGGGCGGGCCGCGTGGGAGCGCGGCCCGCCCCTTGGCCGTTGAACCGACTTTACTCCTCAGCGTTAGCCGGGTAGCTCAATCCAAATGGATTCGTCGGTCGCCGCTCCTGCTTCGGTAGAGCAAGCTTTCGAATTGGCGCTGTTGTCCGACGTAGGCACCGACCGCCCCGACAATGAAGACTCGTGCGGGCATTTCATCGAGAGTCCCGACAGTGTGGTGTTCGCGATTGCCGACGGCGTCGGCGGCTACGAAGGCGGTGAAATCGCAAGCCGCATGGCGATCGACATAACTCTTGAGGCTTACCGCGAGAGTCCGCCAGCATGGGGCGCCGCCAAACGGCTCCATCGCGCGATCACCCGGGCCAACATCGAGATTCACGACAAGGCGCTGACCGTCCCGGAGCTGGGCCGGATGGCGACCACGATGACCGCGGTTGCGGTGGAGAAGGGGATGCTGTCGGCGGTGCACGTCGGAGATTGCCGGCTGCATCTGATCCGTCACCGCCAAATCTCGCAAATCACAAAAGATCACACGATGGTCGCCGACCGGGTCAGGATGGGCGTGATGTCGGCGGCGCGCGCGAAGAATCATCCGGAGCGCGGGATGCTTCTGCGCAGTCTTGGACACGAGTTGATCGTGTCGATCGATCGGATCGCGATGCCGCTGCTGGAGCGCGATCGCCTGATACTGTGCAGCGACGGGATGTACAATGTCCTGGATGACAAGGAGCTGGAATCACTGACGCGCGGCGTTGACCCCCAGACGGGATGCCGCAACTTGATCGACACGGCCAATAAGCGCGGTACTGCCGACAATCTGACCTGCGCGGTCTTCAGAATGACGTCGCCGACCGGGCATACGGCGGCCACCGGCGGATGGCGCGATCGATTGCGAGGACTGTTCGGGCGATGAAGCGTTTGACGCCGCATCCCCTTCCATTGCCTGCGTGCCGGATGTTAACGTCCGCTCACCGTCTTTTTCTCAAGACGGTCTGAAAAATGCGCGAGGTCGGCGTTGGTGAAAACCTCGATCAGTACAAATTGATCGAGGTGATCGCGCGCAGCGGGATGGCGTCGATCTTCAAAGCTATCGATCAAGTCGACGGCGCGACCGTCGCGATCAAAGTCCCCTACATGCAGTTCGAGAGCGACGTGGTCTTCTACGGCCGCTTTCAGCGCGAAGAAGAAGTCGGGCGCCGCCTCAACCATCCCGGCATCATCAAGGTCCTCGCACCCAAGCGCAAAAGCCGCATGTATATCGCGATGGAGTACGTCGAGGGTCCCTCGCTGCGCGCGATGATGCATGAACCCGGTGGGCTATCGGTGGAAAAGGCGCTCGATCTCGCACGCCAGTTGGCGGAGACGCTGGTGTACATGCACGGTGAAGGCGTGGTGCATCGCGATTTGAAGCCGGAAAACGTGCTGGTGACGGCCGAAGGCCGCACCAAGGTTATGGATTTCGGAATCGCACTCGACGAATCCGCGCGGCGGCTGACGTGGTCCGGCCTGTCATCGACCATCGGCACGCCCGACTACATGGCGCCCGAACAGGTCAGCGGCCGGCGCGGCGACGTTCGCACCGACATCTATTCGCTCGGCGTGATTCTCTACGAAATGCTGACCGGCCACCTGCCGCACTCCGGGCCCAACGTTTACAACGTGATGCGCGCGAAGACTTCGGAAGATCCGCAGCCGCCAACCGCATTCAAGCCCGATCTTGATCCGCGTCTGGAGGAGATCATCCTTCACGCGATCGAGCGCTCTCCGCGTGACCGCTATGCGAGCGCAGCCGAGATGCTTGCGGACCTGCAAGATCCGTCGCGCGTCGTTCCCAAGGGACGCGCGCAGGACCTCCATCCACGCAGCCTCGCGCTGCAACGCGCGCGTCGTACTGCAGGGTACGTGCTGTTTTTCACATCGCTCATCGGAATTTTCGTATTTCTGATTTGGCTTGCAAACCGTTACCCGGCGTCGCCGACTCCCCCGCGCCGGTCATATCGAGGGCAGGTGAGATGATGCCGAGACGATCGCAACTCGGATTGGCCGCCGCCGCTTTCGCCGCGCTGACGCTATTTTCGTCGCTGGCGCGCGCGCAGACCGCCGCGTCGTCGCCGCCGCTGGACAATTCGCTGAACCTCGCGTGGCTGCTGGTCGCGGGGTTCCTCGTGATGTTCATGCAGCTCGGATTCGCCATGGTGGAGACGGGGTTCACGCGCTCCAAGAACGCGGTCAACACCATGGCGATGAACCTGATCATTTACCCGATCGGCATCATCGGCTTCTGGCTCACCGGCTACGGCTTCATGATGGGCGGGGTCGCGCACTGGCCCTCGCTTGGCATGGCCGCGATCGGCCATCACGAGCTGTCGATCACGATCGGCGCGCATTCGTATGGAATCATCGGCTTTAGCAAGTTCGCGCTGCTCAGTGTCAGTCGCGATCCGGCCAGCCTGGGCATGTTTCTATTCTCGCTTGTTTTCATGGATACCGCCGCGACCATTCCGACGGGTGCGATGGCGGAGCGATGGAAGTTCAAAGCGTTCTTTATCTACGGACTGTTCATGTCGATGTTCCTGTATCCGTTGTACGGCAACTGGGTATGGGGCGGAGGATGGCTCTCGCAGCTCGGCGCGAACCTGGGCCTGGGCCACGGCCATCTGGATTTCGCCGGATCGTCGGTGGTGCACATGACGGGCGGAATGGCCGGTCTCGCCGGCGCTTACATGGTGGGTCCGCGCATCGGAAAGTTCCGGCGCGACGGCGCCATCGGCGCGTTGCCTGGACATAACCTGCCCATGGCCATCAGCGGAACGTTGATTCTCGCGTTCGGATGGTTCGGCTTCAACGCCGGCTCAACGCTCGCCGCATCGGATCCGCGAATCGCGATCATCGCGGTGAACACCATGCTCTCCTCGGCGGCCGGCGCGCTCGCGGCGCTGCTCTATTTGTGGAATCAGTATCACAAACCCGACGTCGCGATCGCCTGCAACGGTCTGCTGGGCGGACTGGTCGCAATCACCGCCCCGTGCGCATTCGTAACGCCCGCGGCGGCTGTTCTGATTGGCGCGATCGCGGGACTGCTGGTCGTGTGGGCGGTGCTTGAACTCGAACGCCGCTTTCGAATCGACGATCCCGTCGGCGCGGTTGCCGTGCACGGTGCGTGCGGAATATGGGGCGCGCTGGCGCTTGGTCTGTTTGCCGACGGTACCTACGGCGACGGATGGAACGGTGTCGCGGGTCCGGTGCGCGGCCTGCTCTACGGCGACGCTGGTCAATTTTTCGCCCAATTGATCGGTGTCACGGTGAACATAGTCGTGGTATTCGGCCTTGCGATCCTGTTCTTCAAGATCGTCGAGCGCACGGTGGGCAACCGCGTGCTGGTGGAAGTGGAATGGTCGGGGCTGGATGCGCTTGAGATGGGAAGCGACGCCTATCCACATTCGTAGTGCGAAAATATCGAATCCGCGTAAAAGTTGCGTAAAACATCTTTCAATGTTAGCCGACGGTTCGGCCCAAGCTGCGCGTTGCCTGAGCGATCGCGCTTGCACCCCAAGAATCGCAGCATAGGTGAGCGGCAATCGACCGTTTCGGCCTATATTTCGTCGGCCCTCGTCAGGTTGGCTTGAACAAACTCATGTTTTACTTCGTCAAATCCTTATAAACACTTGACACAATCCCGCTTTTCGCCTATCTTCATCGTCACTCGACGAGGATAACCTTATGAAATTCGGCGGAGATTCCCCCGAACTCGACGCCATTGACCTGCAGATTATCGGCCTCCTGCAGGAACACGGACGCATTCCGTTCGTCAAGCTCGGAGAGCAAGTCGGGCTTTCGGCGCCGTCGGTCAACGAACGCGTCAAAAAACTCGAAGACGGCGGAGTTATCACCGGCTATCACGCCGCCGTCGATGCGACCCGCCTCGGCAAGGACGTCACCGCGTTTATCGGCGTGTCGATTTCGCATCCGAAAACAATCTCGCTGTTCAAGGAATCCGTCGCACTGCTCGACGACGTGCTCGAATGCCATCACGTCACCGGTCAGCACACCCTCCTGCTGAAAATCAAAACCGACAACACTTCGTCGCTCGAGCGGCTTATCAGTACCATCCGCTCGATCGAGGGAGTGGCGCGGACGGAGACGATGGTGGTGCTGTCGACGCATACCGAGCGCGGTCTGATCTCGGTTCATCCCAACGGCGACTCGTACGAGCCTGCCAACGGCAGGCGCCATCGCCACGGCGCCGCGAAACCTGCGCCCGCGGAACCAAGACGAGTATCATGATGCACAACTACCGAAGCATTCCGAAGGCACAGGGCCTCTACGATCCCGCCCATGAGCGCGACGCGTGCGGCGTCGGCTTCGTCGTCAACATCAAGGGCGAGCGCTCGCATGACATCGTGGCTAAAGCGCTGCAGGTGCTCGACAACCTGACCCATCGCGGCGCGTGCGGATGCGATCCGCGCACGGGCGACGGCGCTGGAATCCTGCTGCAGATTCCGCACGAGTTTTTCTCGAGCGAAGCGGCCCGGCTCGGCTTCGAACTGCCCGCGCCCGGCGAATACGGCGTGGGCCAGGTTTTCCTGCCGCTCGACCCGGTCAAGCGCAAAGATTGCGAGCACGCGTTCGAGAGAATCGTCAACGAGGAAGGTCAGCGTGTGCTCGGATGGCGCGACGTGCCGGTGGTGCAATCGGCGTGCGGCGATATCGCGCGGCGCGGGATGCCCGCAATCCGCCAGGTCTTCATTGCGCGCGGCCCGGACTTGCCCGACGCCGAGGCGCTCGAGCGCAAGCTGTACGTAATTCGCAAGCGCGCCACTTCAGAGGCGGGAAAACTCGGCCTCTTCGATCCGGAACTGTTTTATTTCTGCAGCCTCTCGGCGCTGACCATCGTTTATAAGGGTCAGCTCATCTCGACGCAGATCCCGCAGTTTTTCCCCGATTTGCTAAATGGCGCCATCAAGACCGCGCTCGCGATGGTCCATCAGCGCTTTTCGACCAACACGTTTCCGAGCTGGGACCGGGCGCATCCCTACCGCTTCATGTCGCACAACGGCGAGATCAACACGCTGCGCGGCAATATCAACTGGATGCACGCGCGCGAGAAGCTTTTCTCTTCACCGCTGTTCGGCGACGACATCAAGAAGCTGTTGCCGATCGTCGAGCCCAACGGCAGCGACTCCGCAACCTTCGACAATTGTCTCGAGCTGCTGGTTCGCACCGGACGTTCGCTGCCGCACGCCATGATGATGATGATTCCGGAAGCGTGGCAGAACGACCCGCAGATGAGCGACGGCAAGCGCGCTTTCTACAGCTTTCATTCATGCATGATGGAACCGTGGGACGGCCCCGCGTCGATCGCGTTCACTGACGGTATCAGAATCGGCGCGGTGCTCGATCGTAACGGCCTTCGTCCGTCGCGCTACACGGTGACCAAGGACGGATTGGTCGTGATGGCGTCCGAGACCGGCGTCCTGGACATCGCGCCGGGCAACGTCGCGCTCAAAGGGCGGCTGCAGCCGGGCCGAATGTTTCTTGTCGATACCTCGCTTGGCCGAATTGTGCAGGACGAAGAAATCAAGAATTCGATGGCGGCGCGACAGCCGTATCGCAGCTGGCTCGACGCCAATCTCGTCGCACTCGAGTCGCTCCCCGAGGCAAGCGGTGCGCCAGCGGTTGACTGCTTTGAAGGCCACGAGCTGCTGAAACAGCAGCAATCGTTTGGCTATACGATCGAGGATCTCAAAATGATCCTCGCGCCGATGGCCACCAACGGCCAGGAGCCGGTCGGCTCGATGGGCACCGACACTCCGCTCGCCGTCCTCTCGAACAGACCGCAGTTGCTTTACAACTACTTCAAGCAATTGTTCGCGCAGGTGACGAATCCGCCGATCGATCCGATTCGCGAGGAACTGGTGACCTCGACCGAAACGACAATCGGCGCCGAGGATAATCTGTTCGAAGAATCGCCGCTCCATTGCCGCCAGCTCCAGCTCAAGCAGCCCCTTCTCACCAACCAGGAACTTCAAAGGATAAAACGGCTGGCCGTCGCGGGCCTGCGCACCGTCACGCTTCCCACGCTCTACCGCGTTGATGACGGCGAAGGCGGGCTTCGCGCCGCGCTCGACGCGCTTTGCCGCGCCGCATCGGACGCGATCGAATCCGGCTACACGATAATCGTGCTTTCGGATCGTGGCGTGAACGCGGACTACGCCGCCATTCCGGCGCTGCTCGCGACCGGAGCCGTGCATCATCATCTGATTCGCGAAGGGACGCGCACCCGGGCCGGCCTCGTCGTCGAGTCGGGAGAACCGCGCGAGGCGATGCATTTCTGCCTGCTGGTCGGCTACGGCGCGGGCGCCGTCAATCCGTACCTCGCATACGCGACGATGGCGGGGATGATTCGCGACGGCCAGCTCCGGGACATCGACGAAGACACCGCCGTCCACAACTTCATCAAGGCCGTCTCCAAAAGCATTACCAAGGTCGCGTCCAAGATGGGGATCTCGACGACGCAGAGTTATCGCGGCGCGCAGATCTTCGAGGCGATCGGGTTGGCCAAGGACGTGATCGACAAGTACTTCGCCTGGACGCCGTCGCGCGTGGCAGGCGTCGGCCTCGACGCGATCGCGCGCGAGACGGCTGCGCGTCACACCTACGCGTTCAAGGTGGCCGCGAACCTCGATGGCGATCTCGATGTCGGCGGCCAGTACCAGTGGCGCCGCGCCGGCGAGTTCCACATGTACAACCCCAACACGATCGCCCGACTGCAGCATTCCGTGCGCTCGGGAAATTACCGGCTGTTTAAGGATTACACCAGGGCGGTTGACGAGCAGAGTCGCTCGCTCACCACCCTTCGCTCGATGCTCAAGTTCAATTCTGTTCGGCCGCCCGTGCCGCTCGAGGAAGTCGAGCCGGCCACCGAGATCGTCAAACGTTTCAAAACCGGCGCGATGTCGTTTGGATCGATCAGCAAAGAGGCGCACGAAAACCTCGCCATCGCCATGAACCGGATAGGCGGCAAGAGCAACACCGGCGAGGGCGGCGAGGATCCGGCGCGCTTCGTGCCCGATGCCAACGGCGATTGGCGCCGCAGCGCGATCAAACAGGTGGCCTCGGCGCGCTTCGGCGTCACCAGTCATTACCTGGTCAACGCCGACGAACTTCAGATCAAGATGGCGCAGGGCGCCAAGCCCGGCGAGGGCGGCCAGCTTCCCGGCCACAAGGTCGACGATTTCATCGCGAAGATTCGCTACTCGACGCCCGGCGTGGGATTGATCTCTCCGCCCCCGCATCACGACATCTATTCGATCGAAGATCTTGCGCAGCTTATCCACGATCTCAAAAATTCCAACAATCGCGCGCGCATCGGTGTCAAACTGGTCGCCGAGGTCGGCGTCGGCACCATCGCCGCGGGAGTCGCAAAGGCCAAGGCCGACGTCGTGCTGATCAGCGGTTACGACGGCGGCACCGGCGCGTCTCCCCTGCAATCGATCAGGCACGCGGGAGTTCCGTGGGAGCTGGGACTCGCCGAGACGCAGCAAACCCTGGTGATGAACGGTCTGCGTGGACGCATTCACGTCGAAACCGACGGCCAGCTCAAGACCGGCCGCGACATCGCCATCGCCGCCCTTCTCGGCGC
Organism: uncultured delta proteobacterium; assembly: GCA_963813785.1. GTDB lineage: Bacteria > Desulfobacterota > Binatia > Binatales > Binataceae > Binatus. Next base: position 11,351 of record CAWFAJ010000002.1, on the reverse strand, counting down.
CGAGGAATTCGGTTTCGCCAGCGCCGCGCTGGTTGCCTCGGGATGCATCATGATGCGCGTTTGCCATCTCAACACCTGCCCGGTCGGCATCGCGACGCAGGATCCGGTGCTCCGCGCGAAGTTCTCGGGCAAGCCCGAGCACGTCGTGAACTTCATGATGTTCATCGCGGACGAACTGCGCGAATACATGGCGCAGTTGGGCTTTCGCACCGTTGCCGAAATGGTTGGCCACGTCGAATGCCTCGACGCCAACGAAGCGATCGCGCATTGGAAGGCACGCAACGTCGATCTGGCCAATATTCTTCGCCGTCCCGATGTCGGGCCGGATGAACCGCTGCATTGTGTCGAGCTCCAGGATCACGGCCTTGGCGCCGCGCTCGACAATCAGATCATCGAGCTTGCAAAAGAAGCGCTCGAGCATCGCAAGCCGGTCGAAATCCATCTTCCCATCCGCAACGTGAACCGTACCGTCGGCACGATGCTGTCGGCGGAAGTGTCACGGCGCTTCGGCGCGGAGGGACTGCCGCCCTACACGGTTCAGATTCATCTCAAAGGTTCGGCCGGCCAGAGTTTCGGCGCGTGGCTCGCGCCGGGAATCGCGCTCCATCTCGAAGGCGACGCGAACGACTATTGCGGCAAGGGACTCTCGGGCGGATTTATCTCGGTGCGGCCGCCGCAAGAAGCGACCTTCAAGGCCGAGGACAACATCATTATCGGCAACGTCGCGCTCTATGGCGCCACCGGCGGCGAAGCGTTCTTCCGCGGCGTAGCCGGCGAGCGATTCGCGGTGCGTAACAGCGGCGCGCACACGGTCGTCGAGGGAGTCGGCGACCATGGATGCGAGTACATGACGCGCGGGTTGGTCGTGGTTCTAGGCAAGACCGGCCGCAACTTCTCGGCCGGCATGAGCGGCGGCGTCGCGTACGTGCTTGACGAAGACGGCTCGTTTCCGTCGCGCTGCAACCCCGGGATGGTCGAGTTGGGTCCAATCGCCAATCGCGACGAACTCAAGCAGTTGCATGCGCTGATAGTGCGGCACTTGCAGTACACGCAGAGCACGGTCGCGCGGCGAGTCCTCGACAAGTGGGACGACTATGCTGCGAAGTTTGTAAAAGTATTGCCGACTGAGTACCGGATGGTGCTCGAACGGCAGCATCTCAACATGGATTCCGATCTCGCGCGGCTGGCCGCAGTTTAGCCGAGTGAGTAATCGACTGACTAGTCAGAATTGACCTGACTCCGGAGATCACGGCTGCGATGGGCAAGATTACGGGCTTCATGGAGATCAAGCGCGAGACTCCTTCGCGGCGTCCGGTCGGGGAGCGCCTGAAGGATTGGCGCGAATTCGATCTCAAGATGCCCGAAGACAAACTGCGCGCGCAGGGTGCCCGCTGCATGGATTGCGGCATTCCCTTCTGCCACAAGGGTTGCCCGCTCGGGAACATCATCCCCGACTGGAACGATCTCATCTACCGCGGCCGCTGGCGCGAGGCGATCGACCGGCTGCATGCGACCAACAATTTTCCGGAGTTCACCGGCAGAGTTTGCCCCGCGCCCTGCGAAGAAGCCTGCGTCCTCAGCATCAACAACGATCCTGTCACGATCAAGCTGATCGAGAAGAACATCATCGATCACGCCTGGGGAGAAAAATGGATCGTGCCGCAGCCGCCCGCGCGCAAGTCGGGAAAGCGCGTTGCGGTCGTAGGCTCGGGACCGTCGGGGCTGGCCTGCGCGCAGCAACTCACGCGCGCCGGACATTCGGTCACGCTCTACGAGCGATCGGATCGCGTGGGCGGATTGCTTACTTACGGCATTCCAGACTTCAAGCTGGAAAAGTGGATCGTCAACCGGCGCGTTGAGCAAATGAAGGCCGAGGGCCTGGAGATTGTCACCAACTGCCGCGTCGGCTTCGACATCCATGCGGACGAGATGCGTGCGAAGTACGACGCCATCGTACTCGCGATGGGCGCGACCAAGCCGCGTGACCTGCCGATCCCGGGACGGGAGCTCAAGGGAATCCATTTTGCCATGGAATTCCTGCCGCAACAGAACAAGCGTAACTTCGGCGACGCGCTCGATCCGGCGGCCGAGATCACTGCGAACGGAAAGCGCGTGGTCATTCTCGGCGGCGGCGATACCGGTTCCGATTGCCTGGGCACCTCAAATCGCCAGGGTGCGATCGTCGTGCATCAGTTCGAACTGCTCCCGATGCCGCCTGAAAAGCGTACCGCCGAGATGCCGTGGCCCGACTGGCCGATGATCATGCGCACCTCGAGCTCCCACGAAGAGGGCGTGCAGCGCGACTGGAGCGTAAACACGAGCAGGTTTTCCGGCGAAAACGGCGTGGTGAAAAAACTCCACGGTGCGCGGCTCAACTGGAAGCATGACAACGGGCGGATGGTGATGGAGCAAATTCCAGGCACCGATTTCGAGATCGAGTGCGACCTCGTGCTGCTCGCTCTGGGATTTCTCGGCCCCGAGCCCGAGGGCATAATCTCGCAGCTTGGCGTCAAGCTCGACCCGCGCAGCAACGTGCAGTGCGAGAATTACATGTCGAGCGTGCCCGGAGTGTTCGCCGCCGGAGACACACATCGCGGGCAATCGCTGGTGGTGTGGGCGATATGGGAGGGGCGCGAAGCGGCGCGCGCCGTCGATGCCTACCTGATGGGCGAGACCTTCCTGCCCTCGAGTCCCGAACTCTGATCGCTGCATAGCCGCGAGCGGACGAACGAGGCCGGGAATTTCAGCGGCGCAAACCCATCGCGTCGAGCTTGCGAATCACCCACTCAATTCGGTCCTCGCCCCAGAACGGTTCGCCGTCCACGATGAAGGTCGGCACGCCGAAGACCTCGTCGCGATCGGCCTCGGTGAAGCATGCATCCAGGTCGGCGCGCGCGCCGCTGTCGGCATAGCGAAGAAATTCGGCGGGATCGAGACCGACTTCAGTAACGATTGCTGAAATCGCGTCGCGGTTTTCGACATCGAGTTCCTGTTTCCAGAATCGCTCGAACACGCGATTCGAGTACGGCCGGAACTGTCGATTGTTCGCGGCGTAGAGACCTCCATAGAACGCCAGCCGCGCGCTGAAAATCTTTTTCGGCGGGTAGATGACGAGTCCGCGTTCCTTCGCGATTCGGCGCGCGTCGAGATACAGGTAGCGAACCTTGCGACGGTCGGCGTCCTCGCGATCAAGCGGACCGTAAACCTTTCGGATGCTCACCCCGTAAGGGATGAAGCGTACGCGCACGCTATGAGACAGCTCGAGGTCGTAGGCGGGCTGCATCGCGAGGTACGAGTACGGACTCGTGTATGCAAAGTAGAGCTTGATTTCGTGCGGGCTGCCGTTCATCGGACCTGATCACTGAGACGCCATCGCGAGAAAGTCCGCGAGGTGGACGACCTTGATTTTCGAACCGCGACGGCGAAGTTCGGCCGCGATCTGGAACTCGCATCCGGGATTCGCCAGCACGACGTAGTCCGCGCCTGTCGCAACAATATTGTCGGCTTTGCGCCGTGCCAACTCGCGCGCCATCGCGGGCTCGGTCAAATTGTAGGATCCGGCCGAACCGCAGCAGAGATCGGACTCCGTCATCTCGACGATCGTCACGCCCGGAATCGAGGCGAGCAATTTGCGCGGCGCTTCGCGCACCCCGAGTCCGTGCACGAGGTGACAAGCGTCGTGATAGGTGACGCGGCATCGAAGTTCGCGCTTCGGACTCGCCGGCGCGTCGAGCAGCAAGGAACTCAGGTCCCGGACTTTCGCGGAAACCGCGCGCGCTTCTTCAGCAAATTCCCGTTCGTCTTTGAGCAAATCACCGTATTCTGCGATTGCCACCGAGCATCCCGACGCGGCCGACACGATTGCGTCGGCGCCGGAGTTCTTCAACGCGCGAACGTTCGCGCGGGCAAAATCACGGGCTCGCGATCCGTTACCCGAATGCAGATCAAGTGCTCCGCAGCATGAGGTCGGTTCGAGTTGGACGACGCGATAACCGGCGGCGGCGAGCACACGCTCACTGTTCAGGTTTTCCGAATTCGCAAGTACTTGAGCGACGCATCCGTGATGCACGACGACTGTCGGTGCGTCCGCGCGCGGCGCGATATTTGTTCCCCTGGCGAGCGGGCGCAAGTCGGGTTCAAGCGGTGGAAGAAGATCGAGCCAATCGTGAATCATGCGCGGCAGACACGGCTCCTAGAGCTGGCCTCAGGCCGAAACGATCGACCAGCTTCAGCGGCGCGAGCAGCACCCGGAGACGCTGCGGGTATGGAAAAATCGCGCCGACGGCGCGCCGCTTGAATCGATCGATAAAGCCGCGACGATGATGCTGCTCGACCAATAAACGCGCACCTTCAATCAAGCGGCCGTAATGAACGCCGGACGGGCAGGCGGTCTCGCAACCGCGGCATCCGAGGCACAAATCGAAATGGCGCGCCGCGTCGTCGTCGAGGTTGATGCGGCCTTCGGCCAGCGACTTCATCAGATAGATTCGGCCGCGCGGCGAGTCCATCTCGCACCGCGTTACAACGTAGGTCGGGCAAGCCTCGGCGCAGAGGCCGCAATGAACGCAGTCGAACAGCAGGTCGTAGTCGGAAACGCCGCGAACCGAATTCGATGGTGTGACGGAGGCCGCGGCCATCAGATTCCTCCGACGAAGCATCCGGGGTTGAAGATCCCGGCCGGATCGAAGGCCGACTTGAGCCGACGCATAAGCGCGAGCGCGCCGGCGTTGGGAGTGTCGAAGAATTCCAGCGAGTTGCGGATGGCAGGTGTGGCGGCGATCAGTCGAAGATTGCCGCGCGCCGAACGCGCAACTTCACGCCATCGCGCGACGGTTTTAGCGGACGCCTCAGCGCCGTGTTTGCCGGACAGGATCATCTGCGCGACGCCGGAGCCGGCGTGAGCACGAAATTCGATGTCGTCGCCGCAGGTCTCCATCACTCGCGCGAGAGACGCTGGTGGAATCGCGATTTGAGCGGCCAGCGAGGCCGAATGGAAATCGATATCGCGCAGCAGCTCGTACCTCCTCAGAGCGCCGTCGGCGCTCAGAATCTCACCGCGCGCGCCGACCAAATCGCGAATCCGCTCAGCCAGATAGCCAACCTCCAGTGGACTTCCAGAAAAACCGGCCAGAAGAAGAAATTGATTGGCAGCATTGAAGCCATTTGCGAGGGCTGGACTGAGTATATCGAGGTTACTCAGTGGCAGTGAGTCATTGAGTATGCAGGCAGTGGCGAACGCGTCTGCTGCGCGCGCGTAAGGTGCAACCGCGAGACAGTAGTCAGATGGAATGGGACGCACTTTGAACGTCGCCTCAGTTACTATCCCGAGTGTACCGAATGCCCCACCCATCAGTTTCATCAAATCATAGCCGGCGACGTTTTTGACCACGCGGCCGCCGCCGTGAACGAGGTTGCCGCCGTGACCGACGAAGCGAACTCCGATCAGCAGGTCGCGTGAGGTGCCCTCGGAAAGACGAAGCGGTCCGGAGTGCGCGGCGCCGATTAACGAGCCGAGAGTCGTCATCCCCGGGCTGCATGGATCGACGGGGAGCCGCTGGCGGGCACCCGCCATCGCAGCATTCAGTGTGCCGACGGTGATTCCCGACTCCGCAACAATTGTCATGTCGTCGGGTTCGTAGGCGACAATTCGCGCCAGCCGCGCCATCGAGATACCTAGCGCAACGGGCGAGCGCCGAATTCCCCCGAGCGAGCGTGCCGCGCCGATGGGCGCGAGCGCAATCCGATCCGCTTCGCACATGCGCACGATCTCGCAGATTTCCTCGACGGAAGCGGGCTCGACGATCGTATCAGCGGCGCGCGCCTCAGTATCGGTTGGCATGCGAACGCGGTCAGCGCCGACGATTGAGTTGAGCCGGTTCGCCAGATTTGAAGATGTAGTGGCAGCCACGGTGTCCGTTGGAAGCGGCGACTAGATCGGCACCTGCCGCCGCGGGGCGGCGACCTCGACGCATGCGCCTGGCTGCGGAATCACTTTGCCGGGATTCGATCGTTCCATTGGATCGAACACGTGGCGCAGATCCGTCATTACGCGAAGGTCGTCGGGCGAGAACATCAGTGGCATCTCGCCGATTTTTTCGACGCCGATTCCATGCTCGCCGGTGAGACTGCCGCCCATCTCGATGCAGGCCTTGAGGATTTCGCGTCCCGCGTCGATTGCCCGGCGAACCTGATCAGGTTGGCGCTCGTCGTAAAGAATGATCGGATGCAAATTGCCGTCGCCGGCGTGAAATACGTTGCCGATGCGCAATTCATAGCGACGGCTGACGTCGGCGATCACGCGCAGAATCCGCGGCAGGCAGGTTCGCGGAACGACGCCGTCCTGAGTCGCGTAGTTCGGCGCGAGGCGGCCGACCGCACCGAACGCGCGTTTGCGCGCCTTCCACAACAGCGCGCGCTCCGCTTCGTCACGCGCGAGCCTGACGCTCGACGCGCCAGCCAGGGTCGCAGTTTTCGCGACCTCATCGGCGTAGGTGGTCAGCCCAGCCTCGAGACCTTCGAGCTCGATGATCAGCACCGCGCCTGCGTCCAGAGGCAGTCCGACATTGAATGCGTCCTCGACGGCGCGAATGATCAGCTGGTCCATCATTTCGAGTGCGGCCGGCACAATTCCTGACGCGATTATCATCGACACGGCGCGCGTCGCGGTGTCCGCGTCGGGAAAGACGGCCAGCAGTGTGCGATGATTTTCGGGCTCACGCATCAGTTTGAGCGTTGCGCGCGTGACGATTCCCGCAGTGCCCTCCGCGCCGACGACCGCGCCCACCAGATCGTAGCCGCATCGCTCTTCGGCCGGTCCGCCGAGCTCGACGACTTCGCCATCGGGCAGAACGACTTCGAGCGCGAGCACGTGATTGGTGGTCACTCCATATTTCAACGTATGCGGACCGCCCGAATTCTCGGCAATGTTGCCGCCGATGGTGCATGCCACCTGCGACGACGGATCGGGCGCGTAAAAATATCCTTTCGACCTGACCGCGTTGGTGACGTGCAGGTTCACCACGCCGCTCTCCGCCTCGACGCGCCGGTTGTCGAAATCAATTTCCAGAATCCGGTTCATCTTCGAGGTGCAGATCATCGCGGGCGCGTTCAGCGAAAGGCATCCGCCGGAAAGGCCCGTGCCCGCACCGCGCGGAACGAAAGCAATACCGCGGCGATGGAGCGCGGCGAGGACTGCGCTCAGTTGCGCGGTCGAGCGCGGGAGGATCAGCACGTCGGGGGCGCTCTTCTCGACCGTCCATCCGTCGCACTCATAAACTTTCAGCTCGGTTGCGCGCGAGACGATCCCGTCGGCGTCAAGAATTTCGCGAAGCTCATCGAGAAGTTTGCGGTCGATGGTGCTCATTGCCACGGCGCGTCCAATTCCCCCCAGCACTCTACCACGACCGCGAATCAGGCGCGCGAGTAACGCTTTTGCGGTTGATCCTTCGCAGTCATAATAGCAAGGTTCGATTTCAGCCCGGAATCTCGTGGGCGCGCGACTGCTGCGCGCGGGAATCCCCGGCGATCCGTTGAAAGGAGAAACACAGGTGACGGATTCATTTCCAGAACTCAAGCCTGCAGCGCGGATTCTGCTCGGTCCGGGGCCGTCCAACGTCAATCCGCGCGTGATGAAAGCGATGCTGTCGCCGGTCGTCGGTCACCTCGATCCGGATTTCGTGAAGGTGATGGAGAATATCAAGCGGCTACTGCGCCTCGTCTTCCGCACCAAAAACGAGATCACGTTTCCGGTTTCCGGCACCGGTTCCGCGGGGATGGAAGCGGTAATGGCAAATCTGATCGAAGACGGCGACGAGGTCGTCGTCGGCGTTAACGGCGCGTTCGGAACGCGGCTGGCGGAAGTCGCATCGCGACTCGGCGCAAAGGTTCACAAGGTCGAGGCGGTTTGGGGAACGATCGTGGAACCGGCGCAAGTCGCGGCAGCGCTCAAGGCGGCGAAAGCCCCGAAGCTGGTCGCGATCGTTCACGCCGAGACTTCGACCGGCATACATCAGCCGATCGAGGAAATCGCCGCGCTCGCGCATCGACACGGCGCGATGATCGCGATCGACGCGGTGACGTCGCTCGCGTGCGTGCCGGTCGAGATTGACAAGTGGGGCATCGACGCCTGTTACAGCTGCACGCAAAAGGGACTCGGCGCGCCCCCGGGGCTGGCGCCCGTGACGTTCAGCGAGCGCGCGATGGAGTCGGTGCACAAGCGCAAAACCAAGTGCCATTCATGGTACTTCGACGTTGCGTTGATCGAGCAGTACTGGGGACCCGACCGGCTCTACCATCATACGGCGCCGATCACGATGAACTACGCGCTCTACGAGGCGCTGCGGATCGTCGTCGAGGAAGGGCTGGAAGCACGATGGCGGCGGCATCGCATCAACGCCGCCGCGTTCCAGGCCGGCGTGCGGGCGATGGGTCTGCAGCTTGCCGCGCAGGAAGGATACCGCTTGCCGCAACTCACGACGATCGCGGTGCCGGCGGGAATCGACGAAGCGAAGGTGCGAGCGGAATTGTTGCGGCTGTTCAATATGGAAATCGCAGCCGGACTCGGACCGCTCAAAGGCAAGATCTGGCGCGTCGGTCTGATGGGCGAAGGTTCGCGGCGCGAAAATGTGATGCTCGCGCTGAACGCGCTCGAAGAAATCCTGGGCTCGATGGGATTCGAGATTGCGCGCGGCAGAGCGCTGACCGCCGCCGAGGATGCCTACAGTGCGGAAGGAACGGGCGCCGGCGAGCCGCCGCCGGCCGACTAGAGCCGCGCGCGAAAGCATAGTCAGTGACTACTGCGAAATAGTCACTGCACTAGCTACTCTTCCGAATCCTCTGCGCCGTCGTTGCCGTTGGAGCCGTTGCCGTTGCCTTCTTCCTCATCGCGCTCCGCCATCCCCGCCACCGCGCGGACGCGTTCGTCGCCCTCGAGCCGCACCATGTGCACGCCCTGCGCGTTGCGGCCTGTTATTCGCACTCCCTTGACCGCCAATCGAATCACCTTGCCGCCGTCGGTTATCAGCATCACCTGGTCGTCGATCCCGACCTGCCTGACGCTGATCACCTTGCCGGTCTTCTCGGTCACGTTCATCGTGATGACGCCCTTGCCGCCGCGATGGGTCAGCCGGTAGTCGGAGGCGGGCGTGCGCTTGCCGTAACCGAGTTCCGAAACCGTCAGCAGGGTCTCATCGTCGCGCACGGTTGACATCGAAACGACCTCGTCCTCGATCAGGATGACGGTTTTGCCTTCCTTGACGGTTTGCGACTCGAGTTCCATGCCGGCCACGCCGCCAGTCGCGCGGCCCATCGGCCGCGCCTCCTCTTCCTTGAAGCGAATCGCCTGTCCCTCGCGCGTCGAGAGCACGATTTGCTGATTGCCGTCGGTGATTCGCACGTCCACCAGCGTGTCGCCGTCTTCGAGATTGATCGCGATGATTCCGGTCGAGCGAATATTTTCGTATTCGTCGAGCGCGGTCTTTTTCACGCGGCCGCGGCGCGTCGAGAAAAAGACGAACTTGCCCGCAGTCTCGCGCGGCACGGGAATAAATGCGGACAGCGTTTCGTCATTGGCGAGGCTCAGCAGGTTGGCGATCGAGCGTCCCTTGGCGGCGCGCCCCCCCTCAGGCAGCTCGTAGGCCTTGAGCTCGTAAACCTTGCCCGCGCTGGTGAAGAACATCAGGCGGTCGTGCGTCGAGACCCGCTCGAGATGCTCGACGAAATCTTCTTCGGTGGTGGTCGCGCCGATCTTGCCGCGGCCGCCGCGCTTTTGCGTGCGATAGAGCGAGAGCGGGGTGCGCTTGATGTAGCCGCCGTGCGTGACGGTGACCAGCACGTCCTCCTCGACGATCAGATCCTCGACCGAGAACTCGCCCTCCGCTTCGATGATCTGGGTGCGGCGCGGATCTGCGAATTCTTTTTTTATTTCGTTGAGTTCGCTCGCGATCAGCTTCAGCAATTCCTTCTCGTCGGCGAGAATTTTCTTGAAGCCGGCGATCAGAGCGACGGTCTCCTTGTGCTCGGTTTCGATCTTCTCGCGCTCCAGAGAAGTGAGTCGGCGCAGCGTCAGATCGAGGATCGCCTGCGCCTGCAACTGCGAAAGCCCGAACTGCTTCATCAACCCGCTGCGGGCGGTCTCGGCATCCTTCGACTTGCGTATCAGATTGATGACCGCGTCGAGATTCTTGAGCGCGGTCAGCAAGCCGTCGAGGATATGCAGCCGCGCCTCGGCTTCTTTCAGCTCGAATCGCGTGCGCCGCGTCAGCACGATCTTGCGATGCTCCAGGAACGCAACGAGCATCTGCAGAAGATTCATCTCCTTGGGCCGGCCTTCGTGGATGCCGAGCAGAATGATCCCGTACCCCTGCTGCATCTGGGTCAGCTTGTAGAGCTGGTTGAGCACGATCCGCGGCTCGGCGTCGCGCTTGAGCTCGATCACAACCCGCATCCCGTCGCGATCCGATTCGTCGCGGATGTCGCTGATGCCTTCGATGCGCTTGTCGTTGACCAGCTCGGCCATCCGCTCGATCATGCGCGCCTTGTTCACCTGGTATGGGATTTCGCGAATGATGATCGACGACCGCGAGCTGCGCTTGTCGGTCTCGATCACCGCCAGCGCGCGCATCGTAAGCGTGCCGCGGCCGGTCAGATACGCCTGGCGAATCGCCTGTCGCCCGAGCAACTGACCGCCGGTTGGAAAATCCGGGCCGGGCACGATGTCGAGAATTTCCTCGTGCGTGATGCCCGGCTTGTCGATCAGCGCCAGCAGCGCGTCGCAAATCTCGCCGAGATTATGCGGCGGGATGTTGGTCGCCATCCCGACCGCGATGCCGTCGGAGCCGTTGACGAGCAAATTCGGAAACTGCGCGGGCAGGATATCGGGCTCCATGTGCGAGCCGTCGAAGTTCGGGACGAAATCGACCGTGTCTTTGTCGATATCGGCGAGCATCCGCTCGGCCAGCCGCGTCAGGCGGCACTCGGTGTATCGATACGCAGCCGGCGGATCGCCGTCGACCGATCCAAAATTGCCCTGGCCGTCGATGAGCAGGTAGCGCAGGCTGAACGGCTGCGCCATCCGGACCAGCGAATCGTAAACCGCCATGTCGCCGTGCGGATGGTAACGAGCGAGCACTTCGCCCACCACCGCCGCGCACTTGGTGTAGCGGCGGTTCGACAGCAGCCCGGTGCGGAACATCGCGTACAGGATGCGGCGATGCACGGGCTTGAGTCCGTCGCGAATTTGCGGCAGCGCGCGTCCGATATTCACCGACATCGCGTAGTCCAGGTAGGACTGCCGCATGTCGTCTTCGATATTCAGCAGCGCGGGTTCGTTGCGATGCGGTTCGTTGCCGTTG
>CAWFAJ010000001.1:0-263452 GCA_963813785.1 uncultured delta proteobacterium | reverse complement strand
GCCGTCCCAGACCTGGATCAGCACGCCGAAGGCCGACTGCGGCGAGATGAAGTATTGGCGCTCGCCGCGCCAGTTGCGCTTTTCGTCCACCACCCGCACGCCGTCGCGTTTGAGCCGCTCGCAGGTCGCGTCGAAATCCTTCAGGTCGATCGAAATATGATGCATCCCCTCGCCATAGCGCGCGATGAACTTGCCGACGAAGTCGTTGTCGGTCTTGTGCGGCGGGCTCGCGATGAATTCGAGCTTGAAGCCGGCGACCTCGAGATGGCCAAGGGCGAAGTTGCCCGAGGAATTGCTGAGGTGAGGCTCGTGGCCGATTTTCGTGCCGGGAAAGTAGCGCGTGAAAAAATCGTAGGCTGCCTTGATATCCTTGACCGCGATCGATACGTGATCGAAGTTGGCCAGGCCGTCGGGCGCCGGCTTGGGATGCGCCTGTTCCCAATTCGGGGTGTGCCAGAACTGGATCAGCGCGCCGAAGGCGGAGCGCGGCGAGATGAACGCGGTCGCAGCGCCTGAATCGTACTTTTGCTCGTCGACGACCCGCACACCTCCGGCCTTCAGCCGGGCCACCATCGCGTCCAGATTGTCGGTCTCGATCGACAAATGATGCATCCCCTCGCCGTGCTTGTCGATGAACTTCGTGACGAAACCGGGCTTGCCGGGCGGGTCCTCGATAAGCTCGACGACGAATCCGCCGAGATGGAAATCCTGCCAGTAGAACGAACCGCTGACCTGCTCGTCAATCGATTTGGCGTTGCGCAACTTGATTGGAAAATATTTCGCGAAGAATTCGTAGGCGCGGTCGATAGACTTCACCGCGATCGATACGTGATCGAACCTCATCTGAACATCGCCGGTCGCGTCCATGCGCAAGCAATTCTCCCTTCGACAAAAATGTCTAAACAACGAAAGCCACGCGCTGCGGGGCTGCTGCGTTGTATCGTTGCGCCCCCACGCCAATCTCCCGCCCTACTTCAGCGCGCGTCCGGGCCGGAAACGCCACAGTAGCCGGATCGAGTTGCGCAGCACCAGCGGCCATGCGTTGGCGATTTTCCCGGCGTAGGTGCGAAGCGATTGATCGACGCGCGACAAGGCGGGCACGTCAAAGAAATTCGAGCCTCGCGTCAAGCCGCCCGTCGCCGCTGAGCACGACTACGTAGCCGCCGCCCTTGAACGGACCTGCGTTGAAAATCTGCGTCGGACCGATTTGATCGACGCCGGCAGATTCGTGAACGTGCCCGGAGATGCAAACGTCGGGCTTCACTTCTTCGATGAATTGGCGCGCGGCAGTGCTGCCGACCGGCTTGCCGCTCAGGATTCGATCGCATTTGGTGTCGAACGGAGGCGTATGACAAACCATCAGGAGCGGCCGCACCTCGCGCACGAAGTCATAACCGGCGCGCAGCGTCGCATAGATTTCGTCTTCGCTGAGCTCGGTCGGCGTGCCGAACGGCGTGATATTCGAGCCGCCGCATCCGAAGATCCCCACGCCGCCCTTGACCAGACCCTTGCCATGCAGCGCGACGCCGTCGTGTTCGAGGAACGGGATCACCTCGCGCCGGTCGAGATTGCCCGATAGCGCAAGCACGGCGGGACATGCGCGGCGGACGTCGGCGAGGACCTTGCGCGCGTCGTCGACGCCGCCGAAGTTGGTGAGATCGCCGGACAGGATTATCAAGTCGCAATCGCGCATCACCTCGCCCATCCGGTCCAGATTGCGGGTCGCCATGTGAACGTCGCCGAAGGAAATTATTTTCATCGCAGGAATACGCTTAATTGTAGTGAAACCCTCCCCGGGTTTCAGCAGGGGTGACCCCTGCACCCAACGTTAAGGCCGCGCTCCGTTGTCGCGCGCGGCAGGGGTGACCCCTGCACCCGCAGTGAGAAGACGCGAAAATCTGCGCAGCGCATCTTTTCGCGACTACGCGATGAGCAGCGGTAACTCCGGCGGTTTCGCATTCCCTGGAGGCTGCGGTTAATCCTGATCACCAAGAACGGCCGGCGGTGCGCGAAGAGGCGTCTCTAGAAGGCGGGTAAGGGAATGAAGCGCTTCAGTTTCCCAGCACCCTGACGCTCGATCCTGTCAACCCGACGCACGATCACTTCCGGTGCGGACAGGCCAAGGTCGGTGAGACGTTGAGCGATGGTGGATCGCAGGGCGTCGATATTGACGGTGGCGCGAGCAACGATGGCGATCTCGGCGCCGCGCTCCGTCTGCCGGACCTGGTATTCGACGATCGCCGGATCTTTGCCGAGCGGAGAGCGGAAGTTCAGTGGGTGAACCCTGATCCCGCTGGCGTAGCGGAACACGTCGTCCGCTCGGCCGTGCACGTCGGCGACCTTGAGATAGGCCGAGCCGCAGCGGCAGGGGCCGTCGGCGATCTGGAACTCGTCGGTAATCTCGTAGCGGATGAGCGGCATGATTCGATTATAAAGGTTCGTGAGGAGGATTTTGGCCGACCGTGCCGCCGCGGGGGACCGGATTGCCGTGCTCATCAATCGGTTCGATGATGTTCAGATCCTCCCCGATGTGGAAACCCGCGCCAACCGGGCAACAAAACGCGCCGCCGCTGGATTCGCTCGCCGCCCAGCCGTTCGCAACCGCAACGTTCCAGGTCGCTTCAACCATCGCTCGAACTTCCGGCAGCAGCGGCTCGGAAGTGCTCCAGACCAGAGCCGGGCTGATGTGCAGATGCCCGCTGCGCGCTTCCTCGCACAGAGCCGGCAGCATGCTGGGGTAGGTGTGCAGGAGCGACGGCTGTGTGCGATTGAGGATCGTAACGATTTCGGCGAGCGGCAGGCTGACGGGAGCCCGCACGCTGGGCCGATCCGGATTCGAGAACGTCTGTCCCAGAGCGCTGGTCGCGTGGCTCGCCACGTAGGCCGAGACGGTGGCGAAGGGCGCCGGCGGCCGTCCAAGGCTCAGTAGAATATCGTAGAGGCCGCGCATCAAACCGAGGGCCGATACCGCCCATCCGTGCCAGTCGTAGACAAATACGCCGCGCTTTCCGCTCGAGCCGCCCGACGCGATCACGTGCAAATCGTCGAGGAAGTAGGCATCGGCCGTAAGTCCGGCGAGATGGGTTTCGGCGGCTGCCAAGGTGCAGCGGGGATCGGTGACGATTGCGTCCCAGTGCTCCATCAGGTCGCCCTTCGTCATCGGCGGAATATCGCGCAGGGCGGCTGGCGTCAGGCGATCGCCAGCCAGCCGTCGAAGGCGTTCGCGGTGCCACGGAGAAGAGCGCGCCGCATGGCTCACGAGATCGCGCAGCGCGCGTGTCTGTTCGGCGTCGATCTCCGCTCTGGACCAACGAAGGCGCGCGAGGAACTCAGGCATGAGGTTCATCAGGTACGCGAAGTGTCGCTGGCGCGTCTCTTCGTACGATCCGGCTCCATTGGAAGTCATGCGTGCTCCGTCGTCGACCACTGACATCTTGTAGCACCTTCCGATTCCAACTCCCGCATAGGCCGGACGACCGCTGTCTGCAAGGGGTTCAGCCGGTATTGGTCCACGATGTTTCCGGCGGCGCCGGGAAGGGGCCGGTTTCGCATTCCCTGGAGGCTGCGGTTAAATGAGAAGATGGCTGCGCGGGAGAAATTCGCGTTCGTGCTGTTCAGGCCGCAATCGGCCGGCAATATCGGCGCGGCGGCGCGAGCGCTCAAGAACATGGGCTTCGACGATCTTCGCCTGGTCGCGCCCGGGACGTTGAAGAGTCGCGAGGCGGCCGCGATGGCGGTGCATGCCGATGACGTCCTGGCGCGCGCGACGGTCTATCCCGATCTGGCGGCTGCTATCGCGGATTGTTCGGTCGCGGCCGGCACGACCAGCCGCCGCGGCGGTTATCGCAGCCGGGCGCATCCGCTGCGCGCAGCGGCGGCGGAACTCGACGCTATCGCCGGCTCGAACAAAATCGCGATCGTCTTCGGCCGCGAAGATCGCGGGCTGACTAATCGCGAGCTCAAGCTCTGTAATCGGTTGATCACAATCCCGACCGCGCCCGAATATCCGTCGCTCAACCTGGCGCAGGCGGTGGTAGTCGTCGCGTACGAGCTGATGATGGCGGCGGATGAATCGGCGGCGGCGAAAATCGAAGCCGCACGCCCGCCTGAGCTCGCAGCCGCGGCCCGGGCGCCGCATTTCGTAGCCGCGGCGATCAGCGACCCGATGCTGGCGCGGATGGAGGAGGCGCTGGTCTCGATCGGTTTTATTCCCGACGACAACCCGGACCATATCATGTTCGCGATCCGCGAGATTTTCGGACGCAGCGGTTTGACGGCGCGCGAGGTCGAGATTCTCAACGGGATGGCGCGGCAGATGCGATGGGTCGCCGAGGGTGGGCATCGAACGCTCGCCGAGAAGCGGCGCGCGGGCAAGAAATTAAGGTGACTCTTTGGTGGTTTCCACCCGCGGCCGCGATAAGCGATAATCGCGATCGGGCTTGCGCGCAGCGTGAATCATCAATGGCCGAGATAATCGATTTTGCGGAGATCCAGAAGGCGCGGCGCAAAGCCCGCGTGCCAGCGCCCGAGCGCGAAAACCTGGAGCGCGCGGTGCAACTGATGCGCGAGAATCTGGCCGCCGTTGCCGCCGAGCTGGCCGACGCGCCGCGCGGCGAGCAGGGCGAACTGTTGACGCGGGTCGAACGGCTGGCGGCGCTGATTCGCTACGGAATGCGAATGCTCGGTGAGACGACCGACGCTGGACTGGATGGGCCGGCTTCGATTCGGTCGCGATAGCCAGCGGCCTGCGCAAGATCCCAACCGATGGACGAAGGACTGACTCTGAGAATCACCGGCGTCGAGCCGGGCGACGAGATCGCGGGCGCGCGCAAGGTGACGATCGCGACGACGCGCGGCTCGATCGCGCTGGTGCTGCATTCGGCGCCGGAGAAGGGGCGCGCAGTGTTATGCGTCAGCGGCGCGATCGGCGGATTCGACGGTCCCTCGATGCTGTATCCGCGCCTCGGGCTGGAGATGCCCGGGCGCGGGCTCACGATTGCGCGGCTGGATTATCGTGCGCCCAACGAGTTCGGCGAATGCCTGGTCGATGCGATGGCGGCGCTGACGTTCCTGGGCGGGATTGGCCACGAGCGCGTCGCGCTGATCGGGCATTCGTTTGGCGGCGCGGTCGCGATCAACGCCGGGACGCTCAGCCCCATCGTCACCACCGTGATCGCGCTGTCGAGTCAGCTCGCGGGCGCGCACGTGGCGGGCGAGCTGGCGCCCAAGCCGCTGCTGCTGATTCATGGCGGGGCGGACACGATTCTTTCGCACCAAAGCTCGCAGGCACTTTACGATCGCGCCGGCGAGCCCAAGACGCTCAAGATTTTACCCGGCGTCGGACACGGATTGGCGCACGGCGAAGTATTCGAACTGGTCAGCGACTGGCTATTGCAAAAGAGCTGAAAACTGAAGCGGCTGTTCACTCGAATAACAACTTCACGATACAATCGAAAAATGGCCAGCGGACAACGAATCGCGGTGGTGGGTGCAACGGGCGCAGTCGGGCAGACCACGCTCAAAATTCTCGAGCAGCGCAAGTTCCCGATTCGAGAGCTGCGCGCGTACGCGTCGGAGCGATCGGCGGGCAAGACCGTAACCTTCGCGGGCGAGTCGATAACGGTGCGGCGGCTCGACGCCGACTCGTTCAAGGGAATCGATATCGCGCTGTTCTCGGCGGGCTCGGCGCAGTCGCGCGAGTTCGCACCGATCGCGGTCAAGGCGGGCGCAATCGTCGTGGACAAGTCGAGCGCATTTCGAATGGACCCCGAGGTTCCGCTGGTGGTGCCCGAGATCAACCCCGCCGCCGCGCGTCGTCACCAGGGCATCGTGGCGTGTCCGAATTGCACGACGATCGTCACCGTGATGCCGCTCAAGCCGATCCATGACCTGGGGCGTCTCAGGCGGGTGGTCGCAACGAGTTTCCAGGCGGTATCCGGCGCGGGCGTCAACGGGGTTGCGGAACTGCGCGAGCAGACGATGGCGTGGTCGAAGGGCGAGGCAATCAAGGCGAAATTTTTCCCGCATCAGATTGCCTTCAACCTGATTCCGCATATCGACAAATTTGTCGAAGGCGGATACACGGGCGAGGAAATCAAGCTGGTCAACGAGATCAGGAAGATCCTCGAGCAGCCCCAATTGCTGATTTCGCCGACCACGGTGCGGGTGCCGGTCTTCACCGCGCATTCGATCTCCGTCAACGCGGAGACCGAGACCAAAGTCGCGGCGGCCGATGCGCGCGAGGCATTTGCGCATTTCCCGGGGATTCGGCTGTTCGACGATCCCGCGCACAATCGCTACCCGATGCCGATCATCGTCGAGGGACAGGACGACTGCTTCGTCGGGCGAATCCGCGAGGACCTGAGCTGCCCCAACGCGCTGAATTTCTGGGTGGTGGGCGACCAGTTGCGCAAGGGCGCGGCGCTCAACGGCGTTCAGATCGCGGAGCTGCTTATCGGCGGCCGCTAGTTACTCCGCTACGAAAGTCACCAGGCCATCCGGAAGCGGGTTGTTCACAACGTGACCCGTTCGCGGCGCGCTCAGCAGCCCCTGAAGATCGACGATGGCCACATAGCTGAAGTCGGCGTTCTCCAACACAGCGTATGCCTTTCCGCTGTTGGGGCTGACATAAGCCGTCACTGTATGAGGATCGTAACCCTCCGACCACCCTTCGTCGCTCGGGGTGCTGGGCACGGTGAACGCCACGTAGTCGACAAAGGCGGGCGTTCCGCTCCCCGAAGTGGCCGGCAGCTGGATGACGCCCTCCAGGTCGCCACCAAACTCACCCGTCACTATGCCAAGATGTGTGCCCGGTGCGACTGCAATACCACAGGTGCCGGCCGCGAGCTCGTCAAACTCGGGAAAGTTCACGAGCTGGCTGGCTGTGTCAGTCCACGTGCCGGCGGGAGTTCCCGGCGTGAATTCCGCCTGGGTCAGATCGGCGATGAAGAGATCGCCCGTAAATTCAACGGTAGCCAGCGCGATGCCGGTGGTGCAGTCTTCGCCCGCTGAGTCGAACTCCCCGTCTTCAAGTTGATTGTTGAACACCGCAGGCGTCTCGGTGCTGGTATTGACAAGCTGGTAAAGCGAGTCTTCATTCGGTGACAGAATCAGGTGGCGGACCGGGTCGATCGAAACGTCTTCGGAGACGTCCGTTCCGGCGGGAATGGGCGTCTCAAATGTGGGCGTGCCGCCAAGGTCGAGGAACTGGTAGCCACCCGGGCCGCCGGTTTCCAGACCAACCGTGATCAATGCCTTGTTGGTTGACGAATCCACCACCACGCCGCAGTTTTGGCATTCACCGCCCGAGAAACTTTCGCTGGAGGTCGCGCCACTGGTCAACGTGCTGGTGAGGGTCGTGCCATTAATGAGGTAAACGTCGGTGTTGTTGCCGACGCATACCGTCTGACCGGTCGTGGAGTTGGAGGAGCAGGAGTTCGGAATGTTCCCCGTCGCTATTGAACTCGACGCACCACCGGTACCAATGCCACTGCTGGTTTCAATCGGTACGACCTTAACACTGGTCGAACCGAAACCCCAGTTTCCCTGCGGAGCATAGACAGTGGCGTTCTTGCCCTGGACCAGTATCCCTATGGAACTGGACGGCAGGCACGCATTCGGTGCAGGCGTAGGCGAGGAAGAGGGTCTGGGTTTAGCGGAGCAACTCCCGCACGGATCGCATCCCGCCGTGCCGAGCGACAGCCCTGCGACCACGAGTAACAGACCAATAGCCAGCCCCGCCCATCGAGAAGTCATAGTCGATCTCCTATGCATCGAATCCGCAAAATCCGCAGTCCAATGGTGCGAATTTCGTCCCCCGCCATAAGACCCCCGCTCGCTGCGGCAACATAGACAAATATGAGGCGAGTGGCAAGCGATTTGGCGAGCGAATTGGCGGCCGCCTGACCGATTGGTCCGTCGATTGACAACGCCCGCGCTCGCATATTACCGTCAGCCAACTCTTGACGATTGCAGCCTTATCGTCGTCGCAGGATTTTTCACCAGCTCCCACAAGCACTGATGGCGTTGCGGCTCTCGACGGGCGGGAGAAGCACGACGAAGTGGCAACTCAACGAATACTGATCGTCGGCTTGGGCGGCCTCGGCGTTCCCGCATTGTGGGCGCTGGCGCGCGGCGGCGCACAACGAAAGCGGCTGACGCTGATCGATCCCGACCCGGTCGAACTGTCGAATCTCGCTCGCCAGGTGATCTATCGAAGCCGGGATACCGGCACGCCGAAGGTTGAAGCGGCGGCGCGCTGGCTCGTCGAGCGGTTCCCCGGCGCCAACGTTGAACGGCATCCGATTGCGCTGGAAGCGTCCAACGCGGCGCGTCTGGTCGCCGCACACGACTTTGTAATCGACGCAACTGACAGTCCGGCCACGAAATTTTTGATCAACGACACGTGTATCGCCGCGCGGACGCGGTTCGTTTATGGCGGTGTAGTCGGGATGACCGGGCAGGCCATGACGGTAATTCCGGGCGAGACGGCGTGCATCCGATGCGTGTTCGAGAATCCGCCTGATGACAACGAAGGCCAGAGTTGTCGCGAGGCGGGGATCGTCGGCCCCGTCGCGGGCGCGATCGGCGCGATGCAGGCGGAGGAGGCGATGCGCGCCTGCGGTGCGCAAACGCCCTTGCTCGCAGGAAAAATTCTCACCTACGACGCGTCCGGCCCGGCCCGGGTGCGGATTGCGGCGGTTAGCCCGCGCCCCGGGTGCGGATGCGGCGCGTGGAAGCCGCAGCCGCGCGATGCGCGCGGGCGGCGCCAGTCGCAAGCGCCGGGCAAGTAACGGAATCGCGATGACCCTGACTGACCCGCAAATCGAACGCTACAGCCGCCAGATAATCGTGCCGCGCATCGGCGGTCGCGGCCAGGAACGTTTGCTTGCCGCACGGATGCTGCTTGCGGGCGATGCGCGCGATATCGAAGCGCCGCTGGCCTACCTGGTTGGCGCAGGGGTCGGAGCGATCGGCGTTAAAGTGGCCGGCGGCCAGGCAGGATTCGCCGGACAAATCGCTGCGGCGCGCGAACTGAACGCCGGGGTATCTGTCACCGTCGCGGATGAGTCGAAAGGCCGCGTCGATTTGGCGCTGTTGATCGTTGGAAGTGAGGGGGCGCTAAAAGTTTCAGATGAAATCGTGAGCAATCGCGAGGTGCGAGCGTGGGTAGTCGCGCGCCTGGATGCGCCGGGAAAAATCGCCGTCATCCCCGGCGGGTCGCCCAGCCCGCCAACCGTCGATGCGTCGATGCATGCGCCAGTGGGCAGCCGCTCGGAAGCTGCGGATTTTATCGCGATGCTCGCGACGGCGGAGGCGTTCAAGCTGCTTGCTGGATACGCGGAAAATCCATCGCCGGCGATCATTGAGTTCGACGGTTATCAAACCAGCCTTCGCCTTCATCCGTGATGTACAAGCTCTGGATGTTCGATTTCGACAACACGATCGCGCGGCTCGAGCCCGAGGTCGATTGGGCCGGCGGCCGGCTCGTGCTCGAACCCTACCTGCGCTCCATTGGCGCGCCCGACCAATTGTTCGCACAAATCCCGCGCGGCAATCTCCCGCTCTACGGCGCCTACCGCACGCTCATGCTGGCGCAGATCAACCAACCCCGGGTCACGCAAGGACTGCGCCGAGCTTCAGAGATAATCGAGAAAATCGAGCTGGCGGGAGTCGATCGCGCGCAACCACTGGAAGGAGCGATCGAAGCGCTCGCGGCTCTGAAAGCAACCGGCGCCGCCGTCGCGATCGTGACATCCAACTCGTCGCGAACGGTCAAACGCTGGTTCGACAGGAACGCCGGCGCATCCATCGACGCAATCGTCGGACGCGACAGTCTGCTCGGACTCAAGCCGGCGCCCGACATGCTGATTCGCGCGCTCGAATTGTTTTCCGTCGATCGATCGCAGGCGGCGTTTGTTGGCGACAGCGAAGCCGACCTGCTGGCCGCGCAAAGTTGTGACGTGCGATTTTATGGAATCGCGGCCGCCGACGCCGCGCGCGATCGGTTGCTCGCGGCAGGCGCCAGAGAAATCTTCGGCTCGCCGGCGGCGCTCGCGATTCACCTGAACCTGCCGGCTGCGCACGCTTGAACATGGCGATCGGCGCCCGACTCCAGGACCACCGGCTGCCTTGTTTCCTTCGATAAGATTAAGTAATTTTTAGAGTCCACCAAGTAATCTCATTCTTAAGGGAGCATAAGTTTTTGCCGATGGATCAAGGTTTTACCTTGTGGTTTACAGGCCTGTCCGGGGCGGGGAAGTCCACGCTTGCGAATCTGGTTGCCGAAGAACTGCGCCGGCGGGCGCATCGCGTAGAGATCCTCGACGGCGACGAAGTCCGCACCAATCTTTCCAAGGGACTTGGCTTTTCCAAAGAGGATCGCGACATCAACATCCGGCGCATCGGGTATGTGTGCCATCTGCTGGCGCGCAACGGAGTGATCGCGATTTCAGCGGCGATTTCGCCCTACCGCGAGATTCGCGACGAGGTGCGCCACCATCATGAGCGCTTCTTCGAAGTCTATGTCCGCTGCACGATCGACAAACTCGTCGAGCGCGACGTGAAAGGGCTCTACAAGAAGGCGCTGGCCGGCGAGATCAAATCTTTCACCGGCGTGTCGGACCCCTACGAAGAGCCGCTGAAGCCCGAACTGATTGTCGACAGCAGCACGGAAACCGTCGCGCAGAGCCTGGCCAAGTTGCTCGGGCGGCTCGAGGAGCTGAACTACATCAGCAATGGAGCACGGCGATGAGCGTGCGTGACGACGCAATCTCGGCTCATGGCGGCGGCGAGCTGGTCGATCTGAAAGCGCCGGTCTCCGAACGCGCCGCGCTGGCGGCATACGGCGCGAAACTCGCGGCGGTTACGCTCAACGCGCGCGACCTGGCCGATCTCGAGATGCTCGCGTCGGGCGCGTTCTCGCCCCTGACGGGTTTCATGGGCGAGGCCGACTACATTCGCTCGCGCGACGAGATGCGGCTTGCGTCGGGAGTGCCGTGGTCGATTCCGATCACGCTCGGCGTCGATGAAGCGAAAGCGAAATCGCTGAAAGCCGGACAGGAGATCGCGCTCGCGACCGAAGACGGCCGGCGGCTGGCGACTGTGAAGCTTGCGGAAATTTACAAAGTCGATCGCAAAAGCGAAGCGCAAAACGTGTTCGGCACCGCCGAGGACGCGCATCCGGGGGCGAAGAACGTCACCTCGATGCCGCCGTACTGCCTGGCGGGCAAACTGACGCTGATCGAGGAGATACCGGGACGCACCTTCCTGGAATTTCCGCGTGAGCCCCGACAGACGCGGGCGGCGTTTCGCGAGCGGGGATGGAAAAAAATCGTCGCCTTCCAGACCCGCAACCCGACTCATCGCGCGCACGAGTATATCCAGAAGGCGGCGCTCGAAATCTGCGATGGACTGATGATTCATCCGCTGGTGGGAGAAACCAAGGGCGACGACGTGCCCGCCGCGGTCAGGATGGAGACCTACAAGGTTCTGCTCGACCTGTACTATCCGAAAAATCGCGCGATGATCGGCGTGTTCCCGGCGCACATGCGCTATGGCGGCCCGCGCGAGGCGATCCTGCACGCGATCGCGCGGCGCAACTACGGATGCACGCATTTCATCGTGGGGCGCGATCACGCCGGCGTCGGCAATTACTACGGCAGCTACGACGCGCAGAAAATCTTCGCGCGCTTCGAGCCGTCCGAATTGGGAATAACGCCGCTGATGTTCGAGAACACTTTCTACTGCAAGCGATGCAACTCGATGGCGTCGTTCAAGACCTGCCCGCATACCGACGAAGACCGCTTGATACTGTCGGGAACGAAAGTTCGCGAGATGCTGCGGGCGGGCGATGCGCCGCCGCCGGAATTCACCCGGCCGGAGCTGGCGGCGATTCTGGTGCGCGCGATGCGCGAAGCAAAGTAAGCTGCGATCGCCGGCACGCGCTGGCGAATTCAAGCCGGCGGTCTTCGGGCCGCCGGCTTTTTTATTGGACGAGGTAAAATCCTTTGCGGCGAGCTGCCCTGCGGTCCAATGTCGCCGTGTATTCGCATCCGAGTCGGGCATTCGTCGCGGCAATCAGGCTGTCCGAGAAGTCCGCGCCATCCTCGTAGTCCCGAAGGGCCACGCGAGCATCCTCGGCATGTTCAATCGAAAGTTGATCAGTATCGAACAACAGTCGGAGCGCATTAACAACAGCCGAGCGCGGCAGTTTGTAAGAGCTCTCCAGCACCCATACAACTTCTGCCAGCACCAAGCGATTGATAAAGCCGGGCTCCTGCGGCGAGCATTCATGCTCGATGAACCGAGTAGCGGCCCGCAACTGCGCCGGGTCATCCGCGACGAGGTAACGAACCAGGATGTTGGTATCGACTCCCCTCACCGCCGCGCAAATCTGCTCCTGATGCCCTCGTCCATCTGTTCAATCGTGAGTCGCCGCCGGACAGGGCCGAGTATTCCCCTGAGTTGGCGAACATCAACATTTTTTGGCGCCAACACGACCGTGCCGTCGCGCTGGATAACGAATTCAATCTTGTCGCCAGGCCGGAGCTTGAGATGGTTTCGAACCTTCAACGGGATCGTGGTTTGCCCCTTTCTGGTGAGAGTCGACGCAGCCATATTCCTTACCGCTTATAAGTTTCCTTACCTGTGGTAAGGATATCACAAGCACGCCACGCGGCAAAGCCTCAAGGAACAGGCGTCAGGCCTTCAGCGCGCGCGCCGTCGCGGCGCGCCGCGCACGCTCGGGATCGCCCGACCACAGCCACGCGTGCTCGGTGCGGCTCACCCCGACCAGCACGCCGAGAAATGCCGAAGGATGGATGAACAATTCCGCCAGCCCCGCCTGGTCGCGGCGATGCGCCGCGAAACGCGCTCCGCGCTCTTGCAGGCGCTTTTCGAGCGCGCCGACGTCGTCGGTCTCGACGAAAAACATGTACAGCGAGTCGCCGCGGCGCTTGTGAAAACGGCCCATCGCAAGGTTGGCGTCGGTTACCTGCGCGATCTCGACGCGGTCAAGGCGCGCGGGAGGATCGAACAGCGTCAGCGTGCCCGTGTAGCCGAAATCCTTGCTCTCGATCGGGCTGAACTTCGCCGCGTCGAGGCCGAAGATGCGCGCATAGCGGGCGGACGCCGCATTCCAGTCGCCAACGACGTTGGTGACTTCGTAGGCCCATTTTATCGCGCCGACGGGCGCGCGTTCGCGATGCTGCGAGATGACGGTGCGCATCCCAAACGTCGCGGCGGCGTCGAGATAGAGTTGTCCCGCGGATTGCTCGAAGCGCACGCCGCACTTCGCCAGATGATGCGCGGCGGCGGCGGGGTCGTCCACCGAAAATCCCGCGCCGAACAGTCCGGTCTCCCACTTCGAGACGAAATCCTGAACCGCTCCTGTCCCGTCGGGTTCGAGAATTTCGACCAGGCTCGTCCCCGCTTGCATCGTGGTTCGCCTGGCGCCAAGCGGCGCCGCCTTGTCGCGGCTGACGAGCTCTGCGCCGAAGACTTCCGCGACCACCCGCTCGGCCGCATTGCTGTCGGCGACCGCAATCTGAATTCTGTCAACGCGTTTGAGCATCGTCGAATTTTCTCCTCGCACAGTTGCGGCCGGTTGCGAATTACTGGAGCGGCGGCTCGTCGTCGGGCGGCGCGAGCACCGGCGACCCATGATGCATCACCATGAACCATCTATTGCCCACGCGCTCGAACACGTTGGTGGCGAGCACGTTCGCGCGTTCGGCGCCGTCGTAGCCGCGCTGGGTCAGGCTTTCCTCGACGACGACGATCGCCAGGTCGCCGCTGATCGTCACTTCAATCTCGCCGAGCTCGAACTTCATCTCGAATACGTTGTCGAGGATACGCTCCCAGCTCGACATGATCGGACCCCATCCCGAAAGTTTGCGCCATCCGGGATGGATACAAATGATTCGCGGATCGCGCAGCCAAACCGCTTCCATCTTTTCGGCGTCGAGACTTTCGAAGGCGTCGTAAAAGGCGCGGTTGGCGGCAAGCACTGATTCGCGATCGGACATGGCTTTGTGCTTCCCAGCGTAGTTTTTCGGATGAGCACGCGCCAGTCGCGGCAGGGGTGACCCCGGCACCCAGTATTCGGAAAGCGAAAGATGAGAGTATCGGCACTCACGTAGCCGGCGCAATTTTCTCCGCCAGCGCGGCGCCCGACGCCCGCAACCGGATCGCGTCGTCGATCAGCGCCGCGATTTTGCGCCCCGCCTCCGCGATCGGAATCCCGCCGCGATGAATGTTGGATATCACCGTGCGCTCGGGCTCGATCGATTTGAGCGTGGGCCGATAAATCACGTACGCGCTCAGGCTCTCGGCGGTGGCCAGGCCGGGCCGCTCGCCAACGATCATGCAGACCACGTCGGGGCGCAATATTTCGCCGAGATGGTCCTCGATTCTGACCCGCGCATTTCGGATGAACATCGGCTTGAGGAGCCGGTATCGCGGCGCGAGCCGCCGGGTGAGCGCGCGCATCAGCGGCGCCGCGTTCTGCTCCACCGCCGCCGATGAAAGTCCGTCGCCGACGCATAGCAGCACGCTGGGCGGCGCCGATTTGCCGCGCCCGCGCGGCGCAAGGCGCGCGACGCGAGCAGCATCGACGGCGTCAAGACGCCGGCCGCGCTCGGGATAGCGCAAATAATCTTCGCGGGTGAGCGCCTGCGAGTGAACTTCGAGCAGGCCGTTGCGCCGCGGCCAATCACCCGCGACCAGTGTCATGACCGCATCGACTGCGCGCGCGTGATCTGCCTGCACGGACAGCATCGCGGCCGTCGTGTAGCGCGGACCCGCGCGTCCAACGCCAAGCCGCGCGGGCGTCGATTTGCGCATCGCGTCGAAATCCGCCTCACCGTCGGTCTTGCTCGACGAATTCATCAGCAGCCGCGCGTCGCCGGCGCGCGCGGTGAGACGGCCGTCGCGGATGATTCCCCGAGCTCTCGCACCAATCCTCGAACTCGGGCGCGGTACGCAGCTTGAGCACTGCGCGCAGCGCCGCCGCGTCGTGATAACTGGTGGATTGATAAGAGAGCATCACGTCGTCGCCCATCGGCACCGCCATGAAGTAGTTGCATCCCGCCGACGCCAGCAGCACCGCCAGATTTTCGCAGTCGTTCTGATCGGCGCGAGCGTGATTGGTGTAGCATGCGTCGGCCCCGTGCGGGACTCCGAGCAGCTTGCCCATCAGATGATCCTCGAGGCCGGCGCGCGTGATTTGTTTCGCGTCGTAAAGATATTCGGGGCCGATGAATCCCACCACGGTGTTGACCAGCAGCGGCGCGTAGCGGCGCGCGAGGCCGTAGCATCGCGCCTCGAGCGTGACCTGGTCCGCGCCCTCGTGCGCGCCGGCGGACAGCTCCGAGCCCTGCCCCGTTTCGAAGTACATCAGGTTCGCCGCGCGCAGCCTGCCGGTCTCGCGAATCATCGCGTAGCCTTCGTCGAGCATCTTAACCGTAATCCCGAAACCGGCGTTGCCCTTCTCCGTCCCCGCCAGGCTCTGGAACATGATGTCCATCGGAGCGCCGGCCTCGAGCGCGCGCATCTGCGTCGTGATATGGCCGAGCACGCAGTTTTGCGTCGGCACTCCGGTGCGCTCGATGATGTCGGCGGTGAGTTCGAGCAGTCGGCGGAGGTTGTCGGGCTCGTCGATGCACGGGTTGATTCCGATGAGCGCGTCGCCGGTCGCGTAGGCAAGGCCCTCGTAGATGGCGGCGGCGATTCCCTTGAGATCGTCGCGCGGATGGTTGGGCTGGAGGCGCGTCGAGAGCCGGCCCGCGAGGCCAAGCGTGGTGCGCGCCCGGGTGACGACGCGAATCTTCGACGCAATCGCGATCAGATCGAGATTGCTGCATAGCTTGGCGACCGCGGCGGCAATCTCGGCGGTGATTGCGCGCCCGGTCGCGAGGATCGCGTCGCCGGTCGTCGCGTCATCGAGCAGCCATTCGCGGAACTCGCCGGCGGTCTGGTTGCGCACGGCGGCGAATGCGTCGCGGTCGATCGCATCGTCGATCACGCGCGTCACTTCGTCGCGATCGTAGGCAACCACCGGGTTCTCGCGGAGATCGTTCAACGTCAGATTGGCGAGCACGGCCTTGGCTGCTATTCGTTCCCGCTCGGAGCGCGCGGCGATTCCCGCAAGTTCGTCGCCCGAGCGCGCTTCGTTGGCGCGCGCGAGCAATTCCTTGACCGAGCGGAAGCGGTAGGACCTGCCGAGCAGTCGCGTCGAGAGTTTCATTGGCGTTGAGCCAGCGTAACGCGAGCCGATAGTAAGTGGAAAGAGAGATGACGGCCGCGCCAGGACAACGGTTGCCGCTGTGCCAGGATTCCGGCGGGATCATCCCGACCGCCGCACGTGGTGGCGCGCGCCGCATCGCCGCCGTAAGATACCGATCCGCCTATGAGACCGATCCGCCTGCTGGCCGTTACGTTCGCATTGATCTGGACCGCATCACTTGCGGGCGCGGCGCAAACCGGCACGCTGAAGCTCGATGTGCTCGGCGAAAACGGCGCAGGCGCGAAAAATCCCGCACACCTGATCGCAGCCAACGGCAAAGAGGCCGGCCAGGTCACGCCCGGCTCGTCGGTCGCGATCCCGCCGGGCGAATACAAACTGGTGATGCCGATCGTCGGCGGCCAGATCGTCAAGGACGGCGTCGTAGTCGAGGCCGGCCGCACTCACACCGTGCTGATAGCAAATGTTGCAGTCATGCAGGTCAGCGTGAAAGACAAGACCGGCGCCGATCCCGGCTTCGGCGTGACCGTGACCACCACCGACTCGCCGCACACGAAGGTCGCCAGCTTTATTTCGGGCGACAAGTATCTGTTCGCGCCCAGCGAGGTGGACGTGCACGTCGATGCGCCCCCGCAAGGCTACGACTGGCACGCGGTGGCGCTCGCGCCCGGGCGTCGCGCGCTGCTGACGCTCGACGAAGTTGTCAAGGCCGACTTGATCGTGCAGACCGTGATGTCGAAGATTCCGTTCGACAACTCGACTCGCGTGGTAATCTTGCGCGCAGGTACGCAGACCAAGGTCGCCGAGAGCGATCCGGGAAACGAGCATCGCTTCAAGCTTGACCCGGGCGACTACGACGCTTATGTGGAAAATCGGTCCGGCAAGGGCAAGCCCTACGTAACTTCGGCTGGAATCCATCTCGACTCCGGCGCCAAGGTGGAACGGACAGTCCCGCTGGACTAAGTAAAAAAAGAAGAGAGGTTAGATGGCAAGCGAACGGCAAAAAGAAATCAAGCGGCGGCGCAAACGGAAAAAATCCAGACTGCAGGCCAAGACCAGGGAGTCGCGCAAAAAGACCCGCAAGAAGCGCTCCTGAGCCTCCACCACTGACCTGCGTCGGACGTTTGCCTGCGTTGGACGCTTAGCGCGCGCCGCGCAGAGGAGCGACGGGAGAACTTAATTGTATGTGAAACCCACCGTGGGTTTCACACCTCCTTGGGCAGGGGTGACCCCTGCACCCGACGCTAAGAAAGGATGCGGCCTGACGGCCTGTTAGAACTTTTTTGTGTCATCCTGAGCGCAGCGAAGGATCTCGCGCGCCACGCGTTTCGCAATTGAAAGAGTGAAAGGAAAAGCTCCCATGCAAGTGAAGCATCGATTCCGATTCCCGTTGTATGCCCTGCTTGCTCTGTCGATCGTTGCGATCTCATCGATGCCGTCGGCGACAGCCTCCCAGGATGACACCGGCGCGCAGGCCGCGCTTGCGGCGGCGATCGCCGGACCGCAACGCTCCCAGGCAAATAAGGCCCGCGACAAATATCGCCATCCGCTCGAGACGCTCACTTTCTTCGGGATTAAGCCCACGATGACCGTGGTCGAGATCTCGCCCGGCGCCGGTTGGTATACCGAAATCCTGGCGCCCTTTCTCAAGGACCACGGCAAGCTCTACGAAGCGGTGGGCGGGGGAGCGGGCGCCAAGACCTTCGACGACAAGCTCAAGGCCGATCCCACCGACTATGGCCAGGTCATCGTGACCACGCTCAAGCCGCCGGCCGAAACCGAAATCGCACCCGCAGGCTCAGCCGATATGGTCTTGACGTTTCGCAACGTTCACGACTGGATTGCGCACGGCAACGCGCAAGACTACTTCAAGGCGTTTTACCGCGCGCTGAAACCGGGAGGTATCTTGGGGATAACCGACCATCGCGCCGATCCGTCGCAGCCGCAGGATCCCAGCGCCAAGAACGGATATGTGCGCCAGGACTATATGATCCAACTCGCGCAGCAGGCCGGCTTCAAACTGGCGGGCGCCTCGGAAATCAATGCAAATCCCAAGGACCTGCGCGACCATCCGGTATGGTATCTGCCGCCAACCTTGCGCATGGGTGAAAAGGATCGCGACAAGTACCTGGCTATCGGTGAGAGCGACCGGATGACGCTCAAGTTCACCAAGCCCGACTGAGCCCCAGCCGCATTGAAGCGCGGCGGCGTAGCGAGCGCGCGTAGAGCAGAGGAGCGACGGGAGAACTTAATTGTCTGTGGAACCCACGATCGGCGAGGTACTTCCACCTAACCAGTTCTAACAGGGACGAAGTCCCGCATCTTCTTCTTAACACCGGGTGCAGGGGTCACCCCTTCATTCTTAACGATGGGTGCAGGGGTCACCCCTGCCGGAACCCACGGTGGGTTCCGCATTCAATCGCCCGCTACGGTCCCAGGTATGCCGGGACGAACAGCCACATATCGACGGTCCCCCAGCCGCTGGCTTTGTCATATCCGGGAACCGCGGAAAATCCGGTGACTCCGTTGAAACTGTTGTCGCCCGACGTCACGTCGCGAATCCCGGTCGTTGCGCCGTCGGCCTGCGCGCCCAGTTGGTAGAGTCGCGTATTGAGATTGCCGACCGGAGCGCCCTCCTGCTGCGAGATCAGCTGACTGATGCCTGCCCATGACGGAGCGCCGACGCTGGTGCCGCCGATGCAGCATTGGACCGCAGGCCCGCCGTACTCGTCGCGGCCGCCAAAGAAGAAACCGGGCGAATATGGACTGGCGCCAAACGAGATGTCGGGTACGTCGCGCTTCTTATCCTTGGGAAAGAGCCCCTTCTGAAACGCGGGCTTCTTGAAGACCTTGCTCTTGCCGCCGCCGGAGGCGCCGGCGGCGTCGTTCCACACGCTTTCTGGAACGGAGCCGACGTCGTCGCCGTTGCTGTCGAAGACGGGCGTGAATTCGGTGCCGCCAATCGCGGTCACGTATGGCGACGCGGCCAGTTCACTGACTTCGCGCGTCTTGGTGGGTACGCAAGCACCCTGCTTTTGATTAAATTTCAGTCCCACTGCGCCTTCGTCGCCGGTCGCGACGAACACGGACTGACCTTGCGAAGCCGCCTGCTTAAAGAAACCGTTCTGGGTTCTGTAGAAGCCTTTCGAGCCGCCGCAGAATCCGAAGCTGATGCTGATCGCGCTGCACGGGCTGTTGGTTTCCGTCACCGCCGCATGGATTGCGTCGAGAATGGCCGAGGACTTCGTGTGGTTCTCGTCGCCGAGATAGATGCGGATACTCGAACCGGGCGCGGCGGTGTGCGAATAGTTCACGTCAAGCATCGTCTCGTCTTCATCCACAGTCTGGCCCGGGTCGGTACCATCGACCAACACGATATTGAAGTTAGCGCCCATCGTCAGCGCAGGCAGGCCGAACTGGCTGTTGAATGCGCCCGCGGCAGGCTGATCGATGTTGGAATCCTCGACGACCGCGATGCATCCGGCGCCGCTGCCGTCGATGGCATCATTCAACAGCGGCGTTTCGTCGTAGAAGGCATATATGTCGGCAGGGCCGAAGGCCGGCCCCACACCATCGACGATTGCGTCGGGCGAATGGGCGGGGGAATCACGCCGGGGCACGCGATGCATCGCGGGCTTGCTGTGCAGCAGGTTGTCGAGGCCGTTGATCGATTCGATTAGCGGCGCGAGGTCGGCGGGCACGGCCGGATCGGCGGTGTTGGAATACAGACGGCGGTCGGCCGACGCGGCAATCTTCACGGCGAAAACGCTTTCCGCCTGCGCCACCGTGGCGGTGAAAGAGACCTCTCGGGTCGAGGCGTCGGCAGACCTGACGGTGAAACCTTTTTTCTTAAGCCATCGCGCGACTCGCGCCAGGTCGGCGCCGGTGGGTCCGAAACGAGCGGTGAACTCATCCGGAGTCAGCCACCGATGGTATTGCGGCGACGCCGGATTCTGCTGATCGGCAAGCAGGCGCGTAAGTTCAGCGCGATTGCGCAGCGCCATCGTGAGATACATCGCCAGCGGCCGCGAAGGTGATGCGGCAGCCTCGCCCACAACCTCGGCGGCTTCGTCGGGATGGTTGCCCGCGAGGATCGTGACCGGATCGCCGGCCGCCGCGGGCCGTACTGCCACGACGATCAGAGCCAGTACTGTCATCAGGATAAAATGGCGCAACGTCGCAAACCTGCCCATCAAACTTGCAAAGCCTCCATGCCGTTCCAGCCTACCGATGGCGGGCGCGTTGACAAGAGGCGCGATGCACCGGAGAATTGACGCCAAATGGCACGAATTACCGTTGAAGATTGCCTGGAAAACATTCCCAACCGCTTCGAGCTCGTGCTCGGCGCGGCGCGGCGCGCCAAACAGCTGCTCAAGGGCGCGCGGCCACTGGTGGAATCGGACAACAAGGAAGTGGTGACGGCGTTGCGCGAAATCGCCGCCGGCAAGGTCACGATCGAAGAACCCGACGCCTGAGCGGGCACGATCGATTCGACAAGAACCGACACAGCTCGGCGCCGCCGCCGGCTCGAGTATTGACGTCCGCATCTCGTGCCAGCGTGTGGTGAAGCTGGAGCCAATCCGTGGCGCGCAAACCCGGCAAACCGATCCGTCGCAAGCGCACGACGAAAGCGAACCGCGTTAGCAACGCCGGCGGCGAGGCTCGCCGCGGGCGCGCGAATCCCGAGCCGATCGCACCTGAAGAGTCCGAATTGGATCTCGACGCCGACGCCGGCGGCAGCGCCGACGCTGCCGATGAGGCGCCGATCGAAGTCTCCGAGTTTCATCCGGTAGAAAGCACCGACGACGAAGCGCCGGTGCAGTCCGATCGGGAGCCCGCCGATGTCGAAGCCGACGCCGCCAAGGACGGCGGCGCGCTCGTAGCCGCCGATCCGCTGGGCCGCTACCTGACCGAGATTCGCCGCTTCCCGCTGCTGACGCGCGAGCAGGAGGCGGTGATCGCGCGGCGCTACGTCAAGGACAAGGATCCGCAGGACGCTTACCGGCTGGTCACCGCCAATCTGCGCCTGGTCGTGAAACTTGCGTACGAATTCGCGCGTGCGACGAAAAACGTGCTCGACCTTATACAGGAGGGCAACGTCGGCCTGATGGAAGCGGTCAAGAATTTCGACCCCGAACATGGAATCCGCTTTCCGTCTTACGCGGTGTGGTGGGTGCGCGCGTATATCTACCGTTACCTGATCAACAACTGGCGGCTGGTCAAGATCGGCACCACGCAAGCGCAGCGCAAGCTGTTCTTCAATCTGCGCAAAGAGACCGAACGGCTGGAGCGCGAGGGATTCACTCCGCAACCGCTCCTGCTGGCGCATCGGATGGGTGTGCGGGAAAGCGACGTGCGTGAGATGCAGGAGCGGATGGGGCAAAGCGAGCTATCGCTCGATCAACCCGCTGGCACCAGCGACGATACGCGGCTGCTCGACGTAATCCCCGACGCCGTTCACAATCCAGAAACCGAAACCGCCGACCGCGAGTGGCGCGACTTCGCCCACGACAAGGTCGAGCAGTTCGCCGCGACGCTGGCGGGCAAGGAGCTGGAGATTTTCAAGGCGCGGCTGCTGTCGGAGGATCCCGAGACGCTGCAGGTGATCGGCACGCGCTTCGGAATCAGCCGTGAGCGTGTGCGGCAGATCGAAACGCGGCTCAAGCGCAGGCTCAAAGAGTTTATCGAGGCGTCGGCGCCCGACGTTGACGACGCCGGCCCGTCGTAGCCATCGCCGGATCCCCGGTTTACCCCATTGCCGCTGATAGCCGCCGCTTGCGATAATGCCCTTCGAGGCGGATCGCGCAAGGAGCCTGCAGTCGAATGCGAGAACGCAGCTGCGCGCTGGTTGTGGTGGGTAACGAAATCCTTTCCGGCAAGGTTCAGGATTCGA
Source organism: uncultured delta proteobacterium (assembly GCA_963813785.1). Classification (GTDB taxonomy): domain Bacteria; phylum Desulfobacterota; class Binatia; order Binatales; family Binataceae; genus Binatus. The sequence goes on along the minus strand of CAWFAJ010000001.1, from coordinate 241,316 downwards.
ATGCGTATTTCGCGGCTCGCGAGCTGCACAAGATCGGCGTCGCGCTGGCTCGTATCGCAACCATCCCGGACGAGCTTGCGCCGATCGCCGGCGAAGTCTCGTACTGCTCCCGCAACTTCGATTTCGTGATCACCTCGGGCGGCGTCGGCCCGACCCATGACGATCGCACGATGGAAGGCGTCGCGCGCGCGTTCAAGCGGCGTCTGGTGGTGCATCCCGAGCTCGAGCGCCTCATCCGCAAACATTTCCACGAGCGCTCGCTCGCCGCAGGCCTCAAGATGGCCGAAGTGCCCGAGGGCGCGGTTCTCAACGAAGCGGGCGACATCCGTTTTCCGACCGTGCAGATCGAAAATGTGTACGTGCTGCCCGGAATTCCGCAACTGTTCGAGGCCAAGCTGCGGGCGCTGAGCAGCCGTTTTGCGGCCGACCCATATTTCATGCGCGCGATTTACCTGACCGCCGGCGAGGGCACGATCGCCGATCACCTGAACGACTGCATGCGCAATTTTCCGGAGTTGATGCTGGGTTCGTATCCGCGGATCGGAGATCCCGATTACCGCGTCAAGTTAACGCTCGAGTCGAAGAACGCCGAATATCTCGAGCGCGCGTTTCGTCATTTGATGGGGCTGTTGCCGGCCGAGGCAGTGGTCAAAACCGAGTAGCAATTCACGCCCGAGGTAGTGGTGGAGGAAATCATGAGGAAAGGAAATTTCAGATTCGTCGTGATCGCGCTGGGATTGTCGGTGATGCTCGCGATGCCGGCCGGTCCGCTCGCAGAGTATGCCGGAGCGCAGACGCAGCCGGCAGGCGCTGCGACGCCAGTGCAGGTCCCTCAGCCGCAAGAGGGCGGCGTCAACTGGCCGGGCGCCGGTTACGGCGCGGGCGCCCTGGTCTTAAATCTTGTCTATATCCCCGTCAAGATGGTTTACGCGATCCTCGGCGGCATCGTCGGCGGCGGAACTTACCTGGTGACCGCCGGCAACAAGCAGGCGGCCGACACGGTTTGGCGCAGCGCGCTCGGCGGCGATTACGTCGTGACGCCGCAAATGCTGGCCGGCCAGCAGCCGATCAACTTCAGCGGGCCGACCGAAACCCCGCCTGAAGCTCCCTCGACAAGTTCATCGTCGGGTGGCGTCGCGCCGATAGCGCCGCTTCCGCAGGCGGGCTCGTCCGCGAGCGCATCGTCGCCGGCAGGTGGGCAGCCGCTGGATCACGGCAGCGGTCCCGCGGGCGGATCGGTGCCGAACTCGAATATCGAGTAGCCGCAGGGCACCGGGAGATGGAAGGTCGCGCATGAAGAGGATCCGTTTTGTCTGGAAATCCACCTGCACGACTTGCCGCGACGCGCGAGGTTTCTTGCGCAAGGATCTCGGCGTCGAGCTCGACGAGCGCGACTACGCAAAGGTTCCTCTGAGTGCGGCTGAGCTGAAGGATCTATTTGCGGGCCGCGACCCGCGCGATTTTCTAAACCCGCGCAGTCCAGCCTTCAAGGCGATGGGCCTGGCGGGTAAATCGCTCACGGTCGAGCAGGCGTTCGCGCTGATGGTGAAGGAGCCGAATCTTATCAAGCGGCCGATCGTCGTCGCGGGCAAAGAGATGATCGCGGGCTTCGACCGCGAGCGGCTGCGCGCCGCGCTGAGGTAGCGACCCCGAAGAGCCCGCATCTCTTCCTTACTCGGGTGCAGGGGTTACCCCTGCAAATCCACGGTGGGTTTCGCATTCAATCATCACGCGCGTGATGTTTGAGCCGGGGAAGGGAAAAAAACGGCCGAGTCGCCATGACCCGGCCGTTTGTAGTCAATGGTCGGTTGCGGCTATGCCGTCTTCTCGGCTTTCTCGGCTTTCTCGGCCTTCTCGGCGCGATCCGAGTTGTTCGCGTCGTTGTTGCGCTCAGCGCGCTCGCCGCGTGGCGCGCGCTCGGCTTTGTCGCCAGTCTTGTCGCCGCGAGCGCGGGGCACGACGTTGCTGGTCGTCAGCACCTCGATGAACTTGCGCACCGCGGGCGAGAGCTCGCGGCCGCGCTTGTAGATGATCGCCAGCGGACGCAGAAAGCTCCCTTCCTGGAACTCGAGCATCCGCAGAGTGCCGCGCGCGACCTCGTTCTCAACCGTCATCCGCGGCACGATTGCGCATCCAAGGCCAATCTCGACGGCGCGCTTGATGGTCTCGATGTTGTCGAATTCGAGCGCGTAGACCGGCTTGACGCCGTACTGGCGCAGGATTCGATCGGAGGCCTTTCGGGTCGGGATATCGCGCTCGTATCCGACAAACTTCTGACCCTGCAACTGTCCGACGCTTACCTTCGACTGCTTGGCCAGCGGATTGTCGGGCGGCACGGCGAGCACTAACTCGTCGTGGCGAAACGGCACCGAGACGATTTGGCTGCGCTTGGAAGGATACGCGACGACGCCAAGATCGACCTTGCCTTCGATGAGGTCTTCGTAAATTTTGTTCGAGCGCAGATACTCGAGATGTACATTGACGGCCGGATAGTTGCGCAGAAATTCGGTCAGATACGGCGGCAATTCGTGCAAGCCGACGCTGTAAACGGTGCCGACGCGAATCGTGCCCGCGACCACCGAGCCGATTTCACGCAACCGGTTCTCCAACTCCAGGAAACGGCGCACGATTTCCTTGCTGGAGGTATACAGAATTTGTCCGGCCGGCGTGGGTTTGACTCCGGCGCGTCCGCGTTCTATCAATCGGCAGTCGTACTTTTCTTCCAGGCTTCGGACCTGCTGGCTGACCGCCGATTGAGTGACGAAGTTTTGTGATGCGGCATAAGAAAAGCTTCCGCTCTCGATTATGTCGCAGAAGACCTTTAGCGTTTCGATGTGCATATGGGCGACTTGCGATATAAGGCTACGTGATGCTCGAACCTAACGCAAGTAGTAGCAGTGATAATTCGGCCCTGAATCAGCGTTCGGCACGAACCGGGGCGGGTCAAAAGCGCGCGATGTCGGGAGGCCTGATTTCGGTCATCCAGAGGATCGATCGACCCGGCCGGACTCTGGCGGCGGTATGCATCCGTAATCTGACAATAAAACACCTTTCAAAAATCGCATGGAGCATAAGATGGCAGATCTATTAAGAGATCTCGATTTCTTTCACCTCGACGACCTGCTGACCGATGAAGAACGGATGGCCCGCGACACGGCCAAGCGTTTCGTCGATCGCGAAATTTTGCCGCAGATCGAACGCCATTTCGCGAGCGAAACCTTTCCAATGCAGCTTGTACCGCAAATGGCCGAGCTTGGAATGTTTGGAGCTAATCTCAAGGGCTATGGATGCGCGGGCATGAATAACGTCGCGTACGGCCTGATCATGCAAGAGCTCGAAGCGGGAGACTCGGGGCTGCGCTCGTTCGCGTCCGTGCAAAGCGCGCTTTCGATGTACGCGATTTATGCAAACGGCAGCGAGGAACAGAAGCAACGCTACTTGCCGGAAATGGCCAAGGGAAAATTGATTGGCTGCTTCGGTCTGACCGAGCCCGACCACGGGTCGGACCCGGGGGGGATGGAAACGCGGGCGCGACGCGATGGCGACGGATGGATCCTCAACGGGACCAAGCGATGGATCACCAACGGCTCGATCGCGGACGTCGCGATCGTGTGGGCGAAGGTCGACGAGGGCATAACCGGGTTCCTCGTCGAGAAGGGGACGCCGGGATTCTCGACGCGCGACATCCACGGAAAATTTTCGATGCGCGCGTCGATCACTTCGGAACTGATTTTAGAGGATGTGCGAATTCCCAGGACTGCTCATTTGGAAAAAGCGCGCGGGCTGAAGGGTCCGCTCGGATGCCTGACGCAGGCGCGCTACGGAATCGCGTGGGGCGCGATCGGTGCGGCGCGATCGTGTTTCCATTGCGCGCTGGATTACACGAAATCGCGCAAGCAATTTTCGCGTCCGCTGGCCGGCTATCAACTGGTGCAGGCGAAGTTGGTGAGGATGCTGACCGAGATCACCAAGGCGCAGATGGTTTGCCTGCGGCTGGCTCATCTGAAGGACCAGGGCAAGATGCGCCCGGAACACGTATCGTTCGCCAAGAGAAATAACGTCAACGAGGCGCTGAAGATCGCACGCGACGCGCGCGACATGCTGGGCGCCAACGGAATCGTGAACGAGTACCCGGTGATCCGTCACATGTTGAACCTCGAGACGGTGAATACTTACGAGGGCACCTTCGACGTGCACACGTTGATCCTCGGCCGCGAGATCACGGGCGAGAACGCGTTCGAGTAAACGCCGCGAGCACGCCTACCGCCATCCACAGCCGTCGTGCTGGATGGCATGCAGAGCAGGGAGAAATCTGGATGGAACTCAAGGGCAAGAATGCAATCGTCACCGGCGCGGCGCGGGGAATCGGCCGCGGAATCGCGCTCAAGCTGGCGGCGGCGGGCGCAAACGTCGCGCTCGTCGATCTCGGCAGTCCCGCGGACCGCGCGCTTACTTACAATCTAAGCGCGCAGACTGAACTGAATCGCACCGTCGAGGAAGTCAGGGGACTGGGCGTGAAGGCTATCCCGATCCTCGCCGACGTGACGCGGTTCGCCGACCTGGAGCGGATGGCGTCGGAGATGGTCGCGAAACTCGGCGCGATCGACATCCTCGTGAACAACGCGGGGATCATCGCGTTCGGGCCGGTGAGCGCTTTTGCCGAAGAAGCGTGGGACCGCGTGATGGCGGTGAATGTGAAGGGCCAGTTCCTGTGCGCCAAGGCATGCATCCCGCACATGATGAAGCAGCGCGAGGGCGCGATCGTGAATATCGCGTCGGTGGCGGGCAAGACCGGTCACGGCGGCATGTCGGCATACTGCGCGAGCAAGTTCGCGTCGGTCGGCTTCACCCAATCGCTGGCCGAAGAGCTTGGCCCGGTGAACATTCGGGTCAACGCGGTATGCCCCGGGTATCTGCGCACTGCGATGTGGACCGACGTGCTCGGTCCGATCGTCAGCGTTCAGTACGGGCTGAATCCCGATGCTGGGTTCGACGAATTTATCGCGCGCAACACGTTCCTCAAGCGCGAGCAGACCCCGGCCGATATCGGCGAGGCGGTGGTCTATTTGTGCCGCGCGGAAAACATTACCGGCGAAACGATCAACGTCGCCGGCGGCGGCGAACTGCATTAGAAACTTCGCGCGCGGGGTAAGAGCTCACGATGATCAAACCAAAGGCGCTCAATCACGCGGCGTTGCGCGTCAGCGACGTCGAGAAGGCGGCCAGCTTCTACGAAAACGTGATTGGCCTGAAGCGGCTGCCGCGGCCCAATTTCCCGTTCGGCGGCGCGTGGTACGGGATCGGCAACAACGCGTTGCATATCATCTCGAGCGAGAACCGTGGTCAAAAGCCCGACCCGCTCGGCGCTCACGTCGCTTTCGATGTCGAAGACTTCGACGAGACCAAGCGCACGCTCAAGGAGTTGGGAATCGAGTTTCTCGAGGCGCCCTCGAACATGGGCGCGGGCCGTCAACTGTGGATCGTCGATCCCGACGGCAACACCATCGAGCTGCGCACCGAAAAGTAGGTCTGAGGGGAAATCACTTAATTGAATGTGAAACCCGCCGTGGGTTTCACACTTCCTTGGGCAGGGGTAACCCCTGCACCTTGGCGTTAAGCGCGAAATGTTGAGGACAACCTTTCGCTCTCAGGGCCGGGGGGGAAGTGATGGCTCTGTTTTCGTGTCATTCTGAGCGCAAGTTGCTGTAGCGAAGAATCCCGGATCCGCGATTGTTCCCCTTCTGAAATTACCTCGCCCGTTACTTTACGGGAGAGGAGACCGAACGCTTTGCGGTCGGTAGGTGAGGGTGCAGGGTTACGGGTTAGGTTTGCCTGCTCGACCGCGATGCCCGCTCTGTCCTTGTGTCATCCCGAGCGCAGCCGAGGGACCCCGGCTCTTTTTTTTCGCGGTTTGCCTCCCCTCCTAGGTTTGTTCTCCGTCTAAACATTCCCGCCTGCATCAAACAATCGGGAGAATTGGGCTAAGGTTAGGGACATCTGTGCGGCGCGATTGTCTGATCGGAATTCGTTCCATTTCCGCTCAACACTGGCGGTGCTCCCAGTACTCCACCTTGCCTTTCGTCGCGTTCATCGCTATCAGCGCGTTAGTAATTTCGTGAAGAATGAACCCCAAGGGAGCCCGCGCTGCCAATTGACTAGCGCGCAAAAAAGCTGAGGCGTCGGGAGTCTACGGCCATCGCAAGTCCCGCCGCTGCGCCCACGAAGTGGGCCCAGTACAACCGACTTGCATTCAGTCACGAGTGCTCGCTCACGATTCCGGTGCGATATATTCGATACAGAAGCCCAGCAACTGTGTTCGGCCTTTTGAGATGGATCGAACCAGCTTCGGTTGTAGATGATACCTTCTGAGAACTTCGCGAAGATAATTGAACGATTCACTTATCGTCGGAGTCACATCTTTACCGCTCAGATCGCTGGCGTCCCAATGAATTAAACCTGATGGAAATGGAGACCGCCAAGCCTCAGCCAATTTGCCCACTCGTCGCCTTCCTCTTGCGGCCGGCGAATCTTGAATATTGACAACCTTTGCTGTCGCTTCCCTAGCCTGATTTTTTTCCTCAAGCGTCATTTCCTTTGTTTCGATCTGCCTAACGCTATACCCATCCAGCCAGTTCGGCCGAAGCTTGCCCAGTGCTTGCAATTTTCAATGACGCTCGCGGGGTGGACCAGCAGAACATATTCGTACTTACGATTTCCTGCCGGTTTGCTTTTGATGAAGCCCAAGCTCTCCAATTGCCGCATGCGGCTCCTGAGTACGATATGACGTGGTCCGCAGTACCCGCGCAACACGCGTGCGTCTCCGGTCTTCATTTCAATTAGAGCCTACGCCCATGTCCCGCGGCCACGAATTCCAAATACACGTTAATTCCGCAGCCTTCCCACTCTTCTTCATTGAGCCGATCAATGTGCCAAGCATCAGCGGAACGCGGTGCGAGCCGCGTCATAACCACCCGTTCTCCGAGGAACAATCCATGCTTCCTCGCCGTCGAATAAAGACTGCGGAGTTTCTCTGTGCTCAGCGCCTTTGATTTTGTTTATCATTGAAGACCTCCTTGCTACCGCAAATTTTCGGCGAGGCCGGCTAGCGCGCTTCGCCGGCCCCACCTTCGCGCTTCAGCGGCCCCTACAACAGGCTCTTGCGCCACGATGATCAAATTATCGGCATCACCGAGAAAATCATCAACGTCGTAGAAACCACCGAATAGTATCTTTACGAGCGATGCGGCGCAGCCTTTAGATTCACTGGTGCAATGCAGCGCCGATAGGATATGCCACGGCGAATAAGTTGCACATGCGATTCTCGAACTCTCTCTGATATGCCACTATTTCCGCAGCAAGGTCTTTCATCTGTCGATTCGGCTTCGGCTGCGAGCTTACGAGTCCTACAGCGCCTCTATCTTTAGGTATCCGTCAGGTGGTCGGCCGCCGTGTGCCCTTGTGGCGCCTCCAGTTAAATAACGGAGCGAGGCCAGGAAGGACCGGGACTCTTCGCTACAGCAACTTTCGCTCTAGAATGACACGAAAACAGAGCCGCCACTTCTCCCCACCAACCCCTTCTAACAGGGCGAAGCCCGCATCTTTGTTTTAACATTGAGTGCAGGGGTCACCCCTGCCCAAGGAAGTGTGAAACCCACGGTGGGTTTCACATTCAATCAAGTTCTCCCGTTGCTCTCAGATTCCCGCGAGCTTGCGCGCGTAGGCGGCCACCGTCTTGAAGTCGTACTCGCGATAAGCCTGCAACTTCTCGGCTTCGAATCCGCCCTCCGCGTGCACCGCCAGCACTTCCTGGTAGCCGCCGAAATCCGACGACGTCAGATCGCCAATCAGGTTCAGCAGCCTCAGGCGCTTCTCGGCATCGAAACCTTTCGCGCCGCCCATGTATTTGAGCACGTAGGCGCCGGTCGCCTCGCTGGTGAGATCTTCAGCGGCGGGACCGGTCACCAGCAGACCGCCGGCGAGGTCCTGCACGATTTGCACCGCCTGATGGTAGTTATGAGCGAAGTGATACTTCGCGACGTTGGTGAGCAGTGTATTGGGCACCGCGACGCCGTCCTCGAGCGTGCAGGTGCGCGCGGCATGCTCGATAAGTCCACGCACGGTGGTGTGATACGCCGCCAGATGGGTGAGCTTGTCGCGCACGTGACCCGCGCGCGAGATTCCGTTGGCCTCCGCGATCGCATGGCCGGCGCCCGCCATCAGTTCGAGCAGCGGCAGTTTGTACGACACGGCGGTGAAGCGATGGAATCGCACGAAGGTCAGCGCGAGCAACCCGGCGAAGTCGATCTCGCCTTGCAGGAACACGCGCTCCTTGGGCACGAACACGTCGTCGAAGACCGTCAGCGTCTCCATCATCTTGTGCCGCGCGCTGATCGGATGCTCGAAATCATTTTTATGCGAGCTGCCGTGAGGCGACGCGAGCAGCTTCAGTCCCGGCGTGTTGATCGGCAATGCGAACGCGACGGCGTAGGCCTTGTCCTCGGCGCGCATCGCACGCGTCGGCAGGACGATCACCTCATTGGTATTGGTCGCGACGCTGGTGTGAACCTTGGCGCCGCGCACGACGATGCCGTCGGGGCGCTCCTCGACGATTCGCACGTAGTAATCCGGATGATCCTGCTGCGTGGGCCCGAGCGCGCGATCGCCCTTGGCGTCGGTTTGCGCGACGGCCACGGCGAGATCGTTGTCGCGGCAATTGCGGTAGAACTGGTGGATGCGCTCGCGGTACTCGGGCTTGCCGGCAGCCGCGAGCCGTTCGCCGATGATATGCAGCGCGAGCAGTGCGTCGGTGCCGATTTCCTTGATCAACACCACCAGCGTCGCACCCTCGCGCGTCGCGGCCGCGATCAGCCGGCTGCGCTTTAGCAGGTCGTCGCCATTTTGCGGAACATGGTAGTAGCGGCTGTACTCGTCGGCGCCCTCTTTCACCACCGCGAGTTCGCGATACTTCGGGTCGTGAGCCATCCGGTAGTCGAGCGCCGCGTGCTCGACTGCTATTCCGATCACCGGATGCGCGGTCACGTCGGCCACCCTTTCGCCCCTGAAGAAAACCGCGCGGCCGTCGCGCAGCGAGCTTTTGTACTGTTCAGCCGTCCGTAGTCCCATCGTCGTGATTTTTCCTCTATGTCTCTTGAGTACTTATTAACCTTCGCCCGCTTGCGGGAGAGGGAACGGCGTCCGCGCCGGGGGTGAGGGTGCTTTTACAGCGCGCCATCTCCGTCTTTTCTTTAATCACCGGCGCAACGCCGGCCGCAAACGCGCCGCTGACGGCGTTTCGGTTGCGGCGGGGGCGAAACGCCAATATAGAAGCGCTGAGCGTTCGCTGTCCAACTGCCCGCGTGGGAGAAGCGTTATGGCGAGTCCAAAGATGTTCGAGCTTGCGGTCGCCGCTACGGTTGTTGGCCTGATTGCGATTACCGTTCTGGGCTGGCAGCGTCGCGTGAATAACTGGAATCATCAGCGGAGTCGGTTGCGCACTTGGCGGAAGCGACACCGATTGCGACAACAGACGAAGGCACAAGGCGATCCCCTGGTGCCATTCCATGTCCGTACAAAATTGGGTGACCAAGGCGATCCCAGGACCGGTATCTCAACTCGGGACACCGACAATTTCTTCGCGGCTCTCCGTCGCGCGTTCCGTGATCGGAAAAAGGGGACTTAAGACGCGCGCGATTTGAAATTCAGACACTCAGGCCCGAATTAAGACTGCCCGCGTGGGAGAAGCGTTATGGCCAGTCCAAAGATGTTCGATTTGAGCGGCAAGGTCGCCGTGGTCACGGGCGGCAACGGCGGAATCGGGCGCGGGATCGCGCTCGGATTTGCCGAGGCCGGCGCGGCGGTCGCGATCCTCGCGCGCAACGATGAGAAAAATCGCGCCGTGGTGGACGAGCTCGCCAAGGCGGGCGTGCCTGCGATCGCGATCAAGCTCGACGTGACCCGGCGCGACGACCTGCGCCCGGCGATGGAGGAAGTCGAGCGCAAGCTCGGGCCCGTCTCGATTCTGGTCAACAACGCCGGAATTGCGCTCATGGGCAGCGCGTTGAATTTCAGGACCGAGGACTGGGACCGGGTGATCGAAACGAACCTGAATTCGTGCTTTTTCCTGTCGCAGATCGCGGCGCAATCGATGGCCGCGCGCAAGCAAGGCAAGATTATCAATATCTCGAGCGAATATTCGTTGTTCGGCTCGCAGAGCGGAATTCCCTACGCCGCGGCGAAAGGCGCGCTGGTGCAGACGACCAAGACGATGGCGATCGAGCTGGCGCCGCACAACGTCCAGGTCAACGCGATCCTGCCGGGATGGATCGAAACCGAGATGACGGTGCTTGCGCAGAGCGGACCGATGTTCCAGGAAATAATCATGCGCACCCCGGCCGGCCGCTTCGGCAAGCCCGAGGAGATGGCGGGTGCGGCGGTCTTTCTGGCCTCGCACGCGTCGGACTTCATCACGGGATCGACCGTCGTCGTGGATGGCGGCTACGCGATCAGGTGAGCCGGAGCGCGCGCGTTTTTGACTGCGTTCAACGGTTCAACTGTTTAACGCGGGCGGCGCGGCGGCGTAAGATGCCGCATCATGACTCGACGCAAAACGCCCTCTTCCGCTCGCCCTGAATCCGCGCGTCACGAGCACGGCCTGCCGGCGCTCAAACCATTGCGCGTGTTGGTGGCCGGCGAGGTAATTCTCGATCGCTACCTGTGGGGCGACGTTGCGCGAATCTCGCCCGAAGCGCCGATTCCGATCCTGCGCGTGCAGCGCCGCGAGGAAAAGCCCGGCAACGCGGGCTTCGTGATGGCGAACTTGCGCGCGCTCGGCGCCGAGGTGAGCGCGCTCAGCGTGGTGGGCGCGGATCGCAACGGCGCTCTGCTGCGCGAGATTTTCGCCGATCTGGGAATCGATACGCGTTCCATTCTGATCGATCCCGACCGCTCCACCATCGTCAAGGATCGGATGCTCGGTTCCGTGCAGGCGGCCCATCGCGCGACCCAGCAACTGCTGCGCGTCGATGAGGAAGACCCCAGTCCGCTCAAGCCCGCGCGCGAACGCGAGCTGATTGCCCGCATCAAGTCCGAGCTTCGCAACTGCGACGGCGTGCTCATATCGGATATCGACAAGGGGATGCTGACTGCGGCCGTGCTGCGGGCGCTGATCGACGGAGGCCGGGCGCGCGGCATCCCGGTGATAGTCGATCCGCGCAGGACCGAGGACTTTTCGATTTATCGCGGCGCCACCGCGCTCACGCCCAATCGTCACGAAACCGAAATCGCCACCGGGATGCATCTCACCGACCGCGGCGCGTGGCGCAAGGCGGCCGAAACTCTGGTGCGCAAGCTCGGCCTGGAAGCGTGCCTGATCACGCTGGACCGCGACGGGATGTATCTGGCGGAGCGCGGCGGCAAAGATACCTACATATCGACGGCGCCGCGCGAGGTTTACGACGTAACCGGCGCGGGCGACGTGGTGCTGAGCGTGTTCGGGATGTTTTCGATCGCGGGACTGGGCTTCTCGTCGGCGGCGACGATTGCGAACCTGGCCGCCAGTATCGAGGTGACCCGGATCGGCACGGAAGTGATCACGCGCGAAGATCTCGCCCGCGCACTGAGCCCCGCTCACTTGAGCTACGAGCGCAAAATCCATTCGATCGACGAACTCAAGGCGGCGCTGGAGCGCGAGCGGCGCGCCGGCCGGCGGATCGCATTCACCAACGGATGCTTCGATCTGATGCACGCCGGGCATATCCAGATGCTCGCGTTTGCGCGCGCGCAGGCCGACCTGCTGGTGGTCGGACTCAACAGCGATCGCAGCGTGCGGCGGCTCAAGGGCGACGCGCGCCCCATCTATCCCGCGGCGGAGCGGGCGCGAATCCTCGCCGCGCTGGAAGCGGTTGATTACGTAGTTGTGTTCGACGAAACCCGCGCCGAGAAAATTATCCGCGCGGTTAAACCCGACGTCTTGATCAAGGGCGAGGATTGGCGCGGCAAACGGGTTGACGGCCAGGCATTCGTCGAATCGCGCGGAGGAACAGTGGCGCTGGCCCCGTTGCTGGGCGGACGCTCCACCAGCGCGACTATCGATCGGATGAGTTCGAAGCCGCGCGCGGGGAAAAGCGGCGCGTGATTTGGTCGGTGAATTGCTTGAGTTCCGGCATCGCCAGCATCCACGCGCCGAATAAGTAGAGCCCGCCGTAAGTCGAAAGAATCGCCAACCCCTGGATGCGCGGGCCGAATCCAGCCATCCGAAGTTTCAAGATGAACGCGAGCGCGGCAGCTCCCAGAGCCAACGCCCATAACTTCGCCAGATACGAACGCTCGAGCCCGGTCCATCCGATGCGCCCGTTCAGCGCCCATCGCAGCAGCGCAAACTCGACCCATCCTGCCACGCCCGCCGACACCGTCAGTCCGGCAACGCCCCACTTCTGCGCGATTCCGATCATCGGCGGCAGTGGAATCGCGCATAGATAGCCGAGCACCAGCGTCAGTGCGACGCGGATTAGTGCGAATCGAAGCGGAGTGCGGGTGTCGAACAGCGCGTAGAACGCCGAATTGTACAAGCGGCCCATCGTGGCTGCGAGCAGCCCTACCCCCGAACCCGCGAGCACCGCCCACACGTAAACCGCGTCGGCGCGGGTGAAAGCCCCGGATTGATAAATCATCGCGACGATCACGTCGCCGAGAATCAAAAAGGCCGCGGACGACGGAACCACCAGGAACGCAATCTGGCGCAGTCCCCGGTTCAATCGCCCGCGCAGAATCGCGCTCATTTGCTCGGGCATCGCACCCGCGGCGCGCGACATCGCGGGCAACTCCGACGCGGCCACCGAGTATCCGAACAGGCTGATAGGCACCATGTAGAGCAACTGGCCGTAGTTGAGCGCCGCGACCGCGCCGGTCGGCAAGAGGCTCGCCAGCACGTTGTCCACGTAAGAGCTCAGGTTGACCACGCCGCGGCTGATGACCACGGGGGTCAGATTGTGGAACACGGATCGGAGCGGCGCGGCGATGCGTGCGAAGTCGATGCGATTCTTTCTCAGCAGCGCGAGCGTTTGCGGAACCTGTACCGCGATTTGCAAAGCGGAGCCAACGACCGACGCCCACGAGATCGCGATCGCAAGCCCGTCCTGGGAGCGGCGCGGCCCGTAATAGAGCAGCGCCGCGATCATTGCGACGTTCCACGCCACCGGCGCGGTGTACGAGACGAAAAATTTATGATGACTGTTCAGGACGCCGAGAAACCACGCCGACATCACCAGCAATCCCGCGCCGGGAAACAGGATGCGCACGATCTGAATCGTCAAGTCGCGCTTGTCGCCCTCGAAGCCCGGCGCGATCACGTCGATCAGATACGGCGTCACCATCACGCCGATCGCCACCAGGATCGATACGCCGAGAGTCAGAATCGCGCCGACGCCCCAGGCGACCATGTCGGCGGTTTCATTGTCGCCCTCGCCCAGCAGTTTTCCGTAAACCGGGATGAACGACGCCGACAGTACGCCCTCGCCGAACAGGTTCTGCAGAATGTTCGGGATGCGAAACCCCGCCTTGAAAGCGTCGGCGGTGGCCGAGTCGCCGAGGAAATGCGCGAAGATGCTGTCCCGGACCAGACCGGCAATCCGGCTGAGCAACACGCCCGCCGCGATCGTGCCGGCCCGGCTCGCGCCTGATCCGCTCGCGCTCGCGGGACCGGGGCTCGCCTCGACGCGCGGTTCGTTGGGATCCTGACGATTGGGTGCGATTTCGGACAAGTTCCCTCTGACGCAGGGAGTATAGCGACCGTTGAAGGCGCGTAGTAGCAGGCGTCAACGGCGCGCTACAATCGTGGTGTGAGCTTTTCGCTCTACGTCCATATTCCGTGGTGCCAATCGAAGTGCCCGTACTGCGACTTCAATTCGCACGCCGCATCGTCATGGCCGGAAGCGCAATATACCGGCGCGCTGATTTCTGAGCTCAAGCACAGGGCGGGCACTCCGCCGTATTCAGGCCAGCGCATCCGGACAATCTTTTTTGGGGGTGGAACGCCGTCGCTGTTCGATCCCAAATCCATCGGTGAGATTATCGACGCCGCCAATCGCGCTTGCGGGATCGAACACGACGCCGAGATAACGCTCGAAGCGAATCCCGGCACCGTGGACCTGGCGAAACTCGGCGGGATGCGCGCGGCGGGCGTGAATCGAATCAGTTTCGGCGCGCAGTCGTTCAATGCCGCGACGCTCAAGTTTCTCGGCCGGATTCATTGCGCCGACGAAACCCGCGCAGCCGCAAAATTGGCGCATCGCGCCGGCTTCGATCGGCTCAATCTCGATTTGATCTTCGCGGTCCCCGGACAGACGGTCGCCGATGTTCTCTTCGACATCGAATCGGCGGCCGCGCTCGAACCGGATCACATCTCAGCTTACAATCTGACCTTCGAAGAAGGCACCGCCTTTTTCACGGACTTGAAGCGCGGACAAATCAAACAGCTCGCCACTGACGAGCAGGCCGCGATGTATCAAACGGTGCGCGAGGAAATCCCGCGGCGCGGCTACGCGATGTATGAAATTTCGAACTATGCAGCGCCCGGCCACGAAGCGCGCCACAATCTGACGTATTGGCGCGCGCAGACGTACCTCGGAATCGGCGCGGGTGCCCATAGCTATGCAGGTAACGAAGTGGGCGGCCAGCGAAAGCGATGGTGGAACGAAAAACTCCCGGCGCGTTACATTTCCGCGATCGAAGAGCGCAGAAATGCGGAGACCGGCGCCGAGACGATCGATGAAGCCGCCGCGCAGGGCGAATTTGTGTTCCTGAATCTGCGGCTGCGCGAAGGCTTCGCGCTGGCCGATTTTCATGAGCGCTTCGGCCGCAACTTCGAATCCATCTTCGGGACCGTCGCCACCCCGCTGTTCAGCAACGGGTTGCTGACGCTCGATCGCGGCCGCGTGAAACTGACCGATCGCGGCCTGGAAATGGCCGACTCCGTATTCGCCGAATTCGTCTAGCCGGAGCGCGCGATCGTTGCGCCGAGCAGCTCGACGATGCGCGCCGGCGTGGCCAGCCGGATGAACGCGCCCAGGCGCGGGCCGCGCTCCTGGCCGAGAATCGAGCGATACAGCAGCGGGAAAATCTTGCCGGGCTTGTCGTAATTTTCGCGGCCAAGATCGTAAATCTTCTTCTCGATCTCTTCGGCGCTGGCGCCCTGATTTTCAATCAAATACGCCGCGAGGCTTTTCAGCTGCGCGCGCTGCGCATCCGACGGCGTGTAGGGCTCCTTCACGATGAAATCGCGGTAGAAATTGAGCGCGCATTCCATCAGCGTGCGGCCCATTTCTTCCGTTTCCGCATCGCCCGCGAGCGAGGCGTCGTAGCGGACCAGATAATTCCAAATGTGGTCGCGATCCGAAGTGCCCAGCGCGCCGACCACGTTGGTCATCATCGCGAAGCTGAGCTCTGAATTGAATCGCCTCGGGGTCGTGCTCTGGATGATAAATTCGAGCACCGATTCGCGCCGCTGCTCTTCCGACGCCGCCGCGTAGGCGCGCAACGCGTCGAGATATTCGTCGACGTATTGCGGAATCGCCTCGAGAAACAACTTGCGCGCGCGGCGCGGATTGCGCAGCAGGAAAAATTTGAGCACCTCGATCGGCGCGTAGCGGGTCCACTGGTCAACCGTCACGCCGCGGCCGACCGACTTCGAGACCTTGCGGCCTTCCTCGTCGAGGAACATCTCGAACGGAAATCCCAGCGGCGGCTGCGCACCCAGCACGCGCATGATTTGGCCCGAGAGCCGCGCCGAGTCGGTGAGATCCTTTCCATACAATTCGTAATCGACCTTGAGCACGTACCATCGCAGCGCCCAATCGACCTTCCATTGCACTTTCGCCTTGCCGCCGAGCACCGACTGCTCACCGCGAAAACCGCATCCCGACCTGCCGCCCGCGCTCTTTTCGCAGGCGAACTCGATCGATGCGCGTTCGGGGTGGTACGCCGACACCGTTCGCTCGACGACTTGCCCGCAGTTGGGACAAATCGGCATGAACGGCGACCATCCCGCGCGATTTTCCTCGCGCAGCGTCGGCGCGATGATCGCGGTGATCTCCGCGTGCTTGTCGAGAATCAGCTTCAGTCCCTCGTCGAAGCGCCCCGACGAATACATCTGGGCCGAGCGCATCAGTTCGTACTCGACCTCGACCGGCGCCAGAAATCCGCCGAGCAGCCCGATCATGTGATCGGCAAAGCTCGGGCAGCATCCGAACGGGTCGGGGATCTTCGAGACCGGGATGCCGAGATATTGCTCGAGGTCCTCGCGGTTGGGCACGTTCTCCGGCACTTTGCGCAGTCCGTCGAGGTCGTCGATGAAAACGATCAGCCGCGACGGCCGTGACGGCTCGATCAGATGAAACGCCTTGCGCACGAACGAGGGACGCAGGATTTCCGCCATCGTGCCCAGATGCGGCAATCCCGACGGCCCGAAGCCGCTCTGGAAAATTACCGGACGAGCGGGCTCGTACGCTGCGACGCGCTCTGCAAGCCGGCGAGCTTCTTCACGGGGCCATAGTTCCGCGCCGGCGGCGTTGCCGGGTTGCGAATCTGGCTTATCCGAACGGCCGGATCTCGATGCGTCCGCCATCGATCAGTTTTCTTCCTTGGACCAGCCCGGCTAGCTTTCCGGCTCGTCGGGATTCTTGCCGCGCAGCACGCTAGCGACCGCCTCGTGAATCCATGGATCGATCTGCAGGTCGCGATTTTTTTCCGAGGCGAGCCGGAGTTTAACCGCGCAGTTGCCGCAGATAAAGGCCTGCTGGCGAAAGCCGGCGGTATCTTCGACGGAAATGCGCAGCAACCACTCGGCGAATGCGCGGCGGCAGATCGCACAGTGAAATTTATTGGAATGGGAATCGGTGGAATCCATAAACGGCTTTTATTCTATATCATTGCGTCAACTCTTTGCGCTGTGGTATTTCGGGACCACCCATGAATTCTTCCACGGCTCGCCAGGATTGCGACGGCTGCCTGCATTTTCGGCTCGCCGGTCCGGTTATTCGAGCCGATCGCGCCCCAAACGCCCGCAGCCGAGCTCTCCGCGGCTAAACCATCGACTTTATCCGTCGCCGTGAGAGCCGGCGCGGGATTGTTTCATCTTATGGATCAGGCTTTCACCAAGCAGAAAATCAAGGAATTGCGCGCGATGGTCGGCGACGGCGATCGCGTGGCGATCGTGCTGCAGGACGATCCCGATCCCGACGCGATGGCGAGCGCGATGGCGCTGCGGGCGCTGCTCGGGCGCAACAAGCAGACCACGCCGCTGTTCGCGTTCAAGCCGGTGACGCGGCCGGAAAATCTCACCATGGAGCATCTGCTGGAGATCGAAATCCAGCCCGCCGATACGGAGGCGCTGCGCGCCTTCGACAAGATTGCGATGGTCGATGTACAGCCGCCGTACTTCGGCGAGAAAATTCCGCGCGCCGATATCGTGATCGACCATCATACCGGCTATCCCGGCGGCGCCGCGGCGTTCGAGGACGTGCGGACGAAATACGGCGCGACTGCGACGATCATGACCGAGTACCTGGTGACGGCGGACGAAAAAATCAGCGAGCGGCTGGCGACTGCGCTGCTCTACGGGATTCGCAGCGACACTTTGGCGTTGTCGCGCCGGGTGACCGACGACGACCTGCTGGCGTTCACGCTCCTGGTTCCGCTGGCCAACTACAGCATGCTCCGGCAGATCGATCGTCCCGAGCTGCCGCTCAGTTTCGCACGAATCCTGGCGCGCGCGATGAAACGGATGGTCGTCAAGGATCGGCTGGTGGTGCTCAATCTCGGCCGGGTGGAGCGCGACGACCTGATCGTGCAGTTGGCGGACTTCTGCCTGCAGTTCGAGGGCGTGGCGTGGGTGGCGGTCGCAGGCAAGCTCGGTGGCAAGCTGGTGATAAGCGTGCGCAACCACGGGATGAGCGGCGAAAACGCGGGTGAGGCGGTGAAGAATCTGTTCGCCGATATCGGCAGCGCCGGCGGCCATCGCAACATGGCCAAGGCGGTGATCCCGTTGCGCGCATGGCGGCGGCGCGAGGGGACGACCCGCGATTCGCAAATCGAATCGCGGCTGCGCGAGTTGTTCAGCGCGGCGATCAAGGGCGAGGCCGAAGCTGGCGCGGTTCGGATCGCACCGGGCCGCAACGGCACCTGACGCGCACCGTGAGCACGGGAGGCCAGTATTAATAAAGGCAGATAGGGCGCTCCACAAGGACTTTTCACTCTCACCTTCACCACGGCAATAGATTGAATGCGAAACCCACCGTGGGTTTCGCGCATCCTTGGGCAGGGGCCAGCCCCTGCACCTTAGTCAGGATAAAGATGCGGGCTTCGCCCTGTTAGAACGGGGTCAGGGTGGATCTACCTCGCCGCAGTTAGGGTGACCGCGTCCCGCGCCGCTTCTTACTCGCCTCGCTCTCCCTTGCAGGGGACATGTGCATAACCGGATGCTGGTGCTGGAGCGACACGCGCTGACGCGCGAGATCCTTCGCTGCGCTCAGGATGACACAAAAAAGCGAGCGGTTGCGGGTGTCATTCTGAGCGAAGGCTGCCATAGCGAAGAATCTCGACGGACGCCCCAGCGTCCGGCGTTAATTATGCAAAGCTCTCGTGACAGAGAGAGGAAATAAGAGCGCAGAGCGGAGAAAAGATCCGGGGTCCCTCGGCTGCGCTCGGGATCACAGAAAAAAAGAGTTCGGGCGGGATGACGCAATGGGAGAGGCTCCGTGCTGACCTTGGGCGCGTGCCGGTCGCGTCCCTCCTGCACCCTCACCTACCGGCCACCAGGCGGCCGGCCTCCTCTCCCGTAAAGTAAGGCGAGGTAAGAATCGGGCGCGGCGGGGCGGGCGATAAACGTCGCTGACTGAATCGCCCGTTGTAGTTCTTCAAAATTTGATTCGCGGCGGAGCAGCCGTTTACCGGTTGGCGCGGATTACATATCGTGATGGGCGGCGATGGGTGATGTGTGATCTGGTCCGATGAGTCCGAGGCTGTTCAAAATTTCCCCGCTCGAATTTCTGGCGCCGATGATCGTCGGCTGCGCGCTGTTCATGGAGATGCTCGACTCGACGGTCATCTCGACCGCGCTGCCGGTGATGGCCAAGTCGCTGGGCGAGGATCCGATCAAGCTCAACCTGGCGATCACCTCCTACCTGCTGAGCCTGGCGGTTTTTATACCGATCAGCGGCTGGATGGCGGATCGATTCGGCGCGCGCACGGTGTTTCGCGCCGCGATCGTGATCTTCACGATCGGTTCAATCCTATGCGGAGTGTCGCAATCGCTGCCGCAGCTGGTCGCCGCGCGGATTGCGCAGGGCTTCGGCGGGGCGATGATGGTCCCGGTCGGCCGTTTGATCGTGCTGAAAACCGTGGCCAAGTCCGAGCTGGTAACCGCGATGTCGTATTTGACCGTGCCGGCGGTGCTGGGACCGGTGGTCGGGCCGCCGATCGGCGGGTTCATCGTGACCTATTATTCGTGGCGCTGGATTTTCTTCATCAACGTGCCGATCGGCGCGATCGGGATCACGCTGATCACCTGGTACATCCCCAACATCCGCGAGGATGCGGTCGTCCCGCTCGACTGGCGGGGCTTTCTGCTTACCGGGCTGGGGCTGGCGGGCTTGGTGTTCGGCTTCGAGTCGATCGGCCGCGGCGTGCTTCCCGCCGGTATCATCATGTGCGTGATGGCCGCCGGCGGCATGTGCATGGCGCTCTATATCCTGCACGCCAACCGGATCGACTATCCGATCATCGACCTGGGGTTGATGAAAATCCCGACCTTCAACGCGGCGACGCTGGGCGGCGGACTTTTTCGGATGGGCATCGGCGCGCTGCCGTTTTTATTGGCGATGCTGTTGCAGGTGGTTTTCGGACTCACCCCGTTCGCTTCGGGAATGCTGACGTTCGCCAGCGCCGCGGGCGCCTTGTTCATGAAGATAACGGCGACGCCGATCATCCGGCGGCTGGGCTTTCGCTCGGTGCTGATCGGCAACGGCGTGCTCAGCGCCTTCATCATGATGAGCTACGCGCTGTTCCGCTCGACGACGCCTCACTACGTGATCATATTGGCGCTGCTGACCGGAGGATTTTTCCGCTCGCTGCAATTCACGGCGCTGGGGAGCCTGGCCTATGCCGACGTGTCCAACGCGATGATGAGCGGCGCGAGCAGCCTGTCGAGCATGGCGCAGCAACTGTTTCTGAGCCTGGGCGTGGCGCTGGGTGCGATGGTGCTGCACATGAGCATGGGCGCGCACGGCACGGGGCATCTGTCGGTGCATGATTTCACCCCGGCCTTTATGGTCATGGGAGTGCTCGCGCTGACTGTCGTCGCTGCTTTTCATCCCGCTGGAGTATCATGCCGGCGCTGAAGTGAGCGGGCGGCGGACCGGCGTCGAGCTGGCGCGCACGGCGCAGACGGTTCCGCAAGTGAATTGATCGCGCGCGGTCGTTTACCGAAGCCGGCGATACCTTTATCGTAATGCTCGTGAATGCGGCGGAGGCGACCGTGGAGGTCAAGAACCGGCTCGGACTTCATCTGCGGGCCGCATCGGCACTGGCGCAGACGGCCGCAAAATTCGCCTCGCAGGTGATGATTGGGCGGGGCAAAAACCTGGTCAACGCCAAGAGCATGACCAGCCTGATGATGCTGGGGGCAGCGCAGGGCTCCAAGCTGAAGCTCCGGACCGAAGGGGCCGACGCGCGCGAGGCTCTCAAAGCCGTGCAGACGCTGTTCGACGAGCGCTTCGGCGAGGAATGAGCGGGCAGAATCGAGCAGTCGGGGGGAAGCGAATCGCGCGGCACTGGCCGCCGTCTTGATTCTGTCCGATTGGTCAGTTATACCCATCACTACCTGAAAATCCTGAGGCGCATTGCCGTTTTTGCGCTTTTCGGCATGCGCTATGCTGACCCCTCTGGAATAGAACTCAATTGAACTTCTCAGTCCCGCGCGCCGCCGGCGTAAGTTGAATTCCGGTCTGCGACGGCGCACCCGAAAACACGCTTTTCAAGGAGCAATCGCGAATGCCGCTTAAGGATTTCCTGTTCACCTCCGAGTCGGTCTCCGAAGGCCATCCGGACAAAATGTGCGATCAGATTTCAGATGCCGTGCTCGATGCGCTGATCGCGGAGGACCCCGACTCGCGGGTCGCGCTGGAGTCGCTGGCCAAGACCGGGCTGATCGTGCTGGCCGGCGAGATAACCAGCCGCGCACGCCCCGACTATGTGAAAATCGCGCGGCAGACGGCGGTCGAAATCGGATACGACAGCACCGAGGTCGGTTTCGACGGCAATCGGTGCGCGGTGCTGACGGCGATCGAGCCGCAGTCGGCGGATATCTCGCAGGGGGTCACCGAAGGACAAGGGCTGCACAAGGAACAGGGCGCCGGCGATCAGGGCCTGATGTTCGGTTTCGCGTGCGACGAGACGCCGGAGGTGATGCCGCTGCCGATCGCGATGGCGCATCGGCTGATGGAAAATCTGACCAAGCTGCGCAAAACCCGTCAGCTCGATTTTCTGCGTCCCGACTCGAAGAGCCAGGTCACGGTGCGCTACGCCGACAGCCGGCCGGTGGAAGTGACGGCGGTGGTCATCTCGACGCAGCATTCGCCGGACGTGAAGTACGAAAAAATCCGCGAGTCGGTGATCGAGGAATTGATCAAGAAGACGATTCCGGAACAGTACCTGACGCGCGCGACGGTGTATCACGTCAATCCGACCGGCAGCTTCATCATCGGCGGACCGCATGGCGATTGCGGACTGACCGGGCGGAAAATAATCGTCGATACCTACGGCGGCTACGGCCGTCACGGCGGCGGCGCGTTCTCGGGCAAGGATCCGAGCAAGGTCGATCGCTCGGCGTGCTACATGGCGCGTCACGTGGCGAAGAATGTGGTCGCGGCGGGACTCGCGACCAAATGCGAAATCCAGGTGGCGTACGCGATCGGCGTCGCCGAGCCGGTCTCGATACTGGTCGATACCTTCGACACCGGCATCGTGCCTGCGAACAAACTCTCCGCCACGCTGCGCGAGCTGTTCGATTTCCGGCCCGCCGGAATAATCAAGACGCTGAACTTGAAGCGGCCGATCTATCAGCCGACGGCATCCTACGGGCATTTCGGCCGCACCCCGCATGACGGGTTGTTCCCGTGGGAGCGGGTCGATATGGCCGAGACGCTGCGCAACGCGTTCGGGCTCGACGGCCGCAGATGATAGCGCCCCGCACTCTGCATCAAACCAGACAGAAACTTTCGGAGTTTGAACACGATGGCCACGACGGCAAGAAAGCTCAAAGCAATTCCTAAATCCCGCGCCAACGGAAACGGCCGCGATTTCGACGTGCATGACCTCGGACTGGCGGAGGCCGGACGCAAGCGGATCGAATGGGCCGACAAGCAGATGCCCGTGCTGCGGCGGCTGCGCGAGCGATTCGCGAAAGAACTGCCGCTGAAGGGCCAGCGGCTGGGCGCCTGCCTGCATATCACCTGCGAGACCGCCAACCTGCTGCGCACTCTGAAGGCGGGCGGCGCCGAAGTGCTCGCGTGCGCGTCCAACCCGCTGTCAACGCAGGATGACGTGGCGGCGGCGCTCGTCGATCAGTACGGCATCCCCACCTTCGCCATCCACGGCGAGGATCGCGACACCTACTACGGTCATCTGCGCGCCGTGATCGTACGCCGACCGACGATCACGATGGACGACGGCGCCGACCTCGTCAGCCTGCTTCACACCGAGTTCGCCAGCCATGCCGGCGGCGTCAAGGCGAGCATGGAGGAAACGACCACGGGAGTAATCCGGCTGCGGGCGATGGCCAAGGATGGCGCGCTCAAGATTCCGGTGGTCGCGGTCAACGACGCACAGACCAAGCATCTGTTCGACAATCGTTACGGCACGGGACAGTCCACGCTTGACGGCATCATCCGCGCTACCGGGGTTCTGATCGCGGGGTCGGTGGTGGTAGTGGCGGGCTACGGCTATTGCGGCCGCGGCATCGCGTCACGCGCGCGCGGGCTTGGCGCCGACGTAATCGTCACGGAAGTGGACGCGATACGCGCGCTGGAAGCCGCGATGGACGGATTCCGCGTGATGAAGATGGTCGAGGCGGCGAAGGTCGGCGATATTTTCATCACCGCGACCGGCGACAAGCACGTGCTCACTTCCGCGCATTTCGGCCTGATGAAAGATGGCGCGTTTCTGAGCAACTCGGGCCATTTCGACGTCGAGATCGACGTCGCTTACCTGAACGACGCGGCGAAAAAGGTCGAGCGCGACGTCACCCGCAACATCGACGCCTACCATTTGTCCAACGGGCGCATCGTCTATCTCCTGGGCGAGGGCCGGCTGGTTAACCTCGCGTGCGCCGAAGGCCATCCCGCGCAGGTCATGGACATGAGTTTCGCGACGCAGGCGATGGCGTCGGAGTGGGTGGCAAAGGGCGCGCAGCTCTCAGTCAAGGTTCACGAGGTGCCGGTCGAGATCGAGGAGGAAATCGCCGGCGTGAAGCTGGCCGCGATGAGCCTCAAGATCGATACGCTGACCGCCGAGCAGCGCAAATACCTGGCGAGCTGGGAATCCGGCACCTAGCCGAATGCAACGGTGAAAGTGGAAAGAATCGATATCGAGCAGGCGCGGCGCGCCAGCGGACTCCGAATCGTCACGCTTGCGCACATACCCAGCCCGTGGGGAGAAGCGCTCAAGGGCATCCTGCATATCAAGCAACTCCCGCACGCGCGAGTCGGCCATGTGTTTGGTTCGCCGACTCAGACAGTGCTGGAATGGACCGCGCAAGACAGCTTTCCCGTCATGGCATGGAATGACGAACGACCGCGTACCACGTGGATCGACCAGCTCAATCTCGCCGAGCGGCTGGCGCCGACGCCGCGCCTTATCCCGGAGCGCTTCGAGGACCGGGTATTGATGTTCGGCTACTGCAACGAGCTATGCGGCGAGAACGGTCTTGGGTGGACAGAACGGCTGCGGTGGGTGCATGAAGCACTCACGAAACCCGGTGGCGATCCGGCAGGCGTCCAGGCATACCTGGGAAAGAAATACGGCTACACTCCGGAAATCGGAAACCGCGCCACCGAACGAGTCGTGTCGGGTCTGACCGCGCTCGCGGCGCGGCTCGAACAGCAGAAGGCTCGAGGCAGCCGATTCTTTATCGGCGACACTATCTCGGCGATGGACGTCTATTGGGCCGCTTTTTCGAATATGATCAAACCGCTCGCGCCCGAGCTATGTCCGATGCCGCGGAGGGTTCGCGATATGTTCACAGCGACCGAGCCCACCATCGTCGCCGCTACAAAACCGATACTGATCGAGCATCGCGACTTCATCTTCAAGAACTACCTCGAACTGCCGGTAGATCTGTCGTAACCGCAAATCCCTCGATTCTGAAACCGTCATTTCTTTTTCCCTGGATGGCTCGCGCGTATTGTAACCTATAACGTTATGCGTTACACTAAGTTTCGTGATACGCAGTTTTGCCCATAAGGGACTGCGCGAATTCTTTGAAACCGGAAGCAATGCCGGCATCAGGCCGGAGCACAACAAGAGGCTCCGGCTGATCCTCGGCGTGCTGAACGCCGCCGTAAGAGTTCAGGATGTGTCACTACCGGGTCTTGGCCTTCATCGGCTGACAGGCAGGCTTTCGGGATTCTGGTCGGTGTCGGTGAGCGGGAACTGGCGAGTCATTTTTCGATTCGAAGACGGTGAAGCGCTCGACGTTGACTACCTCGACTATCATTGAAGGAATCCCGCAATGACTATGCACAATCCACCGCATCCCGGCGAAGTGATCCGCGAACTGTGTCTCCAACCCCTTGGCATTTCTGTTACTGCGGCGGCCAGGAGTCTCGGCGTGACGCGCAAGACTCTCTCGGAACTGCTCAACGGCAAGTCGGGAGTCAGCCCCTCGATGGCGTTGCGGCTCGCCATCGCTTTCGATTCATCGCCCGAGAGTTGGCTCAACATGCAGCAGCAGTACGACCTTTACCGCGCCCGAAAGAATCCGGCCCTTCGGCGCGTCAAAAAGCTCAGAGCCGCTTGATCGCTACTCGTCGATTTTGACGCGCGACCAGCGCCGGTAGATCTCGCCGCATCCGACCGACGCGCCGATCAGCAACAGCGCAAGCAGGAACCGCAGCGAGAGCGGATGCCATAGCGCGTCGCCCAAAAAGGCGAACAGGATCGTGCCCGGAATCATGCCGATCATCGTCGCCCAGAAGTAATCGTGAAAGGTGATCGGAGACGCGCCCGCCAGCAGGTTCAGCGCGTTGTACGGAATCACGGGGACCATCCGCAGGTAAAGGATTATCTGGAAGCCGTGCTTGGCGATTCTGCGCAGCATCGACTCGAATCGCTCGCCGACTATCTGCTCGACGAACGATTTGCCGAGAAACCTTCCCGCCGCAAACGCAACCAGCGCGCCCGCATCGCCGCCGATAAGCGAGTACACCGACCCCCATTTGGTGCCAAACGCCAGTCCGCCCGCGATGGTCATCACCGCGCCGGGCACCAGGAACGACGGCCCCACCGCGTACAGCAGCATATAGACGACCGGCCCCCACGCGCCCCACTGAATCACCTGGGCTTTGACCAATGCGGGCTGGGTGAACCATTCGGAGTGCGCAATCAGAAGCCATACTGAGCCGCCAAGCAGGATCGCAATTGCGGCGATCTTCACGACGTTCATCAGCCACGAGCCGTTTGCGCCCGGCTTGGATGCTTGAGTCCCGATTGGATTGACGGCGGCCATGAGCCCTCAATGATATTGGGCGGCAACGGATTAAGACAAGGCTTCGTGCGCGCGCGTTGTAGGCGCGTCACGATGCTACTAAAGTCGGCGCAGCGATCGACTCCCAAAATCGCCAAGGAATAAACCATTTCCATGAACGAACTGTCAGATAAAGTCGCAATCATCACCGGCGGCGGCTACGGAATCGGCAAACAGATCGCGCTGAAGTACGGGGCAGCCGGCGCGAAAATTGTAATCGCGGCGCGTTCGATCGAACCGATGAAGCAGACCTGCGCCGAACTCGAGCGCATCGGCGCCCGCGCGATTTACGTGAGCACCGACGTTTCCAAGGAAGCCGACTGCGCAAAGATGGCCGGCGAGACGCAGAAGGCATTCGGCCGCATCGACATTCTCGTCAACAACGCCGGCATCTCGGGACCGACCAAGCGGATCACCGACATGTCGCTCGCCGAATGGCAGGAGACGCTCGACATCGACTTGACGGGGACCTGGCTGGCAACTCGCGCCGTGATCCCGGTCATGGACAAGCAGGGCTGCGGCAACATCATCAACATCTCGTCGGGCGCGGGACGGCGCGGTTTTCCGATGCGCTCGCCGTACGCGGCGGCGAAGTGGGCGATGATCGGGCTGACGCAGACGGTGGCCGGCGAATGGGGTCAGCGTGGAATCCGATGCAACTGCATTTGTCCCGGCGCAATCGAGGGCGAACGAATCGAACGCGTGATGCGCGCGCGGGCCGAGGCCCTCAAGCGACCGTACGAGCAAATCCGCGCTCAGTTCGTGTCGCAGGCGGCGATGAACAGAATGGCGACGGAGGAGGAAGTCGCGCGCGTCGCGCTATTCCTCGCGCTCGATTTGTCGGCGGGAGTCACCGGGCAGACGATGAACGTCGATTGCGGCAGCATCATGAACTAAGCACGGCGCCGGCGGCTAACGCGCGATGTCATTGTCGCGCACGCTGCTCTGGAAGCCGCCGCTCCCCAGCCGCTTCATCAGCTCGCGCGCGAGCACGGGAGCGCGATGCCGCCCGCCGGTGCATCCGAGACCGACTGTCAGGTAACTCTTGCCTTCGCGCTGATACAGCGGAATGAGAAAGTCAAAAAGACGGCCGACCTCGTCGATGAAGCGCTGCGACTCCGGCTGCGCCATCACGTACTCGCGCACGCGCGGGTCCAATCCGGTGAGCGGCCGCAGCTCGGGGACAAAGAAGGGATTTGGAATAAAGCGCACGTCGAGCACGAGGTCCATCCCGACCGGCAATCCGTACTTGTAACCAAAAGAAACGATCGATATCGCCATCCTGGATCCCGCGCCCGCGCCCAGCACCGCCGCGGTGACCACCTCGCGCAGTTCGTGGACCGTGAGCGCGGTGGTATCGATCACCCGGTCGGCCCGCTCGCGCATCTCGGCCAGCGCGAGACGTTCGCGGCGAATGCTCTCGGCGACGGTCGCTCCGCTTGCTGCCATCGGGTGCGGCCGGCGGCTCTCAGAGTAGCGGCGCGCGAGCACGTCGTCGGAGGCGTCAAGAAAAATCACTTCGGGATGGATTCCGGCGGCATCGAGCTCCGCGAATACCCGCGGCCATTGCGGGAAGAACAGCCGTTCGCGCGAGTCCACCCCGAGCGCGACGCCGCGTAGAGCGGGATCGCGTCCCGCGGCGAGCATCGCGACATTGGACGCCAGCGCAACCGGGAGATTATCGACGCAATAGAAGCCGAGGTCCTCGAGCACGCGCATCGCAGACGCGCGTCCCGATCCTGAGACACCGGTAACTATTATCAGGCGAGGTGGCTGAGGCGAGCTCATCGGGCTGTGGGTTTGTGCCGCGGCATAAGGCGGACGCGGTTGGGCGTCTCAGTACTTGCTGTCTTCTTGCTTGATCAGGGAATACAGCTCGGCGCTGTCCTTGGCCGCGAGCAGACGGCTTCGAAAAGCCCCGTCCTTGAGCAATCGCGACACGCGCGCGAGGGCTTTCAGATGCAGGCTGGCGGAATCCTCCGGCGCGACCAGCACGAAGAATAGTTGCGACGGGCCGCCGTCGAGCGAATCGAAATCGACTCCCTGAATATGGCGGCCGAAGACTCCGATTATCTTGGTCACGCCGCGCAGCTTGCCGTGCGGGATTGCGATGCCGTCGCCGATCGCGGTCGAGCCCAGCCGCTCGCGCTCAGCGAGCACCGCGGTCAGGTCAGCGAGCTTGATCTCCGTGTACTTGGCGGCCAGCGCTTTGGCCAGTTCATTCAAGACCTCGGCCTTGGTGGCGCCCTTCAAGTCGGCAATGACCATGTCAGGGCTGAGGATATCGGTAATTTTCATTTCGTCGTCCCGGTCCAGAGAAAAAGTGAAAAATCAAAATCGAAACATGCGGGTCCGTGCGAATGGCTGAGGCGATTGGCGGCTTTGAATTCGATTTCGTTGCCGCTTCCGATTGCAAATGCAACCCGCCGCAGCGCATTGGCGAAGCGCGAGACTGCCGCGAATCAAGTTTCCTCGCCGGCGCTGAGGACCTCGCCGGTCGAGGGCGACCTGACTTTCTTCGCCTTGATTTTTTCCAGGTGCTTCTTCAGTTGGCGCCCGACCTTGTCAGCGAGCAGATCGATCACCGAGTAAAGATCCTTGGTTTCTTCCTGCGCGGTCACCGACAGGCGCCCTGATTGGACAGTAACTTCGCCGTGCTGGCGGTATTTGTCAACCGTGAGAATCAGGTGAGCCTGACAGGCGCGTTTGAGCAACTTGCCGACGTGGGCGAATTTTCGTTCGGCGTACAGCCGCAGCGCATCGGTTGGCTCGACGTGGCGAAACGTCACCGTCACTTGAGTCGCCGGAGCGCCGGCGATCCGCGCCGCGCGGCGCACCTTTCGGGAGGTGGCCCGGCCGCGCTTTCCCTGCTTGTCGATTTTACTCATCTTGCTTTTTTTGTCTTTTCGTTTTTCGTGTTTTCGTTTTTTCGTCGCCCGCGCCCGTCTCGGTCATCCGATCTGTTTGCGATTTGCCGACGGAGGGATTCCCAGCGCCTGTCGATACTTGGCCACCGTGCGCCGCGCGATATTGATCTGCCTGGAGCGCAGCAGCTCCGCGATCGCCTGATCCGACAGCGGATTTTGCGGCGTCTCCGCCGTCACCATCCCGCGGATCTGTTCCTTGACGGTCTCGGCGCTCACGTCCTCGCCGCTGGCGCCCTTGACGCCCGAGGTGAAGAAAAACTTCAACTCGTAGATTCCCTGCGGAGTATGCGCGTACTTGTTGGCGGTCGCGCGGCTGATCGTGGATTCGTGCATGCCGATATCCTCGGCGACATCCTTGAGCACCAGCGGTTTGAGCAGGCTGATGCCGTGATCGAAAAAGGCGCGCTGGAATTTCACGATCGAGGTTGCGACCTTGAAGATCGTCTGCTGGCGCTGGTAGATCGATTTGACCAGCCAGCGGGCCGAGCGCAGCCGCTCCTGCAAATACTCGCGGGTCTCGGGCGCAACGTCCACGTCATTGAGCACGCGCTGGTAGTAACCTGCCAGGCGCAGGCGCGGCACCGCGTCGCGATTGAGGGTGACGACGTAATCCTCGCCAACCTTGTGGATATAAACGTCGGGCACCACGTAAGTTGGCTCGTCGCCGCCGTAGTCGCGTCCCGGTTTGGGCTCGAGCAGCGAGATTATTTTGGCCGACTGGCCGACTGTTTCGATCGGCACGCTGAGAACCCTGGCGATTTCGGCGTAGCGATGCTTTTCGAGCAGATCGAGGTGATTGCTGACGATTCGCGCCGCCAGCGATTCTTCCATCCCCAGGTTCTGCAACTGCGTGAGCAGGCATTCACGAAGATCGCGCGCGGCAACACCGGGCGGATCGAAGCGCTGCACGCGCGCCAGCACGCGCTCGACCTCGGCGGGCGCAACTTCGAGCTGCGCCGCCAGCTCATCGAGCGGAGTTTCCAGATATCCGTCTTCGTTGAGGTTGTAGATGATGGTCGCGCCGATCTGCTGGTCGGATGCGGTCAGGTTCGAAAGCCTCAACTGCCACATCATGTGGTCTTCGAGCGTGCTTCGGCGCAGGGGGGTGTTTTCGAGCGCGCTGCGATGGTCGTCGTCGGAATCAGGGGGCGCGCTTTCCTGCCAGTTGTTCGAATAGGTCTCGAGATATTCGCGCCAGTCGAGCTTTTCGAGATTGTTAAGTTCCTTGAGTTCGAGCGCGGCGTCACGCGCCTCGGTCTCGACGTTGGGCGCGGGTTTTTCCTCGCGCGAACCGGTTTCCCAGTCGTCATCGGAATTCTCGGCGGCGGCGCCCTCGGTCTCGGGCGGCAGCGGTTCGCCGTCGGCTTGGGCGGCGGCTTCGGGGTCGGACGCCTCGGAGTCGGAAGCGGCTTCGGCGGGACTCTGATCGAGCGGCTCGAGCATCGGATTCTGTTCGAGTTCCGACTGCACGATCGCTTCGAGTTCAGGGAGCGAAAGCTGCAGAATTTTGATCGCCTGCTGGAGCTGCGGCGTCATCACCAGTTGCTGGCGAAGCCGCAGATCCTGTCCGAGTTTTACTTCCAACGCCATCGAAGAATTGCTTGCTAATCCGTCGCCGCAGCCGGCGCCGCTTCCGCGCCCGGGGATGCGTCCGAATGCGGGAAAAGTACAGCATGAGCGCAATCGACCACGCTCTGGCTGGTGTTGAGATATACGGTGATCTTGCAGCCGGTAATCTGATCGTTGCCGTCATGCGCGACCGGGCTGCCGGTCAGGACTACGGTGTGCTGGGTCTGGTCCATTACGCCGTGCTTGCCAGTGGCCCATCGCGTGCCCTGACTGAGCCGCACGTTCCCGTCG
This sequence comes from uncultured delta proteobacterium, assembly GCA_963813785.1. Classification (GTDB taxonomy): domain Bacteria; phylum Desulfobacterota; class Binatia; order Binatales; family Binataceae; genus Binatus. The sequence continues at coordinate 210,737 of CAWFAJ010000001.1, read as the reverse complement.
GCGACCATGTCCTTCATCTGTTTGAAGTCTTTGTCGAAATAGTTTACGCGCAGCTGGTCGCTGGTAAGTTGCGCGTCCGCCTGGGTAGCGCGCACATTTCCGACCCACAGGACCGAATGATTCTGGTAATCGAGCGACATCGACTGGGACTTTATATCGATCGGGGCCTTGTTGTTGCCGAATTGCATCCCCCCAAACGCACCGCCTTGTTGGGGAGCATTTGACGCGAGCTTGGTGCCGCCGCCGGCGGCCTTGGGCGCCTTGTGCGGCGCGACAGCCTCGGCCGGTGCAGTGACGCTCGCCGGGGGCGTCGCGGACGGGGGAGCGCTTGGCGCAGAAGCGGGAGGTTCGGCTGCGGGCAAATCAGCCGGCACCGGCGCGAGCGTCATCGGCGGCGCGATCGCGCCAGCCGGAGGAGCTGTCGCGGCGGTCGTCACTGGCGTCGATTCCGGCGCAACCGCTGCAGGAGCGGTCGTGGTCGTCGTAGCAATTGACGGCGCCGCGGCAGGTGCAACCTCTGCCGCGGTCACCGGCACAGCCGGCGCCGAAGCCGGTGCTTCTGCCGGAGCAGTCGCGACGGCGGGCGCCGAAGCCGGTGCTTCTGCTGGAGCAGTCGCGACAGCAGGCGCAGATGGCGGCGTGCCCGGCACTCCGCCGGTCACGCTGATCGAATCGCCGCTTAGATCGTCGCTGTTGGCGGGCTGAGGAACGGACGCGGCCGGCGGCGCGGAATTGGCGGGTTCGTTGCGGATGGAATCACCGACCGTCCCCGAACCCATCGCGGGCCCTGAATCCGGCGACGACATCGGCGCGTTGACGCCATCCTGAGCCCATGCCGGCGATGCGAGCGCAAATGCGACTATCGCAGTCGCGACGATACGCGACGCCCGACTAACTTTGCTTGGATTTTTCACTGTCTTTCTTCGGTGTGACTACGGTCTCCACCTGCGTATTAAGCTGGAAGACACGCGTTTTGGGATGACCGCTAAGTCCCACCCCGGTCACCTTCAGTCCGTCGCCCACGACCGTCACGAGACCCGGCGCTTCGACCTTGTCATCATCAGGCATAAAGGTCGCGGAATCGGTGCTGAGAACGTAATCGCCGAAGTGGATGACCGTGCCGCCGGTCAGATACGCGCGCGTCACATGATTTCCGTTCAAGGTCAAATCCGCATGCGGTGCGTTGACGACCACCGGCTTGCCGTCCGACGAGAGCATCGTGACGACGGCGTCGGTCAGCTTCAGGGTGGTCTTATCAGCCGTGTAGTCTGCCTCGCCCGCGGTCAGCACCCACTGCCGCTCACCGGCTTTCATCTGCGTCCAATGAAAATTATGCGCACGAAGGAGAGTTCCGGGGACCAGCCCGGCCGCTGTTTCCATGACTTTAGCGGCGGAGCGATGGCGCACGATCCAAACGGTCGCAATCAGCAGGATAATCAGCGCGACCGCGCCGAAACCCGCCAGCGCCCTGGCGATTTTCTTGGGACTCAACTTCAATCTCTCCGAGCATTCACGGTATCAAGTGCATTTTTCCAAGTAAACCGAGCGGCGCTTCGGCATCATACTTGCAAAACGCCGCGAACCTGCGCTCATTACTGTGCAATCACCGCGCGAAACCTCAAACAAACACGGTCAGCGCAATTCAGTCGGCCTCGCGGGACAGGTGATGGATTCGCTTGAGCTTATCGAGCAGCGCCGGCAGGTCGTCGAGCCGATATGAATTGGGACCATCGCTGAGCGCGCGGTCGGGGTCCTCATGCACTTCCATGAAAATTCCGTCGATTCCGGCCGCAGCCGCCGCGCGCGCCAGCGGCGCTACGAACTCGCGCTGACCGCCCGAGCGTTCGCCGCCGGCACCCGCGCCCGGAAGTTGCGCCGAATGGGTCGCATCGAAGACGACGGGGTAGCCGAAGCCGCGCATTATCACGAGCGAGCGCATGTCGGAGACGAGATTATTGTAGCCAAACGAAAATCCACGCTCGGTCAGAATGATTCGCCGCGTACCTGCCGCCTCGGCCTTCGCGACCACCGCCTTCATGTCCCACGGGGCGAGGAACTGACCCTTCTTGATGTTAACGGCGCATCCGGTCTTCGCGGCGGCGTCGATAAGATCGGTCTGGCGGGAGAGCAGCGCGGGAATCTGAATCACGTCGACGACCTCGGCCGCAGCCGCGGCTTGCGACGGTTCGTGGATGTCGGTCAGCACGGCCACGCCCGCCTCGCGTTTCACGCGCGCCAGAATCTCGAGCCCGCCGATCAAGCCGGGGCCGCGAAACGAGCTGTGACTGGTGCGATTGGCCTTGTCGAATGAAGACTTGAATACCAACGGCAGCTTGGCGCGACGAGCGATATCAGCCAGCCGCGTCGCGTGGCGGATGCATGATTCGTAGCTCTCGATCACGCATGGACCGGCAATCAGCACAAGTTCCGGCCCGCCAAAAACGGCGTCGCCGGCTTTGACCCGGGCCACGCTCACGAAACCGATCTCAGCTCCCGCACCTTCGGGCGCTTAACCGCAAGCTCCGAGCGGCGCTGCACGGCCGCGCGAATCAAGCCGCGAAACAGCGGATGACAGTCGAGCGGACGCGACTTCAGCTCGGGATGGAACTGGCAGCCGAGAAACCACGGATGCCCCTTCAACTCCATTATCTCGACCAGGCTGTTGTCGGGTGAAGTGCCGGTCGCGACGAGGCCGACTTTTTCGAGCCTCTCGCGATATGAGTTGTTTACTTCGAAGCGATGGCGATGGCGCTCCGAGATGCGCGCCTTGCGGTACAGCGACGCCGCCAGCGAGCCCGACTTCAGCATGCACGGGTACGCGCCCAGGCGCATCGTGCCGCCTTTTTTCGAGACGTCGCGCTGCGACTCCATGATGGCGATGACGGGGTCGGGCGAGTCGGGCGCGTTCTCGGTGGTGTTGGCGCGCTTGAGGCCGAGCAGGTCGCGCGCCGCCTCGATCACCATCATGTGCAGGCCGTAGCAGATGCCGAGAATCGGCACGCCGTTTTCGCGGGCGTAGCGGACGGCGCGAATCATGCCCTCGGTGCCGCGCTCGCCGAAGCCGCCGGGAACGATTATCGCGTGGGCATGCGCGAGCCGCTCCTCGACGTTTTGCTTCTCCAATTCTTCCGAGTCGACATAGTCGATATTGACCCGGGCCTCATTGCTGATCGCGCCGTGCGCGATCGCTTCGTGCAGGCTTTTGTACGAATCCTGCAGGTTGACGTACTTGCCGACTACCGCGACGTTGACGGTAACCTTGGGATTTTGCGCGGCCTTGACGATTCGCCGCCACTTGGAGAGGTTGGGCGCGCCGGTCCAGATGTTGAGCTTCTCGCACACGCGCTGATCGAAGCCCTCGTCGTGAAAACGCAGCGGCACCTCGTAGATCGTCGGCACGTCGGGCGCCGAGATGACGCAGTTCTCCTCGACGTTGCAGAAGTGGGCGATCTTCGCCTTGAGCTTTTGTTCGAGTTGGCGATCGCATCGGCACAACAGGATGTCGGGCTGAATCCCCAGGCCGGTCAACTCTTTGACGCTGTGCTGCGTGGGCTTGGTCTTGAGCTCGCCCGCGGTGGGGATAAACGGGACCAGCGTCAGGTGCACGTACAGGACATTTTCGCGGCCGAGGTCCCAGCGGAACTCGCGCACCGCTTCCAGGAACGGCAGGCTTTCGATATCGCCGACCGTCCCGCCGATTTCCACGATGATCAGGTCCGCGCCCTCGGCAGCGCTCAAGATGCGCCGCTTGATCTCGTCGGTGATATGCGGAATCACCTGCACGGTCGCGCCCAGGTAGTCGCCGCGCCGTTCCTTCTGAATAACCGTGTCGTAGATCTGGCCGGTGGTGCAGTTGTTGCGCCGGCCCATCGGAGTCTGCACGAAGCGCTCGTAATGGCCCAGATCGAGATCGCTCTCGGTGCCGTCGTCGGTTACGAACACTTCGCCGTGCTGGGTGGGGCTCATCGTGCCGGGATCCACGTTGATATAGGGATCCATCTTCAGCAGCGTGACCTTGAGCCCGCGCGCCTCGAGCAGCGCGCCCAGCGACGCCGCAGCCAAGCCCTTGCCGAGCGATGAGACCACGCCGCCGGTTACGAAAATAAATTTTGTCTTTCCCCGCTCCACGTTGAATCCCTCCCCATCCTCAACGAGTTGATTCCGCCACCACCGCCGCCGCGCGGGCGCGCGCAAGATCTTCCGCGGTGTCCACTTCAATCGAAGGCGCCACCGACTTAACCACTCTGATCGTGTAGCCATGCTCGAGCGCACGCAACTGCTCGAGCTTTTCCAGGCTCTCCAGCACACCCATCGGAAGGGCGGCAAATTTCATGAGGAACTCGCGCCGGTAAGCATAGACACCGATATGGCGGAGCGCCTCTTTGGGCATCCCGCCGTCACGCGCGTGTGGAATCGGACTTCGTGAAAAGTATAGCGCGTTCCCGTCCGCGCCGCACACGACCTTCACCTTGTTCGGATTCGTCCATTCGGCCGGGTCTTCGATCGGCGTCGCCAGCGTCGCCATTTGAATCGACGCGTCGGAGCGCATCGCCGCCGCCAGCGCGTCGAGATCGGCCGGAGCAATGAACGGTTGATCGCCCTGCACGCTGAGATAGACGTCGGCGACAATCTTCGAGGCGACCTCGGCGATTCGATCGGTGCCGCTCTGATGCGCCGGCGAGGTCATGATCGCTTCGCCGCCCGCCGCGCGCACCGGCGCCGCGATTCGTTCATCGTCGGTCGCAACGATCACGCGCGCAACCGACTTTGCCTTCGACGCCTGCCGCCACACCCGGACGATCATCGGCACTCCCGCGATCTCCGCCAGCGCCTTTGCGGGCAGGCGGGAAGACGCGTACCGCGCCGGTACCACGGCGATCACTGAGAGGTCGGCCAGAAACTTTCTCCGCTGTTCGAGGTTGTCGATCCGAGGGGCACGTACATTGGTAGCCGCCCGCCGCGGCGTTTGTCAATTTCGCGCGGCTCGATTGCCAACACTCTGCGGATCGCCGCGGGTCTTCCGCCGTCACTATTCCGTGCGATACCGGCCCGATCGAATTCTTCGCGCTGTTGGGCTGTGAGCGTGACTCGGCCGCTGCCTTTTGTGGCTTCTCGGCAGATATTGTGGGTAACGTTCGACTGCAAGCTGCTCATGCAGGAAAAGTTTGGAGATTGGGAGAAGCAAAATGGCAAAGGCTTTTGGAGCGGAATCGACGGCCGATGAGGTTCTCGAGGGCATCGATCTTTCGGGCAAGCGGGTACTTGTGACAGGCGTCTCGGCCGGCTTGGGCGTTGAGACCGCCCGCTCGCTCGTCGCGCACGGCGCCACCGTCGTCGGGACCGCGCGCGATCTGGCGAAAGCGCGGCGTGCGCTCGCGGAAGCATTCCACGGCAGCTTGCCGATTGATCTTGTGGAAGCGGATCTCGCTTCGCTAAGCAGCGTGCGCAAGGCGGCCAGCGATTTGCTCACGCGCGCCAAGCGCTTCGATGTGATTATCGCGAACGCCGGCGTGATGGCGTGTCCGCAGGGCAAGACGCAGGAAGGCTTCGAAACGCAATTCGGAACCAATCACCTGGGGCATTTCGTGTTTGTCAATCGGCTCGTGCCGCTCCTCAATCGCGGCGCTCGAATCGTCACGCTGTCCTCGGCGGGTCATCAGATAAGCGACGTCGACATTGAAGATCCGAATTTCGAGCGCACTCCTTATCAGCCGTTCACCGCGTACGGCCGCTCGAAGACGGCAAATATTCTGTACGCGGTCGCTCTCGACAGCAGGCTCAAGGGACGCGGCGTGCGCGCGACCTCAATACATCCGGGCGGAATCATGACCGAGCTCGCCCGGCATCTCACGCCTGAACTAATCGAGCAGATGAGGACACGAATCAACCGAGGTGCGAGCGGTCAGGCGCCGGCGTTTCGTTTCAAGACGGTGCCGCAAGGCTCGGCGACCTCGGTATGGGCCGGTTTTGTCGCGGCGGCCGATGCGGTTGGCGGGCACTATTGCGAAGACTGTCACGTATGCGAAGTGAATGACGACGCGACATCGCGCGCGGGGGTGCGCTCATATGCGCTCGACCTGGCCCACGCGAACGACTTGTGGCGCAAAAGCGAGGAGATGGTTGGCGAGCGCTTTTCGTTTTAGCCAACACTTCGCGGATCGTCACGGGTTTTTCGCCGTCACAAATAAATAAACGGGCGGCCATTTCAGGCCGCCCGTCGAAAAAACATTGCGACGCGCGCGCGAACTACTTGCCGCGAATCCGGGTGCGGCGCATCTTGCGCAGCCGTGACTTCGCCTGATGCGGATCGCTCTTCTTCTTGCGCGCAAGTTTGCGATTGCGCCGATTTCGCTGCTTCGAGGCTACTTTCATTGGTTCTCCTGGCTCGGATTATCCGACGGCGGCGCCGATGGGTTGTACGCCTCGACCGGACCCGTCTGCGGGGCGGCGAACCCGACCGGGCTTATCGCCATCACTTCGGTCATCGCCTGCCCCTGGTTCTGCACGATCACTCGTCCGAGCGTTTCTCCCGAGGTGACCGGAGCGCTGATCATTGGCGGTACATCGTACACGAGCTTGACCGCCGAGGCATCGGCCCTCGGCACCACAACCTTGAGATCGCTCGCCGCGATCGGCTGAATCAGCGGACCCGAACTAACCTGCACCTGGACCGGAAGCGGCTGGCCGGACTTGAGCAGCGGCACCGAGGTGAATTGCTCGAAGCCCCACTCCATCACTTTCGCCGCCTGCGCAAAGCGCTGCGCATTCGACGGCGCGCCAAGGATTACCGCGATCAAGCGCATGCCGCCGCGCTTGGCCGTGGTCGTGACGTTGAACCCCGCCTGAAACGTGAATCCGGTCTTGAGCCCGTCGCATCCTTCGAAATGGCCGATCAGATGATTGGTATTGCGCAGCATGCAGACGCCGTTGTCGAAATCCATCTCCTCCTGACCCGACCAGCTCAGCAGGCTGGTCTCGCGGATTATCGCGCGACCCACCATCGCAAGGTCGTAGGCGTCGGTGCGGTCGGCGTCATGGGTCGGACGCGGCGGCAGCCCATCGACGGTCTGATATTCCGTATGCGTCATCCCGAGTTCCTGCGCCCGCTCGTTCATCATGCGGACCATCGCCTCGACCGATCCGCCGATCTTTTCGGCGACTGCGACCGCGGCGTCATTGGCCGATTTGACCAGCGCCGCCTTCATCAACTCGCGCAGCGGATAGACGTCGCCCTGCTTGAGACCGAGGCGCGAGCCGCCGGTATGCGCGGAGCGTTCGGAAATTCTGACCAGATCATCAGGCTTGAAACGACCGGCGTTGATCTGCTCCTGCGCGACCAGCAGGAGCATCATCTTGGCCATCGAGGCCGGCGGCCACTCCATGTCGGCGTTGTACGCCATCAGCACCCGGCCGCTGTCGGCGTCCTCGAGCAGCGCACCCTTGTAGAGCGGGGCGCCAGCCACGACGCGCTTGGCATGCAACGCCCGATGCCGGCGCGATTGCTTGGTCGCTCCCGCGGGCGACGCCGCGAACACGACGGCCGCGCTCAACATCAGTGCCGAGCCAAACAAGACTGCGGATTTTAAATTAACGATTGTCCGCCTCCACCTGCCCAATTCCACCACCGGTTTGTCCCCTGTTGTAATCCGATTCGCCCCGCTCAACGAATGCGTATGAAACCGCTTGCTTCGGGCGCGCCCTTGGAGCCGCTGCTCTTGACGTGTTGCAGAATCGCGAGGTTGGTCCGCGCCGGCGCGTAACCGGGAATCTCACCAACCAGCTCGTTCCATTCCTGGCTCGCTCTGACGTAGTTGCCTTCCTCGGCGTAGATTGCGCCCAGCGTGTTGCGCGCGTCCGGTTGACTCGGATCTATTCGCAGCGACAGTAGCGCTTCCTGCTCGGCTTGTGCGAGCGATCCGCGCCGCTCGTATGCGAGTGCGAGGTTGAAATGCGTCTCAGGCCGCTCCGGTCCGAGCAGCGCCGCCAGCCGCAGCACTTGAGTCGCGTCGCGAGTCTGCCCGCTTTCGAGGTAGAGCAGGCCAAGGTTCAGGAACAGCTGCCAGTCATCGAGACCAAGCGCGATCGCCTTCTGATACTCGGCGAGTTCCTGGCGATGCTGTCCGACGACGCCGTAGGCGAAACCCAGATGGTAATGTGCGAGCGCGTTGGTGGGATCGTCGCTGATAACGACGCGATGGCGGCGGATGGCCTCAGGGTAATCTTCCATGCCCAGAAAGTAATCGGCCAGCGGATCGCAAACTTGCTCGTCGTAAGAACTGCTTTTGGCGCTGGCCCGCGCGCTGATCGGCGACTGGAGTACCAGCGCAATCAGAACCACAAGACCAATGCTCGAACGGCGACAACTCAACAACTTATTATCTCCCGCGACCCCGCAGGAAGAAATCTGATGTTAGCAGGAATTTTCGCTACAAAAAAACGCGCAGTGTGTTTTTCACGGCACGAGCGCAAAAAAAAGGCGTCGTGCCAGCCGCGGACCGGATAAATCCGGGTTCTCACGGCTGACCGGACGCCGGAGGCAAAGCCCTCTTTACCCCCCGATCCTTGGTGGATCGAAATACCTTGAGGCGATTCGAACGAGGGCGGCTGCCGATGCAACCGCCCTCGTCCTCATCAAGCCTGAGCGAAATTACGGAGTAGCGGGAGCTGGAGCCGCCGCGCCGCCAGCGCTGCACTGGCCGCTTCAGCTGCCTTTGCGACGCCGCTTCGCCTGCCGAAGCACCAGCCGCTGCGCCAGCTTCGACCGCCTTCTTGTGGTGGTGATGTTTCTTCTTGGTCGTTGCCGTCGATGCTGCCGCAGCCGGGGCTGCCATGCTCGCCTCAGCCGCGGGAGCCGCAGCCGGGGCATCCTGGGCAAAAGCCGGCATCGCCAACGCGGCGGCGAAGAAAGCTGCGGAAAGAACTGAAAGGGTGCGCTTCATACTCTTGGATCTCCTTGATCTGGGCGGTCCTTAATGGACCGCAATGTGACTATTAGGGCTATTGCTATACCCGTGCCATCGGCGTGACGGCAAGATCCCCACGGAAAGACAAGGTAATTTCGCCGGCCGGACGCTTGCCAATGACGCAATCGGTCTATCGTCTATCCGCTTTGCGTCTGCGTTTGCCTCCCTTCACGGTCGCCCCCGCCCCCTACCCGCGCGCCCGGCGCTCATCCCTGAGCTCTCGATATAGCGCTATTAGCTCCTTAAATGCCCGCGCGACCACCTTGAGATTGGCGCCCGACTGCTCGCCCGTCAGCCGGGGCAGATGCTTCACGTCCACCTCTTTTACCTTTGCGTTGCGACCCGCCAGCCGCGCCATCAACTCGGTCGAGATCATCGCGCCATGCGCCCGCAAATCCATCCCCTCGAGCTTCTCGCGCTTGAACAATTTGAAGCCGCAATCGATATCGCTGATCGTGATGCCGAGGAGAACACGAACCAGAATCGTCCACGCCTTGCCGTTGATTCGGCGAATCAGATGATCGGCACGACGCACTCGCCGCCCGGCAACCACGTCGTACTCGGGGACAAACGCGGTCAAACGCTCGAGATCCGCAGGATCGAATTGCCCGTCGCCGTCGCATAGCAGCACATATTGCTTGGTCGCCGCCCGAATTCCGGAGATCACCGCGCCACCATAGCCTTGGTTCACGTGATGGCGTACGACCTTGACGTGGGAATCTTCCGCGGCGAGGCGCTCGGCGATTTCGCCGGTGCGGTCGCGGCTGCCGTCGTCAACCACGATTACCTCGAAGTCGTCTGCGACCCGCGGCAATTCGGCCATGTATGAGCGCACGACGCGCTCGACGTTGCCTTCCTCGTTATGCGACGGCAGGAAAACGCTGATTGCGGGAATTCGGACCGGGGAACTCACGTTGGCATGGGCGATCTAGTCGCCGAGCTCACGGTATCCGCCGCGGAAGAACAGCAGCGGCTTGCCCTCGTGGGGAGTTTCGGCCTGCTCGACCTCGGCGATGTAAATCGTATGGTCGCCGCCATCGATCGCGATGGTCACTTTGCACTCGAGATAAGCGATCGCGCCGTCGAGGATCGGGGCGCCGTTGGCGCCGATTTTGTGACTGACGCCCTCGAATTTGTTGCCGCCGCTGACCGCGAACTTGCGCGACAACGCTTCCTGGTCGTGCGCCAGTACATTGACGGTGAAAATTTTGCTCTCCTCAAAACAAGGATAGCTTTCGGCCTTCTTGTCCACGCAAACCAGCGCCAGCGGAGGAACCAGCGATACCGAGGTAAACGCGTTGGCAGTCAGGCCGTGCAGTTCACCGGAGCTGCGACGCGAGGTGACCACGGTAACGCCGGTGGCGAAATGACCCATCACGCGCCGCAGTTCGTTCTTTTCGATCGCCATCCAAATCTCTCCGCGCGCGGATGCTATCAGACGATTTTGCCGACCGTCAAAGGCAGGGGTGACCCCTGCACCCCAAGGAAGAATCACCTGCGCGGTGTGCGGCAGGGGCTGCAGCCCCTGCACCCGCAGTGAGAAGACGCGAAAATCTGCGCAGCGCATCTTTTCACGACTACGCGATGGCAGGGGCGACCGCAGGGGTGACGCTTGCGCCCAGTGATAACGCCGCGCTCCGCTGTCGCGCGCGGCCCCGTTTCTGAAGTAAAAAGCGGCACAGTCGGAATTTAGCAGATTCGAGCGAGACATTCCCGCACATGGTCCGTGTCATTCTAGAGCGCAGCGAAGAATCCCGGATCCTTCCTTTCTTCCGTGTCATTCTATAGCTGCGCTCAGAATCCCGCGCGCGAGGGGGTGACCCCTGCACCCAATGTTAAGGCCGCGCTCCGTTGTCGCGCGCGGGCAGGGCTGCGAGCGGCTGGCCTGCTGGAAGGGGCAAGGAACGCCGAGGCGATTGCTCCAGTCGTTGTGTGCCAGCCAGACGCGAAACAGGCTTTCTCACTCCCCCTGCCGGCGCAAGACATCGTGTGAACAAAGCCGGTCCGGGAGCTTGCTCAGGGAAGCGGTCGGGTCTATAGCGGAACTGGAATCCGGGCCGTGAAAGTGGGTCCATATACGGAAATTCTGTCCATCCGTGGAGGCATACTTTGTGATAACCTTTGTTGGCCTTTTATAACCTCTGGGGGAGAGAGTGCCGCCTGAATCTAGAGCTCAAGTCCGAACTGCCCAAGGATGGCTGATCGGGTTCTTGCAGTGGATTCTTTGGCTTTTTCGTCGGGGAGGCGGGACGGGGTTAAATGGCGTGAACGGGGATAAAGAGGTCACGAAAGCGCCGCAGCAATCGAGCCATTCAGATGCTGCGAACCCGATTTCGCATGATGAGCGCGCCGAGCTGAGTGGAGGGAGCCGAGCAACGGATCAGGCGAAGCCCCTAGCCAGCGAGGGCTTGAAGAGTCGGAATGAGGAGGCAGTTCAGACAAAGCACGTTCAGGCTTTTCTGGAACGCCTACCCGAAATTCAAAGGCAGCTCCTGGAAGCTGATACGGCCCCCGGCAAGGCGCTCGCAGAGTTCATGGCGAAGCTCATGCCGACCAAGATGGAACTGCGAGCCCCGCTCCTCGCGCTGAGGGACGACTACGAGGCGATGGATGAGATGGGCGTCCATAGAGCCTCCAAACGACCCAAATCGCGAGTCGTCCCCGCGCTAGTCATGCTGATTTTCGTAATTGTGGAAGCTCTCATAAATGGCTCATTTCTCGCCGTCGGAAGCGAAGGTGGGCTGATTGCTGGGTGGCTTATGGCGGCAGGAATTTCATGTTTCAACGTCGTGTTGTTGGGCTTTGGGCTTGGGGCGATGCTCGTCCGACAACTCAATCATCGGCGGTTCCACCGCAAATTGCAGGGAGCTCTTGCCCTATGTGCCGTGCTTGCCGTTGCTTACAGCTCGAATCTACTTGTCGCTCACTATCGAGATGCCTTAGGCGGATCGGACCCCGACAATGCCAGCGCGGCCGCTCTTACGGCCTGGCTCGCAAATCCTGTAAATCCGCTCAAGGTAAGTGGCGTCCAGTCACTCTGGCTGCTCGGTATAGGAATCGCGTTCACCATTATGGGCCTCGTCGATGGATACCTTCTCGAGGATCCGTATCCAGGTTACGGGCGATTCTATATTGAACACGCGCGACGGCAGGCGGATTACCAGTCGCTGTTTCAGAAAAGCTTCGATGATTTGCGCGATGTTGAGCAAAAGCAGGACTCCCACCTTGCTGGCTTGGCAGACGAAATAAACAGACGGCTGAACGACTTCCTTCTCCTGAAGGCCCGCTACGCGAGTAAACCCGAAGACCCGGATTTCGCTGCCTGGAAGCGAATCGAAGAAGGCTTTCCTGAGGCCCGGGTGAATGCTGTGCTTAATGAGCTGAAGGACAAAAGAGGCAAAATCTTGGACGAGTACACAAAGGCTATGAGGGATCTGGAAACTCTGGACCCGACCGCTAACGGTGAACGATAAAATCGCAAAATTGGGCGCGCTGACCGCACTGATCTGCTTTTGTTCGGTGGTCGGGCCTTCCCGAATTTCAACCGCTGCCAGCAGACCGATTGACTATGCCACTGGCTGCCCAAAGGACGGCAATTATTCCGCGATATTCGCGGTACTTCTCGACACAACGGACCCGCTCAGTCCCGTTCAGCAAGCGATCGTAGAAAAGAAACTCGATGAGTTCGCAGAAAAAGTTCCTCGCTACGGAAAACTAGAAGTCTTCTCAGTGCGACCCTCCAGCGACCGGCTGATAGAACCGCTACTTAAGGTGTGCAATCCCGGGCGAGCAAGCGACACGAATCAGTGGACCGGGAACCCGCGCCTAGACGAGAAGAGATGGCACGAGAAATTCATGGATCCGCTGGACAAATCCCTCAAGGTTGCGCTTTCCGGTAGTGTCAGTGCGAAGCAATCGCCAATCATGGAGGAGGTTCAAGAGGTTTCCGTGCAGGCGTTCTTCGAGACGCCCCAGAAAACCTCGAAACGGCTCGCCATCGTCTCGGACATGCTACAAAACTCGGTTGTTTTGAACCAATACCGCCGCCCGGAGTCTTTCGAAGAATTTGAACATCAACGAAGTTTCGTGAAGGTCAGGCCGGAACTCAACGATGTCGGTGTGACGATTCTTTATGTTCGGCGGTCCTCCGAGTTCAACCGGCAAGGCGAACGGCATGTCGAGTTTTGGCAGTCATTCTTCGCCGCGTCCGGTGCACGAATAGAAGAAGTTATGAGCGTCAGCGGCTAATTTCATGGAAACTAACCGTCAGAGCAAGGCGTCGTGGTTTTGGGGCGAGGGATGGTCTCGGTTCGGAGCCTTCGCGGTACTAGGCGGCATTTCGATCCTGGCCGCTCATGCTCTGTTACCGGAAGCCAGATGGCCCGTTGCGATATACGCCGTCCTGCTGATGCTCGCTTTTGGCTTCAGCGAGTACTGGTACAAACAGGGTCAGGAAGACCGGCTAGGCGATAACCTCTATTATCTTGGACTCACGTACACCTTGGTCAGCGTGGCTCATGCCCTCTACGCGTTCACAGGTGTGGCCAACGTTGACCGGCTTGTTTCAGACTTTAGTGTTGCACTGCTAACCACCCTTGTGGGAATCGTAGGCCGAGTTCTCCTTTACGAGCATCATGCGAGCAATTTGAGGGCTGCTGATACAGACCAAGGTATGGCTCAGCTACGAGTCGAGATCGAGGGCGCGACTGGGCAGATGCAGGAATTTCGGCGCGGCCTTGCGTTGAACCTGCAACAAGCGGCCGATAGCGCCGTGCAAAGCATGAGCACCGCCTTCACATCACTTTCCACCAGCGCAAATGAAATGGGCGAAGCCGCAAAGGCGATGAACGCTTCTCTCAAAAAGGGTGCGACCGCATTTGACAAGACCTTTGGGCGCGTCGGGGAAGCAAGCGACGCTCTGGGCAAGCGCGTCAGTGAGCTAGTTGAAGGCACGAAAGTCCTAAAGTCCGTGTCCGAGGAACTGAATGGAGTAATGGGTTCTCTGAAAGGATCGGTCGAACAACAATCCAGCGCGCTCACGGCAACGCTGGAATCCCTGAAAGAAACCACTCGCGGGATTAGTAAGGAGTTGGAATCTCTAAAGGGGAGCGCATCTCCGCTTGCAGAATCGATGGGCGAGCTGACGCAGCAGATCGAAACCGCAAAGGAAGAATTCAGCTTAATCCAATTGAAAAAGAGTGTCAGCGATGCTCGCGACGCGGCAGAGAGCCTACGTCAGAATCTTCGATCCGTGGCCGATACATTAGCGCCAGGCGAAGCCAACTTCTCCGTGATGAAGGCGTTTGCAAACGCGATCACCGAATTAACAGGGAAAGTCGACGAATGCACTCTCAAACTTGCTCGGCTGGCCGAGCGATCAGACAACGCACCCCCCACGGCGCGCCAGATTTCCCCCGCTTCAAGCGATGTCTCGGCTGCTCCTGATCCTGGAAGTCCAGTGGGCAGCGATGCTCCGTCCGACGCTCGGGCGAACGATCATCCTTCTGGGTCCGCTACGAAAGAGCCGGTCGAATCCAAAACTCATTCGAGCCCGCAAGACAACAAAGAAGCCGAGAATCGCTACATCGCACGGGACACTAACAATCGCCCTTGGTGGCCTTGGCGCCGTTGGGGTGCCCGCCGTAAAGCTGTGCGTTAATGAACCGAGCTTCTGCGGACAACCAATCCTATAGAAGAGGGCAAGTCCTCGGTTTCACGGTCGCGGAATTATTCACGTTGCTGCTCTTTCTGGTCTTGCTCATTTTGGCGGCCGTGGAGCAGCACAAAAAGAGCGCGGATCGGGCGGTCCAGGAGAAGTGGAATCAGGTTCAGAAGGAACTTGAAGAAGCAAAGAAAAAAGCCGCAGTTTTAGCCGAAAGGGATAGACGACTGCGCAATTATTTTCGGGTCCCGGAAAATTTCGGCGACAATTTCAGCGATTTAGTTCCAAGCAAGAGCGGTCAATCGGATCGTCAAAGGCAGCAAGCCCTCAAGGAGAAGGCGGAGGCTGCCGACGAAATCAACAGACTTTTCAATGGAAGTACGTCCTCTGCCGAGAACAACGGCGAACGGGCATCAGAATACGACCCCAAATCGCTGCCGGGGCAAGTTAAATCTTGCATTGATGAGAAGCAGCGACTCAACGGACAGGTAATAAACGTTGAGAAGAGGTATGGAGGGGCTGGTACCGTCTTTCCCCCATGCTGGGTGACTCCCAACGGCGGTACCGAGTTTGTGTTCGCTGTCGATCTTTTGTCTGGTCCGGACGGAGGACGGCTGGTGATTCACGACAGTCAGGTGCCCGGCCACAATGACGAAAAAGCTCGGCTCTTTAGTGACGTGCAGTTTAACCAGCCCCTCACCGACTCGGACTTCCTCGATGAAACACGGCAATTCTATGATTTCGGCACTAAACAACAGCCCCAGTGTCGCTTCTTTGTTCGTGTGAACGACCTAACGGCGCCGCAGGATAAATCAACTTTCAAGGAGCTTCTTCTGACCGTGGAGAAGAACTTCTACAAGGCTTGGGGCCAAGGTGAATAAAACCTAGTCCGCGCCGGAGGCGCGGCCTCTCTCGACGGGGCGCGGCAAGGATCCGGGTTTCTTCGCTGCGCTCAGAATGACACAAAGATAAGAAGCGGGCGGGCAAAGAATGCGGACGCGGAATCCTGAATCGCGCAATGTGCGGCGCATCAGACATTCGCGCCGCACAAATGTCCCTCACCCTGCCCTCTCCCGGGATTGCTCGCCGATAAAAATCGCAGATTGACGCTACTTTACAATTGACCTGGACACCAAGCGTTCGCACAATAGAGAATGTGACTGCGATGTTGGAGCTTTGCTGGAGTTGATGGGCCGGATTGTCGGATCGATCGCCGCCGCATTGGTTGCCGCGACCATGGTAGCGATGTGTGCCGGCGAGCCCGTGCGCGCCGAATCCTCGGCGGCGACCATGTTGCAGGATACGCCGATCACCGCCGGCGATGCGGAGAAAGCGGGCACGATGCCGGCGCCTCCGCCCTACGATCCGACCGTGGTGAAGTACGTCGATCCGGGGATGCCGACGCCCACGCCGCCCGATCCGTGGGCCACTCTCACCCCGACGCCGACCGCGACGCCAACTCCTGCCGCGCAGGTGAAAATCGACGGGGTCCGGACCGGTCGCGTGCCGACTCCGGGTCAACTTCTCTTCAAAGCGACGCGCGACATAACTTTCATGGATCCGCTCAGTTGGTCGGTGAATGTTTTCAAAAAGCGCCACCAGCTCATCGTCTATTACAAGGGCCGGATGTTTAAGAACTACCACGCCGTGTTCGGGCGCAGCTTCGAGCCCGGCACGAAACTGTGGGAAGGAGACCGGCGCACCCCCGAGGGCGTTTACACAATCGTCGGGAGGCATCCGAGCCGCCGCTGGGATTGGTTCCTGACGCTGAACTATCCAAACCTGCTTGACCGGCGCCGCTACGAGGAATTGCGCGACGGCGGCGTGGTGCCGAGCGAAGACGGCCGTCCGATTGGCATGGGCGGCAGAATCGGAATCCATGGCAGCGACGAACCGGAACTTAACCAGGGCAATATCAACTGGACCACTGGATGCATCTCGGTGGACGACGAAGATGTTGAAGAGCTCAAGCGGCTGCTTCCCGACGGCACGGTAGTGATAATCAAACCCTGACGCGCACCCGTCGCGACGGGCGCGATTCGGCGGTTCAAATCCGGGCGCGTCGACCATCTAAAACTTCAACCCGACTCCTCGCACAAATCGAAAAATGTGTTCTTTGAGAGACGTAAAACAGCTTGCGCGAGCTGTTAACATGAAAATAAGCTATTCTTAATCGTGGATACCGGAGGTATTAGTATACTGTAAGTGGTGCTGTTGTTTTCCTCGTCATGCATGGAGGAGAAGCAATGAACGATCACCCAGGCAAAGCACGGTTCGGCGCGATCGCGATCTTTGGCGTCACCGGCACTCGCGGCGCGACGCGATTAGGAGCGTAGGCCATGATCGCGATGACCTTAGTCGCGACTATGATGGTTGTCGGATTGACGATCGGATGCGTCGCCGCAGACATCCACTTCGACGAGCAAGAGCGTCGTCTCAAGGAAGAGCACTACCTCGAAAGAAGGTTACGCGATTGGTACGCGCAGCGCGACGCTGGCCGTCGCGGTCGCGCAAGATCCGGCCAGTCCGGACGCCGCGCGCCTCGCCCGCGCTGGCAGGTAGCCGGGCTATACCGATTTCGATGATGCAATCGCCCGGGAGAATTAATCGCTCCGGCGGTTCAACTTCACTTCGCAACTTCGATACGTGATCCCGTCCGGCACGGTTGTGATAATCAAGCCGTGACGGCCGTTCAGCGCCCTGGTAGCAGCCTGGCC
The DNA here is from genome assembly GCA_963813785.1 of uncultured delta proteobacterium. Lineage (GTDB taxonomy): Bacteria > Desulfobacterota > Binatia > Binatales > Binataceae > Binatus. The sequence goes on along the minus strand of CAWFAJ010000001.1, from coordinate 193,395 downwards.
CGGAAGCTTGGCATGTGGGGGGCCGTCTCGCCTATATGAAGAAGCTGCAATCGGAGAATTGAAAACGGAAATGGCGAGTAAAAGCCGCTTCACCTCCGGTCCTGCCGTTGTAGCCTATGTCAGCGCTCTCGAACTGATACTGCATCTGCCCAACCCAGGCGGCTATGGTTTGTTCATTGACGAACTCTACTTTCTTGCCTGCGGCCAGCACCTGAGCTGGGGATACGTGGATATGCCGCCGCTCACTGCGCTGCAGGCGTGGGCTGTGCGCGCATTGCTGGGCGATTCACTGCTGGCTATTCGGCTCATCCCGGCGCTCGCTGGCGTTGGACTGGTTCTTCTTACTGGCGCACTGGTCAGACAACTCGAAGGCGGACGATTTGCGCAGGCGCTCGCCGCGGTGGCCGTTTTGGTGGCGCCATTCTACCTGGCTTTCGACAGTTATCTCTCAATGAACTCGGTCGAGCCGCTCTTGTGGATGGGCTGTGTGCTGATCCTGATCCGCATGATCAAGACCGGCGACACGAGACTTTGGATCTGGTTCGGAGTGATAGCCGGTGTAGGTCTGGAGAACAAGGACACCATGCTACTGTTCGGCTTTGCGCTGGTAGCCGGTCTGCTGATGACGCCCGAGCGCCGGTTGATGGGCAGCCGATGGTTCTTTATCGGCGGAATGATAGCGGCGCTGATCTTCCTGCCGAATCTGATCTGGATGATTCAGCATCACTTTCCCCACCTGGAGATGCTCGCCAACATCAAGCGCAACCGGCGCAATGTTGCTCTGAGCCCGCTCGGGTTCATCGGTCAGCAAGTCCTCGGCATGCAGCCAGTGGCGCTTCCGATCTGGCTTTGCGGTTTGTGGGGCTTCCTCTTCAGCTACCATGGCAGACCCTACAGGGCGCTTGGATTGGCATACCTGGTAACGCTCCTGACGCTGTTGCTTGCGGACGGGAGGTTCTACTATCTGGCGCCCGCCTATCCGATGCTGCTGGCGGGTGGCGCCGTCGCGATTGAGCGCTGGCTAACGGCGCCGCGATGGCGCTGGGTGCGCCCGACGTATCTCAGCTTGCTTGCAGTGGCCGGTGGGTTGACTGCGCTGATCGTGCTGCCCCTGCTGCCACCTGAAACGTATATCCGCTACACGCACTTCATTGGCATTTCGGAGCCGAAGATCGAACATCGCCAGGCAAGCGAGTTGCCGCAGTTATTGGCTGACCGCTGTGGCTGGCCCGAGATGGTTGCGGCAGTCGCGAAGGTCTACAACAGCATTCCCGCCGATGAACGAGCGCAGACGGCCATCTTCGGGCGGAACTACGGCGAGGCAGGAGCGATCGACTTCTACGGGCCAAAGCTCGGCCTGCCCAAAGCGATCAGTGGCCATGTGAACTACTGGTATTGGGGTCCGCGCAATTATACGGGTGAGAGCATGATTGTGCTCGGCGACACATCACGCGAGCGGCTTGAGCAATACTTTGGCAGAGTCGAAGCGGTGGGCGTCGTCGGCAATCCTTACGCGATGGCCTCAGAGCACTTTACTATCTATCTCTGCCGCGAGCCGAAGGGTGGTGAAACACTCGATCAGCTATGGCCGAAGTTGAAGAACTGGGATTAGGCACCGTCCGATCTCGTGACGTATTGCATCCTCTAATGCGGAACCAACGGTGGCAGGGGTGACCCCTGCACCGCAGGGCTGAGCCCTTACCAGGTATTAACGCCGCACTCCGTTGTCGCGCGCAGCCATTGCCTCAGGCACACGGCGGCCGAGCGCAGCGAGGTAGGTGGCGGTTCTGCGAGCGCATCGCAAAAACCGCCCGGCTCACTTTTTTGTGCCGTCCCTCAGATACTAAATGCCCTTGAGGCGCGGGTCGTCGGTGGCAACGCAAACTGCGTGACCCGAGCCGACCGCCGCATCTCCGGCATTCTGCTGGGCAGCCATCCGAGCCGCCTCACATAGATCCGACTTGTCGAATGACTGCTCATTGGTCCACCCGCTAAGCGGGGCTGCAAGATCGGAGCGTTGCGGGCCGACCCACCAGGTCCTGGTTTGCGGCGGCGCCATCAAATACCAGCCCATAAACGCGAGAGCGACGGCAGCGTGTCGTAAATTCAATATTTCACCTGTCCTTGTAAAAGCGATCAAACGCGGAAGTGACGAATCGAAGGTAGCCGCATCAGTGTCGCCCTGTTCGATCGGCGCCGCAAGTAGCGGGGTCCGTGTTTTCGGTAGTGACAAGCACCAAAATATGATTCTGGCGTGTTTTCGGTAGCGATAAGCGGCAGAATATGATTCTCGGGGGTAAGCGAATTTATTTTTCGTCAGGAGAAAGAAATTGAACAAGACCGCTGGCGAATACCATTTCACGCGACTCGAGACGGTTGTCTTCGGCGTCGGCAAGGCCGAATCCCTCGGACGCGAATTGTCGCGGCGCGGAGCGAAACGAGCGCTCATCGTGACCGGCAAGACGCTCGGCGGCTCGAAACTGCTCGACAAGGTCAAGAACGCGGCCGGCCCCGCAATTGCCGGGGTGTTCGCCGGCGCCGCTCAGCATGTACCGTCGCATACGGTCACGGAGCTGGTGGCCGAGGCGCGCCGCGTCGGCGCCGACGCGATGGTGAGTTTCGGCGGCGGCAGCCCGATCGACACCGTGAAGAACGCGGCGTGGCAGTTGATGGGCGGTCGCGCCGGCTCGCGCATCATCGATTTCAGCGCAGCGGCTACAGAGACGGCGGGCGCACGCGAGATGCTGCATATCGCGATGCCGACCACTTTGTCGGCTGGCGAGTTCACGCCTGGGGGCGGCGTCACCGACGAAGCGACCAGGGTGAAAGGCGGGGTTGCCGACCCGCGCCTGCAAGCCAGGGTGGTCATCCTCGATCCGGCGCTGACGGTCGAAACGCCGGCCTGGCTGTGGGCCTCGACGGGGATGCGCGCGCTCGATCACGCGGTGGAGGGTTCTTACTCGACGCGCCATCAGCTAGTCACCGACACGCTCGCGGCGCGGGCGATCACGATCCTGACGGAGCATCTGTTGCCGTCACTGCAAACGGATGGCGACGACCGAACTCGAGCATCGCCTGCAATGCCAGCTCGCCGCATGGCTCTCGATTTTCGGAATGTCGAACACTCGCAGCGGAATCTCGCACGCGCTGGGGCATCAGATCGGGCCAATGTGGAACGTCCCGCACGGCGTCACGTCATGCATCACGCTCCCGCACGTGATGCGCTTCATGGCCGAAGTCGCCGCGGATCGCTTCGGGCCGATCGCGGAAGGATTCGGCGTGCGCTTCGACGCGCGCAGTCCACGCTCGGCGGCGATGGAATGCGCCGATCGCGCGGCGAAGTTCATCGGCAAGTTCGAGGTGCCGACGCGGCTCCGGGACGTGGGCGTGCCGCGCGAGGAAATTTCGCGAATCGCGGGAACGGTGCTCGAAGAGGTGAAGCGGGCGAACACGGTGGGCGCCGACGTGACGCTGGAGCAGTTGATCGCGATTCTCGACGCCGCGTATTGAATGCGGCGGGTCGGCGCGCGCGAGGTCCTACCAGAAGCGGACGCGGCCGGTATCGACGTGAACGAATCCGGTGCGCGGGTAGTAGCCGACTCCGCCGGCCTGCTGCGCCAACGCGGCGCCGCGAAGTTGCGCCAGGCTCCGTCCCGGCACGGTGATATCGATCGCCTTGCCTTCGATATGGAGGCTGTGGACGGCGACGCCCTCGCTGTTGGCATGGAGCATCGCATTGGTCACGGGCGAGCGGTATCCGGAAATCACCTGGAACGGCTCGGCGGTGCTCAGTCGGTGCTGGATTTGCACCAGCAGATCGAGGAGCGCGGGATCGATCGGCTTTACTTCGTTGGCGCGGAAATCGCGCAGGATGTAGTTGATGCGATCGAGCTCGCCGGGAAGGTAGTGCCCGTCCTGCCAGTAAGTGGTGCTCAGACTTTCGCCGGTGTGCAGAGCGTAGAACTTGAGCGAGCGGCGCCGAAGCTGGACGGTGGTGCGCGCTATCGCAACCGCAGGCACAACCAATTGCGCAGCGGCCAAGGCGCTAATGCGGAGGAAGCGCCGCCGCGATAAGTCCGCGAGATGCCCCCGTTGCGACTGTGCGTGTTCGCTCACTTGTCGTCGCCGCAATCGAATCTGCCGGCGTTCCCCCTGCGCGTTCGGACTTGAGCGTCACGTCGCGCGCGATTCCGTCCTGGTCGGTTACTACTTCTCCGGCACGGAACCAGTCAATCAGGTTATCAATCCTGCCGGCTTGCGCAAGAGCCCGCACCGCGTCGATTCCGCCGGTGCCCTTGCGGTAAATGTCCCGCTCGCTCTCCAGGAAAATCCGCCCGTCGTCCAGCCGCGCCAGCATCACCGGCAAGTAGAAGATTTCGCCGCGATCGTTCAGATCGACAGCGTTGAAAAGCGCTTCGATATCGTCGGGATGCAACCGGACGCATCCATGGGTTCGGTAGCTGTAAACGCTGATGGGATGATTGGTGCCATGAATGCCGATCACCGGGAAACTCAGCCCGATCCAGTATTTGCCCAGTGGGTTGTCGGGTCCAGGCTCGACCTCGTCCACGACCTCCCTGCCCTGTTCTTCCTCTTCCCGCTGAATCGACCCCGGCACGCGCCAGGCCGGATCTTCGCGCATCTGGATCACCTTGAACGCGCCGATCGGCGTCCGCCACTGCATCCCCGGTTGCCCGATCGCGATCGGATACGCCCCGCTCAACCGGCCACTCTCGAAATGAAACAGCATCCGCTGCGGCAGGTTGATCTCGATCAAATCGGATTCTTCGACGGGGACGATATGACGATCGTCGATATGGATCGTGTCGCCGGCATGCAGCCGATCTGTAACTTGCTTGCCGTTGTCGCGGGCCAGGATTCTGGGGCTCTCACCGAATCGCGAACCGATACTGGTAAAGGAGTTGCCGTCGGCGACGTTGAAATCGAATTCTCCACCCACGATCCGATGCGCAATCGGCGGGAGCACCGCGATCGGCTCGGCGGAGATCGCCGCGGCAGGAGGCGGCTTTGGCTCCGATGAAGGAGCAGACGCGGCAGTTGGACTCACGTCGGACAAAAAAGATGCGCTGGCGCCCGTCGCGGCGAGCGCGAGAAAAAGGAATGCCACGACGATTGCGTAGCTCAGCGTTCGAATAGAAGTCATCACACTTCAATAGTGACGACTTAAGGAAACCAAAGCGAAGGCAGTTCGTGCGCAACGGGTCTTATGGGGACTCTAAAGTCGCAAATCGAACGCGGTTCGACGGTAATCGAGCGCGAGCAGCGATCGGTACCGTCTATTTTTTCACCTTCTTGAGCGCCTGATCGACCCCGGGCATCCGTTTGGGAAGCTCCTTTCCTTCCATCTTGGCCTGAATGAAACCGCCGATACCGAGCACCATGTGATGCGAATGAGCGTTGCGAATCGCGGTGCTGAAGCCCATCGCGTCCTGCGCAGAATTGACCGCCCACTTGACCATGCGGAGCGTGAAGCGGTCGCTCTCGGCGATTCGATTCGCGAGCGCCATCGTTTCGGCCTCGAGCTCGGCGCGCGGCACCACCATATTGACGAAGCCGAGGCGGCAGGCCTCGTTGGCGTCAACGAAGCGGCTCTGGAAGAGGATTTCCTTGGCCTTGCGCGGCGGCATATCCCACGGAATCGAGAAGTACTGCAAGAGCGCGGGCAGGAACTTGGCGTCGTCGGAAGCAACGACGAGGTCCATCGCGGCCGCGAACATCCATCCGCCGAAGATGCACAGGCCTTGCACCTGCGCGATGGTGGGCTTGTCGAGATCGCGCCATCGCAGCGTGTTGTCGAGGTACAACTGGCGCGAGCGGGCGTACTCGCCGCGCACGCCCTTGGTAAACGGACGGCGCTGCTGGTCCTCTTTTTCTTCGGACGTGCCGAGGTCGTGGCCGGAGCAGAAATTATCGCCGGCGCCGGAGAGAATGATGACGCGGACGTCATCGTCGGCGTTGGCGGTGGCGAAGGCGTGGTCCATTTCCTCGAGCAATCGCCGCGACTGCGCGTTCCTGTAGCGCGGGCGGTTGAGGATGACCTTGGCAACGCGGTCGTGTTTCTCGTAGAGAACTGTTTTGTCTTCCATGGGCATCCCGTCCCGATTCGGTTGGATAGTCGCCGCGGCGGCGCCAGCGCGATGTTAGCGCAAGCGGCGGCGGATGGGGCAACGATTTGGCGGTCCGACGGGATGGGCGCATCACTTTTTTTGGACGCGCCGCCGTGCCAGCATCGGAGGGTATGAACGCGATGCGCATTGCGCTGATCGAGGACGAGGCCCGGCTGGCCAATGCGGTCAAGCAGGGACTCGTCGAGGAAGGCTTCACGGTGGAAATCGCCGGGAGTGCCGAGGCGGCGGGGCCGATAATCGCAGGCGGCGCGCTCGATCTGATCGTCCTGGACCTGGGGTTGCCGGGGAAAAGCGGCCTGGAGATGCTGCGCGAGATGCGCGCGGCGGGTAATCAGACGCCGGTGTTGATCCTGACCGCGCGCGGATTGCTCGAAGAACGCGTGGCCGGACTCGACAGCGGCGGCGACGACTACCTGACCAAGCCGTTCGCGTTTGCCGAGCTGGTGGCGAGAATCAAGGCGCTGGCGCGGCGTCCGCGGGCGCCAGCATCGACAATTCTCAAAGTCGGCGAGCTGGAATTCGACACCGTCAAGCGGCGCGCGAAAATCGGCGAGCACAATCTGAACCTGTCGCCGAAGGAAAAGATGCTGCTCGAATTGCTGATGCGAAACGCCGGGCAGGTGGTGACGCGCGACATGATCGCGGAGACGGTTTGGGACTCGAATTACAACTCGCTGACCAACCTGATCGAAGTATTCGTCAATCGGCTGCGCCAGAAGATCGATCCGCGCGCCGATCGTTCGCTGATAGTCACGGTGCGCGGAGTCGGGTATACGATGCGCGCGGAATGACGCCGCGCGTTGCCGTTGCCGCGCGGCGGCCGCCAATGACGATCAGACTCAGGCTAACCATTTACTGGGCCGCGGTGCTGGCGGCGATCCTGCTGGTCGCGGCGATCGCCGCGGTAAAACTATTCGCGCGCCAGCAATGGGGCGCGATGGACGCGGCGCTGCTGGAAGAGACCGAGAACGCGGCCGATCAAATCGAGCGCAGCGGCACGTCGAGCGCGCTTGGAATCCTTCAGCGCCTGAGTCTCGAGACGGATATCGGGCCGGGCCGGCGCGTGCAAATCGTCACTGCGAACGGCGTGATTGGGAATTACGGCGACATCCACACAATTCCGCCGCCGTTCGACCCGAGACTCCCCACGCACCCGGCGATTGTCGGCAACCGCGCCTTCAGGTTCGCGGTCGTTCCGATGATGTACGACGGCGAGCTCGCGTACCTGCAAAGCGGGGTGCAGGCGGACCTGGTTCAGGAATCGGTTGACAGCCTTCGCAACCTGCTGCTGCTGATGGTGCCGATCGTGCTGCTGCTTTGCGTCGGTGGAGGATACTTGCTGGCGGGCCGGGCGCTGCGGCCGATTGAATCGGTGACGGCGGAGCTCGACGCGATCGGGCCGGCGAATCTGGGCTCGCGGCTGACGGCGCCGCCGGTGGCTGACGAAGTCGCACGGCTCACGGGTGTCATCAACGCACTGCTGGAGCGTCTGGAACGCGCGTCGGCTACGGAGCGCAGGTTCGCGTCCGACGCCGCGCATGAACTGCGGACGCCGTTGGCGGTGCTGCGCACGGGGCTGGAAGTGGCGCTCGCGCGCGAACGCTCGGCCGAGGAAAATCGCTCCGCGCTTGGCGCGGCGCATCGCGAGGCGCTGTCGCTGTGCAGGATTGCCGACGAGCTGCTGATGCTGTCGCGGCTCAATGGCGAAGTGATGGTCGATCGGCAGCGGCTGAATCTTCGCGCGCTGCTGAGCGAGATAGCGGCGACGGTCGGACCGCTGGCGCAGGCGCGCGAGATAAAGCTTTCGGTCAACGCCCCGGAGGACGTCTTCGTCAATGGCAACGCGCCGCATCTGCGCCGCCTGATCGTCAATCTGCTCGACAACGCCCTGAAGTTCACGCCGGCGCACGGTTCGATCGAGGTCGGGCTGAGGAGTGATGCGAATCGCGCGATTATCCGCGTCGCCGACAGCGGGGAGGGAATCCATCCGGCGGAGCTGCCGCATATTTTCGATCGGTTTTTTCGTGGCGCGGGGTCGCCCGGCGAAGGCAGCGGCCTGGGCCTCAGCCTGTGCCGGGAAATTGCGCGGGCGCATGGCGGCGAGATCGCAGCCGCTAATCTTCCGGCAGGCGGATGCGCGTTCGTGGTGACGCTGGCGCTTTACAAAGAAGACCCGAACCGGGCAACCGCGCCGCTGCGCTAGTCGCCGCTTCTCAATTTCAGCTTAACGTCCATTAATTTGGCCGGTTGGCAAGCCGCTGTTACTCTTCCGTGAATGGAGCAAACTTGCCGCAACCTATCCGCGGCGGTGCTCGCTGCCGCGATCCTGACTTGGGCATCGGTGGCCTCCGCCGCAACCATCACCCTGTCCGACGCGATCGATCGGGCGCTGCGTCTGGCGCCTGCGGTGGACGTCGCGGCGGCGGCGAGCGATATGAGCGCCGCAGCCATGCGCGAGCAGCGCGCTGCGCTGTTTCCCACGGTCCGGGCGGGAGCAGAATACTACCAGGCGCCGGGTTACGATGAGGTCATCACCAACCGCGGACTTTCCAGCGGTCAGCTGACGCTCGATTACACGGCGTGGGACTGGGGACGGCGCCAGGCGCAGCTTCGCGCGGCCGAGTATGTGAGCGAAGCCTCGCGGCTGGGGGTGGCAGCGGCAAGGGCGCAGATTGTCTTCGATACTTCGATCGCCTACTTCGATCTGCTGCGCGCGCGCGGAGAGCAACGGGATTTGCAGGCCAGCCTCGAACGGCTCACTCGCTACGTCACTACGATCGAGCAGCTGGAAAAAAGCGGGCGCGTAATCACCAATGACGTGCTGAAGTTCCGCACCGCGCGCGACAGCGCCGAGCTTGCGCTCGACGCCGCACGCGGCAACAGCGAGCGCGCGACCGCGGCGCTGGGCATTTTGATTGGCGAGCCCAATCTGCACGACCTCGACATCGCGGGCATCAGCGGATTTGCGCCGAAGCCGTCGGGCGATCTGGCGCAAAGCCCGGTGATGCAGGCGGCGAACCGCGAGATCGCGTCGGCAAGCTCGCAAATCGAGGCGGCGAAGGCCGAGCGTCTGCCGACGTTCAAGGTCGCCTTCACAACCGGATTTCTCGGCGTCGATCCGCGCCCAACGATCGCGCACAACTTTGGCGGCTCTTACGACGGCGTGGTGTCGATCCCGGTTTTCGATGGCGGCTTGATCTCATCGCACATCGATCAGGCCAAGGCGAAAGAGCATTCGGCGACGGCGCAGGCGCGGCAGGCCGAGTACCTGCTGAAGCGGCAAATGGCAGACGCGTCGATTCGCTACGACCAGGCGCAGCGGCAGCTCGAGCTCCTGTGGCGCGCGCAGCCGACGGCGGACGACAACTTCCGGCTTACGTGGACGCGCTTTCTGGGCGGTGGGAACGCGACGATGCTCGAGGTGCTGGATGCGTATCAGCAGGCCGAGCAATTGCGGCTCCAGCGCCACGACCAGGAATTCAACGCGCGCGAGGCGGTGGCCGAGACCAACCTGATTTTCGGCCGTATCCAATGATGAAGCGCGCGGGTGGGCACAGCTGCGCCAGGACGATCTTCGCGGCGGCAATCGCGAGCGGGTTGATTGCAGGATGCGGCGGCGCAAAAGAAGGGCGAAGGCGCGGCGCAGCCCAATCCCGTCCTGTTGGTGAGCGCGGCCAGGGCCGAAGTCCATCCGATGACCAGCGAGCTTCGGCTGCTGGGAAAGACGGTCGCGATGCGCCACGTGATCATACGTGCGCCCACAGCGGGACGCGTGATGGGAATGAAACTCGCCAGCGGCGATTCGGTGCGCAAGGGCCAGATCGTTGCCCACGTCGTCAATCGCGAGATGGAAGCGGCGGAGGCCGGGCTCGAGGTCGCGCGCAAGATCGATCCGCACGACGCTGCGGCGCTGAGTGCGTCGGTCGGACGCTACAATCGCAGCGCCGGGATCGCGGTGCTTGCGCCGGAGTCCGGGGTTGTCTCACAACCGCCGGTCACCAGCGGCCAAATGGTTGCCGACCTCGATACGCTGGTCGATCTGATCGATCCGGCGAGTCTCTACGTTGATACCTCGGTGCCGGTGAACCAGCTTTCGTTGGTGAGGCCGGGGATGGCCGCATCGGTGACGACTCCATTTCGTCCCGGGGTTGAGTTTCCCGCGCGGGTCGCGGCGATCCTGCCGAATTTCGACGCAGCCAGCGCGAGCGCTTCGGTGCGGACGGATTTCACCGGCCCGGAACGTATCGCGGAGGCGGGCGCGCCGGTTGAAGTGCGGGTCGAGATTGCGAGTGCGCCGGACGCAATCGTAGTTCCGGCCGCCGCGCTATTCCAGGATCAGGGCGCGGATCGCTACCACGTGTTTGTAATCGGCGCCGACGGGCGCGCGCATCGCACGGACATAAAAGTCGGGCTTCGCGATCGCGACCTGGTCCAGGCGACCGCCGGAATCAAAGCCGGGGAGCTGGTCGTGACTTCGGGCGGCTATGCGCTGTCCGACGGCCTTGGCGTTCGCGTCGCGCAAGGAAATCAATGACGCGCGGCAGCTCGAGCCTCGCGGTGCTGTCGGTGCTGGCATTGAGCGTGCTCGGAATCATACTGGCGGGAACAATTCCGAGCGCGGTATTCCCGGAGATCACGTTTCGGCGCGCGACGATTCTGGCCGACAGCGGCGATCTGCCGGCGGAACAGATGCTCGCGTCGGTCACGCGGCCGCTGGAGGAAACCGCCTACAGCGTGGTCGGGGTCACGCTGGTTCGATCGACGACGACGCGCGGCAGCGCCGAGATAGACGTCACGTTCGGCGAAGACGTCGACCCGCAAATCAGCTTCCAGATGCTGAGCGCCGCGGTCGCGCACACGCGCGCACAACTGCCGAGCGATACGGCGGTCGATGCGGTACTGCTGACGACCGGCACCTTTCCGATCGTCGATCTCAGTCTGAGTTCAAAGCTTCGCAGCCTGCCCGAACTGACCGACATCGCAAACTACGACCTCGTTCCGAGCCTGCATCGAATCGACGGCACCTACCGGGTCGGCGTAATCGGCGGCAAGTATCGCGAATTCGTGGTGCGGCTCGATCCGGCGCGGATGCTGCAGCATGACATGTCGCCGAGCGACGTCGTCGCGGGGCTGGCGAAGAACAACGTGATCGCGTCGGCGGGCCGGATGAACGAATCGCACCGGATGCTGCTGACGGTGGTGACGACCGACCTGCATCAAGCCGATCAGATTGCCGCGGTGCCGCTGATGGCGACCGGCGGTCAACCGGTACGCGTCAGCGACGTAGCTTCGGTCGAACTTGGAATCCAGGAAGACTACATCCGGGCCGCGTCCGAGAATGGAGCGGCGGTGCTGGTGGGAATCTCGCGGCGGCCGAGCGGTAACACGGTTCAGATCGCGGCCGAGGCGCGGCAGATGCTCGACGAGTTTCGCCATCGCTATCCCGACGTAAAGTTCTCGATCTCGTACGATCAGTCCGAGCTGGTCACCGAATCATTCAACAGCGTGCGCGATGCGATCGTACTCGGACTCGTGCTGGCAGTGCTGGTGGTGCTGGCATTCACGATGAGTCCGCTGAGCGCGCTGGTCGCGGCAGTCGTGGTGCCATGCACGATTGCGATCACGTTCATCGTGATGAAGGTTGCGGGACTGAGTTTCAACATGATGACGCTGGGCGGGCTGGCGGCGGGAATCGGACTGTTCATCGACGATGCGATCGTGATGATCGAGGCGATTCATCGCGAACTCGCGGCCGGCCAGTCCGCCGCCAGCGCGGTGGGAGAAGCGCTCAAGCGCTTGGGGCGGCCGCTGTTCGCCTCGACGATGACGGTGATCGTCGTATTCGGGCCGTTGGTTTTTATTTCGGGCATAACCGGGATTTTCTTCCGCTCGCTGGCAACAACGCTCGGCGGGGGACTGGCCATTTCGCTGGTGCTCGCGATCTACTTCACGCCTGCGATGGAACTGGCGGTTGCGCGGTTTCGCGGACGCGCGCGCGAAGCGGGGCGAATCTATCGCGGCGTTCAGGCGGCATTTCTGACGGCGATCCGACCCGTCATTCGCATTCCCGCGCTGGCAATTCCTGGTGCGATCGCTTCCATGCTCGTTGCGTACCTGGTTTACAGCAGTATCGGCACGGACTATCTGCCGCCGCTCGACGAAGGCGCCTTTATCCTCGACTACCTCACGCCGCCGCAGAGCACGATTGCCGACACGACTGCGCTGCTCGACTCGATTCAGTCGGTTCTGAAAACGACGCCCGAAGTCGCCACCTTCAGCCGCCGCACCGGCACGCAGCTTGGGTTTTTTCTGACCGAATCGAATCGCGGGGACATATCCGTGCGCCTGAAGGCGGACCGCAAACGCGAAATCGACGCGGTCATGGATTCCATCCGCGATCGCATCCTGAACTCGGTGCCGGGCGTATCGATCGAGTTCTCGCAAGTGCTGCAGGACTTGATCGGCGATCTTTCGGGCGTTCCGGAACCAATCGAAGTCAAGGTTTTCGGCCCCGACCAGAAAACGATCGAGGCGACCGCGCGGCAAGCGGCGGAGCGGATGCGCTCGATCCATGGGCTGGTGGACGTCTTCGATGGAATCGTGCTGAGCATCCCGGAGCAGGCAGTCGTCGTCGATGACACTTCGGCGGCGCATTACGGACTGAGCGCCGATGATATTCGCGCCGCGCTCAGTTCGGTGATTCAAGGGACGATCGCCACCAACGTGCTGTCGGGCGATCGGCTGGTCGGCGTACGCGTGCGGTACCCGGACTCATTCCACGAAGATCTCGGAACTCTGTCGCAGGTGATTCTCAAGTCGAGCACGAATGCGCGCGTCCCGCTGGCGTCGGTCACCAAGATCAACTTTCTTGGCGAGACCGGCGAAATCGCGCGCGAGCGCCAGCGTCCCGTCGTGCACGTCACGGCGCGGCTCGAGGGTATCGACCTGGGCACCGCGGTCAAGGAGGTCAAGCAGAGCCTGGCCAGGATGCCGCTGGCGGCGGGAGTATCGCTCGAATACGGCGGCCTGTACGCTCAGCAACAGCAGGCGTTTCGCGAGCTCGCGCTGGTGCTGGTGGCGGGGACGATCATGATGTTCCTGATTCTGGTCTGGGAGTTCGCGCGGCTGGCGCCCGCGATCGCATGCCTGGTCGCCGCGATGTCGTGTCTTGCCGGCAGCTTCATCTCGCTCGCCGTGACCGGCATGACGCTGAACATCTCATCGTTCATGGGAATCATCATGGTCGCGGGAATCACCGCAAAGAACGGCATCCTGCTGCTCGACCATGCCGAGCGTGAAGTCGGCGCCGGCGCACAACCAGGCGCGGCGCTGTTCGATGCAGCGACCGTAAGGCTGCGCCCGATCATCATGACCACGCTTGCCACCGCTGCGGGCCTGTTCCCGCTTGCGCTCGGCTTGGGCGCGGGCGCCAAGGTTCAGCAGCCGTTGGCAATCGCGGTGATCGGCGGACTCGCGTTCGCGATGATTCTTTCGACTCCGCTGGCAGGTGGAATCTACCTGATGGGCACCCGCGGCGGCACTGAAGCTCGCTCCTTGCAGGAATAGACAGGCCGCGCCGGCGCCCGGCATCAAGGCTCGCTCAGACCACCCCGGGCCACAAACGGTACCGGACCCGATCCTTGTAGCGACGGTACTCGGGATCCGCGCTCAAATGTATTTCTTCCTGATTGATTCGCCAGACCAAAAAGGGAAGCGTCGCCGCGATCAGCATAATGTTGCGGCCGCTCGGATAGGACATCGCATAGCCAATCGAAAGTATCAGCCATCCGAAATATATGGGATGACGAACCCATCGAAACGGCCCCTTCGAGACGATTCCACGGTTCGCCGGCAAGATACCGAAGCTGCGACCCATATAGACGCGCGCGACCTGGGTCAGCGCCACGCCGAACAACTCGAAAATAAGCCCGGCAGTCGCGAGTGCGCCGATGGACAGGTTTGCCGGACGCATGAAACACGGAAGGAACAGCATGCCGCCGGATGCGGCGAGCGTGCGCAGATTTACCGCCGAGGTGCGCGGAACAAATCGCGCGAACGACATGACGGCCATGATCGCGGCGCCCGTCAGCCATACCAGGTTTGCGGCTCCCGCCAGGCTGAAGCTGAGTTCGCGCGCGGCCGGCAGCGTCGCGAGCAGGAACGATCCGCCGAGCAGACAGTCGCCGAGAGCATGCTTCAGGCCTGCGGTTGTGACATGCGGTTGCGCAAGCGCGACGGGCGCGGAAATGCGAACGCCAACTGCTTCCATGAATACATAGTGCGCTCCTGATACTATACCAAGCAAGCACTCGGGAAACATAAGTGAGAATCGCACTTAGTATTCATAGCAATACTAACTTATGACCGTCATCGTGCTGCGGCGGTCGCCGTCAATTGGCTATCCCGGTCAGCGCGTCGCGCAGTTTGTCGGGATTGGACAAACGATCAAATGTGGGGTCGCGATCGATGCGCGTGCCGGTGCTATTCAGTCGCCATTGCCGGCGGCGCCGGCATTGCTTAAGATGACTCGGCTTGAGTCTGCGGCTTGTTCGAGTGCCGAGGTGGCGGAATGGCAGACGCAGAGGACTCAAAATCCTCCGTGGGCAACCACGTGCGGGTTCAAGTCCCGCTCTCGGCACCACAATTCTCCCCGACGGTTGAGTCGCCTGGCGACATTGATTTTCGGTTTTGACTCAACCGATTTTGAGTTCTCCAGATAACGCGGTGGCTGAGCGGTTTTGTAGTCTCGCGGCCTGCGTGGTCTGCGCGACAAGGCGACCGACGAGTTCATAACCGTAAAGCCCTGGGAAGCGAAACGCTGACTCTGGAACTATGCTAATGTCTGGAGATAGAGTTTATGGTGGAGAAAGATAGAACCATGAAAGTAAAGAGCGGCGACACGGCGACTGAAGATCGCTGTTCATCATGCGGCGGGTTTATTGAGCTGTGCGACGGTTGCGCTATCGTAACGTCATCGCCGAAGAGTCGCGTCAGGACCGTCACGCACCCGCCTGGCTCGGGCTTACAAATCATCGGCGCGAAAAAACCGCGACTCCCGAAAGCCAAGCCGCAGCACTGACGCCGGCGCGGGGCGGCTCGACACACCGGGGCACGCAGGACGGTCGAATTCTTGTGCCTCGGCCCTTGGCAGCGCGATCAGGGGCCGATGGCGGGCGAGAAGGCGACCGCCGAGCATAGCTATATTCTCGCAGGTCGTGGTTTGCCCATACTTGGGAGTGAACAGCGAACGAATCGCAGCCGCGATGCATCAGCCTGCGATCCTGGCCGTAATATGGATCTGCGCGCTTCTGATGCTGACGGGCACTTTGACCAAGATGCCCGGGCAGTGGCACCGACGCGACTTTTCGAACTATTACGAGTCGGCGTGGGCGCTCCGGCATGGAATCGATCCATATTCCACGGATTTGACGTCGATCGGCGCCCGGGTCGGGCTGGAGACCGGCGGCCTGCTTCACGCTTCCGAGACGCCGCCGTTTCTACTTTGCTTCGAACCTCTGACCTGCTTGCGGCCGCGGGTCGCATTCTGGATCTGGACGGCGATCAACTTTTCGGCATTGGCAATCGCGATGTACCTGTTGCTTGCGCATCGACGCGGGCTTTGCGCGCGCACGGCGTGGTTGCTGGCGGGACTGATGCTGATGTCGGCGCCGGTGAATTTGAATTTTTACTGGGGACAATCGCAGCTGATAGTCCTGGCTCTGATGGCAGGCGCAATGCGCGCGATGGAACGCGAGCGCGACGGCACAGCGGGCTTGCTGATCGCATCGAGCGGGCTGTTGCGGGCATACCCGCTGCTGCTCGTCGGCTATTTTGTCGTTCGTCGAAAATGGCGGGCGGTGGCGTTCGCGACGGCTGGAATCGCAGCGGGAGTATTAGTAACTGTCGCGGCTTTGGGTTTAACGCAATCTCTCAGCTTCATTTACGGTGCATTGTGGCTCACTGACTATTCAGTAGTGAACCGAGTGGATAATCTTTCGCTCGGACCGTTCGTATCGCGCATGTTCTGGGCATTGACCGGTACCGCGTCCGGCTCATCGGCCGACTGGATCAGACGCGCCGCCGTCGCCGTTGCGGACATAGTAGTACTTGGAATGACTATTCGCGCGACGCTGGCGGATGCGAACCACCGCGATCCCGACTGGAGAATCTACTCACTGTGGATCGCGACCTCGATCATGCTGTCGCCGGTCGGATGGCATCACTATCTGGTGCTACTGGCTATTCCGTTCGTGCAAATGGTCGCATCCGCGGCCGATGGGCGGTCAAGCACGCGGGCCGTGTGGATGGCGGCGTTGTCCTATGTTCTCAGCGCGGTTTCGCTGCGCGTCTTCAACCGCTTCCTGATACCGCCGCCGACCGAGTTCCAGCTCGTCTTCCCATGGCTGGCGCGTGCGCTCGAGGAAACCAGCTTCATCGCTTTACTGACGGGATACATCGCGACGTATTGGTTCGCGACCGATCACGTCCGCCAAATTTTAGCAAATACCTCAGCAGGACGGAGTACGAACAGCCAGCCGGGAAGACCGGCAATGCCGAAGAGAAAGCCGACGATTGCTGCGCCATTTCAAACAAAACCACCCTGTCGACGCTTTTATCTTCTCTGCTGCCCGCTCTCACTGAGTTCAGCGCCCATTCAGCGAAGGAGCCTGAATATCTCAAGCATCGCCTGAGTGTCGCGCTTGCAGTAGGCGAGAAGGTCCGCCCGCAGCTTCGCGACCCTCTCGGGCGGAGTCTCCGGTTCCTGAATCTCAGCATAAGCCACCGATGCGGCGTTGCCCTCGGCAATTTCAAGGTCGTCGTAACCCAGCGCGGGAATCAAGGCCGGAAGCACAGACTTCATAGAGAAGGAGCCATGGAATTCCGGGTCGTAAACGTGCTCGCGAATCATGGGTAGCAGGTCAACAATGCGCTCGCGGACGCGGTTCAAATCTGGCGCGTACTTGGGAAAAATCTCGGCCAGCTCTTTCAGCCGCGTAGATTCGAAGCTGCTGTATACAATAATCGAACCCTTGCGCCCCACAGCTTCGAGCAAACTCTTGATGAATTGTGGCCGTGGGTCATTTCGGTCTGTGTGCAAAAATTCGCAATGCACGAGGCCGCCGTTGGCATTGAGAATGTGGTCTGACCACTGAAACGGGATCATCGTGTACGGATGCGTGCCGGGATAAAGCGGCAGCGCCGGCATATAGGTTTCGAAATCGACAAAATGTACCGGGAATTTTGCTTCGGCCAATTTTCGAGAGATCGCTGAATCATGGAACTGGCGGCCGGATTTGACTGCTTGCACGACTCTGGCCTGTATCGCGGACAGACCCCCAAGGCTCGTCGGGACTTTCCGAATATCAAGAATGCCCATGGAGACTAGTTGCTCTCGGAGCCGCGCCCCAAGCCGAGGCAGGTCCTCGATTGAATGTTCGGGGGCTCCCTGATGACAATGTTCGGAAAACGGGCAGTGGTAGGGTTTTTCACATTGCGGGCCTGTCGCTATCGCTGGCGGAGCTTTGGCCGCAAGCACCTCCCGCATCACCCTTAGCGCGTCTATCAAGTCACCCCTCTTCCCGCGCGCCGCTTCGCCTATATCCGTAGAGGTGAACAGTTGCTTCAGATCGTAATCTCCGCCCGGATAGATGTACTCGCGGTTCAAGTGAGTCAACAGAGCCTGCCTCACCGGCACACCGGCGCCCTCAAGGACGTACAATTGAACCGCAACGTCCCACTGATGCTCATCTTTCACGTCCAAACCTGATTTCACTTCAAACAGGTC
The DNA here is from genome assembly GCA_963813785.1 of uncultured delta proteobacterium. GTDB lineage: Bacteria > Desulfobacterota > Binatia > Binatales > Binataceae > Binatus. The sequence continues at coordinate 175,461 of CAWFAJ010000001.1, read as the reverse complement.
GACCCGGCTATCGCGCGTCTTCGTAAGAATGTCCGCGCGGACCGCCACCCGGTCAAAACTAAACGCGCCTTCGTATACCGCTGGGATCGCCCGATCGGAAAGCGCCGATCGCGTGGTCAGTTCAGCATCGGAGTGATGAAGATAGTCGTGTTCGATAAGCCTGCCCCCAGGATAGCGATTCCGCGCCAGCGCACCGACTTTCTGCCCTTGATCAATCAGCGACTGTGTGCGGTCGTCGCCCTGTTCCGCAAGAGCAGGCTCATACAATTCGAGATAGAGCCGCTTGTGGCATTGCAGCCCGCTCATGAAGCGGGACTTCGACAGGCCTGGGATTCGGTTGCGCGTCATGATCGAATGAGCTTCCGGGTATCACCGATAAGTTCACGTCTTACAGCTTTTCCTTGTTTTGATTTACGCATTTGATGACCCCTCCCAAGATCCTGACGCACATAGTCACACGGTCATGGTCAGAGTTCCCCGGAATAGCAATCACTTGGATTCGGAAAAATCGAGGTTTAGCGAGTATTGGAACACTCGGATGAATCTCCTGCCGCGCAACTTTCGCCGTACGTCTCTCGACAAGCTCCGAGCACCGCCGTGGACGAGCATTCCTCTTACCAGCGATTTCCGTGTCAGCTTTCTTATACTTGAGATGTACCCAAGAAGCTGATCGATGTGTTCTGGGACTGCATCACCGCGCTTGCACTCAACCACGACAGGATTTGACTTCGCGTCCAGCAGCAAAACATCGAGGCGCTTTCCATCGCGCAGTGCCTTTTCCCTAATTTTTCCGGCATCTGGATATTGCTTCAAATCCGGCTCAAGACGGTACGGAAATTCAGCAATGTGGTCGGACAAGGCTCCCTCATTGCGGAAATAGGAAAACATACTGCCCCAATTATTGCGATCAATCAGTGCCTTCCGAATGCCGATGAACAATCCGCGATCAAGTTCAAAAATGGGCTGCTGCAACATGTATAATGGAAAGCGAGCATTCGGCGGTAATGACACAACTTCGTTATAAGCCTCTGGTCCCAGAGTGAGGTCCCAGCGAACTAAGATTCGTCTACCGTGTTCTCCAGAAGGTTGACGCTTAGACGGGGCAACCGTTTCATCCCATTGGTCATCACGGACGCGTTTTTCAACGACCGTACCGATGCGCCCGACTCTATGAGGGAACTGTCCTCCCACAAGCTGAACAACGATCTGATCGCCCGGATGGACACTTTTGAGACAATTATTCACCTGCGTCGAAGGTTCGCTCGGGGGGGCCCAGCCGACCGCTACGCACTGCTCCTGAAACCACTTTCGCCAGATTCCCGGATATCGCTTCTCATCGCATGTAACTTTCCAAAAGTTTTGCGCCATTCGATTCCTCCGTGGATGAGGTCGGCGTTCCCCGATTGCCGCAGTTGAAGGATATTAGCCATTAGCGAACCCGATGGGTAAACGCTCCGGCACCGTTCGCCCTTCGAGTATCGCGTAAAGCTCCGCGATTGTTCGCGGGCCTTTGGGCGCAAGCCCATTGCGCCCTTCGCAGTGCGACGACAGCCACAGCGTCGCCTCGGCGGGCGACAAAGACAAAAACTCGACCCGAGATGCGCAGCGTCCGGGGCGGGTGACGGCGGGGTGAAGGGCTCCCAATTCCTCATTGGTCGTGATCAGGAGCAGAACGCGCGACCCTTGGCCGAGCAGACCATCCACCGCGTTCAGGAGCCGGGAAAGGCCCTGTCCCGCGCGTTCCTTCGCATCCGTGCTGAGCAATTCTCCCGTGTCCTCAAGCACGAGGACGCGCCACCGCGCGGTCGTGCCGTCGCGAGCCGCTTCGTTGCCGTCGAGCACAATTTTCGCGAGATAGTCCGCGCGAGAGCCAAACAGATTTTCGGGGTCGAAGATGTACTCGAACTGGCACCATTCCCTCCATTCCCAAGCTAGGGAGCGAATGGCGAACGTTTTGCCTGTCCCCGGCTTTCCATGCCAAAGAAGGAGACGGCCGCCCGCCCCCGGCTTGAATCCCGACAGCAGGCCCTCGATCGCCACCGATGTGCGCGCGGCGTAATTCGGCTTGATCTCGCTCCAGGCTGGCACATTCAGTTTTTTTTCGTCGCGTTCAGGTCCTTTTTCGCCCAAATACCAGTAGCCGAATTCCGCGCTTGGCGGTTCCGCCTCAACCTTGTCAGCTGGCGGCTCAAATATCGCGCGTTGCTCGTCCATGCACGCTCCGGCGGATTTAGAGTCGTGGCCGGCAACAAGCACGCTGACTTCCCGATATTTCACACACGCAAAGAGGCTGATCAGATTGCCGCTCCGCTTGAACGTTAGATTCAGGTCGCATTCGTCGCGCAATTCGCCGAGCAACGCGTCCTCCGGCTGGACGTAGCCAGGCGCAATCGCCGCCTCATACGCCCTCTCCGATCGCCACTTTGCCCTTCTGATGTAGCGAAGGCCCTCCGAAACCGCCGTCGTGCCAAAGGCCTGCCCGTACAGCGAATCGGTGTCACTGATGGGGAGTGTTTGAATGAGGTGCGGGCCGCTGCCGTTTGATTGAGCTTTTGATTCGTTCATCCCCGCTGTCATAGCACCCATCACTGACAACGGTTGACCGTGAGGACTGGTGGGAGAAAAGCGATGGCTACCTTTGGGCGCGGCTGTTCGCCATGTCGATTTTTGCGAGTTTGCGCGCCACGCGGCGCACCGCGATGCTCGGCACGCCCGCGATGTTCCCGCGACTCAATAGAGGAGCAGTGCTATAACGATTCCCGGCGGCGACCGTCGAGAGAAGGAGACATGAGCGATGCTCTACATTGCATTCATCAAGAGAAAGCCGGTATCCGCGACCGATGTCGACATCGTCGCAAAGTCGCGCAAATGGTGGAACGAGGGCGCCAAGCCGCCCGGCTTGAAGACCATCGGCTTTTACGGAGTGCTGAACAGCAACACTCCGGACGTATTCGTGTTCGAGTCGTCCAATCACGACGACATCCGCGCGATGATCGAGTACTGGCGCGATTTCTCGTTCGAAGTTCATCCGGCGGTCGATATGGCGCAAGTCTTCCACGCTCAGGGCATGGACGTCTCATAGCACTCCAGGCACCGCGAAGCCGCGACTCACGCTACGCGCCGCAACACGACCATCGTGTGTCCCGCGAGGTGAACCCGCTCCTCGAATGCGTACGATCGCAGGGGCTTTGGCGCCGTCGCATCCGAGGTGTCGAGGATGATCGTCCACTTGCGCCCCCATTTTTTCGGCGGCAGCTTGAATTCCATGGGCTCGCCGTATGAGTTGAACATCACAAAGATACTGTCGTCGGCAATTCGGGCGCCGGCGCGATCGCGTTCAGTCATGGCTTTTCCGTTCATGAACGCGCCGAGGGTTTTTGCGTATCCGACACCCCAGTCACCCGAGGTCATCTCGGCGCCGTCGGGCCGGAACCATTCGAGATCTTTCAGCCGGCTGATTTTCGCGGGGGCGCCGGTGAACCATCCCGAGCGCCGGAAGATTGGATGCTCGCGCCGGAGTTGGATCAGCCGCCGGGTGAAATCGATCAGCGCCGCGTCGGCGTTATCCCAATCGATCCATGAAATCGGATTGTCCTGGCAGTAGGCGTTATTGTTGCCGCGCTGGGTGCGGCCGAGTTCGTCGCCGGCCAGCATCATCGGCACGCCCTGCGACAGCAACAGGGTCGCCAGGAAGTTGCGCTTTTGCTGCTCGCGAAGCGCGCGAATTGCGCGATCCCCGGTCGGTCCTTCGACGCCGCAATTCCACGATCGATTTTGATTGTCGCCGTCGCGGTTATCCTCGCCGTTGGCCTCGTTGTGCTTTTCGCTGTACGAAACGAGGTCGGCGAGCGTGAAGCCGTCGTGCGCGGTGACAAAGTTGATGCTGGCGAGCGGCGCGCGGCCGCCGGCGCGGTACAGATCCGAACTGCCGGTGACCCGCGATGCAAACTCGCCCATCGAATAGCCGGCACCGCGCCAGAAATCGCGCACGCTGTCGCGGTATCTGGCGTTCCATTCCTTCCAGTTGACCGGAAACCCGGCGACCCGGTAGCCGCCTTCGCCGACGTCCCACGGCTCGGCGATCAACTTGGCCGTCGAGACCACCGGGTCCTGCGCAATCGCGGCCAAAAACGGGCCGCTAGCCGCAAATTCGCCCTGCGGTCCGCGCGCGAGCGTGGTCGCAAGGTCGAAGCGGAATCCGTCCACGTGCATCTCGAGTATCCAGTAGCGCAGGCTGTCCATTACCATTTGGAGAACCCGCGAATGTGTCATGTCGAGTGAGTTCCCGGTACCGGTGAAATCCTCGCATCGGCCGCTGCCGTCGGTGCGCAGCCGATAGTAAGTCGCGTTGTCGATTCCGCGAAAGCAAATCGTCGGTCCGCGCTCATCGCCCTCGCCCGAATGATTGTAAACGACGTCGAGGATCACCTCGATTCCGGCGCGGTGCAATGCCTTCACCATCGCCTTGAATTCCGTGACGCAACTGCCGGGCGCAGCGCCGGATGCGAAGCGGATGTCGGGCGCGAAATAGCCAATCGAATTGTATCCCCAATAGTTAGTCAGTCCGGATTTGAACAAGCGGTGTTCGGGGGCCGTCTGATGCACCGGCATCAATTCAACCGCGTTCACGCCGAGCGAGGTCAGGTGCGCGATGACGGCCGGCGACGCGAGCGCCGCAAATTTGCCTCGAATCCGGCGCGGCACTTCGCGATGCAGCGCGGTCATCCCCTTGACGTGCGCCTCGTAGATGACGAGATCCTGCCACGGAATTGCGGGCTTGCGATCGCCCTCCCAGTCGTACGCCGAATCGACAACCACGCACTTGGGCATCGCAGGCGCGCTGTTGCGCAGATCCAGACGGGGCACAGCGTCGATGCCGGTCGAGCGATAGCCGAGCATCGAATCGTGCCACTGAGGCGTGCGATCGAGCGCCCGCGCATAGGGATCGAGCAGCAGCTTGGCGGAGTTGAAGCGATGTCCCGCGGGGGGATCGTAGGGACCGCTGACGCGATAGCCATAACGCTGACCGGCCCGAGCGCCGCGAACGTAGGCGTGCCAGATGTGTTCGGTGCGCTCGACCAGCGGGATTCGCGCGATCTCGACATTGCCAACGGCCGCGGCGCCGCCATACAGGCACAGCATCGCGCCGGTCGCGTGCTCGGAAAAAATCGAAAAGTTCACACCCGCACCGTCACAGGTCGCGCCAAGCGGATAAGGCATGCCGGGCAGAATCTCAAATTTGGTTTTCGGCATTTTGAAGATCACACTAATGGCAAGCCATACTGATGATCGCAACCGGTGCGATATTTCGCAGCGGCCCGACGGGCCTGAGCGTGTCAAACGGTCTCAAGACGACTCTAAGTTTGAAGCGAAGGGCTTGACTAATTGTAGACAAATGTTAAAGAATACCGCCCATGAAAGCGTCGGGTAAAGTAATATCGCGCAGCGAAACTTGGGCGCGACGATGCGTGAGAATCAGCTGACTTGGTTGGCGCCGGAATGGACCCCGGGGCCGTCGAAGTCCGCCTCTCGCATCGCACCCGACGCGTGTCGGCGCCGGCGCGGCCAGCTTTGGCGCGTCCCGCTGGGCCTTTCGGACACACCCAGCTGGTCGCGGCGTCGGCTCTAAATGGCTCAAAAGCGCACTTGCAAAGTTGCACCGGCGCAACTCCACACAATGATTGGTACGGCATCTGGTCGCGCTATCTATAGGTAGTCTGGCATACGATTTGCTCGCTTTATCCCGATATAAATGGGTTTTGAAAGGCATCGCGAGTCCTTTAAAATCAACTGCTTGTCACGCCGGTGCGGTTGGCATTTCGATTTCGTGGTCGTTTTATGAGTACAGCCCTGACCTCATCGCCAGCCGCGGCCAGACGAATGCCGTCGCGAGAACCTGCGGCGCTGGAGACTCGCGAAGTTGACCATCTCGTTTCCAGGCTGCTCGCCGAGATCAAGGTTCCGTTCGACTCGCTCGGGACCCGGGTCCTCAATCAGCTTTCTGACCTGAAAAAAATCCTCTCCGCCGACTATGCGGACGTGCCCGCGCTTCCATCCAAGCCTCTGCTCAAGGAATTGGCGAAGATCGTCGAGAATGACATCAAGCGATACGCGTCGGCTTACGCCGGCTTGGAGGATCTCGGCAGCCCGCAGTTGCTCGGTTATCTGGGCAAATTGTTCGGGCCGCGCGAAGTCGAACTGCGGGCGGAACCTTATCTTACCGGGGCCGGACTGGCGCTGCGCGGATTTTATTGCCGTGCCAAGCTTGGCACCAAAAGCAAGTTCGTGATCTTCGTCAACACCGCGCATCATCCCGGTGCGGTCGCCGCGACGCTCGGCCATGAACTCGGCCACTACATCTATGGCTCGTTGGTCGGAGAAAAGGCCGCCCACACGGCATTCATGGAAGGCGCGTTCGCCAATCATCTGCTCGAAGAGGATGAACTGTTTGCCGACAGTCTAGTCGCGCTCGCAGCCTACAGCCCGGAACTCATCAAAAAGATCGGCGGCCTTTCGCAACTCAGGCCGGGTTTCTCGGACGATCTATTCAACCGGATAAAGTCCGCCTACGAGTTGATCGGATCGCGCTACGGGCTCGATCTCGCCAAGGGCAAGATGGCGGCGGCGTGGCGCGTCAGATACCTGACCTCGATGGCTCACTTCTTCAAGCTGCGCTGCGCGCTCTACAAGTCGGCCGGAGTCTGAACTTTACAAAAAGGGGACAAAGCGGCCGCTCGCCGAGGTCAGACGGGCGGCATCGCTTTATCTGCCGCCCTATAATTTAATGTGAACCCCACCGTGGGTTCCGCATTCAATAAAGTGATTTGCCCTTCCCCCGTGCGGCTGAGCGTCAGACTCTTACCTCGCCCGGCTCATTTCGCCGGCGATGGCGCCGGCTCCGCAACCAACCGCGCCGTCATCGGATGAGACTCGTGCCGAATCAGAATGTCCATCCAGTACTTGTCGGCCATCGCGGCTGCGACCTTGTCCGTCATATCAAGCGCCGGCTCCAATCGGACCTTGTCGAACTCATTGTCGCCAATCTTCACCTTCACGTAGGGACTCGCCGTGTTCTTCTGAACTCTCCCGAACGATCGATCGCCCAGCCGGACATATAGCTGCCCGTCGATAACGACCAGCCACAGCCTTGACCAGTGCTCGCCTTCCTCGGGCCCGATCGTCATGATCTGGAGCGTGCTCTGGCCGGTGAATGCATTCGGATCCCATCCGGGAACGGGGTTGCTTGCAGCGCAAGCCGCACCGATCAGCGCGATCCAGAAAACGGCCGACGCCACGACTACGTTAATGTTCGTTTTGATCTTCATCAGCTTGCACCCTCAGCCTGCGGCCCAGAAGCGTTGACTAGTTTCGCTCACACGATTGAATTCAGGATCGCAGATGCAATCGACTTTCACCGCCATGAACAACCAAAACGCAGGCTGCCGGCTCAGGCGAGCGCGCCGGTGCAGCTCGAGCCTGCGCCCGCGGTGCATCCGAAACAATGCGATCCGGTTGCGATGCGCGCGCCTGCAAGTTCGCCAATATCGTTATCCTTGATGTCCCAGATCGTCGATGCCGCCCGGTCACCGAGCGGAATTTCCAGCATCTGGTTAAAATCGCAGTCGTAGAGCCGCCCGTCCCATCCGACGCTCACCAGGCTGCGGCACATCAGCCCATCCACGGTCGCGGGGTTGAAGTGATTCACCAGCAAGCTCATGTACGCTGAGTAACTGCCGGTAGTTCTCAACTGATTGGCGAAGCGGGCGATCGGCATGTTCGTAATTGTCAGCAGGGAATCAAAAACGATCCCGAAATTGCGCGCGAGTTCACCCCGGTATTGCTCTTCAAGTCCGGCCTGCGGCGGCGGCAGCGACGCTCCAACCGGGTTGTACACGAGATCCAGCTGCAGCTCACCGCTCCCGAATCCGACCGCGTTCAGTTGCGTCAACGCCGCGATGCTCTTGTCGAAGACTCCCGCGCCGCGCTGACGATCGGTGTTCTCCGCTGTGTAGCATGGAAGCGAGCAAACCAGTTCGACACCCGATCGCCGGTAGAATTCCACCAGCCATTCCATCCCGGGTTCCAGCGTCACGGTCAGATTGCATCGAACGATCACCTTGCGATCGAGCGCGCGCGCCCGTTCCACCAGCATCGCAAAGTTCGGGTTCAGCTCCGGCGCGCCGCCGGTGATGTCCAGGGTTCCGACTCGCGGACTCGCCGCGAGCACTTCGATCACTCGCTCCGCCGTCGCACGCGTCATGCGTTCTGTCCGCCGCGGGCCCGCATCGACGTGACAGTGATGGCACGCCTGGTTGCACAACTTGCCGACATTTACCTGGATAGTCGCGGGCGATTTACGAGTGAGCGCGCCAATTCCATGGCGCGCCAGCGTCGCGTCGAAGTGCTCACTGGAGACTGACTCGGATGTCATCGCCATCACATGAGTCTAACACGTGCGCCGCGTGATCGTCACGGGCAAAGTTATGGCGTCCGGGGGCCACTGACACAACAGCAAAAGAAGCAGGAGGCCGGATGGCCGGCCTCCTGCGCTACCGGGGGATCGACTGATCGCGACAGTTCTAGTTGTGATGGTTTTGGATCTGCTCCGAGCGATGCATGAACTTGTACGGGTGGTCTTTGAAGTCCTTGCGCACGTACGGATGGGTCTTCAGATACGCGTGGAGGGCCGGATGCTGGTCCACCCACGCCTGATTGTCGATCAGTGTCGGATCTTTCTCGAGAGCCCGCGCGACGCCGGGGTGCGAATCGAAAAACGCGTAGTCCGCATTAGCGGCTGCTCCGGGGTTGACGGGCCCCTGCGCCATCACAGGACCCGCCATCACAAATGTCAGTGCTGCTGCCGATAATATCGTCATTCCTCGTTTCATCTTCATGGACCTCCGCCCGCTAAGTTAGTACGACCCTGGCCGTACCTGGTTTCAATACCCACGGCGCATAACAGCAGAAGCGATTCGCACGCCTCGGCGCGGCGGTGCTTTTCGTTTGGGAATCCGCGGTTTTTCGGTGATGCGAAATTGCAACCCGGCAAATTTACGCGTTCCAAATCGTACCGGCGACCTCCCAATTTCGCACGCCAGCCCGGTTTCCTCGCCGCAAGGGCTGCGTTAAAAGAGCGTTCATGAGCAAAAAACCAAACGAACGAACCTACCGCGGCGGATGCCATTGCGGACGCATCCGCTTCGAAGTGAGAGGCAAGCTCGAACGCGTCTCGGAGTGCAACTGCTCGATTTGCACGAAGAAGGGCTACCTCCACTGGATCGTTGAGCGGGCCGCGTTCCGGCTGATCACACCGCCCGATAACATCGCGGCCTACACCTTCAACACGAAAGTCGCCAAGCATCTCTTCTGCCCGAATTGCGGCGTCGCGTCGTTCTATATTCCGCGCTCCGATCCCGAGGGTATCGACGTCAATGTGCGATGCCTCGAGGGTGTGAACTTGAGCCGGCTCGAGTACGATCATTTCGACGGACGCAACTGGGAGCAGAGTATCGTGGGGCACAAGGGGATCGAGCGCGGCCGAGTCGCGAAGTGAGGCCAGAGTGATGGCGACGCTGGGTTTTTCGCGCGGCGATTTTGAGGTGTTCGCGATCGAGGGTTTCAGCGCTCGCATGGCGAAAATCTACGAGCGCGTCAGGCCCCGGCTGGTCCGGCTGGGGATCGAACTGGCGCCCGAACTGTCGCGAAAACTGCACATGGAATTCTTTCCGCACGTCGCCAAGCATATGCGGCGCACGGTGAATGCTCCGGATGAGACATGGGCGGCATTCGGGCCGTCGCGAGCCGGATACAAGCGCTACGGATATCTGGCGCTGTGCATCTCCGGCGTGGGCATCCATGCGCGCGCCGTCGTGAAATCCGAAGCCGACAAGCGCCCCGAGATGGCGCGGCTGATCAAGTCGAAGTCGGGTGACCTGGGAAAATCTTTTCGCGGCGCCAGGATCCAGCAGTACAATAACTGGGACTGCCGGAAACTGCCGGACTCGAGCGCGGCCGGCCCGGACTTTTTCGACGGACTCGGGGACGCGCTCGCAAAAAAATCCGGCAGCATCGATGTCGGCTTCGGATGGCCGGTGCGCGACGCGCTGAAGGTCGATCGCGCGGAAGTACTCGACGCATTTGGCGAGCTTGAACCGCTCTACCGCGTGATCCGCTCGGTCGCGTGATCGCGCTTCGATGCGTGGGGCAACGAATCGGTGCTGATTCAGTTCACCAAGCTGAAGACCTGGGCGCGATTCTGACTGATCGAATAGAGCTGGAAAGAGCAATTTCTACCATTCGTAGTGGTTTCGGAACGGCTCCGCTCTAGGGCTAGCTTTGTTCCGAAAAAAATAATTTCAGCCGCGAGCCGGGGTCGCCGGATTTCGGACGAGGCGGGCGAGTACGGGAAATCCTGGCGGTTGACCATAGCGTACGCATAGCACGCCAAATCGGGCGGGGTCAGGCTGAACTAGGACACCCAGAAGGAAGGAAGAATCGCCTGCGCGGCGGGCGGCAGGGGCTGACCCCTGCACCCAGTGAGAAGACGCGAAAATCTGCGCAGCGCATCTTTTCGCGACTACACTATAGAAGAGACCGCGCGCGACAACGGAGCGCGGCGTTAATACCGGGTGCAGGCTCAGCCCTGCCCGTTGGCGGGGGCCGCGCCCGCCAACGGCGGGCGGCCTTAATACTGGGTGCAGGGGTCACCCCTGCCCGTCGCCACGGGCAGGGGTGGCGAAGCGCGGCCTCTATGAAGCTCCGGCGGCAAACACTATTGTAGATGAATTGCTCAGCCGCAAACTTCCGCGCATCCGTCGGGAAAGCGGCCTCCAAGAAGGGATTCATGGCGAACAAAGGAAACTGCAAAGCGAAAGATTGCGCGCGCGAGGCGGTCGGCAAGGGCTACTGCCGGATGCATTTTCGGCTCTGGAAAGCCGGTGAGATGCCCAAGGCGCGCTACAAAATCTGCACCTTCGAGAAATGCCGCAAGCATCGCCACGGCACCAGCAGCCTGTGCGACGAACACTTCAAGGCCAAGCATGGCAAGCCGGCAGAAGCAGCGGCGGCGCCTGCGGCCGAAGCCGCGCCCGCCGCGCCTGCGGCTTCCTGACGCCGCGACCGCCGGCGCATTCCCGCCTGCATCGCGCGGGCAAAGTGAATTCCGATGGCTAATCTAATCGTGGCTGGAGCAGCGGGCCGGATGGGCCGGCTTCTGGTCGCGCTCGCGTCGCGCGATCCGGCGCATAAAATCGTCGGCGCGCTCGAAGCGCACGGCAACGGCGCGATCGGATTCGACGCGGGCGAGCTCGCCGGCGTAGGCCCGCTCGGCGTGAAAATCACCGACGATTATGCGGCGCTGGCGCGGCCCGATACCGTCACGATGGATTTCACGACGGCCGCCGCCTCGATGGAACATCTCGAAGTCGCATCGAAAGCGGGCGCTGCGATCGTAATCGGCTCGACCGGCTTCACCCCCGAAATGGAAAGGCGGGCGCGCGAACTGGCGGCCAAGACGCGCACCGTGATCGCACCCAACATGAGTATCGGGGTCAACGTGCTCGCCAAGATCGTCGCCGAAGTCGCCGCGATCCTGCCCGACTTCGACGCGGAAGTTATCGAGATTCATCATCGCACCAAAATCGATGCGCCCAGCGGCACCGCGCTATCGCTGGGCAAGGCGATCGCATCGGCACGCAAAGTGGATTTCGCTGCCAACGCGGTCTTCGGCCGCGAAGGAATCACCGGCGTCAGGCCCGGCGGCAAGATTGCGGTGCTCGCGATCCGCGCGGGCGACGCGGTCGGCGATCATACCGTGATTTTCGGCGGGGATGGCGAGCGCCTCGAACTGATTCATCGCGCGCAGAGCCGCGACTCGCTCGCGCGCGGCGCGCTTCGCGCGGCAGGCTGGCTGATAGATCGCAAGCCGGGGCTCTACACGATGCGCGACGTGCTCGGAATTTAGCCTGACCCTTAGCAGGCTGTTGAAAAAGTAATTTTCAACGCCTGCTCCCTCTCTCTTGTCTCCCCCAAAAGGGTTTTTTACTGGTCTCCCCCAAAGGGGTTTTTCAATGGTCTCCCCCTTTGGGGGAGATGTTGTAGGTAAGAGGACAGCTTTTACGCAGGATGTTGAAGCACTTGAGGTCGAAGCCGACAATTGACCCGAATTTTTCAACATCCTGTTAGGGATGTGTCGGATGACTGCCGGGCGCGCGCGGCGCGGGCGGCTGATCGCCCATCTCGACGCCTTCATTTTCGAGCATCGCCCAGCGCTCAACCAGCTTGACACCGAGTCCACGATGGCCGCGGATGAAGTAGGTCGCCATCGCGATCAGCGCCAGGATATTTCCCGCGACGATTTTCCACCATCCCAGGGCTTCGAGCGCCGACTGATCCATCACCGAAACGAATCCGACAAAGAAAACCTCGAACACCGCGAGCAGCAACAAGGCACCGAGCACCATGAACGGTTCCCATTCCGACGACGCGAGCAACATCGCGAGCGCCAGTCCGAACATGACGAACGCGAAGAAATGCAGAATCGAGTAGCCGAGCACCAGCGGCAGCGTCGCCGCAATACCATCGCTCACGTTCGCGTTGCGAAATATCATCGCCCCGAGAATCGCCGGGGTGTGAAACAAATTGCCCGAGGCGATGTCGTAGCCCATGAACCAGATGGCGACGACGATCCCGCCCACCAGTCCCGCCACCACACCTTCGCGCGCGACAGTGATCCAGCCACCCAGCAGATGCCGCGCCAGCGCAGGATGCCTTGACAAAAAATATGAAAGCATCGCGGCCGTGGCGAGCAGGTTGCCGACGATGATGCCCCACCAGGTCAGTTCCGCTATCACGTTCGGGCCCAGGAACAGAACTACCGCGATGAAGAAAACCTCGAATGCGACGAAAAAAATCGCCAGCGAAAAAAGCAGCGACGACTCGGTCTCGCAGGCTTCGAGCAGCAATCCTCCAGTGATGCCGAACGCGATGAATGCGCCGAAGTGGAGCAGCGAGTATTCCAGCGCCAGCAGCTTCAGCCCGTGATGGAGGTCGTGACTATGCGACCCATGCAGAATCGTCGCCGCCAGCAGGGCCGGCGTTTCAAATGCGTGGCCGCGAATTAAGTCGAAGATTAGAAACCAGACGGCAACCACCAGCGCGCCGACGATTCCCGCGATCGCTCCATCGATGATGATCCGCGCCCTCGAGTGTGCCATCTTCCTCCGTCACGCGAGCGACCGATTCACGCCGGGATGAACTCGCCCATTAGCAATGCACAAGGTCTCGATTAGCATTATTAACGTCAAGATCTACAAGCGGCAAGCATCGCGAACCCCTTTCGTGGGTTTTTTCCCCTCGTCGCGGACTTAGCTCGGCGCCCGGCGGCAGGATAAGATGAAATGGTTTTCGCATCATGCCCGACAGACTTGACGCAACAAAGCAATCCGAAGCCTCGGGCTCTTCGCCGGTATCGGCTCCCAGAGCAGCGGGGGAGGCTCATCATCACGCGTATCTGAATCATCCCGACCTGCTGCGGATCGGCCGCATACCGATTCATTTCTTTGCGGTCGCGGTCGCCTTCTTCGCCGTTGGCGTCGCCGCGATGCCATTGGTAATCACGGACGTCGCCGCGTTCTTCTATCAGATGAGGCCGCTGGCGCTGGTGCATACGTTCACGCTCGGGTGGATCACCGCGGCAATGATGGGCGTGATGTATCGCTACGTCCCGGCGCTCACGCACCATCCGGTCCCGTACCCGCGCATGGCGCTAGCGCAACTCGTGCTCTACGTGATCGGCGTTTCGGGGATGATCGCGCACTTCGAGATTGGAATCTGGCTTGGACTCTGGCTCGCGGCGATCGTGGTGGTGATAAGCGTATTGATGTTCGCCGCTGAGATCATCCCGTGCTTGTGGGCGCAGGTCGGACGCGGCGTTGCCGAAACGGGGATGTTTTTGGGCGTGTGCTTTCTGGTACTCGCGGCTTCAATTGGACTCACGCTCGGCCTCGACAAGACTTACGATTTCCTTGGCGGCAGCGTGCTGACGAATCTTTCCAGTCACGTACATTTCGCCGCGCTCGGATGGGTAACGCTGACCATCTGCGCCGTGTCCTACCGGATGCTACCCGCGTTTTTGCTGCCGAAGATCGAACTCCCCGCAGCCGCGATCTGGCAACTCTATGCGCTGACGATCGGAATCCTCGGACTAGGAGTGACTTTGCTGATTGGGGCCGCCGGCGTGACTCTATGGAGCAGCGTGATCGCAGCGTCTCTGCTCGCGTACATCTTCACCATCGGAAGGCTGGTGCGCACGCGACGGATGCCGCTGGATTGGACCTCGCGTCACGCGATTTGCGGGGTCATCTGGCTGGTGATTGCGATCGCGATGGGTCTTGCGCTCACCGTCACCGGCGCCGACGGCGAATATGGCAGCCGCATCGCGTCGGCTTACGGCGTGATGGGTCTGCTCGGATGGATTTCGAATTTCATCATAGGAATGTCGTATCAGCTCTTTCCGGGATTCGTCGCACGTGCGCGGACCGGGGCTGGATGGCCGGCGGTTACGATAGCGGAATTATCGATTCAGCGGACGCGGCCGTTCGTATTCATCGCGTACAACCTCGGGGTCGCGATGGTTGCCGGCGGCCTGCTGGCAGGGTCGATCGATCTCGCGGTCACCGGCTCGGCATGCATCGCGGCCGGCGGAATTGTGTACTCGGCGGTGACGCTTTGGACGCTCAGCTTCGCCTATCGGGCGGCGATGCCGTCCGCCGCGCGAACGGATTTGCGCATTCTTCCTTCGTAGCCGCGACTCTACGAGCCGGCGACGCGACGCGATCGCAGCACGCGAAGCTCCGGAGCCGTCGTCGCAGGCGGAACTGAAATATCGCGGTCTTCACGCTGCGACCACTTATAGAAGATGAATGTGAAAACGATCATCAGATAGGTGCCCTGCCCGATCCACATGATCAGCCCACCCAGCACCTGGTCGTCGATCGCCGTGAGACCCCATCCGTGCGCGCCCTCGGTGTACCACGGATAAATCACTCTCGTCGCCAGCGTGATCGGCGCGGCCACCGCGGTCATCGGGATCATCAGCAGGAACAGATAAAGGATCTGCGCCGGGTACGAGAGCCGCGGCAGCTCGGGGACCGGACTCAGAATCGGCCACCACAGCAACATTCCGGCCGCCATGAAGGAGCAAGTGCACGAAAATGTGAAAATTCTCGTCGCGGCACATCCGATCGAAGATCGGCGGAAAGTGCGCGGTGACGAAGACCGCCGAAAAAATCAGGAACGCGACTAGCGGATTCGTGAGCAAACGCGCGATGGGCTTGATCGGCGGGCTTAGCATCCACGGCGCCAGCATCCAGCCCGGCGTCCCCAGCAGGAGTAGCGGCGGAATCACGAAAGTCTGCATCAGATGCTGCAGCATGTGCATCGAAAAGATTCGCGCATCCGCAAGTTCATCGAGCTCGGTCTGGGTGAATAAAATCGCGCCCATCGCGAGCGCGAACCACATCGCCTGACGCCGCGTCGGTTTGCGGCCGGCTGCGCGGCATACGCCGAGGTAAATCGCGATCAGGATCGCGATGCCTATCGGTATGCTCGGGTGTTCTCCGAAGATGTCCATGGTCAAAGACGTTCGCCCAGCGGCTATCCGATCGGCGCCATGTGATTGGACAGATATGCGAACAGCAAAATCAGCGAGACCAGCAAGAGCGTCGCAATTATCAACGGGAAGATGAACACTCCCGTCAACAGCCATCTATCGTACTTCAAATGCATGTAGAACATCGCGACCAGCGCGAACTTGGCGGCAGCCAGTACGATCAGCAGCGGCACCAGCACGGGATGGAGCGCATGCAGGTAAAAGACCGTGACCTCCATCGCCGTCAATACGACGAGGAACGCGGCGATGATCAGGTAGGTCGCCGCACCGGGATGCTGAATCTGCCCGCCGTGGGCGTCTGCGATGTCGCTCATGCTCCAGGCACCGCCTGCATCAGATAGACGAGAGTAAAGATGATGATCCACACGACGTCGACGAAATGCCAGTAAAGTCCCGCGAGCTCGACCGATAACGCGCGCGACTGGCCGAGCTTGCCCGTCATCGCCGCCACCCACAGCACCGATAGCCACAGCACTCCGATCGCGACGTGCGCGCCGTGAAATCCGACCAGCACGAAGAACGACTGCGAGAACAGGTTGGTCGTCAGCCCCATGCCCTCGTTGTAGAAGCTGGTGAACTCGTAAACCTGGCCGCCAAGAAAAATCAGCCCGAATGCGATCACGCCGCCGAGCCAGATTCGCTCCCATCGCTTGTCGCCACGCTGCGTGGCCGCCAGTGCCAGCACCATCAGCAATGAACTCATCAGCAAAATGAAAGTGCTGAACGAGGTCAGGGGGATATTGAGGATTTTCGGGCCGGGCCCGGCAAGGCTGCGCGATTTGTAAACGATGAACGTCGATATCAAGCTGGCGAAGAACACGCATTCCGAACCGATGAACGACCACAAGCCAATTTTGCGCACGTCGACTCCGCCCGACGACGGCGCGTGTTCCGGATCGTGCGATTCTTCGCCAAAGTTTGCGTACTCGAATCCCATCCCGACAATCGACAGGACCGTGACCGCCGCGCCGATGAGGACGATGCGATACCAGTCGATGATGAGGCCGAGACCCATCACGCCCACGCCAAGACTCAACACCAGCGGGAAGATCGAAGGCGCCGGCATGTGGATGTCCTCGACGGACAGCGGCTGACTGGGCTGCGGTTGCGAAGGCGCCTGGCCCGACATATAGGCTGCGACGCCGCGCGAACCGGCGCGCCCGTATTTCAGAATCCACCACGCGTCGCGGCCGCGGACTTGCGGGATCGTCGCGAAATTGTACGCAGGCGGCGGCGACGCCGTGGACCATTCGAGGCTGCGTCCGTCCCATGGATCAGCGGGCGCCCGCTCTCCCCGGCTGGTGAGACTTTTGAAAATGTTGACGTAGAAAAGCAGGAACGCGATGCCGAGAATGAATGCGCCGATCGTTTCGAGCTGGTTCAGATGCGTCCAGCCCATGTCGGCGCCGTACGTGTAAGTGCGCCGCGGCATCCCCCACATCCCGAGAATGTGCATCGGGAAAAACGTGAGGTTGAATCCAATGACGGTCACCCAAAAGTGCCACTTGCCGAGCCGCTCGCCGAGCATGCGGCCGGTGATCTTCGGCCACCAGTAATAGAATGCCGCCATGATCGCGAACATCACGCCGCCGAACAGCACGTAGTGAAAATGCGCGACGACGAAGTACGAGTCCGTCTGCTGGAGATCGATCGGCGCCGATGCGTGCATGATGCCGCTGAGTCCGCCGAGCGTGAACTCGAGCAGCATCCCGAGCGCGAAATAGAATGCGGTCGTCATGCGCAGCGAGCCGCCCCAGATAGTCGCGATCCAACTGAAAATCTTCACCCCGGTGGGAATTGCGATCAGCATCGAAGTAATCGCAAACGCCGAGTCCGCGACCGGGCCCATCCCCGTCGCGAACATATGATGCCCCCACACGCCGTACGACAGGAATGCGATCAGGCAGATCGAATACGCCATCATCGGATAGCCGAAGAGCGGCTTGCGCGAGAACGCCGGAATGACTTCCGAGATGATCCCAAAGGCCGGCAGCGCCATGATGTACACTTCCGGATGACCGAACAGCCAGAACAAGTGCTGCCACAGAATCGGCGTAGCGCCCGCCGAGGCGACGTAGAAATGCGTGCCGAAGAAACGATCGAAGAGCAGAAAGATCAGTCCGATCGTGAGCGCTGGAAACGCGATCAAAATCAGGATCGACGTCACCATCAGCGACCACATGAACATCGGCATGCGCATATACGTCATGCCCGGCGCACGCATCGCGATGATCGTGGTCAGGAAGTTCAGGCCGGTGAGCACCGTCGAAGTGCCTGACACCAGCAGCCCGATCACCCACCAATCGATTGCGAGGCCCGGCGTGAAGTACCGCTCGGTCAGGTTCGCGTAACCGAACCATCCCGCATCGGGAAGTCCGCCGCGAATCCAGCCGAGATGGAGCAGGATTCCCGCGACCAGCGCCAGCCAGAAGCTCAGTGCATTGAGCCGCGGAAACGCGACGTCGCGTGCGCCGATCTGCAGCGGAATCAGGAAGTTGCCGAAAAATCCGAGCAGCAGCGGCATCACGACCAGGAAGACCATCGTCGTCCCGTGCATCGTGAAAAATGCGTTGTAGATCGCCGCCGACAGCACGTGATTGTCGGGACGCCACAGCTGTACGCGAATCGCCATCGCTTCGAATCCGCCAAGCGCCAGGAAGAACAGCGCGCTGACGAGGTACATCACGGCGACCCGCTTGTGATCGATCGTCGTCAGCCATCCGAGTATCCCGCCACCTTCAAGGTAGCTCGGCTGATGCACTGGCAATGGTTTCGGCTGGGCAGCCATTCGACGCTCCCTATTTCAGATCCTCGAGATACGCGACCAGGGCGTTCATCTTAGGCCCCGGCAACAGCAGCGCCGGCATGTTCGCGCCCGGCTTGGTTTCCTGTGGATCTCCGATCCACTTCGCGACGTTTTCCGGGGTGTTCTTCAGCACCCCGGCCGCCAGCGTCGTGCGGCTGGCGAAATGCGTCAGGTCAGGTCCGACATACCCCTTCGAGATGCCCTGGATCATGTGGCAGGTCGTGCACGGACTGTTGGCGAAAACCTTTGCACCGTTCGACGCCAACAGATCGGTCGCCGGAATTGCGGCCGGCCCGGCCAGCTGCGCTTTATCCCACTTCGCGAAATCGTCCGGCGAATCGACGAACACTCGAAAGCGCATGTTCGCGTGCGACAGCCCGCAAAACTCCGCGCATTGTCCTGGATACATTCCCGGCACCGTCGCGACGAATGTCAGCTCGTTGATCTGGCCGGGCACCACGTCGCGTTTGCCGCCGAGTTGCGGGACCCAGAAGCTATGTATGATGTCGGCCGACTCCAGTAACAGGCGAACCGGCCGGCCCACGGGAATATGCGGTTCGTTGCTGGTCTTCGCACCGTCTGGGTAATCGAACTCCCACCACCATTGATGCGCTACTACTTTGATCTCCAGCGCCCCGGCGGGTGCGACCGCCGGCTGCGAGCGAAAGATCGTGCGTATCGTCGGCACCGAGATCATCACCAACACGAGCGTGGGTCCAAGCGTCCACGCGATTTCCAGGCCCAGATCGGACGACGCGGTCGAGGCTGGCGCGGCTTCGCCTACCCGAGACGAGAAGACGAACACCGCCAGGATAAACGCGAAGACCACGATCGCCAGGATGATCGCGTCCCACATCGTCACGTCGATGAAAAGATTCTGAATCCACTGCGCCAGATCCGACTTCGGCGCGAGCGTCGTCATCGGATGGCCGGCCGCCGAGCATCCCGCAATCGCCAGCGCAATAGCCACTTGTATAGCTATCGTCGCGGTCGAATACCTATTTGAACCGCGGCCGTTCATTCCGCGTCGTCTCCAACCGGTTCTCCCGAGGTCGCGGCCTGCGCGACGCGGTTCAGTCCCGGCACTGCCGACAGGAGAAATGCGCCCAGGAAACCGATCGATATCAGAAGTTGCGTGGCGCCAAACGGGATCGCGTCGAGCGACAGCGACGGAACCACCAGCACGTAACGCTCGAGCCACATCCCGGCCAGCCCCAGTGCCGCCACCGTGCCGAGAATGACCGGGTTTTTTTTGGACCGCACGCTCATCAGCGCCGTAAATGGAATCAGCCAGATCAAAACCAGGCACGCCACTGATAGCGGCGACCACGGCATGTGATGCACCCGTTGAACGATAAAGAAAGTTTCCACCGGCAGATCGCCGTACCAGATTACGATGTACTGCGAGAACAGCAGATATATCCAGAACACCGAGAACGCGAAGACCATCTTGCCAAAGTCGTGCATGACGGTGGGATTGGTGAACAGGTTGTTCTCGCCCAAACGACCACGCAGCACGGCCGCTGTCAGAGCCATCGCGGTCAATCCACTCCAGAAGCACCCGGCGAAAAAGTACCAGCCGAAAAGTGTGCTGCGCCACACCGGCGCAAGCGACATGACCAGATCGAATGCGATCAGCGAATAGACCGCCGCGAACAGGACTGCGACCAGCGGGGCCAATACTCGTATCGCATGTGGCGGCAACTCGATTTCGTCGGTCGCAATCGTCCACGCCCGTGCGCCATCAGCACGCGAGACGCGAATAAACGCGAAGCTCGCCGCAGCCATCACGCCGAGCCCGATTCCATCACGTGCAAAAAGAAACGGAGTGTTCAGCCACGCAGCCTTCTGCGCTATCGGATGCGTCACCCACGGGAAAATCAGGCTGCGGCCGAAGTACAGCCCAAAGAACAGAAAAAATCCCACCCACAGGAATGGCGCGAACGCCTCGCCGAGCCGATACGGCGTCGAACCACCCCACTTTGCCTGTGTCAGATAGAACGCGGCGGACGCGACCACCGCGCCTTGCGCGACGCCAAGGAAGAACAGCAGGTTGACGAGATAGGCTTCCCATGCGATCGCGGCGCCGCCTCGCAACAGCGCTAACACGAACGCGATCGCGCCCACCACGATCATCGCGGCCGCGACCGCCTGCATCGTCGCGCCGGCCACCGATTCTACCGGTCGCGGCTTCATCGCCGCGCGCTCGCGATGCGCCCGTTGAAGATTGGTGCTCATTGCGGCTGCGCCCCGTCTTCGCGAACGACTTCTTCCGCGCCCGATTCCTTCAACATCGACTCGACACGCGCCGCTTCCGCCTCGTCGCATCGAACCACGATCCCAAATCGATCCTCGCCGAAGCGCCCGTCGTACCCCGGTACGCTCTCGGTCGTGGGCACACCCGCAAGCCCCAGCACTCCGAGGAAGCCGAAGATTCCGCCCAGCAGGACCATCAACTCGAAGCAGATCACGATGAATGGTGGCCATGACAAGAGCGGCTTGCCACCCGCGTTGAGACGCCACTCGTAAGTTGTTCCAATCGTTATCGCAAGGCCGGTAAGAACGCCCGAAATTCCGCCTGCCAGCACCAGCCATCGCACCGGGCTTTTCTTCTTGCCGATTGCATGTTCGATTTTGTGGCTCGGGATCGGCGAGAACGTATTGAAATTGCCGACCTGCGCCGCGCGAAGCTCCTCGATCGCTTGCGCGCATCGAGTGTCATCCGCAAACGAACTTATGATCGCTATCGTGCTCATGCGGCTTTGACTCGATCCATCTTGATCGCCTTGCGCAGCCAGACGATTCCTTCTTTAAGTTCCGTCATCGAGATGATCGGCAGGAACCTGGAAAACAATGAGAACAGCCCCAGGAACCACGCGAAGCTGCCGACCGTGATCATGATTTCAGTTACCGACGGACGGTAACCGGCCCACTGCGAAGGCTCAAAGTTCGCCGTCAGCGAACCCGCGATAATCACGAAACGCTCGAACCACATCCCGATATTCACGAAAATTGTGATTATCCAGAGCGCCCTCATGTTGACCCGGATGCGCGGGGAAAATAGCAACAATGGTATTACGCAGTTGCACATGACCATTACCCAGTACATCCATCCCCACGGCCCGAAGTAGCGCATGTGAAAAGTCATTTGCTCGATCGGATCGCCCGCGTACCAGGTCATAAAGGCTTCCGTGAGGTACGCGTACGAGACCACCAGCGAGGTCAGCAGCACGACCTTGGCCAGATTGTCAAAATGCCACTCCGTCAGCAGGTCCTCGATGCCCAGCAGTTTGCGCATCGGGATTAGCAGCGTGATAACCATCGCGACGCCGGAAAAGATCGCGCCGGCGACGAAGTATGGCGCGAAAAGCGTGCTGTGCCAGCCGGGATTTATCGCCATCGCGAAATCCCACGACACCACCGAGTGCACCGAGAGCACCAGCGGGGTCGCCAGGCCCGCCATCAGCAGGTACGCCATTGAGTAATGCCGCCATTGGCGATCGGTACCCTGCCATCCCATCGCGAGCGCCGTGTAGAACTTCTTGCGCCAGCCGCTCGCGGCCTCGCGCGCGTTTGCGATGTCGGGAATCAGTCCCATCGTCCAGAACAACGCGCTAATAGTCAGATAGGTACTTACTGCGAAAGCGTCCCACACCAGTGGCGAGCGGAAGTCGGGCTGTAGGTATCGCTCATTAGGGTATGGCAATAGCCAGTAGAAAAACCACACGCGGCCGAGATGGATCAGCGGGAACAGTCCCGCCGTCGCGACCGCAAATATCGTCATCGTCTCCGCGGCGCGATAAACCGCGGTGCGCCACTTGGTGCGGAACAAAAACAGAATCGCGGAGATCAACGTTCCCGAATGCGCGATCCCGACCCAGAAGACGAAGTTAGTAATGTAGATTGCCCACATCACCGGCTGGCGAAGTCCCGTCACGCCCAGTCCCGAGTAGATCTGGCGAATCCACATTGCGGCGGCGATCGCCACCAGCGTGAAGCAGAACCCGATCCACGCCCAGTACGCGAGGCCGGCCGGTTCCATCACCCGCAGCACGCTGCGGTCGATATCGCGGTAACTCGGCTCGGCTGTTATCTTCGGCGCCGCAGCCACTTCAGGCCTTTCCTTTCTCGCGATAGAGATCGCGCAGATACGTGATAGCCGGTTGCGTGTTGAGTTCTTCCAGGGCGCGATAGCTGCGCAGCTTGTGGTCCTCGCGCCGGCGCATCATCGCGCTGGCGGGATCGTTGCTGTCGCCAAACGTGATTGCGCGCGTCGGGCACGCCTGCTGGCAGGCCGTGACGATCTCGCCGTCGCGCAACTCGCGATCTTCAGTCCTGGCGTTGAGCTCGGCGAACTGGATTCGCTGTACGCAGAAGGTGCATTTCTCCATCACCCCGGCGCCGCGCACCGTCACGTCCGGATTGAGTTGCAGATTCAGCGGCGCGGGCCACTCCGGCACGAACCAGTTGAATCGGCGCACCTTGTACGGACAGTTGTTTTCGCAATAGCGCGTGCCGACGCATCGATTGTAAACCTGGCCGTTGAGGCCTTCTTCGGTGTGATACGACGCAAACACCGGACAGACCGGCTCGCACGGCGCGTGATCGCACTGCTGGCACAGCATCGGCGCCAGGTAGAGCTGCGGCGCATCCGCCGCTTCCGTGGCCGGCGGGAAGTAACGCTCGATGCGAATCCACGACATGATTCGGCCGTTATCGACCCCGTCCTTGCCCACCGTCGGGACATTGTTCTCCGCGTAGCACGCGGTCACGCACGCGCTGCATCCGGTGCACGCATTGACGTCGATCGTCATGCCCCATTTGTGCCGGGGATATTTCCAGGGCGGGTACATTTCGAACGGCCCGGTGACTTCTTCGGCCTCGCTGCGGGGAACCACGCCGCGCGCCAACTGCTCGATACTCATCGCCTCGACGATCGATCGGCCCATCATGTCGCTCTTGCCCAGCGGCGAAACCAGCGTGCGAGTCTTGCCGGTCGCGCGCGCGGTCGCCGCGGCACTGGTCGCGCCCGCCGCCAATATCGCCCACGCATTTGCGCCGACGTCTTTCGCATAACGGCCGTACGCGCGGTGCCCCTGCCCCAAGGGAACCGCGATCACACCCGGACGAACAGTGCTCTCCACCAGCACCGGCGCCTCGATCGCGCCGTGCTCCGTTTTGATCTCGATGATGTCGTCCTTGGCGACGCCGAGCTTGCGCGCCGTATCGGGATGTATCTCGGCCCAGCTGTCCCACACGATCTGCGTGACCGGCTCGGGCAATTCCTGCAGCCACGGCTTGTCGGCGCCGCGGCCGTCGTAAAGAAACAGGTGTGGATAGGCGTAAACGGAAAGTTCCGACTGAGCCGCCGCCGGCACGGGCGCCTTGAACGGCGACGTGTCGAAGCTGAGCGCCGAGAGATGCTGTTCCTCGAACAATCCGCCTTGGCGCCGGACGCTCACCCAAAAATCTTCGGGATCAGCACTGTCTGCTTTGGGAGCCAGCGCCAGCCATTCAGCCTTGACTGCCTCGGCAGCGCTCGCCCACGGAAGTTTCGCGCGCGACGATCCCGCCGCCGCCGCAAGCAGGATGTCGCCGACCGGCTTGCTGTCGAACACCGGCTGCATCACCGGCTGTCCCAGTCCGCGGATTCCCGCGCGCGGCGCCGTGTCACGCCATGATTCGAGCGGATGATGCGCTGGCAGGAGCAGGTTCGCCATCGCGGCGGTCTCGTCCGGCACGCCTCCCGCCCACACGACGAACGGAACTTTCTGGAGCGCCTCGGCCATTCGCGCCGGCGCGGGCATCGTGAAGACCGGGTTTCCGCCGGCGATGAACACCGCATCGATCTGGCCGCCGCGCATCGCGTCAACCGCCGCGTCCACTTCATCCGGCGTGCTGGTCTCCTCGGCCGGTGAGCCTTCGAGGAACATCACGGTCTTGCCGAAATTGCCGGTGACCGCGTTGAGGATCATCGCCGCAAGATGGGCCGACGAATCGTCGGTGCCCGCGATCGCCAGCGCGCCGTCGGCCCTGCCGAAGGTCTCGCCGAGCCTGGTAATAGTTTCCACCGGCACGCCAGTCCGCGCGCTGGTGGCAGCGGGATCGAAATTCGCGACCGCCTTGGTGAGCGCCGCGAGATCGAAGCCCGAGTTCTGCGAAACCCAGCGCTGCTTGACGAGAACGTTGAGCACGCTCCACGCGACATCGGCCTCCGCCCCCGGCGCAGTCGCGATCCAGTCGTCGCACTTCGACGCCGTCATGCCCAGGCGCGGGCCGACGTAGGTGGCGCGGCCAATGGTCAGCGTGCCGCGGCGCTCATGCGGCGCGCGAAACAACGAATATTGGCGCGCGAGCTCCACCGGAGATTGCCAGGTCTCGAGAAAGTCCGCACCGAAGGAAATCAGCACTTCGGCCTGATCGATTCGATACGACGGCAGGTCGCGCCGCCCAAAGATCGTTTTCGCCGCAACCCGCGCCGCTTCCTGGTTGATGGCCTCGTAAAATATCGCGCGCGACGAGCCGTAAGCGCCGAGAAACGCCAGCGCGATTTTTCTCAACGTCGGGCCCTGCGGCGAACCGAAGAAAGCGACGCGATCCCTGCCCGCCTTCGACGCCGCCGCCAGCCTGTCGCCGAGCATTTTGTCCGCTTCGTCCCACGAAACGGTCCGGAGCGCGCCGTCGCCGCCGCGAATCTGCGGATGCGCAAGGCGATCGGGATTGTACAGGCCTTGCAGCGCCGCCTGTCCCCGCGCGCACAAGGAACCCTGGCTAATGGGATCGGCCGGATTGCCCTCCAGCTTGACGACGCGCCCTTCCCGGATTCGCGCCACCACGCCGCATCCCGCCGGGCACTCCGAACACGTCGTCGCGAAAAAACTCGGCACGCCGGGAACTACGTTCTCATCGGGCACGACGTACGGGATCAGCTTCCTCGCCGCCGGCTCGCAACCAGGGATCGCCGCCGCCGCACCCGCGGTCGCGGCCAGCTTGATGAATGATCGCCTGGATATCGACGGTCGCTCGCGCATCTACCTACTCACTCAGTGATGACAGCCCACGCAGTCGAGCGTCGCTTTTTTGTCCGTGTGACAGTCCACGCAGAAGCCCATGTTGATTTCAAACGCCGGCACCACGCGATCCATCGTTTCCACCGGGCCGTGACAAGTCTGGCATCGCAAGCCGGCATGAATATGCGGCCGATGCGTGAAGCGCACGAAGTCCGGCAGCGTGTACACGCGATTCCACTGAATCTCGAACGCCGCCGGCGTGTCGTCCATCCACGACCGCGTCACCGGCTGGATTCCACCTCCCGCAATTCGGTCGCCGTGGCATCCCACGCATTTGGCCACCGCCGGGACGCCCGGTTCAGACGATCGGCTTGCATCGGCATGGCAATACGAACAGGGAATCTTGTTCACCCCGGCGTGTACCCGATGGCTAAATGGGATCGGCTGAACCACGTCTGCGCGGGGCGCCCATGGCCGCTGCGACAGCGCGATAACTGCACCGCCCAGCACCAGCATCGCCAGGGCGAGCGGCAACACTATCCGATTCATGTTCACGATCAGGCTTGTGAATAATCCCAAACAGCGCCGCCGCGCCACCACTCAGCAGTTAAAATTTCTAACAACACGATCGTTTCTGATCAAGTAGAGTTAATTTCAAGCGCTGATCTGGATCGTAGAATAAAGGCCGCACCTGTGGATTCCCGTTGGGCGAGAACGCCGATTTATTGCGCCGGGTAGTTTCGACGGTCCGGAAAGTATGTTACTTATGACTAGGCCTTGTGGTCTGAGGCTGTTTCGACAGGTGCAAATCAAGACTGCTTCTCGACTGGGTCTTTTACCGCCCTACCTTTTTGCCGAGCTTGACCGCCTGAAGAAGGAGGTGGCAAGCAAGGGCATTGACGTTATCAGCCTCTCGATCGGCGACCCCGACCTGCCCACTCCGCGCCACATCGTCGAGACCCTCAAGCGCGCCGCCGACGACCCGGTAAATCACCGCTATCCCGACTACGAGGGCTTGCCGCGATTTCGCAATGCGTCCGCGGATTGGTACCGGCGGCGTTTCGGCGTCAGCTTCGACCATCAGCGCGAGGTCTGCGCCCTGATTGGCTCCAAGGAAGGCATCGCAAACTTCGCGACCGCCGTCGTCGATCCCGGCGACATCGTGCTGATTCCCGACCCCGGATACCCGGTGTACTATTCGGGATGCGTCTTCAACGGAGGCGAGCCGTATTTTCTGCCGCTCAGAAAAGAAAACGGATTCGTTCCCGATCTCGCCTCGATTCCCGCCGAAGTGGCGCGCCGCGCCCGGATGCTGTGGCTGAACTATCCCGAACAATCCAACCGCGGCGACCGTTGACCTCTCGTTTTTCGAAGATGCGGTCAAATTCTGCCTCAAGCACGACATCATCCTCGCCCACGACAGCGCCTACTCCGAAATTGCCTACGACGGCTATCGAGCCCCGAGCGTTTTCCAGGCCGAAGGCTCGCGCGAATGCGCAATCGAGTTCCACTCGTTATCGAAGACCTTTTCGATGACCGGATGGCGCGTCGGCTTCGCGATCGGCAATGCCCGGTTGATCGGCGCGCTCGGCAAGGTCAAGACCAACATGGATTCCGGCGTTTTCCAGGCGGTGCAGGAAGCCGCGATCACCGGCCTGGAAGGGGGCGACGGCGACCAGCTCGCCAAATATTGCGCAATCTACAAGCAACGCCGCGATCTGCTGGTCGAATCGATCCGCGCGCTTGGGCTGGAATGCGAAAAGCCGCGGGCGACCTTTTACGTCTGGACCAAAGTTCCGCGCGGCTACACCTCGGTTTCATTTACCGAGCGCGTATTGAAGGAAGCCGGCGTCGCAATTACGCCCGGCTCCGGATTCGGCAAGGGTGGTGAGGGATACGTTCGCTTCGCGCTTACGGTGTCGAGCGAACGGTTGGTCGAGGCGGTGGACCGACTAAAAGCGCTGCGGTTTTAACGGCGGGGATGCCCAATCGGGCTTTCATCGGAATCGGCAGTAATCTAGGCGATCGAGCCGCCAATTATCGCGAGGCGATTGCCCGAATCGCTGAGATCCCGGACACGAGGATCGTGCGCCAATCCTCGATCTACGAGACCGAACCGATCGGCGATCTCAAGGGCGCGTTTCTAAACGGCGTCGTCGAAGTCGAGACCGAGCTCCCCGCCGAAGTTCTGATGCGCCGCCTGCTCGCGCTCGAGCGAATCATGGGCCGCAAGCGCGTCAAGGGACGCAAACAATCCCGCGGCAAGTACCGGCCGCGAATCATCGACCTTGATTTGCTGTTCTTCAACAAGGAAACCATCGATACCCGAATACTTAAAGTTCCGCATCCGCGCCTTCATGAGCGCCGCTTCGTGCTCGCCCCCATGAGCGAGCTGGCGCCCGCGCTGATCCATCCGAAACTCAACGCATCCATTTCCGAGATGCTCGCGGGACTTAAGTCGCCGTTTCGTGTTACGCTCGCGCGAGCGGACCTGCTCAGGCCGCAATCTTCAAAACGCGAGGCTTCCACCCGATGAAATATTTTATCGACACCGCAGAGGTCGCCGAGATTCGCGAGGCCGCCAGTTGGGGACTCATCGACGGAGTCACCACCAATCCGTCCTTGATGGCGAAAACCGGGCGCCCGTATCACGACGTGCTGCGCGAGATTTGTGAAATCGTCGACGGACCGATCAGCGCCGAAGTCGTCGCAACCGAAGCTTCCGCGATGATCGAGGAGGGCGAGAAGCTCGCCAAGCTCCACAAGAACATCGTCGTCAAGTGCCCGATGATCATCGAAGGCCTCAAGGCGACCCACGCGCTCGCCAAACGCGGCATCCGCGTCAACGTCACGCTGATCTTCACTCCGCTCCAGGCGCTCGCGGCGGCCAAAGTCGGCGCCTCGTTTCTGTCGCCGTTTATAGGACGGCTCGATGACATCGGACAGGACGGATTCGCGATCGTCGAGGATATGGTGCAAATACTGTCGAACTACGACTATCCGGCCGAGGTGCTGGTCGCGTCAGTGCGCAACACCACGCATCTGCTGCGCGCGGCCGCGGTCGGCGCCGATATCGCGACCGTGCCGTTCGCAGTGCTCAAGCAGACCCTGCATCATCCGCTGACGGATCTCGGGCTCGAGCGCTTCCTCGCCGACTGGCGCAAAACCAACCAGAAGATCTGAGCAGGGGTGACCCCCTGCACTCAGTGTTAAGGCCGCCCGCCGTTGGCGGCGGCATGAAGGAAGAATCACCTGCGCGGTGGGCGGCAGGGGTGACCCCTGCACCCAATGTTAAGGCCGCCCGCCGTTGGCGGGCGCGGCCGCTGCACCCGCATTGAGAAGACGCGAAAATCTGCGCAGCGCATCTTTTCGCGACTACGCGATAGAAGAGCCGCGGTGCAGGGCTGAGCCCTGCACCCACCGTTAAGGCCGCGCTCCGTTGTCGCGCGCGGCGATGCCGTTACCTTCCGGGCCCGCATTGCTGCCTTGGCTGCTGGTGTGGCTGGTCTCCGACGGCGAGCGCATGATCTGAGCACTGTAGAACTAGCCGCCGCCGGTATAATAGTACGGCCCCGGATCGGTGAATTCCTTCTCCATGCCTTGATACTGGAACGGCCAATCGTTCGCCGTCCCGCTCCTCCCCTGTGCATTTGCGCGATCCGTTCAATCTCGTGCTGAACCCGCCACGTAGGCCTTCGCCTCCCGGAGTTCCAGACAATCTTCAACGGTTGCCTCTTGAGCGGCGGCGGCTGAGTACCACTTCAGAGCTGCCGCTCTATTAACGGCAACCCCCAATCCTCGTGAAAAGGCTCTACCGAGCTCAATCTGCGCGAAGAACTCCCCCGCGTCTGCCGCTCTCTGGTACAGTTCGATCGCCTGAGGTGGGTTTCGGGCTACCCCCAATCCATCGGCATACATTCGCGCTAGGCCAACAAGCGCACGCGGAGCGCCCCGCTCGGCCGCGGCAGACAGAAAACGAAATGCTTCGCCGTTATCTCTTTCGACTCCGATTCCGTCGAGATAACAGAGACCCAACACTGCTTGCGCTGTGACGCTGCCCGCCTCCGCCTTCTTTCGCAGGTCCAAGATATTCATTGGTAGACTCCTGCGACTCGCCAAAAACCCTGAGTGCTGCCTAAGAGGGGAATGATCTCGCGCGACCGGATCGCGCTGCCTAATTCGTAGCGGCAGCGCCGGCGGAGCGCTCGGCGATCAGCCGATCCAGCTCGGCGCGCAGCTTGGGCAGCACTTCTTCGTAGCCGAAAAAACCGATCTTTTTATCCTTCTTCTTGAGATTCACCGTCGTCGGACCGCACCACAACCCGAGGTCGGCGTCGTCGGTCTCGCCCGGCCCGTTAACCCGGCATCCCATCACCGCAATCGTGATCTTGTGCTTGCGGGCGTAAGTCGTGAGTTCCTTGACCTGCTGCGCCAGCTCGACGAACTTCTCGTTCTCGACCCGCGAGCACGACGGGCACGAGATGATATTGAGCCCCGCGCCGAACTCAGGCACCGAGATGAACCTGCCCGCCGCGACGTCCTCGATAATTTTGTGCCCTACTATCACTTCCTCGTGCTTGCGCTCGTTGGGCAGCGTCAGCGAGACGCGGATCGTATCGCCGATACCCTGCGCCAGCAGCTTTTCGAACGCGATCCGGGTCTTGATGATTCCGTCGGGCGGCAACCCCGCCTCCGTGACGCCAAGATGGAGCGGCACGTCGGGCCGGCGCTTGGAGAAGCGCCGATTCGCGTCCATCACCTTGTTGGGATCGGAATCCTTGAGCGACACGACGAAGCGCGTGAAGCCGAGCTCGTCCATCAGCTCGCAATGGTACGCCGCCGACTCTACGATCGCGGCCAGTTGATCGCCCGGATACTTGTCGATAAACGCCGGCGCGACCGAGCCGCAGTTCACGCCGATGCGAATCGCGAGGTTGTTGTCGCGCGCCACATCGACGAGCCATTTCACCTTCTGCTTAATCGTCTTCGACTTTTCGATATGGTGCAGATGGCCCGGGTTGTAGCGAATCTTGTCAACGTGCGGCGCGACCCGGCCGGCGATTTTGTAGTTCTCCTGCAAATCGACCGACAGCACGATTCCCTTCGTCTGCGCGCGGATTTCCTTGAGCGCCGGGATTTCCTTTTCGTTGTCCATCGCGATTCGGACAATTCCCGCGCCTGCGCTGGCCAGCTGACGGGCTTGCGCGACTGTCTTATCTACGTCGATCGTCCGGGTCGCGCACATCGATTGCACCACCACGGGCGCATCGCCGCCGACCTTGGTCCCACCGATCGTTATCTGCCGTGTTTTCCGATCTTTTCGTGTCTGATCCATTTTCACCAATTTGAATTATAGCAGACCGTTCGCTCGTATCGACAACAACTGCCCTTCGCGCCTTTGAACGCATCGTTGGCCGCCGCGGCGCGCGCGTTGGCGACGCCGTTTCGCTGATTTCGGCATTATCGTTGGACAAATTTGGCGCAATCCGAGGCTCAGCGATGACGAATTTAGGCTATGACTTTTCTCTTGCAATGAGTCAGCGTTCTCATTAAGTTTCTTCTTCCGTCGCGAATCATTAGACGGAAAGAGGGTTCGCATAAGAGATGCTGCTGGGTTCGCTAATTTCTCGCGCCAAACTTTCTACATTCAGGCTCTCCGTTCGGGGAGGGAGGAAGCTGAACAATGAATACCGCCGTCCTTGCAATCGCTGACGCCGATTCGCGTCCGTTTCCCGACGTTATCCTTCGCAGCCAGTTCTTCGAGATGGTCGGCACGAGATCGCTTTCCAGCGAGCAGCGCCTGATGCTCGCGGTGCTGGCCGACGCGATCAACGTCGTGCAGGAATTCGGCGGCTCAAGCAGCCTGCGCAAACGCAACTCGTTTAACGAGGCATGGAACTGGATCTTCACCAAGGGCGTCAATTCTCCGTTGTCGTTTGACAACGTATGCGACGCGCTCGGCATGGATACCCGGGGCTTGCGATGGCGGCTGTCGGAACTGGTCGCCGGCCGCGGCGGCGCTCCGCTGCGCCTGCGGCTCAAGGAAGCGAGCCGGATCCAGCGCTTGACGGTTAATCGATCGCGCCGGCGCGATCCGCGCGGGATGCGCCGCGTCAGTCCCGCCGGCTAGCGACCAACCCTCCGATTCAATCGCCGGAATCACGCCGCGCGCGGAAAAGAAGAAACTCCGCGCGCGGTTTCATTCTTGCGCCGACTCCTGATACCAATTCGGTTTCATCCGATGAAGGAGACCGAACCCATGGACCGTCCGCTCAAGGGCGTCAGAGTTGTCGAAGTTGCGATGTGGGTCGCCGGCCCGTCCACCACCGCGGTGCTGGGCGACTGGGGCGCCGACGTTATCAAGCTCGAAGACCCGGCCACCGGAGACCCGATTCGCGGCTTCGTCACGCGCACCATGGGCGATCCCAATGCGCGCATCCGTCCGCCGTTTGAACTCGACAATCGCAACAAACGCTCGGTCGCCGTTGACTTGCGCCGCCCCGAGGGCCACGCCTTCGCGCTCAAGCTCATCGAACACGCCGACGTCTTCGTCACCAGCCTGCGCCTGGACGCCCTCGAGCGCATGAAACTCGACTACCCATCGCTGGCCGCGAAAAACCCGCGGCTCGTTTACGCGTCGATCAACGGCTATGGGCATCGCGGGCCCGATCGCGACCGGCCTGCCTACGACTACGCCGCCTCGTGGGCGCGCTCGGGCCTGATGGCGACGATCGCCGAGCCGGGGCAGTCGCCGCCGGCGCAGCGGCCCGCGATGATCGATCACGCCGTCGGGCTGGGCCTGGCGGGCGCAATCTCAGCCGCCCTGCTCGGACGCGAGCATAGCGGCCGCGGCCGCGAGGTCAACATCTCGCTGTTCTCGATGGGCCTGTGGATGAACGCGTCGGATCTTACCATCGGGCTCATGACCGGCCGCTCGCCGCAATCGGAGTCGCGGACCGCGCGCATAAATCCGATGTGGAGTTCCTATCGATGCGGCGACGGGCGATGGATTTACTTCGTGATGATCCAAAGCGATCGCTATTGGCCGGATTTCTGCGTCGCGCTCGGCAAACCGGATTGGCTCGACGATCCGCGCTTCAAGGATTCAGCCGCGCGAGCGCAAAACTGCGCCGCGCTCACCGGCGAAATAGATCGCGCGGTTGCGGTCAAGACTTCCGACGATTGGGGGCCGATTTTCGACCGCCACAATCTCATCTGGGCGCCCGTTCGCACCGACGCCGAAGTGCTCGACGATCCGCAGGCGCGAAGCTATCGGCGCTTTCGCCGCCGTGGACCATCCGAATATTCCCGGATGCCGCGTCGTGAACAGCCCGATCGAGTTTGGCGACGCCGGCACAATCCCCCATCGTGCGGCGCCCGAACTCGGACAGCATACCGAGGAAGTGGCGCTCGAAGTGGGCCTGACGTGGGACGAGATCGCGGGTCTCAAAGCGTCGGGCGCCTTCGGTTAGATTTCTCTCTGCACGATGCACCAAACCCTTTCGTGACAGGCGATTTTGAACTTTTGGAGCAATCAAACAATGTTGTAAAGCGGTATTTTCCAGAAAAGGTTTGACTCTGATGAACGCGCCTCCATATGATCCTGATCACTGTCAGCGGAGGTCGCCTGGTTGTGCGAATGATTGTTCCACCTATCGCTCATCGCCGCGAAATCGATCGCAACCTCGCCGAATTTTTCCGCGGCCATCGCGCCGCGCATTTCAACCGCGCCATTGCCTCGATGTGCCGATACTTCAAACTGCGCCGCCCGCGGATCGAATGGTTCGAGTATATCGATTGGGGCAAGACCGCGGGCCGCACCTACGAAGATGGCCGCATCCATCTGGTGCATCCCGAAAACTGGAAACGCGGACGCGTCTATTTCAGCGAGCGCCTGTGGATTCAAATGATCTACCACGAGATGGGTCATTTCCTGTTCTGGTCCGACGCCGAGCGCAAGGCCGACCTGTTCTCGCGCCGGATGGTGAGCGGGCTCAAGCTCCCCGGCCGCCGGGGCTCATCGCGCTCGCGCACCCGGGCGGGAATCTCAAGCACGCGTCGCGCTGCAAACCGGGTCCGCAAGCGCCGCCCGCGCATTTCGATCGCACGAAAATCGCGGCGCACTGCGCGGATCGACGCACGCAAGTCCCGCCGGGTTGCCTGATGCCGCAAAAGCCCAACGTCGAAAACCGCTGGTGGGTCGAAACCACCTTCAAGAAACCCAAGAAGGCCAAGTCCGAAACTGAGATGCCGCAGTTGCCGGTGGCGATGGCCTTTTACCAGGTCGCGCGCGACTACGATCAGGATCGCGCCAAGGAAGACCTGACCGACAACAACCTGCGGATCGCGCGCGAAGCCAATCCTCCGCAGGGCGATTGGGCCTACGTCGCGATGACCGAGCAGCATGCGCCGCCCAATGTCATCAAGCGGGTCAAGGACGAGTTTCGCATCCCGCGCGAGGCGCGCGGAATCGTAATCGATCACGGGCGGGTGGTGCGGCTGCTGATTTGCGGCCCGCAGCTCGAGGACTGGATGCTCGACATCACGCTGGGCGAGGAGCCGTCGGTGGATGCGTACGTATGGTCGGTGATGTATCGCGAGCGAATCTTCCGCCGGGCTGAGGACGCGCTGCGCCAGGCGCGCAAGTGGGCGATCAACCTGCTCCAGTTCCCGCCGCCGCGCGACGAGCCGTTCCGCGGCTCGCTCCTGGTCTAGCCGAGCTTCGCGTTCAGGGTAAACTCGATTGAGGACTTGACCCTCTATCGCCCGGCTGCGCCATGAAATACCTGTCGCTCGTGCTCATCAACCTCACCCGCAACAAGCGGCGCACGATTCTTACCACGCTGTCGATCACCGTGTCGGTGTTCATCTTCGCGTCCCTGATCAGCCTGCCGGGACTGCTCGACCAGGTGCTGCGCGACCGCGCCAACTCGCTGCGCCTGATCTGTCACAGCAAGGCGGGCTTTTCATACATGCTGCCCGAAGCGTATCGCCGGCAGATTGAAAGCGTTCCACACGTGGAGGCAGTGGCCGGCTACAGCGTTTTCATGGGAACTTACCGCGATCCGAACCAGCAGATCGGCATCCTCGCCACCGACGACGAACATATTCGCGAAATCTTTCCCGATTGGGATATCAGCGCGGAAACCGAGCACGAATTCCAAAATCTGCGCACCGCAGGCCTGGTCGGAACCACCTTGATGAAGGTTTACGGCTGGAAGGTCGGCGACACGATCATGCTGCGCGGCACGGTGTATCCGGTCGATCTGCAACTGACAATCGTGGGCGTGCTGAACGAGGAAGCCGCGGGGCCTCGAATTATTTTCAGGCGCGACTACATGGAGGAGCTGCTGGGCAGGCCCGGCATCGCAAACCTGTTCTGGGTGAAAATAGATCGCTCGCAGTCGGCGCCCGAAGTGATCGCCGCAATCGATGAAATGTTCGCCAATTCGGCGCACGAGACGGCCACCGAAACCGAAGTCGCACTGATCAAGAGCGAGATGGCGGGCAGTATTGCCCTTCTGCTTAATGGCGCAAAATTTCTTGCGGCGATCGTGATCTTCACAATCGGGCTGGTGGCGGTCAACACGGCCGCGATGGCGGTGCGCGAACGGCGCCACGAGATGGCGGTGATGCGCGCGATTGGATTCACGCGCAACTCGATCATCGGGCGAATCCTGGTCGAGGGACTGATCGTCGGCGTGACCGGAGGTGCGCTCGGGTGCGCCCTGGCGCTGCTTGGATTCGAACTGTTGCCGCATGTTTCCGGAGCGCTCGGTCCGCTGGCGCTGGCGCTGACGCTGTCGCCGCGAGTGGTTGCCTACAGCTTCATGATTGCCGCCCTGATCGGAGCAGCCAGCGGATTCATCCCCGCGACCCTGGCGACGCGCGGCGATATTTCAACCGAACTCCGCGCAATCTAAGGCAGGGCTGACCCCTGGCCGTGGCGAAGGCAGCGCACTATTAAGCCGTTGGCAGGGGCCCGCGCCCGCCAACGGCGGGCGGCCTTAATACTGCGTGCAGCACCCTGCGTAGTCGCGAAAAGATGCGTTGCGCAGATTTTCGCGTCTTCTTTACACTGCGGTGCAGGGGTCACCCCTGCCCAAGGAGGTGCGGAACCCACGGTGGGTTCCGCATACAATGACAGTCTTAATCAAGCTGCGATTTACGAGAATCGAGGCAGCACTTTTTGTATTTCAGGCCGCTGCCACAGGGGCAAGGATCGTTGCGCCCGGATCGAGCAGAGGCTTCGCCATCTTCGGAGCGAATGTGATCCATGAGCCGCTCCACTGGCACGCCTGAGCGCATCAGCGACGCGATCCTCTTCAGGGGTGGGCGGCTATGAGTGAAAAACTTTTTCAGACCCGGGCAAAGATAGTTAAGACCCTGTTCGCCGTCGGGTGTCCGGGCAAAACGGTCCTTTGGACACCCGCCATTGCACGAGCCCAGGACCTCGCACTCGCGGCAGTATCGGGGCAGTGCGTCGCGCTTGATACGTCCGAAGTCGCGCTGCGCCGGGTCCTCCAGTAATTCCGCGAGCGGGGTTTCGAAAATGTTCCCGATGCGATGCTCCGGATCGACAAAATGATCGCAGGAGTAGAAATCTCCGTTATGTTCGACGACCACGACATCGCCACAGGTCTCCTTGAACAGGCACAAAGCATGCTCGACTCCCAGCCAGGGTCTTAGCGCCTCATCGAAGTTCTGGATGGCGATGCGGCCGATATCGTTGCGGACCCACTCGTCGAAAATCGTGCACAGGAACTCTCCGTAGGCCTCCACCGGCACCGTCTCCGCGCTTACCCCGACCCCGCCGTGGCGCATAACCAGCGGAAGGAATTGCAGGCACTCCACGCCAAGCTCCTTGAAAAAGCGGTAAACCGCAGTCGGCTGGCGGACGTTGCCGCGATGGACGACGCACAGCACGTCGCATGGAACCCGGTAGCGCTTCAGGAGCCGCCACGACTGCATCACCTGCTTGTGAGTGGGACGTCCGCCCTTGGTCACGCGATAGCAGTCGTGAAGCGCCTTGGGTCCGTCGATGCTGATGCCGACGTGGAAGCGTTCCGCGGCGAGGAAGCGGCACCAATCGTCGTCGATCAGCGTGCCGTTGGTCTGAATGCCGTTGAGGATCTGCCGTCCCGGAGATCGATGCTTGCGCTGGAGCTCGACGATTCGCCGAAAATAATCGAGCCCCAGGATGGTCGGCTCGCCGCCGTGCCACTGGAAGAAAATCAGCTTCTTTAGGGGACGCCTCGATATGCTCAACGATGTAGCGCTCGAGCAAATCGTCGGTCATCCGAAGCGATCCGCCGTTGGGATACAGGGCCGACTTGTCGAGGTAATAGCAGTAGCTACAGTCGAGGTTGCAGACCGCGCCCGCCGGTTTTGCC
Organism: uncultured delta proteobacterium; assembly: GCA_963813785.1. Lineage (GTDB taxonomy): Bacteria > Desulfobacterota > Binatia > Binatales > Binataceae > Binatus. The sequence continues at coordinate 138,582 of CAWFAJ010000001.1, read as the reverse complement.
ATCACCTGGAATTCCCGCGAAGCTGTCAGCATTGACCGATACACTCCCCGTCCGGCGTGAACTATCGCAAAGGAAGCATCTGACTTGGCATATCGCGCGCCAAACGGCGAAGCAATGGCGCGCCAATCCGGAGGGCTACTTCCTGAACTCGACGGTCGCCGTCCCGGTCACGAGCCGCTCCGACTCCTCGTTCTCCATCCAGACGTCGATCTCGGCGGTGCGGTCTTCGGGCTTCTTGCTGGTGATAAAGCCGTGAATCGTGACCGTGTGATCGGGTTGCACCGGGACGCGATAGGTCGTGCTCATCCGCGTCAGCCACGCGTTGCTCGAGCCGATCCAATCGGTCACCAGCTTGGAGAGCAGCCCGAGGCTCATGTTGCCCGGGATGATCATGCCGGGCAGCCCCTCTTTGCGGGCGGCCTCATCGTCGGTGAAGCGTCCCGGGCCCTCGCCCATGCCCATCGTCCGGGCGTAGGCGCGGCACTGATCCTTGCTGACGAACAGCTCGAGCGGGCCGAGCGTGTCGCCGATATTAATCTCATCGAAACTGTTCACGTGATTCGACTTCCCGATAGCGCGGCGTTCAGGGACGGTTCATGAAGCGATGGTCGATATGGGCCAGCACTTCATCTTTCTGGTTCTTCAGCGTCGAGCGGATTACGACGAACACCATCGTGCCGGTTCGTCCGGTTTTCTCGTAAATTTCCTTCACGTGCGAGCTGAGCGTTACATTGTCGCCGGGCCTGATCGGCGTGACGAACTCGACATCCTTGCCGGCGTCGAAGCCGCGCATTCCGAAGCGCGGCACGTTCTCGAAGAAATGGCGGCCGTTGCGGAACGTCACCGCGAACGACGGCGGCGCGACGATCCCTCCATACGGGCCTTTTTTCGCCGCCGCCTCGTCCGTGTATATCGGATTGGTCTCGCCGAGCGCCTCGCAGTAGCGTTTTATCTTGTCGGCCTTGACCTCGACCGGCTCGGTGATTTCGAAGACCCTGTTGATCAGCGCCGGATCGTAATTGACTGCCATGGTGGTTTTCTCGATATCTCGCCGGCGGCGTTACCGGGTTTCCATCGCGACCGCATGCGGCACGGTTTTGCGCCGCGGCCGGAAATCCACGGGCTCGTAATTGCCGGTCTTCAATTCCCGCACCAGGTCGTCGATCGTCTTGATGTACGCGCTGAATTTCGTGGCGCACAGCCCTATCAGGCTCACCAGATGGCTGTCGGAGCCGCCGGTCGCGGCAAACCCGTGTTTCGCGATCAATTCCGCGCTGCGCTCGTCTTCGCCCTTGCGCGAGCCGCCGTTGAGCGCTTCGACCGCGACCACGTTCTGCAGCGGGGGCCTGGACTGATAGTGCTCGTAGAGCCCGATATTGGGGCGGCCGGGATGACACGGCACGACAATTCCGCCCATCCGCGCCACTTCATCGATCAAAGTCTGCGCGTCGAGCCGCACGTCGGTAAAATCGAAGCGCGCCACCATGTCATCGTTCACCCCGAACACCAGCATGTGTCCGTAGGTGGTCTCGACTTCCGACGCGCGCAACACCAACGTTCCGAATTTGTCTTCGAGGTGGCGATAGTCGGCGTCGCGATTGAACTGGCGATGCTCGGTCAGAACGATTCCATCGATCGGCCGCTCGGCCTGGCGCAGCTTGATCCAGTTGAGGTAGGCCTCTACCGGTGCGCGGCTGTCTTCCGATGCTTCGCTATGCGAGTGGAGATCAAGGATTGTACTCACCAGGATTGAGCCCTCACCTCGCCGGGCGAAATTTCGCGAGCGTCACCGCGGGCGTGACGTCCTCGAATACGACCTCGACGGGCATCCCTATTTTAGCCTGTTCCGGCTGGCAGTCGACAAGGTTGGTGAGCATTTTCACGCCCTCTTCCAACTCGACGTAGGCCATGATGTACGGGATCGACTCGCGAAAGCCGGCGGCCTGGTTCTGATAGGTGGTGGTGAAGGTATAGACCTTGCCGCGCCCGCTGCATTTTATCCATTGCACGTTCGAGGACATGCAATTGGTGCACAGCGCGCGCGGATAGTAGCGCAGCTCGCCGCAACTGGCGCATTTCTGGATGTAAAGTTCGTGCCGTTGCAGCGCCTCCCACCACGGACGGTTCTCTTCGTCGAGATGCGGGAGTGGCTTGGAGTATTTCTTCGCTTGCGTCTGTTCCGCCATGATTTGTCGTCCGCCCCCGGGGTTATTGATTGCTGAGGATAAGCGTCGCGCCGGAATGGCGCGTGCCGAGCGCGCCGCCGGTACCGTGCACGAGTGCGATTTTGCAATCTTTTACCTGCCGCGGACCGCATTCGCCGCGCAGTTGTTTGGCCGCCTCGATCACCAGGAAGATTCCGCGCATCCCCGGATGATTCGACGACAACCCTCCGCCGTCGGTGTTGATCGGGAATTCGCCGTCGAAGCGCAGCCGTCCGCCCGACACGAACGCTCCGCCTTCGCCGCGCTTGCAAAAGCCGAGATTCTCCAGCGTGGACAGCACGGTGATCGTGAACGAGTCGTAGATCATCGCCATGTCGATGTCCTGGTGCGCGACGCCGGCGCGCTCGAACGCCAGCCGGCCCGATTGCGCCGCCGCGATTTCCAGAAAATCGCGTTGCCCGCGCGCCGCGTGGCGCACCGTCTCGCCGGCGCCAAGGATGTAAACCGGCTTCTTCTTCAAATCGCGCGCGCGCTCCGCCGAGGTGATCACCAACGCGCCGCCACCGTCGCTGATGATGCAGCAATCCAGCAGATGCAGCGGCGACGAGATGATTCGCGACGCGAGCACGTCTTCCACCGTGATCGGGTCGCGGTACTTGGCGGCCGGATTCATGGACGCATGCAGCCGCGTCGTGACCGCTATTTCGGCGAGCTGCTCCGAGGTCGTGCCGTAGTCATGCATATGGCGCTGCGCGATCATCGCGTACGCCCCCACGGTGGTCGGCCCGAACGGAATCTCGTACTGGTCGCAGGGATCGCCTGCGCCGCCGCGTTCTCCGCCCGTGCCAATGGCAAACCGCGACGAAGCCGCCGTCGAGCCATAGACCACCACGCATACGTCGCACAGCCCGGCGTGGATCGCGGCCGCCGCGTGCGCGGTGTGCGCCACGAATGACGACCCGCCGATCGAAGTCGAGTCGACAAAGTTCGGCGTCAGGTTCAGGTAATCGCAAAAGCCGACGATTCCCATCCCGCTCATCCCGATTCCGGTGGTGCACAGGCCGTTGACGTCCTTGATCGTCAAGCCGGCGTCGTCCAGCGCGCCACGCACGCTCTCCGCCATTATCTGAAACAGGCTTTTGTCCGGCGCGAAGCGCGTGGGATGCTCAAACACCCCGGCCACAGCGGTTTTGCGGATTAAACTCATCTCAAATTCCTGCTTCAGTTCGGCAGTGAAAAAACGAACTGTTCGATCGCGGCGTTGTACTCGGCGGGACGCTCGCGCGGGATATAGTGACCGGCGTCGGCGATAATCTTGCAGCTCGCGCCGCGAATCTTGCCCGCGATGGACTCCGCGTCGGCCGGGGTGGTGCCCTGGTCGTCGGCGCCGGCAATCACCAGCGCCGGTTTGTCGATCTTGCCGATCGCGTCGCGCAAATCGAGCTGCGAGCAGGCGACGATGTCGGTGTAGCGCACGCGCGGATCGGTCTTGATTTGTTCCATCCAGCCTTCGCGCACGACGTCGAAGTTTTCCTTCACCGTGCGGGGCGAATAGCCGTCGGTGTTGAAGGCCTGCGGCGCCCGGCCCATCGTGATTGCCCGCAATGCCTCGATTCGATCGGCCGCGATGTTGAACTTCGGCGCCGTGCAACTGAGGATCAACGCCTCAACGCGCGCGGCGTGGCGCAGCGCCAGCTCCATCGCAATCGCGCCGCCCATCGAATGCCCCAGTATCACCGCCGATTTGATCTTGAGCGCATCGAGAAAAGCCGCAACGAAGTCGGCGTAGTCGCCAACCGTGCGCAGCCCCTCGACGCCCGCCGAGCGTCCATGGCCGGGCAGATCGAGCGCGATCGGACTGTGCCTGGCGCCGAACGCGTCGATCTGGCGATGCCAGGTGTGACCGTTCGAGCCGGCGCCGTGAACGAACAAAATCTTGCGCCCGCGCGAGAAGTCCGGCACCACGTCGGGCAGCGTCGTAGCGCCGCTGTAGTGGTAGTAGGTCGCGTATCCTTTTACCTCGGTGTATTTCGTTGGCATCGGCGCGAAACTCTCCGCCATCTGCTTTTGTGGGTTAGCTATTAGGTTGACCGCGCGCTTGTCAACCGGCGCCGGACTCAGCGATCGCGCCGGCCAAGGATCAGCGGTTCGCGCATCGTCAAGCTGCGCGACGAGCCGGCCTTGGCAAGTTCCGCGACTTCCGCCAGCATCGCGCCCGCCTGATCGCGCTCGCCCTCGGGTATCAACGGCATCCATCTGACGTTGATCAACTCTTCGATATCCGCCCACTGGACCGTAAACGGCGCCGTGCGTTCCTCGACGCGCAGACCGGCGCTGGCAAACGCGCGCTGGTAGCGATTATCGGGAGCCGCGTCGGCGCCACGGCGCGGCGCACGCTGGAAGATCACCTCGCGATATTCGCGCCATCGGTCCGGACCGACGATCGCGCTCAGCATCTGTCGAAAACCTTCGTCCCGCTGCCCGGTCGCCACCAGCAACCCGCCCGGCGGCAAGCATCGCGCGAACTCCGCCACGACGCCATCGAGATCGGCATCCGCGACGAACTGCACGACGTGGCTGGCGAAAATAAAATCGAACGACTCGGACTTGAACGGCAGTCGTGACACGTCCGCGCACAGCAGCCGGCATTTCACCCCGACTCGCCGGCGCGCGGACAGCAGCATGTCGATCGACAAGTCGGCGCCGGTCACCCCACGAACGCGATTTCCGGGCGCCGCGGCAAACTTCGCCAGATAGGCGCCATTGCCGCATCCGGCATCGAGCACGTCGCGCGCATCGGCGATTTCCCCGGCGATCGCTTCCAGGACGGCGCGGCGCCGCTTGCCGTAGTACTCGCCATCGCCATAGGTAGCGGCTAAGCGGCCGAAGTACTCGGCTATATTTGAAGGTGATCGACGCCTGGAGGTTACGCTGGAGTCCACGTCACGCTGCCCTTTCTTCCATTTGTCAGTCCGCGCGGAGCACGATCACTCGACCACGCTGAGGATGACAGAAAGGCAGGCGCGCGGAGAATAGTGGGCCGCTACTTTCGTGGCTTGCGGCCTTTGGCTTTGCGCGTGGGCGCGGGTTCTTCGCCGATTGGATCGGCTTGCTCTTTCTCCCATATTTCGATCGCCGCGCGGCTGAATCGCCACGCGCTGCCGACCCGGAAGCCCGGTATTCGCCCTTCGCGCAGCAAGCGGTAAATCGTAGTTGGATGGACGCGAAGATGCGCCGACAATTCAGAGATGGTCAGAATATCTGCCGAGGATGCCATCGTAACGCCAAGCCTCCCCTCGGGGAAACTTATCAATTCCCCTTTAAGCGAGCCATATCACTCCATTTCCCACAAAAGCCCACAATGCAGCCTCTAACCATGCGACGAAGAAGTCAATAGTGACCATTCCGGCCTACCAAAGGTTCAGAATCTTGTTGATTGTGCGTCACATTGCGTTATTGCTAACGAAAACGGGCAGAAGACCTCATCGCCACGTGTTAAAATCCCGCGGATTGCCCGTCGATTCCGGATGACAGGACGCTTCATCGAAGCGTAATGCGCAAAAAAAAGGGGCGGTTCGATAACCGCCCCTGGAGCACCGGCGATAGCGGCGCCGCTCGCTTACCGGCTCGCCATCGTCGTCGCCTCGCCCAGGCGCGCCACCAAATACTCGGGCCGGCCGTGATGCCATGCGCGGAATTGCACGCGCCGGCCGGGAGTATAGTGCGCGAGGAGATCGTCAAATGTTTTCGCGTCGGGAATCGTTTTCCCGTCAAACTCGCTGATCACGTCGTCGGGCTTGATACCCGCCTTGTCCGCCGGCGACCCGATGAAGACGGCCTGCACCTTCGCTCCCCAGACTTCGGGGTCCGACGCTGTCGTCACGCCGAAGTATGCGGGCCCATCGGCAGGTCGAACGTCGGGATGCAAAAAATGAACCCGATTGACGCCGTTCACACGGTGCACGATTCGGGTGATCTTGCGCGCCTCATCGAGACTATAAACTTCGCCCGCCAGGTACACATCACCCGTCTTCGACGCGGATACGCCGACATCGGGGAAGGCGCGTGACTTGAGCGTGTCCTTGATTCGGGCCTCGAGCTTGTCGGATTTGAGCCTTGATCCAGCCGACGCCAATTTGACGTCGGTGTCCGGGATTGTGACGAAAGTCGTTGTCAGGTCGTCCGCGCTCATCAGCGAGGATGCCGTCAGCGCCGGCGTCGCGACGGTCTGCGCCACCAATTTTGGTTGATTCTTGACGATCGGCACGCGAATAATCATGAGCGCCACCAGCACCGTCAGGGCGGCGCCCATCGCGGTGAACGCGTAGTCGCGAACAATGAAATGGCGGGCTGCGAGTGCCACGCCGCCCGCTTCGCCAACTTCCGAGGTGTCTTCAGCCTCGGCATTCTGTGGCGCGCTGGCGGGAAAATCTTCCTGGTAGGCTTTCTCAGCGGCCTCGAGTTGTTCGAGCTGCTGGAGGGTGCGCGGAATGCCGTCGATTACCGCGACGATCTCCTCGTCCGGCGGCATTCCGGCGTTCGCTTTGGTGCGCCGAGCGGCAGCATTCGCGCCATCTTGCGCCGGCTTGAGGTCGCGTCCCGCAGGCGCATCGCTCTCACGCTTGAGCTTGGCCGAAAGGACAACGTAGCGGACGTTGGCAGCCGGCGCGGTCTGTTCCTCAGTGTCTACGCCAGCTTGACCCCGCTTGCGGGCGAACTGCCTGAGCGCCTCTTCGAGCGTCAAGATGGTGTCAGGTGCCTTGCCGCCGTTCTTGCCCATCGCAGCACTGCCGTCCTTGTGGATTAGGCGCCCCCTGAACTTCATGGAGGCGCCTTTACTAGCTCATAGCAGGGAAATACGACTAAGGCCAATCGTAGATCCGGCAAATGCCGACAACACCGCTGCGCGACGTTTTTGAGATTATCTGACTGACGTTAGATTGCCTCGCTAACCGCGTCTTCGTGCACTGTCGGCTTGGGCCGCGAATTTATCGGGGTATAGTGGCGCGTCGCTTCGCCGATATAAACCTGGCGCGGACGGGCGATCTTCTGTTCGGGATCGCGCACCATCTCGGCCCATTGCGCCATCCATCCGGACATGCGCGGGATCGCGAACAACACCGGGAACATCGTCATCGGAAAGCCCATCGCCTGATAAATTATTCCCGAATAGAAATCGACGTTGGGATACAATTTGTGCGAGATGAAATAGTCGTCCTGGAGCGCGATTCGTTCCAACTCTACCGCGATATCGATCAGCGGATTGCGGCCGGTCACCTCGAACACCTGCGCCGCAAAATGCTTGAGGATTTTCGCCCGCGGATCGTAGTTTTTGTACACTCGATGGCCAAAGCCCATCAGCCGGCGCTCGCCTTCCTTGACCTTCTTGATCAGCGCGGGAATGGCGGACACCGAACCGATTTCCATAAGCATCCGGATAGCAGCTTCGTTCGCGCCGCCGTGCAGGGGGCCGTAAAGCGCTCCGATAGCAGCGGCCGCGCAGGCGTAGGGATCGGGCTGCGAACTTCCCACCGCGCGCATCGCATTGGTGGAGCAGTTCTGCTCGTGATCCGCGTGCAGGATGAACAGCACGTCGAGCGCGCGCTCGAGCACCGGGTTGGGCTTGTACTTGAGCTCGGTCATTTTGAACAGCATCGCCAGCAGATTGCCGGTGTAGCTGAGCTCGTTGTCGGGATAGACGTAAGGAAGTCCCCGGGTATGCCGAAACGCGAACGCCGCCAGGGTCGGCATCTTGCCGATGAGGCGACGGGTCTGCAGCCGGCGCGATTCGAGGTCGTGAATATTGCTGGCGTCGGGATAAAAGGTCGAGAGCGCGCCGACCGTACTGAGCAACATCCCCATCGGATGCGAGTCGTAGCGGAAGCCCTCCATGAACATCTTGATATTCTCGTGCACCATCGTGTGAATCGTGATGTTGTGCTTCCAGCGCTCGTAGTGGTCCTGGTCCGGCAGCTCGCCCTTGACGATCAGGTAGGCGGTCTCGAGGTAGTTGCTTTTCTCGGCAAGCTCTTCGATCGGATAACCGCGATATTTCAGTATTCCCTTGTCGCCGTCGATGAAGGTGACCCGGCTGCGGCACGACGCGGTGTTGCCGAACGATGGATCGTAGGTCATCAAGCCGAAGTCGTCGGCGCCGACCTTGATTTTTCGCAAATCCATCGCGCGAATCACATCGCCCTCTTCGATCGGTACCTCGTATTTTTTGCCGGTGCGATTGTCGGTGATGGTCAACGTGTTATTTGCCATTGGTGTTGCCTCGAGTGCGTTTGCGGCGTTCTGGTTCGTTATGTTCCGTTTAAGATATATAAATATATACATTAGAAATATAGATATATACAAGGGCGCAGCATTAGTTGTTCAAGGACGCCGCAGGACGCTTTCAAGCTGCCGGTCGTCTCGCAACGATCGCCGCGCCGTGCCACTGTGTGCGCTTGCGCTTTAGCTATAAGAACGGCTCAAAAAAATGCTCAATAAAATAGTTTCCGAAATCTCCGTTTTCATCATCGCGACGATTTCTGCGCTCGGCTACGGCGGAGTTGTCCTGATGATGGCGATCGAAAGCGCATGCATCCCGCTGCCCTCCGAAATCATCATGCCGTTCTCGGGCTACCTGGTCGCCACCGGGCGTTTCGGTCTGAATATGGTCGCGATAGCAGGCGCGGTCGGATGTCTGCTCGGCTCGTACGCCGCGTATTTCGTCGGCTACCGGGGCGGCCGCCCTTTTATCGAGCGCTACGGCCGTTACGTGCTGATCGCTGAGCACGAACTGGAAACCGCCGACCGCTTTTTCGCGCGATGGGGTTCGCACACCGTCTTCTGGAGCCGGATGCTGCCGGTAGTGCGCACCTTTATCGCGTTTCCCGCGGGAGTGTCGCGGATGAAACTCGTCCCGTTCACCATCTACACCCTGCTCGGGTCATACATATGGTGCCTCGCGCTGGCCTATGGCGGGATGAAACTCGGGCAGCACTGGAAGGATCTCGCGCCGTACTTTCATCGCTTCGACGCATTGATCGCGATAGTTTTGATAGTGGGCGGCGCCGCTCTCATCTATAATCGGGTGAAGGGAATCGCGTCCGCATCGAATTGCGCCAATTGAGCGTATTGCGACCAGGAAAGGAACCAAATGCCCGGAATAGAACCGCCCGACCCTTCCGAACTCGAGGAAGTATTCGCCAGTATCGATCCGACTCCGGTCCGGATGGCTCACGACTACCTTAACGAAGCCGGCATCGAATCATTCGTCTTTGACGCCGGATCGTCGCGGCTGCTCGGGATGACCGCCGCGGTCCCGACCCGCCTGATGGTTCATCGCGACGCCGCCAAGGATGCGCGCGACCGCCTGAACGAACTCGGCTTCACGGACAAGTGACCGTACCAAAGCCGAATCCTGGGTGGTGGCGGCGAGCCGTCTTCTATCAGATCTATCCGCGCTCGTTTGCCGATTCGAACGGAGATGGGATCGGCGACCTCGACGGCCTCACCGCGCATCTGGACTATCTCAATGACGGCACGCGCAACTCGCTCGGCATCGACGCCATCTGGCTGAACCCGATCAATCCGTCGCCGCTGGACGACTGGGGCTACGACATCAGCGACTATTGCGGTATCCACCCGGAGCTCGGCGATCTCGCCGCCTTCGATCGGCTGGTCGCACAGGCGCATCGCCGCGGGATCCGCGTGATTGTCGATCTGGTGCCCAACCATACCTCGAATCAGCATCCATGGTTCGTCGAGTCGCGCGCGTCGCGCACCAACCCCAAACGCGACTGGTACATCTGGATTCCCGGGCCGCCGGATCGTCCGCCGAGCAACTGGCAGAGCTACTTCGGCGGCGATGCGTGGAAGTACGACGCCGCCACCGCGTCATGGTACTTGCACACGTTCCTCGAGCAGCAGCCCGATCTGAATTTTCGAAATCCCGAAGTGGTCGAGGCAATCCACGGCGTCGTCCGCTTCTGGCTGGACCGCGGCGCTGACGGTTTTCGCATCGACGTAATCCAGGGGCTCATCAAGGACGACCAGCTCCGCGACAATCCGATCCGGGTCAAGCGCGACCCCGACATTCCGTGGTACGCGGAAGGCACGCAGGATCCGCTCTACAGTTCGGACCGGCCCGAGGTTCACGAAATCATTCGCGGGTTGCGCCGCGTCACCGACAGTTACGAAGATCGGATGATGGTCGGCGAGACCTGGCCGCGCGAGCAGGAACGGCTGGCGGACTATCTGCGGCCCGACGAACTTCAGCTCGGATTCAACTTCCGCTTTCTGCTCGCGCGCTACGACGCGCGCCGCTTCCGCGCCGCGATCGAGCTGACTGAAAAGTCCTTCGGACCCGGCGCGTGGCCCACCTGGACGCTCTCGAATCACGATTTCCCGCGCCATATCTCGCGCTACTCGCAAGGCGGCGACGGTGACGCACGCGCCCGCGTCGCAGCGGTGATGATGATTGCATTGCGCGGGACGCCCTTCATTTACTACGGCGAAGAAATCGGGATGCGCGACGCGGAAATTCCCGCCGATCGCAAACACGATCCGGTCGGACGCGACGGTTGCCGCTCGCCGATGCAATGGTCGGGCGCCCGCAATGGCGGATTCTCCGCGAGCGCGAGGACCTGGCTGCCGTGCGGAGACTTCAAGGCCGTCAACGTCGCACGCCAGATGAACGACCCGCGCTCGATGCTCTCGCTCTATCGCCGGCTGATCCAAATCCGCAAATCAACGCCGGCGATTGTCGAGGGCAGCTATCGCGCGTTCGATAGCGCGCCCGAAGATTGTCTGGTGTTCCATCGCGATACGCCCGCGCAGCACATTGTCGTAGCGCTGAATTTCAGCGCCGAGCCGCGCGAGATCGAATTGCCCGGCGGGGTAATCCTGCTGAGCACGATCGTTGCACGCCCGGCCGGGTCCACGAAATCGGCCCTGCGGCTGGCGCCCAACGAAGGCGTCATCGTGGAAAGCGGCTGACCGCTGCCGTTTGCGCGCCGCCACTTCCGTTCATAACATCAGCGCCATGCACAAGCCGCGATTTCTCGATCAATTGGCGACGGAGCTTGGCGATCGCGAGGCCTTCAGCGTCGCCTTCGCCCGTGGACGACGCGCGTTTCAGCCGCAGCACGTCGAGGCAAAATGGGCGCGCGATCGCGCCGCCAACATCAAGCATATCAAGCTCGAAGTCACACTCGACTTCGACGCGAAAAAGATCACCGGCACCGCGACCCATCGGCTCTCCGCGATCGCCGGCCCTCTCGAGCGCCTCGAATTCGACGCCGCCGAGCTCGCGATCAACGCCGTGCGAGCGGGCGGGGAGCCCGCGAGGTTCGAGACCGCCGACGGCAAGCTGCGGATCGCACTGCCGCGCGCTCTGGGAACCGGCGAAGAGATCGAGATCGCAATCGACTACGCGGGCCAGCCGCGCCGCGGACTCTATTTTGTCGGCCCCGACCTCGAGTATCCGAACAAGCCCCGGCAAGCCTGGACGCAGGGCGAAGACGAGGACTCGCGCTACTGGTTTCCGTGCTACGACTACCCCAACAATCGAACTACCAGCGAAATCGTCGCCACCGTACCGGAACAATTCACCGCGATTTCCAACGGCGCGCTGGTCGGCACATCCTCCGACGCCACGGCGAAGACCCGCACCTTCCACTGGCGTCATGACGTGCCGCACTCCGCATATCTGATCACGCTGGCCGCCGGCGAGTTTGCGATGATCGAAGAGCGGGCCGGTAGCGTCCCCGTCACCTATTACGTTGCGCCTGGCCGCGAGGACGACGCGCGCCGCGCATTTGGCAACACGCCGAAGATGATCCAGTTTTTCGAGCGCGTGATCGGCGTTCCCTATCCTTACGCCAAGTATGCGCAGGTAGCGGTCAGCGATTTTATTTTCGGCGGAATGGAAAACACGTCGGCGACCACGCAAACCGACAGCACCCTTCACGACGCGCGCGCGCATCTCGACTTCAAGAGCGATCCGCTGGTCGCGCACGAGCTCGCTCATCAATGGTGGGGCGACCTGCTGACCTGCCGCGATTGGGCGCACGCGTGGCTCAACGAGGGCTTCGCGACTTACTTCGAGGCGCTCTGGTGCGAAGAGAATCTCGGCGCCGACGAGTTCGCGTGGAATGTCCGGCAGGATCGCGAAGGCTATCTCGACGAGGACGCCAATCACTACCGCCGCGCGATCGTATGCAACCGGTATCGCACGCCGATCGAATTGTTCGATCGCCATCTCTACGAAAAAGGCAGCCTGGTCCTGCACATGCTCCGCCGTGTAAGCGGCGACGATCTGTTCTTCAAGTCGCTCAACCTCTATTGCACCCGGCATCGCGGCGCCAACGTCATCACCCAGGATTTGCAGCGCGCGTTCGAGGACACCAGCGGCCGCAATCTCGACTTTTTCTTCGACCAGTGGGTGTACAAGGAAGGGCATCCCGAAATCGAAGTCTCCAGTGGCTTCGACGACAAGAAAAAACTGCTCAGCGTCACGGTCAAGCAGACGCACAAGACGGGCGACACGATTGTTTCCGCGTTCAGTTTTCCCGTCACGATTGCGCTGATGGACGCGCAGGGCCTTGAAACGCGCCACCGCGTGGAAATAAAGGACCGCGAGCAGGTCTTCAATTTCGTCGTGGACAAGGCGCCCAAGGCGGTGCGCTTCGATCCCGAACACGACATCCTGAAAACCCTCAAGCACAAGCGCGGACGCGAGGCGCTCGAAACCGAACTGCGCCACGCTCCCGAAGCGATCGGCCGCGGCGCAGCCGCTCGCGAGCTCGGCGCCGAGGGCAGTCCGCAAGCCGCCGCGGCACTGCGCGACGCGATGCTCAGCGACCAGTTCTGGGGCGTGCAGGCGGATGCAGCCACGGCACTCGGCACAATTCGCACGACCGCCGCCCGCGACGCGCTGCTCGAAGGACTCAAGCTGCCGCATCCCAAGGCGCGGCGCGCCGTCGCGCGCGCGCTCGGCAATTTTCGCGGCGACGCTCAAGCGGCGTCCGCGCTTGCCGACATCGTCGCCAGCGGCGACGAAAGCTACTTTGTCGAGGCCGAGGCGGTCCTCGCACTGGGCAAGACGCGCGACGAGCGCGCCTTCGCGCGTCTGTCCGAGGCGCTTGGGCGCGACTCGTATCTCGAAGTGATACGAACGCACGCGTTAGCCGGGATGGCCGAGCTGCGCGACGAACGCGCGATCGATGTCGCCCGCGAATTCACGGCGTACGGCCGGCCGCCGCGGGCGCGCGTGGCCGCGGTGGGCGCGCTGGCGCGATTTGCGGCGCACAAAGACAGCCGGCGCGCCGAAATTCTCGATTTCATGACACCGCTCGCCGACGATCGCGAGTTCATGGTGCGGATGCGCATCCCGTCCGCCTTCGCCGAGATCGGCGATCCGCGTGCGCTACCCGCGCTGCGACGCCTGGCCGATCGCGATCTCGACGGCCGCGTGCAGCGCCATGCCAGCGACGCGATCGCATCGATCGGCGAGGGCCGCAGCCGCGTCGAGGAAGGCCAAAGATTGCGCGAGGACATCGACAAGCTCCGCGACGACAATAAGAAGCTCCAGGAGCGGCTGGAAAAAGTCGAAGCGCTGGCACGCGACAAGCCGGTCGATCAAAGCTAAGTCGAAATAGCTGCTTCCACACCAATCCAGCGCGCGCAAAAAAACGGCGGGCCGAAACGGCCCGCCGCCTTCGATCTTACGATTGACTATCCCTGCTTACGCGTCGTAGTAGAGCGCGAATTCGTACGGATGCGGCCGCAGACGAATCGCGCTGACTTCGTTCGCCATCTTGTATTCGATCCAGGTCTCGATCAGGTCCTCCGTGAAGACGTCGCCCTTGAGCAGGAACTCGTGATCCTTCTTCAGGTTGCCCAGTGATTCCTCGAGCGACGCGGGCATGCTCGGCACCTCGGCCAGCTCGGCCGGCGTAAGTGCGTAGATGTCCTTGTCGAGCGGCTGGCCCGGATCGAGCCGGCGCTGAATTCCGTCGATCCCCGCCATCAGCATCGCGGAGAACGCGATATACGGATTGCAGGTCGGGTCGGGGAAGCGTACTTCGATTCGCTTGGCCTTCGGCGACGGCGAGTACATCGGGATTCGCACCGACGCCGAGCGGTTGCGCGACGAATACGCCAGGTTGATCGGCGCCTCGAAGCCCGGTACCAGCCGGCGATACGAGTTCGTGCCCGGATTGGTGAAGGCCGCGATCGTCGGCGCGTGATGCAGGATGCCCGCGATGTAGTGCATCGCAAGTTCCGACATCCCCGCGTAGCCGTTGCCCGCGAACAGCGGCGTCTCACCCTTCCAGATGCTCTGATGCGTGTGCATGCCGGTGCCGTTGTCGCCGAAGATCGGCTTGGGCATGAAGGTGGCAGTCATCCCGTGGCGCACCGCGACGTTCTTGACGATGTATTTGTACCAGGTCAGCCAGTCGGCCATTTTGGTCAGCGGCTGAAAGCGCATGTCGATTTCAGCCTGGCCGGCCGTGGCGACTTCGTGATGCTGTTTCTCGACGCGGATACCTACCCGTTCCATCTCGAGCACCATCTCGGTGCGGATGTCCTGCAGGGTGTCCACCGGCGGGACCGGGAAATAGCCGGCTTTGTTCTTGACCTTGAAGCCGAGGTTCGCGCCTTCCTTGACCGCGCCCTCGCGCCCGCTGTTCCAGTTACCTTCGTTCGAGTCGATGTAGTAGTAGCTCGAATTCTGCGTGGTGTCGTAGCGCAGCGAGTCGAAAATGAAAAACTCCGGTTCGGGTCCGAAGAACGCCGCGTCGCCGATGCCGGTGGTCTTCAAATAGGCTTCGGCCTTGCGCGAGATGTTACGCGGGTCGCGCGTGTAGTCGGCGCGGGTGATCGGATCGGAGATGTTGGCGATGATGCTCAGCGTGGGATCCTTGGTGAAAGGATCCATCACTGCCGTATCCGGATCGGGAATCACCAGCATGTCGCTGCTGTCGATCGCCTGCCAGCCGCGGATCGACGACCCGTCGAAGCCGAGGCCCTCATCGAAGGGCGCTTCATCCTTGAACTCGGAGATCGGAGCAGTGAAATGCTGCCACGTGCCGAGCAGATCGATGAATTTCACATCGACCATCACCACGCCCTTGTCCTTGATCATTTGCAGAACTTGTTTAGGCGTCATCGAACCCGTAACCCTCCTGGCCGCTTAACGGGGCGGCATACCCATGCTTGTTGATTGATCGATCTATACAAACCGTGCGCCGTGCGCACCTGCGCACGATGGCATCAGACGCATCAGCAATTTCACCGGCCGTCACACCAGACTCATTCGAACGTTACGACCGACAACGCTTTCTTTCACGAAAATCTCCCTAACGCAACGCCCGTCGAACGGGCATTTGCCGCACTTTCGAGCAGCATCGCACGCCCAACGACTTGCGTTTCGGTGGAGGATCCAGCATCGGAGCCTCTATTTTTTCCGCCCATCAACCCAATAATTTGATTACAGCAAAATAGATGCCCAGCATAACCAGCCCCATCGGCACCCCAACCTTCGCCCACCTTGCGCTCCTGATTTTGAGCACCCCCGCGCTCACGATGTTGGGGATATTGCCCGGTATCAGCATCCCGCCCGAAACCAGCAGCGCCAGAATCGCCTCGCGCGCGCGCGGGGTGGTCATGCTGTGGACTTCGAGCGCGACCAGGGTCGCATTGTCGAGCGCGGCGGACACGGTATTGGCCCAGAACAGCAGATCGTTGCTCATTTTACTGACGTACTCATTCGCAATCGGGCCGTAAGCGCTGCTGATCAGCACCAGGCCCGCAATGAATGCAAACACCTTGCCCGCTTGAACGAAAATCGCGGTGTAGGATTGCCGTGCGTGCGCGCCCGCGGGCGCCTCGTCGTATTCACCGCGGGCAAACGCCCCTGCGACGATCGAACTCACCAGCACGCCCGGAAACACCCATGGCGCCAGCATATAGAACAGCCCGAAGAAGCCCAGATTGAGCGCTTGCGCGGCAAGCGTCGAGAGTGGCTCGCCCAGCGGCGTCAGCGACGCGCCCAGGCCGATCGCGAAGCATCCCGCAACCGTCACGCGCACCCGCTTTTCGCGTGCTAAATGTAGCAGGCCTATCACCTCGACCAGCACCAGGGCGGCGACGATCGCGGTGATGACGCTGGAGATGGATGCGATCGCGAAAACCGTCGCGGCGGTCAGTACCGGCCGCGATACTCGCTCGCGCAGCCGGTTGAAGATCCGGTCGAGCCTGCGCCGCGTCCATCCGAACAGCAGAGCGCCGACGATCACGGCGACGCTGATACCGACCGGCTCGTGCAACGCCTCTGAAATCAACTCCCGCGTGAAGCCGGCGCCGAGCAGGGTCGCAAGCACGCCGAGCGCCAGGCAGTAGAGCTCGATATTGTGCTCGATCTTCGCGATAGCGAGCGGGCCGAACAGGAGCAGGACAAGGATTACGGCGGCAGACGCGTGATTCATGAGTTGCGAGGGGAATAACTACTATCAGGCGTCGATCGGGTGCAACAAAAAAAGCGGCGGGTCCGCTTGTTCGGACCCGCCGCCGGCGCATCGCTGCGCGTCTGATTGGTTAAGCTCCTGCCTTAGAAGGCGTAAATGAAGTTGGCGTCCAAGGTGTCCTGCCCGTGCCACAGATGCTGCCCGGTGACCAGTCGCCGTTGATGTACAGACTGTTGTTGGTGAAGAAGCAGTTCTCAGCTGGAATTGTCATGCCGGTATTCAAGCCTGCGAGCAGTCCCGTCACTTCGGGTATCTTGTAGCTGACAGCGTCTGGGTGATTTCCCACAGCGTCTGTCCAGTCCCGTCGTGCGCGCTCCGTCCTTGTCCTGGAAGAATTCGCCGCGGGTGGCCGACTCCAGCGAAGGGTTGAAGTCGTACACCAGGTACTGCGCCATTCCCTGCCACGTCGCGCTGTGACCGTTGATTACCGGACCTTACTCGGACGCATACAGATATTCGGTCTGAAGCGTCAGGTTGGGGATGAACGACGGCTTCCAGGTCCCGATCGGATCGATCGCGCCGAGATTGGAGTTGGACTTGCCCAACCCAGTGGGACCCACCAGGTTCGGACCCCAGATGCCGTTGAGCACGAAGCTCAGCGACTTGTCCTTGTTGTTGAGGGTCAGCTCGCCTTCATAGTTGGGACCGCCGTTGCTGGCTGCTCGCAGGATCGTCCCATCCGTTGTTGAGGCCGCCCGTGGCGCAACGTAATCGTTGAAAGTGTAGCGACGCCCGGATGCCCGTGTGCGTCAGTGGTTCGCCCAAGTCGAACATGCAGGCCGTGGATCTCGTTGAAGTTCAGATTGTTGTACGTGTTAATCGTTTCCGCGCCCAGCAGCGTCACGAAACGGCCTGCTTGCAGGCTGATGCCCGATCCGATCGGCGCTGTATAGGTCAGGTAGTATTGCGTCGGATCAAACCATTGAGGACCAACCGTCGAGGTGTTCGAGTAGTGCGTGGCGGTCGAAATCGAGTTCGCGACCTGGCCGAAGTTGAGGTCGGTCACGAATCCAACCGTCCCGTCGCGCTCGATATGCAGGTTGCCCTGCGTAAGCTGGAATCCATCCTCGTCCCAGACGCGGTACGACATTGAAGTTGCCGTTCGGTTGATTGAAGTTATGCTCGTAGCCCGCATCCACCAGCGCGTGGACGCTGATACCAAGGTTGTCCGACAGATTTTTCTTGATGTCGCTGACGTCCTTTTCGACCAGGCCCACGTGCTCGCCGATCGTGGCCGGCTTCGCATCGGCCTGTGCCGGCACCGCGACCGTCATCGCCGCCTCTATCTTTTTGACCTCGCTGGTTGTGTCGTCGCTCTGCTTCTGCAGATTGCTCATCTGGCCAGAGAGCGCGTCGAGCCGCTGCTGCTCGCTGGTGCTGGCGACGACAGTGGTTGTCGTGACCGTCTTCGTGACCGTCTTGTGGTGATGCTTCGTCGTCGTCGTTGTCGTCGTTTGTGCCCAGGCATTGGCGTTGCACAGCAATCCAATCACTGCGACGCCGGCAATCAGGTAAAGCCTGGCAGCGACCAGGGTCGTTCTCCTTCTGTCCACTCTTCCCTCCTCCGAAATGCGCGGCCTCAGGCCGCGGTTTCCTGCGCCCGCACGTAGCGGGCTGCAGTGATGAACCGGCTGGCTGGTTTCAAGATTCATACCGGATTTATGATTTCGCGCCGCCGAAAATCCCTTGTGTTGATAAGGATTTTCGAACGGCGGTAGCCACTTGTGACGCCTGTATATGATGCATTTGCCGCATCGTTAATCAGAATTGGCGAGCATATTACCGAAATATTAAGGCGACGCAATATGCACCCTCGCCGATCGTGGCCGGCTACGAGTCGGCCGCCGGCGGCGCTACCGTCATGAACCGGCTGGCTTGGTTTCAAGATTCATATCGGGGTAATAATTGAACGATGCCGACAGGAAAATACATTATTTTTGAATTGAGCGACGCACAGAACGAGATCGTCAGGCCGGCGCGAGCGCGGTGCGCGAACTTCCGCAACGAATGCTGGCACGCGCACGCACTAGCCTGTGCTCCGCATGCGTAAGGGCGCGATCATCGTTCTGCTCTGCGCGCTATGCTTCGCCGGCTACGTGTTCTTCGCCTTGGTCGGCACGGAGCCGGTCAAGGTGTCCGAAACTCGCTTGGTGCGCAGCGGCGGTCAGGTGTTGGTTGAAGGCGAGGTTCGCAATACCGGCGACGACACGGGCCCTCTCCAGGTCGAAGTCCATTATTTCGATCGCGACGGCCGCTCGATCGGCAAGGATATCGTTTCGGTGGACGGCCTGCGCCGCGGCGCTGCGATGCACTTCAAGAGTGCACCGCGTGCCGACGATGGTGTCGCCGATTTTTCGATTTATCTCAATCATGGGCGAAATCCCTACGGGAATTGACGGGGATCGCCTCTGACATGTATTAATAATACTTATAATACTTAATCGTAAAATAAGTTAGCCTTCTATCCCGTATTCCCAAGCTCGCGAAGTTTAAACAGTTTCCAGACCGACGCCATTCGCAAACGTATGGCACTGTTGAACGCGCTTGTGCAAATCCACCGGTATTATGTTTGTCTTTGAGTCATTTTGATGATACTAACTGTAAGTGTCGAATATAACCTTTCTGACGAGAACGCGGTCAAATCACCGACCGGGGGCCAAATCGGCACAAACAGGGGGGCATCGGATCAATGGCACGCATCAAGGAACGGAGTTTCGGCCAGGTCATTCGTGATCGCAGACGCCAACTCGACCTCACTCAAGAGGAAGTAGCCCGTCGCATCAAGACCTCCACGCCATATATCGGCCACCTCGAATCAGGCAAACGCCATCCTTCCGATAAGATTCTAACGCGCATGGCGGAAGTGCTCGGACTCGATCGCCGTGAGCTATTTTTCCTGGCCAATCCTCGCGCGCTAGCACTGCTGAGCCCCGAGATCGAGTCAGCTCCCGATTCGGCCTGGGATGACTTCAAGAACAACGAGCAACTGCGGCGCCTGCATAACATCTTGAGCGATGAGATGGAGATTCTTTCGCGAGTGGCGTTGCTCGGCGACGTGCGTTCACCGCGCGACTTCATCTATATCCTGAACACCATGCGCCACGCAGTCGGAAGATAGGAAGTATCCGCAGCGCCGGTTCGAGCTTAAGCACAACCGATTCTTCAAAGACGCCAGCGCACTGCCTCCCGCGTCTTTTTCTTGCGCGTGCCAAAATCGCCGGTCTGGTCAAGATTGCATCCGACAGCTTAAGCTCCACTGCATCATGGGCGAGCCCGCACGTGCGCGCGATACCCCGTCCGGAATTCCGCGATGGCCGCAACGCTATACCGTCGTCGCGCTATTCTTTCTCGGCACCGCGCTTTGCTACATCGATCGCATCAGCATCTCGGTCGCGATAATTCCGCTCGCCCGCCAATTTGGCTACAACTCCGCCGCGCAGGGGCTCGTGCTGTCGGCGGTGTTCTGGGGATACCTGTGGACGCAGCTCGTCGGTGGATGGATGGCCGATCGATTCGGCGGCCATCGCGTGCTGGCGGCCGGGGTTGCAATCTGGTCGCTGGCAACCTTCGTTACGCCTTTGGCCGCTGCCGCGACATTTTCCGCGCTGCTCGCGGCTCGCGTGCTGCTCGGGCTGGGCGAGGGGGTGAACTTTCCATCGATTCACAGTCTGACTGCCCGCTGGACGTTGCCGTCCGAGCGCGCGCGCGTGTTATCGGTCAACTACAGCGGGATGTACGTGGGCACCGTCGCCGCGCTCAGTGCAAGTCCGCTGATTATCACGTCTTTCGGATGGCCCGCTTTGTTCTATATTTCGGGAGCGCTCGGCGCGGCATGGGTCGTAGTCTGGATGTACCTGGCCGCCGACCGGCCCGAGACCTCATCGCGCATCAGCGCCGCCGAACTCGAACTGATCATGTCGTTGCGCTCGGCCGCGCCGCGCGCGGTGCGGGTGCCGTGGGCGGCAATCGCGCGCGAGAGAGCGGTATGGGCGATCGTCGTCGCGCATTTTTGCAGCAACTTCGGATTTAACATTCTGCTGCTCTGGCTGCCTACCTATCTGCACCACACCTTTGGCGTGCCGCTGGAGCGTGTCGGCGGCTATTCGATAATTCCATGGATCGCGACCTTCTTCACGATAACTTTTTCGGGCTGGCTGGCCGACGCCCTTATCGCGCGCGGCCTCGGTGTCGGGACGGTACGAAAATCGATGCAGACCGCGGCATTTGCGATCGGTGCGATATCGCTGCTGGCAGTGCCCGCTGCGGGTTCGCCGGCGATGGCGGTTGCGCTGCTCACGGTCGCAGCCTCGGCCAACGGCATCAGTTCCGCGGCCTTCGGGGTGAATCACCTGGACGTCGCCCCGACCTACGCCGGAATCCTGATGGGAATCTCGAACACCATCGCGACCATCCCCGGCATCATCGGCGTCGCTGCAACGGGGCTGATTGTGCAGGCGACCGGGTCGTTCAGCGCGGTATTTTTTCTGATCGCGGCGGTCTATGCCCTCGGAATGTTCTTCTACCTGCGATGGGCCAGCGGCGAGCAGATGATCTGAAGTCTCGCGCCCGGCGCGGCGCCGGCAGTCCGGTGGCGCGGCGGCCGGGATGCGGGCTATACCGTGAGCACGAACGGGAGCGCGAATAATCGATGAGTCAGCCTGGCAAACTCTCACCGTATCGATGGATTATCGAAGTCCTGCTGCTGCTGCTGTTGACCGCGCAGTCGCTCGCCTGGCTCGCGCCCGCACCGATACTCCAGGAAATAAAGAACGGGCTCAAAATCTCGCTCGGCGATGCGGGCCTGATCATCTCGATCATCGCGCTATGCATCGGCATCTTCTCGCTCTTGGGCGCCGTGGTGGCCGAACGGATCGGCGCGCTGCGGGCGCTGGTGATCGGAATCTGGTTGCTGGCGATCGGACAGGTCGCCAGCGGCTACGCGCCTGATTTCGCCGCGCTGCTCGCCTGCCGCGTGCTGGAAGGAATCGGCTACGGGCTCGTGATCGCGCCACCCGGCACGCTCGTGATGCAATGGTTCGGCGCGGGCGAATGGCCGTACATCAATATGATCAACTTCGCCTTCAGCTACGTCGGACTCACCGTCGTGTTCCGCGCGACGCCGGCGCTGTTCGCGGCGGTCGGATCGTGGCGGATGGTCCTGCTGTGGTACGGCGTCGGATCGGCGGGGGTCGCGCTGTTGTGGACGCTTTTCGGCCGCGAGCATCGGAGCGAAACCAGCGTGTCCGCACCGGGCGCGGTCGAAGCGCCGGCCGAGCGCGGGTCGGCGCTGATGGAAGTCGCGAAGATGCGCAACGTGCTCTTGATCGCGGCCGGGCTGTTCGGCGGGATGTGGGTGTTCCAGATTTACACCGCGTTTCTCCCCGAGTTCTTCCGCACCTACCGCGCCATGACGCTCGCGCAAGCCTCGCTGATGACGCAGGTGCTGCCGCTGGCCGGCCTGTTCGCGGCGTTGGGCGGCGGAATCGGCACCGGGAACGTCGGGGCTGCGCAAGCCGTTCAGTTGGCCGATCGCGTCCACCAACCTGGTCGGATGCGCCGGCGCGATTTTACTGCGCGATCCGATGTGGATCAGGCTCTCGCTGGTGCTGGTCGGGATCGGAGCGGCGGGATCGCTCGCCGCGATCACAACCCTGCTGATGGAATTACCCGGCATGAATCCGACGCGGGTGGGAGCCGCAATCGGCTTCGTTTGGGCCGTCGGCTACCTCGGCGCGTTCATCTCGCCCTTTCTCGGCGGCGCGCTCGCGGCGCGGATTGGACTGCGCGCCGTGATGCTCGGCTTTCTGGTCTTCCAATTCCTGCCGATCGTGACGATGTACTTCCTGCCCGAAACCGGGCCAAGCCGCGCGCGTTATGAAATCGCCGCCGCCTCCGCCGGCGAAACGCCGTAACTTCCGCTTCTTACCAGTTACCGCTTGCGCGCCGGATGTGGCGCCACCTTCATCAACGCCGCGTGCAGCGCAGTGTTGTCCGCGATCAGCCCTTCGAGCTTCACGTTGCGCTGATTGAAACGAATCTCGCGCCCTTTGATATCGGCGATCGTGCCGCCGGCCGCGATGACCAACGCCGCACCGGACGCGATGTCCCACTCGCTTTTGGGCGAGCGCGTGAACGTCGCATCGGCCTTGCCCGCCGCTACCATCGCCAGCTTATACGCGACGCTGCCGGTCGGGATCACTTTCAGCGTCCCGTGGAACCCCTGCCACTCGCCGCGCCCGGTTTCGCTGCGGCTGGCAAGCACGGTCGCGCCCTTGAGCGTTCGCTTGCGCGTGACCCGCACGCGGCGCGTATTCAAGTGACATCCAACCCCGCGCGCCGCCCAGTACATCTCGCGCTTGATAGGATTGTACGTCACGCCGAGCGCCGGCACTCCATCTTCGACCAGCGCGATCGCGACGGCGAACTCGGGAATGCCCTTGATGAACTCCTTGGTGCCGTCAAGCGGATCGACGATCCACACGCGCCGGCATTGCAGGCGGTCGTCGTTGTCCGCCGTCTCCTCCGAGAGCCAGCCGTAGCCGGGGAATGGATCGCGGAGCAACTTTTTGATCGCGCGATCGGCCTCGAGGTCGGCCGCCGTAACTGGATTGTCGTGTCCCTTCGATCCGATTTCGTAACCGCCCCGGCGCCAATGACCGCGCAAAATCTCGCCGGCGGCGCGCGCGGCCTTCTTTGCCAGCGCCAGCTCCCGGGTCAAATTATTGGCGGGCGCATCCGCGCCGCGCTTGAGTGTCATCGATTTTTCCATCGTTCCTTTCAAGCCCCGAGATGCGCCACGGGTTGCCCGGCAACGGCCACTCGACCAGCCGCCGAGATACTAGCTTCACCTCGACGGCGATTCCATCGCAGGCTGGTTTGCCCTTCAGCCGATCATGAATCTAAGATGGCTGCGGGGACTCGAACACAATACTCGCCGGCTTGGGGAGCATCGATGGCGGTTATCGCGATCAGTCAGCAGATAGGCAGCAGGGGCATCGAGCTCGGCGAACTCGCGGCGCGGGAACTCGGCTATCGGTTCCAGACCGGCGAGCAACTTATCGCCGAGACGGCGAAGCGCTTCAACGTGAGCGCCGAGCAGATGAAATGGTTTGACGTACGTAACCCCCATTTCTGGGAGCGCAAGACCGAGAGCAGCCGTTTCGCCGCATACTATCGCGCCGTCTTCCTGCAAGCGGCCGCGCAAGACCGGATCGTCTTCGCCGGACGCGGTTCGGCGCATTTTCTCCCCGAAGGCGGATGCGGCATAAGGGTGCGCACGATGGCGCCACTGGCGGCGCGCATCAAACAGGTGGCGAAAGACGAGAACCTCGCGGCGGCGGCGGCCGACAAGCGCGTTCGCGACTTCGACGCGGAAGTGAAGGCGCGCACTCAGAGTCTGTTCGGGCAGGATATAGACGACCCCACGATTTACGACCTGGTGATCAACACCGCGCGCCTTTCGATTGCGTCGCACGCCAAAACTCTTGCGGCGCTCGCCGCTCATATCGACAGTGAAGGCGCCCCGGAGCGAACCAAAGTGATGCGCGACGCCGCGATCGCTGCTCTGGTCAATGCGGCATTGGTGGCGCATCCGAAAATCGGCGACGCGCAGATGTCGGTCAATTGCTCGGCGGGATGCGTGCGTGTGAGCGGCCCCGGACTGGTGCCGCCGTGGGACGATCTCGTGATCGGAGTCGCGCAAACGATCGAAGGGGTCGCATCGGTCGAGGTCGGCGCCGAAGAAGACCCTGTAACCTTGGCCTCCAGCTAGCTGCGCGCCGCGGCTGCTCGCGCATCTGCGGCCCGCGCGCTCGATCGCACTTACCCCGCCGCGGCCTGCCATGCTATCTTCGCGCAATCCATTTTAGCCGATGCGCTCGCTCATCATCTTCTTCGCCACTGGAATCTATTCGGGTTACTCGCCGATTGCGCCGGGAACCGCCGGCTCGGTGGTCGGGCTGGCGGTAGTATGGCTGTGGTTCGGCCCGCTCTGGATGCATTCGCCCGCGCTGTGTTTAATCGTCTTTGCGATCGCGTTTGCGATCGCGTGCTGGATTTCCGATCGCGCCGAGAAAATATTCGACCAGCACGACGATTCGCGGATCGTGATCGATGAAGTGCTCGGCATGGCCGCCACGATGTTCGGCAATCCGCTGACAGTCGGCTGTCTGATCCTGGGATTCATTCTGTTTCGGGCGGCCGACGTGATTAAACCGTGGCCGGCGAACCTGATCGATCGCCGCATGCGCAACGGCGCGGGCGTCATGCTGGATGATTTGGCGGCGGCGATTTATGCCAATATCGTACTGCAGCTGATCGTGCGCGTGCTCTGAACCTACGCGCCCGCGAGGAGCTCCCGATGATTCAAAACGCTGTGATTCTTTCAACCGGCGACGAAATCACCAGCGGCAAGGTCGTCGATACCAACGCCAACTACCTTTCCGACAAGCTCTCGGAAATCGGAATCGATCTCGTCGCGGTGATTACGGTCGGCGACGTTCCCGACCGCCTCGAATGGGCATGGCGCACCGCCGTCGGGATGGGCGACGTCGTCATCTCGACCGGCGGCATCGGACCGACCGCCGACGACCTGACCACCGAAACCGTTGCCCGCGTCGCAGGCGTAAAATTGTTGCGCGACGAGGCCGCGGTCGAACACATGAAACGCTTGTTTGCGGCGATTGGACGCCCAATGCCCGACAACAACCTCAAGCAGGCGCTCTTTCCCGACGGTGCGACGGTCATCCAGAATCCGCTCGGCACGGCGCCCGGCTTCAGGATGCCGGTGACGCTCGGCGGCCATACCGCGCATCTGATCGTCCTGCCCGGCGTGCCCCGCGAAATGAAACCGATGATGGAAAATACGGTGATACCGTGGATCTCCGCCAATCGCGGCACCAACAAAGTTTACGCGGTTCGCATCTTCCAGACCTTCGGGATGAGCGAGTCGGCGCTCGACGAAGCGGTGGCGGGATTGATCAAACCGGAAGAGGCCAAGGTCTCGTTTCGCGCGAGCTTTCCGCAGATTTCGCTGAAGATCAGAGTCGAGGGACAACCCGGCGAAGTCGATCGCAGGGTAGAAGAGCTGTCGCGGCGGGTGCGCGAGAAAATCTCGCAGTTCGTTTACGCCGAAGGCGATACCTCGATGGAGGAAGTCGTCGGCCGCCTGTTCATAGAAAAGAAATTTACCCTGGCGGTCGCCGAGTCGTGCACCGGCGGGCTAATCGGGCATCGCATCACCAACGTTCCCGGCAGCTCGCAATATTTCAAGGGCGACCTCGTCACCTATTCCAACGACGTGAAGTCCGGCGTGCTCGGCGTTTCGCAGGAGACGCTCGATGCGCACGGCGCCGTGAGCGAGGAATGCGTCCGCGAGATGGCGGCCGGCGTTCGCCAACGCACCGGCGCGAGCGTGTCGGTTGCGACCTCGGGCATCGCAGGCCCCGACGGCGGCACACCGGACAAACCGGTCGGCACGGTCTGCATCGCGCTGTCCGCCGACGATCGGGGCGTGACCCGCCGCTACCAGTTCCGCGGCACTCGCGACTGGGTGAAGCTGATCACCTCGCAGGTCGCGCTCGACTGGTTGCGGCGCTACGCGCTGGGTCTGCCGATCGCGGACTCGACGCTGTTCCGCCGCTGACGCGCGCAGGATTGAAACGCGCTCCCATTTCTTCCATTTCAGCTCGCGTGCTTGACGTCGCCGTTGGCGGCCGCGTTGGCTGCGGCGGTGAAAATATCCATCGGCGCCAGCGGCGGGCGGCGCTTGCGCTTCAAGTCCGCCAGCTCGATCTGGGCCTTGGACTCGGCGTTGCGCTGACGGATCGCCTCGAGCTTGTCGCCGAGTTCGGAGCCGGCGATTTCGTGATTGACGCCGGCCTGCGCGAGCATCCGCTGAATCGACTCGCGCACTTCTTCGAGCGCGCGGACGTCGTCGTCGTAGGAAATCTCCTCGAGCGCGCGCTGGATTCGGACCCGCGCCTGCGCGTTCTTCAGCCGCGCGATCATTCGCACCTTTTCGACCTTGAGCTTCTCGATCTCGCCCTTGAACGCGACCAGATTCTTCTTCGCGTCCTCGGCTTCCGAAGTCAGTTCGCCGAGCTCTTCGCGCAGCCGCGTGCAATCGCCATCGAGGATGTGTTTGCGCTGAATCAGGATCAGCGCGCATTGATCCTCGTTCATATCGGCGGCCTGCCCCGCTTCTTCATCGACTTCCTTCATCTCGGCGAGTTTTTCACGCAGCTCGCGCTCGAGCTTGTTGCGCATGTAGATGACGCCGGCCGCCGCGGTCTTGAGCTGATGATAGCGCCGCACCCGATCCGAGATTGCGGACTCGTAGACCGCCTCCGGGTCGCGCGCCTCGCGCGCCTTAATCCAGCGGCTGAACTTGCCTCCGATCAATTTGAACAATCTTGATAACACTTCCGTTCTCCTTTCGGCCCCGAGCGCGCTTCGCTCGCGCTCGCGGCGTGTCGCTAAGTTTTCAGATCCAACGTCTGACGCGATTCTTGTAATCGACGTAATCATTGCCGAAGAGCCGCTCCATCGTCGCCTCCTCGCGGGGAATCACCATCCGATCGATCACCGCAAAGAACACCGCCGGCGCCAGCAGCATCGCGATCGAGCTGAAGAAAATCGCGAACCCGAGCAAGGCAGTCACGACGCCGAGGTACATGGGATTTCGCGTCCAGGTGTACGGCGGCTGCACGACGAATGCGGTCGGCTCGCCCCACGGCTTCCTGGTGGTCTCGCGGGCCTGGAAAATCGCGGCGGCGAAGCAGGACAGCCCCGCGCCGAACGCAACGACCAGCAGGCCGATCACCTGATACCATCCCACCGTGCGCTCCTCGGGCAGGAGGAAGTGCAGCACCAGCGTGACCAGCAGCAGCGCGGCCGCCAGCAGCGGCGGATGAATCTTCATGGTCGTGAGCGTGGTGCTCGTGGACTGAGGTTCGGTGGAGTTCATCGCTTAGCGTCTCCGTGTCGGCGCGAAATCAATTCCCGTCGCCCTTGGGGGTGGGCGCCAGGCCGATATCGGCGAGTGTGATCCCGAGTTCGCGCATTTTTTGTTGAAAGCTCTGCCGGTACATCCCGGTTCGTTCCGCGGCGCGCGAGATATTGCCGCCGGTCGCGCGCAGCGCGCGGACGAAGAAATCGCGTTCCCAATCGCCGACGAATTTTTCTTTCGCCTCGCGAAACGTCAGTGCCGGGCCGCTGCTTTCGCCGGCCGCAGACGTGTGATTCGCCGCGCCCGGCGCGGGCGAACTGGCGTGGTCGCCATCGGGTTCCGAGCCGGCGAAAAGATCCGCCGCGGTGATCTCGGCGACCCGGCGACAGGATCACCGCCTGCTCGATTGCCGCCTTGAGCGAACGCGCGTTGCCTTTCCACGGCGCCTCGACACACGCGCGCATCGCCTCCGCGGTAAGCTGTTTCTCCGGCGCGGAGAAACGCTGGCATGCCTCCGCGATGAAGTGCTGGACCATCAGCGCAACGTCTTCGCGCCGCTCGCGAATCGGCGGCACCCGAATCTCCACCACCTTCAGGCGGTAGTAGAGATCCTCGCGAAACTTGCCCTGCGCGATCATCGCTTCGAGGTCCTGATTGGTCGCCGCGATTATCCGCACGTCCACGCTCAGCGGTTGATTCCCGCCGATCCGCTCGAACTTCTGCTCCTGCAGCACGCGCAGCAATTTGGCCTGCGTCTCGAGCGCCATGTCGCCGATCTCATCCAAAAACAATGTGCCGCCGTCGGCGGCTTCGAATTTGCCTTCGCGGCGCGCGACGGCCCCGGTGAACGCGCCCTTTTCGTGGCCGAACAGCTCGCTCTCGACCAGCTCGCGCGAGAACGCCGCGCAATTGACCGGGATAAACGGCTTGCGCGCGCGCGGACTTCGGAAATGGATCGCGCGCGCGACCAGCTCCTTGCCGGTGCCCGATTCGCCGCGGATCAAAACCGTGACGTCGGTCGGCGCGACCTTGTCGATCGTCTCGAACACGCGCATCATCGCGCGCGATCTCCCGACCATATTCTCGAAAACTCCGGTCTCCAGGCGCACCTGTTCGAGCAGCTGGCTATGCGCGCGCTTGAGCAGCTGCGTCTCCATCACCTTGCGCACTTTCAGGCGCAGCTCGTCGTTGTCGAACGGCTTGGGCAGGTAATCCTCCGCCCCCGCCTTCATCGCTTCGACTGCGATTCGCTGCGTGCCGAACGCGGTGATCATCAGCACGGCGCACGCGGGATCGAGTTCGCGGACCTGCTTGAGCAATTCGAGCCCGCTCATTCCCTTCATGCTGAGATCGGTGATGATCACGTGGAACAGGCCGGCCTTGACCTTGTCGAGCGCTTCCTCGCCCGATTCCGCGGTCTCGACTTCGTAGCCCTCCTTGGTGAAGAGCCCCTTGAGCGCGATGACGATTCCGCGCTCGTCGTCAACTACCAGCAATCGGCCTTTCAATTGCGTGCCCTCGAAGTTGCGGTGGACGGCGCGCCCGCCGCCAGCGCGACGATCGGCGCGTCCACCGCGCCACGACCGTTGTTTTCCGGCGCCGGTTCTTTGGCAGGTTCGCCGGCCGCGCCGGCGGACGATTCGACCGACAGGTCGGCGCTATCGCGCACCGCGTCGCTGAGCGGAATCGCCAGCACAAATTCGGTTCCCTGCCCCACCTTGCTGTGCACCTCGATCGTTCCACGATGCGCGTCGATCACTTTTTTCGCGACGCCCAGTCCAAGCCCGGTGCCGTTGGCCTTCGAGGTGTAGAACGGATTGAAAATTTTGGCGATCTTGTCGTCGGCAATTCCGCAGCCGTTGTCGCGAATCCTGACCGCCGCCATTCCCGCGCCATCGTTCTGTATGGCGAACTCGAGCCGGCGCTCGCCGGTCGTCGATTCCATCGCGTCGATGGCGTTGTCGATGATGTTGGAAAAAACCTGGCGCAGCTTGTCGGCGTCGGCGCGCACGGTTGGACCGCTCAGGTATGCGCGCGACACCGCCACCGAGTTCGCCTCCAGTTTGCTGCGCATCTGGGTGAGCGCGCCGTCGAGCACCGAGGCGAGATTTACGTTTTCGAACTTGTAGTCTTCTTCTTTGGCGTATTTGAGCAGATGCGACACGCTGCGCTCGACGCGTGCGAGCTCGTCGAGCGCGACCTTGGCGTACTCGACGTTCTCGTGCGAGGTCGGATCCTCGCCCATCTGCTGCACCAGGCTCTTGGCGGCCGCGATCGGATTGCGGATTTCGTGGGCGAAGGTCGCGGTCAACTCGTCGAGCGACGCCTGCTTCTCGGTGCGCAGTTGCTCCTTCTCCTGCAAGACTTCGCGCTGAACTTCGCGCGCGATCGCCGGCTCGAAAACCCGCTGATGAACCCATCGCCATCCGTACACCGCCGAGAAGTGGCTCACGATTCCAAATCCCCAGAAAAGCGCCGGCCACAGGAACCACGGATACGAAGTGGTGATCAGATTGATGAGAAACAGGAACCCGATGACGATGCCGTACCACATCAGGTGGACGAAGAACCCGGCCTCGGCCTGGGCGCGTTTGCGCGCGCGCTCGTAGGTCTGGCGCTCGGCGTCGTTCTTGAACTGCGGCGGCGGCGGCAAATCATCGGCGGGATCCAGGCTGACGCCGCCGTATTTATTCGTCTGTCGATCGAATCGCGCGCGCAGCTTGCGCTCGAATTTCTCGGCCTTGGCCTCGAACTTGCGCGCCAGCTTGCCGTCGAATTCGCGCTTTATTTTGGAATGAAGATCGTTTGCGAAGCGCTCCGCCGACGCCGTCGTGGATGACTTCGCGTCTGTCGCAAACTTCGACCAGTCACGATGCGCCCACTTCGACCAGTCGCCGCCGCTGTATTTCATCCAGCGCAGGCGGTTGCGCTTTCGATGTTGCACGACGGCGTAAATGATTAACGCTACTAAAAAGATGCCCCACATCTTGCTTCACCTGGGGCCGGAAATGCCGGTCCTTGTAATTGACCTATCGTAATGGCCGGAACTAAGACAATCGCCGCTGTTTGTTCGTTCTGACATCGTCCTGACTTTTAAGAGCAAAGCCGATGCCGAGGTCCGGTTGTGCGAAAAGCCAAGTATTCGTGCGGATTTCAACGATCGCCCGCGCCTGCGCGACGGCTGTGTGCAGTCGCATCGATGCAGCCTGGGCACTGCATCGAGGATGAGCTGCCACGCCACATTCCTGGTTCCTTGACATAAACGGCGATCGGCATATTTTCAAGAACCAAGCCGGCCGGATTGCCGGCGATGAGATGAAGGGATTCGATGACCCAGTACTGGCCATTTTCAGGTCTGACACGACAAGGAGCGATCCGCGAGCGGCTGATCGTGTCGCTGGACCGCCACGAGCGGGAGGACGCGATTGGGCTGGTGGAGCACCTGGCCCGAGCGGTGGGGATGTTCAAAGTCGGGCGCGCGCTGTTCATCGGTGGCGGCCCTGAATTCGTTCGCGAGATTCGCCGGCGCGGCGCCGAAGTTTTTCTCGATCTGAAATTCCACGACAGCCCGCAAAAGGTGCTGCGCGCCGCCGTCGAAGCGACGCGGCTGGGCGTCAAGATGTTCGACATCCATCCGTACGGTTCGGGCTGCGGCTCGACCGAGATGATGAGCCGGACGCGAGCCGAGGTTGCGCGCATCTGCCGGGCCGAGGGGCTGCGGCGGCCGAGTATTGTGGCGGTGGCGATGCTCGCGGACCTGAAGCCGGCGAATTCAGGCGCGCGCGCGGGCGTGTCGCCGGACCGGGTCACGGAGATCGCGCGGTTGGCCGCGGCAGCCTCGCTCGACGGCGTCGTCACCTGGCCGCATGAAGTGGCGCGGGTGCGCGAGACTTGCGGACGCCGATTCATCATCGTGACGTCGGGCGTGGGGCTGCGCGAGGCATCGTTGCCGGCCGGGCATTCGACCAGCGCCGCCGATGCGATCCGCGCGGGCGCCGACTACGTCGTCGTCGGCAGTCCCATCTGGCGCGCGGCCGAGCCATTGCGCGCGGTGCGCGAGATCACCGACGAGATCGAGCGTGGGCTGCGCAACAGTCCGCGGCGCACGTTTGAAATTCTCAATCCCCGGCCGGTGTAGTGCAGCCTGGGTCATTTCGCGTTTGTCTTTCTGATTGGAACCGAACTACGATTGCGCGAAATGCCCGAGCCGATCGCTTGAACGATTGAACCTCAACCCTGAATCCGCAGTCGGAGCCTGTTCTTGCTCGAAATCCTCATCGGCCTGTTAGCGCTTGCAGTCGGAGCCGGATTCATCGGCTCGCTCTCGGGCCTTGGCGGCGGAGTCTTCATCGTGCCCGCGCTGGTGATCCTGGCGCACATGCCGATGCAGGTCGCGGTGGGCGCCAGCCTGATCTCGGTGGTCGCGACCAGCGCCGGCGCCAGCGTCGCATTCGTGCGCGACGGATGGACCAACCTGAAAGTCGCGATGGTGCTGGAATGCGCGACGGTTACCGGCGCCGTGATCGGCGCCTATCTCGCCGGGATCGTGCCGACCGTGGTGCTCGAATTGCTCTTCGCCGCGATGATGCTCCAGTCGGCGTACTTCACCGTGACCAAACGCGGCGACGACATTCTCACCAAGGGCGACGCGCTCGCCGAGCGCCTGGAACTCTCAGGCGAAGTGCCCGACCTCAGCGGCAACCTGGTCCATTATGAAGTCGTGAAAGTACCGCAGGGCGGCGCGCTGATGGTCGTCGCGGGTCTCATGTCGGGGCTGCTCGGAATCGGGTCGGGCGCGCTCAAGGTGACGGCGATGGACTACATCATGCACCTGCCGCTGAAGGTTTCGAGCGCGACCAGCAACTTCATGATTGGCGTCACCGCCGGCGCCGGCGCGCTGGTGTTCCTCGCGCGCGGCGACGTTGCCACCACCATCGCAGCCCCGGTGGCGATTGGAGTCACGGCCGGCGCGCTCGCCGGCAGCCGCGTCCTGCCGCATCTCAAGGTCGAGTCGCTGCGGATCGCATTCGTGATAATTCTTGTGCTGATCGCGGTCGAGATGGGATGGCGCGCATTGTCGGGGATCTAAGCGATGCCGAAACAGGAAGAAGATCGGATACTGAGGGAATGGACGCCGATTCTGCTGCGCACGATTCTGATCGCCGCGATGATCGCCCTCGTTGCCGGACTCGTCATGACCTACACCTTCGCCCCGGACTACTATGTCGAGCACTACCGGGCGGCGCAGCATGGTCACCTGATCGGCAAGGAAACGCCCGGCCTGTTGGTCGAAAGAGTTCGGCAGGGCAATCCGCATGCGGTGCTGACGATCGGG
This sequence comes from uncultured delta proteobacterium, assembly GCA_963813785.1. Taxonomy (GTDB): domain Bacteria; phylum Desulfobacterota; class Binatia; order Binatales; family Binataceae; genus Binatus. The sequence continues at coordinate 105,612 of CAWFAJ010000001.1, read as the reverse complement.
CTGTTCGTGCTGACGTTGGTGCCGCTGGCGCGCGTCGCGTTCTGCTTCATCCTCTTTATCAGGGAACGCGATTACACGTATGTTGCGCTTACCGCCTACGTGCTGGCGGGGTTGATCGTCGGCGCGCTGGCAGGGAGTGCCGGTTAATTTTCGATTAGTATTCGGACGGAGGATCGCGCAGTGGAAATAAAAGGAAAAGTCGGCGTCGTCACCGGCGGCTCATCGGGGATCGGGCGTGCAACGGCAGAGCTACTGGCGAAAGAAGGCGCCAAGATTGTGGTCGCCGATCTCGACGAAGCCGGCGGCGCCGAGACCGTCAAGCACATCGAGAGCGCGGGCGGACACGCCGTTTTTGTGAAGGCAGACGTGACCAGGATCGAGGATGCGCGGCGGATGCTCGAGACCGCGGTGTCGAAGTTCGGCCGCCTGGACATCCTGCACAACAACGCCGGCATCGGCGTCGGCGCACCCGGCTTTCCCGAAGCACCGCCGGAGAGATGGCACCTGGTGATCGAGATCGATCTGCAGGCGGTGATTCTGGGCACCGGGCTGGCGGCTCCGCTGATGCAAAAGCACGGCGGCGTCATCATCAACACGGCGTCGATGGCCGGCTTGTATCCGCATCGCCAGGACGCGGTTTACGGCGCGGCCAAGGGCGGCGTGGTGAACTTCACGCATTCGCTGGCGTTCTGGGAAGCGGAACGGAAAATTCGCGTCAACTGCGTCTGCCCGGGAATCGTCGATACCCCGCTGGTGCGCAAGGGACTCGAGGCGGCGACGAAACTTGGCTTTTTAACGAAACCGTGGGTGCCGGTGAAGATGATTCAGCCCGAGGAAATCGCCGACGCAGTCGCGAGCCTGGTGCGCGACGATTCGCTCTTCGGATGCGCGCTGGAAATTCGCCCCACTGGCCGGCAGATCGTCGATCCGCGGCGCGCCCCCGGCGTCCGAAAATAAAAGACCGGGGCGCTCGATGCGATTTAGCCGATGAGTGCCGCCTTCATTTGGCGATGCTCCATTGGCGCATAAACTCGCGTGCCTGCCGGCGCAGCGAGCGGCGCAGATCGAATCGCGGCCCGTGCAGGTACCACAGCATCGCGTGCCCCAGGTAGCTCGAGTAAATCTGCGTCGCCGCCCAATTCGGATCGACAGCCGCGTCGAGAATCCCCAACCGTTGCCCGCGCTCGACCAACTCGCGAAAGCTCGCGATTCCCTGGAGGTTCGCCTTGCGCATCGAGCGCAGCACCCGCGGCCCAATCTTGTGCGACTCCAGCGCAACGATCAGCAACAGCCGGCTGACCCACGGATTCTTCTCGTTGAGCGCCGCCATCGTGTCGAACATCCGCCCGAACTGCGCGCGGTACTCGACCGCATTGGTCGCGGGCGCGGATTTTTCAAATACCAGCTCCCATTCACCAAGCACCTTGGACACGACCGCGATGAAAAATTCTTCCTTGTCGGCGAAATGCCAATACAGCGCCCCCTTGGTGACGCCCGCCGCCCGCGCGATTCGCGCCAGCGATGTGCCGCGATATCCGTACGACGCGAACAGATCCATCGCCGCATCGATCAATACTTGATCGAGCGAGCCGCGCCGACGCGCCTGCGGGGCCGGCGCCGCATTCTTGCGAACTGGCGATATCATCTGAACGATCGGTATGGTGAGGCACTGCGGGCGCCCAGGTCAAGGGCTAAGGCGAGCGCGTGGGGCCAGTGCGCGATATGAAGCGCGACTGTGCGGCGACGGAGACTGCTTCGTATTTGCGCCCGGCCGCTGCCGGACGCACGCGACTCGACGATCGCGCCTGTCAGTTGTGGCTGGAGCTGCCGCCGTCGGGAGCTTTCATGTTTCGCTCCAGACACCAGCGGTCGATCACCTCGGCGTTGAAACGCCAATCGGTGCCGATCCGAAAGCCCGGCAGCTCGCCGCGACGAAGCAGCTTGTAGATTGTCGAGGGATGCACGCGCAGATAATCGGACAATTCCTTGACCGTCATCACACGCGGCAGGCTATACTTGGTTTCACTTGTCATGATATTCCCCGATAAGGTCCCCGTTTGCCGCTTGCTACCTAAATTTGATGCCTTTTTTCGCATCGTTCAACTAAATCATCCGCGCCTTACGCTCACTATGAGTCTCCTTGAGAGTCTCAAAGTTATTGCTGGTGGTCAAGAGCAACCTAAGGGACTTCGTGACAATTTTCGCTCTTCTCTCCGCTCAATTGTATCTAACATCGCAAATTCCTGTAGAAATTTCAATACGGAGTGCATGCGAAGACTTCATACGATGCCTGCGAGCGCCTTGCAATAATAAGTATGCCAAATCTCCAGAGAATTTCAATAGCGGTAATCTTCGCCTTGCTTGGCCTTGCTAACGCAAAGCCAGCCCAAGCCCAACTGCGGCTGACCAGCCCCGCAATTGCTTCTGGAGCCGCAATTGCTGATGACTACACGTGTACAGGCGCCGATAGATCCCCGGCGCTTGCGTGGAGCGGCGCGCCGCAATCGACGAAATCATTTGCATTGATTGTCGATGATCCCGACGCGCCCCGGGGAACATTTATTCATTGGGTGGCGTACAATATCCCCGCTCGCGTAACTTCGCTGCCCGCAGGCGTGCCACAGACCGCGGAAATCGCGGGTGGCGGAACCAATGGCGTCAACAGTTTCGAGCATATCGGCTACAATGGACCGTGTCCGCCGCCGGGTAAGATGCATCATTATCGTTTTCATCTCTTCGCGCTCGACTCGATGTTAACTCCCGGCGACCAGGCGGACGCGGCGGCGGTCCAGTCCGCGATGACAGGTCACGTCGTCGCGACCGCCGAACTGGCCGGCACATTCCAGCGATGAGCTGAAAGCGATTCATCGATGAAGACGGTTCTCAAAATCCTGGCAGGAGTGATTGTTCTGGCAGTCGTCGCGATCGTGGGATGGCATTACTATCAAATCCATCGCGCGCGCCAGGCCGGCCTGCTCACCGAGAACATCTCGCATGACGGCGACATCTGGAAGGCCGATTTCACTGCGCGCATTCCGGCCCCCGAGCAGACCGTCTTTACCGCGATTCGCGACATCGAAAATTTGCACAACGATCAGGTCCAGGCGGTGCGCATCGTATCTCAGAGCGGAAATAAAAAGACCGTCGATATGGATATCGCGGGACCGGGCGGACAAACTATCACCACCGAGCTCGAGTTCGAGTACCTGCCCGAGCAGAAAAAAATCGTCTATCGCACCGTCAACAATCCGCTGCTCGATACTCAGGCGGTGTACCAGCTTGGCGATGAAGGCGCGAGCACGTTCATCGACTACCACGAGACCACGCATCTGCTGCAGTCGCTGCCGGTCCCCGACGGCGTCATCAAGCAGGTCATTCGCGGCATCTTCGTCGCGCAGCTCGAAACCTTGAAGCGCTCCCTCAACATCAAGACCGGCGACCCGGCCAACTCCGGCGACGACGAGCCCTGACGGCGACCGCCGTTTGCGCGCCAGACCCATCGAGCGCGGCGGCGCAACCGCAGATCAACATGATTCGCTTCACCGCAGAATTCTTAAGCTCCGCATTCGCTCTCGACGGATGCCCGCGATGGAAGCGCGCCGAGGTCGCGCTCGCCGGCCGCTCCAACGTGGGCAAGAGCTCGTTGCTCAACGCGCTGGCCGGAGTTAAGGGTCTCGCGCGCACCAGCAAAACCCCTGGACGCACGCGATGCCTCAACTTCTTTGCGGTCGGCAACACGCTCGCGCTGTGCGACCTGCCCGGCTTCGGCTACGCGAAAATGAGCCACGAGGAAGCGGCCAAAATCGCTTCCATGATGCACGAATACATCCACGGGCGCGTCAACCTCGCCGCTATCGCGATTCTGATCGATTGCCGCCGCGGTCCTCAGCAGGACGAACTGGATCTGGCGGCGATGGCCGCGGAGCGCGGCATCGAGGTGATTGCGGTCGCGACCAAGTGCGACAAGTTGCGCCGCTCGGAGCGCGCCGCCGCACTCAAACGTTTCGACTCGATGCGCGCACGTCCGATTTTTTGCTCGGCAACTTCCGGCGAGGGAATCGACGACCTGCGACGCCGAATCCTTGCCGTCGACCGCGCCGACGCCGTCAGACGCATCGAGGCGCGATGACTCCCGAAGTCTCGGTAATTATCCCGACCTATAATCGATGCGCGATGCTGCTCGAGGCGATCGATTCTGTGCTCGCCCAATCGACTCCGGCGTTCGAGTTGATCGTCATCGACGACGGCTCGACCGATGGAACCAACGAAACCGAGCACCTGGCGCGACTCGCTGAAACGACCCGCATCGAAATCGAGCGCATCGATCATCGCGGTCCGGCCGCGGCGCGAAACCGCGGCGTCGCCATCGCGCGCGCGCCGCTGATCGCATTTCTCGATTCCGACGATCTGTGGTCGCCAACCAAGCTCGAACGCCAGCTCGCCTTCATGCGCGACAACCCCGGCTGCGCGATCTCGCAAACCAACGAAATCTGGATCCGCAACGGGCGCCGCGTGAATCCCGGCCACCGCCATCGCAAGCGCGCCGGCGATATTTTCATCGACTCGCTTCGTACCTGCCTGATCGCCATGTCGTCGGTGATGGTGCGCACCGATCTTTTCCGCTCATCCGGCGGCTTCGACGAGCACATGACCGCCGCCGAAGACTACGACCTATGGCTGCGAATTCTCATCGACCATGAAGCCGGGCTGCTCGACGAACCGCTGGTGACGCGCCGCGGCGGGCATCCCGATCAACTCTCGGCCACGACTCCTGCCCTCGATCGCTTCCGCATTCTCGCGCTTACGAAATTGCTCGCGGACGACCGGCTTTCCCCGGCGCGGCGAACCTCGGTCGTCGAAGTACTCGCGGAGAAAAGCCGCATCTACGCGCGCGGCCTTCGGCGCCGCGGCAAAATCGATGAAGCGCGGCGGTACGAACGGGTCGCTGACCAGGCGCGAGGCTGGCTGATGCGCGCGCTTCCTGAAATCGGATGCGCGGTTGAATCGATGCGGACGATGCTGGGCGAAATTCCACATGAATGCTGACGAGACCGACACGCGGATTCGGATGCTCGCCGCCGAACGACGGCTGCCGCCGAGCCATCTTGCGCGATGGCTCGCGATGGACCCGGCGTCGCGCGCCGCGATGCTCGATATCGCGCGCGTCATCCGGCTGCGGACCGGTCAATTGATGACCGCGCTCGAGACGCTCGACGAAATCGCGGTGCGCGAGCGCGTAACAGTCGCCGGGGTTCTCGACCGCGCCGAAATTCGGCGCATTGCAGGCGGTGCCGGCTCCGCGCCATCGCGCGCGAGCGCGCTGCTCGAAGCATTGCGAACCCTTCGCTACCCTCTCCTGAAAAGAATGCAGGAGCAGATCCGCGCTGAAATCTCGGCGCTGAAGCTCCCCCGCGGGGTTTCGATAGTCTTGCCCAAAGAGCTTGCCTCTGATGAATTCACGGTTTCGCTCCGGGTGCGAAGCGCCGCCGAACTGGCGCATCTGCTCGAGGCGCTGGATCGCTCGCGTCCGGGACTTGCACGAATAATTGAAATGCTCGCCGGCAAGAAGTGAAAAGTGAAACGGTGAAAAGATGAAATTCGAACTCGACGCGGTGTTTGTCGAGCACGGATGCGCCGGCTATCCGCTGGCGACTCGCATCCTCGGCGCGCTTGCGCGCGATGTGCCCGTCACGCATGTCGCCGACGACCGCGCGAGGCGGCCCGGCCCGTATCCGGCGCGCGCGATCCGTTCGGCGCAGGCAAACGGCGGATGGTGATCACGCGGCGCAAGACTCCGTTCCTGACGCCGTGTCCCGCCGGGTCCTCGGAGTTCGCCTGCTGCGGATACCTGGTGCTCACGCTCGCATCGAACTGCCCGATGGATTGCTCGTACTGTTTTTTGCAGGAATTTCTGGCCGACAATCCGGCCTTCCAGGTGTATGCGAATTTCACCGATTCATTCGACGAGCTCGACCGGCTTATCGCCAACGCTCGCGGGCGCAGCTTCCGCGTCGGCACCGGCGACCTGGCCGATTCGCTGGCGTTCGATTCGCTCACCGCGATGAGCCGCGACCTGATCGATTTTTTTGCCTCGCGCGAGAATCTGACGCTGGAGCTCAAGACCAAGACCGACGAAATTGAAAATCTGCTTGGCATGGACCCGCGCGGCCGCGTGCTGGTCTCGTGGACCTTGTCGCCCGACGCCGTCTATCGAAGCTCGGAGCATCTCACCGCCTCGCCCGCGGCGCGAATCGCGGCGGCCCGCGCAGTCCTCGACGCCGGCTACCGCGTGGCGTTTCATTTCGATCCGTTGATCGCATATCCCGGCGCCGAGCGCGATTACGTCCTGTTGATCGACGAGCTGCTGGACACAGTTGCGCCCAAGCAAATCTCGTTCATCAGCATGGGCGGTCTGCGGATGACGCCGCGGTTGCGCGGCGCCGCGCGCAGCCGTTTCCCCGGCGATCCGATGCTATGCGGCGAGGAGGTGCTCGCCTCCGACGGGCGCTTGCGGACCTTCACGCCGCTGCGCCTCAACCTCTACCGCACGCTTGCCGATCGTTTCCGCAAAGCGGGCGCGGAAATCCCCGCCTATCTGTGCATGGAAGCGGCCAGCGTCCATGAAAGCGTCTTTGGCGCGGCGCCCTCCCGACCGGCTATAATCGGCAACCGCCTCGCGCGCGACTGAGCACGGACCGCGCACCCGCGGATTCAAAGAAATGCCGACCCGTAAAAAATCTGCATCACGGCCAAATTCGATCGCGGCTTCCAACGGACTGGTGCGCGGCTCGCGCGCGGCGATCGACCGGCCCATCGGCGTCTTCGATTCCGGCATCGGCGGACTCACCGTGCTCAAAGCGCTGACCGCGGCGCTGCCCAACGAGGATTTCATCTACCTCGGCGATACTGCGCGGCTTCCCTACGGCACCAAGTCCAACGAAATCATCGTCCGCTACTCGAAGGAGAACACCGGCTTCCTGCTCGCCAAGGGAATCAAGATGCTGGTGGTCGCTTGCAACACCTCCAGCGCGGTCGCGCTCGACGCGATCGCGTCGGACACGATGGTCCCCGTGATCGGCGTGATCGAGCCGGGCGCGCGCGCCGCGGTCAAGGCCTCGCGCAACGGCAAGATAGGCGTGATCGGCACCGAGGCGACGATCGCGTCGGGCGCTTACACGCGCGCGATCCAGCGGCTCAGCCCGCGCTCCGAAATCTACACGCGCGCATGCCCGCTGCTGGTGCCGCTGGCCGAGGAAGGATGGACCGACAATGCGGTCGCGGAATTGACCGTCGCCCACTACCTCGAGAGCCTCAAACAGAGCGGCATCGACACGCTCCTGCTGGGATGCACCCACTATCCGCTGCTGCGCGATATGTTCGCGCGAATTCTCGGGCCCCGCGTGAAGATCGTGGACTCCGCGACTGCGACCGCGGCCGAGGTGCGCGGCCGGCTGCGGACTTTCAAGCTGGCCCGGCGCAGCGGCAAAGGAATTCAGAGTTTCTTCGTGACCGAGACCCCCGATCGTTTCGTCCGCGTCGGCCGCAGATTTCTCGGCCCGCAGGTCGAATCCGCCGTCCGCATCGAGCGCTAGCCAGCCGCGGCTTGTCATTCTGAACGCAGCGAAGAATCCCGGATCCGTGCTTCAATTCACCCCTGACTAGCGCGACGATTTCAGGATAAGATGAATTGGATTAAGCTTGCGAGTTGTTTCACTATTTCACTCTTTCAATCTGTCACCGCTCAGACCGCATCGCTGTGGCTCGTCGAGAACCTGAACTCAAAAGAAAACTTGCCGGATAAATCGCTCATATAAGATGGCTTCAGCTATTTCCCTCGTAGCGCGGAAAATCTTCGGCTCGAAGAACGAACGCGAAATCAAACGGCTGCGTCCCGACGTGGACGAGATCAATCGGCTGGAACCCGAGACCGCGGCGCTGAGCGACGACGAGTTGCGCCGCAAAATCGCCGAATGGAAGGCGAATATCAGCGCGATCGAAGAGCGCGAGCGGCGCGACGATGCGATGCTGGAAATCCTGCCGCAAGTCTTCGCCGTCGTGCGCGAGGCCGCCAAGCGGACGATCGGTCAGCGCCACTTCGACGTGCAGCTGATCGGCGGAATGATCCTGCACCAGGGGCGAATCGCCGAAATGAAAACCGGCGAGGGCAAGACTCTCGTCGCCACTTTGCCCGCCGTGCTCAACGCGATGTCGGGACGCGGCGTGCATGTCGTCACCGTCAACGACTACCTGGCCCGGCGCGACTCCGAATGGATGGGGCGGATATTCGGCTTCCTGGGCCTGACCGTCGGCGTCGTCGTTCACGGCGTGACCGACCAGGAGCGCAAGCTCGCCTACCGGGCCGATATCACTTACGGCCAGAACAACGAGTTCGGCTTCGACTACCTGCGCGACAACATGAAGTTCAACATCGAGGACTACGTCCAGCGCGAGCACAATTTCGCGATCGTGGATGAAGTGGACTCGATTCTGATCGACGAGGCGCGCACGCCGCTGATCATCTCCGGCGCCTCCGAGGAATCCACCGATACTTATTATGTGGTGGATCGCGTGATCCCGCGGCTCAAGCCCGAAGAGCACTACACCATCGACGAGAAGATGCGCACCGTGTCGCTGACCGAAGACGGGGTGACGCGAGTCGAGCAACTGCTCGGCGTCGAAAACCTGTACGACCCGCGCAACATCCTGCTGCTGCATCACGCCAACCAGGGACTTCGCGCGCACACGCTGTTCAAGCGCGACGTCGATTACGTGGTGAAAGAAGGCGAAGTGATCATCGTCGATGAATTCACCGGGCGGCTGATGCCGGGGCGGCGATGGAGCGACGGACTGCATCAGGCGGTCGAGGCGAAGGAGAACGTCAAGATCGAGTCGGAGAACCAGACGCTCGCCACCATCACGTTTCAGAACTACTTCCGGATGTACAAGAAGCTCTCCGGGATGACCGGCACGGCCGACACGGAAGCGGTCGAGTTCAAGGAAATCTACCGCCTCGACGTGGCCGTGATTCCGACCAATCAGCCGATGATCCGCATCGACAATCACGACCTCGTTTACAAAACCGAAGTCGAGAAGTTCGACGCCGTGATCGAGGAAATCCGCGACTGCCACGAACGCGGCCAGCCGGTGCTGGTCGGCACGGTCTCGATCGAAAAGTCCGAGCGCGTCGCCGACAAGCTCAAAAAAACCGGCATCAAGCATTACGTGCTGAACGCCAAGAATCATGAGCGCGAAGCGGAAATCGTCGCGCAGGCCGGCCGTTTCGGCGCGGTCACGATCTCGACCAACATGGCCGGCCGCGGCACCGATATCGTGCTCGGCGGAAATCCCGAGTTCATGGCGGCGGCGGAAACCGGCACCAGGGAACCGGCCGATCCGAACTTCCAGGCTGCGCTCGCGAAGTACGTCGAACAGTGCAAGGCCGAGCGCGAGAAGGTGCTCGAGGCCGGCGGCCTGCACATCCTGGGCACCGAGCGCCACGAGTCGCGGCGCATCGACAACCAGCTCCGCGGCCGGTCGGGACGCCAGGGCGACCCCGGTTCGTCGCGATTCTACATGTCGCTCGAGGACGACTTGCTGCGCATCTTCGGCGCCGACCGTCTCAAGGGCCTGATGGGGCGAATCGGGATGGAGGACAACGAGCCCATCGAGCATCGATGGATATCGCGGGCGATCGAAAACGCGCAAAAGAAGGTCGAATCGCACAACTTCGACATCCGCAAGCATCTGCTCGAATACGACGACGTCATGAACAAGCAGCGCGAGGTGGTTTACCATCGCCGGCGCGAACTGCTCAGCGGCGCCTCGCTCAAGGATGACGTGCTCGACATGTGCGACGCGCTGATCGAGGAAATCGCGGAGGCTCATGCGAGCAGCGAAGTCGATGCGGCGCAATGGGACTGGAAGGCGATCGACGACGCGTTCTTCAAGCAATTCAAGTTCCGCCCCGGCTTCAACGCGCAGACCGAAGTGGGCGGCAAGCCGGTTCAGTCGGCCGACGATCTGACCGAGGTCGCTTCCGAGCGCGTGCATCAGCTCTACGATCAGCGCGAAGCGGAATTCACCGAGCCGGTGATGCGCCAAATCGAAAAGATCGTGATGCTCCAGACGCTCGATTCGCTCTGGAAAGACCATCTGCTCGCGATGGACCATCTGAAGGAAGGAATCGGGCTGCGCGGCTACGCCCAGGTGAATCCGCTGAACGAATATCAGAAGGAAGGGTTCACGATGTTCGAGGCGCTGATGGCGGTGATGCAACAGGACGTGGTCGAGAAAGTTTTTTCCGTCCAGGTGCAGCGCCAGCAGGACGTGGAGCAGATTCAGCAGCCCAAGCCGCAGCGCGTCGTGATGAGCCACGGCGGCGAAAGCGAGACGCCGGCTGCAACGCCCGCCAAGCGCGACGCCGAAAAAGTCGGCCGCAACGATCCGTGCCCGTGTGGCTCGGGCAAGAAGTACAAGCGCTGTCACGGCAAGTGACGCACAGAAGCGTTCGAATTCTTCCATTTGCACCCATCTTCGGTCCGCGTATAGTTCGGCGCACGGAGGATTTTGCCGGATGAAAGTCGAACTCGAGCCCGCCGCAGTGCGCGGATTTCGATTCGCCGGCGTCAGCGCGGGACTGAAGAGCAAGGCGGGCGCGCTTGACCTGGGCCTTATCGCCGCCGATCGCCCGGCCGCCGCAGCCGCGGTGTTCAGCGCCAATCGGGTGAAAGCCGCGCCGGTTTACGTGACGGCGGACCGCGTCAAGTCGGGCCGTCTGCAGGCGGTCGTCGCGAACTCGGGATGCGCCAACAGCTTCACCGGCGCGCAAGGGATGCGGCTTGCGCGCGACTCGTGCGCGGAAGTCGCGCGACTGCTCGGATGCGCGCCGGAACTCGTCGTACCATCCTCGACCGGTGTGATCGGTCATCTCTACGACTTCGCGAAATTCAAAAGCGGCGCCGCCGATGCCGTTCGATCGCTGCGTGGAGACGGCCTGGCCGACTTCGCGCATGCGATCATGACGACTGACACGCGCGCCAAGACCGCCTCGACCAGCTTCAAGGCGGGTGGCGCGACCATCCGGCTTGCCGGCGCGGTGAAAGGTGTGGGGATGATCTCGCCCAGGATGGCGACGATGCTGGGCTACCTGGTCACAGACGCGGTGATCGCTCCCTCTTTACTGAAAAAATCGCTCAAGTCCGCGCTGCCGGCCAGCTTCAACGCGATCACCGTTGACGGCGACATGTCGACCAACGACACGGTGATTATCATGGCGAGCGGCGCCGCGGAAAATCGCGCATTCGGCGCGCGCGAGCAGGCGGCATTCGATCGCGCGGTCGGGGAAATTTCGGCGGCGCTCGCGCGTGAACTCGTGCGCGACGGCGAGGGCGCGACCAAGCTGGTCAGCGTCGAGGTGCGCGGCGCGCGCAATCATGCCGACGCCGAGCGTGCGGCCCGGCAAATCGCCAACTCGCCGCTGGTCAAGACGGCGTTCTTCGGATGCGATCCGAACGTGGGCCGAATCCTGATGGCGGCGGGATCGTCCGGCGCGTACGTCGAACCCGACAAGCTGGTGCTGTGGATCGGCGGAGTGAAAGTTGCCGCAAACGGCCGGCTGCTGACCGAGGCGCTGGCAGATGCGGGAGCCCGGATGAAGGAGCGCGAATTCGCGGTGCGACTCGATCTGCGGTTGGGAAAATCGAGCGCCCGGATTCTGACTTGCGACCTGAGCTACGATTACGTGCGAATCAACGCAGAGTATACGACCTGAGCGGAGGCAATTGCGGATGGCAAGCTTCATCAAAGTTGCGAAGCTGGCAGACCTGCCCGAGGGCAGCGGCAAACTCGTCGAGGCCGGCGGCAAAAAGATCGCGCTGTTCAACGCGGGCGGAAAATTCTACGCGATCGACAACACCTGCAAGCATCGCGGCGGCCCGCTCGCCGAGGGCGAGCTCGACGGCACCATCATCACCTGCCCGTGGCACGGCTGGGAATACGACATCACCACGGGAACGAAACTCGACGACGCGAGCGTCAAGCTCGGATGCTACGCGGTGAAGGCCGACGGCGACGACATACTCGTTGAAGCATGACGGGCGCGGCGGCGCGGAGCTTCAGCGCGCGGCAAACATGCGGCCCGCGGCGTAAGTCACACCCGCGGCTGCCATTCCAATCAACATGCTTTCGAGTCCGCTGCGCCACCATGAACGGCTGGTGATGATCGTCTTGAGCGCGCCGACTGCGAACAGCACCGCGACGGTCGAGATGGCCGACACGATCAGGGCGCGGCTCGGCTCGAAAAAAACGTACGCCCAGACGGGCACTGCCGCGCCTGACAGATACGACAGGCCGACGGCGAACGCGGAGCGGAGCGGGCTGTCGAAGGATTCTTCGTTGAAGCCCAGCTCCTCGCGCATCATCACGTTGCTCCATCGCTCGGGGTCCGAGGTGATGTGCGCGACGATCTGATCGAGCAGCGGACCGGCGAAACCCTTTTTTCGGTAGATGGTGCTGATCTCTTCGCGCTCGCGTTCCGGCCATCGGTGGATTTCGTCGCGCTCGCGTTCTATCTCGCTTTGATAGAACTCGATTTGCGAGCGCGCGGAGATGAACGCCGCAAGTCCCATCGCCACCGCGCCGCCAAGCATCTCCGACAGTCCCGCCATCATCGCCGCGTTGCCGGTGACGAACGCGCCCGCGACGCCGGAGGTGACCGCGAACGAGGCGACCAGTCCGTCGTTCAGCCCAAGCATCAGGTCGCGCACCCAGCTTCCGCCGGCGGCGTGGACCTGCTCGGTGTGATGGTCGTACTCGCGGCTGAGGATCGAAAAAGCCACTACTTTGTTCCTCCAGCGAGCGGCGCCACGACCGGCTCCGTGGCCGGGACGCCGCGGCGTTTGCGGCGATCGATCGACTCGCGCGCCGCTCTGACTTCGGCGACCATCCTGCGCGCGGCCGCGCGGTCGGGCCGATGTCCCAGGTAAGCGTAAAGAAAATCGAGCCGCGCGGCGCGGCAGAGAAATCGCCCGATGCTGCGATCGAGATGCACCAGGTTCAGAATTCGGCGATCCCACGAGACGTTGGCGGCGCGGCGGAAATCCTCGAGATCGATAAAGTACACCTTGAAGCCGCCGGACTCGTTTTCCTCGACCATGATGTTGGTCTCCTGCAGATCGCGAGTGTAAAGGCCGGACTCGTGGAGGCGGCGGATTTGCGCGGCCACCGTATCGGAGATTTGTTTGCGGCGATGCACGTCGCGTCCCTTGATTTCTCCGGGGCCGAGCATGAAGCGGCTCAGAGAGTCGGCGTTGATGAGCGCGCGGCTGACGAGATAGGAGGCTCGAATCGCACCCGCCTGGTACAAATCCATGGCCGCCAGCGGCTCCGGATGCGCGAAGCCATGCGCCTGGAGCATCGCGGCGCCGGCGAGCGATCGCGCGGCGCGCGACCCGCGCAATCGCGCGAAAATGCCGCGGCTCCATGAGGAGATCTCGACGCGCTTTATGAACGCGGGGCCGGCGCCGGGGAGGTCGAGGAATCCAGCTTGCGTGCGGGCTTCAGATTTGAGCACGCGAAAATTCGGCGACGCCATCAATTCGCCGGCGCGCTCGACGACCGCGCGCCAATCCGGCGAACGCGCATAGAGGACTACCGTGCGCATGCGCGATCAAGCCTAGCCCTTTCGCGCGCCGATGGCATCGGGGGCGCGCCGGCAAGGCGCTGGTTCAGCAGGTCATGACAATCCAGCGCGGCAATGGCGAGACTCAGCCGTTGAATCGCTTTGCGAGTTTTGCCCATTGCGCGTCGTCGGCGCCCGCGCGATACGGAATGTAAAACGCAACCCGGTCGAGCAGCCCGTCGTAACGATTCATCACCTTGTCCGCGATCTCGTCGTAAGTGCCCGCGACCGTGTACACGTCGAGCATCTCGTCGGTGATCTCCTTGGCCATCGCGCCCCACTCGCCCCTGGCGGCCTTTTCGTTCAGCCGCTGGGCGACGTCGCCCCATCCGTGGGTGTCGAGCACGATCTTGTAGGTTCGCGTCGAGGCGTAGAACGAGATCTGCTGCCGGACGGCTTCGCGCATTTTTTTTATTTCGTCCTGGTCGCGTCCGGTAATTACGAACGCCGTCGATTGGATTTCGAAGTCCTTGCGCGAGCGGCCGGCCTTGTTGAGGCCCTTCTCGACGTTGGGCAGCACGAATTCGCGGAGATACTTGGGCGAGTTGAAGGGATGCGCATGCAGGCCCTCGCACAGTTCGCCGGCGAGCCGGATGATATGCTCGTTGACGCCGGCGATGTGAATCGGGACGTTGGAGTAGTTGTGTCTGGCCGGCGTGAAGAACGGCGTCATCAACGAAAAGTTGTAGTACTTTCCCTTAAACGAAAGTTTCGCGCCGCCCTCCGACCAGCATTTGAAGATCGCGCGGAGCGCCAGGAGGTACTCGCGCAGGCGCGGCACCGGCGCTTCCCACTTGGTGCTGTAGCGGCGCTCGATATGACCCTTGACCTGCGTGCCGAGGCCGAGGATGAAGCGGCCCTCGGAAAACCCCGCCAGATCCCACGCGGTCGCGGCGGTAACCATGGGGCTGCGCGGAAACGCAATCGCGACCGAGGTGCCCATTTTGATTCGCCGGGTATGCTCGGCGACCAGCGCGGCCGGAAGGAAGCCGTCGTTGCCGGCCTCCGGAATCCAGATCGCATCGAATCCCGCAGCCTCGGCGGCGCGGGCGGCGGCTGGGACATCGCGCAAGTTGCGCGCCGAGAGACCGGTGTCGAGTTTCATAATTTTTCGCTCCCGCGTAAATTTTTTCGACGAGCGGGCAAAATCGTAACAAAGCTCGCGGCGAACTGGAAAGAGCGCGCTCAGCGCCGTGCGGATGCGCGGCTGCGAATCACTTCGAGCAAGCGGCGCGGGTAGTCGCTGATCAGTCCGTCCACGCCCATGTCGAGCAATTCCCGCATCTCGGCTTCCTCGTTCACCGTCCAGACGTGCACTTCGAGTCCGAGGCGGTGGGCGAAGTCGACGCTTTCGGGCGTGATGAGTCGCCACGACTCGTAGCTGGGCGGGATTTGGAGCGCGTCGCCGGGCGGGCGATAGTTGTCGCGGCTCACCATCGCCTGAAAGAATCCGCCGGTTTCGAAGTACGAAAAGTTGGTCGGGATTTCCGGCGCCAGCATCCGGATCTCGTCGAGCGGTTGCTGGTGCTCGCTGGCGACCAACACACTCGTGCGCATCCCGGCGCGATCGATCACGTCGAGCATCGGCGCGACCACGCTCGGCGCGATTTGCTTGACTTCGATCTCGATCCGCAGTTTCGGAAATGCCGCCAGCACCTCGGCCAGGCGCGGCATGCGGATACCCTTGTCTCTGAATGGAAAATTCGCGCCGTCGAGCGTAAACATCCGGCCCGCGTCGGCCGCTGCAAGCTCGGCGTACGTCAGCTCGCGGATGACGCCGGCGCGTCCGCAAGTGCGTTCCAGATGGTCGTCGTGACTGACGACGATTTCGCCGTCGCGCGTCATATGGATGTCGAGTTCGAAATAGTGAACGCCGATCGCGGCGGCGGCGGCAAATGCTTCGAGCGTATTTTCAGGATGCGTGCCGGCGCATCCGCGATGGCCGAAGGCGCGCGGCAATCGCGGGCTTGAAGAAATCGGTATTGAGATGCTCGCGCATTTCAGATGCGACGCGTCGCGACCTCAGCTGTAACCGGAAGCTGCGAACTAGCAATGGCGAGGAGATGCACGAACTGAAAACAAATTGATGGGCGACTGAAAGTAGGTGCGAGCGGAGCTGCCGTGAGCTCGCGGCTGCAGAGTTCGGATGACAGAGTCGCGCTGTCGGACTCGACGAAGGAGGCGGCGAGCGGTCAAGCGGGCGCTGCGAGCCGCGGCGACGACATTGCTGCTGCTCGATCCGGCCGATATGCGCGCGTTTTGCCGGGCTGCGGCCGAGCGTCACGTGGTACATGTCGGCGAACTTCGAGATCGCGGGTTTGCGCGCGCCGGTCGCGATGAAATGGCTGCCGAGGTCGGGCAGCTGGGCCAGCGCGGACTGGTAGCGGTCCTTGATGTCGTCGAAGATCGCCTTCATCCGCGGCGAGACCTCGTGATTCTCGCCCAGTTTCTCGGTGAGAGGATTGACCCAGGCGCCGTCTTTTTCCATCGCGAAATGGAGATGCGGCCCGGTCGAAAGGCCGGTCGAGCCGACATTTCCAATGACCTGCCCGATATGAACGTAGGCGCCCGGCTTCACTTCGGAGCTAATTTTCGACAGATGACCGTAGATGCTGACCATCTGATGCTGATGCTGGAGGCGGATGCAATTGCCGAGCTCGCCCTGCCATCCCGCGCTGATCACAGTGCCATCGGCGACCGCTTTGACCGGCTCGCCTAATTTGGCGACCAGATCGACGCCGACATGAGGCCGAAACTCGTGCAGGATCGGATGATAGCGATGGAAGGTGAAGCCCGAGGAGATGTACTGGAAATTGAGCGGAAACTTCAGGGACTGCGGACCGAGCGCGTGTCCCTTTTCGTCATAAAGATGAGGGCGGCCGTGTTCGTCCGAAAACGATATAGCCGTCAGCGTGCGGCTGCCAAAGCGGATTTGCGCCGCCTGCACGTCGCCGGCGAGCGTGTAGGAGCCGTCGCGGCTGACCTTTTCATCGTAAATCAGCTTCACCGCGGAGCCGGGCGCGAGGCGATTGAGATCGTGGCGGTCCGCGAACGCATCCTGGAGCGACTCGACGATTGGCTTGGGTATCCCGTTCTCGGCGGCTGCGCGCTGGAAGTTGTCCTTGACCGCGAACGTCAGCTTGATCGGGCGAATGAAATACTCGAGCGGACGCAGCGAAGCCTTGAGCACGCCGGCGCCGAGACTGGCCGCGGTGAGCGTGGTCTTTTCGTCAAGATCGTACTTGAGGCCGCGCATCTCGCCGGTCTCGGGATCCTTATAGAGCGTCAGCGGATGGCCGCTGTGAAAATACCGGTTCGCGGTGATGCGCTGAATGTACGACGCCCACTGATGCGCGTCGCCCGGTTCCATCCCGGCTTCGCGAAGGTAGCTTTCGATCGACGCGGTGCGGTCAAGCGTCATGCTGATCGTGATCGACGCAGGTGCGGGTTCGGCGGATTCCGGCTGCTCGACTACGTCAGGGCCGTCCTTGCCGGCATCCAGTTGGGAGCTGAGCGAGTCGAGCGGCGAGGCAAGCGTCTGCGGATTAGCCTGGAAAAAAAGAAACAGCGCCACGCTGGTCGCGATCAGGGCAACGACCAACCCCATCAGCGCACGTGGATATCCCAAAGAGCGTCTCCCCCGAGCCAGCATCATCAGCGACGCTAGGTGATTCGGCTACCCAACGCAACCCTTGTCGGTGTATCCGTCTGATACACTACTGTCATCTCTATTGACATTTCGTTCAGGATAGCGACAGACATTCACGCGGTTAAAATAGGCACAAATAAACCGATACGCAGGGCACCTATGAATCGGGAGTGTCTGACTCGCGCGACGCGGCTGGACGAGGCGGTTTCGGCTGCAAATTCATCAGGGACAATTTCGAGCCGCCCGGTACCCCTGCTGTTCCGCCGCGTCGCGGCTCGCGAACACCACTCGATTCTCGGGCGCCATCTTGTCGTAGGATCCGCATCCGGGCCACGCGTAAATCCTGCTTCGGCGATTACCGACGAAAACGATTTGGCCGGCAGCGGCAACGGTCTTCGATGAAAGAATCTGAGCCGGGGCGGAATTCGCATTCGAGGCACGCGGCGCATCGTTCGGACCAGCGGGCTCTGTCCAGATCTCGTTCAACAGGCTCGCCAGCCTGAATCCCGCTTTCGCAAGCTGATGGCCCGCGACCGCGTCAGCGTGGTCCAGGTAAGAAGAGTCCAGTTCGACGGCGTGTCCGAGAGGATTGAGGCAGAGATTGGCGGTGGGTTGGCAGGGTTCGATTGGGATGTGCAGCGCGGCATAGATGTCGGAACGCGCGAGTTGATTCGATTCCCACGCGATATCGTCGGCGGCGATCCACGAATCGGCCACTTTCTCAGGCGCGTATGTTCGTTCCAACTTGTGGGCGGTCGTCTCGGGCCTTCCGGAATCGATGCTGTATTCGAGACGGCGCACGATCGTCGTGTCCCAGACCTGGTGAAGATCTTTTGCTCGAGTATTCGGATCGACCGTTATGCAATTGCCGCCGCGGTCATCGTCGTTTGCGGCGTGCAGAGGTTGGTGGATGTCGCCGACAAAGTGGATCAGGAAGGCGAGATCGCCGGCAGCGCCCCAGCGGTCGTAGTTCCTCTCCTTCAAGCGCTTCGAATATTCGTCGATTTTCGCGGTCACGCAGTTTCCGCCGGGGCATCGCGCCGCGACGTCCGCTCGCCGGTCTTGCAGACAAATGTCGATGAAGTGCCATGGCTTCGTCAAAGGATCTTCATCGCGGAACTCGAAATCCGGACGGTTCGAAGCCGCCTCCATCGCAGTTGCGATTGCTCTTTTTTGAGCTGACACACCCAGGATGCCCGCCACATGACTCGCGGCCGCGGGCGTGAGGTTATCCGCCGCAATGACTGCGACGATTTTGTGCCCATCAGGTCCCCAAGCCCACGCCGAGAGAGGGCAGAGAAAAACTGCCAATACGACGTTGGCAATGCAAAGCGCCGTGGAACGCGAGGATTGCGAAAACGGTTTCATCAAATGCATCAGACAGGCCCAGCCCTCGATTGTGGCATCCATAGTACGCGGCCATGCTACAAACGAAAGCAGACGCGGGTGATCATCTATGAGCCACGAATATCAACGGGGCGCGACGGGTCTGGACGAGCGAACCAATGCCAATCGCTGCGCTTGATCTCGGGCGGCGCCGAATCGGAGTCGCCGTCACCGACGCGGCCTCGATGGGGGCGTATCCGCTGGGAATCGTCGAGCGGCGCGCGCTGAAACAGGACCTCGAGGCGATCGCCGCGATGATCCGCGACCGCCGCGTGAGCACGATCGTCGTCGGCCTCCCGCTCAACATGGATGGCAGCGAAGGCCCCGTTGCCCGTTCGGCGCGGAAGTTCGCCGCGAGCGTAGCGGATACGCTCGGCGTCACCGTCGAGATGTTCGACGAGCGGCTGACGAGCTTCGAAGCGCGGGAGCGTCTGACGGATATGCCGGCCAGAAGGGGCACGCGCAAGACCGGGCTCGACGCGCTTGCGGCGGTGGTGATCCTCGAAGGCTGGATGCAGGCGCATCCGGACAGAATCCCGCGCGGCGGCGGCGGCTGATGAAAAACAACGGCGCGAAATATATCCTCGAATTAGATGAAGCTTGCGGCATCAATCCTCGCAGTCGCGATCGTCGTGGGCGGTTCGTACGCCGCGTTCTCTTACTACTGGCTTAGTCCCACCGAAAAATTCGCGCCGCCACGCGCGCTCACGATTGAAAAGGGCGAGTCGTTTCGCCAAATCGCGCGGGCGCTGGCGGACGCCGGCGTGGTTCGAAGCGCGCTCGTGCTCCGATTGTACGGCCAGATGAGCCAGACCGCGCGCCAAATCAAGCCGGGCGACTATGCTTTCAACGGCGGCGAGCGGATTCCCGACGTGATGCGCCATCTGGTCAGGGGCGATTTCGTCGTCGTGACAGTCACGATTCCCGAAGGCTTGACGGTCCATCAGATAGCGGAGCGGTTGGCCCAGACGGGGCTGGTCTGCGAGGACGAATTCGAGAATGCCGCGCGCGACGGCGCGATGGTGCGCGCGCTGGGGCTGATGCCGCTCGGCGCGGAAGGCTACCTGTTTCCGGCGACGTACAGATTTTCGCCGCACGCGAAGACCAACGACGTGCTCTCCGCGATGCTCGCGCGGTTCTACCAGGTCCTGACGCCTGCCGTGGAAGAGCGGATGTTCGAGGCCGGCCTGGATGCGCGCCGGCTGGTCACGATGGCCTCGATCGTCGAGAAGGAAGCGAAAGCGCCCGGCGAGCGGCCACTGATCGCGGGCGTGTTCTACAATCGGCTGCGGCTTGGGATGCCGCTGCAATCCGACCCGACGGCGGAGTACGCGTACGAATTCGATGGCGCCAAAGAGTCGGCCGCCAGCGCGGTCCACACGGCGTCGGCCTTCAATACATACGACTTCACCGGCTTGCCGCCGGGGCCAATCGCGAATCCCGGGCTCAAATCAATCGAAGCCGCGCTATATCCGACGCACACCGAATTTCTCTATTTTGTCGCACGCGAAGGCGGCACTCATGTCTTTTCGAAATCGTTTGACGAGCATCGGCGCGCGATCGCACTCGAACGGAAACCGCCGGCGGGTAAACGCGCCGCAATACCGGTAAAATAAGCTGCTTCGGGCCGCCGATTGGACGGTCGCATCTGCGTCGAGTACGCTATAATTTCATTCTGTGGACAATCCGGTCGAGACAATCGGGATCGCCAGCGCGCGAATCGCGCGGCTAGCCGCCATCCGTGCGGTGCTGTGCGCGGTTGCGCCGGCGCTCACCGCGATCGCGCTGGGAGCGTTGCTCACGCAGATTGGCGACGTGACCTGGACGCGGCTGGGATACCGGCTTGCGCCCGAGCGCGCCGCCGTGCTCAGCCTCGTATTGATCGGCGCGGGCATCGTGGTGCTGGCGGCAGGATTGGTCATGGCATTTCGGGCGTATCGGCGCGCCAACGACTTTCTTGCGGCGGCAGCCGAGCTCGACGACCGCCTGGATTGCGATCAGGAGATCGTGACGTTCGCCACGCTGGCCAATCCGTCGGCGCCGGAGAGCGTCCGCGCACGGCGCACGCCGCTGTTCCCGATTCTGTGGCGGCGCGCGATCGCGCTGTTTGGCGGCCTCGATGTTCGCCGGGAATTCAGACTCGAAGTCGGCGAGCCGCTCAAGCGATCCTCGATTTTTGCGGGCGTGGTCGCGCTGGCGATGGTGCTCGCGACGTTAGGATTGGTACGCGCGCCGACGCCCGAGAATACCGAGGCCGCCAAGCTGCGCGCGATCGCCGAGGAGATCGCCAGAACATCGACCAGTCCCGATGATTCCGCGCTGGCCGACAAGATTCGCCAGGCCGCCGACGCACTTGAGAATTCCAAGCTGCCGCCCAAAGAGAAAAAGGAGCGCATCGAGGAAGCGATGCGGCAGGCCGACAAGGCTGCTCAGAAGCGCAACAACAGCCAGTCCGGAAAAAATCAGGCCGCCGGCAAGTCGAACGCACAGAACGGAAATGGCAACGGCAAGAGCCAGGGTCAGGGCAACTCCGCAGGCGCGGGCAGCGGCGCGGGCAAGAGCGGGTCCGGCGCCGGCCAGCAGCTGGGCGCCGAGAGTTCGGGTTCGGGCAAAGGCAACACCGGCAACAATTCGGGCAAGAACGAAGGCGCAAAGGGATCGGCAAAAAACGACAAGAACGATCAGAACAAGAGCGACCAATCGAGCCTCGAACTCCATGACGAACTCGCCAAAGCGCAAGCGCAGGTCGAGACCGCCAACGCAAAAAATCCCGGCCCCAACAACCAGCCCGGCAACGACAAGAACCTGGGCGGCGGCAGCCAGCCCGAGCCCAACCGACCCGGCAACATCCCGAAGCCGGGCGCCAACGGCGATCGCAATATTCCCGCCGCCGGCGGCAACCCCAAGAATAACAAGGACATGGGCTCGAACCTCGGCGATACGCATCTCGGCGAGATGCCGACCTCAACCAATGCGCAGCGCTTCCTGAAGCCCGGCGAGAAGGGCGCCGCACTCGACATCAAGGATGCGCGCTACGTCATGTTCCGGCTGCCGGGAGCGCCCTCTTCCGGTAGCGGCGGGAAAACGGTACTTGACACCGATCGGCCCACGGCGACGACGGCTTACGTCAATGCTCCGCTTGCGCCGGCCAGCGACGACGCGCCGCCCGACGAACGACAACTGGTGCCGCCGCGCTATCGCGACATGATTCACTAGAAGATTCAGGATAAGGAAGGACAACGGATGGGAGCGGCTCCTCAACAAGCTTCACCCGACCAGCGGGTCGCGGAATTTCGCAAGATCTTCTCGCGCGCCGAGAGCGAAGTCGCGCGCGTGATCGTCGGCCATCGCGAGGTCGTACGAAAAATGCTGACCGCGCTGTTCTGCGGCGGCCATATTTTGATCGAAGGCGTGCCCGGACTGGGCAAGACGCTGATGGTCAAGGCGGCCAGCGAAACGCTCGGGCTCAGCTTCAAGCGAATTCAGTTCACGCCCGACCTGATGCCCTCGGATATCATCGGCACGCAGGTGCTGACCGAAGCCGACGGTCATCGCGAGTTCCAGTTCAAGCCCGGCCCGATCTTCGCGCACATGGTGCTCGGCGACGAGATCAATCGCGCGACCCCCAAGACCCAATCGGCCGTGCTCGAGGCGATGGAAGAGCATCAGGTCACCGTCTTCGGCACCACCTACGTTCTCGATCCGCCGTATATCGTCCTCGCCACCGAAAACCCCATCGAGCTCGAAGGAACCTATCCGCTGCCCGAGGCGCAGATGGATCGGTTCATCTTCAAAGTCGTGATGGGGTCGCCCAAGCCCGACGAATTGCGCGAAATTCTCAACCGCACCACTGGCACGGAGCATGCCAAAATTCAGCCGCTGTTCGAATCTTCGCGCGCGCCGCGGGCGATCGAGGATCTCAAAGCACTGGTTCGCGAGGTGATGGTGGCCGAGCCGCTCGAGCGTTACATCATCAGCGTGATTGGCGGATGCACTCCCGGCGGTCCCGGCGCCATCCCCGAGGTCTCCCAATACCTGCGTTTTGGGCCGAGCCCGCGCGGTGCGCAGGCGCTGATTTTGTGCGCCAAGGTTAACGCCTTGCTCGCCGGCCGCGTCAGCGTGAGCTACGACGATATCGACGACGCCATCGTCCCGTGCCTGCGCCATCGCTTGCTGCTCAACTTCCAGGCCGAGGCCGAAAGTGTTTCTTCCGAATCGATCCTCGAGCAGGTGGTAAAGCGGCTCAGGAAGCCGCGCACGTAGCCGATGTTCGGACTGCCGGACGAGTTTACGCCGGGTTTTCTTGCCCGGCTCGAAAAGCTCAGGATCAGAACCCGCCAGCGATACGCCGGCCTGGGCCGGGGGATGCATCTGTCGCCCAAGCGCGGCTCGTCGCTCGAGTTCAACGATTTTCGCCATTACTCCCCCGGCGACGACTTCCGTTACATCGATTGGGGCCTCTACGGCCGCAGCGACAAACTCTACATCAAGCTTTTCCAGGAAGAGGAAGACCTGCTCACCTACATCTTCGTCGATGCGAGCGCGTCGATGGCGTATCCGGCGGGCGACCGCAAGTTCGAATCCGCGATCCTGACGGCGCTCGCACTTGCCTACGTCGCGCTGGCCAGCGGCGATCGCGTGATGCTGCGCGTGCTCGGCGGCAGCGGCGGGAAGGTGAATCCGTCGTTCGTCAACGGCCGCCATCGAATCGTCGAGCTCGCGCGCCGCCTTCACAATCTCAGGCCGGGCGGGCAGTTCGATTTCGCGGCTTCGCTGGCGACCGAGCTGCTCGCGATTCGGCGCGCCGGCAAGGTGTTTATCGTTTCCGACTTCCTGATGCTGCTCAACTCGGTCACCCGCGGCCTTGGAATGTTCACCGCGGCCTCGATGGACCTGACGGCCGTGCAGATTCTTGGCGGCCGCGAGCTCAACGGCCAGGGCCTCGACGGCGATGTGGAGGTAGTCGATTCCGAATCGGGCGAGCGGCTGCGCGTCTCGATCGGCGAGCGCGAACGCACCCAGTATCGCGAGACGATGCTGCGGCTCACGCGCGAAATAAAATCGTTCTGCCTCAAGCGCGGGCTGCATTACGCGCTCTACACCACCGACCACGACTTCCAGAATTTCTTCGTCCGCGCGGTGAGCGACCTCGGCCTGGCGCACTGAAGAATTATCCGATGGGATTCCTTTATCCAGGCGCGCTCGTATTTTTCGCCCTCGTCCCGGCGCTGGTGCTGGCGTATCTGGCCAAGGAGCGGCCGGCGCGCGTGACGGTCTCGAGCGTGATGGCGTTCCGCGCGCTGCGCGGTTTTCGGCGCGAGCGCTTCGGTGGGTGGCCGCGGCTGGATTGGATGTTCTTCACCGAGGTCTTCATCCTGAGTCTCGCGGTGCTCGCGATGGCGGGTCCGTTCATCTGGAAGAAAACCGCTCCGCTGGCAGTCGTGATCGACAATTCCGCCGCGATGCAGGCGCTGACGCCCGCGGGCAAGAGCCGTTTCGAGGTTGCGCGCGAAAAGCTCGACGCCGCCTTGTCGGCTGAAGACGGCGGCGGCGAAATCTCCGTTTACGTCACCGCACCGCAGCCGCGCCGCGTGGCGCCCCCGTTCGACACCCTGGCCGAGGCGCGCCTTGCGCTGTCGCGAATCAAGCCGACCGATGCGCCCAACGATCAAACGACGCTCGAGAACTTTCTCGGCAATCTCGCCTCGGAAGCGCGCGTCGCAAAGGTGATTTTTGCCGGCGCCAACGCGCTCGCCGCGCCGGTCCCCGCGCGAATTCATCCGATCGCGGTGGGCGACGCCGTCGCCAACGCCGCGATCGGCTCGTTCTCGCTGCGGCGCGAAGTCCTTGGCGCGGAAGCCCTTCACGCGAGTCTCTCCATCGCCAACTTCAGCGCTGAAACCCGCACGCTCGAACTCGTCGTGACCGGGGACGGCAAGCAAATCGCCCACGCCAACGAAGCTCTCGGCGCGCGCGAGACCGCCACGCTCGAGTTCCCCGCGATCCCGGCCGCGCGCATCTACGCGGCGAAACTCGCGCCCGACGACGCGCTCGCCCTCGACAACGTCGCCTATGCCACGGCCGGCTCCGTCAAGAACGTGTCGATTCTTTTCATCAGCCCGACTCCCGCCGACGCCGCGGGCCTGAATTCGATTCCCGGCGTCGCGGTCACCGCGCAAAATCCCGATTCCTACTCGCCCGGCGATCTCGGCAACTTCGATCTCGCCATCTTTGAATACGCCGCGCCCAAGGAAATCCCGGACGTGAACACGATGCTCGTGATGCCGCCGCCGGGCGATCCCGTTTTCGGATTGACGGTGACGCCGACTTCCCAGGTCCGGATTGCAGGATGGCGCACCACCGACACGCTCACCGATTCGGTGAATTTCCGCCTGCTCAGCCTGCGCGGCGGCGAGTATTTCGGGACTCATCCGTGGATGAGCCAGGTGGTCGGCGGCGACGGCGGCGCGATCGTGCTCAAGGGCGAGCGCGGAGCCCATCGTTTCGTCGCGACCGGCTTCAATCCGTTTCCGTATCTCGGGCGGCGCAACCTTCCCATGTCGGTGCTGACGCTCAACGCCATCAGTTACCTCGCAGGACTTGGTGCGAGCAGCAGCGGCTACCGGACCGGACAGCCGTGGCTGGCGCCGGCGGGCGTCGAGCGCGTGATACTGCCGTCGGGAAGCGCGGTGGCAGCGCATCCCGGCACGCTTTTCACCGCGGTTTCGGAGCAGGGAGTCTATGAACTGGTCGGTCCCGGCGGCGCGAAGACGCCGCGCGCTGTGAATCTTGCCGACTTGACCGAGTCGGATCTCTCCAGCTCGCCGCAGCTCAAAGTCGAAGCCGCAAATTCGGGTTCCGCAGCCGCGCCGATAATGGAAAAATCCTCGCTTGGCGATTACCTTCTCGCCGCGATTATCGCGCTGACGGCTCTGGAAGCCCTCATCGTCTATCGGCGTCGCCGCATCGCCGAGGCAGCCGCGCCGTGATTCCATCAGTCTCCCCGCACGGTTTGACCTTCGCTCATCGCGAGGTGCTCTGGCTGCTCGCGATTCCCGCGCTCGTTGCGCTCTGGGGTCTTGTCAACGCGCGCGAAATTCGCCGCGTCTTTGCGCCGCTGATGCGCGCGATGGTGATCGCCCTGTTCGTCGTCGCGTTCGCAAATCCGCAGCAGGTGATGCATTCCGAGGGCGCCGCGCGGCCCGCAATCGTCGATGCGAGCGCCAGTATCACGCCGGCGATGCGCGCGTGGACGCTCAAGCTGATCCGCGACGACCTTGGGCTGCGCGCGGCTGATCCCGCGTACATGTTCGCGACCGTCGCGGTCCCTCAATCGATCGGCGCCGTCGAATCGGCGTTCGCCAACGCAACCGGATGCGCCGAATGCGGACCGGGCGCGACCAACCTCGAAAGCGCGCTCTACCGTATCGCCGCGGATCCCGACGCTCATGGCGGCCCGGCCGTGATCGTGACCGACGGATGGCAAAATCGCGGCGACGCGGATCGCGCGATAAGCGCGATTGTTTCCGCCGAGATTCGCCTCGACATCTTCACCCCGCCCGGCGCGCGTTCGATCCCCAACGTCGCGATGACGGCGCTCTCGCTTCCGCCGGCGCTGGAGAAAGCCGTCCCGTTCGCGCTCGGCGTCACGCTGGAGAATCTTAACGACGTGCCCGCGACCGGGACGATCAGCATCGAGCGCGACGGCGCGCCAATCGACGAGCGCAAAGTGACGCTGGCGCGCGGCTCGCAGCGCTTCGACTTCCCGGTCCGCACCGAAACCGCCGGCCTGGCTTCGTACACCGCCGCCTTCAAGCCCGACAATCCCGCGCTCGACGCGTACCCCGAGGACGACTCTCTCAAAGGATGGGTGGGAGTGGGCGCGCGCCGCAAAGTTCTGATTCTTACCGGCAGCGCCAGAGACGCCAACTATCTCGGCATCGTCGTCAATCGGATGGGACTGGAACCGACCGTCGTGCCCGTCACCGGCGCGGCCTGGGACGGCGCCGTCGCGGGTTACGATGCAGTCCTGATCAACAATGTGCCGAGCGAACGAATCGCGCCGGCCGCGCAGAACGCGATGGCGGAGTACGTGCGCCACGGCGGTTCGCTAGCGATGATCGGCGGGGATTCGAGTTTCGGCCTGGGCGGTTATGCGGACAGTCCGCTGGCGGCCGTGATGCCGGTGACGATGAAGCCGCCGCAGCACAAGGAAAGGAAACGCGCGCTGGTGCTCATCATCGACAAGTCGGGCTCGATGGGCCGCAACGACAAACTCACTTACGCCAAAGCCGCCGCCGAGACCGTCACCAAGACTCTCAAGGACAACGACCTGATCGGCGTCGTCGGATTCGACTCGCAACCGTTCGTCGTCATCCCGCTCCAGTCCGTCGCGCAGAGCCGCCCGTACTTCGATCAGATGATCAACCGGCTCTCCGCGCATGGCCAGACTTTCATGATTCCAGCGCTGCGCGAGGCCGAACGCATGCTCGGCAACAGCGGCGCGCAGCTCAAGCACGTCGTGGTGCTCACCGACGGCGAGACCGGAGGCACCGCCGAGATGTACTATGACCTGGTCTCGCGGATGCATCATGACGCCGACACGACGATCTCGACGATCGCGGTCGGCCGGGACGCCAACGTGGATCTGCTCCAGGCGGTCGCCAAATACGGCGGCGGTTCCTACTATCAGACCGACAGCCCAAGCAATCTGCCCCAGCTTTTCGTCGAAGACTTTCGTGCCCACGGCGGCGAGATCACGATGGTCGAAAAAGAATTCACACCGCGCACCGAAAGCCCGGACGCCATTTTGAAAGATCTTGCGGCGCGCCAGATGCCACCGCTCAAGGGCTACGTCTCCACCGAGATCAAGCCGCGCGCCACGATGAGCATGTACGTCGATCGCGGCGGCGCCCGCGAACCCGTCATCGCGAGCTGGAAGTACGGCGCGGGCAAGGCGCTGGCGGTGACTACGGACGCAAGCGGGCGATGGTCCGGGAGATGGGTCAGCGCGAATATTTTTCAGCCGCTTTGGGATCGCATGCTCGCCTGGATGACGCCGGAGATGCCCGCCGAGCCCAAGATCGACGTCGCACTCGGCTACAATGCAGGCCGGATCAATATCAAGCTGACTGACTACAGCGCCGAGCCGGGCAACGCCGCCCGCCTGGTAACCGTGCTCGTGACGCGGCCCGACGGGAGCAGGACTGAAACCGCACTTAGCGAAGAAGTTGTGGGCGAGTTGTCGGGATCGATCGACGCGCCCGTCCCCGGCAATTACTACTTCGAAGTCCGCTCGCCCGCCGGCAAGGACAAGAAGTTCCCGCCGCTCGCGTTCACCGTCAGTCCGTCCGTCAACGCCGAACTGCCGCGTCCCGAGCCCAACTACGGCCTGCTCGAACAACTCGCGTCCGCCACCGGCGGGCGTCTCAATCCGTCGCCGGCGGAAGTCTCGACGCAACGCGCCACGCTCGAGCGGCGCGTCTCGATGAATCCGTACCTGCTCGTCGCCGCGATGATCATGCTTATCGCCGAGGCGCTGGTCCGCCGCCTCACCGCATGAGCGCAGCTCGATGAAAGACGACCCGGTTCACGAAAGCGACATATAGTCCGACTCTGGCGAAAAATCCCGCCAATCACGCTAACTTTCCCGCTTCGAGCATTAGCATTACTGACGCAATTATGCTAAATATTTCACGTAAGAATCCCGGCGCCTGCGGCCATTCCAAGTCAGGACGGTGGCTTTTATGGAACGGGTTGAAGTGGTTTGCGGCAATGTCTTCGTCATCCGGACGCGCCAATTGTGTCCCGATTGGTGGTGCTGCGATCTTTACGAGCGAGTCGAAACCGACGCCGGCCGCGAGGCGTTTGTGCTCGAGGATTTCGGCCAATCAGAAATGGAAGCTATCGGGATGGCGCTGAGCAACGCGCACGAGCCCAGCCACGTCCAGCATCATCATCACTGATTCACGGCGCGCTGCATCAGCGCAACGCCATATTTCATTGTACGCAGCCTCGACGACGGCCCCGCGGCCAACGCTCACGACGCCGTGTCACTCCGGACGATTCGCACCACCCGGCCGAGGTCGGCCTCCCGCATGTGAATCCGCCGAACTTCGCTGACCGGTCGCGCGCTCATCCTGGCGATCGCCTCGAGCATCAGCGCTTCGCTCATCCCGTGGCGCATCTCCCCGATCAGAATCTTCGCGATGTATCTGGCTTCGAATGCCGATGCGCGCGCGAACAGCTCGCGCAGCGCCTCGAGCTTGCGCCGGCGTGCATGGCGCCCCTCGATAGCGGCGATCTCGGCGAATTTTTCGTTAAGCTCACGAATCGTAAGCGTGGGTTCTGGATCGGCGGCGCGAAGCTTGAGCGTCATCTCGATCGCGTCGCCGAAGTCCTCGGCGGCGGCGAAGATGTCTTCGCCCTGGTCTGCACTGTCGGTCATCTCCGCGACGATTTTCCAGATTGCGCGGCCGCTGATTTTGGTGCGCTTCTCACCGCCCAGCACGACCGCGCGGCCGGCCATGAATCGCGCCGCGATTTCCGCTTCATCGATATCGAGTTTGGCCAGAAATGTGCCGACGGTCTCGGCCATCTGAAGCCGGCTCTGCGTCTGGCCGAGCGACTGGCATACGATTGCGAAGTCGTAAAACGAGGGCACGTAAGAGATTAAGGCTGCCCGCGACGGATCGCGCAAGCACCACCCGCGTCATTCCAACCACCCAATTGAATGCGGAACCCACCGTGGGTTCCGCACCTCCCTGGGCAGGGGTGACCCCTGCACCCGGTAACGAATCGAAAAATCCGCGCGGCGCGTCTTTTTCTCTCGAGCGTAACGCTGGCCAGCCGTGCCAACGGCCCATCGCGTAGTCGCGAAAAGATGCGCTGCGCAGATTTTCGTGTCTTCTC
This sequence comes from uncultured delta proteobacterium, assembly GCA_963813785.1. GTDB lineage: Bacteria > Desulfobacterota > Binatia > Binatales > Binataceae > Binatus. The sequence continues at coordinate 75,988 of CAWFAJ010000001.1, read as the reverse complement.
ACTGCGGGTGCAGGGACCGCAGCCCCTGGCCGTGGCGACGGCAGCACAGTATTGAGCCGTTGGCAGGGGCCGCGCGCGACAACGGAGCGCGGCCTTAATACTGCGTGCAGGGGTCACCCCTGCTGCGGATGCGATTTTACAAACGGCAAAAAAACTTTCAGGAATTCGTCGCGGCCCTCGTCCATGAACGCGTGTCCCACGCCCGCGATGATGTGTAGTTTCGCGCCGGGTATCTGCGCCGCGATTATCTCGGAGTTCTTCGCCGGGATCAGTACGTCGTCGGCGCCGGTCACCACCAGCGTCGGCGCCTTGATTTGAGGCAGGCGCTCGAAAGTTTTAAGCGTGTAGGTCGCTTCGAGCTGGCGTTGGAACGCAAACGGCGGCGTCGGATGCTTGAGCAGGCGCGCAATCGCGGCTTCGAGCCGAGCCCGATTCTCCGCGATATACTTTGGCGTGTAGGTCAGCGGCCATGAGCGCCGAACCAATTCCTCCGGCGCGACACCCTCGCGCGGCGCGGTCAGAATTTTCAGCGATTCCAGCGGCGGCGGCACCGCCCGCGCGCCACCCGCCGTCGTGCATCCAAGCGTGAGCGTCGCCGTTCGACCCGGATGCCGCAGCGCGAACTCTTGCGCGATCATCCCGCCCATCGAGACGCCAAAGATGTGCGCCCGCGGAACTTCGAGCTTGCCGAGCAGCCCGGCCGCGTCATCGGCAAACATCTCGATCGAATACGGCGCGTCAGGCTTGTCGCTCTGCCCGGTGCCGCGATTGTCGAACGTGATCACGCGCAACCTGCGCGCCAGTTCGGCGACCAGCTCGGGATCCCACACCGCTGAACTGGCGCCGAGACCCATGATCATCAGCATCGGCTCGCCTTTCCCGGCGACGTCGTAGTTGAGGCTCACCTCGCCGACTTGAATCTTTGGCATTTCGATCTCCTTTGCGCCGGCGCCGATCGCCGCCCGCTTTACTTGCTGACGCAGAATCCCCGCTGCTTCATGTACGCGACCGAGTTCGCGGTCAGCGCGGATTGCGCCGCCGCATCGGCCCGATAGATCGCGTTGCGCTGCCGATCGTAATAGCACATCAGCTTGATTGTCTGGCCCATAGGAATCTGAAATTCGACTGACTCGGGAGCGCTGGGCGGTCCGTCTGAACTCGCCATCGCCGTGGTCGCTGGATGCGACGACGGCGCTGCCGCCGCAAGCCCTCCCGTGACCTCGCACATCTTGACCGCATCGATCTCGCAACTGCCCGCTGCGGCCGGCGATAGCTGCACGCTTGCCAGATTCATCCCCGCCGATTGCGGCCGCTTGCTCCAGCACGACGTCGCGCAAATTGCCGTCGCCACGAAAAAAGCCAGCGCCCCGGTCCTGGCAAGCCGCACGATGCGACGCTCTGCCATCTCAGGATTCGTTCCCGGATTTCACGCCGCCGTCGAGGCAGCCGCGGTGACGTCGATGCGCGCGCCATCTTCGAGTTCGACCTTGCGGCATCGGAGGATCAGCTCGCTGCGCACGATGTAGGCGGTCTCCTCGATCACGATTCCGTGGCGGGCAAGGATCTGCCTGAGCCGCTCCAGCGTGTAATGCGTGATGTGCTCGTCCTTGTATCCGCCGGGCATCAGGAAGCCGTAGATCGGTTCGATAATCCGCCATCCAATCGTCGCGTAGTCGGGTGTGCCGAGGATAAGCATGCCACCGCTGCGCAGCACCCGGCACATCTCGCTGAAAATCGACTCGTCGTACGCAATATGTTCGATCACCTGCGAACTGATCACGCAATCGAACGAGCCGTCCTTGAACGGCAGCGCGAAGGCGGAGCCGTTGACCAGCGGAATTTCGTAGCGGCGCAAAAAACGCAGCTTGGCGTAGTTGTAATCCATGCCGATCACGTTGTTGAGGCTTTGCACGATCAGGCTCGAACCGCATCCCGCGTCCAGCACCCGGCCCGCGCCCCGCGCCCATAGCACGGTGATGCGATGGCGGCGGCGTTGCCAGTAGCGCTGCGGAGGAATCAAGCTGTAGAAGGCGCGTTCGTCGTAGTCGGCGGACTTGAGCGAGTTGCGGATTTTCCACAGCGGCAGCGAACCACGCAGGATTTTCCATCCGAAGCTGAACAGCTTCGCATGCGAGCGCCCCGCGCCGCGCGGAAAATATGTGAACGGAACTTCGACGATGCTGAATCCGCTGGCGTACGCCTTGACCAGTATTTCCTCCAGCACCTCGAAATTCGTGGCCGTGAGTTCAAGGCTCGCCAACACCTCGCGCCGGTACAGCCGAAATCCGCTGGACATGTCGCGCACCGGCATCGAGAGCATCCGCCGCAGCGTCGCGTTCAGCAGCCAACTGGTAAAACGGCGCACGAAGCCCGAGTAGGCGACGCCGCCCAGCGCGTAGCGCGACGCCACCACGATGTCAGCGCGGGTTCGCGCCCGCCACATCTTCACGATGAAATCGGGATCGTGCGACTGGTCGGCGTCCAGCGTAAGCACGTAGTCGCCGCGCGCCTCGGCAATCCCCGTTTCCAGCGCGCCCGCGTATCCGCGCCGCCGTTCCGCGAAGACTCTCGCGCCCAGCGCCTCCGCCGTTTCACGAGTGCCGTCGCTCGACGCGCCATCCACCACCACGATCTCGTAGGTAAGCCGCTCGCGGTCGAGCAACGCGATGAGCCTGGGGATCAAAGCGCTGAGGTTTTCGGCCTCGTTCACGACCGGCAAAATTACGGAAATGTCCATTCGGGCTCAGTTTCCTTTATGCTCGAAGCGATGAAAAGGGAATACGCCCGATTTCCGATGACCGCTGTCCCCGATCCCGGCCGGCTTGCCCGCAATCGTCGCGCGCCGGACGCTCGCGGTGTAATCTCTTGGGGCGGATGGTGACGGGCGTGCGGGAAAAATCGATATCGAAGGCGATTGCGTTTGCGGCGATCGCTATTGCGGCCACGGCTTCCACTCCCTCCTTTGCAAGGGTAATTCATCGCCATCCAACCGCATCGAAGCGTGCCACCGCCGCGGGATCAGAGGCGCCCGCGGTTGCGTTGACCGCGATTCACGTGCTCGGCGACCGCCCGGCGCCGTTCGCCCTCGACGCAAAGGCCGCCATGATGATCGACGCCGACACCGGCGCGGTGCTCTACGCATTCAACGAACATCAGCAGATGCAACCCGCCAGCCTCGCCAAGATCATGACCTTCTACCTGACCCTCGACGCGCTCAAGGCTGGCAAGATCGCCCCCGCCACCGACGTCACGATCAGCGAAAAGGCGTGGCGGCTCTCGATGAACGACACCGTCTCGCGGATGTTTCTCCAAGTGGGACAAAAGGTCGGCGTCAACGACCTCCTGTATGGCCTGATGGTATCGTCGGGCAACGACGCGGCGGTGGCGCTCGCGGAATACCTCGGCGGCAGCACCGACGCGTTCACCCGGATGATGAACGACAAGGCCAAAGAGATCGGGCTCACCGAGACTCACTTCGACAACCCCGACGGCTTACCCGAGCCGGGCGAGTTCACCACCGCTGCCGACATGGTGGCGCTTGCGCGCTCGCTCGTGCGCCATCATCCTGAGGCGCTCAACTATACCTCGTCCAAGGAATTCGCGTTCGACAAGATCAAGCAGCCCAACTTCAACACGCTGCTGTTCTACGACAAGCGCGTCAACGGGATAAAGACCGGCCACGTCGACGAGGCCGGCTATCACCTGGTCGCATCGGCTTCATCGAACGGCATGAATCTGCTGTCGGCCGTGATGGGCGCGCCGAGCGCGGAGCGGCGCCGCACCGAAACCGAGAAATTAATTGATTGGGCGTTTCGCACTTTCGTCAGCTACCGGCCCGATTTGAACAAGGCTGTCCCCGCTGCCATCCCGGTGCGCGACGGCGTCGCCGAGACTGTCGCTATCGGGCCCCAGGGCGCCGCGGTGTTCACCCTCGGGCGCGGCGAAGAGAGCAAGGTCACGGTCCAATTCGAGCCCTCGGTAAGGTACCTGGAAGCTCCCGTTCATCCCGCCGATCCGGTCGGCAATCTCACCGTTCTGCTCGACGGCAAGCCGCAGGCGGCGATTCCCATCGTAACCAAAGCGGCCGTCGCTCGCGCTGGATTCTTCGGCCGCCTGGGCCAGAAGCTCCGCCGCATCCTGTAAGCGCAGCGATAACGATCGTCAAGCCGAGCGGAACGCCCGCCCGCCCGTGTCATTTGACGGGTCGGGGCGGATAGGACTAGTTTTCCGCTCGCCATGAGAATCACATGCACCCTGACGCTTGCCGCGTCCATGCTCGCGCTTTCGTCCGGCGCGTGGGCGCGGGATGCAATGAAGCTGCTTGCTCCTGGTGTGGGCGGGGCGGGGTGCCGGCCTCTACTGGACCAACGATAACGGCGCCAACTGGAAAGAAATTACCCCGCCAACTCCTAGCTCCGGCGAGCACATCGCCGACATCTTCTTTCTCGACGCTCGCCATGGCTGGGTGCTGTTCGCCGCAATATGGTGAAGGCCAATATGGCGAACAATCCAAATTCGATTTAGCCTCCACCAGCGACACTGGCGCGACTTGGTCGGTGACACCTGTTACCGTAGCCGTAGAAGGAATCTCGCCCCTGCGGGTCGAATCGCTTTTGCCGATGGATCCAGCATGGCTGGATGGTTTTGGAGGTAGCGAGTTCATCGGCCTTTCACTCTGGCTTGTTACTCTTGACCTCGGATGGAGGTCGAACCTGGCAGCGACCGCACGACGCGCCAGGTGGGCAGGGCCCCATTCTTCTGGTCACACCTGAGGAAGGTTGGATGGCCGGCGGCCTCAATGACGAAGAACTTCATGTCACCCGCGACGGAGGGAAGACTTGGCAAACGGTTTCGTTGCCGGCTCCCAAAGAGATATATCCTGCGATTTATCCCACTTCCGACCTGCCTGTATTCGAAGACGACAAGCACGGCTTTGTGGCGGTGACCTATTCGGGAGGATACGGCAACAAGTCGGCCGCCGTGCTGTTCGCAACCGACGATGGCGGACGAACCTGGAAGCCCGACCGGATACTGGCAAACTTGGAGGAGGAGAACACAGGGCAGAGGCTGCCATCCACAGTCGCCGACTCCACTTGGATCACCGGCAGTAGAGTCTCGGCCCACCCGCCCACGCTCACTGCTCTTAGCGCCGGTGCGAGGGTGCGCGCGACCGTCGATCCCGTGTCACACCGCTCGGGTTACTTCCAAGTTCGTCAACTCAGCTTTGCCACCCCATCCCGGGGCTGGGTCATAGTGGGCGACGGCGGCCTGCTGTCAACCACCGACGGCGGCACCACCTGGACCACGCTTACTCCCGGTCCGCAGCCGCATGTGATCCAGCCGCACGGCAGCTTCATCCCGCGTCAATGATCCGCCACCACCACGGTGTCTGTGAAAAAGTAACCGCCCCTACCATGGGCCCTCGAGCCATCGCTCGACCATCGGCAGCCGATCGCTGCCCCAAAAAGGCTCCCCGTCGACGAAGATCCAAGGCGAGCCGAACACCCCGCGGGCGACCGCCTGCTCGCCTTGCTGGCGCGCAATGATCTTCACCTCGGGATCGGCGATACCCGCCAGCATCATATCGCGGTCGATCCCGAGCGCGGCCGCCGCGGCGGCGATGGCGTTGGGATCGTCGGTATCGAGGCCGTTCTGGAAGTAGCCGATGATGATGCGCTTTGCCAAGGCGGCGGCGGCATGCGCATCTTTTCGCTCGAGATGATAAAAGGCGCGGATCGCCGGCAATCCCGTCCTTGGATGATTTTCCGGCAGGCTGAACGGGACACCCTTGAGCCTTGCGAGGCGATCCCAGTCGCGGCGCGCATATTCGCGCTTGAGCGGCGTGCGGCTCAGCCCTTGCGCGCCGGTAACTTTGAACGCAGCGCCGAGCGTAAAAGGCCGCCACGCGACTGTCCGGCCGTGGCGCTCGGCAAGCGCCTCGATTTCGAGCGCGGCGAAATAGGCATAGCCCGAAGCAAAGTCGAACCAGAACTCGATTGGCGCGCCGCCGCGCTGTCGCGTTTCGCTCATTTTCCGTCACCTCGCGGCGTCAGGGCCATCATCGTGACGGTCGCCAATCCGCAGGGCCGCGCGCGACAACGGGCAGCGGCGACCCCTGCTAGTCGCGAAAAGATGCGCTGCGCAGATTTTCGCGTCTTGTCACTGCGGGTGCAGGGGCTGCAGCCCCTGCCGCCCACCGCGCAGGTGATTCTTCCTTCATGCCGCGGCCGCCCGTGCCCACGGGCGCTCACCACTTAAGCCCCAGTGCCTCGGTCAGAAACTTCATGAACGGCGAGGCCGACGCGCACGCGCTGGAAAATAAACCCATGAACTCTGCCGAGCAGACTTCCATCTGCGTGAACTCCGTCCCGCCGATGAAATCCTTGCGCTTGAGATCCTCGATCAACGGATGGCTGGCGTCGTAGCCCTTGGGCGGGCGCGACAGCATGTCGCCTGCCAATTCGAATCGCGACTTGAATTTACGATCGTCGATCGCGCTCTTCCACCTCGATGGGTGCGCGACAATCGCGTCGCGAATCCTGGCGACTGAATCCGCTTGCGGATGCCACACGCCAACGCCGGCGAAAGCCTCGGCGGGCGAGAGTGAAAGATAGAACGACGGCGAGTCGAAGTGCTTGCCGTCGCGATGACTGAACGCCGCGGCCGCGTTGGTATGATACGGCGTCTTGTCGCGCGAGAAGCGGATATTGCGATAGATGCGCATCATCGAGCCGCCGGTCGGGCGCGGATCGGCGACGTAGCGCGTGCTGATCTTCCGCAGCCGCGGCCCGAAATCAGCGATGAATGCGAGCATCGGCTCGCGCACCTCGCGTTCGTAGCGCGGCTTGTTATCCGCAAACCAGTCGCGATTGTTGTTGCGGCTCAGTTCCTCGAAAAATTCGAAGAATCGCGGAGTGAAGTAACGCCTGCCCATCGCTCTCCTTCACGCCAGGATGAATTCGCTCAGGACTTTGAAGAAACGATCCGGCTGGTCGCGATGCGCCCCGTGGCCGGCATTCTCGAACACTTCGAGCTTCGCCACGCCCGGCGCCATTGCCGCGGCGATATCCTTCGAGTCGGCAACCGGCAGGATCGGATCGAGTTCGCCCGCCGCGATCAGCGTCGGGCATTTTATCCGCCCAAGGTCGGGCAGAAAGTTGAAGGTGTGCGATTCCCGCTTGAAAAAATCGCCCATCAACTCCAGGTTCATCACCGACCGCAGCACGGACTCGGGGCCCGACGGAGTCCGGTTGTACAGGGGCATACACTTTTTCTGATAGTCGGCCATCGTTTCCGCCACGGGATTCTCGAAAAATCGCCGCGCCGCTTCGCGCACTTCCGCACCGCCCAGCCGCTCGAACATCTCGAGCGACCGATCCTGCCGGCTTACCGCCGCCGTGCTGCTCAGCACCAGCTTGCCGGGATGCTCCGGATGGCGGGTAGCGTACGACATCGCAACCATGCCGCCGAACGACACGCCCATCACGATCGGCCGCTCGATCTCCAACGCCTCGCAAAACGAACGCACGTCGTCGCCCCATTGCGCCAGATTCCATTTCGACCGATCGCCGCGATCGCTGCGGCCGTTGCCGCGATGGTCGAGATATACGACCTGCGCGATCTCCGCCATCGGCGAGAAGTCGGGCTTGAAGTTCGAATGATCGAAGCCGGGGCCGCCGTGCAGCAGGACGATCGTCGGCGCCTCGCGCATCTTCGCGCCGTCGGGACGCAGCTTCGCGCCTTCAACGTCGAAGAACAGGCGAACGTCGCCAATGTTGACGCGCATCGGCGTGATTTCTAACGCGAAGGTTCGCGCAGTGCAAACCGATCCGCCGCGCGAGCGAGTGAAAGAGCGAAAAAGTGAAAAAGCTATCTCTCGATCCGCAGATGGAAGATGCCGTCGCGCGCCGCCGATTCAAGCACCGCGTAACCCTCCGCCTCTGCCGCACCGGGAATGTCGCGAGCGCCGCGCGGATCGTCGAGCGTCAGTTCGAGCACCTCGCCGCGCTCCATCTGCTCCAGCCGCACCTTCGCCCGCGCCCAGTTGAGCGGACACTTGACGCCTCGCAGGTCGAGGCGAACCGCAACCGCTTTGCCGCGCGCTTCCATGCCTCCATGATTCTTACCACACCCGGCCCGCCGCGGCGCGAGTCGCGCAACCGCTCCCGGTGAATCCGCCGCGCACAATCGCTAGGCTGGATGGATGTTCCTGGAAAGTTCCGAGCTCTACGACGCCATCTATCACTTCAAGAACTACGCCCGCGAATGCGAGCGTCTGCGCGCTTTGATCGCCGATGCGGCGGCGGGTGCGCGCACGATTCTCGACGTCGCCTGCGGCACCGGCGAGCACGCAAAATTTCTGAAAGAGCACTTCGCGATCGACGGCGTCGATCTCAACGAAGACTATCTGCGCGCCGCCCGCGTGAAGAATCCCGCCGGCCGCTATACCCGCGCCGACATGATCGACTTCGATTTGGCGGCGGCTTACGACGTGGTGACCTGCCTGTTCAGCGCGATCGGCTACGTGCGCACCGCCGACCGCATGCATCGCGCGATCGCATCCATGGCGCGCCACGTAAAGCCCGGCGGCGTGCTGATCGTCGAGCCCTGGCTTACCCCGGATGATTGGAAACCCGGCGCGAGCTTCATCCACGCCGGCGAAATCGGCGCCGACAAGGTCTGCCGCATGAGTCACAGCAGCCAGCAGGGCAACCTGTCCGTGCTGCTCCTGCACTATCTCAGGAGCCGGCCCGGCGGCATCGAGCATTACAGCGAGCGGCTCGAACTCGGCTTGTTCACCCGCGATGAGATGACCCGCGCGTTCGAGTCCGCGAGCATGGATGTGCGCTACGACGCCGAGGGCTTGATGGGCCGCGGCCTTTACCTCGGCAGGGGCTGACCCCTGCACCCAATGTTAAGGCCGCGCTCCGTTGTCGCGCGCGGCCACTGCTCTTACTACTGAGTGCAGGGGTCACCCCTGCCGAAGGAAGCGTGAAACCCATGGCGGGTTTCACATTCATCGGCGTCAGTTCGCGAATCTCTCGGTCGCGCGTTTGAGTATCGCGCGCGTCGCGTCGAGGCTCTGCGCCCCCACCAGCGGAAATTCGCCGATAAAAAACGTCGGCACTCCGCTGACGCCGCGCTGATGCGCCGCCAGCGAATTATTCTTCAGCCTCATCTCGTACCTGGGCGATTTTATCGCGTCCGCCACCTCGCCGGAGTCCAGTCCCGCTTCTGCCGCCAGCCGCGCGACGGTCTCCGCGTCGCCGATGTTCACGCCTTCATTGAAATACGCCCGGTAGATTCGCGCTTCGAGCGCTTCGTCGCGGCCCGACTCGCGCGCAAACTCCGTTGCCGCCAGCGCGGCGCGCGAGTTGGTCAGCACGGACGGCGGCTTCATCGAAAATCCCACCGCCTCGGCCATCGCGCTAATCCGCTTCCAGAGCGCAACTCGCGACGCGGGGTCGATCGTCTCGCGCGCCTTCTCGATCGGAATTCCATCGGCCGGCCAGTCGGGATGAATCTGAAAGCCGCGCCATTCGAGCTGGAAATCGAATTCCGGCTTCAGCTTTCGCATCGTTTCGAAGCCGACGTAGCAGAACGGACAGATGTAGTCCGAGAACATCACGATCTTCAGCGCCATCGCACCACTCCCATTGCGCCCAATATAGGACCCGCGCTTAGGCGCCGTCAAAAGCGCCGCGCGCCTGCCGATGCTATCGGTCATTTTCTGCGAAGTCCCGGCTATGTTAATTAGCAGGCAGCGCCGCACTCGATTTAGATTGAGGTGACCCAATGATTCTCGATTCTCTGAAGCTCGACGGCAAAGTCGCCATCATCACCGGCGCCGGCCGCGGCCTGGGCCGCGCGATGGCGGTCAAGTTGGCGGAAATGGGCGCCGATATCGTGGCCGCGGCGCGCACCCAGTCGCAGCTCGATGAAACCGCCGACGCGGTCAAAAGGACCGGCCGCAAATGCCTGATCGTGCCGACCGACGTGACCGTCTCCGCGCAGGTCAACGCGCTCGCCGCCGCCACCATCAAGCAGTTCGGCAAAATCGACATACTGGTTAACAACGCCGGCGGCGGTGACAACGCGCGCGGGGTGCAGCTTCCGGAAATTACCGACGACGAATGGCGCCGCGGTATCGACACCAACCTGAGCAGCCAGTTCTATGGATGCCGCGCGGTAATTCCGCAGATGGTCAAGCAGAATCGCGGCAAGATTATCAACGTCGCGTCGGGCTACGGGCTTCGCGGCGGCAAGCACAACTTCATGTACGCGTGCGCCAAGGGCGGCACGATCCAGTTGACGCGATCGATGGCGCTGACTTACGCGCAGTTCAACATCCAGACCAACTGCATCTTGCCGGGCGTCTTCCCGCACAACGAAGCGGCGATGCAGATTTACAAGGGCGGCAAGTTTATTCCCCTCGGCCGCGTCGGCCAGGACCGCGAACTCGGTCCGCTCGCCGTGTTCCTCGCCTCGGACGCGTCCAACCATATCAACGGCGAACTGATCGCGATCGACGGCGGCGGACTGGCGGGCGGAATCGCGCCGACCGGAGTGTCGCCGCAGAGTTCGAACCAGATGGCAGTGGAAAAGTGAAAACCAGCGGAGCTGAAAAAATGGCCTCCTCCAACGCGTCGAATGACTTCTCGCTCCAAGGCAAAAGCGCGCTGGTCGTCGGCGCCGAGCATTCCGTCGGCCGCGCTGCCGCCGTCACGCTAGCCGAGGCCGGCGCCAGGGTCGTGCTCGCCTCGCAGGAACCCGGCACCGACAAGCAACTCAAGGAAGTCGCCAGGCTGGTGAATGCGGCCGGGACCAAGCCGGTGATTCGCGTGCAGGACGCGGCGACGCGCGCCGACCTGTCGGCCACCGCCGACCTCGCCGCGAAGGAGCTCGGCGGATTGCACATCCTCGTCAACGCGCTCGACACCCCCGCTTACGGACCGGCAGAAGCCGACGGTGACACGGCGTTCGACAAAATTATGGAGAACAATCTGAAGACGGTGTGGATGTCGTGCCAGGAAGGCGCACGCGTGATGCTCCGAGAGGGCAGCGGCGGCGTCATCGTCAACATCACTTCGGTGCTGGCGGAACGCGGCGTCGCCAATGCGGCGCTGTACTGCGCGGCGAAGGCCGCAGTCCTGAACCTGACGCGCGCACTCGCGCTCGAATGGGCGCGCAAGGGTATCCGCGTCAACGCGATCGAAGCTGGATGGCTCGACGATGAATCGAGTCCGGCCAACAAGGGCGACGAATTCAGCAAGACTATGCTCAAGTACCTGCCCGACAATCGCCTCGTGAAGCCCGAAGAACTCGGCGGCGCGCTGCTCTACCTGGTGTCGCCTGCGGCCGGCTTCGTGACCGGAGAATCGATCGCGGTGGATGGCGCCATCCGCGCGCGCGTGTAGGATTGGCGCGTCGCTGCGCGCTACCGCTCGGCGACGGTGAACATGTAGTCGCCGCCGTCGTAGGCGAACCTGCGAATCACATCGTTGATGCGCCCGGACTCGATGTCATCGGCAAGCCGATCCACTCCACGCGCGATTTCATCCGGGTCGGGAGCGTCCGCGAAACTCGAGATGCCGCTTCTGATGCGCGCGTCGAGATACCTCTGGGGCTGGTGCTTCCCGCAATAGAGAAAAAGATCTTTCAGATCTGACGTGACCTCGTATTTTTCTTCGCACTCGATTCGAAAACCGGCCGACTCGAGCAAGTCGATCGCCTTGAATCGCTCGTACGGCGCAGTCGCCTTTTCCATCGCGCGCGGAAAATATTCGTTCAGCCAGTAATGCCGCAACTGCTCGGCCGTGTTGTTGAGAATCACGAAGCGCGCGTGCGGTTTCAGCACGCGATGAACTTCCTTGAACGCCGCGATCGGGTCCGTCATGTGATGGTGCACGAAGGTGCAGGTCGCGCCGTCGAAACTCGCTGACGCAAACGGGATCGCCTCGGCGCGCCCGTTGTGCCATGCGATCGCCGGGCCTTTCTCCTTCGCCCGCTCGAGCATCGTCGCCGAGAGTTCGAGTCCGCAGATCGGCACGCCGGCCTGATGCATCGCGATCGTGTAATTCCCGGTTCCCGATCCGATGTCGAGGTAACGGCCGCTCGCACGGGGACGCAGATGATGAATCAATCGCGAGAGCAGGTAGGGATCGGCTTGCCGGGTCGTGTCGTAACCCACCCCGATCCGATCGTATAGCGCCATCGGCTTACATCTGCTCGCCGCCAACGGTCAGAACGATCGCGCATTCCTCGAGCGCCTCGATCGAATGCTCGATTGTGCGATCCAGCGCGACAATCGTCCCCGGCGTCACCAGCTGCGTTTTGCCGCTGGCGATGAAATTGATTCGGCCTTCGATCACCTGCACGGTGATCGGCGCGCGCGTGTGATGCTGCTGCAGCTTCGCGCCTTTCTTCAGCATCATCAGCGCCACGTTGATTCCGTCGCCTTTGACCAGCGAGCTGCCGTGGCGATCGCCGCTGGCCCAGGCGGGCTCGCGCTTGAGGCGCGCAATTTCGCCGCGGATATCGACGGCGACGAATCCGCCCTGGGCTAAAAAGTTCTCGTGATCAGGATGCCTTGCGTGATGCTTTGCCTGATCGGCCTGTCTTGCGCGATCGGAATCCTTAGTTTGTTGCGCCATTTGAGGACCTCCGCGACTATCGTTCAAACTGCGACGGGCACAATTCTGATTTTTCGGTTGATCGAATAGAGCTGAAAACAGCAATTCATACCATTTGTTGTGGTTTTGGGACGGCCGCCCACCAGGGCTAGCTTTGTTCCGACAAAAAAAATTTCCGCCGAGAGCAGGCCTCGCCCAAGTTTGGGCGAGCGATGCGAGTACGGGGAATCCTGGCGGCTGACCATAGCGTATGCATAGCACGCCAACTGCGGCGGGGGCAGGCTGAATGGTTCATCCCCAAAATCCGGGGTGGTACCGAGGCCGGCTGGAGGGCGCTCCGTTCACCCCGCGCCGATCTACTACGCGATGCCGGCCCTGTTCGTCGCAGCGCTCGCAGTTCTCCCAGGGTCAGCGCGCAAATTGAGTTTGGTTACTGAGTCTCGCCAGTCAATATCGCGATATAGTAGGCCTTTGCTTCGCGGAATTTGACCTTAATCGTACCGAACCAGTCGAAGGGCTCGTCGGGATCGAATTCGCTGTCCTTGAATCGTGGTCGCTCTTCCAAAGGCAGCAAATACTGGTAGTCAAAATCGTACTCGATACCATCGTTCGACTGGATGCACGGCTTGCCCAAAATTTTTTCTGCCTCAGTGGCGGTCATCCCGAGACGCAATCCACTCTCTGTGGCAAGATTGCCTGAAATCTTCGGCGACACGACGCACTTTTCTGACTCGGACCAGTTCGGCCCTCCGTCGATCAAATATGCTACGGAAGCTATTTCCCCTTCTTCAAAAATCAGTTTAAACCGGCCGCTTTCCGATTCTGATTTGAAACATATCTGCCTACGACCGCTGGCAGCGTCTCCGCGCTCGCTTATCGCCGATGCTTTCGCAACCTTTTCCTCAGCATCGCGGATAGGGTCCTCATGTCGCAAATTCACGCCCGCAATAACGAAGTTCGCCCCGTTGGGTTTCTCTTTGCTTGGCTTCGAACATCCTCCTTCCTGCCCCACCTGTCTGATCAGCGACCACCAGTCGGAGTCGTCGGCTATGGACTGGCCTGAACCGAACACGATCCACGCGATGAAAGTTAGCGCAAGTACTGCCGTACGCATGCCGAAGTATCCTCTGATTTCGGATTCACGACTCGTATGCCCATCTCTAGGCGCAATCACTTGACGCCGGGGAAGCTCAGCGTAAAGCCGCCATCGACCATGATGGTCTGCGCGGTCAGGTAGCTCGCCGCGGGCAGGCAGATCAGGCACGCGACGGCGGCGATCTCGTCGAGCGTCGGCAGCCGCTTCAGCGCGGATCGTTCGGCGCATCGGCGCTGGAAGTCTTCGTAGTTGTCGCCGAGGTAGTTCGTGTAGAAGCGCGCCGAGTCGGTGTCGATGTAACCGACGTTGAGGCCGTTGACCGTGATACCGCGCGGGCCGAGCTCGAAGGCGAAGTCGCGCACCATGCTCTCGAGCGCGGCCTTGGCGGCGCCAAGCACACCGTGGCCGGGCAGGTTGCGAATCGAATCGATCCCCGAAATCATCAGCACGCGCCCGCCCTCGCCCATCACCCGGCTCGCCTCCTGAACCGCGGCGACGAATCCGTTGACGCTCAGCGCAAAGGTGCGGGCGAGATTGTGCGGCTTGGTTTCGAGCAGCGGCTTGAATGCGGTTGCGGCCGCGTTCGCGATCAAAATGTCGAGGCCGCCCAGCTCCGAGACGGCGCGCGTCACCATCGCGCGCACCTGCGACTCGTGCTCGAGGTCGGCCTTGACGAGCATCGAGCGCGGCGCGATCGCACGGACCTCGTCGAGCGTTTGCGCGGCGCTCGCTTCGTCGCGGCGGTAGTTCATCGCGACGGTCGCGCCCATCCGCGCCAGCTTAAGCGAGATGGCGCGGCCGAGTCCGCGCGTGCCGCCCGTCACGATCGCAATTTTTCCGTCGAGGTTGTGGTCGCGCATCATTCTTATGAATTCAGATTCGCGTAGAGGATTTGCCGAATGTCTTTGCCGATCGAAGCACCATCGGCGCGGATCACGCGCCGGTTGAACCCATCGCGCTCGACGCTCACCGTCAGCTCGGCGTCGGAGGCGTCCGCGGGCGTCGCAAACGCAACCCGCCCGCTCTCCGGCGTTCGCGAATCCGCCATGATAGCGCCGCCACGGCCATGCAACGTGACGCGCGCGCCGGCAATCGGCGGATGCTCGCCGTCGGGCAGGTAGTCGTTGTCCATCACGGTGACCGCGACGGTGCGGAGATCGCGCGCGCGCTCGATCTCGACTCGCAGATCGCGCAGATAGATCATCGGCTCGGCAAACACGCCCTGGATTCCCGCCCGCTCCGGCTCGCGCGCCGGGTTGGCCTTGAGTTCGACGCGCTGCGCCGCCATCCCGTGGTCGGAGGTGACGATGAAGAGCGTGGATTCGAGCAAGCCGCGCGCGCGGAACAACTCGAGCACCGCGCCGATTCGTTTGTCGGTGCGATGGAGCGCCTCGCGCAGCCCCTCGTGATGGGGTCCGTAGTCGTGGCCCGCGCCATCGGTGATCACAAATTCGTGCGCGACGAACACGGGAGCGTCGCCGCCGCAATGTTCGAAGAGGTTGATCGCTTGCGCCATGCCGCGGATGTCCACGATCTCTTCGCGAATCATCGTGGGCATATTGTCCGCCGCCCATCGCGGGCTTACGTCGTACGACATCTCGGCGGTAAGCGCCTTGAGGCGCGCCTTGTCGCCGACGATCCGCCGCTCGAACACCGCGTGATCGGCGCCGCGTCCCTGCGGTTCATGGATCGAGGCGGTGATCGCACCCGGACCAGCGGCGCGCTTGAAGGCCTCGTAGAGAGTCTCGACGCCGGGGCTCAGAAAACGCTCGGTCTCGAAGATGTTGCCCTGGATCGGCACGGTCTCGCGATGCTCGCGCAGGTGGAAAGTGGGATTGACGACGTCGTGATGCCCGCACCATGCACCGGTGAGAATCGTGGAATGGCTGGGCCACGTGATGCTCGGGAAATTGACGATCGATCCGTGCGAGAGCATCGCGCCCCGCCCGACCAGGCCGGCGATATTTGGAATCGCGCCAGGATTGTTATCGAGCTGATGGCGCAGCTCCGAATGCGACAGGCCGTCGAGCAGGAACAGGTAGACACTGGTTGGGCGCGCGGCGTCATCGTCGATAATTTCCTCGAGCGGCTTGCCGTCCTGGCGCTTGAGGTAAACCTCGGCAGGCGAGCCCGAGGCGTCGCGGCCGGCGATTTTCGGAAATCGCATCAGGCGCGCGATCGTCGGCGCGATATCGACCTGGCGCGCCCCCAGCTTGAACAGTCCACGGCGCACGCCCGGACCGCTGAACACCAGCGGCGCGCGGGATTGCACCACGTCGAGCGCGCCATGCTGCCCCGGCTGGATTCCATAGGCGTAGGCTTTCGGGCTGAGGACGATATCGGGAGCGCGCGGACTGTCGAAGAGCTGGGCGATTCGCTCGTACGCGTAGGGATGGCTGAGGACGCTGGGGTTCGAACCAGGCGCGATTTGGATCGTCGGTGCGATTGCCGCTGCGGGCGGCGGCGTCGAGTTCCTCGTCGATAGTGGAGACGATGAATGGGTCCTGGTTTGCGATCGGGTTGCGGCCGATTTGCTCGACGACTTCGAATGACAGCGCGCCGCGTTCATCGGCAAAGCGTTTGTATCGAATCATCCCGCGCCGCGACCACACTTCGTACGCGCCGGCGCGCCAGGTGATCACGAGATCGACGTGATCGGCCGCCGGAGTCTCGGCGAGCAGCGCGAGGATCGTCGCGTCGCCGGAATCATACTGATGCGGATCGAGGCCCTGGCCGCCGCGGCGTTCAGGTCCATGCTCGCGCTTGACGGATTCGCAATTCATTTGATGCCGAATCTCCTTGTTAAAAACATTGCGCCGCGCGACGTGACGCGTGCAAGCCAGTTACGCCGCACTACTTAACGCTTCATTCACATTCGCGATCCGGCCGGCGAGATTGCGTGCGCCCGCGCATTCCCGCAATAGTGAAACCCCAAACCGGGAAAGGCAATCAGTATATGGCGCTCAACGAAGAATCGGGATTCGAGTCACGGATCGGAAAAGGCACCAAGGCTTCGGGAAAACTCAACTTTCGCGGCCCGGTAAAAATCGAAGGCGAAGCGGAAGGCGAGATCACCGGCGATGAAGTCGTAATCACCAGCGGCGCGGTGGTCAGCGCACGGATTTCCGCGGGCAAGGTGACGATCGCGGGCGCGTTCAGCGGCGAAGTGACAGCGCGCGAACGCGTCGAGTTGATGGCGACGGCGCGAGCGCAGTGCACGATCAATACGCCGAGCCTGGTGCTCAACGAGGGCGCGCAATTCGACGGCGATTGCAAGATGCCGGCCAAGAAGCTCGCTGCGTAGCAGGGGCGATAGCCGCCCGCGCGCGCCCCACAGCCGACAATCCACTTTATCTAATGCGGAACCCACCGTGGGTTGCAGGGGTGACCCCTGCACCCAGTATTAAGGCCGCCCGCCGTTGGCGGGCGCGGCCCCTGCCAACGGTTTAATTCTGCGCTGCCGTCGCCACGGCCAGGGGTGCGGCCCTGCACCCAGTGTAGAAGACGCGAAAATCTGCGCAACGCATCTTTTCGCGACTACACGATGGCAGAGCCCTGCGGCGGGTGCACCCAGAATTTAAGAAAGATGCGGGCGGAATTTTCCCTGTGTATTCGAACGGGTCCCGGATCAGAATCCGGTTCCAGCGGAGAGGTCTTCGAGACCAGCATGGTATCGATGCCGCGTGAATCGCGCCGGCGCATCACGAGTCCCGAGTCGTCAATCTCAATTTCCTCGGAGTCGCCCATCCGCGGTTCGTAAATCCACAGGTGCGGATCGTTGCTACGCTGGCGGCACGACTGTTTGAAGGTGGCGGCGACGAGTGTATTCGGATCGATTGCCGCCACCCGGCCGGTCCATCGCGTCTGCCCGCGGCCGCGAATGTGGGCGATGGTCAGAGCGCGAAAGATGATCAGGTCGGCATCCACTTCGCCGTAGCGCCCGAGCTTGGTGGTCAAGTTGTTGCGCCCGCCCATCGCGCCGACGTTGCCGCGCAGGAAATTGTCGGCTGATTCGTAGGTGGCATTGCGAGTGAAGGGGCCGCGGCTGTAGCTCACGACTACGCGCCGGATGAGCCCGGCGTCGTCGAGCTCGGCTTCGACTTCGTACACGTTGGATCCGCTGGCGGGGCGCCGGATGCCGTGGATCCTGCCTGCGGCCAGGGTTTCTTCCTCGACAGCGATCAACTCGCCGGCGCAACGGATGTCGTAGCGCAACTCGCCGTCGGCAATCAGCATGCTGGAAAGCTAGCCGCTCGAGTGGAGGCGAACAAGTTTGCCGCACACGCGGTCAATCAGGCATTGTGTCGGTTCGAAGTCACGGTTCGTTGGCCGCCGGGGCCCGCAAATCCAAGAGGAAACGCTCAAATGAACTGGCAGGAGTATTACCGATCGCGCACGATTTCGCCCGGGGAAGCGGCCGCAATGGTAAAGGCGGGGATGCGGGTGAATTTCCCGCTCGCGGCGGGAACCGTGATGCAGGCGGCGTTGGCGGCGCGAGGCAAGCAGATCGGCGGCGTGGTCGATCTCAGGATGTCGTCGCCGATAATCGACCCGGGATGGCTGGGCGGAGAAGTCGCGGCGCATTTCCGGCTCGAGTTCGAGCTGTTCATCGGCAACCTGGGACGCCCGTCGCATGACAGCCATGCGGCCACCTACCTGCCCAATTTATTTTCGACCGGCTTCAAGCCGCACGACGAACGGCCGGCCGAAGACAAGCCGATAGATTTCACCTTCGTCAACGTCACCACGCCCAACGCCAAGGGATTCGTCAGCTTCGGGCCGCATCAGTGGAACAAGCGGATGTACGTGCGGCGCGCGCGCCGTGCGATCGCCGAGGTCGACGCGAGCATGACCCGCACTTACGGCGACGTTTACATGCATGTCTCGGAGTTCGACTATTTCGTCGAGGGAACTCCGCCGCAGCCCAACCTGGCGGTGATCGAGCAGGCGCTCGCGACGATGGACGCGGAAAAGCGCGATGGCATCCGCGCGATCATTGCGGAAGCGGGAGTCGAACGTATCTGGCCGATCGTTCAGTATCTGCAACGCACGCCACTTCAGGACCTGCGCGTGTTGCTCGGCCTTGCGCAGCCGGCCGAAGAGCTGAAGGCGGTGGCGGGATACTTGAGCGAACTCGTCGAAGACGGCGTGACGATTCAGATCGGAATCGGAGAACCCGGTTCGCAGATGGCGCGGCTGGGCGCATTCGACCGCAAGCACGACCTGGGGCTGCATACCGAGATGGTCGCGCCGGGAATCGCGCGGCTGGTTGACGCCGGGATCATCAACGGCCGGCGCAAGACGATTCATCGCGGCAAGGCGGTGGCGGTCGCGTGGACGGGCTCGGACCCGGAAGACCTGCGGATAATCGACGACAACCCGGCGTTCGAGCTTTACGATCCCGACTACGTGCTCAAGCTGGCGACAGTTTCCTCGAACTACCGGCAGACGTCGATCAACAATGCTCTCAGCATCGATCTGACCGGTCAGATTAACTCCGAGAGCGTGCTCGGCGCGCGGATGATGAACGGGACGGGAGGGCAGCCGGAAACTCATATCGGTGCGTTTCTATGCCCGGGCGGACGCGCGATTACCTTGCTGCAATCGACCGCGGTGGGCGGCGCAATTTCGCGCATCGTGCCGCAACTCGAAGCCGGCGCATTGGTAACGGTGCCGCGTTACTTCGCCGATACCGTCGTGACCGAGTTCGGAATCGCGCGGCTGCTGGGCAAGAACCATCGCGAGCGCGCCGCCGAATTGATCGCGGTTGCTCACCCGGACCATCGCGCGGAGCTGAGGGAAGCGGCCAACCGGCTGTTCGGCTAGACCGTCAAAAGGCCCGAAAACAGTGCCGAATCAGTGCTGAATAACACAATGAGGCGCAATATACCCCCCTAAGGCTTGACCTAGGGCGGGAAATAGTCCAATAAGAGAGTCTATAGCGCAGTTCAAGTTTTATGGTGGCCTGTTTGCCAGCGTAAGAACGGATAGGCGCATTAAAGAGGAAGTGAAAGGATGGCATCCTCGACGAAGGTGCTGACAGTCAATGAACTGGCCGAGTATTTGCGGGTGCATCGCTCGACGATCTACCGCCTGCTCAAGAAAGGACAGTTGCCCGGGTTCAAGATCGGAAGCGACTGGCGCTTCAACGTCGAGGTAATCGATGAATGGCGGCTGCGCCAGGGACCGGGCGTGCTGCAAGAGGAAGGGGCTGATTAGCGGACGGAGCGTAGCGTCGCCAGCCCATTTCGCAGAATTCAAAGAACCCCCCGGTTTCGTCCGCCGACCCGATCCGCCCCTGAAGTCAGTTCGATTCACAATTCGCGGCTAATTTTCGATTTAAGCTGACATTGAAATCGGCTAAGTTGTCGCGCGCACGCGTGCGCGGCTAGAATCCGAACAGCCGAGCTGCCGCGCGGGTCGAATTTACGCGCGCGATGATCGCTCAGAGTCATGCCGACTGACATTTCCGCCAAGACACGACTGTTCACCGAATCCGTGATCCGCGAGATGACGCGGCGAGCGCTCAAGTCCGGTGCGGTAAACCTGGCGCAGGGATTTCCCGACTTTCCCGCCCCGGCCGAAATCAAGCAAGCCGCCAAGCGCGCGATCGACGAGGATTACAATCAGTACGCGATCACCCACGGCTCGCCGAATTTCCGCCGCGCAATCGCGGACAAAATGCTCCGCTACAACGCCGTCGCGTGCGATCCCGACCGCAATATCACGGTAACCTGCGGCGCGACCGAGGCGATGATCGCGACGATGCTGGCGGTGATCAACCCCGGCGACGAGGTGATCATCTTCGAGCCGTTCTACGAGAACTACGGCCCCGACGTGATCCTGGCCGGTGCGACGCCGCGCTACGTGGCGCTGCGCGATCCGGATTTTTCGATCGATCGAGCCGAGCTCGAAGCGGCATTCGGTCCGCGCACCAAGGCAATCGTGATCAACACTCCGCACAATCCGAGCGGCAAGGTCTTCACGCGGCCCGAGCTCGAAGCGATCGCCTCGCTATGCCGCCGTCATGACACGCTGGCGATCACCGATGAGATTTACGAGCACATCATTTACGGCGGCGCGCGCCACGTATCGATCGCGAGCCTTGCGGGGATGGCCGAGCGGACGGTGACGATTAGCGGGCTGTCGAAGACCTACTCGATCACGGGATGGCGGCTGGCATACGCGATCGCCAGCGAAAGAATCACCGCGGCGATTCGCAAGGTGCATGACTTTCTGACCGTGGGCGCGCCGCATCCGCTGCAGGAAGCCGGGGCCTTCGCACTGCGGCTGCCGCAATCGTTTTATTCGGAGCTGACCGCGATGTACGAGCGCAAGCGCGGCGCGTTGTACGCGGCGCTCACGAGGGCCGGCCTGGAATGCAGCAACCCCGACGGCGCGTATTACATCGTGGCGGAAATTGGCGGACTCGGATTCAAAGACGACTTCGCGGCGGCGGATTTCATCCTCGATGAAGTCGGGGTCGCCGCGGTGCCGGGTTCAAGCTTTTACCATCGGCCGGAATTGGGGCATCGGAAGATTCGATTTACGTTTTCGAAAAGCGACGAGACGATCGCAGCAGCCGCCGAGCGCCTCAGCCATCTGCAGGAGAAGCTGGCGGCGCGCCCAAAATTGGCGCGACGCGACTAAAGCGCGCCACTGCGAGGCTCGAGCAAGGTCAAGAAGCTTTCTTGCCGCCCTGGATGGCCCGCAAGGGCGGGCGTTCGATTCCGCCCGACAGATAAACCAGCACGGTCCACGCGCTGCGCGTGAGCGGGTAGCAGAGCAGCACGCTGCCGGCGGCGATCGCGCTCAGAAAAAATATCTCGACGGCATCAGAGAGGCGCGTGGCGAAGGCGAGAATCGCCCAGCCGACAAGGAACGAGCCGGAGGCCACCGCGAAGTCGAGATACATCGCGCCCAACGTCTCTCCCGGATCCTTCCAGAACACCACGTGGCATCGCGGGCACTCGCGATTCATCCTGAAATGCGATCGGAAAATTGCGCCGTTTCGGCATACCGGGCATCGGCAATTGAGCGCGCACTTGATCAGCGCGGATGGAGAATCGTTCGCCACGATCCTGATATAACTTCGCGGCGCGCGTGAGGCCAGCGGCTATGTCACGCGAGGATCAGATGCTCCAGTTGAAGCCGACCTCGGGACCGATCATCTGCACGCGCAGCAGGTTGCCCACGCCCGACGAAGTCTGCGTGTATTTCGAGTAGTAGTAGCTTAAGCCGCCAAATGGGGCGAAACCGCGCCAGTCGCGATTGGAGTAAACGACGCGCCAGTGCGTCTCGAAGCCCGATTGCGAGTCGTAAACCGTTCCGCCCTCGCTGCGTCCGGAGTCCCACTTGTTGGCCCAATAGCCCTGCGCGGTCACCTCGAACGCGAAGTTGGGCGCCAGCCATCGCCGCGCCTCCAGGCCGATCGCCGGTATCGGCAGCCCCTTATCATGGAAACGGATTCGCGCCTCGTACAGCGAGACGCTGGCTGAACTTCGGCGAGCCGTCGTTGATTCGAAAATCGTTGTAAGTGAATTCCAATCCGATCTTTGCGCGCAAGTCCCATCCCTGGAGAAAGACCGGCAATCCCTGTTCGCGATCCTGATACAGCGGCGTCAGGCGGCGCTCGTAGTATCCACCGAACGTGTACCATCGCGTACCGCCGGGATTCAGCTTCTGGTTCGGAGAGATTATCGATCCGCCAAATGCCAGCGGCTGAGTTTCATATTTGCTGCCATACAAACCGAAGTATCTGAATTGGAACTGCGCCGCGTTGACGCTGTCGAACCAATACGAAAGCAGCACCTCGGGCAGTTGCATCTGCGAGACGCCCATATCGTGCTGCAAACTAATCGCGCTGTCGGGAAATGAGTTGATCCGACGCCGCAGCGTGTTGGCGCCAACGAGGAACTGGTAGGTGTCGTCGGCCTCGATGTCGATTTGATGTGGCGCGGGCTTGAGCAAGTCGAAATCCGGCTCGCGCAGCGATCCGAAGTCGCTCGCCAAGCAGTTCGTGCTCGCTACCAGCGCGGTGATAACCAAAGCTATTGCCAGTCGAACTAAACGCATGGGTTGGAATGCTGTACTAGTGGCAGTCCAATTTCAAGACACGTTCTATTGGGCGGTAGCGGGCTTTGCCTTCTCGTCAAGGACGGGCGCCGGAGTTCCGGGCGCTGACTGAAATCCGTCGGGCAGGTCCCGCGCCGGCGAAATTCGAATCACGATTATCTGGCCTGAATCCAGCTTGGCGCGAGTGGGACGCGCATAGCCGATTCGCGCGAGCAGATATTTCTTGGGGTAGCCCTCGATCACCTGGTCCTGCAGCGTCTTGTCCTCGACGATTTCCGCCTTGCCGATGAACGCTGGCCCGGTGGGCGAGCCAATCCATATGAGCGCCGGGCTGCCGCGCTTGATTCTTTTAGCCTTCCAGCTGGTCGGCGAGGTTTCGATCAGGACCTGGTTGTCGCCGGTTGGAATGAACCAAACCGGCACGGCTGGCTCTGATTGCCGTCTTTGCGAACCGTTGCAATATAGATGTAGGTGGACTTGGCAAGCGCGTCGGCGTCGCGAGGCGAGGTAGCAGCGAACGCGGTCGCGGCGGTAGTGGCGAGGGCGGCCAGCAACACGGCTGCGGCCATGAGACGAGAAAATTTGGCAGCGGAACTTTTCATGAAGCGCTCCATCGTCAGTCGCCGAGATAGCGGCGACGCACAAACACTTCACCCAGGAACAGCATGATCACAATGGGAATCAGCCACGCGTCCGCGCTGCGGCGAAAT
The DNA here is from genome assembly GCA_963813785.1 of uncultured delta proteobacterium. GTDB lineage: Bacteria > Desulfobacterota > Binatia > Binatales > Binataceae > Binatus. Next base: position 52,475 of record CAWFAJ010000001.1, on the reverse strand, counting down.
GCCACGGTCTGACCGCTGTGGCGGAGAATTGTCGCGGCGGGCGCGTCGAACGCGCCGTGCGTCGCGGTTGACAGCCGGCGCAGCAGTTCGAGATTGGGCGGCTTGATGCGCAGCTCGGCGCTGTCGGCCGGAATCGATCCGGCGGCGGCGAATTCGCGCTGCTCGAGAATCTTTTCGGACTCGCCCGCTTTGAACATCAGCGTCGCGACGTACTTGCCGCGCGGCAGCGGCCCGACTTCGCCCCGATAGATCGACGCGCCGGCCTCGGTCATCGCAACGTCGATGGCGCGTCCCGGCCCGGTGATCCGGCACACCAGGTTGCTGACGGGATTGGCGTCGGCCCTTTCAGCCTCGACTGTGATCGACCCGTCAGGCGCGCCGTGGACGCGCATCGTGAACATCCCGGAGTCGCCCTGGCGCATCGTCCAACCCGCCAGTTGCGACCAGAATTCCGCGTAGCGGTTCCATCGAATCCAGCTCAGCGTGGCGAGTGAATCGGGTTCGGCGGCGAAAATTGCGCTGCGCCCGAGTCCATACTGCCACGCCGCGAGCAGCGGCGCAGTTTTGCCCCCGCGCGCGATTTTGAGCGTGACTTGCGCACCGTCTTTGGGCTCGGCGGCGGCGAAAAAATCTATCGGCGGAATCTCCTTGATGCTGATCCCGGAGAGCATCGTGGTTGCCTCCCCGGCTTCGACGGTGGTGCGACCCGGCTTGCGCCGGTTCATCGCCTCGCGCGTCAATCCGACCAGCAGCAGCGGCAGCTTCTCGATATCCTGCACGCGATAGAAGACGCCGCCGGTCGCCTGCGCGAAGTCCTGCAGCAAGCGCAGATTGGCCATGTCGGGGCCGATGCGGATGGTCGAGACCGGAATGTGCTCGCGGGCGAATTCGGCGATCAGATCGTCGTGGTCCTGATACTGGCGGTTGGTGTCGCCGTCGGTGAGCAGAATCACCTGGCGCACCGGGATGCCGCTTTGCAGAATCTCGCGTCCCGCGATTTCGAGCGCGTCCTTGAAGTCGGTGCCGCCGCCGGGTTGCAGGCGATCGATGCGGTTTTCGAGCTCGCCGCGATCTTCGCCAATCGGCTGTAGATGCGCGAGCACGTACGGCTGCGAATCGAACGCGACCACCCCGGCGAAATCAGTATCTTCGAGCTGGCGCAGCAGCGCGATCGCGGCTTGCTTGGCGTAGCGAATTCGCTCGCCGTCGCGCACCGCCGGATAGCGCGAGTCGTAACTCATCGAGTTCGAGCGATCGATGCAGAGGTAAACGGCAATCGGCTCGCGCGACGGCGGCGGCGGTTGCGGCACGAACTTTACCGGCAACGCCTTTTCCAGCTCGCCGCCGGCCAGGTTCTCCTCGCGCAAGGTGTCGCCCGTCGCGACCAGTCCGCCGCCGTAGTCGGCGACGTAGCGATTGAGCGCGTGCTGCGCCGCCCCCGTCAGCGATCCCGCGGGCACATCGTCGAGGATGATCAACTGATACGGCAGGTAGTCCACCGGGTGTTCGCTCAAGCTGCGTGGCGACACGAAATCAATCTGGTAGTTGCGGGTTTTGAGCGCGCTCACCAGGCTTTCCGGCGGCGTGGCCGAAACGATCAGAATCCGCGGCGCGCCGGTCACCGAAATCGCGGCCTCGACCCGCGGATTCAACGCCACCCGCGGTGGAGCAATCGAGACTTCCGCGCTCATCAAGTATGCACCCGCGCGCTCCAGCCGATACGGCAGCTCGAAGCGGTTCAGCCCCGGCTTCAGCTCAATTGCTTCCCCGCCGACGGCAGTGCCGTCGCGGTAGAGCTTGAGCGTGGCTGCCACCGGAGACTGCGATTCGCTGTCAACGTCGATTCTGAATGCAAAGCGCTGATCGGCGCGGACCGTGTCCGGGGAATAGAAATCGGTGACCGCAATTCTCTCGGTCGCCGGCGGCGGCGGCGCGGCGGCGAAAATTCGCACCCCGTCCTCGAGCATCGCGGGAACCTCCGCCGTCGCGGAATCCTCGGTTTCGTTGCCGTCGCTCAGCAGCACGATTCGCTTGTCCGCTTCCGGCGCAAACAGGCTTTCAGCCGCCGTCAGCGCGCCGGCTATATTGGTAGCCCCGCCGTCGGCGCCGTCGCCGAAATGCCCCAGCAGCCGGGGATCCGTCAGCGGTGCAAGCAGCCGCGCGTCGCGGCCAAAACCGACAATCCCGATCCGGTCGCCCGGAGCCATCGCCGACTTCAACTGTTCGACCCGGCCGCGCATCCAATCCTGCTGATCGGGCGACACCGAGCGCGACTCATCTAGCGCCACCACCACCGCGACGTTTTGCGCGGCGATACGCCCTGGAATGCGCAAGCCCGCGAGCATCGCGACCAGGGCGACAACGCACAGCGCGCGAAGTGTCGCAGCCGCAGCGCCCGCCAGCCGCATTCCGCCGCGCATCGCGAGAATTCCCGGCGCCACGGCCAGCGGCAGGAGCACCAGCAGCCACAGCAGATGCGGCCGATCAAACATGGCGCATCCCCCAGCGGCCGGCGTGGCCAATCAGCATCGCGGATTCAATCGTCAGCGCGAGCAACGCCAGCGCGATCAAAATGAAAACCAGCGGCTGCACTTCCCCGCCGGATTGCGCATTCGATGCGCTGGCGGCCTTTTCCGCCGGCGCCTTCGCTTCGGCCTGCGATTTCGCGCCAAGGTCGGACTCCGCCGCGTCGTAATAGTTGGCGAACACCTGCGTCGTCTCGCCTCCCGACTCGACGCTGTAGCGCCCGGCCTGGATCGGACGGATTCGCACGCGGCCCCATTTGTCGGCCGTAATTGTCCGCACGCTGGCATCGGGCCGGGTGACACGCGCGCTGCCGGTTGCGGGCAGGCTTACATCAGCGCCGGTCGGCACGATCAAAATATCGCGCGGCGCGGTCAGTTGCTTGATCAGATCGACCGTCAGCACCAGCGCGTCGAGATGATCGGGGGCGAGCAGAAGATGATCGCGGACGTCGAACGCGAGTACTCCGGCGGGACCGTCTGCGCCGCGCCCGATCGCGGCCAGCGGGATCGACGGATGAGCGGGGCCGGCCGCGCTCGCAATCAAATCCATCCATTCGGGGATCGCCACTATTCGCGTCGCGCCCAGCGCCACCGATTCGATCCCGCGCGCGTCGCCTATCGCATCGCTGCGAATATCCGCGCTCGCAATCGTTCCATCGACGGAGATTCCCAATCCGGCCGCGTACCGCAAGTTCTTCGCAAGTTGCGGCGGATATATGAGCAGCGTGGACGCCGCCCCGGTCGCGGGCACATAGCAATCGTGCATGACCGCCAGTTCCAGCCGCTTCGCGCTGGGGCCGGACGCCTTCGCACCCGCAAGATACTTGACGGGATCGGCGGTTTCGATCTGGAAATTCGCGTTGACCGCGAGCAGCACGCGCGCGATATCGTCGCGCACCGCGGCGTCGGGCGAGAGAACCAGCACCTGCGCCGCGCGATCGGATGGCGCGTAGGCGTAGCGGTCGTTGTCTGCGGCGATCGCATCGGGGGTCAGGATTCGCGCGTGCAGCACGCCTCCCGTCTTCAGCGGTCCGAACCCGGCCACGACCTGCTCACCCGGCGCGAGCATCAGGGTCTGATGAAACTCCTCGCGGCCGCCGAGATCGATCGCCAGTTCGCAGGGAGAAGGCCGCGCGGAGAAATTGCGAATCACGGCGCGGCCGCGCGTCGAGCCCGGGATGCCGGGATCGAGCGACACGATCGCCAGATTGGAGTCGCCGGAACCGACCAGGTGGAAATTTACCCGCGCCGTCGAGGCGGCGTCGGCCAAAATCTCAGCCGCCGGCGGCCGATCGGCGAACAGATCGATTTCCGAGGCGCCGCGTGCCCGAATCAGCGCCGCTCGCAGAGCCGCCGTGCGTGCGGGCACCGCCATCGCAGCCAGATCGCCGAGCGCCTGGCGCAGGTCTGCCGGGTTCGCGGTCTGCGGATGGCGCGCCTGCGCCTCCGATGCGTATGCGATAACGCTGAACTCGTCTCCAGCCGGCGCTTGATTGATTATTTCCATCGCCTCCCCGCGCGCCTGGTCCAGTCTGGTGCCGGAGCCTTCGCGCGCACTCATCCCGGCGCCGAGATCGAACACCAGCGCATGGATCCGGCCGTGACCGGGCGTGCGCGGCCTCATCACGTACAATCCCGCGATCGCCAGCGTCAGCGCCGTCAGCGTCGCCATCTCGAGCCAGAACAGCGGGTCGATCCGCAGGATACGAACGCTCGCAACCGGCGCCGCCGCTTCGTCGAACAGCATCAGGCTCGACACTTCGATGGTCGGACGCGGGCGCGAGCGCAGATAGATCAGCACCAACAGCGCGAGGCTGAGTCCATAGATGAAGTTCTGCGGATTCAGGAGACCCACGATTATCTCACCATTCCGAGCCGCGGGAGTTCGCGCTCCATGATGCGTTCCAGATTGTCCGCGCCGAACGCCTGCGCATAAGTAATCGCGTGCGTCGTGCAGATCTCACGGACGCGCGCGGCGATCTTTTCGACCTTGCGCCGGATCGCCGCGGCCATTGCCGGGCCCAGCACCGTCTCGCGGACTTCGCCGCTCTCCGCGTCGCGCACCCGCACCGGTCCCGATGGATATGAACCGGTGCTCTCCTGGTCGCCCATCACGTGGATAACTTTTACTTCGTGGCGCGCCGCCACCAGCCGCTTCAGCGCGTCTTCGACGTCGCTTGCATTGACGAGAAAATCCGAGATGACGACGACCGTCCCAGCCGGCCGGCGCTGCTGCAGCAATTGATCGACGGCCGCGCCCAGCCGGGTCTCGCCGCCCGCCTTCACCGACCTCACGAACGGCCTGAAGTTGGGGTACGACTCGCGGCGGCGATGAAACGGCGTCGCTTCGAGCTTCATCGCCCCACGATGCATCGAGAACGCGCCGATTCGAACCGCGTCGTTGTTCGCCATCCCGATGTACGCAAGCGACGCGCCGATCGCCAACGCGAGCCCCAGCTTGTCGTCGCGCTCGGGCAATCCCATCGACGCACTCGCGTCCACCAGCGCGGTAATCTCGACCTGGCGATCGACGCGAAAAGTTCGCAGCATCAATTCGTCAAACCGCGCGAACGCGTTCCAATCGAGGAAGCGCAAATCGTCGCCGGGTGCGTACTGCTTGAAATTTTCCGGCTCGATTCCGAGCCCCTGGATTCTGCCCAGCGCGCGCTGGCCCGCGCGCACGGTGCGGGCACGCTTGATGCCCAGCACCAGGCGGTCAAGCTTGCGCAAAAATTCCGGCTCGAAAGCGCGTGTTTCGAGCATCGCCGCTTGCCTATGGCTTCCCGGCGCGAACCGACTTGATGACGCGCTCGACAATCTGCGTGGCGTCGATTCCGTCGGACAGCGCGGCGTAGTTGAGCATGATGCGATGGGCAAGCGCGGCAACTGCCACGTGCTCGATATCTTCACGCGCGATATTGGCGCGCCCGTCGAGCAGCGCATGCACCTTGGCGCCCAGAATGAGCGCCTGCGCGCCGCGCGGGCTCGAGCCGAACATCACGTAGCGATTGACCATTTCGTCGTGCACGGTCCCGGCTCCGTTGGCGACGAAGCGCGAGTTCTGCGGCTGCGTGGTTCGCACCAGCCGCGCCGCGTAGGTCTCCATCGCCGGCGCCACCATCACTTCGCGCACCAGCTTCTTCAGCGCCTCGATTCGCTCGGCGGCTTCGGTGGCGTGGAAAACCGCCTCGACCCCCGCCTCTTCGGGCCCGGTCGTCGACGAGATGATCCGGGTCAGTTCGCCTTCGTCGGGATAGTTCAAACGGACTTTGAACAGGAAGCGATCGAGTTGCGCCTCCGGCAGCGGATAGGTGCCCTCCATCTCGATCGGATTCAGCGTCGCCATCACGAAGTACGGCGGTTTGAGGCGGTAGGTGGTGCCCGCTACCGTCACCTGCAACTCGGCCATCGCCTCCAGCAGCGCCGACTGCGTCTTGGGCGTCGCGCGATTGATTTCGTCGCCCAGCAGGATATGGCAGAACACCGGTCCCGGCTGAAAACTGAACTCGCGCCGCCCATCGTCGCCCGACAAAATCACGCGCGTGCCGGTTATATCGGCCGGCATCAGATCCACCGTGAATTGAATCCGGTTGAAGCTCAGATTGAGCGCCAGCCCCAGCGTTTTGACCAGCGTCGTTTTGCCCGTGCCGGGAACGCCTTCGATCAGCACGTGGCCGCCGGCAAACAGCGCCGACAGCAACTCCTCGACGGCCTGCTCGTGTCCGATGATCAGCTTGTGGATCTCGGCCTGGACACGCCGGAACGTCCGGGCGAAATCCGCCACCGTTGGCGTTTCCGCCTGCACGTCGCTCATCTTTCGAATACCCGCTTGATAGTAGTTCGATCTTCGGCCGGCACCGCGGCGCGCGCCACCGGCTCGTCGGGCTCCTGGCTCGGGCTGAGCGGCGTGCGCACTTTGGGCGCAACGTAGGCGTGACCGGCGCCCTTGGCACCGTGATCGACGGGTCGCGCTTCGATTGCGATCTCGAAACCCTCGGTGCCGAGCTTCGACGCCGCCGGTGCGCCGAACAGGCTGTCGGGATCGGCGCCGGTTCCGTGCGCCGCGCCGCCGTTGCCGCCATTCTCGCCGCTTTGCCCGATGCTGCGACCGGTCGCGCCGTTGTCCCGCTTGTCGGCGTTGTCGTTGCCGGAGTCGGCTTGCGCGCCCGGCTCACCGTAGCCGCCGGGCGAAGACTCGGAATTGGGCTGGCGCGAGTCGTCTCCGCTGGGCAGATCGATCTTGCGGTTGGATTTTGGCTGGTCCTGTTTGAACTGTCCCGCGGCGTCGCTATGCCGATTCTGCTGCGTTTCAGGAGCGCGATGAATTTCGTTTTGAGCCTGATCGCCGTTCGCGTCGGCCAGGCGCAGGTTGAGACGCTGCTTCGAGGCCGCCTGCTGTCCGGTAAGCTTGCTTTGCAAATGCCCGGCCAGGTCGCGCGCGCGATTCACCATCTGGTTCAGCGAATTGCCGCCTGCCTCGCCGTTCGCCCCGCCCTCCCGAGCCAATTTGTCCTCGAGCCGGCGCATCGTCGCCGCGTCTGCCGTCACCTGCATCCCCGATTCATCGCCCGGATCGGCCGGCCGCAGATGCAGCTCGTCCAGATCGACCGTCAGGTCGTCCTGCCCGATGCCCGCAGCGCTCTGTGGCGCGTGCTTGATTTTTGAAATCGGGAGCGCGAGCGCCGCCAGCACGATTGCTCCGGCCAGCGCATAGATCGCGCGCGACACGCGGCGCCGCTCGATCCGCGCGACCGCGAATTGCTCCTGATGGCCGAGCGTATCTTCCACCAGGTACGCCCACAGCGAGCTGCGGGTCCGGTGATTGGCAAGCGCGACGATCGTCGAGAGACGCCCCTTCAGCTCGGCCCGGTCGTCGGCAATCGCGGCGGCCCGCACCGCGCCGGCGCGCATCCGCCATGCCCCGCCGATTGCGCTCGCGATACCGGCACAGCCGATAATCACCAGCGCCGAAGTGGCTACCAGGAAGGCGAGCGGCGACAGCAGATATGCACCGGCAAAAACCGCGGCGCCGCCCGCGATCGCGATCGCCAGCGTGTAGAAAATCGCGTCCTGCAGTGCAAGCCGATTGAGTCGCGAGCGGACGGAACCTACCCGGCCCAGGATTCGCCCGAGTTTCTCGTCAGCTCGCCTGTCTTGTGAGGGAAACAACATCGAAGGCGCCAAGCGCGTGATTCGAGGATAGTTAAGCCCGGCCAACCAAGCAACGATGAGTCTCCGGCCCCACTGCGGCCTCTCCCGCCGGCGCCTAAAACGTCCAGCCAACAATCGATTTCAGAAATACCCCGTTACTGGCGCGAGTCACTCCGATTCCCACGCCGAGGTTGAGCTCCAGTTGCGGGATGAAATCAAAATTGAGCGCCGGCACGATGAAATGCTGCTGCTCCTGCACCTTTGCCAGCGGCTGAATCGGTCCCAGGTCGCCGTAGTATTCCAGCGCCGGCGAAACCCAGCGGTTGAGCGCATAGACCACCTCGCCCGACGGCTCGAATTGAACCCCGCGATGCGTCTGCGGACCGCGCAACGGCTTTTCGAACGCGAAGTTTCCCACCAGTCGAAATCCCTTGTAGCTCCCGCCGGCGATCGGCCGCAGCTCCAGCGTCAGCGGATTTTCCTCGGCTGCGCGCCGCATGTAATCAAGCTCGATATTTCCGCCGAACTGCACCGGCCACTCGAAAGTCTGCGGGATGCCGAAATGGACCTTCGTGCGCGAGCCCGAGTATTCGTAGTCGCCGTTGGACAACTTCGCGGTGGCGAGATACTGCCCGACCTCGAGCCAACGCACGACTCCGTACGAGCCTTCGAGCGTCTCGTGCACCTGGTACACGTCCATCTCGCTCTTCGCCAACTGCCCGGTCGCCGTCGAGGCCGTGTTTGAATGCAATTCGAGCTGTAGATGACCGGTCGGCGCGGTGTCCGTGTCGTAGATCTGGATTTCGTAGAAGTCGATCGCGTGCGCTGGACGCGCCGCCGCGAGCATCGCGGCCATGCATAGAGAGAGCGCGAAAACCTGGGCGAGGTACTTCGTCACGCGCGTCTCGCGGGAAAATTCCCTAGCGCGATTCCTTCAGTCCGGCGTCGTCGGCCGCTCCCAGAGCGATCGCGGACCAGTCCAGGTCGGCGCGCCCCTTGGCTATCGCCGAGATGAATCGATCCCGCAGCAGGCTCGCCGTCGGCATCGGCGCGTTCGCCGCGACGGCGGTCTGCAGCACCAACTCGATATCCTTGAGTCCCAGCGGCAGCCGAAAACCCGCCGGTGTGAACCGCCCATGAGCTATCGCCGGGCCGTAGCCCTGGTACACCGGCGCCGCGAAGATCGTTTTCGCCAGCATCTCGAGCGCCGCCGCCGGATCGACGCCGCTCTTGCGCATCATCGCGACTGCCTCACCCATCGCCTCGAGCGCCGCCGCGATCATGAAGTTGCCCGCGAGCTTCACCACGTTCGCTGCCCCGGGATTGTCGCCAAAATCGAATATGTCCTGCCCCATTGCCTCAAGGATCGGTTTCACTTTGGCCTTGGCGTCGGCCGGCCCCGAAGCGCAGATCCACAACCATTTCGCCTGTGCGGCGCTTGGCCGTCCGAACACCGGCGCCGCGACCATCACGCTCCCGCGCATCGCGTGATATGCCGCAAGCTCCCGCGTGGTCGCCGGCGACACCGTGCTCATCGAGACATGAATTCCATCGGGTGCGATTCGCTCGGCGAGCGCATCCTCGCCCGTCACCAGCGCCTTGACCGAGGCGTCGTCCGCGAGCATCGAGACCACGATTCCCCCCGGATGCGCGACGTCGCCGGCCCGCTCCGCGCGGCGCGCGCCCTTGGCAATCAGCGGCTCTGCCTTCGACGCGGTGCGGTTATAGACCGTCAGATGGTATCCCGCGGCGAGCAAATTCGTCGCCATCGGCAGACCCATCGCGCCCAGTCCGACGAACCCGATTTTCTGTGTCATCGGCTGAGCCTACCACTCCAATCGGATGTCGCAATGAATTCGACTCGGCGATCGCCCGCCCGCTCATTTGACGATTGATGCGGTTGGGGATAGTTTCCGCTCGCCGGGGACATTCATCGCCCATCCCCCGCAATTCTCACGGAGGCTAGCTCTTCATGGATATCAGCAAGGACAAGTTGCTCGAGATGTACCGCACGATGCAGAAGATCCGGCACTTCGAATCCAAGGCGCGAGACCTTGCGATGGCCGCCGAGCTTCCCGGCTTCGTCCACGTCTCCATCGGCGAAGAGGCTTCCGCCACCGGCGTCTGCGCCGCGCTGCGCAAGACCGATCGCATCACCTCGAACCATCGCGGCCACGGACATCTGATCGCCAAGGGCGGACGCCTCGATCGCATGATGGCCGAGATTTTCGGCAAGCGCACCGGCTACTGCAAAGGCAAGGGCGGCTCGATGCATATCGTCGATTACTCGCTCGGCATCCTCGGCGCCAACGGCATCGTCGGCGCTGGACTGCCGATCGCCACCGGCTCCGCGCTGGGCGCCGTGATCGCCGGCAAGGACGATGTCACCGTGGCGTTCTTCGGCGACGGCGCCTCCAACGAGGGCGTCTTCCACGAGTCGCTGAACCTCGCGGCAGTCTGGAAATTGCCGGTCGTCTTCGTATGCGAGAACAACGGCTTCGGCGAGTTCACTCCGATGGACACCGTGACCTCGGTCAAAGACATCGCCGTGCGCGCCAAGGCCTACGGCATTCCCGGCCAAATCGTTGACGGCAACGACGTGCTCGAAGTCTTCCGCTATACCAGCGAGGCTGTCGCTCGCGCCCGCGCCGGCCAAGGTCCCACCCTGCTCGAATGCAAGACCTATCGATGGGAGGGGCACGTCGTCGGCGAACAGGCCTTTCTGGGCGGCGGCTCCTATCGCGAGCAATCCGAAGTCGACGAATGGAAGCGCAAATGCCCGCTGATTCGCTTCGAGAAATGGTGCGCGGAGAGCGGCAAGATTAGCTCGGCCGAACTCACCAGGATCATCGCCGAAACCGAAAAGGAACTCGCCGACGCCGTCGAATTCGCGCGCTCGAGCGAACTGCCCGCGCCGTCGGAAGTCACCGACGATGTTTACAACAACACTTGATCGCCTGAGCACCCGCGATCGGAGGTATCGTCATGCCACAAATCAGTTTTATCCAGGCGATCAACCAGGCCATCGCCGAAGAAATGGAGCGCGACCCGCTCACCTTCCTGATGGGCGAGGACGTCGTGCTCGGCGCGTTCGGCGCGACCAAGGGCCTCATCGATAAGTTCGGCGCCAAGCGGGTGCGCAACACCCCGATTTCGGAGGCCGGCTTCGTCGGCGCGGCGGTCGGCGCCGCGATGGCGGGGACGCGCCCGATTTGCGAAGTCGAATTCGCCAGCTTCTTCTATTGCGCCTTCGACCAGATCTGCAACCAGGCCGCCAAGCTCCGCTACATGTCGGGCGGACAGGCCACCATGCCGATCACCTTCCGCGCCGTCTATGGCGCGATGGGCGGTGCGGCCGCGCAGCATTCCGAAACGGTGTACGCGCAATTTCTGAGCGTCCCGGGCCTCAAGCTGGTCGTCCCCTCCGGCGCCTCCGACATGAAGGGCCTGCTCAAGAGCGCCATCCGCGACAACAATCCCGTGATCGTCTTCGAGCACGGCGCGCTCGGATGGTCGCGCGAGGATGTCCCCGCGGGCGAGCACCTGGTCCCGCTCGGCAAGGCCGCCGTGAAGCGGTCCGGCGACAACGTCACCGTGGTCGCGATTGGCGCGATGGTGGCGAAGGCGATTGAGCGTCGCGGAGAAGCTCGAGCAGGAAAAAATCTCGGTTGAAGTTATCGATCCGCGCACCCTGGTTCCGCTCGACGAAGACGCGATCCTTGCTTCGGTCGAGAAAACCAATCGAATCGTGATCGCCGACGAAGGCCATCTGCGCGGCGGCGCCGCCGCCGACATCGCCGCGATCGTCGCCGACAAGGGCTTCGACTTCCTCGACGCGCCCGTCCGCCGCGTCACCTCGCTCGACGTGCCGATCCCGTTCAGTCCGCCGCTGGAAAAGGCGGCCATCGCCGACGAGGCTCGCATCGAAGCCGCGATTCGCGCCGTGGTCGGACGATAGCCGCGCCCGGCATTTGCGGAACTGACTGTGGCAGTTGAAGTTACGATGCCCAAGTTCGGGCTGACGATGCATGAAGGAACGATTCAGCGTTTCTTCAAGGCCGCCGGCGAGCGCGTCAACGCCGGCGAGCCGCTCTACGAGGTCGAGACCGAGAAAGTCCTCTACCAGGTCGATGCGCCCGCGTCGGGTACGCTCGCGATCGCGATGTTCGACGAGGGCGCAACCGTCGAATGCGGCACGGCGATCGCCGTGATCGCCGAGGCTGGCGAGGATGTCGCCACGGTCGCGGCGCGCTACCCCAAATCCGCCCCTGCCCGTCGCGCTTCACCCGCGACCTCGCCGCCGCCCGCCAATCGGACCGCCGCGGTCAACCCGAGTCAGCCCGCCGCGCCCAACCCGAGCGGGCGGGATCGAAAGACCGTAAGCCCGGTCGCCCGCAAACTCGCGTCTGAACTCGGCGTCGATATCGATAAAATCGAAGGCTCCGGCCCCGGCGGACGGATAACTCGCGAAGACGTCGAGCGCGCCGCCAAATCCGCGCCGGCGCAGCCACCGGCGCCGCCGCCTGCCGATCGCGTCGCGTTTCGCGGCGTGCGCAAGGTGATCGCCGAGCGGATGTATCAAAGCCTGCGCTCCAGCGCGCAGATCACCATCGCCGCGGAAGCCGATGTGACCCCGGCGACCGAGTTTCGCGCCCGCCTGTCCCGCGAATTCGATTTTTCATACACCGACATGCTTGTTCATTCGGTCGCGCGCGCCCTCATACGCCATCCGCGAATGAATGCGCGCCTCAACGAAAACGAAAAAGGCAACGGCGCGGAGATCGCTCTTTGCGCAAGCGCGAACGTCGGCGTCGCCGTCGCACTCGACGACGGCCTGATCGTTCCGGTCATACAGCGCGCCGAGAGCAAGTCGATTCGCGAGATCGCAGTCGAAAGCCGCGCGCTCGGCGAAAAGGCGCGCGCCGGTCAGCTCAAACTCGAAGACGTAACCGGAGGCACGTTTACCATATCCAACCTCGGGACGTTCGGCATCGACGCGTTCACGCCGATTCTGAATCCGGGCGAGACCGGAATCCTCGGCGTCGGGCGAATCGTCGAGAAGCCGGCGGTCTTTCGCGGCGAGATCGCCAGGCGCGCGATGCTCTGGCTAAGCCTCACCTTCGACCATCGGATGCTGGACGGGGCGCCCGCCGCCCAGTTCCTCCAAACCGTGATCGAACTCTTCAACTCCCCCGCATGAGCATGGGTGACCACTGCACCCAGTGTTAAGGCCGCGCTCCGTTGTCGCGCGCAGCCACTGCGGCGGGCGCGCTATTGGTTGTCGCCTTGCGATAGTACAACTCTGAGGAACGTCCGCTATCGGAAAAAGGGAGAACGCTGATGGCAAGGGTTGCGGTTCCAACCGCCAAAGCTTCCGTATCCGATACTCCCGAGGGGCTGGTGATCGACATCCCCGCCGCGAAGAGCTGGTGGGCCATTCTTTTCATCGGATTCTGGCTCTGCGGATGGGCGTTCGGCGAGTTCGGCGCGATCCATCAGCTTGCGAGCGGCAGGATGCCGGCCTCGGGCGGAAATCTCTTCCTGTTCGGATGGCTGGGGGCCTGGACTGTCGGCGGCTTCGTCGCCATCTCCTTCTGGCTGTGGAATGTGACGGGCCATGAAATCGTATTGCTTACTCCCGCTAGTCTTGGCGATCCGGCGGGATGTTTTGGGATTTGGACGGTCGCGTGAATATGACCTCCCGAGCGTGAAGAATCTTCGCATCGACCGTACTCCGATGAACAGCGGTTTTGGTTGGAGCTCTTCGTCACGGTCGATGTTCGGAGGCGCGATAGCGTTTGACTACGGTGCGAAGACTTTCCGCTTCGGAGGCGGCAGTGGACGAGGCCGAGGCGTCGCATCTGATCGAGCTTCTAAAGTCCCGCTATCCGTTCGAGTCCGCACCTCAATGACGGGGACCGACGCAGATTTTCGCGTTATCTCAACTACTCCGGGTGCAGGGCTCACCCCTGCTCACCCCTGCCGCGCGATGGTCTTCGTCGAGTGCCCTCTCCTTGTCCGAGGAGCAGGGCTTCGGGAGAATTCACACAGCTTTCGCACAGGATGAGCGACGCGGGCGTTGAACCTCTCCTTGTGTCATCCTGAGCATCGCGCAGGATCCGCGCGCCCGCGCGTATCTCGCTCGGACAAGGAGAGGTTAGGTCGTGTCTGACCCCTTACCGCTTCTTCAGGGACGAAGTCCCGCTCTTCTCTTTCAATTTCCACTGCGGTGCAGGAGTCACCTCTTCCATCGCGTAGTCGCGAAAAGATGCGCTGCGCAGATTTTCGCGTCTTCTTACTACCGGGTGCAGGGGTCACCCCTGCCCAGGGAAGTGTGAAACCCACGGTGGGTTTCACATCACCTGCCGAGGAGTTGACGGCGGGGCCGCGACGGTGTTCCCTTCAGTGCGTGATCGAAAAAAATCTCAACCACGGCGTGCGACGGCTGCGCATTGCGGCGGCGGCATGGATGATGGCCTGGGTTGCTCTATCCGGCTCCGCCCTGGCCGCCCCGGCGGCGACGCCCAACATTCTGCCGTCGGAATCCAGGGGGGTGTCGAAGGCGCCGCCTCCCCAGCCGATCAATTGGGACAAGGTCACCCAGGAAGCGACCGACCTGCTCTCCAGGTACATCCAGATCAACACCACCAATCCGCCGGGCAACGAGATCGAAGCGGCGCGGATGCTCCGGGAGAAATTTCTGAGCGACGGAATTCCCGCCACGACCTGGGAGCCGCAGCATGGGCGCGGAATCGTTGCGGCGCGCCTGCGCGGAATCGGCAAGCATACCAAGTCGATCATCCTGCTGAGTCACATGGACGTGGTGCCGGCCAATCCCAAGGAATGGGAGATGGCGCCGTTCTCGGGCGCGGTCAAGGACGGAAAAATCTGGGGACGCGGCTCGATCGACGACAAGGGCCCCGGCGTGATCGAGCTGATGGCGATGCTGGCGATCAAGCGCGCGGGCATCCTGCTCGATCGCGACGTGCTGTTTGTCGCCACCGGCGACGAGGAAGAAGGCGGCAAGAACGGCGCGGGATGGTTCGTCGATCACGAGGCCAACATTTTCTCCGACGCCGGCTATCTGATCAACGAAGGCGGTGGGATTCACGCGCTCTCCGACAACAAGCGCAAGGTTTACGTGGTCTCCGTCACCGAAAAAACGCCGCTGTGGCTCAAGCTTACCGCCAGCGGCCCGGCCGGGCACGCCTCCGATCCGCCCCCGGAAACCGCGGTCACGCGGCTGGTGCGCGCGCTGGATAAACTTAGCGAGTACAAGACGCCGATCCGCGTCATCGGGCCGGTGAATGATTACTATCACACGATGGCCGAGCTCGAGCACGGCCCCAGGCAGCTGCTCGATCTCGCCGCCGCGCTGAAGGATCCCGCCTATCTCAAGGAATTTCTTGAAGACCCCGGCCAGAACGCGCGGGTGCGCGACACGATCACGCCGACGGTGCTGTCCGCCAGCGATAAGACCAACGTGATCTCCGAGACGGCGTACGCCGAAGTCGATTGCCGGCTGCTGCCGGGCAGCGATCCCAAGAAGGTCATGAGCGACATTAAAAAAGTGATCGCCGACGACACCATCAAGATTGACGTGATCCTCAACTTTCCGCCGATCTCGTCGCCGTCGCGCTCGCCGCTGATGACCGCGATTGAGACGCTGGCCAAAGACCACGACCGGGCCACCGTCGTCCCCTCCATGATCATCGGATTCACCGACAGCCATTACTTCCGCCATAAGAAGATCGTTTCCTACGGTTTCATTCCGCTCGAAGTAATTCCCGCCGAAGCAAAAGGCGTTCACGGAATCAACGAACGAATCGGCGTGAAGGAACTCGCTGACGGGATTCAACGGATGGTCGAGTTGCTGCGGATTTTCGGGAGTCCGCAATAGGTGATGAGATGATTCGAGCCGGCGTCGGTTTCTCGACCGCGCTCAATCCGCGGATCGCCGCCGCCGAGGCCACCGCCGCCGCGCTCGCGCAGGCGGGGATAAGCCGCGCCAACGGCGCACTTTGTTTCGCGACCCCGGCCTACGGCGCCGCGTATCCGATGATCATGCGCACGGTGGCTTCGGAAGCGCATACGCGCGAAGTCGCGGGATGCTCCAGCGTGGGCGTCATCGCCGGCGAGACCGAAATCGAATCGGGCAACGCGCTGGCCGTGCTGGTGTTCGGCGGCGAAGAGATTCACGCAACCCGATTCTTCGTGCCGACCCTTCGCGGCCGCGCCGCGGGCGTGGCGGCGGAAGTCGCGTCCGCGGTGCGCTCGCGGCTGGGCAAATCGAACCTGCTGATTCTTTTTGCCGATACTTACAACTTCGAAGCCGAGGCAACGCTCGCAGCTCTCGGGACTGAACTGCCGGGCGTGATGATCGCGGGCGGCGGTGCGACCGAGGACGGCTCAGTGGGCGAGACGTTTGTTTTCTGCGGCGATACTGTCAGCTCCAACGCAGTCTCGGGGATGCTGCTCGCGGGAGACTTCGAGCCGATTGTGGCGAGCTCGATCGCATGCGGCCTGATCGGAACGGCGCATCGCGTGACCGCCGCGCGCGACAACATACTGATCGAACTCGACGGCCGGCCGGCTTACCAGGTCTTCGCCGAGGCCGCCGGCCCGCTGGCCGGCGATCTGCGCCGCGCGCTGAGCTACGTCTTCGTTGCGATTCCGGTGTACGAGAACGCACAAACGATCGAGCGCGGAAAATTTGTCGTGCGCAATATCGTCGGCGCCAGCGAGGAACACGGCGTCATCGCGGTCGCCTTCCAGCCCAGGGTGGGCGACACGATCGGTTTCGTGTTGCGCGATGCCGAGCGATCGCGCGACGACTTGAAAGCGGAATTGGAAGAATTGGGCGACCGCCTCGACGCGCCTCCCGCGTTCGGTCTGTACTTCGATTGCGTCTCGCGCGGCGCCGGGCTCTACAACATCCCGGGTCACGATTCCGCATACATCAGGCGCTACCTTGGACCCGTTCCGATCGCGGGGTTCTTCACCGGTTTCGAAATCGGCTCGCTCGCGGAGCAGACCTATCTGCTCCAATACTCGGGCGTCCTCGCGCTGATATCGGGGAAGAAAGCTTAAGCTGAAAAGAGGTCAGACGTGAGCCAGTCAGAGCCGACGGGCTTTTCCAAATCCTTGCCAGACGCGCGAGCTGGCCGCCTGACTTGGCTCTGGCTTCTCGTCGGATTCGTTTTGCTGCCGTTTACGATCGTGCAGACGATGATTCCCCTCGCGGCATGGCTGGCGCCGATATTCCTGCTGCGCTTCGCCCGCACGGCCCGTCGGGCATCGGTCGCGTTGTCGCTGATCTTCCTCGCCCAGGCAATCGGCAATTGGATTGCCCTTCGCGGCGGCGAAGTGGGCGACATCTATGTGGCAGTGTTCGGACTAATCCTTTTCTCGCCATTCAGGGGACTGGCGTCCACGTTACCTTACGCAGCCGACCGCCTGCTCGGATCGCGCCTGGACGAGAAGACGCGTACGCTGCTGTTTCCCCTGGCGTATGTGACTGTCGATTGGCTAATGACGTTGCTGCCGGCAGTCAACTCGACGGGTTCGTTTGTCTATTCGCAATACGACAGTCTCGTCTTGATGCAGATCCTCTCGATCACCGGGATGTGGGGCATCACCTTCCTCATCGCGTGGAGCGCCTCGACCGTTAACGCTCTTTGGGAACGGGGTTTCGACTGTCGGCCCGTGCGCGGCGTGGTAATTCCCTTTGTCGCCGTGCTGATAGCGGTCGGCCTGTTCGGAAGCTTCCGGTTGAACTTTGCCGCGCCATCCTCGCCGACCGTGATGGCGGCCACCGTTACTATCGATCATGCTGTTTACCAGCGAGCGATCAGCCCGCCATTCAACTGGGTGACTTTCTACCGATCGACAGATGACGAACGTGCCGCCGTTCGCCCGCAACTCGAGGCAACCGTCGATCAGATGCTGGAGCGCAGCGAATCCGCCCTGCGCGCCGGCGCGAAGATCGTCGGCTGGCAAGAGGCGTCGGCTCAGGTCTTGGAAGAGGACCGGCAACAAACCCTGGACCGGGCGTCTGATTTGGCCAGGCGCTACGATGCCTATCTGCAGATCGAACTCAGCGTGTTCACCCGAGCCCCGACGCGTCACTACTTTCGCAATCAGTCAATCTTGATCGACAACACGGGGCGAATATTGGCAACCTACGAAAAGACCTACCCGGTGATTCCTGGCGAAGCCTACGTCGCGATCCCCGGGGCTGGAAAGCTTCCCGTCGAGAATACGCCCTATGGCCGCATGGCCACGGCGATCTGCAACGACTTTCATTTCCCGGCGCTGATCCGGCAAGCCGGACGCAATGATGTCGACATCATGATGGCGCCTTACAACAGCGTGATCCCATTTGAGCAGCAAGACTCCGTTGTCGCGATTTTCCGCGCCATCGAAAATGGCTATTCGATGGTGAGAGCCACCGGCAACGGCGTGTCCTTGATCACCGACTACCAGGGACGCGTGCTGGGCCGGCAGAACTATGGCGACGGCGGCGGGGTTATGATGGCCACCGTTCCGACCCAGGGTGTCGGCACCATCTACGGCCGGATCGGCGATACGTTTGCCTATTTGTGCGCTGCCGGATTGATTTTCCTCGCGGCCTGGGCGTTTGTCCGAAAGCATCCGCAGCTGACCCCGATCCATTAGTTCGGGCAGCGCAACTCGACACCGTCACAAGAATTCCGGACCCGGACTTCTAGGCGCGCGCCGGCAGCTTGCGCGTCACCAGCATCGCGATCCGATAGGTGAAATGCAGTTCGCCGTCGATTCGCACAGGACGCGCGCCGCTTAGGTCTTCGTCCGCATCCCGCTCGACCATCGCGATTGCTTTCGCCGCGCGCTCCGGCGACGCATGCGCCGCCTTGATCCATTGCGATACCGCAACGCGCAAGCCGTGCGACGTAAACCTCACTATCTCGAGGCCGGCCGCGCCCATCATCCGGATTAGTTCGCTCATCGCGAGCGCACTGGTATGCGAGGTGTCGCGCAACCTTTCGAATTGGTTGTAGTACGCGGCGCGCTCGGGCTGTTCGCTGGCAATCAAATCCTCGATCGCCACCAGTCCGTCAATGCGGCACACTCGCGCCATCTCGGCGATCACTTTCTCCGGCGCGGCGAAATGATGAATCGCAAACCGGCAGACGACGACATCGAATTCGCCGTCGTTGAACGGCAGGCGTGACTCGACGTCGCCCTTCTGGAAGCGGACGTTGGCGAGTCCCCGCTCCGAGCGCATCTGCTCGGCAATCTTGAGCGGCGCGTCGGTCAGATCGATGCCGACGACTTCGCGGCACCGCGGCGCAAATGCCATCGCGACGTGCCCCGGTCCGGTCGCGACTTCCAGAACGCGCGCATCGGCCGGCGGCGCGACTAGTTCGACCAGCTTGCGCAAATGCTCCGCGTCGAGAATCGCGGGCGCGGTCGCGTAGTCGGCCGCCTGGCGCGTGAATTCCTCGCGGACGAGATCTTTGTGTTCCATACGAGCGGTCCGCGAACTATTGTCGCGGTTCCCGCGCGCGAATCAAGCGCGCAACCGGCGGCGGCGCGGGATTTCCGGCGCTTGCGCGGCCGAAAGCCTTAGTGGTACCTGAAAGATGGATCTGAGCGGTTTCAAACCGCAGGATTCCCCATCGACAAAACGGAGGAACGAAAGTTGGATTTCGGATTTTCTGAAGAACAAGAGATGCTTCGGGATGCGGCCAAGCGCTTTCTGGCCGACAACTGCCAGCCGAAGTTTGTCCGCCAGATGATGGCGGACGCGACCGCCCACGACCCCGCTTTCTGGAAAAAGCTGGTTGACCTCGGATGGCCCGGGCTGCTCATCCCGGAGAGTTACGGCGGCCAGGGTGGCAGCTTCCTCGACATGACGGTGATTGTCGAAGAAGCCGGCAAGGTTCTGGTGCCGGGGCCCTTCTTCACCTCCGCGCTGCTCGCGGCGCCGCTGATTATAGAAGGCGGCTCGGAGGAGCAGAAGAAGGACCTCCTGCCGCGCATGGCGAAGGGCGAATTTATCGGTACCGTCGCGATCGCCGAAGCCTCGGGCCGCTTCGACGCCGAGGGAATCCAGCTCAAGGCGACCAAGAGCGGCAAGGAATACACGATCACCGGCGAGAAGTTTTTTGTGCCCGATGCGCACGTGGCCAACGGGATCGCGGTTGCAGTCCGCACCGGCGGCAGTGGCGAAAAAGGAATCACGATTCTGGCCGTTCCCACCACCGCGAAAGGCCTCACGATCACTCAGCTCAAGACGGTCGATATGACGCGGCGACTATGCCACGTGAAGTTCGACAATGTGAAAACCTCCGAGCTTATAGGCAAGGAAGGCGAGGGATGGCCGCTTCTGCACCGCACGCTCGACATCGCAACCGCGGGGCTGGCGGCCGAGATGGTCGGGACGGCGCAGCGGGCGCTGGACATGTCGGTCGAATACGCCAAGACGCGCGTGCAATTCGGCAAGCCGATCGGATCGTTTCAGGCGGTCAAGCATAAGTGCGTGGACATGATGGTCGCGGTCGAGAACGCGCGCTCGCTGACCTACTACGCGTGCTGGACGGTAGATACCAAGGGCGCAGAGGCGGCGACTGCGGTGCCGATGGCGAAAGCGTACGCATCCGATATGGCCAAGAACGTCACCTCGGAGGCGATCCAGGTGCACGGCGGCATCGGTTTCACCTGGGAGCACGACATGCACCTGTATCATCGGCGCGCGCTGGCGGGAGAAGCCAATTTCGGCAACGCCCCGGTGCATCGCGAGACCGTGGCAAAGTCGCTGCTGGGCTGATCGCGACAACTATGATTGATCGGCAGAGAGCCGTGGGTGATGAACCCGCGGCCCTTTTTGTTTCCCGGCGGCGCGATGAACTATCGCGAATAACCGTTACGCGATGGATTTTGCTTTTTCTTCTTGTTCGGCGGCGGCGTTGCGCGCGGCGAGCCGATCGCGCATCGCGCGATGGCTCTCGCGGGTGATTGGATAGCGCGAGAAAACCAGCGCGCTGAGCAAGTAGAGCGACGCGGGACCGAGCGCAAAGAGCGCGCGCAGATTCTCCCCCGCTTGCTCCGTGATCCCGCCAACGCCGGGCTTGTAACCGACCCAGGTCAGGACCGGGCCGACCAGCAGCAGCGAAACCGCGAGCGCCATCTTTATCGACATCGAGGTGATTCCGCCGTACGCGCCCTCCTGGCGCTGGCCGGTACGCTCCTGGTCCCATTCGATCACGTCCGCCGACGCCGAAATTTGCGTGACCCAAATCCCGATCGCCGAGAATCCGCTGAACGCCATCAAAAAATATAGCGCCCAAGTGCTTTGCCGGGTCAGCAGCATCAACAGCAGCGAGCCGATCGCGTTGCAGATCATCGCGACCACAAAGGCCGGCTTCTTTTCGAACCTGACCGTGATCCTGAACCAGAACGGATAGGAGACCGCCGAGCCGACGAAGTACGCCATCAACCATCGCGCCGCCGCGTTCTCGTCGTGATACCAGTACTTGGCCAGGAAGCGCATCAGGACGGTCGGAATGTTGATCGCCATCACGGCCAGCGTGGTGGCGATCAGCAGAATGACGAACGGCCGATTGCCTGCGACCGATTTGAGCGACGCGAACAGCCTGGAACGCTCGCGGGTGGAAAATTCGGCGCGCTCGCGAAGACCCGCGTACGCGAGCATCGCGCCACCGGCGACCACCAGGCCGCAGACCGCGCCGGTGACTTTGAAATCAGTGCCGCGCGCGAACAGGTACGAAGCCGCAAACGGCAACAGCGCTCCGCTGATGTCGCCGACCGTGCCGAGCAACTGGCGGAAGGTGGAGAGCTTGGTGCGTTCGTCGTAGTCGAGCGTGAGTTCCGGCATCAGCGCGCCGTACGCGGTTTCAAAGAACTTCCGCGACGTGAGCATCAGGAAGTAGAAACCGATGAACCACGCAAACAGCCCCGCGCCCAGCAGTTGCGGCGGCGACAGCAGCAGGTAGTAGCAGACCGCCATCGGAATCGACGCGAAAAAAAACGGCCGGCGCCTTCCCGACTTGAAGCGCGCGCGATCGGATATATTGCCAACCAGCGGGTCGGTCAGCGCGTCGATCACGAGCGCCAGGAAGAATGCAAGTCCGGCCAGCGATGGAGAGAGCCCCTTGCGATCGGTATAAAAATAGAGAAGGTGAAGCCCGAGCAGGGTCGCGCACAGGTTGAGGCCGGTCTGCGCCTGCGCGTAGATTAACAGGGGACGAAGGCCAATCTTCTCGCTCAAATCCCGGTTTGCCACAGGTCGCAGAGACTACCCGATAGACATGCCTACTTACAAAGCGGTTGCAATTTCCGGTACGACTCGACTATCGAGGTGGCGATGAGGATTCTCGATCGCACACCGCGGCGTGAACGCCGGCTGATGCTGTGGCCGGTCGCGCTGCTTTTGACGCTCGCGCTGGCGGCGCAGGGATGCTCGTACGTCAAGTCGCTATGGAGTTCCGGCGACGACACCGACCTTGACGATGCGGCCTACGCCAACGAGGGTGAACCGCTGCCGCCTCCGGTTGCCAACGTCGCGATCAGCTACCGGCGCCCCGGCGATGCGCTCGCACGCGCGACGGTAATCAAGTACTTCGGCGCCGAAGTGATCGCCAACCATCTGCGTGACGCGTCGCATACCGAGTCGGTGATGCGATTCGATGGCGGTGTTCCGATCTGGGAGTTCAAAGCCGACGAAGGCACATTTGGTTCGATCACCGGCGTCGGTGCGGCCAAGTACACGCTCAAGAATATCGAGTACGCGAAAGTGCCCGCGCACTTCACGCAGATTCTTCCCGAGGAAGGACCGCCGGAGCCGCTCGATCGCGGCGCTTACTATGTCTTTCAGATCGAGCGTCAGTCGGGCTCGACCAGTTACCAGGCGGTCAAGGTGCTCGCCGACGGGTCGCTTCAGGCCTACAACGCTCAACCCCGGGCGGGCAGCAGTTACCTGCTGTGCTGCAACGTCACGTCGGATTTCCCCGAGCCGGTGGTTCTGCCCGAAACGACTCAGGACACCGGTGCCGAAAACGCGCCGTCCGACGAATCTCCCGACCAATCCGGCGCGCCTGCAAACTGATCGGGCGCTTCTGCGGACGGCACGCCATAGGGCTCTTTCCCGGCCATTGGCTGGCTGATCAGATACCCGCTGATTCCGAGATTCTCTAATCAATCGGCTCATCTTCTCGTTCCGAGGTCCTTTTCAGTTATGAATCTATATTCAGTAATGAATCAGTAATCGTAATTGACTAACGATTCATTTTCGACTAATACCTGCATTAGTGGGTCTGGCAAATCGAGAACTCGGCGACGCTCCGAATCGGTTCGATCGGCGCCGTGAGAAGACGCGTGTCGATCTGATCGAGGCGGCCCAACGCGTCATCTCGAGCAAGGGGTACCATCAGACGCGAATCGCCGACATCGCGACCGAAGCCGACGTCGGGCTGGGCACCTTTTACCTGCACTTCAAGACCAAGAACGAAATCTTTATCGAGCTGATCGAGCATGGCGCGGCTGAACTGCGGCGCGATCTGGCCGAGGCGAAGGCGGGCGTCCATACGCCGGCCGAGAAGCTCAAAATCACGATCGATACGATTCTCGACGCGGCAGCCGAGGCGCCCGAACTGTTTCGGATAGTGTTCGGCCATAGCCCTGCGTTTCTGGATCTGATGGTCCGCGTCCACGAGGTATTCATCGACGACCTGCGCGACGACCTTGCTCCCGCGGTCGGCGAGCGCGCCGACGCGATTGCGCATCTCACGGTCGGGATGTTGTCGCAGGCGATCTCATGGCTGCTCGCCAGCGGCGATCTTTCTCACGCGGAACTGAAAAACGTCACCGTAAATTTTGCCCTGGGCGGACTCGAGCGCGCGGCACGGCTCGGCGCCCCTTGAATCTGGAGGATTGTCACGATGGAACACGAACGTACTGTTATTAACTCGGACCTCGAAAGCATTTTCCACTGGGACTACAGCGTGAAGTTTCCGCAAATGGATAAGCTGTACGAGAATGCCAAGCGCGATCAGTGGAACGTCTCGACGACAATCAACTGGGACCGCCCGATCGAGAAGGAAGTTCTGGACATGACCATGATGCCGATGTTCCAGACCGAGCTGTATCGATCGCTCAGCGAGGAAAACAAGTACCAGCTCGGCCGCAAGTTCGCCGCGTGGCGGCTCTCGCAATTCCTGCACGGCGAGCAAGGCGCGCTGATGGTATGCGGACAGTTGGTTGACGCAGTGCCGGACCTCGACGCCAAAATGAACGCGGCGGCGCAAGTCTTCGACGAAGCGCGTCACGTGGAAGGCTTCCGCAAATACATCACCAAGCTCGATCGCATCTACCCGATCGATCCCACGCTGGAGCGGCTGCTGCGCGCAATCCTGGAGCACGATCGCTGGGAACCGAAGTACGTCGGGATGCAAATCGTCGCCGAGGGGCTGGCGATCGCGGCGTTCCGTTTCATGCAGCGCGAGACCAAGGACGAGCTGCTCAAGGAGCTGCTCGAGTACATCATGAAGGACGAGGCGCGCCACATCGGCTTCGGGATGCTCGCGCTGCGCGACGCCGTCACCAAGCTCAAGGGCAAGGACAAGAAGGACCTCGAGGACTTCGCCTTCACGGCGTGCGACATGATGGTGACCAAGGTCGTTGACGGCAAACCCAAGGACGGCTTCCTGTCGGGCACGGATGTGTTCGAGGAAGTTGGCATCTCGATCAAGGACATCGAGGACGAGCTGCATCGCAACCCGGCGTGGGCGGCGGCGGAGAACGACATGGAAAAGCAGTTCAACTCGTTCCTGTTCGTCGATACGATCATTCCATGCCTGCGGCAAATCGATCTGATCAACGATCGCACCGAGTCGTGGTATCAGCAGCTCGGCGTGATGCAGATGGCGTCGGCCGCATAGCTCGCAATCAGCACACTGTGAATGATGAAGGGCCGGTCGTCGACGACCGGCCCTTCTTTTTTTGAACCTGCTGAGATGCTGATTCGCTACTTCCGGAACTTCGCGAGTGCGGCGCCGGAGAGTTTGTAGTTGGGTTCGCCGAATTCCTCGTCTATTCCGCCCGTCGGCTGGAAGCCCAGGCTCTCGTACAGCGCCGCGGCGTTGGTGTTGGTGCGAAAGCAAGTTAGCTGCACCGCGCGGCATCGAGGATAACGCGCGGCGATCATCCTGATCGTTTCGATCAATCCGGCGCGCCCGTAGCCTTTGCGCTGATGCTCCGCGTCGATCATGATGTCGTCGATCCAATAATCGTCGGTACTGGCCGGATCGCATACGGTGGTCGCGTATCCGACCACCTCGCCTGCCGCGCGAATCAGATGCGGCAGATGCTCGAATTGGTCGCCAAACAGACGCACGTAGCATCGCGCGAGCGTCCATCGCGGCGGCGTGACGAAACTGGTCTGCTCGGGCCGAAGCTGCATCATGAAGAGTTTGCGGTAATTGCGCCGATCGACCGGCTCGAGAACGACTTCGCGGTCGGCCGGCTTCATGATTGCATTTGCACGAAGATGTCGCGGGCGTGCTCGTCGCTGATGCGCTTGACCGAGGTAATTCGATCCGCAAACTGCGCCAGCGACGACATCTCGGCCGAGCCCACGTCAACCAGCACCGCAAAAATCGAAAAATCCAATTCGTCCTTGCGCTCGCGCAGCCGCGCCAGCCAATCCGGACTGACCTGCGATTCACCGTCGGTGATAATCACGATGTCGCCGCGCTTGAGTTTCTTTTCGCCAAGCAGTTCGACCGCCGCGTCGATCGGAGCCTCGAAGTCGGTGCCGCCGCCGGGGAAGTATTCGGCCATCTCGATGACCTTGTTCAAGTCGGGCTGGTAGCGCCGCTCGCGATTGAGGTCGAGCACCTTGAGGCTCACGTCGCCCGAGGAAAACATGACGGCGCGGAACAGGCGGCGCTGGCGCCGCGCGATATCCATCAGCGTCAGCGCTACGGCCTTGGACCACATCTCCTTGTCACCCTGCATCGAGGAGCTCACGTCGATGCACACGACCATCGGGCCCTTGCCCTTGGGATCGTCGTCGCGCAGCCGGTACTGCAGGACGGCGCCTTCGAGTACGCGGCGGTGGAAATCGCGCTTGAGCACGGGATGATGCATCGCGAGCAGCTCGGCAGGAATCAGGCGTCCGAGCTCGGAGCCGAGCTCGATGTCGTAGGCTTCGGCGACACCGCGCTCGAGCGTTTTGCGCTTCAGCGCGCGCGCGTCCTGCTTGAACCGCCCGACCATCCGCGCCAGCTCGCCGAGTTTTTTGTTTCGCGCGAGGCGCCGCCCGAGCTCGAGGCGCGCACCGGCCGCGACGCGCCCGCCCTGCCCGAATTCGCGGCTGAAGTCGTGACTGTCCTCGGCGGCTTGATCGATTTCCCGGGCCAGCTCGGCGGTCTTGAGCTGCATGCGCTTGAGCGCGCTCTGATCGGCGCCCTTGAGTTGAGTCTCGAACTGTCGCGACTTCTGATTGAGCCGCGCCTCGGAGACCTTGGCTGCGCGTTCGGCCGCGTCGGCCATCTCCGCGAGCTCCTTGCTCGTTTTCGTTGCCCGCTCGTTTTTTTCTTCGCCGGAGTCGGATTGGTTTTCGGTTTCGTTGTCTTTCGATTCCTGGATTTCGTTGACGGCCCTGACCGCCTCGGCACGCGCTTCGAGATCCTGCTCCTGGCGCGCGAGGTCCCACAAGTCGAGCATCTCACCTCGATTGATGAGCTTCTCGGATTTGATCATCTCGAGCGCATGCTCGCTCATCACTATCGCGGCGATCGCGGCCTTGTCTTCTTCCAGTGCGGTGCGGGATCGCAGCGCCTGGAACGGCGCCGACGGGACGATTTGCTCGAGGATGGTGCGGTTGAGCGCGGCCGCGTGGCGCACGTCGGCGGATTTGCGCAAGACCGGATTCATCTTGAACAACGCGAAGAAGAGATCCTGCACCAGTGCGCCGAAATGAGGGACCAGCCGCTCGCCGGATTCAGCGAGATCGGCGATCGAAGGCGCGTCGGCGACGATTTCATTCCACGTGCGCCGGTCGTAGCTGTCGCTCTCGAACCACGACGCATTAGCAGGCACCACCGGGATATATCGGCGTCGCGGCTGGATGATTTTGGCTTTGCGCGCCATCGGGATCGATCCTACGTCACTGAAAACCGCGCCGCCACGGCTGAAATCGCCGCCATTGCGTCACGATGGTGCTTGAATGTATCGCTGGATGCGTAACACAATTGAAACAAGCGCTGCGCCGCGGATAGTTGGGCCAGTGAAAAAGTGAAAAATGAACTTCGCGCGCCAGCGCCAATGAGATGACGCAGGAATCTGAAAACCACACGCTCTCGAACCGGCAGCACGCGTTGATCCTCGCGGCGGTCCAGGAGTTCATCTCGACCGCCGAGCCTGTAGGTTCGGCGCAGATCGTCGCGCGCCATCAGCTGGGCGTGCGCGCCGCGATGGTCCGCAACATGATGGCCGAGCTGGAAGAGGGCGGTTACCTGCGTCAGCCGCACACCTCGGCGGGCAGGGTCCCGACCGAGAAGGCGTTTCGCTATTACGTCGATCATCTCGCCGCTGCGACCAGGATCGGCTTCGAGGATCGCGCGCAGATTGAGCTCCATTATTCGACCGCGGTGCGCGACCTGGGCGAAGTCCTGCGCGACACGCCGCGGCTGCTCTCGATCCTGACGGGACAGGCGGCGCTGGTGATGGCGCCGCGGCTGGAGGCCTCGATCCTCGAGCGCGTCAACTTCGTGCGCCTGCGCGACAAACAAGTGCTGGCCGTTTTCGTCGCCGCCAAAGGCGCGATGCAGAACCGGATTGTCGATACCGAGCGCGACCATTCGCAGGACGAACTCGATCGCATGGCGCGCTACCTCAACGAGTCGCTCGAAGGACGCACGCTCGACGAGGCGCGCAGATGGATCGAGGCGCAACTGCGCCAGGAGCGGGCCAACTACGATCGCTTCATGCACGATGCGCTCGCACTCGGCGAGGCGATCGCGGACTGGGCCGGGCGTCCGGAGGTTTACGTCGAGGGCAGCCTGCAGGCGCTGGAGCAGCCGGAGTTCTCGGATCGCGACAAGATGCGCGAGCTGTTGCGCGCGCTCGACGATAAAACCGCGCTGCTCGAATTGCTCGAGCGCAGCCTGACCCACGCCGGGCTCACCGTCTCGATCGGCTCGGAGAGCTACGACCCGCGCCTGTCGTCATTGAGCGTGGTTGCGGCGTCGTACGCCAGTGGTTCGAGCGCGATGGGCAGCCTGGCGATCGTCGGTCCGGTGCGGATGGACTACGACCGGGTGATACCGCTGGTCGAGTACACTGCGCGCGCCTTGTCGCGCCTGATGGAGTACTAAGGCAGGGGTGACCCCTGCACCCAGTGTTAACGCCGCGCTCCGTTGTCGCGCGCGGCCACTGCCGTCGGCGTGCGGTTTCTTAATACTGGCAAGCCGTGCCAACGGCCAGGGGGTGACCCCTGCACTCAATGTTCGCGGAACTGATGCGGGACTTCGCCTCGCGGCCAGTCGGTGAGGATTGTGTAACGGCCTCGCGCTTGATGGAGTACTAAGCCGCCGTCTTCCCTCGCTCCCCCATTCCTCTGGATTTGTAGCGACCGCGCCGGCCCAAAATCGACGAAAATCCAACGATTCCGCCCTTACCGGCACTGGCACGAGCGTAAATCATGCTTACGTTTAAAGCCGGTGCGGTTTTATCAAATGAGCAAGCGACACAAGCAACCCCAGGACGGAAATCCCGCCATGGACGCGGGCGCCGATCAGGTGGATACCGGCGCTGAATCAGTGCATGGCGAGAACAGCCACACCTCGGCGGGGATCGAGACCGAGCTGGATTCGTTGCGCGCGCAGATCGCCGACAAAGACAAGGAAATCGCCGAGCTGAAGGACAAGTATCTTCGCACGCTCGCCGACTCTGAAAACGCGCGCAAGCGAATCCGCCAGCAGAGCGAGGAATCGATCCGCATCCAGCGCGAGGCGATCCTCCGCGACCTGCTGCCGATCATCGACAACCTCGAGCGCGCGCTCGCAGCCGCCCGCGATGGCAATGACGCCAGGACGATCGTCGATGGAGTCGAGATGACGGTGCGGGCGCTGATCGATTTCCTGCGTGCGCAAGGTGTGACACCGCTGCAATCGGTCGGCCAGGCGTTCGATCCCAATCGGCATGAGGCCGTCGATCACGTGACCTCGCAGGTTCATCCGCCGAACACCGTCGTCGATGAATTTCATCGCGGCTATCTGATCGGTGACCGGACCTTGCGTCCGGCCCGCGTGTCCGTTGCGAAGGAGAGCGTGACCGAATCTGGAAAGCGAAAGGGAGGCGAAATCGATGCCTCCGACATTGAAAATGACTGAAGCATGATTATCTCAATATCAGAGGATCTTTAGGAAAATGGCAAAAGTTATCGGCATCGACTTGGGCACGACGAATAGTTGCGTCGCGATTATGGAGGGTGGCGATCCAGTAGTTATCGCCAACTCCGAGGGTAGTCGCACGACGCCGTCGGTCGTCGCATTTACGGAAGCGGGCGAGCGGTTGGTTGGGCAGATCGCCAAGCGCCAGTCGATCACCAATCCAACCAATACGGTGTTTGCAATCAAACGCCTGATGGGCCGGCGTTATGAAGACGTCGAAGTTCAGAAGGCGCTCAAGGTGCTGCCGTACAAGGTCGTGAAGAACGACGATGGCGCAGCGTGGGTCGAAATCCGCGGCAAGAAATATAGCCCGTCGGAAATTTCGGCGTTCGTTCTGCAGAAGATGAAGCAGACCGCCGAGGACTATCTCGGTGAGAAAGTCACCGAGGCCGTCATCACCGTGCCCGCGTATTTCAACGACAGCCAGCGCCAGGCCACCAAGGATGCGGGCCGCATCGCGGGACTTAACGTGCTGCGGATCATCAACGAGCCGACGGCGGCGTCGCTGGCCTACGGTCTCGACAAGAAGAAGGACGAAAAGATCGCCGTCTTCGATCTCGGCGGCGGCACGTTCGATATTTCAATTCTCGAACTGGGCGAAGGAGTCTTCGAGGTCAAGGCGACCAACGGCGACACCTTCCTGGGCGGCGAAGATTTCGATCAGCGCGTCATCGACTACCTGGCCGACGAGTTCCGCAAGGACCAGGGTTTCGATCTGCGCAAAGATCGGATGGCGCTGCAGCGGCTCAAGGAAGCCGCCGAGAAGGCCAAGACCGAACTTTCCACCGTGACCGAGACCGACATCAATCTGCCCTTCATCACCGCGGATCAGTCCGGCCCCAAGCATCTCAACATCAAGCTGTCGCGCGCCAAGCTCGAGGCGCTGTGCGCCGACCTGCTCGACCGGCTCGACGCGCCATGCGTGACCGCGCTTCGCGATGCCGGCCTCAAGGCGAGCGAGATCGACGAGATCGTCCTGGTCGGCGGCATGACCCGGATGCCCGCGGTGCAGGAGCGCGTGAAGCGCCTGTTCGGCAAAGAGGGGCACAAGGGCGTCAACCCCGACGAGGTGGTCGCGATCGGCGCCGCAATTCAGGCGGGCGTGCTCAAGGGCGAAGTCAAAGACGTCCTGCTGCTCGACGTGACTCCGCTGTCGCTCGGAATCGAAACGCTCGGCGGCGTGTTCACCAAGCTCATCGAAAAGAACACGACCATCCCCACGCGCAAGAGCCAGGTGTTTTCGACCGCGCAGGACAATCAGACCGCAGTCACGATTCGCGTCTTCCAGGGCGAGCGTGAGATGGCGTCGGACAACAAGCTGCTCGGCCAGTTCGACTTGATCGGAATTCCGCCTGCTCCGCGCGGGCTGCCGCAGGTCGAGGTGACGTTCGACATCGATGCGAACGGAATCGTCAACGTGCATGCCAAGGACCTCGGCACCAACAAGGAGCAGTCGATCAAGATAACCGCGTCGTCGGGACTCAACGAGGAAGAGATCAAGAAGATGGTGCGCGAGGCCGAGGCGCATGCCGCCGACGACCATGCTCGCCGTCAGCAGGCCGAGGCGCGCAACAAGCTCGACAACCTGATCTATACGACTGAGAAGACGCTCAAGGAGCATGGCGCCGAAGTTGACGAGGCGGGACGCAAGCAGGTCGAGGACGCGCTCGCGGAAGCGAGGACCAAACTCGAGTCCAAGGACGCCGACGAGATTAACCGCGCGGCTGAGACCCTCGCCAACGCGTCGCACAAACTGGCCGAGGCGATGTACAGCAAGACCAAGGCAGGGGCAGGAGCGCAAGCCGGCGCCGGCCCACAGGATGGCGCCAGCGGGCAAAGTGGCTCTCAGAGCGGGAATGGCGAAAGCGGCAAGAAGGAAGACGTAGTCGATGCGGACTACAAAGAAGTCAAGGATCAGTAGCGACAACCGGGGCCGCGCAAGCGGCCCCGGCCGTATGGAACCGACAATGGCGTCGCCTCGGATGTTCGCATAGAATCTTTGCGCGATGCCGCCAGCACATAAACGCGACTATTACGAAATCCTCGGGGTCAATCGCGGCGCCGGCGAAGACGAACTGAAAAAGGCCTACCGTCGTCTCGCCATTCAGTTTCATCCCGATCGCAATCCCGGCAACAAAGAAGCCGAGGAGCGATTCAAGGAACTCAACGAGGCTTACCAGGTTCTTTCCGATCCCGAGCGGCGCGCGCAGTATGACCGCTTCGGTCACGCCGCCTTCCAGGGACCGCAGGGTCCGGGCGGATTCGGTGGTTTCGACTTCAGCCAGGGCTTCGAGGAAGTTTTCTCCGATATTTTTGGCGATTTTTTCGGCACCGGCCGCGGACGCTCGCGGTCGCGGACCCGGCGCGGCGACGACCTGCGCTACGATCTGGAAGTCGAATTCGAAGAAGCGGCGCGCGGGATCGAGAAAGTCGTAAAGTTCCAGCGCCTGACGCAATGCGAAGCCTGCAACGGCACGCGCGCCCGCGGCGGCTCCAGCGGCGCACGCCAGTGCCCCAATTGCCGCGGCAGCGGCCAGGTCCGCACGCAGCAGGGATTCTTTTCGATCTCGACCACCTGCGGGCAATGCCGCGGCGAGGGCATGATCATCTCCGACCCGTGCCCCAAGTGCCAGGGACAGGGGCGAATCCGCAAGCACGAATCGCTCGCAGTGAAAATTCCGCCGGGCGTGGACAACGGCTCGCGGCTCAAGCTGCGCGGCGAGGGCGAGGCCGGTTACGGCGGCGGACCGCAAGGCGATCTCTACGTCGTCATTCACGTCAAGGAGCACCCGATGTTCGTGCGCCAGGACAACGACGTGATAATCGAGGCGCCGATCAGCTTCCCGCAGGCGGCGGTCGGCACCGAGATCGAAGTGCCGACGCTCGAAGGCAAAGTCAAGCTCAAGATTCCGCCCGCCACGCAATCGGGAAAAATCCTGCGCCTCAAGGGCAAGGGCATCGTCGACCTTCATGGCTACGGGCGCGGCGATCAGCTGATCAAGATAATCGTCGAAACGCCGCGCAGCCTGACCCCGCGCCAGCGCGAACTACTCGAGGAATTCGCCAAGCTCGACGGCAAAGCCGTCAACCATCCGCTCTCCAAGGGCTTCGTGGACAAGCTCAAGGAGATGTTCGGCTAGCCTCTGCGTGCAGCTAACTTTGTGTCCGGCCCAGTTCCTTGAACAAAGCCGCGCGCATCACGCCCGCCGGCGGCGCCACTCGATTGAACAACCTGAACGCGAGTTCGCCCTGGTTCACCAGCATCCCCGCGCCATCTACCGCGCGCCGGCCGGCGGCAATTGCGGGCTTCAGGAACGGGGTCGGCTCCCGCGAATAGATGAGATCGTAGAACAGACAATCGCCCGGGGTTGAACTGTAGTCCAGACGCGCGAATCGCCCCGCCGTCAGGCCCATCGACGTCGCATTGATGATCAATCGCGCATCGGCAAGCAGCTTCGAGTCCATGAGCGCGTCCAGGCCGTGAGGCGCACCCGCCGCGCGCACTACGCCCTTGGCCGAAAAGCGCCGCGCGAGTGCCACGGCGCGAGCCGGCGTGCGATTGGCGATCACGACCCGATTCGCGCCCAGCCGGAAGCACGCAAGCACTGAGGACGCCGCGCCGCCGCCCGCGCCGATCACGATCGCAAGCCGCCCGCGCAACTCGCATCCGAGATCGCGCAAATCGCGCTCCAGCCCGCGCGCATCGGTATTGTCGCCGCGCAGCGCGCCGCGCCGATTCACGACGCAATTGACCGCGCCGAGCATGCGCGCCTCTCCACTCAGGTCCTTGATGAGCCGGGCGGCAACTTCCTTGTGCGGCACGGTCAGATTTACGCCGATGATTCCGAGCGGATGAATCGCGCGAAGCGCCGGCGCGAGATTTTCGGAGGTGACGCGAAACGCCGCGTACGTTCGGTTCATGCCAAGCGCAGCGTAAGCGGCGTTGTGCATTGCGGGCGATTTGGAATGTCCGACGGGATCGCCAAAAATCGCCGCGACCGCGGTGTCGGCATTGATTGCTGAAGATTTCATGGGCTGCCCGGCCAGAACCGTTCGATCGGAGTGTCAGTAAAAAGTGGAATCAGCCGGGATGAGCGGCGCGCTCAGCGCGCACCTCTTCCGCGGTGAATACCCAACTGTACTTCAATCCCGCGCGCGCGAACGCCTCGACCGCGCCCTCGCCGCGTTCCACCAGCGCGATTGCCGCGATTACGTTTGCGCCCGCCTCGCGCATCGCAGCCACCGCTTGCAGGCTCGATCCTCCGGTAGTGATCGTATCGTCGATCACGGCGGTCTTCAGGCCGGGCTGGAACGCGCCCTCGATGATCTGTTGCAGCCCGTGCTGCTTGGTTTCCTTGCGCACGAAAAAACCGCGAAGCTTGACTCCGCCGCGATGCGCCGCAGCCATCACCGCGTCAGTCACGGGTAACGCGCCCACCGCCATGCCGCCGATTTGCTCGACGCCCGCCGCCGTCGCCAGTTCCAGCAGCAGTTCTCCTGCCAGGTATGCGCCACGCGGAATGTACAGCGTGCGTTTGCAATCGACATAGTAATTGGACGCGCGCCCCGATGAGAGCGTGAGTTGGCGCTCGAAATACGACTCCCGTGCGAGCATTGCAAGCAGTTCGCGGCGTTCTTCGTATCTCATAATTGAAGGCTGATCTTAACGGATGTAACGCGGGGTACAAGAGCGGTATAATAGCTGCGGTCCTGTTGATAACGTCAAACACCCCCGAACGGAACCCTGACCGAATAGCTCTAGCTGAACGGATCGTGTTAGGGTTCGCGGGGCAGCAAAGGAGAGGCAGCGATGCCGCCATGAGTTCCGCGACTCGGGCGCCATTCGACCATCAGTGATTAGCAACGATTCACCCCGTGTGATTGGAACCGGCACCGCGTTACCCGGCAACTATGTCGATCAGGAACAACTGACCTCGCGCCTGCGCGAGCTATGGGAGAAGCGTTACTCGGAGCTGCGCCGCTTCGACAAAATCCAGGGCGCGCTCGGAATCACCGGGCGCCATCTTGCCCTGCCCATCGAGGAATACCTCCCGCTCGACACCTTCGCCAAGACCAACGACGCGTGGCTGCGCGTTGCGCCCGAAATCGGAACCGTGGCGGCTGAACTCGCGCTCGAACGCGCCGGCCTGAAGCCTCGCGACGTCGATCATTTATTCTTCGTCACCGTCACCGGCATCGCCGTCCCGAGCATCGACACTCGCGTCATCAGCGCGCTCGGGATGCGCAAGGAGATCAAGCGCACTCCAATCTTCGGGCTCGGATGCGTGGCGGGAGCGGCCGGCACGGCGCGCGCGGCCGACTACATCCGCGCGTATCCGTCGGAAGTCGCGATGCTGCTGTCGGTCGAGTTGTGCTCGCTCACGCTGCAGCGCGAGGATCTTTCCATCGCCAACATTATCGCGTCCGGGCTGTTCGGCGACGGCGCCGCCGCGATGCTGATAGGCGGCAATGCCCCGGCGGCGACCGGCCCGCAGGTAATCGCGACGCGATCGCTCGTCTTCCCGAACACCGAAGAAATTCTCGGCTGGGAGATCGTGGACAGCGGCTTCAAAATCGTTCTGTCGTCGAAGCTCACCGACCTCGTCCGCGCCAATATTCTCGACGAAGTTGATTCATTCCTTGCGACGCAACATATCGAGCGCTCGGATATCCGCCATTGGATCGCGCACGCCGGCGGCCCCAAGGTGCTCGAGACCATCGAGGGCGCGCTGGCTCTCCCCGAGGCCGCGCTGGCGCGTTCGTGGCGCTCGCTGCAATCGGTCGGAAATCTCTCGTCCGCGTCCGTGATGTTCATCCTCGACGAATTGCTCGAGGACAACGCCGCCGCGCCCGGCGACTACGGACTGATCATCGGGATGGGTCCCGGTTTCTCGGTCGAGTTGGTGCTTCTGAAATGGTGATCGGGCTTAAGTGCTGATCTCGCTTCGCAGCTATCTGCTCATCCTCGCGATCCTGGTCGTCGAGCGGGTCTTCGAGATCGATCGCGCGCGCCGCAATGCGCGCCGTGCGTTCCAGCACGGTGCTGTCGAAGTGGGGCAGGCGCACTATCGCGTGATGGTCGCATTTCACACGCTGTTCATCGTGTCATGCGCAGCCGAGGCGGCATTTTTTCCGCGCGCATTTGCGCCCGCGGTCGCGTGGCTTGCGTTGTCGGCTGAAATCGTCGCGCAAGCGCTTCGCTACTGGGCGGTTGCGACTCTCGGCGATCGATGGAACACGCGAATCATCGTGAGTCCCGACCGCGCCCCCGCGACCCACGGACCCTATCGCTTCATGCGCCATCCCAACTATCTTGCGGTCGTCATCGAGATCGCGGCCGTCCCGATGATCGGCGGCGCGATCTTCACGGCGATCGTGTTCTCGATAGGCAACGCTCTGATTCTCGCCGTGCGAATTCCGGCCGAGGAACGCGCGATGGGCGGGCGATACGCCGACGCGCTTGGCTCGCGCCGCCGTTTTTTCCCCGGCTTGCGGCACGGGCCAGGATAGCCCCGCCAGAGCGCGCCGTGTTTTTCGCACCGTTCCTCTTTTTCTACGCGATCGTCTTCTTCTTCGTCCTCGCGTTCTTTTTTATCCTGCTCGAAATCCACGTCATCAACTACGCCTTCGTGACGATCGGCCTGCCACCCGAGCTGGCCTTCACCGCGCTGCTCGTCAGTCTGGTCGGCAGCTACATCAATATTCCCATCGCGCGCGTTGCCACTGGCCAGCCGCATCCCGCCGCGGTGATCCGCAGTTTCGGCATTCGCTACAGAGTGCCGATTCGCTACGCCACCGACTCGACCATCGTCGCGGTAAATGTCGGCGGTGCGATCGTGCCCGTACTGATCTCGGCGTACTTGCTGATGCAGATGCCGGCGATAATCGTGCCGGCGTTGATCGGAGTCGCGATCGTTACTGCCATCGTCCATCGTTTCGCGATGCCGGTTCCCGGGCTGGGAATCGCGACCCCGATGTTGATTCCGCCGATCGTGGCCGCCGCCTGCGGCTACTTCCTCGGCTCTTCGGCTCATCACCGCGACGCCGTCGCATTCATCAGCGGCGTGATAGGCACGCTCATCGGCGCGGACCTGCTCAACCTGCGCAACTTGCGCAATTTGGGCGCGCCGGTCGCATCGATCGGCGGCGCCGGCACCTTCGACGGGATCTTCCTGACTGGAATCGTCGCCGTCCTGCTGGCGTGAGCGCGGAAAGTTACGCCGGTTTGAACTTCACCAGCGTGTGATCCGGCGTCACGTCGTCGAAGCAGACCTCGACCGGCATCTCGACGCGCACATCCTCCGGCGCCGCCACGATATTGCTCGTCATGCGCGGCCCCTCGGCCAGTTCGACGATCGCCAACACGTACGGCGCGTCGGAAAACGCCCGGCTCGACGCTCGCCGCACGACCGTAAAGCTGTACACCTTGCCGCGCCCGCTCACGCGTTCCCACTCAAGCTTGTCCGAGAAGCATTTCGGGCATCGATCGCGCGGATAGTAGATGAACGCGCGGCACGCGCCGCAGCGCTGAAGCGTCAGTTCGTGGCGCCGCGCCGCCTCCCAGAACGGGCGGCTGGTTGGCGATGGCTTGGGAAGCGGCTTGTAGTACTCGCTCATGATCTGCGCTCCAGCACGAGACTTGACTGCTCGCTCATGATTCCGCCGTTGCCGTTGACGTAGCCGAGCGCCGCGCCCTTGACCTGGCGCTCGCCGCCGCGCCCCATCAACTGTCTTATCGCTTCCGTCACGTGACTCATGCCGCCCGCCAGCCCCGGCTGGCCGAACGACAGTTGTCCGCCGTGCGTGTTGCACGGAAAATCGCCCGCATACGTCAGGTCGTGCTCCATCACGAACGGTCCGCCCTCCCCCTTCTTGCAAAAGCCCGCGTCCTCGAGCGTGACGATCACGGTGATCGTGTAGCAGTCGTAGGGACAGGCCAGGTCCATGTCCTTCGGTTGCAAACCCGCCATCTTGAACGCGGCGGCCGCCGCCGGCTTGATCGGCGATTCGGTGATCGAGGGCGCGTACGTGATCGTCGAATGATTGGCGTACTCGCCAGCCCCCAGCAGCCATATCGGCGGATTCTTTGCGCGCTTGGCCACCTCGGGCGACGTGACAATTATTGCTGCGCCGCCGCTCACCGGACTTACGATCTCATATAGATGAAGCGGATCGACGATCATCCGCGAGTTCAGCACGTCGTCGATGGTAAGCGGCTTGTCATTGAACGTCGCCAGCGGATTCTTGAGCGCGCTGGTTCGCTGATCGACCGCGACCTTCGCCATCTGCCGCGCCGTGGTGCCGTATTCATGCATATGGCGACGCGCGACCATCGCGTAGCCGCAATTCGCGCCGATATTTCCGTACGGCGCTTCGAACTCGCGCTGCACCGATATCACCGGCGGACGCTGGTCGCCGACCTTGTTCAAATCCGCGACGATGCACAGCACCGCGCTGCACATTCCCGCGTCGATCGCCGCCGCCGCGCGCCAGATCATCCCGGCCGGACTCGCGCCGCCGATATCGACCTGGTTCAGCATCCGCACGTTCAACCCCAGTACCTCGGCCGCGCTCGCCGGGTAAATCATCCCCGGGTCCGAAAACGGCACGCCTACCAGGAAGCCGTCGATGTCTTTCTTCTCCAGTCCCGCGTCCGCGATCGCCTCGGCCGCGACGCGCGCCATCAGCCCGAGTGCGGTCAGGTCGCCGGGTTCCTTGACCGGTTTGAGTTCGCCAATTCCAATCGCCGCAGCTTTTCCTTTCAGGCTCAATTCGCATCGACCTCCCGCGTTTGCTTTTCCCGCCTCGCGCGTGCGCGCATCTCGATCACGATTACCACAAATTGCGTCTTGGGGGCCCACCGCCGCGCGGTTCAAATCCGTGAAAGAATCTTGTAGCTTTGTCCGTTCGAGGTGCTTTTAACAAAATGGCATTTATCATCTGTGACGACCATAACCTTGACGTCGAGGCCGACGGGATCGACAACGCCGTCGCGAAGCAGTTGATGCTGACCGACGCAAAACCGGGCGCAACCCCGATCGAAAAAGAGATCATCGAGTTCGGGATTAAACATCGCAACTGCAACATCCGGATTCTCGCCGGCTAGTTTTAGATCGGAATCGAGTCCGCGACGCAATCGCCGGCTCGATTCCCGGTGCATCGCTTCCGCACGCCCGCGCGCATTCTAACGCGTTCGATGTTGACCGGCTGACCGACCGGCAGATACACTGCCGAGGCGGGGTGGAGCAGTCTGGTAGCTCGCCGGGCTCATAACCCGGAGGTCGAAGGTTCAAATCCTTCCCCCGCAAGTGATATCTACTGCGACTTCTCAAAACCCGCGAGCATGAATATCCCGGCGAAACTACGGCGCTGAATCTCAAAACTCTGGACTTTTTGCCGCGTTTGGAGCTTTTAGTATCGACAGCCGCGGATTGCGGCCTTCAGGGAGAGAAAAAATGGGACGGAAAGTATACGTCGTAGGCGTCGGGATGACCAAGTTTGAGAAGCCCGGTTCGCGGGCTTGGGACTATCCCGACATGGCGAAAGAGTCCGGCACCAAAGCTCTGCAGGACGCCGGGATCGCCTACGAAAACGTCGAGCAGGCGGTGGTCGGCTACTGCTACGGAGAATCGACTTGCGGCGAGCGCGCACTCTACGCACTTGGGATGACCGGCATCCCGATTTACAACGTCAACAACAACTGCTCGACCGGATCGACCGCGCTGTTCATGGCCAAACAATTCATCGCGGGCGGCATCGCGGACTGCGTGATGGCGCTCGGCTTCGAGAAGATGGAGAAGGGCTCGCTCGGCGCCAAGTACACGGACCGCACCAATCCGATGGACAAGCACATCGCGCTAATGGCCGACCTGCGCGGCTTCGCGCCGGCGCCGCCGGCGGCGCAGATGTTCGGCAACGCCGGACGCGAGCACATGGAGCGCTACGGCACGACCGCGTTGCAGTTCGCAAAAATCGGATGGAAGAACCACAAGCATTCGGTGAACAACCCTTACTCGCAATTCCAGGATGAGTATTCACTGGAAGGAATCCTCAGCGCGCCGATGGTGTATGAGCCGCTCACCAAGCTTCAGTGCTGCCCGACCTCCGACGGCTCGGGCGCGGCAATTCTGGCCAGCGCCGACTTCGTCAAGAAGCATGGCCTCGAGCACAAGGCCGTCGAGATTCTCGGGATGGCGATGGCGACCGACTTTGCCAGCACGTTTTCCGAGCGCAGCTGCATCAAGATGGTCGGCTCTGACCTGTCGAAGGCTGCCGCGCATAAGGTCTATGAGGAAAGCGGTCTAGGACCCGAGAACGTCGACGTGGTCGAACTCCACGACTGCTTCTCGTGCAACGAACTGATCACTTATGAGGCCCTAGGACTATGCCCCGAGGGCAAGGGCGGTGAATTTGTCGATGCGGGCGCCAACACCTATGGTGGCAAAGTGGTCGTGAACCCATCGGGCGGGCTGATTTCGAAGGGCCATCCCCTGGGCGCAACCGGCCTGGCGCAGTGCGCGGAACTCAACTGGCAATTGCGCGGCGAAGCGGCCAAGCGGCAGGTATCGGGCGCCAAGGTCGCCCTCCAGCACAATCTCGGACTTGGAGGAGCCGCGGTCGTCACGATGTATCGTCGCGCAAATTTGGCCTGAGTTCCGCGGCCCGCG
This sequence comes from uncultured delta proteobacterium, assembly GCA_963813785.1. Taxonomy (GTDB): domain Bacteria; phylum Desulfobacterota; class Binatia; order Binatales; family Binataceae; genus Binatus. The sequence goes on along the minus strand of CAWFAJ010000001.1, from coordinate 12,674 downwards.
CTCAACAACTATTAGCTCGACATGATCGGGACCGACAGAACGCTACCTATGCACACGAATGCGAAAACCGTTGCGAAACGTCTGCTGGCTGGCGCAGCGATGGTCGCCCTCGTGGTGGGGGCATTTGCCCGCATGGCGCCGGCGGCTGAGCCAGACGTGGTTTACTTTGATGGCAAGGTTGTCACGCTCGATCCCGCAGGGTCGATAGTTAGCGCCGTTGCAGTTAAGGACGGCAAAATATTGAGCGTCGGCGCGACCGACGAGCTAAAGAAGCTTGCGGGGCCTTCGACTCGAATGGTGGACCTCGGTGGCAAGACCGTGGTGCCCGGATTGATCGATGCGCACTGCCACCCGATGGAATCCATCTATTTGAAAGAAGACTGGGTGGATGACCGCTATCCCGGGACCAAGTCAGTCAAGCAGGCGCTGGCTAACATAGCTCGCGCGGTAAAGAAGACGCCAAAGGGCACCTGGATTTGGGTCGCCTGCGCTTCAGCCAGTCAAAACAAGTTTGTCGAGAAGCGTATCCCAACCAAAGCTGAGCTTGATGCTGTGGCTCCGGATAACCCCCTGCTGCTCGCCAACGGCGGTCACATGGCCATGGTTAACTCTCTGGCTATAGAAAAGTTGGGCATCAAGAAGGGTACGAGGAGGCTCGCGCACGGCGGTTCGGTAATGCTCGACCAGGCCGGCGAACCTACCGGGGTGCTGACGGATGCCTTGGCGGATATACCGGACGACCCGACTCCGGCCGAACTGGAACGCTACTATACCAAAAACATCCAGGAGTTCTGGAATGCGAATGGGTTTACGTCGGTTCTCGCAATTACCCCCGCCAAGGCATTGCCTGTTCTCAAGGCGGTCGCGCAATTACCAACCAGGCCCACCGTTCGTTACACGATCGCGGTATGGACATCGGCCGACGGCGATGACATGCCCGAGGATTTGAGCAAGTTCGACATGCCAAAGGGTGTTGACCGGCAATGGTATCGGTTCGCGGGGATAAAGGCGTGGATAGACGGCGAAAATGACGCTCGCACAGGCTATATGTACGAGCCCTATGTTGGGCATTTCGATACCGACCCGCCCGGCAATAAGGGAATCTTAGTCACCGACCAGCCACACGCCGATAGGTTTGCCGCCATTGCCAACAAAGCCGGCGCGCTGTGCATGTTCCATTGTTCAGGCGATCGCGCCACTGACGTCGGCTTGAACGCTTACGAAAAGGTGATCAACTCGGGACGGCCCGAAACCATAATGCGGATCGAACACTTTGGGACGTTTCAGCTCACCGACGAGCAGTTGAAGCGCGCCAAAGAAATGAAGAAGCACGGTCTTTATATTTCAGCGCAGCCGGTGTGGTTGCTGGACCTAGTCAAATCGAACTTCGACAATATGGGCGCAAAACGCGCAGATACTGGCTTTCGCTACCGCGCAATGATTGACGCCGGGCTCGAACCAGCAGGGAGCACTGATTTAACCGGGATCTACCTCGAGAATATCAACCCGTTTCTCGGCATATGGGCTTCAGTGACCCGTCACTCGGACATGGGTGTGTTCCATCCCGAGCAGGCAATCTCGGTTACCGAAGCAATTAAGATGTGGACTCTTTGGGCGGCCAAGGCGATGGGAGAGGCTCAGGTCAAGGGCTCGCTCGAGCCCGGAAAATACGCCGATATGGTCGTGCTATCGGACGATATTTTCACGATGCCGCCCGAAGGACTCAAGGAGGTCAAGCCGCTCAAAACGATTGTAGGCGGGGAAGTGGTTTACACGGCGAAGTAGCAGCAAAGGCGCCAAGGTCGCCCTCCAGCACAATCTCGGACTTGGAGGAGCCGCGGTCGTCACGATGTATCGTCGCGCAAATTTGGCCTGAGCTTCGCGCGCGTTCATCCCGCGCCGAGATGAGATCGCAACATTCCGATCGCCGCCAACGCGAACAGCACGACGTCCATCGACGCGTGCGCGAGCATCGAGGCTTCCAGTCCGCGACGCAAGTATAGGCGTCCGAACACGACACCCTCCCAGGTTTGCGGCATCACCAATCCGCCGATCAGAAATTTCGACGTGCTATGGAACAGCGCTCCGCCCACGGGCAGCAGGTGAATTATTCCGAACAGGTAGCCCTGGGCTATCGTCACTATCCAAAGCGCGCGGCGGCCGGGATAGCCGCCTGAGTCGCGCGATATGAGCCGCGCGATCCATCCGAAGATCGCATACGGCACCAGTCGAAACTGGATCTCCTCGCTTACCGCAGCCGCGATTGCGACCAACGCTCCGACGATCGCGATACGGCCCGGCGCCACCGTCAACATCGGCGGCTTCGGGATGCTGACGCCGGCGCCGCCGCGCGCAATGAAAACCAGCGGCACGATCACCATCACCAGCACGCCCGCGCCTACCGCCGCGGCCAGTATCGCGTAGCCGATCGAGACTCTCAGCAGGCTGCGAATCGAGAAATGTAATCTCTCGCCCGCGATCTTTGCCGCAATCAGTGGCGCGCCGGGTAACCCGAGCCCGCCGTTGATTCGAAGCGCCAGCGGTACCAGCGCCGCGAGCACGAGACTGACGCCGAGGAACGGGAGCGTGCGCCAGATTTCCGATCGAGCGAGCGACCTGATCGCCAGCCCGAGCGGATACTCGGCCACCGCGCCCGCTATCGCCAACGCGATCAGCAGCGCCGACTCGCGCCGCCACGCCACGCGAGGCGCCGGCGCGCCACCGGAGCCATCGACGGCCGGCTCGATCACTTGATCGCCGGGATAAATTCGGGGATGTCCTTGGACGGCTTCATCTTCCACTTTGGCTTGCGCTTCTCGACGAACGCGCTGACGCCTTCGTACGCGTCGGGCTGCTTGCCGGACCACACGAACGCCTTCGTATCTACGGCCTGCGCCTTCTCCGCCTCGGGCTCCGCGAGCAGTGCGTAGAGCAGCCGCTTGGTTATCGCGACCGACACCGGCGCCGTGTTACGGGCGATATCGAGCGCCAGCTCGCGCACCTTCGCCATGAACTCCGCGTCGGGCCATACGTGGCTTACGATTCCGAATTCGAGCGCCTCGCGCGCGCTGATAATCCGCCCGGTCATCAGCAGTTCGTTGGCCTTGGCCAGTCCGATCATTCGCGGCACGGTCCACAGGCTGAGCGCCTCGGGAATAACTCCGCGCCGCACGAACACGAATCCGATTCGCGCGCTCTCGGCTGCGACGCGGATGTCCCATTGCATCGGCAGCGTGATTCCCATTCCGACCGCCGGCCCGTTGATCGCCGCGATGATCGGTTTGCGCACGTTCCACGGCCGAATCGCAGGCGCCGGCCGCTGGCGGCGCTCCGCTCGCGCGTCGGCGTCGAAGGTATTACCGCCGCCCGACAGGTCCGCGCCCGCGCTGAACGCGCGGCCCGCACCGGTGACGACGATCACCCGGACCGCGTCATCCTTGTCGTATTCGGCAAAGGCCGCGTAAAGCTCCGCGGCCATCGTGCCCGAGAATGCGTTGAGTTTCTCGGGGCGATTGAGCGTGACAGTCGCGACGCCGTCTATGACTTCCTTCAAAACGTGTCCGCTGGCCATGTGACTAACTCCTTGTGGGTGAGATTCCCGATTCTCTCATCGGGGTTTATAGCCCGCCGCGCCGCAATCGCAAAACCCGCCGCGCGCGCCTGCGCGCAGCGAAGGTCAGCACGGAGGTGGCACTGGAAAGGCTCACCGTAGTATTCTCAAATTCGATGAAATCGAAGGGCAAGAACCAAGTGGCAGCGACCGCAGCCCACGGCCCCTACCACTACACGGTCTACTTTGAGCCGCAGACCGACGGCAGTTTCGCGGTAGTGTTTCCGGCATTTCCTGAGATCGTGACCTTCGGCCGGACCCTCGACGAGGCGCGCGCGATGGCGCGCGACGCGTTGCGCTGCCATCTGGAAGGGCTGCGCAAGGACGGTGAGGCGATCGTGGCCGAGACGCCGCCGGCGGGCCAGCCGATTCGCGAAGAGGTCGTGGTGGCGATTTGAGTCCGGCGCTTCCGGTTCTCAAGGCGCGCGAGGTCGTAACCGCACTTGAGAGAGCTGGTTTCTTCATCCACCATTCGAGCGGCAGCCACGTTCAGTTGAAACATCGCGACCATCCCGAGCTTCGAATCACTGTGCCGTATCATTCCGGCGACCTGCCGCGCGGCACGCTCCGCTCGATCATTCGTCAGGCTGATCTTACGGTGGAGCAATTCTCCGCGCTCTTATAGGACCGATTTCTCGTCGGCAATTCCCTTTCGCCATTTTTGAATAAGCGGATGTTGGTGCTGGAGCGGCACGCGCTGGCGCGCGAGATCCTTCGGCTTCGCTCAGTATGACACAAAGAGGTGAGCGACCGCTCGTATCGCTACTAGCTATAGCGGCGCGCGGCGGCGGCGCAATCGCAAAACCCGCCGCGCGCGCGCGAGCTGTCCTTGAGAACTATTTTGTTTCCTGCTCAGATGCGCGTTGAGGTCTGTCACGTGGAAGGAGTTTCAAGATGAAAGAGTTACCGGGGCGATATCGGGATTTCAGGCGGCAATTTCCCGCAATCAGCGGAGCCTATGACGACCTCGGACGGATGATCGCCGAGGCCGGCCCGCTGGACGAAAAGCAGGTCCAGCTTATCAAGCTCGGGATGGCGATCGCCTCCGGACAGGAGGGCGCGGTCCATTCGCATGCCCGGCGCGCGCTGGAGGCAGGCGCCAAGGCCGCAGAGATCCGGCAGGTCGCGCTCGTCGGCATGACCACGGTCGGGTTTCCGCGGACGATGGCGGGCATGTCGTGGATTGATGACGTGCTGAAGAGCGGCCTCGGAGGCAAACGCAAGGCACGCCGGGCGAGGTAATTCATGGATTTCGAATTGAACGAAGAGCAGCGGATGTTCCGGGACAGCTTGCGGAAATTCCTCGACGCGCAGGTCCGCCCGCTCGACGATCGGTGGGGCGACCTCGAGATGACCGCCGAGCGCGCCAAGGGGCTGCTCAAGATGCTCATCCCGTGGGGCTATGTGGACCGGGAGGGAATCCTGGCCGGCGGCTCCGACCCGATCATCAGCTGCGTCCAGAGCGAGGAACTGTCGGCCACTTTCCCGGGCCTGGCGGGGATGTCGGGGATTACAGCCGGCGCGGCTTCGCTGATCGCCGCCAGCGCGCATCCGGAATTGGCGCAGCGGCTGGTCGGGCCGCTCTCTCAAGCCGATCAGATAGGATGTATCGCGACCACGGAGCCGGAAGCGGGTTCCGATCCGTCGGGGATCCGCACCCGAGCCGAGCGCAAGGGCGACCATTGGCTAATCAACGGCGCGAAGACCTGGATCAGCAACGGCAGCGTGGCCGACGTCGCGGTGGTGCTCGCGCAGACCGATTCCGCCAAAGGGCCCGCGGGATTTCGCCATTTCGTGATTGAGCGGCGGGAGTCTCCGTTCGACAGCCGCGAGATCGCGACGATCGGGCTGCGCTCCTTTCCCACCTCGGAAATGTTCTTCAACGATGTCGAAGTGCCGGAAACCAACGTGCTCGGCGGATGGAGCAGCGAACGGGTGTCGGCGCAGCACGCGTTCCAGCGCACGCTGGCGCTGTTTTCGCATGCGCGCGCGGGCACCGGGATGATGGCGGTCGGGATCGCGCGGCGTGCCTACGAGATCGCGCTTGGGTACGTGCAGATACGCAAGCAGTTCGGCAAGGAAATCATTCGCCATCAGCTGGTCGCCGCGATGGTTGCCGAGATGGCGACCGAGATCGACGCGGCGCGCCTGCTATGCCATCGCGCCTATCTTGCGCTCAGGCGCGGACGCGCGGACGTGGAAGCCTCGATGGCGAAATGGTATGCGACAGAAGCGGCGGTCAAAGTCGCATCGACCGCCATCCAGTGCATGGGTGCGAACGGACTGGCCATCGAAAACCGGGTCGAGCGATGCCTGCGCGACGCACGGATGCTGACGATGCCGGACGGAACAACGCAGATTCAAAAGCTGATCATCGCGCGCGCGCTGACCGGAAGATCGGCGATTCGATGAAGGAGCAGATCATGGCGGGCGGAATACTCGATCTGAAAGGGCGCATCGGTCTCGTGACCGGCGCGGGACAGGGCGTCGGCAGGCAAATCGCGCTGCATCTGGCGGCCAACGGCGCGGGCGGCGTAGTGGTCAATGACTATTACGAGGAACGCGCGAAGGCGGTCGCCGCGGAAGTGGAAAAGCTCGGGTGCAAGGGGCTGGCCGCGAGCTGCGATGTGACCGATTTCGCTGGTGTGATGGGCGCGTTCGAGAATGCGGTGCGCGTGTTGGGACGGGTGGATATCCTGGTGAACAACGCCGGGAATTTCGGACCCGATCCGCGCAACATTTCCCGCAAGCCGTTCTGGGAGCAGTCGCCCAGCGAATGGCAGCCTGCCCTGCAGACCAATTTCTTCGGCGTGCTCAACTGCACCCGCGCGGCGCTGCCGGGGATGATCGAGCGCGCGTACGGACGGATCGTCACCGTGATTTCCGACGCGGGCCGGGTCGGCGAGCCCAATCTCGAAATATATTCCGGCGCCAAGGCAGGGGCGGCAGGTTTCATCCGCGCGATCGCCAAGGACGTGGGCCGCTATTCAATCACCGCGAACTGCGTGGCGCTCGGCACCACCCGCACGCCGACGACCGCGCGCATGCTGGAGGTGGAAGAGTACACGAAAAAGGTGCTGCGGCATTACCCGATTCGGCGGCTGGGCGAGCCGGAAGACGCGGCCAACATGGTGCTGTTCCTCGCCTCCGATGCGTCGAGCTGGATGACCGGGCAGACGATTCCCGTCAACGGAGGCTACTCATTCGCGGTTTAGATAAATGGCTGACGCGCGCGACAATCGCGCTGGCGTCGGCGCTGATGCTGTCCCTGGTATTCGCGGCCACCCGCGCATTTTCGGACCGCCCGGCTGATCGCGCTTCTCACAGCGGCGGATTGTCGGGGCCGGAGCGCGCCGTGTGCGAGCGGATACGCATACATCCGCAGTGTCCCAAGGCGCATCTGGCGTATGCGCAACTTCTCGCGCAGACGGACCGCATCGGCGAGGCCCGGCGCGAACTGGGCGAGGCTGAACGGCTCGAGCCGGGACTGCCGTTCGCTCCGCGGGCCACCGTGGACGAACTCGCGCGCAAGCTCGGGATGATCGAACAGCTCCCCAAGCGCACGCAAACCCAGTTCCACTTCTAGTGGACTGTGGCCGCCGCGCACAGATTTTAGGTTAGTCCGGTTTGCCGGAAGCCTGAAAGAAAATTATCCTCTACTGCGTGGACTTCAGGCGGCGAGATGCTGAAGTCTAACCTCTGAAGTCTATCAGTGAGGGGGGACGATGATTGGGATAACTCCTAATATGCATCGAGTTCTGGCCGCGGTGGCGGCGGCGACCGCCATGGCCGGCATCGGGTGCCACACCGGCAGCAGCCCGGTCAAATCAGGACCACGTGGCCGCCAGGAGCCTGCCGCACTGGTCGTCATCAGCGACGCGCCGGCCGAGTTCATGCCGAGCACGGTGACAATAAAGGCGGGAGACACCGTGGAATGGAGAAACACCGGAGGCATCACCCACAGCGTCGAGTTCGTTGGCGAGGCTCTTCCGGAGGGCACGGCATCTTCGCCGTCGGGAATCATGGCGCCTAATGAAACCTACAGTTACACCTTCACCGCGCCCGGCGCGTACGCATACATCTGCCGATTCCATGTAATCAACGGAATGATCGGTAAAATCGTCGTGCTTGCCGACGAACCGGCCTCTGCAACCACTGCCGACACGCGCTAGACGGCGCTCACAAACCCGCGATCACTCCGGCAGATTCAACTGCTTCGCAAGGCGACGGAGTTCCTCCTTGCGGCCCGGAAGCGGCGCCGGCGCTTGCAGCATCTTGGATTTCTTCAATTCCTCGACGACTTTAGGATCGCGCGGGAACGGATTTCCGTACTTGCCGAGGAAGTACTGCTCCTCGAACGGAGGCCGTGGCCGCTGCCCGCCCGCTTCGCGAGACTCCAGCGAATAGCCGATGTTGAGCTGGTAGAGCGGGAACCAATCGGCGGGTGGCTTGGTAATCGCGCCGATGATGGGTGCGGCAAACGCGGTGAGACACGCGCCGAGCCCTTGTTCATACGCCATCAGCAGGCCCTGGCACGCGGCGATGCCGCAATCGAAAGCGGCCATGGTCGGGTAGTGAGGCGATTCGGTCATCGGCTTCAGGATCATCGGATACACGACGTCATCGACGAACTTGAGACTCCAGCCGTGGGTCGAAGCGATGACATTAGCATTGACTAACTCTTTGAGACGGGCGCCCTTGACCCGATTCACGACGCCGAGATCGGCATAGAAGTAGATATGCACCGGGGCGAGTTCGATAACGATGGCCTGCACGGGGTTCTTGAGCTTCTCGAGTTCGGCCTTGGGTATGTCGTCGCGCTTGACGACGATTGCGCGAAGCCAGTGCGCGTTGACCGCGCATGAAGCGATCAGGCAAGCCTCCAGAATCTTCTGAATCTTTTCCTGTTCGACGGGCCGCTTGGGATCGAAAAAGCGAATCGAACGTCGGGTGCCGATTAATTCCTGATATTCCATTGTCCCTCCTCGGGTCGCGGAAGTTGTACCATCATTGCGCCGCCTCGATGGCGGCTGGTTCATGCCGGCGTGCGTGTTCGTTCGACTTTGATGCCTGCCTGCTCGCGATCCCACGCGCCAGCGACGCCCCGCGCCTTCAGGGCTGCATACTGGATGCGCTGAGTGCCGGTCTTGGGCAGCTCGTCGATGAATTCGATGAACCGCGGCACCGCGTAGTAGGCCATCCGGTCGCGGCAAAACTCGATGAGATCTTCGGGGCGAAGTTTCGCGCCGGGCGCCAGCACGACCGCGATCTTGACCTCATCCTCGCCGAGTTCCGACGGCACCGCATAGGCCGCCGACTCCAACACAGCGGGATGCTGGTTGACGACGGTCTCGATCTCCCAGGCGGAAATGTTCTCGCCGCGGCGCCGGATCGACGCCTTTTTGCGTCCGCAGAAATAGTAGAAGCCGTCGTCGTCGGTCCGGGCGAGATCGCCCGAATGAAACCATCCGTTGCGGTATGCCTCCGCGGTCGCATCGGGAAGCTTGTGATAATGACTGAGCTGGCCCTTGGGATGACGGAAGACGAGTTCGCCGATCTTGCCCGCCGGGAGCGGATTGTCGTTGTCGTCGACCACACGGAACTCCACCTCGCCGACCGGCTTACCCATCGAGCCGACGCGGTCAACGTCGTTCATAAGGAAACCGGGCGAATCGACCATTCCGTAAACTTCGATAATTTTGACGCCGAAACGATCCTCGAATTCCTTCCACACTGATGGCGGACATGCTGCCGAGAGCACCACACGCACTTCGTGCTTGCGATCGTCAGGACGCGGCGGCTGCTTGAGCAGAATCGGAATCATGCCGCCCAGGGTGTTGAACTCGACGGCGTGGTACTTGCGGCATTCGTCCCAGAATCGCGACGCGCTGAAGCGCTCGGCGATCGCGAATTTGGCATCGAGAAGCATCGAGCCGAATCCCGAGATCATCAGCGCGTTGCCGTGAAACAGCGGCAGCGCCGTGTAGATGGTCTCGCCGGGACGCAGCTTGATGGCGCCCAGCACCGCCGCGAGCGCAGTGCTATCCCCGCCGCTGGCGATGACGCCTTTGGGAGGCCCGGTGGTGCCCGAGGTGTACATCATGCTTGCGCCACCGGCGCCTGAGCCGACATCGACGTCGGGCTCGCGATCGGGATGCGCCATGAGGGCATCGAGAGTCGAATCGACGCCGTTGCCCGGCTTGCCGTCGGCTACCACGGTAGCTTTGAGGCTTGGGAGCGAGTCCTTTACCGCCATCACCGAATCGCGCAGCAGCTCTTCGAAGATCACCGCCGCGGAGTCAGAGTCCGCGAGCACGTGATGCAATGTCACGCCGCGCTGCGAGGTGTTGACGGGCACGCTGACCGCGCCGATGAAACCGATCGCGAAGTGTATCCACAAAAATTCGGGGCGATTCCCCATCATGATCGCCACGCGGTCGCCGGGCGCGATGCCCAGAGCAAGCAAGCCGTTGGCGGCGCGATGAATATTACTCAACACCTGCTCCCACGAAAATTCCTGGTCTTTGAACTTGAGCCAGGTTTCGTGCGGATGCTGCTTCACGCGCATCCTGATCAGCTGCTCAATCGCTCCCTGTACACGCGCCATCTGCGACCTCCATCGCGACCGGCTGAATGCGAGCGTAGCGGCTACGCGTGCGGGTGGCCGTCGGCCTCGGCCAGGATGTGTCGCGCGCCAGCCAGGCTCAGGACCTCGTTGGTGCCGTCCTCGATCAGCGAGGCGCGCGCGTCGCGGAACAACTTCTCGATCGGGTATTCCCTGCTCAGCCCATTGCCGCCGAAGATCTGCAAGGCGTCGCTGGCAACCTCGAATGAGGCCTGCGTGCAGAAGGTCTTCGCGGCGATGGCATGTTGGAGCGAAGGCATCCCCGACGAACTGTTGTAAATGGTGACCGCACGCGACAGGGCGCGGCATGCTTCGACCTTGGTGAACATTTCGAACAGGCGCTTCTGCACCAGCTGATGCTCGCAGATGGGACGCCCGCCCTGGATGCGCTCCTTCGAATAGTCCAGTGCAACCTCATATGCGGCGCGGGCGAGCCCGGTAAATGCGGTGGACATGCCGCCGTTGGCCATGGTCAGCGTCGCCATCGCCTGTTGCTCATAGGTATCGGATTTCACCACCATGTAATGGCGCGGGATGCGCACGTTCTCGAAAAAGATCTCGCCCTGGTTGAGCGCGCGCTGCCCCATTTTGTTGAGCGGCTTGCCCTTGGACACTCCCGGCAGATTCAGTGGAACCACTGCGACGCCGCCGCCGGACATTCCGGTTGCTGCATGAGACGAATCGGAATCGATCCTCAGATAGAGCGCCGCGTGAGTCGCGATGGTGCCGTTGGAAACCCATGCCGCCTTCTGGCCGCTGATGACGTAGGAGTCGCCTTCGGCACGCGCGACGACTTCGCCCTTCACCTTCGGATCGTGAAACTCGGGCGTGCCTACCATCAACTGATCGGATCCATGGCTGGGCTCGGTGATCGCCCAGCATCCTATGAACTTGGCTTCGCGGTCCTCGATGAACGGCTTCATGAAGGTTTGGTACAGATCGGGGTTGCCGCTGGAGGCGGCGATCATCGCCGGAAACCCCGCGACCCCGATTGCGATCGACAGGTCAACCGAACCCCACGCCAGCTCCTCATGGAGGATGTGACTGGCGAGCGGATCGAGTCCCAGCCCACCCAGCGCAACCGGGATTCCCGCCACATGATAGCCAAGGCCGTAAGCCTTCTTCAGAACCTGTCTCATCGGGGAATTCGGCGCGATGACATCATTGGGATCGGCCATCCGATCGAGTTCGATCGCGGCCGGACGCATCACTTCTTTGGCGAAGCGATGAGCGGTCGCGCGGATCGACTCGTACTCTTTCGGGACCCCGATAGAGAGTTCACGGTAAGTATCCATCGGCCTGTTTTCTCCTCGCTAAGCGGCTCGAGAGAGTCGCCGGCGCTTAATTGATCGGTTTTGACTTTCGATAGCAGAGCATCGAACGTGCCACGCGTGCGCGGTTCCGACTTCGCGCAGACTCCGTAGATGCTTCATCGCGCAATTCAATCGGCAAGTCCAGAGCGGATGGAGCGAAAAGGCACACTTGGGTTCTTTCGATACAAACCGATACAATGTCAATTTGGCGGCCTGTCACCGGGGGCAGGCGCTGGCCGGTACTGGCCGGCGCTGCATCGCGGGAAGAGCTAAGGTGCGGTAATGACGCTCGCCGCTCCTCACTTCGTCCGTTCAGCGGGAGTGGCTCGCGGAGCGGATGTCGGTCTTGTCGAAATCGTCGCCCTTGAACAAGAGCGCCATTCGGTGGTTCCTGGCCACGGCGTAAGCGAAGCAATCACCGAGGTTGAGCTGCGCGGGATGGCCGCGTCCTTTGCCATAGCGCGAAAACGCGGAGAGCGCGGTCTCTGCTTCCTTGGCAGTGATCGGAACGAGCTCGACTCCGGCCACTTCCAGAAATTCGCGAACATCATCTTCGGCCTCCTCGACGCTGGCGTGCCGCTTGCGGCAGATGCCCAGCGCGGCCTCGAAGAGAGCGATCGGCGAAGTGATGGGTGCGCGCGCCGCGTCCAACAGATCGGCCAGTGCGTCGGCATCCGGCTCACGAGTGAGAATAGCTACGATGGCAGAGGCATCGACGAACATCAGGTGTTCCCGCTCAGCTCGTCGTAGAAAGCCTTGTCCGCCTCGAGTCCGGTGGCCGGCCTGGCCAGCACTCTTTGCTGCAGCGGGCGAAGCCTTTCGCGCAGAGGCAGCGCCTCCTCGATGCGCCGCAGTTCATTCTCCAGCGCCATCTTCACCGCCTCGGTCTTATTCAGGTGCTTGCGCACGGCCAGTTTCATTGCGAGCTGATTGACTGCTTCGTTGCGGATGTTAAGTGGCACTGCACTGCTCCTGTGTAGCCGTAAAGATATTATCGTCTATACGAGAAGACAGCAAGCGCAAGAGAGCTGTTGCCCGCCGGCTACGGCCCAGCGGCGGGATTGATTACCCGCAGGCCGGCAAAATATCGACGGTAAAAACCCCTATCGCGCGTCAGGAGCCGGTC